>NZ_JADPKR010000102.1 GCF_023074055.1 Bradyrhizobium sp. 141
TTCATCGGGAGCAGGAGGAAGATGTTGATCGGGGTGTGCAGCGAGAAGCCGATAAATCGAAGCTCGCCGGCACGAAGGGCCGCCACGCTGCATCGAATCATGGTCATCACGACGATGGTCAGACCGGTCCACCAGGGCACGGTGCCGGTGAGCGCGAGCTGAGCGAGCGCGGCAATCGATGAGATGGCGAGCAGCAGCGGCCCGAGGTTCTGTCCGAGCACGTCGAGCGTAAGGTACCGGTCCAGGCCGGGCAACAGGTGCAAACCCAGCAGCGTGTCGCGGTAAGTGCTGCGCGCCCAGCGGAGCTGTTGCCGCAGATACGGCAAGAGCCTGTCCGGGACCACCGTGGCGGCGATGGCGTCCGGAACGTACTCGGTTCGAAACCCTGCCTTGAGCATGAGGATCGTCAGATGACGGTCCTCACCGAAGTCGCTCGGCTTTCCCCGGAAGAACTGCGTCTCGTACTGGTCCAGCAGCAACAGCAGCGCGGAGCGGCGGTACATGGCACACGGCCCGCAGCAGCACATGACGGCACCAAAGCGCGTCTGCGCCGCGCGCTCCTCGTTGCAAGCCAACCAGTACTCCATGTCGATCAATCGGGTCAGCCAGCTGTCGTTCCGGTTGCTGGCCGTCAATTGCCCCATGGCCGCGCCGACGGCTGGATCCTGCATCTTGCGTACGAGCTTGCTGACCACGTCGCTGGCGATTTCCGTGTCGGAATCGACATTGAGCACGAGATCGCCGAACGACCGGCGTATCGCTGCGATCTGCGCCTTGCGCTTTCCAACGTTGCTTGGAAGCAGAATGACGTTGAACCTCGGGTCATATGCGTAGCTCCCATGGACCGGGGCCACTGCACCGACATTTGCAGAGCCGTCATCGACCACATAGACCTGCAATCGCCCTGGGTAGTCCTGGCTTGCGAGAGACTTCAGGCAGGCCGCCAGCGTGCGCGGGTCCTCGTTGAAGCAGGGCACGATGACATCCACGCTGGGCAGAGCACCGGTGTCGACCGGGTCGTACGGCGGCAGTGAGGCGTCGGTTCGCAGCGCATAAAGCGCCTGCGCGCTCTTATGGACGCTGGAGAGCAACGCGTAGGAGGCAACAGCAACGGTGCTGACGGTGGCAAGCAGGCTCATGGGAATTGATCTATTCAGTGAGTTTGAGGAAGCGACCGGATTGCAAATCCACGGTCATGCAGTGCTGGAATGAGCTGGGCGAGCGCCGTCACAGTCTGGTCGCGCCGACCAGAGTGAGGGCAGCGTTCCAACTCGTCGGGAGGGCACCCGTCGTGCAGGAGCACGATTGCCCCCGGCCGGACCGAGGCCAGCACCGCGGCAACAATCGCCTCGCCGCCAGGACGAGACCAGTCTTGCGGGTCGACTGACCAGTGCAGGGC
>NZ_JADPKR010000095.1 GCF_023074055.1 Bradyrhizobium sp. 141
CTTTGCCCACCCTTGTATTAGGGCGATCGATTATATTGAGCCGTTCCGTGAGGAATGGCCCAGCCCGGGTGGCCGCCCGAGCTGGGTCGCCGTTCGATCGGATCGGTGCCCACCGAAGCCTTGAGGGCTGTCAGACGTAGCAAGATCGCGATCGGCACTTCATCGGGACCCGAATGGTTGAACGAACTTTAGGTTCGCATAACAAGGGAGGGATCGACGAAGATGGCCAAGCATACCACGATCTGTGCCGGGATCGATACCGGCAAGCGGAAGCTCGATGTGGCGATCGATGGCAGCGGCGAGCAGTTGCAGGTGGAGAACACGGCAGAAGGCCATGAGGCTTTGCTGACGTGGCTGCGACAGCATCGCGTCAAGCGCATCGGCATCGAGGCGAGCGGCGGTTACGAACAGCCTGTCGTCGCCGAACTGCGACGCAAGGGGTTTGTGGTTGTGGTGTTTCAGCCGGCTCAGGTCCGAGCCTATGCCAAATTCCATTTACAGCGGGCCAAGAACGACAAGATCGATGCCGCTATCATCGCCGCCTGCACCGCAGCGGTGCGGAAGATCCATGCCGCTCCCGATCCTCGGTTGCTGCCGTTCGCCGAGCAACTGACAATGATCGATCAGATCGGCGAGGATATCGCGCGCCTCAAGAACAGGATCGAGAGCTGCCGGAATGAGACGATTAATAAGCTCTGGCAAGAGGATATCGCTCGCCTGGGGCAACGTGAGAGGGCCGCACTCAAGGCTCTGGTCGCCGCAATCCGCAAGCATCCCGACCTTGCCAAGAGGCTTGCGCTGATCAGCAGCGTCGACGGCATCGGGCTGCCGACCGCCGTCGCCATCCTGGTGCGTCTGCCTGAGATCGGCCAGATCACGCGGGAGCAAGCGGTCGCTCTCGCCGGCCTTGCGCCCTATGACGACGATAGCGGCGACCGGTCAGGCGTTCGGCATATCGAGGGCGGGCGAAAGCGGCTGCGTCGCGCACTCTATACGGCTTCACTGGCGGCATCGTTTCGATGGAATCCGCAGCTCATCCAGCTCTACCAACGACTGACCGCAGCCGGAAAGGAACACAAGCCAGCGCTCGTTGCCTGTGCCAGAAAGATGCTCATCTTCGCTAACACAGTGGTGGCCCGCGGCACGCCATGGTGCGGCGAGCCGCCGGCAGGATCACTCCCTGCTTCTTAGTTCGACCGGGACGCGCTTCTTCGTCCCGACCTGCGGCTCCTCCTGGCGCCGCGCGCAGCGTCCGTCAAGGATGGCCGTCGCTCGCCCCAACCTCACCCGATCTGCCGCCAGGCCACGCCTTGACGGACGCGAGCACGGCGTCATCATGGCAGGCGCAGGCGATCCGTCGGCTCAAAACACCGCCGCCATTTAATGGTTGCTAC
>NZ_JADPKR010000114.1 GCF_023074055.1 Bradyrhizobium sp. 141
GGGGGGGGTATGGCCGGGGCCGCTCCGCCAGCTCGGCAGCGAGCCAGCACCAAACCAAATCCGTCGCGCCAGCCGCAGTTCCCGAGTTGATGAGATTCTTGCGAGGGCAAAAAGCGCACAGGGCATGAGAAAGGGGCTATCTCGCGATAGCCCCTTGCCGGTTGAAATAGTTGTTGGGATCAAATGCCAGCCCCGGCCTGCGCAGTTCTACCTAGATGGCGTAGAATGTGGAGTCCGGGAAACTGCGGTTTCCGCTAGAGGAACGCTCAGCGTCCTGCTCTGCCTGAGGAAGCGGCATCAGCGCCCCAGCTTGCGCTCCACCTTCTTGCGGCTGCTGCCGACCTTCTTGACCGCCTTCTTCACGGCGGAGGCCGAGCGCCTCGTCTTCTTTGCCTCGTAGCTAACCTCGTATTTCTGTCCGCCCGCCACGCGTGCGCGGTCTTGCTTCCGACCGCGAGCGGTCTGCTTCTTTGCCTTAGCCATACTGCACCTCCATGCGCTGCAAAAACGCATGGCGATTCAGTTGGTTCCTTTTCCACTCCACCTACGCGGCAGGGCCGGAACGAATCCGCGCAGAAAGATTCGAATCAAAGAGTTTGTTGCGTGGAGTTGTTTGGTGGCGTTTCAGCGTCAGCGGAAGTCCCCGGCGATCGGCGTCAAGGCGCCTTTGCCGGGCTTCATCGACCCGGCCTTGGCATCCTCCGTCGAGCGGGTGCCGTCCGGGGAGAGGTGGATTCACGAGATCAAGTTCGACGGCTATCGCGTTCAAGTGCACTTCGCCAATGACGCCGTCACCATCTACACCCGGCGCGGCCACGACTGGACCAAGCGCTTCAAGAAAGTCGCCGAGGACGCATGGCACATCAAGGCGGGCTCGGCGATCATCGATGGCGAGGTTGTCGTCCCGGCCGCCGACGGCACGACTGACTTCTCGGTGCTGCAGAACGAGCTGAAGGGCAAGTCGTCCAAGATCGTGCTGGTGGCGTTCGACCTGCTGTATCTCAACGGCCGGGACATTCGCGGCCTGCCGCTGCTTCAGCGCAAGGCCGAGCTGAAGAAGGTCATTTCCGGCACCGACGTGCAGTTCAGCGAAAGCTTCGAGATGGATGGCCGCGAGATGTTCGCGCATGCCTGCAAGGTCGGGCTTGAGGGTGTCGTCTCCAAGGTTCGCGACAGCGCCTATAACAGCGGCCGGGGCAATAGCTGGGTCAAGACAACCTGCGCGCAACGAGAGACCCTCACCATCGCCGGCTTCGCTCTCGACCAGGGCAAGTGGGACGGCGTGTATCTCGGCCGCCGCAAAGGCGATGATCTGATCTATGCCGGCAAGGTAGACCATGGGTTCGACAAGACATCAGCGGCCGAACTGCGGAAGCGCCTGGAGCCGCTGCGGCGAAGGACGCAGCCCTATGCCAAGCGCATTGCGCATAAGGGCCTCTGGGTCGAGCCCAAGTTGCTCGCGGAGATCGAGTACCGCGCCAAGTCTGCGGAGGGAAAGGTGCGGCATCCATTCTTCAAAGGCTTGAGAGAGGACCTTTAGATGCACTTTTGCGCGCGCTGCGGCAGATGGGTGTGTGAAAACTATCCGGACAGGCCGGCTTTCGGACCGCGCGCTTGAGCATCTGATGCCGTCCGTTTTCCACACCCACGACAAGCAGTAGCTGACCGCACGACCGGCCTACTAGGAATCGACAATTTGCCAACTCTGTTGGCTCATGCCCTTGATGATCCGATGTCCACGAAGTCGCGCCAATACCTGTATGGCACTCAGATCAAGATGTCAGCCGAGCGTGCCAGGGAGGCTCGCAAGGAGGCCGACAAGTTGGCTTGCGAGGCGTGGAATTATCGTATGCTTGGTTACAAAGGCCCCGCCCAGCCATCGCCGACGATTGGTGATGCCATCAACGCCGGCTTCTTGTACCTTGAGGTACGATGCCTTGGATGCGACACCAATCAGACCGTGGCACTCGACATCATTCGACGGGCCAAGACAACGCCCGTACATGAACTAGAACGCTACATGCGCTGCAAGGATTGTTCGCAAGTGCGTGGTTACGCGTACAAACGCAGCGAATTGGTGGCGCTGAGACCGACGAAGATTTCCGCTGAACATCCGGCTTCATATTGGTGGCCCGGCGAGCGCTAGGATATTTCTTCCGATGTGCAATCTCTATTCGATCACGACCAATCAGGCCGCCATCGCCGAACTCTTCCGCGTCGTGCGCCGCTACGAAGGCAACTTGCCGCCGATGCCCGGCGTGTTTCCGGATTTCCCCGCACCTGTCATCCGCGATGCGGACGGCGGCGAGCGCGAGCTGGTGATGATGCGCTGGGGCATGCCGCCACCACTCCGCACTGGCGGCCCGCCTGTGACAAATATTCGCAACACCTCGTCGCCGCACTGGCGTGGCTGGCTCAAGCCGGAGCACCGCTGCCTCGTGCCCGTCAACAGCTTTGCCGAATACGCACCGGAGCCGAACCCGGAGACGAAAAAGAAGGACATCGTTTGGTTCGCGCTGACCGAAGAGCGGCCGCTGTTCGCATTCGCCGGCATCTGGACGACGTTCAAGGGCGATCGTGGGACGAAGTCGAAGCCCATTCCGGGGCCGCACCAGGTTTACGGTTTTCTCACCACCGCGCCGAATGCGATTGTCGAACCGATTCATCCCAAGGCTATGCCTGTGCTTCTAACTACGGCCGAAGAATGGGACGTGTGGATGCGCGCGCCTTGGGACGAAGCGAAGGCGCTGCAGCGACCATTGTCAGATAACGAGCTTCAAATTGTCGCGCGTGGCGCCAACAAAGAAGACGTGGCTTCTTAGCTGCTCGCGCTGCGCTGCAGTGCGAAGCTCCTTCGGGCTGATCGTCAGCCCACGTCGACGCCCGGCTCCTCCTCCATCGGAGGCGGCTCCATCGTCTTGCGTCCCAGGAATGTATCGGGTGGCGGCTGCTTCAAAAGCTCGCGGGCTTCGCGAACGAGTTGGCGCATGTATTCTGTCTGATCATGGTCGACAGGCGTCGGCCGATACACCGGCATCGGTGTGCTCCCCTGGCTTGGCAGGCGGGAGCACAATGGTCTCTCAGCCACCGACGCCTACGGACAGAGCCTCGGCCGGTGATAATGGTAAACTACCACAGGTCGCCTCGGTTCCACAGGGAAATGTTCATCAACCTGCGCGCGCCATGAGTAAGCGGCTCAAACCGCTCAACTTGTGCCGCACACCAACGAAGATTCTTCCGGCAAACGTATCAAAAGATACAGACTCGCCGCCACGGCAGGCCTAGCTTTCATGCATCATCGCAAGGCTCTTGGTATCGATCGGTGATGAGAACGCCAGTTGCGCTCCCGCCTCCTCCAACGAGGGAGCACGCCATGCTGAAGCGGCGTCGTTTCAAACAGACCACGACACTCAACGAGAGACTCGCCGACGAAGCCATACGCTGTCGCGAGGAAGCGCGCCGGCTTTCGCCGGGGCGCCGCCGCGAGATGCTGCTGCGCCGGGCGCGGCAGGACGAGGCGGCCATGCAGATCGATGCCTGGCTGCGCTCGCCCGGACTGAGGGCGCCGACATGAGCCAGCAATATCGCGCCTATCTCGTCGGCGAGAACGGCGTCTTCCGCTCCGCCGAGGCATTCGAGGCCCCGTCCGACGAGTCCGCCCTCACCTTTGCGCAGCAGTTCACGCGGCACGGCAAGGTGGAGGTGTGGCAGCTCGGCCGCAAGATCGCCGTGCTGGATTCGGAGCAATCTCGGCCGCCGCCGCCCGCGCGATCCCGGCCGACACTGACTCGTCAATGATCGCGCGCGTCAATGATCGCGTGCGTGCGATCGCGATGTGAGACTTTCGATCTCGAAGTAGAACTTCACCTGCATGATTGGTCCGTTGGCGTCGCGAACGTCGATCGCCATCTCTTGCCTGCCGCCGGCGGGCGACGCGGAAAGGACGGCGTCGCGCGCCATGTCGGCAATCGATTTCGCGGCCTCGGCCTGAACCGCGCGCGGGCTGGACAATTCCAGCCCCTCCTCGTCCAGCGCAATCCCCGTGTCGTCGCGAAGGTCGAAGTAATATCGTGGCATGTCCGTATCCTTTGCCCTATTAGGCGCGGGGCGGATAAAGGTTTCCAGCGGGGCTGAAAAAATCTCCCGGAATCCAACGGGTTCCGGGAACGCAACTCCGGCCCGCTTCGGCCCCGGATTGCGCAGCCTACTCCTCAGCAAGCTTGCGCTCGATATAGGCGTCCACCGTCTCGGCGAACGAGCGCTGCACGCCGACCGCCACATCATGCTGGTCCAGTGCGTCGCGCTGGAGCACGCGCAGGCCGCGGCCGCGGGCGCTGAGTGGCGCCGTGTTCAGGAACTGGTCGATCGCGCCCTTGGCGAGCGGGATGGCCTTGGGATCGCCCCGGGCGATCAGGAGCCGCAACAGGCTCTGGCATTCGGCCAAACCGGGCATGGCTTTAAGCCTCTCACCGTTGCTGCGATGTCGGCTTCGGCCGCTTCACCGGCTGGGTATGGGTGCCGAACAGCGCCAGCAGAAACGCGACTTCTTCCTTCGAACCGATCTGGATCATGATGATCTCCTTTTCGCTTGGTTGGTCGAGGCCCGGGCTCGCGGAGTTCAGGGCAATCGGGTTTCAGCACTGTTTCGGGCGTGTTTCGTCGGGCTGCAATGCCCGCTCGCCGGTTGGGGAACGCGGCAAGCCCGTGTTCACGTCCCGGGAAACCTGAACGGCCAGGCGCAAAGACCTTCACGTCGCATTCATCACCTCGCTCCTAAACCCTAGGCCGACGAAACGGCATGTAGGCAGGACCAATGTCCTTTGACCCGATGGCCGCTGCGGCCGATTGGTTTGATGCCTACCGCGCCGGTGATATCGATTCAGTTCTCGCAATGTATGCGGACGAGGCCGTGATCCATTGCGGCTGCGGCGGCATGAAGACGAGCTCGGGCAAGGACGGCCGACGCGCCTATTGGCTCGACCGCCTCGCCAGATATCCCGCGTCCGGCCTCGACGATCTGCAGCCGTCAGGAGAGACGGCGGTGGTCTCGTATGTCGCGCGCGGCGGCATCGTCACCGCGAGCCTGACCTTCAATGCCTTCGGAAAGATCGCCTCGCACGTCTGCGGTCCGCAAAACTAGGGCGTGTGCTCAGCTTTGTCTTCGCGACAGGCCGTGGCCGCTTCGCCTGAGCGTTCAGCTAAGGGCCGTTGCAGAAGTCTCGATCTTCCCTCTTCGTCTAGTACCGGGAAGAACTGGAAACTTTCCGGAAAGCCTTGAGTTGGCAGGGACTGGTTTTCGGTCCCGGAGAGTGAGCATGGTCGACGAAGCCGTCTTGAAGAACGCCACGGAGATCGCATGGACGGTGTACCGCGCGCGGCATGCTGACGTCGATGCACAGGACAGCCGGCGCTGCCTGCTCGAACGCCACCTGCACAGGAGATGGGAAGAGCGCACGAGCGATACCGAAGAACTCGCCAGCTTCGGGATGGCGTACCTGCATCGGCTTCCCCGAGACGAATGTTGACGACCATGAAAATGCTCGTCGAGCGCGTAGCCCGCGCAAGCACGAGGCCGAGTTGGACGCTGCTCGCGATTTCGTTTCTCCTCTCCGCGATCATCGTGATCGGCTTGCGCATCGCGTTGGGGAACTAGTGCGATGCGGATCGCCCAGCTTGCCCCGTTGGCCGAGAGCGTTCCTCCGAAGCTTTACGGCGGCACGGAGCGGGTGATTGCCTGGCTTGTGGACGAAATGGTCGCGCTCGGACATGAGGTCACCCTGTTCGCGACCGGGGACTCGAAAACCAAAGGAAACCTCCAGGCGGTGTGGCCCCGCGCCCTCCGGCTGGGGCGGAGGGGCGTCGATCCGAACGCCGCCTGCGCGTTGCTGATCGAGGCCATCGCCGAGCGCGCACGCGACTTCGACGTGATCCACTGCCATGTCGACTGGTTGGCCCTGCCGGTCCTGAGTCGGACCGGAGTGCCGTTTCTAACGACAATGCACGGCCGGCTCGACCTTCCGGGGCTTTCCAGCGTGATCGGAGCTTTCCCGGACGCTCCCTTCGTCTCAATATCCGACAACCAGCGCCGTGCGCTTCCGGACGCAAACTGGATCGCGACGATTCCGCACGGATTGCCCAAGGACCTGTTTCGACCATCCGTCGCGGGTGGTTCGTATTTGGCTTTTCTCGGGCGGCTCACGGCGGAGAAGGGGCCGGAAGATGCCATACGCATCGCACGCGCCGTCGGGATGCCGCTGCAAATCGCGGCCAAGATACCCCGCGCGGAGACCGCCTACTTCAAGAAGAAGCTCGAACCCGAGATCGACGGCGAAGAGATCAAACTCGTCGGCGAGGTGGACGAAGCCCGCAAGCAGCCGTTCCTCGCCGGTGCCGCCGCCCTGCTGTTTCCGATCGACTGGCCGGAGCCTTTCGGCCTCGTCATGATCGAGGCGATGGCGTGCGGCACGCCCGTGATCGCCTACCGCTCTGGATCGGTACCGGAAGTCGTGGAAGACGGCGTCACCGGCTTCATCGTGGACGGCCGGGAGCAGGCGATCGAAGCGGTCAAGGAAGTAGGTCGACTGGACCGAAGCAGGATCCGCGCCCGTTTCGAGGAGCGTTTCGCCGCGAGCCGGATGGCGAGGCAGTACGAGGACCGGTACCGCAAACTGGTCGATCGAGGATGGCGCCATGCGTAAGCATATTCAGTACGCGTAGGATGGGTTGCGCCCTCGCGAAACCCGGCATGCCTTGTCGTCGGCGGACGGATCGATGGGTTTCTACGTTCGCTCGACCCATCCTACGAGCTAGGGCGCGTGCGGCGCCTCTTCAGGCGCCGGTAGCCCACCAACGCGCGCCACTCGAATACGCTGATTAAGATGCCGACCAGTGCAGTCCCGACCCCGCACATTATCAAAATCATTTGGAGCATCGAATCACCACGTGTCGATGCTCCCGAGCGTACCAAAGTGAAGAGTCGTTCCGAAGGCTTATTTGGGCGGCTGCAGTCCGGGCGAGGTCAGCCAGTCGCTGAGATGTGAGCCGGTCTCGACGATCCTGGCTCGCTTGAGTAAGACCTCACGTTCCGCACCAGCCGGTAAATGGCTCGCCCGTTCTTTGAGTATATTGGCCTGCTCGGCCATTCGTTCTTCAAGCGAGCGGGTCTGCACGATTCTGCGGCGCTCTCCCATGGCGCGCTCCTCAACTGCTGACTACGATTCCAAACCGCAAAAGTAAGTTCACTTCCGGTCGCAAAACCAGGACGCTCCCGGATTCACAACTCAGCTCCGGGCCGCTGTTAGAAAAATGGCCCCAGCTCGTGGGATATTGGCGGGCATTAGAGCTGGGGCCTATCGGGGTTTGCCCTTGGGGAAGGGCACCGGGAAAACTCGGCAATTGCAGGAATGTTCCTGTCCTAATTTTCAGATTGCGGCGCTGCCTCGTCGCCGGACGGATTGATGGGTTCGCTTTCGTTACGAGCTACGAGCTGGGACGTGTGCTCCGGTCTGTCTTCGGGACCGGACATGGCCGGTGCGCTCTAGCGCGGGTCAGCTAAGGGGCCAAGAGGAGCCGTCCTGAAAAGCAAGAGGCCGCCACTGAGGCGGCCTTAATTCATCTTGCGCCGTAGCTGCTTGATGATCTCCCGAAGATCGGCCGCGTACTCCTCGATGACCCGGCGAGCCTCCTCCAAGCGCGACGACTTGGTTTCGCTAGCCTCAGTCCGTTTGTCAGGAGCCGGCATAGCCTAACGATCTTCCCGGGCAGACCGAGAGGTTTGATCCAGCTCAACCAGGCTGAGGCGGACTTTACTCCGCTGCGTCCTGCACGGTGCGGATGTGTTCGGCGCGACGGGCCAGCTCATCATAGGTCTTGGCGACCTTGCGCAAGCTTTCCTTCGTCTGGTGATGCTCGCAATTGTCGGCCTTGGTGCGAAACTCCTCCGCTCGCAGGCGCCAGTACTTTGGCGGGTGCATACGCTCGATACCCATGACGCCAATCCCCTGAATTGGTCCGTTCATGCCGATCAATGGACCTTCAGTCCAAGTGTTCCAGCAAACTACTAAAGTAGCAGATTGGACTCAGCGCGTAGGATGGATTGAGCATTTGCGAAACCCATTTGCTTCGTCAGCCGGGCTTTGATGGATTTCGCTTTCGACCCATGCCGCACTCAGCCTGTAGACGCAAACGGCAGGCCGAGCTCGATGCAAGGTGAAGGCGAAGCGGGCAAACGGGATATCGTGGCAATCGTTCCTCGCGCCCTCACTTGCGCGAGCCCGATCGAAGCTTGGCCGTGCTGCGGCACTCGGCAGCTTCGAACCCGAGCAACCAATTCGAATCTCGCTTGTTGTCGCCGGCACAATCACTTGCAGGAGACAACAACATGACACGTCTAACTCTACTCGCCGCAACCTTGTTGCTGCTCGCCTCGGTGCCGGCGGGCGCCCAGTCGCAGCCTGCGCAAAGCGGACCGGGCAACAACGCCGTCAACAGCTCGGACCAGAACAACTCGAACAAGCCGGTCGAGGGCCGCAACAGCTTCACCGAGGGACAGGCGAAGTCGCGGATCGAGGGCGCCGGATATTCCAACGTCTCCGGCCTGCAGAAGGATGACCAGGGCGTCTGGCGCGGCAAGGCCGACAAGGCCGGCACCAAGACCGACGTCAGCCTGGACTTCCAGGGCAACGTGAACCCCACCAAGTAAGGACTCCCAGACATGACCATCACCATCTCCCGCCTCTACGACAATTATTCCGACGCCGAGCGCGCGGTGACGCGGCTCGAGGGGGCCGGCGTACCGCACGCCGACATCAGCATCGTCGCCAATAATTCGGACAATTGGTACGGCTCCTCGCGCGGCAAGGTCGATCGTGACCGCGACGGCACCGACGATCGTGCCGAAGGCGCCGGCACGGGTGCCGGCATCGGCGCCGGCCTCGGCGGCGCGGCAGGCCTTCTCGCCGGTCTCGGCCTGCTCGCCATCCCCGGCCTCGGGCCGGTCGTGGCCGCAGGATGGCTGGCCTCGACCGCAGCCGGCGCAGCCGCCGGTGCGGCCACGGGCGGCATCGTCGGCGCCCTGACGCAGGCCGGCGTCTCCAAGGAAGATGCATCGCGCTATGCCGAGGGCGTTCGCCGCGGCGGCACGCTGGTGTCCGCGAGGGTGCCCGACCAGGACCGCGCGCGGCTCGATGCCCTGCTCCACGAGAGATCCGTGAACCTTGGGGATCGCAGCGCGGCCTGGCAGAAGGCCGGCTGGACCGACTTCGATGCCGCAAGCCCGCCGCTGTCTCCGGAGGACATCGGCCGCGAGCGCGAGCTCTACGGCGCGGGCACGCGGCGATAGCTCCGGTCAGACATGACAAGAAAAGGCCCCGCGGGTGCGGGGCCTTTTTTGACGTGAGCGCGATACGCCTGGCCGCACCGGGAAAAACAGGCATTTAGCTCCGAATTTAGCCAAATCCGCCGCATCGGATTCGGCGGAATGAAAGCTCTTCGCGCCATGCTGAAGCATGTCGCCTGCTCTCCTTGCGCGGACGCAATCGGGAGAGCTTCGGAGAGATCGCCCATGTATTACGTCGCCGCTGCATTGCTGGTGCTGTCGGGACTGTTCTATTCCGCGAGCCATCACGAGATCGGCTCGCTCGGCGTCACCATGTGCACCTATGGCAGCCGGTTCTGCGACAACCCGCTGATCGTCTTTTCCGGCGCGGCGCTGGCCGCCGCCTGGGGCATGTTCGTCAGCGTCAAGTAGCGCGGCGGCACCAGACTTCCATCGCTCGCTCAAGACCGCGCCTGGACGCGAGGCCCGCGCCGGGCGACCGGAGGTGTTCGAGAATTCTTGCGATGATGGCACTCTACAGGTGTTTTGCCCGACAGGTCAAGCCGAATTAGACTTATCCGAAACTACGATCTCCGGCATGGTAGGAACATTCGTTCTCTCATTAGCATTTGCTAGTGAGAACACCGCCCCCGATCGAGGTCTTCCCTTCCATGAGCGACAGCGCCGTCACCCCGACGAAATCCTCGCCGACGCTGCTGCAACGGCTGGGGCCGGGCCTGATCACGGGAGCTGCCGACGACGATCCGTCGGGCATCGCCACCTATTCGCAGGCCGGCGCGCAATTCGGCTATGGGCTGCTCTGGACGGTGTTTCTGACCACGCCGTTCATGATCGCCATCCAGCTCGTCAGCGCGCAGATCGGCCGCGTCACCGGCAAGGGGCTCGCCGCCAACGTCATGCAGGTCGCGCCGCGCTGGGCGGTGCTCAGCCTCGTCGCCATGCTCGTTGCCGCGAACACATTCAACATCGCCGCCGACATCGCCGCGATGGCCGAGGCGCTCTCGCTCGTCATCGGCGGGCTCAACCACGAGCACGCCTTGATCTTCGCGGCGGGCTCGACCTTGCTGCAGGTGTTCCTGCCCTATCGCCGCTATTCGCCGGTGCTGAAATTCCTCACCTTGGCGCTGTTCGCCTATGTCGCGACCGCCTTCACGGTCAAGATCCCGTGGAGCACGGCGCTGCTCGCCGCGGTCTGGCCCAAGGCCAATGTCAGCGCTGACTATCTCTTGATGGTGGTGGCCGTGCTCGGCACCACGATCAGCCCGTATTTGTTCTTCTGGCAGGCCTCGCAGGAGATCGAGGAGATGAACCAGGGCGAACGCGACAAGCCGCTGCGCGAGCTCAAGCGCGGCGGCACCCACGAACTCGACCGCATCAAGACCGACACCATCTCGGGCATGCTGCTCTCCAACGGCATCGCCTTCTTCATCATTCTCACCACCGCGTCGGTGCTGCACGCCAACGGCGTCACCAGGATCAACTCGGCGACAGAGGCGGCCGAAGCGCTGCGGCCGCTCGCCGGGGACTTCACCTTCGCGCTGTTCGCGATCGGCATCATCGGCACGGGGCTGCTCGCGATCCCGGTGCTGGCGGGCTCGGCCGCTTATGGCGTCGCGGAGATCTTCGGCTGGCGCGCCACGCTGGAGGCCAAGCCCGACGAGGCGGTCGGCTTCTACACCATCATCGCAGCGGCCACCATCATCGGCTTCGGCCTCGGCTTCACCGGAATAGACTCGATCCACATGCTGGTCTGGAGCGCGGTGCTCAACGGCATCGTCGCCGTCCCCATCATGGCAATGATGATGCTGATCGTCTCGAGTCGCGCGATCATGGGCCGCTTCAGGGCCCGGTCATGGCTGATCGCGCTCGGCTGGCTCGGCACCGCGCTGATGGCGCTGGCCGTCCTCGCCTTGCTCGGCTCGTCGGTGATGGGCTGAACAAGCTACGGCGTTACGGGATTGACGGTCGGCGACGTCTTGGGCCCAGGCCGCGCCGGCTCGATCGGCGACTTCGGTCTGGTCGGGAGCACCGCGGCGCCAGCGGCCCGTGCCGCTTCTCCAGTGGTCGCATACATCGCAACATGCGCCGGCTGGGTCTTGGCGCGATTCCAAGGGCCGTGGTCGACGATCAGCATTGCTGCAATCGTCACACCAGCCACGATGAGCGCGATCACGCCGGGATGGCGGAGGGCTGTGGAAATAGAGCTCGCGAAACGACCACTTGTCATCGAAGCATCCGTTATTGTCCTATCGGAGGTTAATTCAGAGGCGCCCCTCCCGGTTCCCCGCATCCCTCCAGCAGTTCCAGGCCAGCGTGGCGCTTCTGCGGCAGCAGAAGCGCCCGCGCCAAGGAACAGCCTTTCCGGCCGTCGCCCTTGCAGCGCACAAGCGCCGTCGGCCGATTCACTCGCCCGGAGCGATCGCGTTGCTCGGCGTCGGCCGGTCGGTGATCTGCTGGCCGAACAGGCTGCCGATCAACTCAACAGCAGTCCGCGCCGTCCGACCGCGTTCGTCCAGGAAGGGATTGAGTTCGACGATGTCGACCGATCCGACTGCGCCGGAATCGTGCAACAGCTCCATGATCAGGTGCGCCTCACGGTAGGTCGCGCCACCCGGCACCGTGGTGCCGACGCCCGGCGCCACGCAGGGGTCGAGGAAATCGACGTCGAAGCTGACATGCAGCACGCCGTTGCTCGCCTTGACCCGCTCGATGACCCGCCGGATCAACACGGCGACGCCGAACTCGTCGATCTGGCGCATGTCGACGACCCTGATCCGACGTGCGCGCATCAGCTCCTTTTCGAGCTTGTCGATCGAACGCGCGCCGAACAGATCGAGCCTGTCAGGGCCGATCGAAGCGCGCGGCTCGTCGCCGAGCAGGCCGTCGAGGCCGGGCTCGCCGCACAAGAACGCGGCCGACATGCCGTGCATGTTCGCGGTGATCGTCGTCTCCGGCGTGTTGTAGTCGGCATGGGCATCGAGCCACAGCACGAACAGTTCCCGTCCACGCTCCTGCCAATGGCGCGCCATGGCATTGACCGATCCCATGGACAGCGTGTGATCGCCGCCGAGGAAGATCGGCAGCGCGCCGGTTTTCGCGATCTCATGGCCTCGTTGGCTCAGAACGCGCGTCCAGCGCTGGATCTCGCGGTAGTGATTGGCTCTTTCCGGCGGCCTGTCGGGGAGGTCCCGGATCTCGCTTGCGGAAAGATCGCCGTAGTCGACGACCTCGAAATCCAGGCTTTCCAGCAGTGTCGCAAGGCCCGCAGTGCGCAGCGCCGCAGGACCCATCAAGGTGCCGCGCTGCGAGGCCCCCATGTCGATGGGAGCACCGAGCAAGGCGATGCGCCGGGTTCGATCCGTCATGGCCTGATCGGTCACGGCTGCCTCCTGCGTCAACAAGGTTGAGCAAGCCTAACAGAGATTCGCACCCGTCGTTTCCCGGGTACCTCCGCTGTCGGCGGATCACCTCGGAACAAAATCCCGTGCGCTGAATTGCCCATCCAAGGCCGGCACCCGCCGTCAATCACGGCGCCTGTCGCGGATAGCCAAAGGTCGTCAGACCCGCTGTTCTAAACGAGCGCTCGCGCGGATAGCCAAAGGTGCCGGCCTCCGCCATCAGGCTTGGAGGTCGCGCACTTGAGCACGGACTTACCGCAATCCCCCTCCCAACCCGGCGTGGCCGAGCGTGCCCTCGATGCGGCAGCCGATGTCTCCCGCACGATCGGTGAAGTCGCCGGTGGCCTGCACGCAGCAGTCGACCGTCTGACCTCTACAATCGAGGAATCGCGCAAGCCCGGCGGAGCCCTCGCGACGGTTGCCGCGATCACGCGCGAAGCGCCGCTTTCCAGCCTGTTCGTCGCCTTCCTCTTTGGCGTCGCGGTCGCGCGGCGACGATAGAAACGCGGCGACCCTGCTCAGGCAGCGCTGACCGCGACGAGCTCAGCCGCCAGGAATTGCTTTTCGAATGCCTCGGCGGGCATCGGACGGCCGAAGAAATATCCCTGCCCTTCCTCGCATCCCATGCTGACCAGGAAGTCGGCGGTTGCGCGGTTCTCAATGCCTTCAGCCACGACCGTGAGGCCAAGCTGCTTGCTGAGGCCGATGGTCGAGCCGACGATCGCGGCATCGTCGGAATTCGCGAGTAGGCCGAACACGAACGACCGGTCGATCTTGAGACCGTCGAGCGGAAACTTCTTGAGGTAGCTCAGGCTTGCATAGCCCGTGCCGAAATCATCGAACAGGACGCGGACACCCAGCTGCTGGATCCGCTTGAACATGTCGAGCACGCGAATTTCGTCATGGAGCAGGATGTCTTCGGTGACCTCGATCTCAAGCAGCGAGGGCGAGAGCTCCGTCGCATCGAGAAGCGCCGCAACCGCATGCGCGAGATCGCCGGACTGAAGCTGCGAGGGCGAGAGGTTGATCGCGACGCGCACGCCGTTGCCCGACACCTCCCAGGTACGCGCCTGACGGCAGGCGGTCTCCATCACCCAGTTCGCGATCCGCTCGGACAGGGCCGAAGTGTTGACCACCGGCATGAACTCCGCAGGCGAGACGTAGCCGCGCACGGGATGTCGCCAACGGATGAGCGCTTCGGCCCCGACAAGGCTGCCGTCGATCAGACGAACCTGGGGCTGGTAAAACAGCTCGAACTCGCCGCGATCTGCGGCAAGCGCCAACTCGCTCTCCAGCGTCAGCCGGTTCTCCAGCTCCTGCCTGATCGCAGCCTCGAAGAGCACGTGGCCGCCCCGCCGTGTCGCCTTGGCACGGCTCAGCGCGAGATGGCCGTTGCTCAGGAGATCGTCAGCGTTATGTCCGCCTTCTGGATAGACGGCAACTCCGATGCTGATCCTGACGCGGTGCTGCCGCGTGCCCGTTGCAAGCGGCGCTTCGAACGCCTGCGCGATCCGCTCGGCGAACGCCACGATCGGTTCGCCGGCCTCTGCACAATCAAGCGCGATGGCGAATTCGTCGCCGCTGAGGCGGGCCACAACCGCCTTGCCATCGGCCTCGATCCGGAGACGCTCAGCGACGGCGCGCAGCACGCGGTCACCGGCTGAATGCCCAAGCATGTTGTTGATTTGCTGGAAGCCGTCGAGCCCGATTACGAGCAACCCGACCTCGCGAGGCCGCCGCCTCACATCCGCAATCATGCCGGCGAGCCCGGCATGCAGCGTGTTGCGATTGGCAAGACCGGTCAGCGCGTCGTGTTCGGCAAGATATTTGACGCGTTCGACCTCGCGTTTGCGCACCGAGATGTCGCGAAGGATCGCGCCGTACTGAAAGCCATCCGTTCCCTGCCAGCCCGAGAAGCTTGCCTCGACGGGGAAGGTTTCGCCATTCTTGCGCCGGCCCTCGAACTCGACGACGACCGCCCCGCCCGGAACCAGGAGTGCCTGGCGCGCGGCATCGTGCATGGACGGCCTCGCCCCGACGTCCACCGGAACAGCGCACAGCGTTTCGAACGGGCGGCCGATCATCTCGGCCGGCGCGAAGCCGAAGATCGCACTCGCCCCCGGATTCCAAACCGTGATCCGGTGATCCTCGTCGGTGCAGACGAGACCGTCGCCAAGCGACATCGCAATGCGATGGAAGCGGCTCTCGGCGATGCGTCCCAAAAGACTACGGAAATCGATCTCGTCCAGCGCAATCGCAGTCAGATAGGCGATGATCGCGATGTGGAATAGCGATGTGTCGATGACGAGGGGCCATCTTGCCTGCACGAGGGCTGCGACCAGTTCGACGGCCGCCCCGGAGGCGATGAGGACAGTGACGCGAATTCCTGGCGCAATGCGGCGCCACGAATACATCATCAGCAGGCAGATCAAACCCAGGCCCAGGATCATGCCGATATCGGACGTCCAGCGCAGCATCCGGCCCTGAAGGACCGATTCGGCAGCCAGCGCCTGGAGGACCGGCCCCGAGACGATCCTGCCGTTGGGAACGCTGAACCGGTCACCAAGCTCGAGCGCCGTGGCGCCGACGATGATCTTCTTGTCTCTCAACTTGTCGAGAGTCGCGGTATCGCCGCGCAGCACGTCGATATAGGAGACGCTCGGAATGGAGGTTGCGCGAATACTGAAATCGATCAGAAAGGGCGGCCGCCGATTGACGTCCTGCCCAGCCAGCACGACGGCCATCGACGGCATCAACGCATCGCCAAGCCGTTCTCCGAACGGATAGCGGCGAACGAGTCCGTCGGATTCGACTGCGACATTCACGACGGCCGGCCAGGACTGGTTGCCGAACGGCTTCAGGGGGCGATTGACGTGCGCCGCGCCGCCATTCGGCGTCGGCTGCTTGAAGGACGGCAGGATCGTCGAGCCCCCGACCTCGCGAAGGGCCTTGACGAAGGCCTCGTCGGACGCCGGATCCGACGGCGTGCTGAAATCGACATCGAAGGCGATGTCCCTCGCTCCCGCGGCCTCGAGCCTGTGCAACAGCTCCGCGTGCAGCCGGCGCGGCCAGGGCCACACCCCGATCTGATCGATGGACGGTGCGTCGATCGCCACCACGACGACATTGCCGCTGGCGTCGCGCGATTGCCAGGCGAACCGCAGATCGGTGAGCGCGTTGCGAAGCGCACCATGCCATCCCGTGGACAGCACGATCGCAAGCGCGATCACGACGAGAATATGCGGCCGATAGCGTTTCACTCCGATCCTCCCCCGCACCCGCTCCTGCAGGTGCGCCCCACTCATCCCCTAGGAAACCGCTTCAGTGTCGGTTGTGGCCGTAGCCATGGCCATTGCTGCCATTGCCGCCGCCATTCCCGTTACCGTCGCCGTTGTTGCCCCTGCCGTTGCCAGTAGCACCATGGTTGCCGTGGTTTCCGTTATTGCCGTTGTTACCGTTTCCGTTGTTGCCGTTGCCACCGGAGTTTCCGTTGCTGGCTCCAGGGCTGTCGCTGGAAGCGCCCGCAGCCGCGGCGGCTATTGCCGCGCCTGCGCTCGACAAGTTGCCGGCCGACGACGCACTGCTTGTCGTCACGGCAGTCTGGACGGAGCTGTTGGGCGCTGTCGTGCTGGACTTGCCATCGCTCCAGACCGTCTCAGTACCGGCGTTGACGTTCGCGTTGCGCACCTGGCCGGGAGCAACGGCGCCGTGGGCGAGCCCGCGTGTCACCTGGTGGAAGTTCAGCTTGACTTCGCCGAGCGAGCTCGAGATGTGCACCACACCGGCCCTGGATGCATGACCTCCTGCCGCCTGATGAGACGGCTTCGGCGCGCCCGCCGCCTTGGTCCCCTTGTCGATCGGACCGAGCGCGTGGATCGCATGTCCGTTCGCGGCGTTGCGCGGCACCGACAGGCCTGATTTCGGTACTGGCACACGCTCGATCGCGGGAGCGCGCGGCTTGCCATGCTCGATCGGATTGAACGTCCCTGCACCGCTCAGGCTGAGACCGGGCTTGCCGTGCTCAAAGACGGTGGCCGCCTGTCCCGGCATAACCTGGGCAATCTGTCCCGTCCTGAAGTCGGAGACCTCGACTTGGCCGCGGAGCACGCCGACCTTGGTGCTGCCCGCCCCCACCGTGACGCTGAACTGCGTTCCCTTGACCACGGCGGCGAGATAGGGCGTCTCGACCTCGAAATGCTTGACGTTGCGCTTCTCGACTTCGAGCAGGATCGAACCCGCCTGCCGGATAATGGTGGTCGAGAGCCCGTCCTTCTTCTCGGCCGGCAAGCCGACCACGGAGTTGGGACGGATCAGAATCGTTTCCTCGCCGCGGACGAGCAGCACCCGGCCATTGCGTCCGGTGCGGATGGTATTGCCAGGCTTGAGCGTCTCTTCCTGATTCAGTGAGACCTGTTGCGCCCCGTCGGTCGCGATCCATACCTCACCGGTGGCCTTGCTGACCGACCAGACACCATCCTCCGCGGCGGATGCACCGGAAGCCATTCCCAGGATCAGTGCCGCCACGAAGGCGCACCGAATTCCAATTCTGCCGAGCATGACGTTCCTCAGTCCGCGTTACAGCCAGGCCTGGGGGGTATCCGAAATCACTCAAGAGAGAATTAGCGGGTAACGGTCAGCCAAGTGGCCGCCTTAACCAATCATTGACCATAAAAAACTATGAAAAATCATGCGGCTAACGAACTCTTACCGCCCCGCGGCAGTTTCTCCGTCAAACTACGGGGGAAGACTCGCTGCGTGCGTTGAGAGGCAGCATCTCCTTACCGCGCTGGTGCTACTGGTACCGATTTTTGCGGGAGTTTCCCAGGCGTTCGCACAACAGGCGAGCCAGCCGGGTTTCGATCCGCGCCAGCCCGAGAAATACTTTGAAAACCAAACCGAACGGGAAACACTGAACCGCCCGCCGGTCAGGCTGCCGACGGTCGGCCAGCCCAACACCGGCGGCGATACCAAGCCGCAATTTGTGCTGCGCGGCGTCAACGTCAGCGGCGCCCACGCCGTCCCCCCCGATCGCATTGCCGCGGTCTATCAGCCGTATCTCGGCAAGAAGGTCTCGCAGGCGGATCTCGCCGGCATCGCAGGTGCGATCAGCGATCTCTACCGCGCCGACGGCTTCCATCTGAGTCGGGCCATCGTGCCGCCGCAAGACATTGCGGACGGCCGGGTCCGGATCCAGGTGATCGAAGGCGCCATCGTGCAGGTCGAGCTGAAAGGCGGCGGTGCCGAGCAATTCGGCGTCAAGCCGATGCTCGGGCCGGTTCTGGCCGAACAGCCGTCGCGCCTGCCGACGCTCGAACGCCAGCTCTTCCTCATCAATGGCAGGCCGGGCGTTCGGATCGCGGATAGCGCGCTCGAGGAGATCGGCGGCGCATCCGGCCGCTTCCGTCTCACAATCTATTTGAAGACCTGGCACGTCTTCTCCTCGTTCGGCCTGGACAATCTCGGATCATCCTCGGTCGGCCCCTGGCAGACCTATGCCACCGGCGCGTTTAACTCCTACCTCACGGCCGGCGATACGCTGGCAGTCAACCTGTCGACCATTGCGAACGATCCGCGCCAGCTCGGCTTTGCGCGGCTGTCCTATGACGCGCCCGTCGGCGTCGACGGCATCCGCCTCGGTGCCTCCGTCCTCTACAGCGCGGTCCGGCCGGGCGATGCCCGCCGCCTCGACGGCGACATCACGACGACCGAGGCCTTCGAGCTGCGCGCCAGCGTCGTTCCGCTGCAATCGCAATTCTCCACGCTCACCCTGACTGCGGCAACGAGCTTCAGCAATGTGTCTGAGCACGACCTGTACGGCCCCTGGTACAACGACCACATCAGGACAGCGAGCCTGACCGCCGACTACAGGCTGCAGGATCACTTCGGCGGCACCAATTTCGCGACGCTGACCTACCGCCAGGGCCTCGACGTCTTCGGCGCTTCGCATTTCGACGACGCTCTGTTGTCGCGCGACGGCGCCTCGTCGAACTTCTCGGTGCTGAACCTCTGGTTCACACGCTACCAGACACTCAACGATGCCTGGTCGCTCAAGCTCTCCGCGGCGAGCCAGACAGCGTCGCGGCCGCTGTTCACCTCGCAGCAGTTCTATCTCGGCGGGGCAGCCTTCGGCCGGGGCTACGGCGCAGCCGAGATCAGCGGCGACAACGGCCTTGCCGGCTCGCTCGAACTGCGCTTCGACCAGAAGCTCAATTTCCGTTACTGGACCGGCTATGAGCTCTACGCCTTTGGCGACGCCGGCGCCGTCTGGAACGACGGTTACCGCCTGAGCGAGGGCCTGTCGCTCACATCGGCCGGAGCCGGTGTGCGATTCTTCCTGCCAGACGATCTCCAGGCTGATCTCGGCGTGGCGGTGCCCTTGAGCTACCGGGCACCGGAGAACGAGCGCCGCAAACCCCGTTTCCTGTTCACGCTGTCGAGCGCCTTCCGGCTCTGCCCTGAACGCGGCAAAACCGGCTGTCTCTAGCCGCCCGCCGTGTCCCCCGGATGCGGCCCTTTTGCGGCCTTGCCCACAGACTTGCCTAAATTTAATCCCGTAACCTGCTCACGATCGCTCGATCCGGGAGTTCCCAATGGCCATGTTCAGCCGAACGTGATTTGAGACGAAACCATGAAGAGGGTGTTTGCAATCCTGGCGTTTCTCTGCGTCCTCGGCGTCGGGGAGTATTTCCTCGTCAGCCGGTTCGCGATCCGCCATGAGGCTGTGGCGCTGTTCGACGCCTCGCGTCAGCGGCCGATCGCCGTCGAGGTGGCCGTGCGGCGTGACTACGAGACCAAGGCCAATCTCGGCCTCTGGAAGCTTCCCGTTGCCATCATCAGCAACGGCAACACCGTCAAGGCCACCGAATATTCGTTCCTCGCCAACGTGCTCGCCGCGCGCGGCTATCTGGTTGTCAGCATCCAGCAGGACCTGCCGAGCGATCCGCCGTTGATGACCCGTGTCGGTCAGCAATATGTCGGCCGGCGTGACGTCTATATCCGCTGTGAGGCCAACATTCTTTTCGTGTTGGGCGAACTGAAGAGGCGGCAGGAGAACGTCGACTACGACCACATCACCCTTGTTGGCCATTCCAACGGCGGCGATGTCTCGATGTACGTCGCCCACCAGCACCCGGAGTTGGTGTCGAAGGTGATTACCCTCGACAATCTGCGGGTGCCTTTCGTGCTCAGCGACGGCATGAAGATCCTGTCGTTCAGATCGAAAGATCCGCATTTCGTGACCGATCCCGGCGTGCTGCCGACGCCGGAAGAGGCCAAGGCGCGTGGTATCGACATCGTCCACACCGGCGCCCAGCACACGGAGATGAGCGATCGCGGCCCCAACTCGGTCAAGGAGAAGATCCAGGAAACGCTCGACCGCTTCCTGCGTGACAGCGCCAGCAGCGCGCTCGCGCCGGCTGACACGAAGAGCCCGATGATCATGAATCCGGGCGACTATTAGCCAGGAATGCTTTGCGGCAGATCAAGGCGGCTCCGGGGCGGCGGGATAGAAGAGCCGTATGGCCCCGGAGAGACACGTGTCGCAGTATATCGAAAGTCTTGATGCGAAAGGTCTGCCCGCCGCGAGGATGCCGGCACCCGTACGGCATTTCTATCGTTCGGTCCGCAAGCTGCTGCGATCGATCATCGCGCGCATTGATCTCTCGCAATTTCCGGGATCGTGCTGCGGATAAGCATGGCGGCGCGAACGAATGCATGAAGGTTACCCTATGCACCAGCATTTGAGACGAATCTGCCTGCTGCTTGCCGTAACCTCGAGCGTCGGCACGTCGTCCGCGCTCGCCGCCGATGCCAATCACGGTGCCGACCTTGCCAAGCGCTGGTGCGCCAGCTGCCATGTCGTCGCGGACGGCCAGACCCAGGCGAGTGCCGACGTCCCCTCCTTTGCCTCCGTTGCGGGCAGGCAGGACTTCAATCCGGAGAGGCTCGCCTTCTTCCTGCTCGATCCGCACCCGAAGATGCCGAATTTCCCCTTGAGCCGGACCGAAGCCGGCGACATCGCGGCCTACATCGCATCGCTGCGTTAGCGCATGATCCGCCCCGAAGGGCGTGTCAGCGCAAAGCGCGATGACGATCTATCCCACTCTCATCGCGCTTTGGCGGCGCGCCGAGCACCACATCTGCCACAAAATGCAAATCCCTGCCGGCGGACCGACAGGGATCAGCAGAAGGGATGCCAGACGGCGAATGAGGTCATTCGGTGGCCCGGCATGGATCCGCGCCAGCATCGAAGTGCGGATCGCCACACCATGCAAGTTCAATTTGTGGGCACGCTGTCCAGACGCCGAGAATCAGGACTTGCCTTTGCCCGGCTGCATGAGACTGCCGGTCATCTGGCGCATGTGATCTCCGGCGCTGGTGAACTGGCTGCGCAGGAAATCGGACTGGATTCGCATCGCTTCCTGGAGGTCGGTGGCATGAACCAGCTTGCGTGCGTGCTCGAAGGCCGACTTCATGTTCTGCTCGGTGAAAACCAGTGCCTGCTTCGACACCTCCGTCCCCGCGCCTGGAACGGATGACATCGATTTGGTGGCGGCTTCGAAAAACATGCCGAATGCTTTTTCCGCCTGGTCAATCGTCTGCTCGGCCAAGTCGCGCAGTTCGGCCGGAACTTCGAGCTTCGGTTCGATCATGGTCGCACTCCTCCCGTTTTCCCAACTGAATACCACACTTGGCGGATCGCCTTCCAGCGCCAGCCTCGGGGGAAACGTCGCCGGCAGTCCGGCTCCGGCAGGAAAACGTAGCGGGAAAACGAAGGAGACGGCGTAAGGCCGGCGCGCGGCCGGGCTCAGGACAAGGGGTGCTCGGGAAGAGCTTCTTCGGTGGCGAGGTCTTCGACCAGCTTGATGACCTCGAAACGCTGTCGAGGCGCGAGCTTCAGGAACGCACGGAGCAGGCGCAGACTTTCGACCGTACCGCTTGCGGGCACGCCGAGCTTGAGGTGCAGTTCAGCGGCGAAATTGAGGTTTTTCATCTCGCACCTATGACAAGCATCGGCCTTCGTGATCCACTCAAGAACCGAACGCCATGACAAGACGCCACAACAGGACCCTATCGCGACGAACTCTCGACCGGATAGCCCCGACCGGTTGGCACGCTGAACGACATGTCCCCAAACCACAGGCTCAACCAGAGGGTTGCAATTATGTCAAACAACAACCCGTCCGGCAAGTCCAACAATGGCTGCAGCGATGCTTCGTCTGCATCGCACCGTGGCAATTCCGGATAACAGGAATATCGACCGCCGTCACCCACCTGCGTCAAGAAGCGGCATCAATCACGCACACAGCCTCGGTCGCTGTCAATCGGCGCAACGTTTCGGCATGTTTCCGATATGAATGGACGCTGGCTGCGAATGAGCGGCTTTCCAGCGCTTACACGCAATTGTTGCGTCCGCCCACGGCGGTTGTAATCGCGGCAAAATGAAGGTTGATCTGGCAGCCGATCTCCAGCGTCCCCTGATCTCGGCGCGGCTGTCGCCTCGGGATTCATTGATCCGGAAATGTTTCCGCCCATGAACCGTTGTCCATGAGCGAACGACCAAGCCGTTGCGACACGGCCACGCAGACGACGGCGCCATGGCTGAAGACTCTTCGATTCGGGCGCGCGTCAGCACCAAAGGACGACGGCATGCTTTCTCGCTGCGATCTCATCAAGGGCGCCGCGGCTGCGCTTTTCACCCTCTCGATACAAGGCGCCTGGGCGCAGGAGACCAAGATGAACCTGTTCAAGATCATCACCGTCAAGGACGAGATCGTCGTCGGGTTATCGACAGAGGAACTCCAGGCGCTTGGCGGCAATGATGCCAGCGCGGTTGCGCACGCGCTGGCGCAGAAGGGCGATCTCACCGTCTGGCAATACAATGTGCACCGCGGCCCGAGCGGGGAATTGCAGCAGGCGCCGACCGCCAAGATCGGGCTTCTGGCAAATGCCTCGCTCCGCGTCGAGCCCTACACCACGCCTTACCAGATCGTACCGCATCCCTAGGCAACAGACTGACACGCCGGCAGCCGAGGCCGCCGGCGTGCCGTATTCATCTGCGCCGCTCTGCCCGTTGCGTCCCCGTTTCTGTCGCAAAGCCATAGAGCAGCGCCAGCCGGTCCAGACATTCGCGAAAACGCCGCGCAAAATAATCGTTCCAGCGCTGCGTCCGGACGGCGCGACGCTCCCCGATCTGATCCATGGTCAGGCCCAGTATCAGCACGTCGTGCACCAGCGCGGCGCCGTCGGTGCCGAGTTCGCGCTCGACCCGGTTCAGCCGCAACACCGCCTGGCGCTGGCTCTCGGTGACGGGCTCACGCGTGCGCGCGCCATCGACATATTCCCGGGTCGGGTCCATCGCCTGAGGACCCCGCTCCGCCCTCTCCCAATCGTTCTGGAAGGCACGCCCGCCGCGGTATTGCGCCTCGTCGATCTGGTGGTGTGCCTGCAGCCGGCCGAGGGGATCGCTACGGATCGACCGGATGGCCACGATCTTCTCACCGGAATCGAGCGCCAGCGGATTGTCGACCTCGACCTCCGCCACTTCGGCATTGAACGGCAGCTCGCGGGACCGCCGGTCGTAGATCTGCGTCAATTTGTAGGATTTATTGCGTCGGACACGAGCCACTCGGATACTCCTTGCGAAATCATCGATGGAACGACGGGCCACAAGCTCAGGCAGCCGAGACCAGCCTCAGCACAATCGGACCGGGCGCGCGGGCGGACGCAGCACCAGAGCGGCGCGTCAGGCGCGCATGCGGCGCGCAATAGCTGGAGCCCGGCTGGCGCGGATGGCCACAGAAGGTGATTTCCTCCCCGTCCTTGTCGCCGCCATAGGGATAGCGGCAGTCGCGGCGCGCGAGTTCGACCAGCGGAATCAGGCGAGGCTGAACGCCGACGCAGCGCAACTTGAGCCGCGCAGGCTCCATTGCGGATTTCGGCGGCAAATTCAGGCTCGGTAATGCCGGCTGGCGCGGCGAAATCAGACAGGCCTCGCCCGGCAAGGACGGCACGATCGACGGGCTCGTCATTCGCGCAGGCGCGGCGAGTCCCAGCCGCTTGGCGCGGCCCGCCACCGCGTTGCGCGTGTAAGCCGTTCCAAACCTTGCGTTAATCTGTCTTCCGATCTCCGCGTGAGACATGCCTTTGAGAAAATAGTCGCGAAGCGCGTCGGAGTGCTCCGACGGCCAATGGCCCGGTTCCATGTTGCTGTCCTGTGATGCGCCTCCTCCCATCGAACGACCGGAGGCGAAACACACATTCCGGTATTCCGAAGATCGAGTCAAGTGATAATTCTGATATTCATAATTGCAATAATTCCGAATTTCGGATTACAAGAGCCAAGTCGGTGCGCAATCGAGGGAATCACCATGTTGGACGTTGCAATGATCGAGCGGGGCCTGGAGAAGACGGGCAAGAGCAAGGGCGGCCTGGCGGCGGCCATGGGCGTGCGGCCCGGCGCGGTCTCGGAAATCCTCGGCGGCGAACGCCTGGTGAAGGCCTCGGAAATCATTCCGATCATGGAATATCTCGAGCTCAATCTCGCGCCGATCATGGGCCGCGTCGGCGCCGGTGCCGTGATCGAGCCGGATTATGAGCAGGTTCCGCCGGAGGGGCTCGGCGATATCGCGCTGCCCTTCCCGATCATGGAAGAGACCGTCGCATTCGAGATCGTGGGCGATTCGATGCTGCCCAAATACGAAAGCGGCGACGTGATCGTGGTCTACAAGGACCAGCGCCATCCGCTGTCGAGCTTCTACGGCGAAGAGGCCGCGGTCCGGCTCAAGACCGGCGAACGCTATTTGAAGACCATCGAGCGGGGGAAAAGCCCGTCCGTCGTCAATCTCACCAGCTTCAATGCCAAGCCGATCGTCGGCGTGAAGCTGGAGTGGGTCGGGGAGATCTGCCTGTCGATGCCCAAAGGGCAGCTTGAGCGGCTGCGCGCGAAATCGGCGCGCCCTCGCAAGAAGGGGAAGTGAGCGCCCCAGTCAACCGATTTCGATTTTTTGGAAATCGAGCTTGACTTGATTCCGTTTTTCGGAAATACTCTGCCGCGCTCCCGCAACGGCGCGGTAGAGTTGTTGTCATGCAGTATTTCGTCGTGATGATCGACTATGGACGACGAGGCCGCGAGGCCGTCGTCGATCCTGAGATCACGAGGCGTGAGGTCATCTCCCGCATCGCCTCGGGTGAATACCAGAATGTGTCGTTCATCCACGAAATTGCAGAGAATTCGGTCGAGGACGTCACCGAGGCCATCCTGACCGAGGCCGCCCTGCCCCAGATCCCGCCAGAGGATGTCGACCTCCAGGCATCCAGCCTCGATCACGTCCGCGATCTGCGCAAGCACGAACGGACGTGACGCAGACCGGATAGCCTGCGCCACCGTCCGGCCGGACATTACACCAGAAGGACGGTCGATCCCGTGGTCTTGCGCGCGGCGAGATCGGCATGCGCCTTTGCGGCGTCCTTCAACGGATAGGTCTGGCGCACCTCGATCTTGACCGCACCGGACTTGACGACGTCGAACAGCTCATTCGCCATCGCGACCAGATTTTCGCGCTTGGCGGCGTAGGTGAACAGCGTCGGCCGGGTGACGTAGAGCGAGCCTTTCTGGGCCAGCAGGCCGAGATTGAGCGGCTCGACCGCGCCGGAGGACGCACCGAACAGCGCAGCGACGCCGAGCGGCGCGAGGCAATCCAGCGATTTCAGGAACGTGTCCTTACCGACGGAGTCATAGACCACGGGGACCTTCTTGCCGCCCGTGATCTCGTCGACCCGCTTCACGAAATCCTCGCGCGTGTAGATGATGACATGGTCGCAGCCATGCGCCTTGGCAAGCTTGGCCTTTTCGTCATTGCTGACGGTGCCGATCACGGTCGCGCCGAGGTGCTTGGCCCACTGGCCCAGGATCAGACCGACGCCGCCGGCAGCGGCATGCAGCAGGATGGTATCGCCGGCCTTCACCCGATAGGTCTGCCGGATCAGATATTGCGTGGTGAGCCCCTTGAGCATCATCGCCGCCGCAGTCTTGTCGTCGACGCCGTCGGGCAACTTCAGCAGGCGGTCCGCAGGGATCAGCCGCGCCTCGGAATAGGCACCGAGCGGCGAGGCGCCATAAGCGACACGATCGCCCGGCTTCAGATCGGCGACACCTGGGCCGACCTCCTCGACGATTCCGGCCGCCTCGCTGCCGAGCCCGCTCGGCAGTTGCGCCGGGTAAAGGCCCGAGCGGTTGTAGATGTCGACGAAGTTGAGACCGACGGCGGTGTGGCGGATGCGCGCCTCGCCCGGTCCGGGCTTGCCGACGCTGACCTCCTCCCAGACCAGGACTTCCGGACCGCCGGTCTTGTGAAAGCGAATGGCATGCGTCATCGGCGTTGCTCCCTTATCGTTGGGTGAGATCCGAAGAGCCGGATTGGCCGCAGAAATAGGCATTCAGTCCGCCCGTTACAGTACGGACCCGTAACAAGAATGTCACAGCGAGCGACAAACCTCCGCCGTTCCATCTCCGTTCGAAAGAGTTGATGACGCGCCCGGAGCAACCGGCAGTAGCTTTCCGCGCGGGTTTGGTGGTCGTCTGCGAAGGAGAGCCGAGATGCCAGCATATGTACAGCATCATCAGGATGTCGAAATCGCGCCCGTGAATTGCCCCTCCTGCATGGGGTTCCTGCCGATGTATGTGCGCGAGGTCGAACCGCATTGGAGCCTTGCCAAGATCGACTTCGTCTATGAATGCGCCGATTGCGGTGCCGAGGTCAGACAGACCATCCGCAAGCCGGAGCTGCTGCGGCACTGATTGCGCGAACGGCGAACCGCTCGACTATTTGCGCTAAGCGGAAAAAGCGCGGTCCGCGCGGGTCTGGTGCCTCCCAAACGAGGCTTGTTCTTTGCCGGGAACGCAGGCAGAACAAGCCTCAAGCAAGACCTTTGGGAGCGCCCTTTCGTGGCTGAACAGAAGGCCTCGACCTCGATCGAGGCAGTGGAGAGCGGCCTCGCCGCGCAGGGCTATATCGCGAGCCGGCAGATCGCGACCGCCGTCTATTTGTCGCAGCAGATCGAGAAGCCGATCCTGGTCGAGGGCCCCGCGGGCGTCGGCAAGACCGAGCTTGCCAAGGCGATCGCGGCCTGGCGCGGCATGAAGATGATCCGCCTGCAATGCTACGAGGGCCTCGACGAGGCCAAGGCGCTCTACGAGTGGAAATACGCCAAGCAGCTTCTCTACACCCAAATCCTCAAGGACAAGCTCGGCGAGGTCTTGGGCGGCGCGCAGACCCTGCATGCCGCGCTCGACCAGCTCCACGATTTCGGCGACGTGTTCTTCTCCAAGGAATTCGTCGAGCCGCGCCCCCTGCTCCAGGCGCTGGAGCAGCCGGGTGGCTGCGTTCTGCTGATCGACGAGATCGACAAGTCGGACGCGGAATTTGAATCGCTGCTGCTGGAGATCCTGTCCGACTTCCAGGTCACGATCCCCGAGCTCGGCACTGTCTCGGCGATCACGCCGCCGACCGTGATCCTCACCTCCAACAGCGAGCGCGACCTCGGCGACGCCTTGAAGCGCCGCTGCCTGCATCTGCATATCGGCTTCCCCGAGCAGCGGCTCGAGGAGCGCATCGTCGAAAGCCGCGTGCCCGGCATCTCGCAGACGCTGCGCCGGCAGATGGTCGGCTTCATCCACGAGATCCGCTCGCTCGATCTGAAGAAGCTTCCCTCGGTCAGCGAGACCATCGACTGGGCGCGCGTCCTGGTGCTGCTCCAGGCGTCGGAGCTCGACACCGATATCGTCAAGGACACGCTCAACGTGCTCCTGAAATACGAAGCCGACATCGAGGCAGCAAGGCCGCAGGTGACGACCTTCATTGCCAAGGCGGCACGGTCCAACGTCTTCGGTTGACGCCGATGCGCGAGAACCTCCATCGTTTCTTTCGGGCAGCACGGGGCGTCGGCGTTCACGTCTCGCCTGCGGAGAGCATCGATGCAATGCGCGCGGTCAAGCAGGTCGGCTTTTCCGACCGGGCCATCCTGCGCGATTCACTGCTGCTGACGCTCGCCAAATCCCAGGACGAGAAGCTCGCACTCGGCGACTGTTTTGACCTGTTCTTCAGCCAGCCGGAGCCGCGACAGGATCAGCCCGAAGCCGACAGCGACGACACTTCGCAGGATTCGGATCAGTCGCCCTCCTCCGAGGCGGCCGGCGAGCCGGGCGAAAGCCAGCCTCCCCAGGAATTGGGCCAGCTTGCGCAGATGCTGCTGTCGCAGGACCGCAATGCGATCGCAGCCGCCATCGCCAGCGCCTCCGGGGCTGCCTCCCTCTCCGACATCCGTTACTCCACCCAGCGCGGAATCTTCTCCAGCCGCATCCTCGACGCCATGGGCCTCCAGCGGTTGCGCGACGATCTCGACGAGCTGACCGCGACCAACCCGGCACTGGCCGAGCGTCTGCGCGCTGCGCTCGATGCGCTGCGCGAAGCGGTGCGCGACACGGTCTCCCAGGGGCTTGCCCTCTATGCCCGCGAGGAGGCCGAAAATCTCCGCAACGAGATCCTGCGCAACGCGCCGCTCGCGCGCATCGAGCGTCGCCAGGTTGCTGAGATGCGCGCCCTCATCCGCCAGATCGCGCGCCGCCTGCGCGAGCGCTATTCGAAGCCGCGCAAGCGCCAGCGCCGCGGCCATCTCGACGTCCGCCGCACGCTCCGCCGCAATGCGGCCTGGGGCGGCGTACCCTTCCTGACCGCATGGAAGCGCAAGCATCGCGACCGGCCGAAGATCGTGGCGCTCTGCGACGTCTCCGGCTCGGTCGCGCAGGTCTCCGACTTCTTCCTGCTCCTGATCCACTCGCTGCACGAGGTGGTCGACGACGTCCGCTCCTTCGCCTTCTCCTCGCACATGATCGAGGTCAGCGAGATCCTGGAGAAGAACTCGCCGGAAGAGGCGATGGCCGAGATCATGTCCAAGGTCGGCTTCGGCTCGTCCGATTACGGTTCTTCGCTGGTCGATTTCGAGAAGGACTTCATGAGCGCGCTGACGCCGCAAACCACGGTGATCGTGCTCGGCGATGCCCGCAGCAACAATCTCGACCCGCGTGCCGACATCCTGCGCCGCATCTCCGAGCGCTCGAAGCGGCTGGTCTGGCTCAATCCCGAAGGACGGCTCGCCTGGGGCTTTGGCGATTCCGAGATGCCGCGCTACGCGACCTTTTGCAGCGTCGTACGTCAATGCGCCACCGCGCAACAGCTCGAGCGCGCCGTGTCCGATATCGTGGCGACTTATCAGTAGGTCTCGCTCGCGGCCAACCTCAGTTGCGAAACGTCAGTTTCGCGCAAGCTCCGCCTGGCCGACATTACACTCCCGGAAGTGATAGGCAATTTCGTCGAGCGCACGCTGCTCCCATTCCTGGGCTTGCGCGAGCCAGAAAATCCGGCGCTCAAAATCGCGCGCCGCACGCTCCCGGCATAGGGATTCCTGACTGCGAATTTCAACCAGCCTGTTCATGCACTCCACTCCTGGCGCGTGAAGTCATTCCCCGCGAATCAACGTAACAGAACCCGGATTGCTCGCCTCATGATTTCCAGGCATCTCGCGTCGCAGAATGGGACAGCGATACTTCCCGTGCACTGCAGCCGCTTGCAGCGCAGCATCAACTGCGGATCATCAATTAGTGATCGCGGTGCGGGACAATGTTCGCGATTGAGCGATCGAGCTCTCGTGTCGCAACGAACTGCGGCAATTTGTGAAGAGAAGTTCTAAACAGCTCACCGAATTCCCGACTCATTGTCGTCGCACGGTCTTCATGCAGCGTCGCTAACAGAGGCGCCAACGCGCACTATCACTTGAGGCAACATGAGCAACGATTCCGACTTCGAACTTGCGCCGGACCAATGGGAAGCTCTGCGCACACTTCGCAACCCGCCGTCGAACGGACGCCTCTCGAAGCCCTATCTCGTCGCAAGCCTCGTCGAACTCGGCCTCGTTGTCATCAATGACGGCGTGCCTGCGATGACGCCGGCCGGCCGCAAGGTGCTCGTGCGCGGATCGTGCCGGCTGCTGGATCTCGTGGCGTGACAGCTTCGCGCTGATCATCTGCGCGCCATTCCCCCGCTGGCACATCACCGAGCAAGTCAGTCATTCCACTGGAGGAGCGGCGATCCATACGCTCTTCTCCAGACGGACAGGAAACGCGGAAACCAGGAGTGAGCCACCGCGCCCTTATAGGCCCAGGTGCGATATTTCAGACCCTGCTCGGAGATCAACTCCTGATATCCGCCGTGGAGCTCGGTTGCGGTACGAATGTCCTTCAATATTCCCTGGGCGCAGGAACGGTAGGTCTCGCTCCCCGAGGATTCGTCATAGTCCAGCATGCGATCCGCGAATTCGACGTTGAACGTCGGCCAGGAGGAACGTCCCTGATAGGCGGGAGCCGCAATCTTGTGGATCATCTTGTTCCGCGGATTATCCGCGGACACCAGGAAGTGGAACGTGCTGGGGATGCGAAAGCGCGGCTCCGCAATGATGAGATCCGCCGTGGCGGCGAACAGTGCCCGCTCGCTCGCATCGTTCATATCCCAGAAGCCGCGATGCACGCTGACGAAATCCAGCGCCACTGAGGACACCGGTGAGCTCGCCGGACCATCCAGGGAATGCCTGACGTATCCGTCCCTGCCGAACAGGCGGAGCAGATGCTTCTTGTACTGCGCAAGGTCGCACCCGAGCAGCCGCTTCAACTCGTTCTCGTCGACGATACCGAGCTGTACGCTCCACACGAAGGTCGTATGGACGCAAGCATTGGTCACGAAACGCCGGCGCTCGGCACGGGTATCCGTTGCAGCGGAGCGAGGTGCATTTACGTCACAGAGTAAACACCTGCTGCCGCCATCGTCGAGCGGCTCGAGCTCGCTTGCGAGCTGCAGGATCGCACGCTTCAGGTCACCGCCATATTCTCCCAGCAGCAGGCGGCCGGCATGGGCGCATTGGGACGTCGCCAGATAGGACGGCGCCCTCTGATCGGCGGAGATCATCTGCTGCAGGCCGGCCAGAATGCCGAGCAGCGTATCCGACGGACGCGAGAAGTAATTCACGCCGAGATATCGACCACGCCCAGCCGGGACGATGGTCGTCGTGACGACGTCGGCGCGAACCGCCTCCAGCAACAAACGGATGCTCTTGTCGAGCAGCCGAGCCCGCCGCACCGCGTCTTGTGCGTCCATGATGGTTTCGGGGTCGAGGACATCAGGATAGAACCAGGCGAAGTCACGGGGATAGTAGGCGGATGCGTGTGGTGCGCCCGTGACGAGGAAGGCCTCGGTTACCGAAAAGGCGCTGTCCATCGAGTGCCGGTAAAGGTCCTCGATGGCCGACAACGAATGACGCGATTTTCTCAGGAATCGATCCCCGAGAAAATTGACCGCCTGGAGGGCGTTGGCGAAAAACGTCGCGGCCACACCTTGGTAGAATCGGTTTCCGCGATTTGAGGGCAACGAGATATCGCTATTCATATGTGGGCTAGGGTAACTCCGATGGTGCGGCCATCATCCAGAGTTTTGCCTGATTCGTATTTCTCCCAGATGACTTTCCGGGCTCCGGCGGGGCATTTTCGACCTGCCCAGGGCGACAATCCCCGATCGGCCGGTGGTGATGTTCACCCGAATTCGTGTATGAAGCACGGACCAGCGACGCCGATCTCGCCGCGGTCGGCCGGCACATGGCGGAACACTGACGCGGAGGATTGATGGCCGGCGCATCCGAACGCGACGAACACTTTCTGCGCCTGTCCTTTGCGGTCGCCCGCCGCTCCCTCACCCATGGCAATCATCCGTTCGGCTGCATCGTCGTCGCGGACGACAAGGTGCTGATCGAGGCCGAGAACGGCTACATGCCGGATCGCGACGGCACCGCGCATGCCGAACGTCTCGCGGCCACCCAGGCCTGCCGCACACTCGGCCGCGAGGTGCTGGCGACGGCGACGCTCTATTCCTCGGCAGAGCCCTGCGCGATGTGCGCCGGCGCCATCTACTGGGCCGGCATCGGTCGCGTCGTCTACGGCCTCAGCGAGCATCGCCTGCGCGGCGTCACCGGCAACCATCCGGAGAACCCGACGCTCGACCTGCCGTGCCGCGAGGTCTTTGCCAGCGGCCAGCGACCGACCGAGGTCGTTGGTCCGCTGCTCGAAGAGGAAGCCGAAGCGCTGCACGACGGCGCGTGGACGAAGTAGATGTTTGAACCGCTACCGTAGGGTGGGCAAAGGCGCATTTGCGCCGTGCCCACCATCTATCCCAACACCGCAGCAGATATGGTGGGCACGCTTCGCTTTGCCCACCCTACGAGAGCACTCTTGGCAAGCGCAAATGGTGCCGCGCATTTCCACGCGGCGCCATCGAACCCTGAGACCCCAACCGGTCAGAACTTCACGGAGATACCGGAGTAGAGCGAGGATTCGGTGCAGGACCCGGTGCTCACCGTCCGGCCACCGACGGCCGTGGTACAGCCGACGGCGAGGTTGTGATCGAGCCCGAACTTGTTCTGCCAGTAGCGGTAAGCCACCCAGACGTCTACGAAGTGGGAGTACTTGTCACCCCAGGCCGCCTTCGAGGCGTCGAAGGTCAGGCGGATCGGCTCCGAGTTCAACTCCACCGCCGTGTTGTAGACGCCGTTCGCCGGGCTGTAGGGAAGCGGTTCGGTGTCGGTGCCCTTCTTGCCGTACCAGCCGGCGCGGCCGCTGATCGAGAAATATTGCATGCTCGGCGGCAGGAAGCCGAGATCCATGTAGTAATTGATCTCGACGGCCCAGGTCGGCTTGAACGAGGTGTTGCCGTCCGCAAGACACGTGACGCCGGGAACGCCCGGACCGAACAGGCCGCACTGGCTGAAGGAATTGTGGTTGGCGAACTCCCAATAGACCAGCGGCGCGACGTTGATGTAGCCCTTGTAGGGCAGATCGAACGCAAACTGCAGACCGCCGACGACGTCGCGCTTGGCGGCGCCGAAATACCTGTTCTCGGTATTGGCATCCATGCCGACCTCGAACGAGATGTTGTGAAGCGGCCCCGCACTGAAGGCCTTGGTGTTGAAGAGCTCATTCCAGCCGAAGGTCGAGCGGAACAGCCCATAGATCTCCGTTGCCCCGGCGCACGAGGCCGGCGCCCCGAAGATCGTGCCCGCGTTGGTGCAGGGCCCGGCCGGGTCGTTGTGATCGGACTTGAACATCGAGATGGTGAAGAAGTTCGTGCCATACGCCCATAGATCGAAATGCGTGAACGAATAGACCTGCTTGGTGGTCTTGCTGTCGATCGACCCATCCGGCCGGAACGACCACGCACCGGGCTGAGAGGCGTTGAAGATGTACGAGAAGGTGACGCGGTTATCGATCACCAGGAAGAACGGAAGGTCCGGCGCCTTCTTGGCCGCCTTGACCGGCAGATCCGCCGCCTGAGCCAGGCCACCGGTGGCCAGCGTAGCAAGTGACAGCGCCGCTGCTGCCATTGCCTTGAAACGAAACGACATCCTGAATACCCCCAAGTTTGGACACGTCAACGAACGCCCTTGGGTGCGACACTTGCGCCGATCTCCCGGAGTGAGAAGCCTCAACTTTTCACATGACGTGCCGCTTGCTTCGGCAGCACGCGGCGATTGATCGCCGGACACTGCCGAGCTCCTACACGCGGCGAGCGCGCACGGCATGATCGTCATTGCCAAACATTCCCGATTGTTTTTGTTCGGATTTTCGGACCTCTGCCCGATGAACCGCCGGGTCGGAGCGCTTGGCGCGGCCGCGGCTCTTCAGAGCATGGAGAGACCGACGCAGGATTGCTCAACTTGGCGTCAAGCCTGCACAGCGGGTTCCGAATTGGTTTGAACCGTCACAAATTTGCAACAGACGCCATTGGAAGCCGCGATTGCGCCAGCCCGTCCGACGCTGCTTGCGGCGATCGTCGCTCGAAAACGACGCGTCTTCCCGGCACTGCCATGCTTGCCGAAGCGTTGAGCAAGGGATGACGCTTTTTCGCATCTTACGCGGCGGCACAAACTAGCCCAGTATTGAGGCACTCCATCCCATGCAAGCGCATCAGCGAATGTTAGATCCGACGTCCAAAGGCCTGCATTCCGGCGAGTCCCCGCTGCTGCGGGCGATCGGGCTCACCAAACGCTAAGGCGATTTCCTCGCCAACGATTCCATCGACATCGATATCTGGCCGAAGGAAATCCACGCGCTGCTGGGCGAGAACGGCGCCGGCAAGTCCACCCTGGTCAAGGCGATCTACGGGCTGATCCAGCCCAGCGCCGGCGAGATTCGCTGGCAGGGCGAACGCATCGTGCTGTCCGGCCCGTCGGAAGCACGCCGCCGCGGCATCGGCCTGGTGTTCCAGCATTTCTCGCTGTTCGACAATCTCACCGTCGCCGAGAACGTCGCGCTCGGCCTCGACGGAAGAGAATCCTTCAAGGACATGTCGGCGCGTCTGGAGCAGGTGTCGAAGATCTATGGCCTGCCGCTCGATCCCCGGCGCGAGGTCTGGCAATTGTCGGTCGGCGAGCGTCAGCGCATCGAGATCGTCCGCGCATTGATGCAGGATCCGAAATTCCTCATCCTCGACGAGCCCACCGCCGTCTTGACACCGCAGGAAGCCGATCAGCTCTTCATCGTGCTGGAGCGACTCAAGGCCGAAGGCCGCGCCATCCTCTACATCAGCCACAAGCTCGAGGAGGTGAAGCGGCTCTGCGACACCGCAACGATCCTGCGCGGCGGCAGGAAGGTCGCGACCTGCAATCCAAGGCTCGAGACCGCCGCATCGCTCGCGCGCATGATGGTCGGCGGCGAGATTAGGGAAGTGAAGGCCGCATCCAGCCGGAAGACCACCGTGCCGCGGCTCGTCGTCAACGATCTTTCACTCGCACCGAGCGAGGCACATGGCGTTCGGCTCGAGCACATTTCGTTTGAGCTGAAGGGCGGCGAGATCCTCGGCATCGCCGGCGTCGCCGGCAACGGCCAGGATGAGCTGTTCGCCGCGCTCTCCGGCGAACGACTCGCGAAGGATCCCGGCACCGTCGTGATCGAAGGCATTGCCGCCGGCCATCTCTCGATCACGCAGCGGCGCAGGCTGGGTGCCGCCTTCGTTCCCGAGGAGCGGCTCGGCCACGGCACCGCACCACGCATGAAGCTATCGGAAAACGCGCTGCTCACCGGGCATGCCGCGAGCGGCATGGTCCATCGCGGCTTTATCGACACCGCCGCCACGCTGAAGACCGTCGACCGTGCGACCGAGACGTTCGATGTGCGCAAGGCCAAGCGCGATCCTGAAGCAGCATCCCTCTCCGGCGGCAATTTGCAGAAGTTCATCGTGGGACGCGAGATCCTGCGCAACCCTGCGGTGCTGGTGGTGAGCCAGCCGACTTGGGGCGTCGATGCCGGCGCCGCCGCCGTGATCCGCCAGGCGCTGCTTGATCTCGCAACCGCAGGCGCCGCCGTGCTCGTGACCAGCCAGGATCTGGACGAACTCGCCGAGATCGCCGACCGCATCGCCGTCATGTTCCACGGCAAGCTGTCAGCGCCGCTCGCCACGAGCGAGGCGAGCCGCGAAAAGCTCGGCCTGCTGATGGGCGGCAGCAGCCTGGAGCCGAAGGAGGCCGCGCATGCAGTTGGTGCTTGAGAAGCGCGCCGAACGCTCTGGCACGATCGCCCTCGTCTCGCCACTGCTCGCGATCGGCCTCACGATCGTGACCATGGTCATCCTCTTCGCGATTCTCGGCAAGAATCCGCTGCTCGCCTTGCACGCCTATTTCATCGCGCCCTTGACCGACGGCTATTCGCTCCAGGAGATCGCGGTGAAGGCAACGCCGCTGGTGATGATCGCGATCGGGCTATCGCTGTGCTATCTCGCCAATGCCTGGAACATCGGCGCCGAGGGGCAATTCCTGATCGGCGCGGTGGCCGGAAGCTGGATTGCGGTGAGGACGCAAGGCACCGACGCCGGCGCCTGGGTGCTGCCGGCCATGCTCGTGCTCGCCGCGGCCGCAGGCGCGCTCTATGCGCTGATCCCAGCGATCTGCAAGGTGAAGTTCGGCGCCAGCGAGATCCTGACCAGTCTGATGCTGGTCTATGTCGCCGACCTCTTCCTCGACTATCTCGTGCGCGGCCCCTGGCGCGATCCGCACGGCTTCAACTTCCCGACCACGGCCGAGTTCGACCCGGTCGCGACGGTCCCGCTGCTGATCGAGGGCGGCCGGCTGCATCTCGGCTCGATCATCGCCCTGCTCGTCGTCGCGGCAGCGGCGATCCTGCTCGCTCGCACCATCAAGGGGTTCGAGATTCGCGTGGTCGGTGCCGCGCCCCGTGCAGCACGGTTCGGCGGCTTCAACGCCAACCAGCTGATCATCCTGACCTTCGCGGTCTCGGGCGCGCTCGCAGGTCTCGCCGGCATCATCGAGGTCGCGGGGCCCGTCGGGCATCTCCAGCCCGGCATCTCGCCCGGCTACGGCTTTACCGCGATCATTGTTGCATTCCTTGGTCGGCTGAACCCGGTTGGAATATTAATTGCAGGCCTCTTCCTTGCCTTGACCTTTATCGGCGGCGAGCAGGCCCAGATCGCGATGAAGATCCCGTTGGACGTCACCAAGGTGTTTCAGGGTATTTTGCTGTTCTACGTGCTCGCCTGCGATTCCCTCATCCTCTATCGCTTCAAGCTCGTGTCCTCGAACCGACAGGTGCCCCGTGGAGCTGGTTGAGGCCATCATCCTCGCAGTGCTCGCGGCGTCCACGCCGCTCCTGATCGCCGCGACCGGCGAGCTGGTGACCGAGCGCTCCGGCGTGCTCAACCTCGGCGTCGAGGGCATGATGATCGTTGGCGCGGCCTGCGGCTTCGCCGGCGCCTGGCTTACCGGATCGATCTTCATTGGCGCGCTGTTCGGCATCGTCGCGGGCACGATGATGTCGCTGATCTTCGCGTTGATGGCCCTCGGGCTCGCCGTCAACCAGGTCGCGACGGGTCTCGCGCTGACCATCCTCGGCGTCGGGCTGTCCGGACTGATCGGCGCCCGGTTCGTCGGCGAGCGCATCACCCCTGCAGTTCACCTCTCCATTCCAGGCCTCACCGACATCCCGCTGGTCGGCCGCGTGCTGTTCGGCGAGGACGCCTTCGTCTACGTCTCCATTGCACTCGTCGTCGGCGTCTGGTGGTTCCTGTACCGCACGCGGGCGGGATTGATCCTGCGCGCCTGCGGCGACAATCACGTTTCCGCGCATGCGCTCGGCTATCCCGTGCTGCGTATCCGCACCTTCGCCGTGATGTTCGGCGGCGCCTGCGCCGGTCTTGCCGGCGCTTATCTGCCGCTCGCCTATACGCCGTTCTTCATTCCCGGCATGACCGCGGGCCGCGGCTGGATCGCGCTGGCGCTGGTGGTGTTCTCGTCCTGGCGGCCGGGCCGGCTCGTGGTCGGCGCCTACCTCTTCGGCGCGGTGACGATCCTGCAATTGCACGCCCAGGGCTGGGGCGTCGGCATCCCCTCGCAGTTCATGTCGGCGCTGCCTTATCTCGCGACCATCATCGTTCTGGTGATGCTCTCCCGCGCGCGCAGCGGCGGCTCGACCGCACCGGCCGCGCTCGGCACCGTGTTCGTACCTGACCGCTGAGTTTCATTTCCGCGACGCGCGCGATGGGGCGCGCGCGTTGCCGATCGTGGCTTTCCCCTGATGTATGGAGATCGATGATGAGGAAATTATTTCTCGCGCTGGCTACCGGGCTCTTGCTTGCCGGGAGCGTCAGTGCGGCCTCCGCCGCCGACAAGCTGAAGGTCGGCTTCATCTATCTGGGTCCGATCGGAGATCTCGGCTGGACCTATCAGCACGATCTCGCGCGGCAGGCGCTGGTGAAGGAGTTGGGCGACAAGATCGAGACCACCTATCTCGAGAACGTGCCAGAAGGCCCCGATGCCGAGCGCTCCATCGAGCAGCTCGTCCGCGCCGGCAACAAGCTGATCTTCACGACCTCGTTCGGCTACATGGACCCGACGCTGAAGGTCGCCAAGAAGTATCCGAACGTGCATTTCGAGCATGCCACCGGCTACAAGCGCAATCCGAACATGTCGACCTATTCGGCCAAATGGTGGCAGGGCCGCTACATTCAAGGCCTGATCGCGGCCAAGATGTCGAAGTCGGGCGTGCTCGGCTATATCGGCTCATTCCCGATTCCGGAGGTCGTCTCCGGCATCAACGCGACGATGCTGGCGGCGCAGACCATCAACCCTGGCATCAAGGTCAAGATCATCTGGGCCAACACCTGGTTCGACCCGGGCAAGGAGGCCGACGCCGCCAAGGCGCTGATCGACCAGGGCGCCGACGTCATCATGCAGCACACGGATTCGCCCGCCGCGATGCAGATTGCCAGCGAACGCGGCAAGCTCGCCTTCGGCCAGGATTCCGAGATGATCAAGTTCGGGCCCAAGACCCAGCTCACCTCGATCCTGGACACCTGGGGCCCCTATTACATCGAACGCGTCAAGGCCGAGCTCGCCGGCACCTGGAAGTCCGAGGACAGCTGGGGCGGCCTCGACAGCCACATGTTTGCGATGGCGCCCTATACCAACATGCCCGACGAGGTGAAGAAGATGGCGGAGGATGCCCAGGCCGCGATCACCGCGGGCAAGTTGCATCCGTTCAAGTGCCCGATCGTTGGGCAGGACGGCAAGCCGGTGGAGTGCAAAGGCGGCGATCATCTCGACGACGGCCAGATCCTCGGCATGAATTTCTACGTCAAGGGCATCGACGACAAGCTGCCGGGCAAGTAGCACGCTTCTTGCTTTACCCAAATCACCTGCTCCTCCCGGAGGAGGTTCGGAGGGGGTGGCCAGAAGCACCCGGCACTTGTGGTCGCCCCCTCCTTCAATTTTTGCCCCTATCCGGCCTGCATGGCCCGCGCTGCCGAGCTGTGGCGGCGGATGAGGCCAGCGATATCAAGGCCCGGGATCGCGCCATCGATTACAGCCCATCGTCCGGCCACCATCACCCGGTCGGCCCGATCTGCCCCGCACAGGACCAATGCGGCCAAGGGATCGCCGTGGCCGGAGAAGCGTAGCTCGTCGAGCCTGAACAGCGCGAGATCGGCGGCCTTGCCGACCGCGATCTCGCCAAGTTCGGGACGGCCGACGCAGGCTGCCGACCCCTTGGTGGCCCAGCGTAGCGCGTCCTTGTGGCTGACCTTGGCCACGCCATAGCGCGCCCGTTGCAGCAGGAAGGCGGCGCGGACTTCCTGCATCAGATTTGAACCATCGTTCGAGGCTGAGCCGTCGACACCGATCCCGATCCCGACCCCGGCCTCCTCCATCTCGCAGACCGGACAGTAGCCGGACGCCAGCACCTGATTGCTGCACGCGCAATGGCTGATGGTCGTCCTGGCTTTGCCCAGCCGTTTCATCTCCTCCGCGTTGAAGAAGATGCCATGGGCCAGCCACGTGCGCGCATTGAGCCAGCCGCATTGCTCGAGATAGTCGAGCGGGCGGCAGCCATACATCTGCTCGCAGAATTTGTTCTCGTCCTCGGTCTCGGCGAGATGGGTGTGCAGGCGCACGTCGAGTTTGTCAGCGAGATCGGCGGTGGCGCGCATCAACGACGTCGTCACGGAGAACGGCGAGCAAGGCGCCAGCGCGATCTGCACCATCGCATCCGCGCCGCGCTGGTGATGCTTCGCCACCACGCGCGCGCTGTCGGCGAGGATCGTGTCCTCGTCCTGCACGACGCTGTCAGGCGGCAGGCCGCCGTCGCGCTGCGACAGGTTCATCGAGCCACGCGTCAGCAGCACGCGCACGCCGAGCCGCCTTGCGACGCCGACCTCGATATCGACGGCTTCTTCGAGTCCCGCGGGGAAGACGTAGTGATGATCCGTCGTGGTGGTGCAGCCCGAGAGCAGCAGCTCGGACATCGCCACGGTGACGCCGAGCTCGAGCGCTTCAGGCGTCAGCCGCGCCCACACCGGATAGAGCGCCTGGAGCCAGGGGAACAGTTCCCGGTCCATCGCCGCCGGCAGCGCTCGCGTCAGCGTCTGGTAGAAGTGATGATGGGTGTTGATCAGGCCCGGCAGCACGACGTGTTCGCCCGCATCGAACACCGCGACTTCAGCGCTCGCAGGCGTGCCGCCGGCCGGCACGAGCTCGACGATCCGGCCGTCCTTCACCACGATCCCGCGCTCGGCCCCGTCGGCGAGGATGGCCAGGGGATCCCTGATCCAGATCGGCATTGAATCGCTCATGATCCTGCTTCTCCCCACATCCGCTGACGGCAGGCCTGCAAGGCGGAGGACGACTGCGTCCTTGCTCCGACTTGTTGTTGCCACTTGGCTCCCGACTTGCAACACTTTCTCTTGGACGATTCACCCGACGGAAGCGCTGGCGCAGCCATGGATTTGAATACCATCACAGCGGTCGCCCATCCGCAAACGCGCACGCAGCTGCCGGTTTGGAGGGCAGGCGATGCTTGGCTCGCGGGCGGCACATGGCTGTTCTCGGAGCCGCAGACGCACCTCGCACGGCTGATCGATCTCACCGATTTGAAATGGCCGGCGCTGACGGTCACCGAGAGCCATGTCTCGATCGCCGCCACCTGCACCATCGCAGAGCTCGATGGTCTGGCCTGCCCGCCTGACTGGCTCGCAGCGCCGCTGATCAACCAGTGCTGCCGCGCCTTGCTGGCGTCGTTCAAGATCTGGAAGACCGCGACCGTCGGCGGCAATCTCTGCATGTCGCTGCCGGCAGGACCGATGATCTCGCTCACCTCCGCGCTCGACGGCGTCTGTACCATCTGGAAGGCCGGCGGCGGCGAGCAGAAGGTTCCTGTCCTCGACTTCGTCACCGGCAACCAGCGCAATCGCCTGACGCCGGGCGATCTGCTTCGCCAGATCGATATTCCAATTGCCGCGTTGAGGCGCCGCACCGCATTTCGCCAGATCTCGCTGGCGCCGGTCGGCCGCTCGGCAGCGCTGCTCATCGGCAGCCTTGATATCGATGGCTCGCTGACGCTCACGGTCACCGCATCGACGGTGCGGCCGATCCAGCTATCCTTTCGCAAAGTCCCGGACGCGAGCGCGCTTCGTGCCGCGCTGATGCAGCAGATCACCGATGATCTGTACCACACCGACATCCACGGCCAGCCGCTCTGGCGCAAGCACATGACGCTGCGGCTTGCCGAAGGAATTCGTAGCGAGCTGCTGGGAGCGATGCCACCATGAGCTTCGAGGTCAACGGCCAAACGTTTGCGCAGGCGCCGCGCGCCGGGCAATGCCTGCGCACGTTCTTGCGCGAGCTCGGCCATTTCGGCGTGAAAAAGGGCTGCGATGCCGGCGACTGCGGCGCCTGCACCGTGCTGCTCGACGGGGAGCCGGTGCACAGCTGCCTGATCCCGGCGTTCCGCGCCGAGGGACGCAACCTGACCACGATCGAAGGTCTCGGCGGGGACCACGGCGGCCATCCGATGCAGCAGGCCTTCCTCGATGCGCAGGGCTTTCAATGCGGCTTCTGCACCGCCGGCATGATCCTGACCTGCGCCTCGCTGAACCAGGCACAGCGCACCGATCTCGGCGCGGCGTTGAAGGGCAACATCTGCCGCTGCACCGGCTATGGCGCGATCGAGGACGCACTGCTCGGCAGGACCAATGTCGAGACGAGCGTCGAGGCCGGCGCCGCCTTCGGTCGCAGCCTGCCGGCGCCGGCGGGACCCGACATCGTCCGCGGCACGGCCCGCTACACCTTCGACACCGCCATCGACGGCCTGCTCCATGTCAAGCTGGTGCGGTCGCCTCATGCTCACGCCAGGATCGTCGCGATCGACAAGTCGGATGCCCTTCGCGTTCCCGGCGTTCACGCAGTGCTGACGCATGAGGACGCACCTTCGGTCCTGATCTCGACCGCGCGGCACGAGAAGGACTGGATGGACCCCGAGGACACCCGCATCCTCGACGACGTCGTCCGCTTCATCGGACAGCGGGTTGCCGCAATCGTCGCCGAGACCGAAGCCGCCGCCGAGGAGGCGTGCCGGCGGATCAAGGTCGAATATGAGGTCCTCCCCGCGCTGATCGATCCGGAGCAGGCGATGGTGCCGGGCGCGCCCGTCATTCATCCTGACCGCACCACGGCGAACCGCATCGCCGATGCCCAGCGCAACCTCGCCGCGGAGACGCATGGTGAGTTCGGCGACGTCGCGGCGGCGCTCGCGACGTCCGCCGTCACCTTCGAGGGCACTTTTCACAGCCATCGCGTGCAGCATGCGGCGCTGGAGACCCATGGTGGGCTGGCCTGGCTCGATGCTTCGGGCGTGCTCAACGTTCGCACCTCGACCCAGGTCCCGTTCCTGACCCGGCGCGCACTGGCGGACATCTTTGAACTCCCCATGGACAAGGTCCGCGTGGTCTGCGAGCGCGTCGGCGGTGGCTTTGGCGGCAAGCAGGAGATGTTCGTCGAGGACATCCTGGCGCTTGCTGCGCTGAAGACCGGCGGGCCCGTGAAGCTGGAGTTCACCCGCGAGGAGCAGTTCATCGCGACCTCGACGCGGCACCCGATGCGGGTCCATATCAAGGCCGGTGCCGACGCCGACGGCAAGCTCACTGCGCTTCAGCTCGACGTGCTCTCCAATACCGGCGCGTACGGCAATCATGCCGGCCCCGTGATGTTTCACTCGCTGTCCGAGTCGATCGCCGTCTACAATTGTCCGAACAAGCGGGTCGATGGCTTTGCGGTTTATACCAACACGGTGCCCGCGGGCGCGTTTCGCGGCTACGGCCTGCCCCAAACCCAGATCGCGGTGGAAGCCGCCATCGACGAGCTGGCAAGGCAGCTCGGCATCAGCCCCTACGAGATGCGCCGGCGCAACATCGTGAGGGACGGCGACCCCATGCTGTCGCCGCCGCCCTCTGAATTTCACGACGTCGTCTATGGCTCCTACGGCCTCGACCAGTGCCTCGACCTCGTCGAGCGCGCCATGCAGGCCGATGGCCCGCAGCCGGAGCTTTCGCCGGAATGGCTGATCGGCGACGGCATCGCCCTCACGATGATCGATTCCGCGCCGCCGGCCGGCCATCTCGCGGACGCCATGATCGCGCTCAACGAGGATGGCGGCTTCGACCTCACCGTCGGCACCGCGGAGTTCGGCAACGGCACCAGCACGGTGCATCGGCAGATCGCGGCGACCACGCTGGCGACCACCGTCGATAGGATCCGCCTGCATCAGTCCGACACGGCCCATGGCGGCCACGACACCGGCGCCTATGGCAGCGCCGGCACCTTCGTTGCCGGCAAGGCGACCCATGCGGCTTCCATGCAGCTTGCGACCGAACTGAAGGCGGCGGCCGCCGGTGCGTGGCTGTGCGACGTTCAGGCCTGTGTGCTCGAGGACAATGCGGTCGTCAGCGGCGTCCGGCGCATGCCTTTTACGGAGCTGGTGAAACTCGCGCGCGAACGCGGACAGCCATTCGCGAGCAGCGGCAATTCCGAGGGCACGCCGCGTTCGGTCGGCTTCAACGTCCAGGGGTTTCGCGTCGCCGTGAACAAGGGCACCGGCGAGCTCAGGATTCTCAGGAGCGTGCAGGCGGCGGACGCGGGAATCGTCGCCAATCCCATGCAGTGCCGTGGTCAGGTCGAAGGCGGCGTCGCACAGGCGCTCGGCGCCGCGCTCTATGAGGAAATGGTGATCGACGCCAACGGCAGCGTCACCAACCCGAAATTCCGCGACTACCACCTGCCCTCTTTCGCCGACGTGCCGCGCACGGAGGTGTACTTCGCCGACACGTCCGACACGATCGGGCCGCTGGGCGCAAAGTCGATGAGCGAGAGCCCGTACAATCCGGTTGCCGCCGCGCTCGGCAACGCAATCGCCGACGCAACCGGCATTCGCTTCACCGCGCCACCCTTCAAACCGGATCGGCTGTTTCCGGCGCTGCACGACAGGTTCGGTAGCTAGCTGCCGCGATAGGTCGAATAGCTCCACGGCGTGACCAGCAACGGAACGTGATAGTGGCTTTCCGGCTCGCTGATCGCAAAGCGCAGCGGGATCTCGTCGAGGAACGGTGGGTCGGACAGCGGCACGTTGCGTTCGGCGTAATATTTGGCAACGCTGAATCTGAGCTCGTAGCGGCCGATCGGCAGCGGGCGGTCGCTGATCAACGGCTGGTCGGTGCGACCGTCGGCATTGGTCACCGCGCGCGCGATGACGCGGTTCTCGCCGAGGCTCGCGAGCTCCACGAGCTCAATCGGGACGCCCGCCGCCGGCTTGCCAATGTGATTGTCCAGCACATGCGTCGACAACCGGCCATGCACCTTCAACTTGTCGTCGGCAATGACGAGTTGATCCAGCCGCAGCGCGGAGATACGGCCGATTTCCTCGATCGCACGCCGCGTCTCGGTCTTGGCGATATTGCGCAACCGGATCTCGAAATCGCGCAGTACAGAATCTTTGGTGTGACGGCGCACGCAGACGATATAGGGGAAGCCGAACTTGTCGCGGTAGGCGTTGTTGACGCGCTCGAAGGCCGCGTACTCGGCTTCCGAGAGCCGGTCGAGCCCGGCGCTGTTCTGCTCGTCGGTCGATTCCGCCGTGAGTCCGGCGGCGCGCTGCGTTTTGCTGGCGAGATCGGGGTGCGCCCGGATCAGCGCCAGCTGTGCGTCAGGCTCAGCACTCTGGATCGCCGCCATCAGCGCTGTGTGCAACTGGTTGATCCCGGCGAACGGCCGCTTGCCGGCAAGCTGTTCGGCGATCCACGGCGAATATTCGACGACGTTGGCGAGCGCCGCGACGAAATCGGCGTTGCTTGCTGCGTTGAGATCGGCCAGCGAGATCTGCGACATCGTCCTCAACCGATCTCGAACGCTTTGGTCGCGAGATGCGCATGCTTGTCGTGCCAGTGCTGCGCGATCTGCAATCGCGTCGGCACCCAGACGCGCTCGTGCTTGCCGATGTAATCCAGGAAGCGGATCAATCCGGCAGCACGACCGGGCCGGCCGGCGAGGCGGCAGTGCAGGCCCACCGACATCATCTTCGGCGCGCTCTCGCCTTCAGCATAGAGCACGTCGAAGGCATCCTTCAGATAGGTGAAGAACTGCTCGCCTTCGGCAAAGCCCTGCGGATTGATGAAGCGCATGTCGTTGGCGTCGAGCGTATAGGGAATGATGAGCTGCTTGCCGCTCGCACTCTTGATCCAATAGGGCAGATCGTCGGCATAGGAGTCGCAGAGATAGAGGAAGCCGCCTTCCTCCATCAGCAGACGGTTGGTATTGATCGAGGAGCGCCCGGTGTACCAGCCGAGGGGGCGCGAACCGGTGGCTTCGGTATGGACGCGGATCGCTTCCGCGATCTCGGCGCGCTCCTGCGCCTCGGTCATGTCCTTGTGCTCGATCCATTTCAGGCTGTGGCTGGCGATATCCCAGCCCGCCTCCTTCATGGCAGCTACGATCTCCGGGTTGCGCTTCAGCGCAGTGGCGACGCCGAACACGGTGGTCGGCCAGTTGCGCGCGGTGAACATCCGCCACAGCCGCCAGAAGCCGGCGCGCGAGCCATATTCGAACATCGATTCGATATTGGCATGACGCTGGCCCGCCCAGGGCTGCGCGCCGAGCACGTCGGACAGAAACGCTTCCGAGGCGCGGTCGCCGTGCAGGATGTTGTTCTCGCCGCCTTCCTCGAAATTGACGACGAACTGCACCGCGACCCGCGCGTTGCCGGGCCACTCTGGATGCGGCGGGTTGCGGCCGTAACCGCGGAGATCGCGCGGGTAGCGGGGCTCGGTCACTTAGACTTCCTCAAAGCGGATCGGCAGGGCGCCCTTCCACAGCACGCTCTTGCCCAGCGTCGCAAGATTTTCCAGGCCCGAGGTCAGCGTGATGAAGTGGTTGCCGGCGAGCTGGCCCATCTTGCTCGCGAAGTGCACGCTGCCATAGGCCAGCAGGATCTCGGTCTCGCTGATGCCGCCGGGATAGAGGATGATCTGACCGGGCGCGGGGTAGCTCGTGTGGTTCTCGTAGCCGACGCCGAAGTCGCGATCGCCGAGCGGCATCCACACGCCCTCGCCGCTCCAACGCACATGGATGATATGGCTTTCGAACGGCAGCGCCTTGCGGAAGGCGGCGACGGTCTTTGGTGCCAGTTGCTCCTCGAAGCGGGCATCGAAGCTGAAATCGCCCGCACGGATAGCGAGTTTGCCCATCTCATCTCTCTGAATCGGGGCCGGTGGCCCACGGAACACTTTCAAGCAAAGAGCACTCCCGACAGCTTCGCGCAAGTGCCGCGGCCGCATCACCTGCGGTCGTAGGACCAGCCGAAAATGCCGCTCCGCCGCATCTCCGGTTCCGGCTCGACGGCAGGCAGCGGCGCCTCCTTCAGTTCCGCTTGCGGGGGCGGCGCCGGCAGGGTCTCGCATGTCATGGCGTAGACCAGCTTGCCATCCGCGGTACGCCCGATCGGGGCACAGGGATCGGAATGCGCCGCATTGGTCTTCGGCGTTTTGGCTTGCGCGGCCGCCGGGAAAGTCAGCAGCAGCAGGATCAACAGATATCTCGACATCGTTGTCGCCTTACGGAGCATTGGCCCCATTGAACCGGATTGCGGCGGGCAAGTCCATCGGCGCCAGCGGGGCGCGATTGCCGAATAATTAGCCGGCATGCGGCAACCTGGAAAGCGACAAGGCACAATGCGGCGAGATGGGCCCCGACTCAGCAGCGCACCGCTGCACCGGACGATGCTTCGCATCGCCGGGGGGAACGCTGCGCTGCGTCCGGAGCACGAGAGCGGAGTGATGCGCACTCTCTCCACATCGTCATTGCGAGCGCAGCGACTTGTCCGCCGAAGCCTTTGGCGAAGGCGGAAGAAATCCAGAATTCCTCCGCACAATGACGGAATAGGAGGCGGCAGCTTGCTTCTCCAAGTGACACTGTCATTCCCCGCGCAGGCGGGGAATCAAGTACGCCGCGGCCTCTCGGTTCAATCACTGCCGTCTCGGCGTACTGGATCGCCCGGTTCAACCGGGCGATGACACCGCGTGTGTGGCTGCGGGCATACCTTCGCGTTCTCGCGGCTTGTTCGCCCGAGCTTTGCTTGATCTCGCTACCCTCAAATCCAAGAGGGCGCAGGGAAGGCCGGGTGCCAGCTCGCACCCGCGGTCTGCTGCGCGAAATGTAGCGCAAGAAGACCGCACAGCAGCATACAGGTGGTGCCGAACACTGGGCCTTCCCTGCGCGATGGCCGGACGGCTTATGCCGTGATCTCCCGGGAGCCGAACTTTCCTTCTGGCCTCCCTCGCCCCGCGAATTGGATGATGCAGTCTGCCCGGTTGGGCTCGCTCGCATCTCCGCGAAAGGCTTGACCGTAGCAACGACGGCCAGGACCACACGGTTTTGCCGTACGCATGGCCCGCCATTTCGCCGCAGTCTTTCCAGCCCTGTCGACGGAGCCGGAAACTTACAGGCGAGACGAACCTAGCAGCGCCGCTCGTCTGCGCGAAGCCTCGGGCTCACAGGGACTACCCGCCCTGCCCGCACCTCTCATGCCGACGCTGCCGCGTCCACCGCAGACCCGGCTCGCGACAGTGACGACACAAGATCGCCCCTCTTGGATGAGCCGGGATGGGCAACACATACGACAAAACCGAATTTCGGTAAAGTGGAATATTTTTGCGCGGGCGGATTGACAGCGGGGCGACACAGCAAGGTGCCGTAGCCCGGATGGAGCGCAGCGCAATCCGGGACAGTGCGAGATACCGGACGAGCGGCCCCGGATTACGCTTTCGCTACAAGAGTACCGACGCAGCAAAAAGGGCGGCACAAAGCACCGCCCTCTTTCGTGCAACCCAATCCGGGCAGCGTCGAAAACGATCGTTCAATACGGCCCGTAACGGTAGCCCGGATCGTAATAGAACGAACTGCCGCCGTAGCCCTGACCGCCGTAATAGCCCTGACCGCCGTAGTAAGGACGCGAGCCGTAATAATAACGGTTCTCGTAATAGTCGCGGCGCCGGCTCTCGGCGATCGCGCCGCCGATCACACCCGCCGCAAGGCCCATGAAGGCGAGACCGGCAGCGTTCGGCCCGCGCCGATAGTAGCGACGGCGGGCTGCGCTGAAATCGGTGACGTCGGAGGAGCCCTGCCCGGCCGTGACAGGCTTTGCGGATACCGGCTCAACCGGTCCCGGGGACGCCGCCGCCGAGGGCGATATGGAGGTTGCGACCAATGCCAGGCTGGTGAACGCGGCCAGCACCATGTTGCGGCCGGCTGCAGAAATCATGGGTCCAACAGTCATTTTGACCTTCCTATGCTCTTGCCTAAGTTCTTGCCTAATTCTTGCCCAACGAAGAGAGATGCAAACCCTGTTTAATGCGCAAACCATTGAGATGGTTTCACGTTCGCGGCAATCCGCCACGCTTTGAACGATTGTAAACGAACGACCAAATCGCAGCTTGAACCACCGAACCTGAGCGGATAATGAACAGGCGCGCCGTTTTTCGGGCGCCGTAAGCGTTTTACGTGAACCAACGCATCAACCGACGCCGTCGGGATCGATGCCATTTGCAGGGTTCACCGTGACTGACGCGTCCTTTTCCCCAAGAGAAATCCGATGATTGCGGTTCGTAAACTGCCGGCGCGCTATGCGCCGATCGTGATGCCATTCGTGCTGTCCATCCTCATGACGGCCGTGGTGTCGGTCATTTCGACGCTTCGGAGCCTCGGCGCAACGCCGGCGTTCCTCGCGACATGGCCGGGCGCCTGGGCGCTGTCCTGGCTGGTCGCCTTTCCAACGCTGCTCGTGGTGCTGCCGATGGTCCGGCGCATCGTGACGCTGCTCGTCGCGTCCCCATCTCAGCCAGGCCGATAACCGGCGCGGACGGCGGCGGATTGAACCCGCCGTCCCGCCTCCAATTGACCTTACGACAGCGCGCCGAGCACGCCGCGCGTCGCCTTGTCGATCTCCTCGACATAGCGGCGGCGGACGAAGGTCTCGGTGAGGAATCCGACCACCTTGCGGCTGTCGGTGGAATCGACCACCGCCAGCATCTCCGCCTCGGCCTCGTCGAACACCGCCATCGCCGACTTCACGTTCATTTCCGGAATCAGCACGATGTCGATCAGGCGGGCGAGCTCGATCACCTGGATGTCGTCGGCGATGGTGTCGAGGTCACCGGAGAACAAATCGGGCAGCAGGACAAGGCCGACATATTCGTCGGCATTGTTGACGATGACGATTCCCGGCCGCGACCCCAGCGCGAACTCGCGGCGCACCGCGGCGATCGTCGTGGTCGACGGCACCTTGCCGACGTCGGAGCGCATCAGCCGCTCGACCGTGAGATTGCGCAGCCAGCCGACGTCGTTGGCGCTGCGGATGGTCTCGCCGCGCAGATGCAGGCGCCAGGTCGAGAAAGAGTGGCCGAACATGAAGCGGACGCAGATCGAGGTGACGATGCAGCCAGCGAGCACCACGGCGGTGACGTCGACATTGCGGGTCATCTCGAGCACCAGGAACGACATGGTCAGGGGGCCGCCGACGATGGCGACACCGAGCGTCGCCATGCCCGTCAGCATTGCGACCAGCGGATCGATCGCGAAGTTCGGACTGATCAAGAGCAGCACCGCGGCAAAGAACTTTCCGATCAGGCTGCCGACGAACAGCGAGGCGAAGAACAGGCCGCCGCGGAAGCCCGAGGCGAGCGAGATCAGGCAGGCCGTCACCTTCAAGGCGATGATCAGCGCGATCATGCCGATCGCCATCTCGTGAAACAGATCGAGCACCATGGCGCCGTGACCGGCCGCCAGCACCTGCGGCGTGACGATCGCAAAACCGCCGACGATGAGGCCGCCAAACACCGGCCGCAGCCAGACCGGCAGCCATTTGAACAGCCGCTCGAACATCGGCGAGGAGCGCATCACGGCGATGCCGACGCCGCTGGTGATGAGCGCGAGCCCGATCAGCGCCAAATATTGCTCGACGCCGACGGCGCTGACCTTGGGTATCTCCAACGAATAGGGCGCGCCGCCGAGCCATTGCGCGGTCAACGCGCCGGCGAGCGAGGCTGCCAGGATCGGCGCCGCGCTGCCGACCGAATAGACGCCGACGATCAGCTCACAGGCATAGAAGGCACCGGTGATGGGCGCACCGAACGCCGCCGCGATCGCCGCGGCAGCGCCGCAACCGACCATCAGGCGCAGATCGTTGCGGCGCAGATTGAAGAACTTGCCGAACAGCGAGGCGATCCCCGAGCCGATCTGGGTATAGCCCGCCTCGAGGCCGACCGAGGCGCCGCAGCCGTTGGAGATCAGCGTCTGGCTCGACACGATGACGCTGTCCCGCATCGACAGATTGCCGCCGCGCAGCGCGTTCGCCTCGATCGGGTCGACCGCGCTCGAAATCTTCATGCGCCGCCGCGACCATTCCATGATGCCGAGCGCGAGCCCGCCGAGCGCAGGGGCGAGCAGCGCGGCCCAGGGACTCACATAGGCGTTGGACGAGAGGCGCACGTCGATGGGGATGCCGTAGATCACCACATGCGCGATCTGCGCGATCTCGGCCATCAACGTCACGACCGCCCCGGCCAGCGTGCCGATCACCAGCGAGAGCGGGATCAGGTAGAACTCATTGCTGCGCAACAGAGCGCGCAGCCGAACCATGGTCCGGTTCGTCCCCTTGCGATCGACGAGATGCCTGATCCGCACGAACACCTTCTGCCCTACTCTTCCGACAGGCCGTAGCCGGCCATGCGCTGGCGGACCCGCTCGATCTCGTCGCTTGGAAGCAACGGCGGTTGTCCGATCTGGAGGCAGCCGTGATATTGCCGCGCCAGCGTCTCGACCTCGACCGCCAGCCACATCGCCTTGTCCAGCGTCTTGCCGATCGCGATCATGCCGTGATGGTCGAGCAGGCAGGCAAGCCGCCCCTCCAGCGCCCGCACCGCATGATCGGACAGCTCCACGGTTCCGAACGTCGCATAGGGCGCACAGCGGATGCTGTCGCCGCCGGCCGCCGCGATCATGTAGTGCACCGGCGGAATCTCCATGCCCATGATCGCCAGGATGGTGCAATAGGTCGGATGCGCATGCACGACGGCGTTGACGTCGGGCCGCGACTTCAGGATGTCGCGATGAAACCGCCATTCGCTCGACGGCTTCTGATCGGGCGCGTGTGCGCCGTCCATGGCCATGAAGACGATCTGCTCCGGCGTCATGGCCTCATAGGGCACGCTGGTCGGCGTTACCAAAAGCCCGTCCACATGTCGGACGCTGATATTGCCCGAGGTGCCCTGGTTGATGCCGAGCGCGTTCATGCGCCGGCAAGCGTCGATGATGGCCTGTCTCTTGGCGAGCTCGTCCGCAGTCATCGCATCCCGATTTCCTGACGATGGTCTTGTTAGACCCGAAGTACGTCAAAGCAACATGGCAGTGCAAGCGAAAGCGGCCCGGATCCGCTGCCGCCTTGGCGAGGCTCCTGCCAAACCACGAAATGGGCGGCAAAATCGATGGATTCACTGATATCGCAGCCCTATGACAGGCTGGTCCGGACAGCCGCAATCCCGTTGATCACGAACTGCACGGAATAGGCGGCGAGCAGCATGCCGAGGACGCGCGAGAGCACGGCATTTCCGGTGCGGCCGAGGGTGCGCGCGATCAGGTGAGCCGAGACGAAGCACAGCATGCAGAGCAGGCAGACCGAGAGGACGACCGCGATGATGATCGCGAGCCTCGCTCCATGGCCGGCATCGCCGGAAAGGAGCAGCGTGGTCGCGATCGCGCCGGGGCCGGCCATCATGGGGATGGCCAGGGGAAACACCGCGACGTCGGAGGCATGCTCGGACGTCGCCTTGTCGGCCTCGCGGGCCTCGCGATGCGGACGATCGCCGAAGATCATCTGGTAGGACACGCCGAACAGCAGCAGCCCGCCGGCGATCTGGAAGGCGGGGATGCCGATCCCGAGCTGGCGCAGCAGCCAGTTTCCGACCAGCGCAATCACCACCAGGATCGAGGCGGCGATCAGCGGCGCCCGCAACGCGATCGTACGCTTGACCTTGTCGGGCATGCCGCCGGTGGCGGCCAGAAAGGCCGGCGCGAGGCCGACCGGATCGACCACCAGCAGCAGCGTCACGAAGGCGGACAGGGCGAAGTCGAGCATGTGTCGGCGTGGTCCTCGGACGCTGGAACGATGGCTTCCGGGCAGACTTAGCCCAGCGCCACCGCTTTGCAAATCACTGGAGACGACAATGAGCGACAGTGGAATCGGAATGCTTCTTGGCCAGCTCTCGGCCAATCTGCTCTGGCTCTGGTTCATCGGAGCCTTCGTGCTCGGCGGGGTCCTCGTCTATGGCGTGATGAAGGCCGGCCACCTCAGGCGCGGCGAGCGGGCACGGCTCGATCGCGCGACGGAAGAGCGGCAGCGTCAGGAAGATCCCTATAAGCGCCCAACCTGAGCGACCGCCACGCGCGCGTTGCGGTTTGGAACTTTCGTTCATCAAACGGCTTTGATCGCCTGAGGATTGAGGAGGGCGAGGCCTTCCCGTGTCACCTCAAGAGGAGGATGTATGGCCAAACGAACCAAGAAGCGCACAACCAAGAAGACGGCGGCGCGACGGCCGCGTCAGGCGCCGAAGATGCTCAGCGACCTGTTTCTGGAGACGCTGAAGGACATCTATTTCGCCGAGAACAAGATCATCAAGACCTTGCCCAAGATGGCGAAGGCAGCGCAGTCGAAAGAGCTGGCCGCCGCCTTCAACAAGCACCTGCGCGAGACCCAGGGCCAGGTCAAGCGGCTGGACCAGATCTTCAGGATGCTGGGCAAGCCCGCACGCGGCAAACCCTGCGAGGCCATCAACGGCATTACCGACGAGGGCGCCGAGATCATGAAGGAGTTCAAGGGCGCGCCGGCGCTCGATGCGGGTCTGCTCGCGGCCGCCCAGGCGGTCGAGCACTACGAGATCTCCCGCTACGGCACGCTGCGCACCTGGGCCGAGGAGCTCGGCATGCAGGACGCAGCAAGGCTGCTGCAGGCGACGCTGGACGAGGAAGAGGCGACCGATCATACGCTGACCGAGCTCGCCACCTCGGTGATCAACCTCGAAGCAGAGCAAGAGTACCGCGCCGCGGCCTAACCCCGCGCCCCTGCCGATGACAGAACGCCGCGGCCATGCCGCGGCGTTTGCTTTTTGGATCGCACGACGGCGCATGGCACGTCAGCGCTGCCGCACTGGACTTCCCGGGAACCAGCCCCATATGCAGCCTTTCCCACCGCCGAGCCTCCATCATGCAACCGAAAAATCCCCTCGACTGGATGCTGTCCGAAGCCCTGGACTCGCTGACCCGCGCCGAACGGCTGCGCCAGCAGTTCGGCCGCCAGCAAGCCTGCTGGGAGCCGCCGATCGACGTGCTCGAAACCGAGCATGAGCTGCTGATCCTGGTGGCGCTTCCCGGCGTCAATCCGGACAATGTCGAGACTGTCATCCATGACGGCGTGCTCGTCATCTCCGGCCAGCGCACCCTTCCGCCGGAGCTTCGCAACGCCCGCATCCACCGGCTCGAGCTGCCGCAGGGGCGTTTTGAGCGCCGCATTGCATTGCCCCTCGGCCGCTACGCCATCAGCCGCTTCGTGATGGACGGCTGCGTCGCATTGCGCCTTGCCAAATCCTGAGGTCGATCATGGCCACCGAACAGATGAACAACGAACAGACCAATAACGACGTGAAGATCCCCGACGACGCGCTGATCGTCATCCCCGTGCGCGAGATGGTGCTGTTCCCCGGCGCCATCGCGCCGATCACGATTGGCCGTGCCAAGTCCATCGCCGCCGCGCAGCAGGCGCTGCGCGAGCAGCGGCCGGTCGGCATCGTCCTGCAACGCAGCCCCGAGACCGAGGAGCCCGGGCCGGACGACCTCTATCGCGTCGCGACCATCGCCAACATCGTGCGCTACATCACCGCGCCCGACGGCACCCACCACATCGTCTGCCAGGGCGTGCAGCGCGCGCGCATCCTCAACTTCCTGCCGGGGACGCCGTTCCCGGCTGCGCGGATCCAGCAGATCCCCGAGCCGACCACGAATTCGCCCGAGATCGAGGCGCGCGCGCTGAATCTGCAGCGGCAGGCGATCGAGGCGATCGAGCTGCTGCCGCAGGCGCCGCCCGAGCTGGCCGCGATGTTCCAGGGCACCACCGCGCCCGGCGCGCTGGCGGATCTGGCGACCTCGTTCATGGACATCAAGCCGCAGGACAAACAGGAGGTGCTGGAGACCATCGACCTCGCCTTGCGCGTCGAGAAGGTGTCCAAGCATCTGGCCGAGCGGCTGGAGGTGCTGCGCATCAGCAATGAAATCGGCCAGAAGACCAAGGCCTCCTTCGACGAGCGGCAGCGCGAGGCGATCCTGCGCGAGCAGATGGCGACCATCCAGCGCCAGCTCGGCGAAGGCGACGGCAAGGCGGCCGAGGTCGCCGAGCTGACTTCTGCCATTGCCAAGGCCAACATGCCGCCCGAGGCAGACGCGCACGCCAGGAAGGAGCTGCGCCGCTACGAGCGCATGCCTGAGGCCGCGGGCGAAGCCGGCATGGTCCGCACCTATCTGGACTGGCTGATCGAGCTGCCCTGGGCGCTGCCCGCGGAGAAGCCGATCGACATCAAGGAGGCGCGAGCCATTCTGGATGCCGACCATTTCGGCCTGGAGAAGATCAAGAGCCGGATCATCGAATATCTGGCGGTGCGCAAGCTCGCGCCGCAGGGCAAGGCCCCGATCCTGTGCTTCGTCGGTCCGCCCGGCGTCGGCAAGACCTCGCTGGGACAATCCATCGCTCGCGCGATGGATCGCCCGTTCGTGCGCGTCAGCCTGGGCGGCGTGCACGACGAGGCCGAGATCCGCGGCCACCGGCGCACCTATATCGGCGCGCTGCCGGGCAACATCATCCAGGGCATCAAGAAGGCAGGCGCGAGGAACTGCGTCATGATGCTGGACGAGATCGACAAGATGGGCCGCGGCGTGCAGGGCGATCCTTCCGCCGCCATGCTGGAGGTGCTCGACCCCGAGCAGAACGGGACGTTCCGGGACAATTACCTGGGCGTGCCCTTCGACCTGTCGCGCGTGGTGTTCATCGCGACCGCCAACATGCTGGACCAGATCCCGGGTCCGCTCTTGGACCGCATGGAGCTGATCAGCCTCGCCGGCTACACCGAGGACGAGAAGCTGGAGATCGCGCGCCGCTATCTGGTGCGGCGGCAGCTCGAGGCCAACGGCCTCTCGGCCGAGCAGGCCGAGATCGAGCCGGAGGCGCTGAAGCTGGTGGTCAAGGGTTACACCCGCGAAGCCGGCGTTCGTAACCTCGAGCGCGAGATCGGCAAGCTGTTCCGGCATGCCGCGGTGCAGGTCGCCGAGGGCACGGCCGCGAAGATCGTGGTGGGGGCGAAGGACATCGCCACCGTGCTCGGCCAGCCGCGCTTCGAAGGCGAGATCGCACAGCGTACCAGCATTCCGGGCGTGGCCACCGGCCTTGCCTGGACGCCTGTCGGCGGCGACATCCTGTTCATCGAGGCTTCGCGTGTGCCGGGCCGTGGCGGCATGATCCTGACCGGCCAGCTCGGCGAGGTCATGCGCGAGAGCGTGCAGGCTGCGCTGACGCTGGTGAAGAGCAAAGCGCCGCAGCTCGGCATCGATCCATCGGTGTTCGAGAAGAGCGACATCCACGTTCACGTCCCCGCGGGTGCAACCCCGAAGGACGGGCCGAGCGCGGGCGTTGCGATGTTCACGGCGCTGACGTCATTGCTCACCAACCGCACGGTGCGCAGCGACACCGCCATGACCGGCGAAATCTCGCTGCGCGGCCTGGTGCTGCCGGTCGGCGGCATCAAGGAGAAGGTGGTCGCAGCCGCGGCCGCCGGCCTGAAGCGGGTGATGCTGCCGGCGCGCAACAAGCGGGACTATGACGACATCCCGAAGAGCGCGCGGGACAACCTCGAATTCATCTGGCTGGAGCGCGTCGACGAAGCCATCGCCGCGGCGCTCGAGCCGGTCGAGGCCCAAGCTGATGCGAAGGTCGAGGCGGCGGAGTGAACGCGATGAAGAAACTGCTGGAGAAGGCGAAGGAAGCGCGGAAAACCCAGCGGCTGCGCCAGCTGCTCGATCGTGCCATTGACCGGGTGCGCGATGCGCTTGCAGGAGCCGAACCGCGGCTTCAGCCGGTCCCGGTCCGGGTGAAGCGCCGCAAGGGTTGAGCCCTCCGTCTCAAGTCCTCGCGGCTGCCCCAAACAAAAGGCCCCCTCCTAGCCGAGGGGGCCTTTGCGTCGTTAGCCCACGGCGTCCTTGGCGGCCTTGACCGGGCGGGCGCGGACGATCTTCCGGGCCGGCTTGGCCTTGAACATCATCTCTTCGCCCGTGAACGGGTTGGTGCCCTTGCGTGCCTTGGTCGCGGGCTTCTTGATGACCACGAACTTGGCGAAGCCCGGCACCAGGAACAGGCCGTTCTTCTTGAGCTCCTTGTGACCGACGTCGGTCAGCGTCTCCATGACGCTCTTGACGTCGCGCTTGGAAAGCTCGGTGGCGGTCGCAATCTTTTCGATCAACTGCGATTTGGACATTTGGGTTGCCATCGTGTCTCCTCTGATTCGTTGGCGGTTGCATATTAGACCAACCGGCGAAGGCCTATAGCCTTCTGCACGGTTTTGTCGCGGTTTTACGGGCTTTTTTGGCCCTCTGTAGCAAAAAACCCTGCTTTTTAGCTACTTCCGGCGCGGGAGAAGCCTCTGGCAGCGGATTTTGCCTTGTTTCAAAGGCCCGCACGCCATCTTGCTAAAGCTGATTCGCCGCTTTCGACAAGCGGCGACCAGCCTCATTGTGCAAGAAGGCGCGCGTTTCACCCTAAAAAATAAGGGTTAGATCGCACGTAGCCGCTCTTCCCCCCGTAAAAGCAGGGAGAAAGCGGGGGGGAGATTGGCTAGACGCGCTCGATGATGACGGCGGGCGCCATGCCGCCGGCGGCGCACATGGTGACGAGACCACGCTTGAGATCGCGCCGTTCGAGCTCGTCGAGCACGGTGCCAATCAGGATCGAGCCGGTGGCGCCGATGGGATGACCGAGCGCGATCGAGCCGCCATTGACGTTGACCTTGGCGCGATCGAGCTTGAGGTCACGGATATATTTTTCCGCCACCACGGCAAAGGCCTCGTTGATCTCGAACAGGTCGATGTCCTCGATGGTGAGGCCCGCCTTCGCCAGCACCTTGCGCGTCGCCGGCACCGGCGCGTTCAGCATCAGGGTCGGCGAGTCCCCCATGTTCGCCATCGCGACGACGCGGGCGCGGGCCTTAAGCCCATGCGCCCTGGCGTAGGCGGGCGAGGCCAGCAGGATCGCGGCGGCGCCGTCGACGACACCGGAGGAATTGCCGGCGTGGTGCACGAAGTCGATATTCAGGTCCGGGTACTTCTGCAGGATCAGGCCACGATAGGTCGTGCCCTTGTCGTCGAGCGCGTAGTCGGCGACCGCGGGGAATGCCGGCTTCAGGCTGCTGAGGCCCTCCATCGTGGTCTGCGGCCCGGATACTCCTCGTGGTCGAGCGCGAGGCTGCCGTCCTCGCGGTGAACGGGCACGAGGCTCTTGGTGAAGTGCCCGTTCACAATCGCGTGCGCCGCGCGCTTCTGGCTCTCCAGCCCGAGCGCGTCGACGTCCCTTCGGCTGATGCCTTCCATCGTCGCGATCGCATCGGCGCAGACGCCTTGATGCGACTGCGGATGCCGCGCGCGCAGGCGCAGATTGCCGTTGTCCATCATCATCGGACCCGAGCCGCGGCGTCCCTCCATCGACATCATCTCGCAGCCGCCGGCAATGACGAGGTCTTCCGCGCCCGCCATGATCGAGGCGGCCGCCATGTTGACGCTGGTGATGCCGCTTCCGCAGAAGCGGTCAAGCGTCACGGCGCTGGCGCGCACGTCATAGCCGGCATCGAGCGCCGACATCCGGCCGAGATCGCCGCCTTGCGTCGCGACCTGCGCGCTGCAGCCCCAGATGATGTCGTCGACGTCGGCCGTATTGATGCCGGTGCGCGCCGCGATCGCGCGCAGCACGGTTGCGCCGAGCTGCTGCGGATGTACGCCCGACAACGCTCCCTTGCCGGCCTTGCCGACGCCGCGCGGGGTCCGGCAAGCATCGATGATCAGCGCGTCAGCCATTGGCGTTGTCCTCTTGTTGTGAGTGTTGAGGACGGTTCTGAATCAGGGGGAGAGGAGAGTCAATGCGCGCTGCTCCCTTCGCATCTCCCCGCTTGCGGAGACGGGCCGGATTTTACGCGCAGCGGAAAATCCGGGTGAGAGGGAGCCTCGGCAAGGGTGGTGACAGATGGACTCGCGGAGAGAGCCCCTCACTCCTGCCCTCTCAGCGCGAGCGAAGCTCCTCGCGGCCCCGTAAGAACGGGGAGAGGGAGAAAAGCTACGCCCCCGCCGCGTTCTTCGCGATCACGTTGCGATAAAAGCTGGCGCTGAGTTTCGGCGTGCGGACCTGGGTGTCGAAATTGACGTGGTACAGTCCGAAACGCTTGTTCAGCCCATACACCCACTCGAAATTGTCCATCAGGCTCCAGAGGAAATAGCCGCGCACCGGCACGCCCTCATTGGTGGCGCGCTGAAGCTGGGCGAGATAGTTGCGCAGGTACATGATGCGGTCGGTGTCGTAGATCTTGCCGTCCGGCGTCACGACGTCGTCGCCGGAGGCGCCGTTCTCGCTGATATAGATCGCATCCGTCTTCCATATCTTTGCCGCCAGCTTCGGCACCCAATAGAGCGTCTCTGGGCCGACGCGCAGCCAGTCCGAATTCATGTGCGGGAACGATTTCGGGATCGGCAGCGGGATGAATCCCGCACCCTGGTCGGAGGCCACGACGTAGTTCTGCGGCGCGTAGATGTTGAGGCCGAGGAAATCGACCGGCGAGGAGATGATCTTCAGCTCCGCATCGGTGAATTTCGGCGCGTTCGGCCCGGCGAATTTCAGGAAGGCGTCGGTATAGCGCCCCGTCATGATGACGTTGAGATAGCCGGCATTCATTTCGCGCAGCGCGATCTCGGCGGCGCGAACGTTTTCCGGCGTATCGATCGCGGGGGCGCAGGCATCGATGTTCTCGGCCGGCCCCACTTTGGTGCCGCGCCGACCATGGGCGCGCACCGCCTGGACCGCGAGCCCGTGCGCCAGCGCGCTGTTGTGCCTGATCTGGTTGACCTCGGCTTGCGGCAGCGTCAGGCCCGGCGCGTCGATGCCGATGCCGTAGCCGAAATAGACGAAGCGGCCGCTCTCGTTCAGCGTGAACACGTTTTTGACGCGGTCGGTCAGATGCTCGGCGACATAGGCCGCATAGTCGCCGAAGATCTTGCAGGTCTCCGTCGAGCGCCAGCCGCCGAAGCGATCCTGGAGCGATTGCGGCAGGTCCCAATGATAGAGCGTCAGCCACGGCTCGATGCCGTTCTTCAGGAGTTCGTCAATGAGCCGATTGTAGAAGTCGAGCCCCTTCGGGTTGGGCTTGCCGTCGCCGTCCGGAAACAGCCGCGGCCAAGCCACCGAGAAGCGGTAGGCCTTGCAGCCGAGCGCTTTGATCAGCGCGATGTCCTCCTTGTAGCGGTGATAATGCTCATTGGCGCGGTCGCCAGTGGTGCCGTCCTCGATCTTGCCGGGGACGCGCACGAACTTGTCCCAGATCGAGGCCCCTCGCCCGTCCTCGTTGACCGCGCCCTCGACCTGATAGGACGAGGTCGCCGTGCCCCAGACGAAGCCCGCCGGAAAGCCGGCGCGCGGCGCCGCTGCCGGCTTGGCCTTTGCCGCGTCGAGCGGACCGGTCAAGCCGGCTGCGGACAGCCCCGCGATTTTCGCGAACCGGCGACGCGAGACCTTGTCCGACATTGATGCTTCTCCGCTTCCCAGCTGTTGCGGGCGCACAATGGCGAGTTCAAAGCGGTTTGAGAAGCGAGCTTTGGGGAAGGCCGGACGCAGAATCGCGCAGCCTGGGGCGCGACATATGGATGCGGGCCAGTCCCCGCGCCGGCTCCCGTGATCAGCGCGAGCGCTTCGGCAACTTTGGCAGCTTGCCGGGGTTGAAGGCCGGGCGCTGCTCAGCCTGGTCATGTGCCGGCGGCTGCTGTTCGGTGAGAATGAGCGTTCCCTGGAGGACCATTCCCGGCACTTGCTGTGCCGTCGCGGTGTAAGTCGCGATCTTGCCGGGGCAGTTTCCCTCGATGTCCAAAGTGAGCTCGTCGTCCACGCCGAACACCGTGGCCCGTCCGTCGGTATGACGCTTCGTCGACACCGTGGCGGTGAAGCGATCTCCATCGACCTGACACGAGCCGTGATAGGTCATCAGGCTGTCACGGCCCCAAATCTGTCCGTCCGCGACATGGACGATCCCGGTCCCCTGATCGAGCGGCGTTTTGTACCACGCCGCATATGTCCCGTCCTTGAGCATGGGAGCAGTCTCCCCTGACATTCCCTCGCGATCATCCGCATGATTAGCGCTAAGAAAGCGTTAATCACGCGGCCCGTGCCATTCCGGACGCTGCTTGCGCAGCTCGGCTTCAAGCTCCTCAACGATGCCGTGAAGCAGACACGCGGCAAGCGGGTCCGTAACCTCCCGTTCCAAACGCCGATAACGCGCGATCTGGCATTCCTGCTCTCTCAATTGGCGCTCTGTCATCACACCGGCCCTCCGACTAACTGACGCGGAGACTACCGGGCGGTTTCGTTAAAATTTTCGGATCATTTGAGATGGTTTCTGATTGGTAAAGACAACGCCGCGCGGAGCGGGGCCAAATCATCCCAAGGGCGGCCTCGCCTCTAAGAGGACAGACGAAGCCAGACGTCCTTGCTTGCCAGCGTGCCATCCGGCGTGGCGATCTCCATGTCCACGACGTGCAGGGAGCCGGGCTCATCTCCATAGACGTACCGGAGGTGCCACACGAGACCCAGGTCCGGTGAAATGACAAAATCGTCCAATCCGTCGGTGATATCCCGAACGGCCTCGCGGTGGGTCAAGGGCGCGGAAAACATCGCATCGATCAAGTCGGCGAGGCTCATGCCCTCGACGAGCATGAATCGCGCGACCTCGTCACCGTAGACGTGCCGAAGCGCTGAAACGATCGAAGCGACGGCATCCGGATTCTTCAACGACACGGCAAAGCGGGCCTCCGAAGCCATCATGCCGGAGGCGGAATATTCTGCAAGCACAGCGAGCGCCATCCCGGAACAAGGGGCGGCCTCCGGCCTCGGCGCCCGGTGCCGGGACTTTCCGGCAGCTCGCCTTACCGACTATAAAACGCGCCGAATCGTACAGACGCGGCACCCGTGTCTAGAACGTCACCCGCATCCCCGCATAGAACGCGCGCGGCCGTGCAGGGCTGAGCGAGCGCGGATCGGTGAAGTCGTTGCCGCCGTTGGTGAAGTTGGGCAAGGCATCGCGGTCGAAGAATTGTCCGTAGGTCGCGTAGCGCTTGTCGAAGATGTTGTCGATCTTGCCATAGAGCTGGATGTTCTTCGTCACCTGATAGGAGGTGTGGAGATTGAACACCGTATAGGACGGCAGCTTGGTGTACTGGTTCGACTCGTCGCCGACCAGATACTGGCTGGAGACGAACAGCGCATTGCCACCGACCTTCCAAACGTCGGTCACGGCATAGTCGATGCCGACTTTGACGCGGTGGCGCGGGATCGCGGGGAGCTGGTTGCCGGGTGAGACGTGGATGTTGTCGTTGCCGTCGGCAAACGGGCTTTCCGAGCCGAGCTCAAGGGGGTCAAGATAGCGCGCGTCGACGAAGGCGTAGCTCGCTTGGAACTGGAGCGTGGGCGATTTGATGTTGATTTCGGCCTCGAGGCCCTGCCGGCGGGTCCGGCCGACATTTGTGAAATAGCCGAAGCCGGTTCGCCCGACGACGGGTACCGCAACAATGTCGTCGTAGTTGGTGGCGCGAAAGCCGCCAATCTTCCAGCCGAGGGTGCCGATGTTCAGCTCCTTGGTGCCCCGCAGGCCGGCTTCCACGGTCTTGGAGACGACCTGCTTGAGCGGCGGGTCAGAGACCAGAAACGCCGCGATCAGGCACGGGCGGGCTGGATCGGAGCAGCCTAGCTCGAGCGGCGTCGGCACGCGATTGGCCTCGGAATAACCGGCATAGGCGGTCAGTCCCGGCGTGATCTTGTAGGTGCCGCCGATCACCGGATTGAAGCGCGTGAAGGTATGATCGCCGTTGAGATCGGTCCCGAGCTGATCCTCAAGCGTGATGCGCGCCACGTTGAAACGGCCGCCGCCGGTGACGGCGAAGGCATCCGTGATGTTGAACGTGTCCATCGCATACAGGCCGTTATATTGATTGACGGTCCGCAGCGAGACGGGACCGGCGACTGTCGTCGGCTGGCCGGTCGGCCCCAGGAAGAGGCCGCTGCCGCTGACGACGTAGTTTTCTCCGATCGAGCCGATCTCGGCGGTGGCGTTGTAGCGCGTGACGCCGGCATCATAGCTCGCGCCCATCACGAAGCGGTTGTCGTGGCCAAACAACTGATCGGTGTTGGTGGCCTGCCCTGACACGCCGAAACTGGTCGAACGTATCGTGCTCCGGTCGATCTCGCCGAGGATGGTCCCCAACGGATACGGATTGACGAGCTGCGCGCCGTTCGTGCCATTCGCCGGCGTCGCGTCGTCGCCGAAGCACAGCAGCCCCAGGGCGGCGCATTCCTGCACGTCGGTCGGATTGCCGTCGACGAGCTTCTGCTCGTACCTGCGCACATGCGCGGTGCCTTCGAGCGTCCAGGTCGGCGTCGGATCGGCCTTACCGGTCAGATTGAGATAGCCGACGCGGTTGGACGTGGTCTGCGGCGTGGTGTAGGTCGCGCCCCAATATTTGTCGAGCAGCTCGGCGGGAACGGTGGCGCTGGCGCCGAAATCGTTCTTCGCGACGCCCATATTGGCGTGGAATTCGCTGTCGCCTGCCTTGTAGCCGACATCGCCGTAGAAGCGCCGCACGGTCGATTGGGAGAAATTGCGGAAGCCGTTGTCGCGCAGGCCTTCGAGCGCGGCGTAGACACCGTAGTTCTTGTCGACCTGCTTGCCCCATTGCGCCGAGCCCTGGATGCGGCCGAACGAGCCGCCCATCACGTCGATCTCGGCGCCCTGATAGGTAAAACCGTCCTTCATTTGCAAATTGATCGCGCCGCCCAATGCGTTGAGGCCGAAGGCGGGATTATTGGTCACCAGCGTCACCGACCTGATCGCGGCGGTCGGGATCAGGTCCCAATTGACGGCATCCGAGAAGGCTTCGTTGATGCGGACGCCGTTCTGGTAAACAGCAAGGCCTTGCGGCGTGCCCGTCACGGGCGAAGCGACGAAGCCCCGGAATTCGACGTCCGGCTGGAACGGATTGCCGGTGACTTCGGTGATGTTGACGCCGGCGATGTTGTCGCGCAGCGCGTCGGTGACGTTCAGCGAGCCGGTGCGCTTGATCTGGCTGGCATCGACGGCGTTGATCGCCGAAGGGACCTTGTCGACATCGAGACCTCTGCCGGTGCCCGGCGCGGTCGGGTAGACGTAGATCCGCGTCCGGGGACTGGCGGACGACGCAGCGCCGATGCGCGCGACCGGCCGCGTGGGCGCGCTACGTCTCGCCACCGACGGCGGCGGCGCCGTCACTTCGACCGGCGGCAGATTCTGGACGTTGGTCTCCTCGTCTTGCGCGGCCCCGGCAGGGCTGGCGAACACCAGACCAGTCGACACCGAGGCCATCAACAAACGACGCTTGAACGAAAGAACCTTGCCCATCCCCGCCTTCCCTTCCGTGACCACCGGCTGTTTTGATTTTCGCCGATTGGTCGAGACGAGTGTATTCGGCCGCAATGGGTGCGCCAGCCACAAAAGGTCAGGCAATATCCGCTCCCGATTTCCCGACTAAATCGGGAATTTTTCCCGATCGCGTCGGGCGCGATCAGGCAGCTGCCGTCGGAACCAGCGCTTCGACGGTCAAGCCGCCGGCACCGGAGACGACGTTGAGCGTGCCACCCAGCGCCAGAATCCGCTCCCGCATGCCGACGAGGCCGAAGCCGAGCTTCTGGCCCGGCTCCATGCCGCGGCCATTGTCGCTGACCCGCACCCGGGCGCAGCCGCGGCCGTCGTGCGCCATCTGTTCCACCGGCTCGATGACGACATTGACCGAGGTCGCCCCGGCGTGGCGGAACACGTTGGTGAGCGCCTCCTGCACGATGCGGTAGATGGTCAGATCGGCGGTTTCGCCGGTGACCCCAAGCGACGGCGAGATCACGGTCTCGATCGCGACATCGGGATGCGACTCCCGCCACAGCCGCGACAGCGATTCGAGTGCCTGGCGCAGGCCAAGCTCGGCGAGGCCGACGGGGCGGAGGCGCTCCAGCACGCGGCGATTGAACTGCTGCAGCGCGTTGATCTGCTCCAGCATGGCGCTGCCATGTTTTCGCACGGCCTCGGCGCTCGGGACGCGTCCGTCTGCCTGCTTGGCCAGCGCGCCGGCATGCGCGCGCAGCGAGAACAGATACGGCCCGAACTCGTCGTGGAGCTCGCGCGCGATCTCCTTGCGCTCGATGTCCTGGAGCGACACCGCGCGCTCGGCGAGACGCCGCTTGTCCTCGACCGCCTCATGAAGCGTTGCGGCAAGGCGGTTGAGCTTGGTGCAGATCGCGGCGAGCTCCGGCGCGCCGCCGGGCGTGACACGGGCCTCGTAATGTCCGCCTTCGAGCTTCCCCATTGCCTCCGCCAGCGACTGGAGCGGTGCCAGCGCCCGGCCGACCACATTCATCATCAAGAAAAACAGCGCCAGCGCGATCGCCGAGCCAACCTCGAGCTGGGTCACGATGCCGTCCCAGATCTCGGCGATCTCGTCATCGGGATGCGAGGTGATCAGGAGCGAGCCGGGCCTGCCACGGATCGACGCCGGCACACTCACCGCGGTCTGCTCGGGATGAACCAGGCTGACGAACCAGGCCGGCGGCCCGCGCGTGTCGGCGTCAGTGTCAAGCCGGGGCGGCGTCTGCGGATTGCCGCCGGCATCCCGCAGCGTGATGCTGACATGGCGCAGACGGCTGAGGTCGCGCGCGATCTGGTTCAGCCTGGCCTCCGGATCGGGCGCCTCGTTCAGGTCCGCCACGATCATCTCGATGAACTCGCGCGCGAGCCGGATCACGCTCTGGTCCTCGGCCTGCACCCGCGGTCCGGCCTCCGCGACCTGGCGGCCGATATTGACAGCGAGCCCCAGGGCCAGCAGCAGCGCCAGCAACAGGTTGATGCGCCCGCGCAAGGATAGATTTTGCCACATTGGTGTCGCCCGTGCCTCGCGAAGCTCTGCCCGCCCTGCCCGATGACGTTGACAGAGGCGAAGCGGCGGATATCTAATCGGAAGCGTACAGCAATCCCGGCCGGGTTGCATGAGGCGACATGAGACGCGCGCGGCTCCTTGTTCGGTATCATGCGGCGCGACAACAGGCCGGCGCTGTCACAGGGAAACGCCTATGCGCATTCTGATCGTCGACGATCATCCCATTGTCGCCTCCGGCTGCCGCGCCGTGCTGGCCGACGAGGGCGAGATCGAGATTTTGGAGGCCGCCGACGCCGAAGACGGGGAGTGCGTCTTCATCGTCGAACGTCCCGACCTCTGCATCATCGACATCAATTTGCCGACCGTCTCCGGATTCGAGCTCGCGCGCCGCATCCTCGAGCGCGCGCCCGAGGCCCGCATCATCATGTTCAGCATGAACGACGACCCGGCCTTTGCCGCGCGGGCGATCGAATGCGGCGCCAAGGGCTACGTTTCCAAGACCGGCGACCCCGACGACCTCGTCGAGGCGATCCGCGCCGTCGGCGGCGGCGGCACGTACTTGCCGAGCGCGATCGCGCGCAGCATCGCCTTTGCGGGACCTGCGCTGGCGCAAAGCCCGCTGTCCAAGCTGAACGCGCGCGAGATGGAGATCCTGCGGCTGCTCAGCGCCGGAAAGAGCCTGTCGGAAATCGCCTGGCTGGTGCAATCGTCCTACAAGACGGTCGCCAACACCTCGTCCATCATGCGCCAGAAGCTCGGGGTGAAGACCTCGGTCGAGCTGGTGCGGCTGGCGATCGACAGCGGTGTTGCCTGACGCGGCAGCTGCCACAAATTCGGTCACACAAGCGTTGCAATATTGATGTGGGTAGATGCCACGGAGCTTAAGGCATGACGATTCAGACTGTCTCGACGAACAAATCCTACGGCGGCGTGCAGGGTGTCTATCGCCACGCGAGCCAGGCGACCGGAACCGACATGGTGTTCTCGGTTTATGTTCCCCCGCATGCAGACGGCGCCAAGCTGCCCGTGGTCTGGTACCTCTCCGGGCTGACCTGCACGCATGCCAACGTCACCGAGAAGGGCGAATTCCGCAAAGCCTGCGCCGAGCTCGGCCTGATCTTCGTCGCGCCCGACACCTCACCGCGCGGCCCCGACGTTCCCGGTGATGCCAACAATTCCTATGATTTCGGCCTGGGCGCCGGCTTCTATGTCGATGCGACGCAGGAGCCGTTCGCGCGCAATTATCGGATGTGGAGCTATGTGACCGACGAGCTGCCGAAGCTGGTCGCCGAGAGCTTTCCGGTCGACGTCAAGCGGCAATCGGTGATGGGACATTCGATGGGCGGTCACGGCGCGCTGACGGTGGCGCTGCGCAACCCGCACCGCTATCGCGCCGCGAGCGCGTTCGCGCCGATCGTGGCGCCCTCGCTCGTGCCCTGGGGCACCAAGGCGCTGACCGGCTATCTCGGACCGAACAAGGACGCCTGGCGCGGCCACGACACGGTGGCGCTGATCGAGGATGGCGCGAAGTTTTCCGGCTTCCTGGTCGACGTCGGCGAGGCCGACAATTTCCTGAAGGAGCAGCTCAAGCCGGAGCTGCTCGAAGCCGCCTGCACCAAGGCGAGCATCCCGCTGACGCTGCGACGTCAGGCGGGTTACGATCACAGCTATTATTTCATCTCGACCTTCATGGGCGATCATCTGCACTGGCACGCGGAGAGATTGAAGGCCTAGGCGTTGCTCGCTGCCCTTCCCTTCTCCCCTTGCGGGAGAAGGTGGCGCGAAGCGCCGGATGAGGGGTATATCCGCTCGCACGACTGTTCAAGAGGATAAATACTCCTCACCCGTCTCGCCGCTAGCACGGCAAGCCACCCTCTCCCGCAAGGGGAGAGGGTGCAGTTGTGCTCGCGGAGAGAAAGTCTACTCCCGCTTCCCGTAATTCGGCGCCAGCAAGCGGTTGCGGATCAGATAGCTCATCGTGCGCGTCCAGGCTTCATCGGTATTGCCGCGCATGTCGGCGCTCGCCGCCGCGATCATGGTGCCGGTCTTCACGTCGCGCAGATAGATGTTGAGGTTGATGATCAGGTTCGAGACCTTCTGCACCATGCCGGTGATCTCCAGGTCCGCTCCTAACTCCCCGGCGAGCTTGAGATCGCAGCCGCCGCAGGCCTGTAAGTTGGCGTGACGGGCCGCGTCCCTGACCGGCGCGATGTCGAGCACCTGGAACCTGCCGGAATCCGTCAATTCCTTGCGGAGCTGCTCGCTGATGCGCACGAGCCGCGCCTCTTCGGGCCTGGAGCCGTAGAACTCGCCGGGCAGGCTGGTGTCGATCAGCTCGAAATCGAACACCGCGAGTTTCGGCGGGTCGGCGCGCGCGACCGAGCCCGTCAACAGCAAAGCGGCGAAACACATCAGCGCTCGCATGATCGTGATTCCAGTCCTCGTGCGCGCGGGGACGAAATGCGGGGTTGCATGCCCTGACAAATTGGTCATGCTTTAGCAGAGACAATTCTCTACCGGCGGTCAAGCGGGGGAGAGCGCCTGGAGGAAACATGATCCGATGGTTGGCCGGTCTGATCGGCCTTGGTCTCGCTGCGACGAGCGCGCTCGCGGCGGAGCCTGCCCTGATCGGCGTCGGCTATCTCGGCGTCGCCGGTACCAGATCGACGCTGTCGCTGGTCGAGCAGCCCGCGGAGAATGACGGCATCGCCGGCGCGCGCCTCGCCATCGAGGACAACAACACCACCGGAAAATTTCTGGGCCAGCGGTTCGCGCTGGAAGAGCGCCGCATTAAGGAAGGCGAGGACGTAGTGCAGGCCGCGACCGCGCTGGCGGAGAAGAACGGCTTCATCATCACTGACCTGCCCGCCGATGCGCTGCTGAAAGTGGCCGACGCCCTGCGCGACCGCGGCACGCTTCTGTTCAATGCGGGGGCGATCGACGAGCGGCTGCGCGAGGCCGATTGCCGCGCCAATGTGATCCACACCGCGCCGACGCGCGCGATGCTGGCGGATGCGCTCGGCCAGTATCTCGTTTGGAAAAAGTGGTCGCGTTGGCTGCTGGTGGTCGGCTCGCACGACGAGGACAAGCTGTTCGCCGATGCACTCCGGCGCACCGCCACGCGATTCGGTGCCAAGATCGTGCAGGAACGCAATTTCGAGGACAAGGGCGGCGCACGCCGCACCGACAGTGGCGTGACGCTGATCCAGCGCCAGATGCCGGTGTTCACGCAGCAAGCCCCCGCCTACGACGTGCTGGTCGCCGCCGACGAGAGTGAGGTGTTCGGCGCCTATCTGCCCTATCGCACCTGGGATCCGCGGCCCGTCGCGGGCTCGGCCGGCCTCGTGCCGCGCAGCTGGGACGCGGCGCAGGACCAGTGGGGCGCAATCCAGATGCAGAACCGCTTTATGAAGCTGAATTCACGGCGCATGACCCCGCTCGACATGCAGGCCTGGACCGCGGCCCGCATGATCGGCGAAGCCACCTCGCGCACCAATTCCGGCGACGTGAAAAAGGTGACCGACTTCATCAAGGGCCCGGACTTCTCGGTCGCCGCCTTCAAGGGCACGCGGCTGACCTTACGCGACTGGAATCTCCAGCTGCGCCAACCGATCCTGCTGGTCGACGGCCGCATGGTGGTGTCGGTGTCGCCGCAGGAGGGTTTTCTGCATCAGGTCTCCGAGCTCGACACGCTCGGCTATGATCGTCCGGAGAGCAAATGCAAGTTGAAATGAGGACGCAGATGTTGCGCATGGGGCGTGTGGGGTTGCTGTCCGGACTGACGCTGGCGGCAGCGCCCGCGCATGCGTTCATCGCCTATGTCTCGAACGAGAAGAGCAATACGGTGACGGTGATCGACACCGACAGCTGGACCGTGACCAAGACCATCAAGGTCGGCCAGCGCCCGCGCGGCATCGACTTCACCCGCGACGGCAAGTTCGTGATGGTCGCGGTCGGCGACGACGACACCATCCAGGTGATCGACGCCAAGACGCAAGCCGTGGTGGACAGCCTGCCCTCAGGACCCGACCCGGAATTGTTCGCCCAGGATGCCGCCGGCAAGATCCTCTACGTCGCCAATGAGAACGACAACACGGTGACGGTGATCGACCTCGAGAAGCGGGCGCGGCTCGGCGACATCCAGGTCGGCGTCGAGCCCGAGGGCATGACCATCAGCCCCGACGGCAAGACGCTGATCAACACGTCGGAAACGACCAACATGGCGCATTTCATCGACACCTCGTCGCGCCAGATCGTCGCCAACGTGCTGGTCGATGCGCGGCCGCGCTTTGCCGAATTCAAGCATGACAGCTCCGAAGTGTGGGTCTCCTCCGAGATCGGCGGTACCGTTTCGGTGATCGATCCCAGGAAGCACGAGGTGATCGGCAAGGTCACGTTCGAGATCCCGGGCCTGCGGAAAGAGGCGATCCAGCCGGTCGGCATCGGCATGACCAAGGACGACAAGACCGCCTTCGTCGCGCTCGGCCCTGCCAACCGCATCGCCGTGGTCGATGTCGCCACGCGCAAGGTGACGAAATATCTGCTGGTCGGTCAGCGGGTCTGGCACATGGCGTTCACGCCCGATGAGAAATACCTGCTCACCACCAACGGCGTTTCCAATGATGTCTCGGTGATCGACGTCGCCGCGCAAAAGGTGATCAAGACCATTCAGGTGGGCGAATTGCCCTGGGGCATCACGATCGCGCCATGACCAGCCCTGCTCCGATTCCCGAACCACAGGAGGCGCCGAGGCTAGAAGCGGCCGCGGCGCCGGCGCTGTCGGTCGACGGTGTCAGCCATGCCTATGGGCCGCGCCGCGCGTTGATCGACGTCTCTTTCAATGTGCAGCCGGCGAGCTTCACCGCGCTGCTCGGCCTCAACGGCGCCGGCAAGAGCACGTTGTTCTCGCTGATCACGCGCCTGTTCGGCATCCAGTCCGGCCGCGTCGGCATTTTCGGCCATGACATCAGCAAAAGCCCCGGCGAGGCGTTGCGGCTGCTCGGTGTCGTGTTCCAGCCGCGCACGCTCGATCTCGACCTGTCGTTGACGCAGAACCTGCTCTACCACGCCGCACTCCACGGCATCAGCCGCCGCGAAGCCGCTGCACGCAGCGCCGCGCTGCTCGGCCGCATCGGGCTCGAAGACCGCGCCGGCAGCAAGGTGCGCGATCTCTCGGGCGGGCAGATGCGGCGGCTCGAGATCGCCCGCGCGCTGCTGCACCGGCCACGGCTGCTGCTCCTCGACGAGCCGACCGTCGGCTTGGATGTCAAGGCGCGCGCCGACATCATCAGTCAGGTCCGCCAGCTCGTGACGGAGCAAGGCATCGGCGTGCTCTGGGCCACGCATCTGTTCGACGAGATCATGCCCAGTGACGACCTCGTGGTGCTGCACCAGGGCAGGGTGCTGGCGCAGGGGCCGATGAGCCGCGTCATCACCGAAGCCGGCGCGCAGGACGTCAACACCGCCTTCATGCGCCTGACCGGCGCGCAAACCATGCCGGGAGGCGGCGCATGAGCAGCATCACCACCCGCGAGGTGCCGCGCGGCTTCTCGGCCGCCGAGTACATGACGTGCCTCACCGGCATCGTCTGGCGCGAGGGATTGCGCTTCCTGCATCAGCGCGAACGCTTCGTCTCGGCGCTGGTGCGGCCGCTGGTGTGGCTGTTCATCTTCGCCGCCGGCTTCCGCCAGGTGCTCGGCATCTCCATCATCCCGCCTTACGAGACCTACATCCTCTACGAGGTCTATATCGCGCCCGGCCTGATGGCGATGATCCAGCTCTTCAACGGCATGCAATCCTCGCTCTCGATGGTCTATGACCGCGAAATGGGTAATATGCGCACGCTGCTGGTGAGTCCGCTGCCGCGCGGCTTTCTCTTGTTCTGCAAGCTGCTGGCGGGCACCGCGGTGTCGTTGCTCCAGGTCTATGCGTTCCTCCTGATCGCCTGGTTCTGGGACATCACCCCGCCGTCATCGGGCTATCTCACCGTGCTGCCGGCGCTGATCCTGTCGGGGCTGATGCTGGGTTCGCTCGGCATGCTGATCTCCTCCGGCATCAAGCAGCTGGAAAACTTCGCCGGCGTGATGAACTTCGTCATTTTCCCGATGTTCTTCGCCTCCTCCGCGCTCTATCCGCTCTGGCGGGTGCAGGAGGGCAGTCCTTATCTGTATTATCTCTGCGAGGCCAATCCGTTCACCCATGCGGTCGAGCTGATCCGGTTTGCGCTGTACGGACAGATCAACTGGATCTCGCTGGCCGTGGTCGCCGCTTGCACAATCGTCTTCATGATCGGCGCGATTTGGGCCTATGATCCCTCGCGTGGGCTGGCGCGACGGGGGCCTGCAGGAGGCGAAGGATGAAGGTTCTGGCGATGGCCGTTCTGGCGCTCGCGCTGTCGGGCACGGCTGTGCGCGCGGCCGATCCGCGCTACCCCAATTGGCCCTGCACGCAGGCCAAAGTGCCGGAGATCTCGCTCGCAGCCGTCTGGGCTGGTCCTGCGCTCGACGACGCCGAGACCAAGTGGAAGAACGACACCAAAATCACCGCGCTGGTCGCAAAACTGTCGGCGCGCAAGACACCGATCGACGAGGCAGAGAAGTCGGTGAAAGACTTCTTGGCCGCCTCTTCCGCCGACAAGACCTCGAACGCAAAGCTGCTGTTCGCCGGCCTGTTCGACACGCTCAACGCCCAGCGCTCCCAGGTCATGAGCGGGCTCGAGCGCGTCAGCCGCAAGCAGCGCGAAGCCGCCGACAAGATTCGCGAGGAGACGATTGCACTTCAGGCGCTCCAGAGCGCCACGCCCCGGGACGAGGCCAAGGTCGAGGCGCTCGGCAACGAGCTAATCTGGAAGACCCGCATTTTCGAGGACCGCAACAAGGTGGTGCGATTCGTCTGCGAGGTTCCAACCACGATCGACCAGCGCCTGTTCGCGCTCGGCCGCGTGATCCAGCAGGAAATGGAATAGCGCCCGTCTCGCCGGCGGCTCTCGACAGGTTCCCGGATCGGCCCGGTTTGACCCTTTACCCTGCTATCTGCCGGAACAAAATCGATCTAGGATGGCTTGTCGAAGTGAACTCCAAGACGTCGGGAGGCCTCGATGGGAACTACAAGATTCATCTATGCGGGCGCTGCGGTCCTCAGCATGCTCGCAACCAGCGCCCTTGCCGACGACATGACGGGAATGGTCATGCGGATCGATCGGCTCAACGGCACGATCTCGATCCAGCAGACGCAGAAGGGCACGGTCGGCGCCAGCACCGGCAGTGCCGGCGCGCTCCAGGAGTACAAAACCAAGGACGCCGCGATGCTGGACGCCGTCCATGCCGGCGACCGGGTGAACTATTCTGCGACCGACAACAACGGCACCGGCACGCTGACGAAGCTGCAGAAGCAGTAGGGCTGGGCTGGGTCGCGTCTTCCCGCCACAATGCGTCGTCATGGCCGGGCTTGTCCCGGCCATCCGCGCTTGGCCACGCAGCACTGAGAACGTGGATGCCCGGGACAAGCCCGGGCATGACGAACTGCCATTACTGCTCGGGCCGCGGCTCCGGCTGCGCCTCTTCGGTGGGCAGCTTGGCACGCTCCCAGCCGTCGGTGCCGTCGGGGTACCAGGCGATGTTGGAATAGCCATAGGCCAGCGCGCGCTTGGCGGCGTTCCAGGACATCCAGCAGTCGGCGAGGCAGTAGATCACCACCAGCGCGGCCTTGTCGCCGGCCGAGACACGAGCGAGCCCGCGCTGGAAATAATCCTCCATGGCCGGCGGCAAATTGCCGTAACCGGTATCGGGCAGCCAGATGCTGCCCGGAATGTTCCTGCGCGGCGCATCGCGCCATACCGTGCCTTCCGGAAGATTCTTTGGCTTCGGCGGGCGCGGCAGCACGTCGATGAACGCACCGCTCTTCGCGCGCCAGATCGCTTCGGCTTCCACTGTGGTGAGCACCCGCGCGCCGCGGAGCGTCGCCGGCACCGGCGCGCGATAATTGTCGGCGCGATAATTCTCGGGCTCGAACGGCTCCTGCTGCTGCGCCAGAACCGGCGCCGCCAGCAGGGCAGCGACGACCGCGGCGGCAAGAGGCCGTCTCATGGCGTCTACCTCATGGCGACTTCTTGGCGGTCTCCGCACTGAGCGGCCGATCGCTCTCGTCGAGCAGCGGTACGCCGAAGTCGACCAGGATCTTGTTGATCTCGGCCTGGTTCTCCTGGATCAGCTTGTTGAGCTGTCGCTTCCAGTTCTGGTCAGCGGGACGCACGCCCATGCCGATGCGATAGACCAGCTTCGGCCCCGTGGTTTCCTTCACCAGCGGCGTGACGTGAAGCGAGCCGACCTTCTTCGCATAGTAGCCGGCCATGGGACCCCACAACACGCCGGCGTCGATCTTGCCGGCAGTGAGATCGTCGATCATGGCCTGCGCCGAATTGTCGTAGCGCGTGTCGACCATCAGCGGATAGGGCTTTGCATTGCTCATCAGGCCGGCAATGGCCATGTTGGTCGCCGGCGGCGTCCCGGCGACGATGCCGACATGCTTGCCCTTCAACTTCGGATCCTCGAGCGTATCGACGTCCTCGAGCCCGCTGCCGGCCTTGGCAACCAGTGCATAGCTGGTGCGGTAATAGGGATTGGTGCCCTGCACGACGTCATCGCCTTGCGGAAAGCCCATGATGACGTCGCAGCGATGCGCACCCAGCGTCATCCGCACGAAGCCGGTGGCCTGCGGGAAGAAGACGTAGTCGAGCTTCTTCTTGAGCTTATCGGCAAAGAACTCAGCGAGCTTGTTCTCGAAGCCCTCGCCCTTCTCGTTCGAGAACGGCAGATTGCGCGGATCGGCGCAGACACGCAGCACGTTCGGGTCGACCAGTTCAAACGAGAGGTCGCCGCTGTCATTGCTCTGCGCGACGGCGACATCGCCGAGCGCACAGGATGCAACCAGAACCCACATTGAAAACAACCAGCGACGATGTCGTCCGGCCTCCGTCATCGTGCTTCCTCCTCGTTTTGTTTGAATGCTATGCAACGCATGACGCGCCATGTTTGGCCAGACTTGGCTGGCTTCGCTTGTTGCAGTGCAATGCAGCAAACCCTTTGAACTGAGGCGGAAAAGTGTCTCGCATCGCTCGAGTGATCGCAGCCTTGTCCCTGCTGGGGATCACAACGCTAGCACGGGCCGGGGCGGCCGAATTGCCTGTGAGCGAAGTCGCGCCGGGAATCTTCGTACACTCCGGGGCCATTGCCCTGATGACCCGCGACAACGAGGGCGACATTGCCAATGTCGGCTTCATCGTGGGCGATGATGCCGTGGCCGTCATCGACACCGGCGGCAGCCTTCGCGAAGGCGAGGCCCTGCTGGCCGCCGTGCGGGTCCGCACGCCCAAGCCGATCCGCTATGTCATCAACACCCACGGCCATCCCGATCACGTCTTCGGCAATGCGGCCTTCGCCACCGCAGGCACGAGCTTCGTCGGCCATAGCAAGCTGCCGCAGGCGCTCGCGACGCGCGGGCCCTACTATCTCGACAATTTTCGCCGGATCATGGGCAACGAGTTGATAGATCCCGTGAAGATCATTGCCCCTACCCTGCTGGTTTCGGGCGCGATGACGCTTGATCTCGGGTCGCGTCGACTGACCTTGCGCGCCTGGCGGACCGGGCACAGCGACAGCGATGTGACCGTGTACGACGAAACGACCAAGACCCTGTTCGCGGGCGACCTCGTCTTTCTCCGCCACATTCCGGTCATGGACGGCAGCATCCGCGGCTGGCTCGACACGTTGAAGGAATTGGAGGCCATCCCGGCGCGACGCGTCGTTCCCGGTCACGGCCCCGTGAGCGACTGGCCTGCTGCGCTGACCGATGAACGGCGCTACCTGTCAACGCTGCTGTCCGACGTGCGTGCACTGAACAAGAACGGCGAACCGATCCGAGCCGCCGCCAACAAGGCGGCCACTGAAGAGCAGTCACGTTGGGAGCTGTTCGGCGATTACAATGCCCGGAACGCAACTGCAGCATTTTCGGAAATTGAATGGGAGTAGCGGGCGCGCTATCATGAGCAAGAGATCAGCTTCGCTGACTCCGGGACCATGATCATGACCAGATGGACACGCCGCCTGCCCCTGATCGCCGCAATGCTCGGCATCGCCTTTGCCGTGCCGGCGCAGGCTGAAGAGGCCGACGATCCCTGGCCGGGCCTGGTGCAGGACATCTTCAACAATCGTCCGATGAATGACGGCAGTGCCGTCATCGGCATAGAGATGCCGTATCGCGCAGAGGATGCGGCGATCGTGCCGGTGACCCTGCGCAGCAAACTATCGCCCGCAGATAGCCGCCGGATCCGTTCGATCACGCTCGTGATCGACCGTAACCCGGCGCCGATGGCGGCGAAGTTCGAGCTCGGCTCCGATGCCAATGTCAGCGAGATCTCGACGCGCGTGCGCGTCAACAATTACACCGATGTCCATGCGGTGGCCGAGCTCAGCGACGGCCAGCTCTATGTCTCGAAAGTCTATGTGAAGGCCTCAGGCGGCTGCTCGGCGCCGGCAGGAAAGAACGCCGAGGAAGCCAACAGCAGGCTCGGCAAGATGCGCTACCGGCAGTTCGCGCGCGAGGAGGCGCCGGCGAGCCGTATCCGCGAAGCGCAGATCATGATCGGCCATCCCAACAATTCCGGCCTGCAGATGGACCAGGTCACGCAGCTCTACATTCCCGCGTTCTTCATCAACCAGCTGAAGCTGACGCAGGACGACAGCCCCGTGCTGTCGATGGAAGGCGGCATCTCGATCTCGGAAGATCCTAACCTGCGCTTCACCTACGTCTCCAACGGCGCCAGGCGTTTCCGCGCCGAAGCCAAGGACACCGACGGACATGTGTTCCGGAACGAGTGGGACGTGGAGAAGCCGGGGACTTAGCTAGCGCCGCTTGCGCCGACTTCCCCTCTCCCCTTGCGGGAGAGGGTGGATCGCCGCGTAGCGGCGAGACGGGTGAGGGGTATGTCTCCGCACGTACTCCTCTCACGCCAGAGTACGCTGACAGAACCCCTCATCCGGCGCTTCGCGCCACCTTCTCCCGCAAGGGGAGAAGGAAGATGGCACCGCCTGCGTGGCTATAGTCAAAAACACCTCACTTCAGCTTCCGCCTGCGCCCGACGCAGATCATTCACCGCGGTGTTCGCCTGCTCCGAGGTGCGGAACTGAACGCCGAGATTGCCGCGCACCTGCGACATGCTGAGCGCGGTCTCCGCGGTAACATAGCGCTCAAAGGGGACGATCGAGGCCACCACGTCGATCGAACAGGAACATTGCTCGATCGACTGCCGGCTCTCGCCATTGGCCTTCATGCAGCCATAGACGTACTCCGCGCGCGCCGACGTGGGATAATCGTTGGCTTCCTCGGCCCGCGCCACGCACGCCGTCACCGCCAGCACCGTCAATGCGGCGACAATCGGTCGTAGCTGTCCGGCCAGTTTCATGCGCATCCTCCCGCTGGTTGCGACCAAAGCTATGCTATGCGTATTGTCCTGAAAAGCACTCTGTCAGAGGAAACGGCTCACAAGGTGATGAGAGCACTCGGTGTGATAAGGGCACTTGGTCGAACATTGGCGCTCGCAACGACGCTGGCGCTGACGCTAGCCGCACCCGGCCGCGCCGCGGATACGATCCGCCTTGCGGTGCAGAAGACCGGAACATTCTCCTGGGAGCTGGCCGCGATCCGTGCGAGCGGTCTCGACAAGGAAGCGGATCTCGCGCTGGAGGTCACCGAGCTCGCGAGCACCGAGGCCGGCAAGATCGCGATGCGCGCGGGCAGCGCCGACATCATCCTGTCGGACTGGCTGTGGGTGTCGCGCGAGCGGGCGCTCGGCGCCAAGCTCACGTTCTATCCCTACTCCAGTGCGCTCGGTGCGGTGATGGTGCCGGCCACCTCGCCGATCAAGTCGCTCGCCGACCTGAAGGGCCGCAAGCTCGCCGTCGCCGGCGGAGCCATCGACAAGAGCTGGCTGCTGCTCCAGGCGCGCATGAAGCAGGACGGCATCGACCTGAAGTCGGAGGCAAGCATCGTCTATGGCGCCCCGCCCTTGATCACCGCCAAGGCACTCGACGGCGAGATGGATGCGAGCCTCAACTTCTGGAATTTCTGCGCCCAGCTCGAAGCCAAGGGTTTTAGGCGCCTCGCCGGCATCGAGGACATCCTGCCGAAGCTAGGCGCCAAGGGCGCGGTCTCCGCGGTCGGCTATGTCTTCGACGAGAGCTGGGCCGCGAGCCATCGCGAAGCGGTAGCGCGCTTCATCGCGATGACCCGCAAGGCCAAGCAACTGCTGGTGACCTCGGATGCGGCCTGGGACAAAATCGCGCCGCTGACCGGCACGAGCGATGCCACCCTGCTGAAGACTTATCGCGACCGCTATCGCGACGGCATTCCGCTCCGGAGCGTCGACGACGAGGAGAAAGATGCGCGTGTACTCTACCGCGTGCTGGCCGAGACCGGCGGCCGCGACCTCGTCGGCCCCGCCGCCGAGCTCGATCCCGGCACGTTCTATCACGCCGTGCCTGGAGACTGAGGTGCTGCGTCTTCTGTCGTTCGCCCTGTTCCTCGCGATCTGGTGGATTGCCGCGCTGTTCGTCGGCGGCGCAAAGCTGCCCTCCCCGCCGGCCGTGCTCCAAGTGATGATCGCGGAAGCCTCATCGGGGGCGCTGTTCCTGCATCTCGGCGCCACGTTGGCGCGCGTCACGCTCGCCTTCGTGCTGGCGATGTCGCTCGGCAGCGCCATCGGCTATCTGATGGGACGGGTCAGGCTCGCCGACCGGCTCGGCGATCCCTGGCTGATCCTGTTGCTCAACCTGCCCGCGCTGGTCGTGATCGTGCTGGCCTATATCTGGGCCGGCCTCACCGAGACCGCAGCGATCGCGGCAATCGCCATCAACAAGCTGCCGACTGCGGTCGTCACCTTGCGCGAGGGCACCCGCGCGCTCGACCGCTCGCTCGACGAGATGGCGAGCGTGTTCGCGATGCCGCGCTGGCGCGCATTCCGCCATGTCGCGCTGCCGCAGCTTGCGCCCTACATCGCCGCAGCTGCCCGCTCCGGACTGTCGCTGGTATGGAAGATCGTGCTGGTCGCCGAACTGCTCGGGCGTCCGAACGGCGTCGGCTTCGAGATCGGCGTCGCTTTTCAGCTGTTCGACACGCCGCGACTGCTCGCCTATTCGCTGACATTCGCCGCGGTCGTGCTCGTGATCGAAACCTTGCTGGTGCAGCCCTTCGAAGCTCGCGCAACACGGTGGCGGCCCCGTGCGGCTTGAGGTCGATATCACAGGCAAGACGTTCAGGAGTGCCGCGGGCGGAACGCACGAGGTGCTCGCGCCGCTCAAATTCGCGCTTTGCCCCGGCGAGGTCGGCGTACTCATCGGTCCGTCCGGCTGCGGCAAGAGCACGATGCTGCGCATCATCCTCGGGCTCGATGGCGATTTCAGGGGCCATGTCGCGCGGCCACCGCAGGCGCGGATCGGAATGGTGTTCCAGGAGCCGCGGCTGTTGCCGTGGCGTTCGGTCGAGCAGAATGTGCGGCTGGCTGCGCCCGACGTGACCGAGGCAAAGCTGTCGGAGCTTTTCAGGATTCTGGAGCTGGACGCGCATCGCAGCCACTTTCCCGGCGAGTTGTCGCTGGGCCTTGCCCGGCGCGTCGCGCTCGCCCGCGCCTTCGCTGTCGAGCCTGATCTGCTGGTGCTCGACGAGCCCCTCGCTTCGCTCGACGACGCGCTCGCCGGCCGCTTGCGCGACGAGATCGCAACGCTGGTGGCGAGCCGTCCGGTGATGACGCTGCTCGTCACCCACAGTCTCGACGATGCGATCCGGCTCGGCGACCGCCTGTTCTTTTTGTCGCCGCGGCCGGCGCGCATTCTGGCCGAGGTCCCCATCGGCATCCCGCGCGAGGCACGCGGCGACGCCGCAATTGCCGCGATCAAGGCCGGACTCGCGCGGCGAGTTCAGGGTGAACAGGGCGGCGAACGCTCCGGGCGGGATGTCTCATAGGCAACCGCGCGGCGCGTGTGCTAAACTGGCCGGTAGCGGAGCCTGACGATGAGACGAACCGCAGCTCTGACGACGCTTGGCTTCGCGCTCGTCGCGACCCTGGCGAGCGCTCAGGACATGATGCGTGACGTCGACCTCACCTCGCCCGCCATGGTCTCCGCTGAGATGAGCCGGCAGGAGGTCGAGGCTACGCTGGCCAATGCGAGCGCCGGCGCGCCGGCCGATTTGACCGGCAGGCGGTTATCGGGGCTCGATCTCAGTGGTCTCGACCTGACCAAGACAATTCTCCGCACGGCACGGCTCAACAAGACGAAACTCGCCGGCGCCCGGCTCGACGGGGCGATCCTCGATCAGGCGTGGCTGTTGGATGCGGATCTCACGGGCGCAAGCCTGAAGGGCGCCAATTTGTTCGCTGCGCAGATGGCGCGCGCTCACCTCGACGGCGCCGATCTGACTGGCGCGCGCATTGCGGCCGATCTCAGCGGCGCGAGCCTGGTCGGCGCGACGATCGCGGATGCGCATCTCGGCGCCGACATGCGCAACCAGTCGATGGGACTGATACGCGCCGTGCTGCGATCGGCCAATCTGGCGCAGTTGAACGCGCGCAACGCCGACCTGTCCCGGGTCGATCTCGAATTTGCTTCCCTCAAGGGGGCCGACCTGACCGGCGCGTCACTCCGGAACGCCCAGCTCGGCGGCGCCGACCTGACCGGGGCAACCGTCATCGACACCGATTTCGAGGGCGCCGACCTCACCTCCGCCAAGCTGATTGCACCGATCGGCCTTGACCGCGCCAAGAATTTCGACAAGGCAAAGAACCGCGAGCGCCTGATCAGACAATAGCGGCGTCGCCTTGGGAGGACGATTTGATGCGTTGGGCTCTGGTGTTGATCGCGTTGTTGCTGGCGTTTGCCGGCGAAGCCGCCGCGCAAGGCAAAGGCAAGGGCATCCGGCTGTGGAATCTCACGACGGAGACGATCTCGGGCTTCCAGCTCTCACCCGCCGGCAAGACCGACTGGGGCCCGAACCAGTGCTTGAACGACAAGGACAAGGAGGTCGACCACGACGAGCGGCTGCGCATCACCGGCGTCGAGCCGGGCCGCTACGACGCCAAGGTCAGCTATCCCAATGCGCGGCAGTGCGTCGTTCGCGACATCGAGATCAGGGCGGACGCAGTGTTCTCGATCGCCGACAAGGATCTGAAGGACTGCAGTAAATAGCGAGACGCCTTACGCCCTGTCGTTCGGGTGCGGATATTCGCAGCGCCACCGCACCGCCTGCCATTTCGGATGGTCGCCAACCCATTGCGCGATATAGGGCGGCGCGGCCATCGCGCATTGCCGCGGCGACCCACCATAGTTGAACATCAGATGCTGCTCCTCGCAGGTCGCAGGCGAGAGCACCGCACACACAGTCACCACCAGGTCAATCGGGTTCATGCCGGGATCCTCGCAAGGGCGATCGAGATTAGCACGAAAGGTTACGTTCCACGGAGGGGGAAGTTTCAAGTCTGGGTGAGCGATCATGGGCCGGGAACTGCCTCTCGTCTCCTTGCTATGAAGCAGAACGCCGAGGCCTCTACGTCGTCGGGCCGGGACAAGCCCGGGCATGACGACCTCCCGACCTAAAAGTTAACCCCGAACACCATCCGGGCCTGGTGGCGCTCGAAATTGACGAGGTCGAGATTTGCGGATGACCCGGCCGGACGGCCCCAGGCCTGCATGCTCCAGCTCAGTGTGAGCCGTGAGCGCTCGGATAGCTGGAAATAAGCGGTCGGGCCGACGAACAGCGCCTGGCCTGAAAGCTCCCCGAGGCCGATGCCTTCATATTGCCTGAAGTAGCGTAGCTCCCCGCCGAGCAGCACATTGGGTCGCACGCGCACCAGGCCGGCAAACGCCGCCCCGATCGTCGAGCTCTTCTCAGACTGCCCCGTCACCTCGAAGCGTGCCCATTCCGGCTGATAGATCAGGTTGAGGGCGCCGATGGCGAAGTTCGGGATGAGTTCGCGGTCGATGGCGAGGGTAAATTCGGTGCCGTACATCCGCCCTTTCGCGCCGCTGGTCTCGTCGATGCGGTCGCCATGGAGCTCGGCGGCGATGGTGAGACCGAACGGCGCGCGCTCGCGGTCGAGCAGGCGATAACGCAGGTCTAGCGAAGCCCCCTGGAAGTTGAGCTGGCGGCGGTCGTCGATATCGGGGACGCCGGTGATGTCGTGCAAGCTGGCCGTGCCGCCGACCTCGACGCGAAAGTTCGGCAGCGGAACGACTTCGATCTCGAACTCGTGCTCGAGGGCGCGATATGTGCCGCCGCCCTTGCCGAAGCGCCCTGTCGTCTGGGTCTGGAATTCGCGTTCGCCGGGATTGCCGACATCGGTGCCGATCATGAAGCCGAAGATGTGCTCGGTATCGAAGGCCTCTTCGGCGCTGACGCATGCGGGTAGAAGCGCGACCGTGCAGGCAGCAATAGTCCAGAAGCTGTTGGCTCTCGCGCGCATTCCTGACACTACCACGGCTTCGACGGCGTTTGCCATCGAAGCCGCGGCAGGTCGTCAGTCTTACTTGCGCGCAGCGCAGGCGTACATGTTGATTTCCATGCCGACCGGCACTTCCACGATCTTCGGAGCTTTCCAAGCCATTCGGGGTCTCCCCAAGGTATTGAGCGCGACATCGCGCGGCGCAAAACCTAGGGCTGCATCAGATGCAGTTCAAGCCTCGATTCGGCTGTCGAGCGCGTCTGTGTCGATTCTTCGCGACTGCATTTCTCTCTGGGACAAAGCCAGTTCCCTCTTGGTCAAACACGACCTGCAAGACGCGGCCTTGTGCGACGCACCGCGCGTCGAATCGACACCAACGGCGCCGCGCCGTCAGCAGCCCTTGTCGGCCATTGCGGCGTCCGGCTTGGCACCGTCGGCTCGCTGAGCCGCCGTCGGCTGGCTCTGCATCTGCCGCTGCGCATCTTCGGATGACGCCGGCGTTTCACCGCTCGCACGATTCATTGTGCTGGTCGGCGGATGCTGGCTGGCATCGCCCGCTGAGCTGGACGAGTGCGACTGCGCCGAGCCTACGGTGACCGGACCAGAACCAGCATCCTTGTCAGTGCTGGCGCTGCCCGTGTTGCATGGGCCGGCGATGGCGACGCCGGCGCTCAACGTCAGGATCGCGCAGGCGGCAAAAACGGAACGTTTCGTGTTCATCTGTGTCTCCTCTTCTCCCGCGGCGCTGCCCCGGCGCTGGCAGGACATCGCGAGGAGAACAGGCCGAGCTGCCCGATGTTCCGAGTGTCGGAGCGGAAATGCTCGCAAAAAGCCGCCCTCGTCACCTCTGTTCCGTTGCGCTCACCGCAACAATCGCAGCAGCGCGCGGCCGGCGCGCGAGTTCAGCTCCTTCGCATCCAGCGTTCCATCCTTGTCGGGATTGGCTGCATTGAAGCGCTGCTCGACCACGGACAAATATTCGTCGAGCGTCAGGGTCCCATCCCGGTCAGGATCGGCGGCGGCGAGTTCTTTCGGCGTCAACCGTCCGCGCAATTCGCGCGCATCGAGCGTGCCGTCATGATCGGGATCGAGCTTTGCGAACAATGCGGCGGCCGCCTTCTTCACCTCGGCAAGATCGAGCGTGCCGTCATTGTCGGTATCGAACAACTTGACCGCGTTGCCGGCGGCCGGCCATGCCGGACCGGACAACAAAGCAATCGTGAGCGCAAGCGCAATTGAGCGACGCGAAATCATCAAGACCTCCCAGACAAAGATCCCCAGTGCGAGACGGGGCAGCAACCAGATAAATCCACAAGCGGCTCCCGGTTCAAGTCCGGAATGCAACTTACGCGCGCCCACAACTCGCGGAATCCGACCGCTCGCCCAGACCAGTTCGACCGGAGCTGCTTCGTAGCCCGGAATTTCCCAGCGTCTCCGCGCAAGTGGAGCCGGTTTCCATGAGGTGACCGGCCATCGCATTCAACGATATTGGCACGACACTTACGACTTTCGTATTGACGCGTTTTGGTTTCCGACGGAGATTTGCTTCCGCGGCGTCAAAAGGCGCGCATATTGGGAGGAACGGATGAAACGCTTTGCGATGGCCGCGAGCCTCGTCATGCTTGCATCGACTTGTGCAAGCGCACAGACCACCGAACAACTGGTCAAAGGCGCGACCGATACATCGAACGTTCTCAATTACGGGATGGGCTACAATCTGCAGCGCTTCTCGACGCTGAATCAGATCAACAAGGACACCGTCAAGAACCTCGTCCCGGTCTGGAACTACTCCTTCAATGACGATCGGAGCGAGGAATCCCAGCCCATAGTCTATCAGGGCGTGATCTATGTGACCTCGCACAATGCGACCATGGCGGTGGACGCCAAGACCGGCAAGCAGATCTGGAAGAGCAAGATCGAATATCCCGCCGAGACGCCCCGAATCGTCTGCTGCGGCATCATCAATCGCGGCGTCGCAATCCACGAAGGCAAATTGTTTCGTACGACGCTCGATGCCAACGTGATTGCGATTGACGCAAAGACAGGCAAGGAGCTGTGGCGTCAGAAGGCCGCCGACATCAAGGAAGGCTATTCAATGACGGTGGCCCCGCTGGTTGCGGACGGCGTCGTCATCACCGGTATCTCCGGCGCCGAGTTCGGCACAAGAGGTTTCATCGACGGCTGGGATCCGGCGACAGGCAAGCACCTGTGGCGCACCCATTCGATCCCCTCGCCGGAGGAGCCCGGCGGCGACACCTGGAAGGGCGACACCTGGAAGCTCGGCGGCGGCTCGACCTGGATCACCGGGTCTTATGACGCCGAGCTGAACACCGTGTATTGGGGCATCGGCAATCCCGGCCCGTTCAATTCGGCGGTGCGCCCCGGCGACAATCTCTACACCTGCTCCGTGCTGGCGATGGACCCCAAGACCGGCAAGATCAAGTGGCACTACCAATTCTCGCCGAACAATCCGTTCGATTATGACGCGGTCGCCGAGATGGTGCTCGCGGATGTGAACGTCGAGGGCAAGCCGACCAAGACGCTGATGAATGCCAACCGCAACGGCTTCTTCTACGTGCTCGACCGCACCAACGGCAAGCTGCTCGCGGCCAATCCTTACGTGAAGGTGAATTGGGCGACCGGCATCGACATGAAGACCGGACGTCCGATCGAGACCGACGTGTCGAAGGAGGCCCGCGAGGGCAAGAAGGTGACGGTCTATCCGTCGATCCTCGGCGGCAAGAACTGGGAGCCGATGTCGTTCAATCCGCAGACCGGCCTTGCCTACGCCAATACGCTCAACTTCGGCGGCAAGTACAAGGCGGAGCCCGTCACCTTCAAGCAGGGTGAATGGTATCTCGGCATGGACCTGACCGATCCCTGGGAGTTCGGAGATGGACCGCGCGGTCACCTCAAGGCGATCGACCCCATGACCGGCAAGTCGAAGTGGGAAGCGCCGAGCGACATTCCACGCTTCTCGGGCGTGCTGTCGACCGCCGGCGGCGTCGTATTCTCGGGCGCACTGACCGGCGAGTTCGAGGCCTTCGACGCCGACACCGGCAAGAAGCTCTGGCAGTTTCAGACCGGGTCCGGCATCGAGGGCCAGCCGGTGACCTGGCAGCAGGATGGCGTGCAGTATGTCGCGGTGACCAGCGGTTACGGCGGCGTCTACTCGCTGTTCTCCGGCGACGAGCGGCTTGCCAAGGTGCCGCCCGGCGGCTCGCTGTGGGTCTTTGCGGTCAAGCAGTAATCCGCGGCATGATGCTGAGAGAAATGTTTGACAGGACGGCGGCGATCTTCGCCGCCGCCCTGGCGCTGACGGTCGCGCTTGCGGCGACCGTTCGTGCCGCCGACGAGCCAACCGGCAATCCCATGCAGGCGCAGATCGACCACGGCAAGTCGACCTATGCCGAGAAGTGCTCGCACTGCCACGGCCCGAACCTGATGAACTCCGGCGCCATCACGCCGGATCTGCGCGTCATCCCCGACGACAGGACGCGCTTCGTCACCACGGTGAAGAACGGCAAGAACAACAAGATGCCGCCCTGGGGCGACATCCTCACCGACGATCAGATCGGCGATCTCTGGGCCTTCATCTCGAGCCGGAGAAAGCCATGAGAGGCCGGCATGTTGCATGGAGCCTCGCTGCCGTTCTGTCGACGATGACGTCGATCGCGCTTGCGGCCGACGATCCCCTGAAGATCTGTCTCGACGAGGACCGGCCGCCGCTCTCGATGCATCAGCGCGGCAAGCCGGATGCCGGCTTCGACGTGCTGCTGGCGCAGGCGATCGCGGAGCGGCTCGGACGGCCGCTGACGATCCAGTGGTTCGAGAGCAAGCTGGACGAGGATTCGAGCCCACAGCTCGAAGCCAACGCGCTGCTCTCCGATAGGCGCTGCTCACTCGTCGGCGGCTATGCGCTGACCCAGGATTCGCTCGTCGTCCCCGGGATGAAGACGGCGCGCTTGCCGGATTTCGCCGGAGCGACGCGCGACGATCGGCGGCGCCGCGTCGCGCTCGGCGTGCTCGCGCCGAGCCAGCCTTACGTCTATTCGCCGATGACGGTGGTGCTCGGGCCAAAAGCAAGCGGCCGCAAGATCGGCGACATCGGCGATCTCGCCGGGCTCCGCCTGGTCGTCGAAAGCGGCTCGCTCGGCGACGCCATCCTGATGACCTTCGAGAAAGGGCGGCTGATCGACAGCATCACCCATCTCGTCCCCGGCCGCGACGACCTGCTGGGCGCGCTCCAGCGCGGCGACCATGACGCGACGCTGATCGACCTTGCGCGCTTCGACGCCCATCGCGCCGCGCACCCCGACACGGCGCTCACGGCGTCCGGCTATTACTATCCGATCGGCGCCAATCGCGGCTATGTCGGGCTTGCCAGCGATGGCGCGCTGATCGACGCCGTCAACAAGGCGCTTAGCGCCCTCGCGGCCGAGGGCAGAATCGCCGAATTCGGCAGACAGGCCGGCCTCACCTATCTGCCGCCGCGCGAGCCGGCGATTCTGGGCGACGTCTGGACGAAGATCATTCAGCGGTGAGGCTCTCTTGTCCGGACGTGGTGCGGCACGCAGTGACGCTCCGCAGAGCCGGGGAAGAAGAGCGAGATACGGCGCTCGCACTGCCCCTCCATCCTCACTGCGAGCGCAGCGAAGCAATCCAGAATCTCTCCGCGGAGACACTCTGGATTGCTTCGTCGCCAGCGCAAAATTTGCTTCGCAATTTTGTCGCGGGCTCCTCGCAATGACGAAGCAAAGAGCATCGTCTCCAAGCTGGTCTGGCCATGCGGCGAACCGTAAGATGCCTGCGGTTTCATTTCGCCCTTTGGTGCCCTGTGAATTCGTCAACCTCCGCCGCAGGCCTGCGCGACGTCCTCTCCCGCGAGCTCAAGCCCGGCGAACTGGCGCGAGCGCTGATCGTCGTCGGCCCGATGGTCGGCGCCTATTTCATCGCGCGTGAAACGGCACTGCTCAATCTCGGGCTGGTCGCTGTCTCCCTGCTCATTCCGGCGCTCAGGCTGAAGCTGCCGCCAAAGGTTATCGCCTGGCACTATCTCGCCATCCTCGTCACTTTTGCCGCGCTTTTCCTCGCAAGCCCTGTCAAGCCGCTCTTCGCAGTGCTGACGGCGCTCGCCGGTTTCCTCGCGGTGGCGGCGACGCGCCATGGCGAGCATTTCCGCACGCTGGGCAATTGGGTATTCATCCCCGCGGTCTATCTCGCCTGCGAGGTGCGGGAGGGCGCAAGCGCGTCGGAAGCGCTGCGCCATGCCGGCCTGATCATCGCGTCCTCTCCGATTGCGCTGGCGCTGGTCTGCGGTATCCGGATCTACGACCAGCAACGCGATGGCGCGGCGATCTCGTTCGGGTTGCCCGCCGCCGGATGGTTTCTCCCTGCGACGGCAACGGCCATGGCGGTGTTCGCCGCGGCGGTGCTGGTCGAGATCCTTGACCTCGCGCAGGGACAATGGGTGATGTGGTCGGCCGCGAGCGTCGTGGTCGGCGATCTCGCTGCCTCCACCGACAAGCTGAAGCAGCGCGCGATCGGCGCGCTTGTGGGCGTGCCGCTTGGCTTCCTTGCCGGAATCGTGCTGCCGCAAAGCCGGGTCGGCTATGCCCTCGCGGTTCTCGCCGCCACCCTCACGCTGATCTCTTTCTCCCGCTACATCGTCGGCTTCGGCCTGCGCTGCTTCTTCATTGCGCTGGCCGCTTCTTTCGCCGGCGGCGCCAGCGGAATCGCGGAGGAGCGTATCGCCAACGTGCTGATCGGCGGCACCTTTGGCCTGATTGCGGTGGCCCTGACCGAAATCGTCTGGCAGCGTGTGACGCGAAAGGTGCGATCGTCCGGATGACGCCCGAACAGACACAGCACGGCCTTTCGAATGCGCCAATCTGTCTCGCCTGATGGCCATGGCAGCGCCTGCCTGGTGCAGTACCCTGCCCGGCAATTTGGGAGAGAATCATGTCCGCAAAGCTCGATCGCCGCCATTTCATCGCCGCCGGAGCCGGCGCAATCGCGATGCCTTTCGTCTTGCGCAGCGCCTCGGCGCAGGCGGCGTGGCCGACGCGGCAGATTCGCATGATTTGCAGCTATCCCGCCGGCGGGCAGACCGACCTGCTCGCGCGCGCTTATGGTGAGTTCATCTCCAAGCAGGTCGGCAAGACCGTCGTCATCGAAAACAAGCCCGGTGCCTCCGGCGCGATCGGGACGGCAGAGGTCGCCCGCGCCGAGCCCGACGGCCACACCATGCTGTGCTCGATCTCGACCACCTACATCATGAACCGGGTGGTGATGAAGAATCCGGGCTACGACATGGACAAGGATTTGACGCTCGTCAGCGTCATTCCGGGCGCCGGCCTGTTGCTGGTGGCGAACCCCAAGACTGGCGTCAAGACGCTGGAGGATTTCGTCGCCTTCGCGCGCAAGAGCGGCAGGGTGAACTTCGGCACCTATAGCGCCGGCTCGGCCCCACACATGACGATCCACGAGCTCAACAAGCAGTACGGCCTCAACATCGAGCCGGTCCATTACCGCGGCGAGGCCCCGATGTGGACGGGGATGCTCGAAGGCACGCTCGATGCCGCAATGGGCAGCTACACCGCGGCACAGTCGGTCCTGCAAAGCGACCGCGGCACCGTGTTCGCGGTGCATTCGAAGAAGGTCGACGCGATCCCGACCATCAAGACTCTTCCCGAACAGGGCGCGACGTCGAAATTCTTCACCGTGAGCGGCTTTTCGGGTTGGGCCGTGCCCAAGGCAACGCCGCAGCCGATCGTCGACCGCCTGGCGGAGCTCTGCGTCGCGGCCAACAACGATCCGAAAGTGAAGGAGGTTCTCGCCACTTTCGTGCTCGAACCCGCGATCGGCTTCAAGGAGACCAACGAACTGTACCAGCGCGAGCTGCCGATCTGGATCGAGAGCGCAAAGTCGCTCGGCCTCGAGCCGGCCTGAGGCCGGAGGCGAAGCTTAACGCCGCGCCGGCCGCCCTTCGGGGTCCCGTCTTCGGACCAAAGCCTAGTGCCCGAAACCTTCCTTGCGGCTATGATCCTGCGTTGCCGCCGGGAGACCTTCCCGGCGCGGAGGAGAAAGGCCGATCGCATGACGCCGGATCCCGTCGCCATAGCCGCCATGATCATCCTGCTGTTTCCGATGGGCTATTTCACGCTGGCCTCACCCGCTTTCCTGCTCGTGAAGCTCGACATCCGGCCCGTGGCGCTGCTGCTGCGCGGGATGTTCAACGCTCATTTCCTGGTTATGGGCGTTGCCGGAATCATCGGGACGGTGGCTTTCCTCGTTGCCGGACGGCTGGTCTTCGCCGCAGTCGTCGGCCTGCTTGCAGCCTTGGCGATCTGGGGACGCGGCTGGTTCATGCAGAGGATGGACGACCAGCTCAGTGCGGGGAATGCAGGCGACACCGAGGCCCCGCGTCGGCTGCGCCGGCTGCATTGGAGCGGGATGCTGTGCAACGCAGTCCTGCTTGCCGCTCTGCTCGCCAGCATCCCCTACATTGCCACCGCGTGAGCGGCACCGCGATCGCCAGAGCGCGCGTTAGTGCTCGCCCGAGGCCGCCGCGCCCTGCTGGGCCTTGTGGATCGAGGACGGCACCACGCCAAAGTATTTCCGGAACACCCGGCTGAAATGCGATGAGCTGGAGAAGCCCCATGAGAACGCGACGTCGGTGATGGTCTTGCCGGCGTGGGCCTCGAGCTCCTGGCGACAATTCTGCAAGCGCGCCTGCCAGATGTAATCGCTCACCGTGGTGCCCCGCTCCGAGAACAGCATGTGCAAATAGCGCTTGGAACAGCCCAGCTCGGTCGATATCTGGTCGATGCACAGATCCGGATCGCGCAGGTGCTCGCGGATGAAGAACTGCGCGCGCACATACATCGCCTCGGGCCCGACCCGGTCGAACATTGTGTCGGCTTCGCGCAGCGGCAGCAGCAACAGGTCGATCAGCGAATCGGCGACGCCGACCGCGCTGTTCGCCGACAGCTTGGCCGCCTCGTCGAAGGTCGCATGGACGAAATCGTGGGCGATCCGCCCCGTGCCCGTCTTCGACGACAGCTTGCAGGCGGGCATTCGCTGCGACGGGAATCCGCGGTCGCGCAGCAGCGCCTTCGGCACGATCACCACGTCGTGACGCGTGAAGGCCGGGCTGATGATCGAATGCGGGCAGGAGACGTCATAGGCGATGATATCGCCGGGGTTGATTTCGATGTGACGGCCTTCCTGCTCGAAATAGGACACGCCGTAGGTCTGGAAGTGGATCTTGATGTAGGGGTGTTCATTGGCCTTGGCGCGCGCCAGCGTGTGCGCGATGCGATGCTGGCTCACCTCGATCTGGCAGAGTTTCAGGCGCGAGACGCTCGTGTAGTCGATGCGGCCTTCGAGCGAGGACGCCTCCAACGGATCGACGTCGAAATGCCCACACAGGCTCGTCAGCCCGTCGATCCAGCTCTGGATCTGGCGCTTCGGCGTCATACCGGTCGTCGAGAGCGTGTGAATGGTGTCGGACATTAATCCAGCCACTGGTTTGATCCGGAGATTCGACGCGAATCGCGACCCAGCGCTTCCGGAGCCCTCAGCCGTGATTGCGTGACGTTTACCTCGAAATTGAGCGGTCTCTTGGTACGAGCGCCATCGTTCCATTGCCACCCTTGAAAGTTAATCCTCCGCCTTAGTTGCAGCGCCGTCAAGGGGAACCTGACCGTTGAAGGCGGCCTCGATGCCGCGCGGAAGCCGCTGAATTCGCTACTGCAAAATCAAAATCTTTTCCTCCGTGCGCTGTCGAGCAAACCGGCTTCTCTCTTGGGCAAGTTTCCCGACGACGAAGTCGTTAGGGATTGCGGCAGGAACAATAAGAACGGGCCGCTCCTGCACGTGGACCCGTGGCTCTCATCAGGAGGAGGAAACAGCCCAGCATCGTTTCTGGTCCCAAACGTGACCGCCCTGCACGAGCAGACGCCGGACGAGAAGCCCGGTGAATCAGTAATGCTTCGGAAACAATAAACGAGACCAACGGAGGAATGACTATGCGCAAGGTGCTACTGGCGACCTTTCTTGGCTCAGCGGCGGCTCTCGCCGTCGGGAGCGCGTCGGCCAATGACGAGCTGATCAAGATGTCGCAGAACCCGAAAGACTGGGTGATGCCGACCGGTGACTACGCCAATACCCGCTATTCCAAGCTCAACCAGATCAACGCACAGAACGTAGGCAAGCTCCAGGTTGCCTGGACCTTCTCGACCGGCGTGCTGCGCGGCCATGAGGGCGGCCCGCTGATCATCGGCAACATGATGTACGTTCACACCCCATTCCCGAACAAGGTCTACGCCATTGACCTTTCGCAGGAGAACAAGATCGTCTGGAGGTACGAGCCGAAGCAGGATCCGAACGTCATCCCGGTGATGTGCTGCGACACGGTTAACCGTGGCCTGGCCTACGGCGACGGCAAGATCTTCCTGCATCAGGCCGACACCACCCTCGTCGCGCTCGATGTCAAGACCGGTCAGGTCGCATGGACCGTCAAGAATGGCGACCCCAGCAAGGGCGAGACCGGCACGTCGGCGCCCATGGTCATCAAGGACAAGGTGCTGATCGGCATCTCCGGCGGCGAGTTCGGCGTCCAGGCTCATATGTCGGCCTACGATATCAAGACCGGCAAGCTGGCATGGCGCGGATATTCGGAAGGCCCGGATGACCAGCTTCTGGTCGACGCCGAGAAGACCACCGCGCTCGGCAAGCCGATCGGCAAGGACTCGAGCCTCAAGACCTGGCAAGGCGATCAGTGGAAGATCGGCGGCGGTGCCACCTGGGGCTGGATCTCCTACGATCCCGAGCTGAACCTCGTCTATTACGGATCGGGCAACCCCTCGACCTGGAATCCGAAGCAGCGTCCCGGCGACAACAAATGGTCGATGACGATCTGGGCGCGTAACCCGGATACCGGCGTTGCCAAGTGGGTCTATCAGATGACGCCCCACGACGAGTGGGACTATGACGGCGTCAACGAGATGATCCTCTCGGATCAGGCGATCAACGGCCAGCCGCGCAAGCTGCTGACGCATTTCGATCGTAACGGTCTCGCCTATACCCTCGATCGCGTTAACGGTGAGCTTCTGGTCGCCGAAAAGTACGATCCGAAGGTGAACTGGACCTCCGGCGTCGACATGGACAAGAACTCGCCGACCTACGGCCGTCCGAAGGTGCTCGACGCAGCTTCGACCGACAAGGCGGGCGAGGACCACAACGTGAAGGGCATCTGCCCGGCCGCGCTCGGCACCAAGGACGAGCAGCCGGCAGCCTACTCGCCGGACACGCAGCTGTTCTACGTTCCGACCAACCACGTCTGCATGGACTACGAGCCGTTCAAGGTGAGCTACACCGCGGGCCAGCCCTATGTGGGCGCGACGCTCTCGATGTATCCGCCGCAGGGTGAAAGCCACATGGGCAACTTCATCGCCTGGGACGGCAAGACCGGCAAGATCGTCTGGTCGAACAAGGAGCAGTTCTCGGTCTGGTCGGGTGCGCTCGCAACCGCCGGCAACGTGGTGTTCTACGGCACGCTCGAAGGCTACCTGAAGGCGGTCGATGCCAAGACCGGCAAGGAGCTCTACAAGTTCAAGACTCCCTCCGGCATCATCGGCAACGTCACGACCTATGAGAACGGCGGCAAGCAGTATGTCGCAGTGCTCTCCGGCGTCGGCGGCTGGGCCGGCATCGGTCTGGCGGCCGGTCTGACCGATCCGACCGCAGGTCTCGGCGCAGTCGGTGGCTACGCGGCCCTCAGCAACTACACGGCACTCGGCGGTACGCTGACCGTGTTCTCGCTGCCGAACTAGGCCCATCAGCATCGCTCCGGCGCGTGGATTAACCCCACGCGCCGGCTCGTCTCCCCTGGGCACCTTCGAGGATGAATCTCTTGCGTAAAATCTGCTCTGTCATTGCTGCGACGATCTTGGTTGCGTCCGGAGGAATTGCGGTCGCGGACGGTCCGGGCGACCCGACCGCCGTGAAGAAGGAAGACGACGGAAAGTGGCTCGATAAGGAAGGAATTCCGACCTACAAGATTTCGGCGGACGGCGCCGTGGACTGGTTCACCTATTCCGGTTACCGCCGCTATCACTCCGACTGCCACGTCTGCCATGGCCCCGACGGCATGGGCTCCACCTACGCGCCGGCGCTCAAGGATTCCGTCAAGACGATGAGCTATGGCGATTTCCTCGGCGTGGTCGCCTCGGGTCGCAAGAACATCTCGACCGCGCAGGAGAACGTCATGCCGGCCTTCGGCGATAATCCGAACGTCGCCTGCTACATGGACGACTTGTACGTCTATCTGCGTGCCCGCTCCACCGAAGCATGGGGCCGGCAGCGTCCCTCCAAGAAGGACGAGAAGACAGAGGCCTACACCAAGGCGGAAGACGCCTGCATGGGCAACAAGTGAAGCTACGCTACGCGGACTGCCGAGACGACCTCTTGGCGCCCCATGAGAATCTGAGGAGTTTACGATGAAGACACGTGCTGCCGTCGCTTTCGAGGCCAAAAAGCCGCTTGAGATCGTCGAGCTCGATCTGGAAGGCCCGAAGGCCGGCGAAGTTCTGGTCGAGATCAAGGCGACGGGCATCTGCCATACCGACGCCTATACGCTCGACGGCTTCGACAGCGAGGGAATTTTCCCGTCGATCCTGGGCCATGAGGGTGCAGGCATCATCCGCGAAATCGGTCCCGGCGTAACCTCGGTGAAGCCGGGTGACCACGTCATCCCGCTCTACACGCCGGAATGCCGGCAGTGCAAAAGCTGCCTCAGCCAGAAGACCAATCTCTGCACCGCGATCCGCGCGACGCAAGGCAAGGGCGTGATGCCCGACGGCACCAGCCGCTTCTCCTACAAGGGCAAGCCGGTCTACCATTACATGGGCTGCTCGACCTTCTCGAACTTCACCGTGCTGCCGGAGATCGCGGTCGCCAAGATCCGCGAGGACGCCCCCTTCGACAAGAGCTGCTACATCGGTTGCGGCGTCACCACCGGCGTCGGCGCCGTCGTCAACACCGCGAAGGTCACGCCAGGCTCCAACGTGGTCGTGTTCGGCCTCGGCGGCATCGGCCTCAACGTGATCCAGGGCGCCAAGATGGCCGGCGCCGACAAGATCATCGGCGTCGACATCAACGACGCCAAGGAGGATTGGGGCCGCAGGTTCGGCATGACTGACTTCGTCAATCCCAAGAAGATCACCGGCGACATCGTCCAGCATCTCGTCGGCCTCACCGACGGCGGCGCCGACTACACCTTCGATTGCACCGGCAACACCACCGTGATGCGCCAGGCGCTGGAAGCCTGCCATCGCGGCTGGGGCACCTCGATCATCATCGGCGTTGCCGAGTCCGGCAAGGAGATCGCCACCCGCCCGTTCCAGCTCGTCACCGGGCGCAACTGGCGCGGCACGGCCTTCGGCGGCGCGCGCGGCCGCACCGACGTGCCGAAGATCGTCGACTGGTACATGAACGGAAAGATCCAGATCGATCCGATGATCACCCACGTGCTCAAGCTCGAGGAGATCAACAAGGGCTTTGACCTCATGCATGAGGGCAAATCCATCCGTTCAGTCGTCGTGTTCTAGCTCGAAAGCGTCACCCCCAAGGAGGATCGACCCATGACTGTTGCACTCCACCCTACGATCGACAACGGCCTCAAACAGGGCAGCGGCAGTTTCGCCGGCGGCACGCTGGCCTGCAAATGCAAGGACCACCAGGTCAAGGTCGGCATCAAGGGCGACGTCGCGCATAACCACGCCTGCGGCTGCACCAAGTGCTGGAAGCCGCAGGGCGCGACGTTCTCCGTCGTCGCCGTTGTGCCGCGCCAGAACGTCACCGTGCTCGAGAACGGCGACAAGCTCCAGGTCGTCGATGCTTCCGCGGTGATCCAGCGTCACGCCTGCAAGGCCTGCGGCACGCACATGTACGGCCGCATCGAGAACAAGGACCACCCGTTCTACGGTCTCGACTTCATCCATCCCGAGCTGTTCCAGGAGCAGGGCTCGCAGGCGCCGCAATTCGCCGCCTTCGTTTCCTCGATTATCGAGGCGGGCGTGAAGCCTGAGCAGATGGCTGGAATTCGCGCGCGGATCAAGGAAATCGGGCTCGAGCCCTATGATTGCCTGTCACCGGCGCTGATGGACGCGATCGCGACCCACGTCGCCAAAGCCAAGGCCGCTTGAGCAAGGCTGCTTAAGAGGGCCTTCTGAGCAAGGCCCCAGACGTTCGCCGAACCCCGTCCGCTCGCTGACCTCGATCAGCGCCAGCGAACCGGACGGGCCCCGGCCCCGGGACGATCGCGGCGACGCCGCCACCTCTGCAACTTACGCGTATGCGAGGGTGACTAGCTCCCTCAGTCCTGGTCTCTGAATGACTGCGCAGCGCCGCCAACTTCCGTCTTGAAGTCCCCGGCCCTGCGTTTCTCCCTCCCTCGACTGAGGCATCCTGCTTCGTCCGCGCATTCTTTCTGGCGGACGAAGCTTTTTTTCGTCGCACCGCCTGTTTGCAAACGCGCGGTCCACGCGGCGCGATGACGCGCCCTGCTTTTGACAAACCATCGATGCAATCTTTTCCCGGTGAGAACACCCGGCTGTGAACGCCGGGCCGGCGCGATCTCTGTTACGATCACGCCGTCACGATGCCGCGCGAAATACAATCAATTAAGAACAAAAACGGGAGGTATCGAACACATCCGGACATCGAGATTCACATTCCTGCCTCCTGCCGGGATCTGCCCGTGCAGGATCGCGGGCCGGAATGTGACGACGCGAAGCAACTGGCATTGCGCCGGCTGGCGTCGGCGGGTTTTGAATTTGGCATGCTTATGAAGAGCGAGGGATGATCATGATCAAGGTGAAGATCAACGGCCAGGAACAGAGCTGGGACGGCGACCCGGATCTCCCGCTACTCTGGTTCCTGCGTGACGAGGCCGGGCTGACCGGCACCAAATACGGCTGCGGCCAGGCCCTGTGCGGCGCCTGCACCGTCATCGTCGACAAGGAGGCCGTACGGGCCTGCGTCACGTCGGTGAACGACGTCGCCGGCCGCGAGGTCACCACGATCGAAGGGCTGCATCCGAACGGCGATCACCCGGTGCAAAAGGCCTGGCGCCAGCTCAACGTGCCCCAATGCGGCTTCTGCCAGGCCGGCCAGATCGTGCAGGCCGCCGCGCTTCTAATGGACAACCCAAAGCCCTCGCACGACCAAATCCGCGAGGCGATGTCCGGCAACATCTGCCGCTGCGGCTGCTACCAACGCATCGAGAACGCGGTCCATCTCGCATCGACGGGAGTGTGACATGAATTTCATCGACAATCCCCGCAAGCTTCGCGGTTTCGAGAAGCACGTCAGGGTCGAGAAGGTCTCGCGCCGCAGTATCCTGAAGGGGCTCGGCATCACCGGCGGCTTCGTTCTCGCCGCGCCCGTGATGTCGCGCCAGGCTCTCGCTTACGAAACCGGTGCCGGCAAAATGCCGCATGGCGTCGTGGTCGATCCGCGCGTGTTCGTTTCGGTCGCCCCGGACGGCATCGTCACCATCGTCGGGCACCGTTCGGAAATGGGCACCGGCGTGCGCACCAGCCTGCCGTTGATCGTGGCCGAGGAAATGGAAGCCGACTGGTCCAGGGTCAAGGTGCAGCAGGCCCATGGCGACGAGGTGAAGTTCGGCAACCAGGATACCGACGGCTCGCGCAGCACGCGACATTACCTGATGCCGATGCGCCAGATCGGCGCCTCGGCCCGCACCATGCTGGAGCAAGCCGCGGCCAAGCGCTGGGGCGTGCCGGCGACCGAGGTCAAGGCGGTCAATCACGAGGTCGTCCACAGCGCGAGCGGCCGCAAGCTCGGCTTCGGCGAGCTCGCCGCCGACGCCGCCAAGGAATCGGTGCCCAGCATCGAAGGCCTCAAGCTGAAGGACCCCAAGGATTTCCGCTATCTCACCAAGGGCCAGGTCGGCATGGTCGACCTCCACGACATCACCACCGGCAAGGCGCGTTACGGCGCAGACGTGCGGCTGCCGGGCATGAAATATGCCGTGATCGCGCGCCCGCCGGTGACCGGCGGCACGCTGGTCTCGTTCGATCCGGACGCGGCACTGAAGGTCCCCGGCGTCGAGAAGGTGATGAAGGTTCAAGGCTGGCCGTGGCCGTCAAAGTTCCAGCCGCTCGGTGGCGTCGCGGTGATCGCCCGCAACACCGGCGCGGCGATCAAGGGCCGCGATGCGCTGAAGCTGGTGTGGGACGACGGTCCGAACGGCAAATACGACTCGGTCGCCTACCGCAAGGAGCTCGAGGAGGCCTCGCGCAAGCCCGGCCTCGTGCTACGCAAGGAGGGCGATGCGGACGCCGCCTTGAAGGGCGCCGACAAGGTGATCGTCGGCGAGTACTACGTCCCGCATCTCGCGCATGTCGCAATGGAGCCGCCGGTCGCGGTCGCCGATGTCAAGGGCGACAAGGCGGAGATCTGGGCGCCAGTGCAGAGCCCCGGTGGCACCCGCGAGGACGTCGCCAAGACACTCGGCATTCCCGAAGGCAACGTCACCGTCAACGTGACCCTGCTCGGCGGCGGTTTTGGCCGCAAGTCGAAATGCGACTTTGCACTCGAGGCCGCCCTGCTGTCGAAGGAGCTCGGCGCACCGGTCAAGGTGCAGTGGACGCGGGAGGACGACATCCATAACGGCTTCCTGCACACGGTCTCGGTCGAGCGGATCGAGGCCGGCCTCGACAAGAGCGGCAAGGTGATTGCTTGGCGCCACCGCAGCGTGGCGCCCAGCATCGCCTCGACCTTCGCCGCCGGCACTGTGCATCAAGCGCCGTTCGAGATCGGCATGGGCCTCGTCGACATGCCGTTCGAGATCGCCAATATCTCGTGCGAGAATCCGGAGGCCGCCGCGCATACCCGCATCGGCTGGTTCCGCTCGGTCTCGAACATTCCGCGCGCCTTTGCGGTGCAGTCGATGGTCGGCGAGATCGCGCAAGCGACAGGGCGCGACCAGAAAGACATGTTGCTCGAGCTGATCGGCTCGCCCCGCATCGTCAAGCCTAACGTGAAGGATCTCTGGAACTATGGCGAGCCCCAGGACAGCTACCCGATCGACACCGCGCGCCTTCGCAAGGTCGTCGAGCTGGTCGCCGAGAAGGGCGGATGGGGTCGGCAGGTGCCGAAGGGGCACGGTCTCGGCATTGCGGTGCACCGCAGCTTCGTCAGCTACATCGCGACCATCGTCGAGGTGGCCGTTGACGACAAGGGCAAGCTGACGGTGCCAAGGGTCGACACGGCGATCGACTGCGGCACCTATGTCAACCCCGAACGCATCGCCTCGCAGATCGAGGGCGCCGCGATCATGGGGCTGAGCCTCGTCAAATACGGCGAGATCAGCTTCAAAGAGGGCAAGGTGCAGCAGAAGAATTTTGACGACTTCCAGGTCGTCAGGATCGACGAATCTCCTGTGGTGACCAACGTCTACATCGTGCCGCCTGGCCCCGACACGCCGCCGAGCGGCGTCGGCGAGCCCGGCGTCCCGCCATTCGCGCCGGCGCTGATCAACGCGATCTTCGCCGCGACGGGAAAACGTATCCGCTCGCTGCCGATCGGCAAGCAACTGGAAGCGTGAGACGGAACAGAAGCGGCCTCGCGCCGTTTCCATCGATCTGACAGGAGCAGATCGATGACCAACATCTCTAGGGCGCTCGCAGTCTCGCTGCTGTCGGGCGCCTTTCTTTTGACAGCCTCCGGCGCATTCGCCCAGAGCAATACGACGCCGCCGACAACGGCGACGCGCCCCACCGCGCCGGACCAGAACTCGCTTCCCAACGCCAACGCCCCGCCCGCCTCGACCACGCAGACCACCGGGCAGCACAATCCGGATCCCAAGATTCGCGAGATGAATCAGAAGGAAAAGGACAAGGTCGACCGTCAGGGGAAGTGAGCTTTGCGCACCTCATGCCGTCATGGCGGGCTTGTCCCGGCCATCCACGGCCTTGGCCGCGGCACGAAGAACGTGGATGCCCGGGCCTTCGCCTCGCCGAAGCGGCTTCGGCCGCGCAGGCGGGACGAGCCCGGGCATGACGACGAGTACGTGGCGCGCTGGCAATCCCAGCCCACAACAAAAATGCGGCGGACGTTGCCGTCCGCCGCATTCGCCACCCCCCGGCTGCTCCGCTTCTTTCGATCCGCCCGCGGAGCTACTTCTTCAGTGCGAACACCCAGATGACGCCGCCTTGCGGCACGTTGGCTTCGATGCCGATGTTGTTGGTCACCAGCGCATCCTGGATGCGCTGCGCGTCCACGCCCCATCCCGACTGGATCGCGATATACTGCGTGCCGTCGATCTCATAGGACACCGGCATGCCCATGATGCCGGAGTTGGTCTTCTGCTCCCATAGGAGTTCGCCGGTCTTGGCATTGAAGGCCCGGAAGTTGCGGTCATTGGTGCCGCCGACGAAGATGAGATCGCCCGCGGTCGCCGTCACCGAGCCGAACAGCTGCGACTTCGGGAAGTTGTGCTGCCACACCTTCTTCCCCGTAGCGGGATCCCAGGCCTGCAGCTCGCCGAAGTGATCCGCGCCCGGCTTCGTCTTCAGCCCGATGTCCTCCGGCTTGGTGCCGAGCCAGAGCTCGCCTGGCTTGAGCGCAACCTTCTCGCCGGTGAACCCGCCGCAGAAATTCTCGTTGGCGGGCACGTAGACGAGGCCGGTCTTCTGGCTGTAAGCCGCCGACGGCCAGTCCTTGCCGCCCCATAGCGACGGGCAGAACTCGACGCGCTTGCCGATCACCGGCTTGTGCGCGGGGTCGACAATCGGCTTGCCGCTCTCTGGTTCGATCCCCTTCCAGACGTCGGTGGAAACGAACGGCCAGCCGGCGACATAGTTGATCTTGGTCGGCGTGCGCTCGAGTATCCAGAAGATCGCGTCGCGGCCAGGATGGACCAGGCTCTTGATGTTGCGGCCGTCGCGTTGCAGGTCGATCAGCATCGGCGCGTCGACCTCGTCCCAGTCCCAGGAATCGTTCTGGTGATACTGGTGATAGGTCTTGATCTTGCCGGTGTTGGGATCGAGCGCAAGCACCGAGGAGGTGTAGAGATTGTCGCCGGGATGCGTCTCGCCGGGCCATGGCGCGGCGTTGCCGACGCCCCAATAGATCGTCTTTGTTTCCTTGTCGTAATTGCCGGTCATCCAGGCCGAGCCGCCGCCGTTCTTCCAGTCGTCGCCCTGCCAGGTGTCATGGCCCGGCTCGCCTTCGCCCGGAATGGTGAAGGTTCGCCACAGTTCCTTGCCGTCCTTGGCGTCATAGGCGGCAATATAGCCGCGCACGCCGAACTCGCCGCCGGAGCCGCCGACGATGACCTTGCCGTCGACGGTCAACGGCATCAGGGTCATGTACTGGCCCTTCTTGTAGTCCTGCACCTTGGTGTCCCACACCACCTTGCCGGTCTTGGCATCGAGCGCGACGACGTGGTCGTCCGTGGTGGCGAGATAGAGCTTGTCCTCCCAGAGGCCGACGCCGCGGCTGGTCGGATGCAGCTGGAACAGATCGTCGGGAAGCTGCCGCTTGTAGCGCCAGTATTCGTCGCCGGTTTTGGCATTGAGAGCGATCACCTGCCCCATCGGGGTCGCCACGAACATCACGCCATTGTTGACGATCGGCGGCGCCTCGTGGCCTTCGACGACGCCGGTGGCAAAGGTCCAGACCGGCGTGAGGTTCTTCACGTTGGAGGTGTTGATCTGGTCGAGCGGGCTGTAGCCGTGCCCATCATAGGTGCGCCGATAGAGCATCCAGTTGCTTGGCTCCGGATTCTCCAGCCGCTGCGCGGTGACCGGTGCATAATTCTCGATCGGGCCCGACACGGCGGCGGTCGAGGCGAGGCAGGTAAAGGCGACGACGCCGGACAGTAACCATTGCTTCCTGATCATGGACGCTTTTCTGGACGTTTTCATGGACGTTCCCCTTTTTCATCCGTTTGAATTCTTGTGTTGAATTCTTGTCGTTCGTCCCGCCGTCCGCCCATCGGCGGATGCGGCCTCTCGTGACGCGGGCGCGGGCCCGCACTGTCCATCATCCCGGCTGCGCGCCACCTACCTTTCCGATGAAGTTGCCGGCGACGCTGAGCGAGCCGTCAGCGAGCGCCAACGGTAGCGCCGCGAGCCGTCGCGGCGCCGGTCCGAACACAACCTGTGCGCCCGCACGAGGATCGTATTCGGAGTTGTGACACATGCACTTGAACACCTCCTTGTCGCCGACATCGCTCTTCACCCAGGCGGTGACGGGACAGCCGGCATGAGAGCAGATCGCCGAATACGCGATGATGCCGTCGATGGCGCGAGCGCCGGTCTTCTCGTCGAGCTCGGCGGGATCGAGCCTGATAATCAGGATCTCGTTGAGCCGGGAGGCGCTGCGCACCACCGATGTCTTGGGATCCTTCGGCCAGGCATGCACCGGCGGTCCGCCAGCGGGCAGGTCGGCCGCGGTGACGAGCTTTCCCTCCTTGTCGCCTTCGGAGAAGACGAGCACATCGCCTTTCTGGGGCCGCTCGTCGGAGCCGGGCGGACCCTCGTCCGCGCGCGCATGCGCGGAACAACCGAGACAGGCGGTGGTAGCGATTGCGCCGAGCAGGACCGTTCGCCGCGTCTGCTCGGCGCACGCGCCGGCGTTTGGCTCCGTGGAGTTCTCGGATGATGAGGAGTCGGTCGTGAGCGATGCGCGGGACATGTCCACAAGCAGGCGCCGGAACTCTGCCGAAAACAAGGCGAAGAATTGGCGCCGCGGTGCATCAATATGGCTTCACTCGCGTTGATTGAACGAGAATGAACGCATTCAAACGCGTTTTCGCAAAATCACGCTACGCGATCGGCATGATGATTTTGCAGATCAGACCGATGATGTCGGAATTGGTGCGGCGCGCCATCGCTCGCGCTGCGCAAACGCAGCGCGATATGCTTGCACACTCTGCAGGCCGTCGGTCGTCGTCAGGACCTGAGCACGTGGCGCGGCGCGGCGATAGAACCAGCGACGGTCGCCGATGCCATTTCAAAACTGTCGGCGATGCGACGCGCCTTGTCGATGAACAGCGCCGCCGCCGGCGGTGGGCAGACCTCGCGCGCGGTCTGCTCGAACAGATCGAGCCAGCGGTCGAAATGATCGCCGACCAGGCTCAGCGGCAGATGTGCCCGCATCGGCGAGCCGTGATAGCGGCCGCTCATCAGCACGACCGAAGACCAGAAATCCCTAAGCTTGGCGAGATGCTCGTCCCAGTTCTGCACGACCGCAAACACCGGCCCCAGCCGTGCATCTTCGCGCACGCGCCCGTAAAAGCGGGTGACGAGTTCCCCGATCATCTCCTCGGTGATCCCGGTGCGCTCGATCGCATCCTGGGTCAACAGGTTCCGCCGCGCGGCCGCCGCCTCGCGCTCGGCCTTCAGTCGATCCGACATGTCCTTCGTAATCCGTTCCGTTGTTCCCGCAGGCCGCCCGTTCGACATTGTCGGGCCAATCGCTACGTCCGTCTTTGTCGTAGCGCAAATTGCGGGATTGGGCGGCGGGCGTTTCGAGCCCGGCGCCTGCACCTCGACCACAATCGTAGGGTGGGCAAAGGCGCATTTGCGCCGTGCCCACGATCTCTCTCTAATCGCGACAATGGTGGGCACCACCCTACGGCACTGCGGGTCCTTAGTACCCGGCTCCGTCATTACGTGCCGTAGCTGTAGAAGCCCTGCCCGGTCTTGCGGCCGAGATGGCCGGCATCGACCATCTCTTTCAGCAGTGGCGCTGGCCGATATTTAGGATCGTTGAAGCCCTTGTAAAAGACCTCCATCACCGAAAGCATGGTGTCGAGCCCGACGAGATCGGCCAGAGCCAGCGGTCCGATCGGATGGTTGCAGCCGAGCTTCATGCCGGCGTCGATTTCTTCCGCCGTCGCAATCCCCTCCTGGAGCGCGAAGATCGCCTCGTTGATCATCGGGCACAGGATGCGGTTGACGGCAAAGCCCGGGCTGTTCTTCGCCGTGATCGCCACCTTGCCGACGCGCTGGGCGAAATCGAGCGCCTTGGCGTGGGTGTCGTCCGAGGTCTGCAAGCCGCGGATGAGTTCCAGCAGCGCCATCACCGGCACCGGGTTGAAGAAGTGCATGCCGATGAAACGGTCGGGACGGTCGGTCGCGGCGGCGAGCTTGGTGATCGAGATCGACGAGGTGTTGGTCGCGACCAGCGTGCGCGGCGACAAGGTGGCGCAGAGATCCTTCAGGATCTTGACCTTGAGTTCCTCATTCTCGGTCGCGGCCTCGATCACCAGATCGCAACCCGACAGCTTCGCAGGGTCGGTGGTGCCGGTGATGCGCTTGAGCGTCGCCTCGCGATCGGCCGCCGACATCTTCTCCTTCTTGACCAGGCGCTCGAGGCTGCCGCCGACGGTCGAAATCCCGCGGTTCACCGCCGCATCGGAAATGTCGACCATCACGACCGAGAGCCCGGCTGCCGCGCAGATTTGCGCGATGCCGTTTCCCATGGTCCCTGCCCCGATGATGCCAACGGTCTGGATCATTGCCTCATATCCTTCATCCTTGCGGCCCGCGCCGGCACGGCACGGCCATTGTTCCTGCACCAGGGTCTAGCACCGCCAACGGGCGGCTGCGACCTGTCCTGTCCCTTCCTTAAAGCATCCATGGCCGGAATAAAGCCGCCTTTCAGTCGCGAAAAGGCATGAATCTGGCGACCTGGCAGGCGCTCGCCTCGAATTTGGGCGCCTGCTTCTTGGCCGGCGCCTCGCAGCGGACGGACGGCTGGGCCCGGCACGGATCACCCTCGATCTACGCCAATCGGATGATGCGGCGCAGGCTGACGGTGTGCTGTAACCGATGCACCATGGCCATCGCGAACGCCTCGCGATGCAATTGTGACTTGGACCACATCGGCTTCGTGCCCAGCCTGTTAGCTTTGCGCAGATGAAAAAACATATTGGACTATCAATCATCGTCACCGCTCTGCTCGTCGCCACGCAAGGTCTGGCGGCCGAGATCAAAGGAGCCGGCTCAACCTTCGTCTCGCCCGTGATGGCGAAATGGACCGACGCCTACAGGGCGAAGACGGGCAACGCCGTCAGCTATCAAGCGGTCGGCTCGAGCATCGGCATCGGCTTGATCAAGAAAGAGGCCGTCGATTTCGGCGCAAGCGACATGCCGCTCGATCCCAAGGAGTTGGACAAGCTCGGCTTGATGCAATTCCCGATCGTGATCGGCGGCGTCGTGCCGGTGGTCAATATCGATGGCGTCAAGCCCGGCCAGATTCGCTTCACCGGGCAGGTGCTCGCGGACATCTATCTCGGCAGGATCAAAACCTGGAACGATACGGCGATCCATGCGATCAATCCGGACATCAGCTTGCCGAACGTGCCGATCACGGTGATCCATCGCATCGACGGCTCCGGCACGACGTTCAACTGGTCGAATTATCTCTCGAAGGTCAGCCCGCAATGGAGGGCAAGCGTGGGCGAAGGCACCTCGGTCGAGTGGCCGCTTGGCCTCGGCGGCAGGGGCAATGACGGCGTCGCCTCGCTCGTCAGTCTTGTTCCCGGCGCGATCGGCTATCTCGAATACACCTACGCGCTGCAACGGCTCGACCGGATTTCCTTCGGAATCGTGCAGAACAGCGCCGGCAATTTCGTCGTCCCAGACGCCGCGTCTTTCCAGGCCGCGGCCTCCAGCGCGGACTGGAAGGCGGAAAAGGATTTCCACCTCGTGCTCACCAACGCGCCAGGTGAAGACGCCTACCCGATCACGGCGACGACTTTCGTGCTGATGCCGAAGAGCCCTAAATATCCGGAGCGTTCCGCAGCCGCCATCGACTTCGTCCGCTGGTCGCTGGAGAACGGCAAGTCCCAGGCCGAGACCCTCAACTACGTCCCGCTTCCACCTGCTTTGATCGACCAGATTGACCGCTATTGGCGGGAAAGCATTGGGGCAGCCTCGACGGTTTCGGCATCAGCCACCGTCAAACGCTGAGGCCGAACGCGACCAAGCTAAATCGGGTTTCCAAACCGCTCCATGTGAGTATTCTGTGATTGGCCTGCCGCCGGGAAACCCCTCCTGCGGCAGGCGAAGCCACAAGGTGCCTGCAGAACGCGACCGCGCGACTGCTTTGCACCAGGATACTCGCAGGGAATTTTACGTGAAACGCCTTCGCAGTCCCGACCCCGACGCCCCCGAGGCATTCCGGCTGGCGCCGACGTCCAGATTCGGATGAACGATTTCGCGCAATCCATCGCTGCCGCCTTCACGCTGATCGGCGAAGCCGACGCCGAGCTGCTCGGCATCGTCGCCCTGTCGGTACGTGTCAGCCTGACCGCAAGCTTCATCGCGCTCGTGATCGGCGCGCCGCTCGGGGCCATGCTCGCGATCACCCGTTTCCGGGGGCGGCAGGTCATCATCGTGCTGACCAACGCGCTGCTTGGCCTTCCGCCGGTCGTTGTCGGGCTCGCGCTCTATCTTCTGCTGTCGCGGTCCGGCCCGCTCGGGGTGGCCGGACTGTTGTTCACGCCGGCCGCCATGGTGATCGCGCAGACGCTGCTGGCGACCCCGATCGTGGTGGCGCTGGTGCACCGGCCCGCGAGCCTGCTGTGGGCGGAGTATGGCGATCTGGCCCGGATCGACGGCCTTTCGGCCTTCCGCAGCATGGCGCTTCTGTTCGCGATCGGCCGAACCTCGCTGCTGACCGCGTTTCTCGCGGCGTTCGGGCGCGCCATCGCCGAGGTCGGCGCCATCATCATCGTCGGCGGCAACATCCGCGGCTTCACGCGCACGATGACGACCGCGATCGCGCTGGAGACCAGCAAGGGCGACCTCCCGCTGGCGCTCGGGCTCGGGCTGATCCTGCTCGCGCTCAGCGTGGCGGTGTCGACCGTCGCCTTCCTGCTAGTGGGACGCGTTGGGGAAAAATAGCTGCTCGCCGCCGACCTTGTACCCGGCGATCGCCTCCTGCCCCTTCGGCGAGACGAGCCAGTCGATGAAGGCCTGCCCGTCCTTCGCCTTCACGTTCGGATGCGTGGCGGGATTGACCAGCATGACGCCGTACTGGTTGAACAGTCGCTTGTCCCCTTCGGTCAGGATGGCGAGCTCGCCGCGGTTCTTGAACGACAGCCACGTGCCGCGGTCCGATAGCAGATAGGCGTTCGACGACGAGGCCATGTTCAGCGCCGGGCCCATGCCCTGGCCGATCTCCCGGTACCAATTGTCCTTTGCCGCGCCGAGGTCGACGCCCGCTTCCTTCCAAAGCCGGAGCTCGGCGGCATGCGTGCCGGACTTGTCACCGCGCGAGATGAACGGCGCCTTCGCCGCCGCGATCTTGCGCAGCGCGTCCGCAACGTCCTTGCCGCCGGCAATCTTTGCGGGATCGCTCTTCGGGCCGACGATGACGAAGTCGTTGTACATGACGTCGAAGCGCTTCACGCCTTGCCCTTCCGACATGAACTTGTCTTCGGCGGGCCTGTCATGGACGAACACCACGTCGGCGTCGCCGCGCCGTCCGATATCCAGTGCCTGGCCAGTGCCGACGGCGACGACCTTCACGCCAATGCCCTCGACCCTCGTGAACAGCGGCAGCAGATGGCCAAACAAGCCTGATTGTTCCGTCGACGTGGTCGAGGCTACCGTGATGGTGCGATCCTGCGCGAACGCGATGGTGGACCAGAGCAGAACCGCTGCCAGGGTAGCAATCTTCCTCATGCGTCGTTCCTCAACCAACAATGACGATCCTGAATAGCCCCTGTCGATGAAGACGGGAACCCCCGACGTTAGGCCGCGGAGAGTTGAACGGGTGGCGACAAAGCGCAGGAACGTCGTTGCCGCAGGCGGATTGTCTGGGGATGTAAAGTCAAGGAGAATCCAATGAAGAAGATCATCTTGGCATCCGCATGCATTATGGCGCTGGCGACCGGTGGCGCCGTCGCGCAGACACAACCCGCTCCCGGCGCGTCCGGCCAGGGCGACGTCGGCCCCTCATCGCGAGGTCCCGCCACCAAGGGCATGACGACCGGACGTTCGTCGAACATGCAGAACGAAGCCAGCGACAGCAAGGGTGCGCAGCATCCGTCGGCCGGCGGCACCAACACCAACAACATGGGCAGTCAGGCCGGCGGCGGCTCAGGCGGCGCAGGCTCCGGCAGCGGGGCCGGCTCGGGCAAATAGGTCGAAAGATCGAAAATAGTCGGAAGATCGGAGATTCCGGGAGGGGATCGTCGTCCCCTCCCACGGACCGACGCGGGCCGATCAACGACCGGGACAATATCTCATCACACGGCGGACGCCCAGCGACTCCGGCTCCTTCATCCACTCGATCTTCCAGGCCAGCCAAAGCTTGTCGTCGTCGACGACATAAGCAAACGTCGATGTCGAAAAGCCTCTGTCATTGCGAACCGTGACCTCGCCGCAGGCCACCTCGATCGAGCGGCCCTGCGGGTCGGACGCAGGGCTGGTCCAGGATATGTGGATCTCCGCATTGGGCGGAATGAGGTGAGCGGCAATTTTCGGCGTGGAGATCGTCCGCAAGTGCCGGCGCGCCCATGAATGCGGCAAGGGCCGCAGCCAGACAGATTTTGTGAATCACGTTCCCTCTCCTTTGCTTTCGAAGGAAGCGTATCCATTTCGGTCGGGTGCACTGTGGTTGCGGTCACACCGCGCCGAACTGCGGATGTTCTGCAATTGATCTCACCTAGATTGACAGGGGTGTGACGGCCGGGGCAGTTTTTCACATTGCTGGCGAATCAGCGATTGCCTCACGCCGAGTACCTCTTGGACAACTCCTAGTGCTTTCGAGACTGATATCGTTGCTGCGCCGCATCCCCGTGGTGAAATGGGCATTCACCGGGCTTCGGCCCGTGCCGCGTGGCGGCAGCATTGATGTCACTCCGGTCGCCGCAGATGTCTCGCCTGTCATTGCCGAAATCGTCGCGGCCGAGAACATCGCGGAAACAACTTCGGCTCAAATCACCGATATCAGCACGGTTTCAGCGCGCGACGACGCCGAGACCGCAGGTGCGGCTCCGTCCGCCGAGGATGATACCGCGATCGCTGTCATGACGGAGGGCCCTCCGGCAGCGCCCACCGATGCCGACAGCGGCGACGATTCCTCGCGGGAGACGCCGTCAGAAATCGAGCCGATCATCGTGGAGAAGGCTTCGGTCTCGACCATCGAGATCGACATCGCGACAGCCGATGTTCCGGAACCCGTCGCCAGCAATGACCCGGTTGTTGAAATCGCGGCGAACGTCGAGGCCGTCGACGCGGAGCCGGTCGCAATCGACATCGTCAGCGAACCGGTCGACGCCGAACTCGTCATCGGCCGCGATCCACGTCCCGCACTCCCGACCGACGCGGAGATCGTTGTCGCGGAAGAGGCATCGCCCTCGTCCGTCGATGTCGAGAGCGCCCCGGTTGATGCCCGTGCTCTTGTCGACAACGACGACCATTCCCCTGACGTTGTCGTGGATGTTGAGGCGACCGTAGATGAGCCGTGTGTCACGTCTGTCGGTAGCGAGGTTCTGGCAGAGCCAATCCCCGAGACTCGTTTCGACAGCGATCCCTGCCCCAGTGCCGCGGTGGCAATCGAGCCGGCTGCTGCGGACGTTGCTGCGCCCGTCACAGCGGTAGCCGCGCTGTGTTCTGCCGACACAGCCAGCGTCGTCACCGACATCGAGCCGGCTCCGGCTCTCGTGTCTCCTTCTCCCGAGAGCCGCAGCGCACCTAAAGTTCGCGCAAGAGCCGCGGAACCGGCCGATCGCACCGCGCTGATCCGGCAGCGCTGGGCTGAAACCGGGATCAGGATGTGGAATCCGCGGCTGCACGGCACCGGCGAAGCCACGCTGAACATCCAGGGAAGCGTCGGGCTGCTGCCGCCTGCGTCCGGCGAGACGATGCCGCGCTACGACAAGCTGGAATTCAAGATGCTCAGCGGACAGATCGTCTGTGAAGGCGTCATCGTCGAGGCGCCCGCGCAGGCGAGCCATCACAGTTTCACGCGGCTCGCCGAGCCCTCTAAAATCGAGCGCGTCCGCGAACCAGCGCGGGAACGCCAGGCCGCCCTTGCCTGATCCTTTCTTCCGCGATCACTGTCATGATGTGCTAGGCTGATATCCCCGACATGGGAGATCGCATATGCGCGCAAGCTCGTTGCTTCTGGTCGTGATCGCCGCCTTCTGCGTCTCGCAGACAGCCACCGCTGCGGGCAAACGGCCACGTCATGCAGTCGCTGCCGTTCCCGCCACCGATCCGGCCGCGTCCTACAAGGCCGACAGGCTCTCTTCCTCGCGCGGAGAGCCGATCCTCGACACGCCGGGCCAGACCACCGTGCTGACGCGACAGGTGCTCGACGACATGAAGGCGACCAGCCTAAGAGGTGCCATGCGCTCGACCGCCGGCGTGACGATCGGGCGCTAGGCGTCGCAAGCAGACCGCAGAGCTGGAAAAGACGTAGCAGCCATTGGATGCGGCCTATCACCTCCCCCCGACGGGGTGAGTGCGGCAAGACGTTGCGCCGGACGCATGGTTAGCAAAGCGTAGCGGCGGCTTTGCAGGACTTTGCAGCCGATGCGCCGCTTTCGCGTTTCCTTATCCTTAACGCCGCCTCACCAGTGCACGCGACCCGAAATGTCCGCGGTAGCGTGCAACCTGAGCTGGCCCTTTGACGCACGATCGATCTAACGCACCCTTTACCCCCGCCATGCAAGATCGCCCGCGTTTTCAGGGGCTCGTATTTCAATGCCTGTTGCCGATTTGAAGTCTTACCTTGCCGCCTCAATGCGGCTGTTTCGCGTGCCGGCCGACAACCCGGATTTGACGCGCGCGCAGTTCGATGCCTTCTCCAAGCAAGTTCCGTTGCTCTACTTCCTCCTCATGAGCAACTCCATCGCGGTCGCCTACACCTATGTGAACGTGGCGCCGGACTGGCTGACGATGATCGTGCCGAGCGTCCTGACCGTGCTCGCGGGCTTGCGCACGTTCTGGTGGCTGCGTCAGCGTCACCTCGTGCGCAGCGATGCCGACATCCTGCGTAATCTGCGCGCCACCAACTGGCTGACTCTGCCGATCGGCGCCGGCTTTACCGCTTGGTCCTTCGCGCTCTATCCCTACGGCGATCCCTTCGCCAAGAGCCAGGTCGCTTTCTACATGGCGGTCACCGTGATCGGCTGCATTTTTTCGCTGATGCATCTGCGCTCGGCGGCATTGATCGTGACGCTGATCGTCGACGTGCCTTATGTGCTGTTCTTCTTCGCCACCGGCGAGCCCACGCTGAAGGCGATCGCCGTCAACAACCTGCTGGTCTCAGGCGCGATGGTGACAGTGCTGTTCATCTATTATCGCGACTTCGCCGATCTCGTCGCCAGCCGCAAATCGCTGCTGGCGCAGCAGGCGGCGACGCAGGCGCTCTCGGACGAGAACTTTCGCCTCGCCAATCTCGATTCCCTCACCGAGCTGCCGAACCGTCGCCGCTTCTTCGCCGAGCTGTCGAGCGCCTTTGCCGACGCCGAGCGCAGGAATGTTCGGGTCGCGGTCGGAATCATCGACCTCGATGGTTTCAAGCCGATCAACGACAATTACGGCCATTCGGTCGGCGACCGCGTCCTGATCGAAGCGGGCCGGCGCATCCGCGAGGTTTGCGAGGGCTTTGGCCCGCAGCGCGTGGAGTTAGCCCGGCTCGGTGGCGACGAGTTCGGTCTCGTCGTGTGCGGCGACCCCGAGGATGCGGACCTGATGCGGCTCGGCGAGCGCATTGGCAATCAGGTCAGGCTGCCCTACCAGCTCGACACCGCCCATACCGGGCTGTCCTGCTCGATCGGCTTCGCCTTGTTCCCGGACTCCGCGACGACGTCGGAAGCGCTCTATGAATGTGCCGACTACTCGCTCTACCATGCCAAGCGCCATCTGCGCGGCCGCACCGTGATCTTCTCGAGCGAACTCGAGGCCGAGATCCGCAGCCGCGGTGTCATCGAGAATTTGCTGCGCACGGCCGATTTCAGCACCGAGATGGACCTGGTGTTCCAGCCGATTGTGGACGCCATGAGCGAGCACACCGCCGGCTTCGAGGTCCTGGCGCGCTGGCACAGCTCCCGTCTCGGCCTGGTCTCGCCGGCCGACTTCATTCCAGCCGCCGAGCGCATCGGCCTGATCCGCCCGCTGACGCAGGCCCTGCTGGCTCGCGCGCTCGCGACCGCCAGGACCTGGCCCGATCACATCCGCCTGTCGTTCAACCTCTCCGCCCACGACGTCTGCGCCGCCGAAGGCATCCTGCCGCTGATTTCCATCATCGAGAAGAGCGGCCTGCCGCCGCACCGGATCGATTTCGAGATCACCGAGACTGCGGTCACTTTCGACTTCGTGCGCGCGCAGCAATCGGTCGCGACGCTGAAGGCGATGGGATGCGGCGTTTCGCTGGACGATTTCGGCACCGGCTATTCCTCACTGAGCCACGTGCACCGGCTGCCGCTCGACAAGATCAAGATCGACCGCAGCTTCGTTTCCGACATCAACGACAATCCCGTAAGCTACAAGATCATCAAGTCGCTCACGGGCCTGTGCGACGACATGGAGATCGCCTGCGTCGTCGAGGGCGTCGAGACCCGCGCCCAGCTAGACACCCTGCGCCGCCTGGGGTGCGACTTCATCCAGGGCTATTATTCGCAAAGCCCATGCCGGGCGATGCGATCGGCGACTATCTGGCAAAGGAACGACAGCGCCTCGACGGCACCGTGGCCAGGGTCGTGGCCTGACGTCACACCGCGCAGTAGCGCTCCTGGATGTCCTTGTCCGCGAGCAGCGCCGCAGCGCTGCTCTGATGCACGACCTCGCCCTGATCGATGATCACGGCGCGATCGGCCAGCCGCAGCGCCCATTCGACGTTCTGCTCCACCAGCAACAGCGTCTTGCCCTCGTCGCGCAGCCGGCGGAACAGAACTCCCATCTCCTCGACGAGCACCGGCATGATGCCCTCCGAGGGCTCGTCGAGCAGGATCATCTTGGGCTTGGCGATCAGCGCGCGCGCGATCGCGAGCATCTGCTGCTCGCCGCCGGAGAGCGTCACGCCCTCCTGGTCGAGGCGCTCCTTCAGGCGCGGAAAGGTCTCGGCGATCTCGTCGATCGCCGTGCGCTCCTCGATGTCGCTGCCGGCCGCGACAAGGCCGAGCCGGAGGTTCTCGCGCACGGAGAGGCCGGGGACGATGCGTCGCTCCTCGGGCACGTAGGCGAGACCAAGGTGGAAGCGCTGATGGGCGCGCAATGGCAGGAGCTCCCTGCCCGCGAAGTGCACGCGGCCCTCAGCCTTCGGCATCAGGCCCATCATCGCCCGCAAGGTCGTAGTCTTTCCGGCACCATTGCGGCCGACGAGCGCAACCACTTCGCCCTCCTTCACGTGCAGCGAGATGCCGTGCAGGACGTGGCTCGCGCCATACCAGGCGTGAAGATCTCTGATTTCGAGCAATGCGGTCTCAGCCATAGCCTTCACTCTGTCCGAGATAGACCCGGCGGACTTCCGGATTGCTCCTGATCTCGTCCGGCGAACCGTCCGCGAGCAGGCGACCGTGGTGCAGCACCACGACGCGCTTGGACAGTCCCAGCACCATCTTCATCTTGTGCTCCACCAGAAGCACGGTGCGCTTGTCGGCGAGCCGCTCCAGCAGCGCGACCATGTCCTTGGTCTCTTCCGGCCCCATGCCGGCGGTCGGCTCGTCGAGCAGCAGCAGCTCGGGCTCGGAGACCAGCGCGATCGCGATCTCCAGCGCGCGCTGTTGACCGTGCGCCAGGAACTTTGCCAGTTCGCCACGCCTGCCGAGCAAGCCGACCGCGTCGAGAGCGGCATCAGCGCGCGCATTCAGCTCGGACAGCCGGGTGCGGTTGTGCCAGATGTCGTAGCTCACGGTCAGCGCCTGGGCCGCGACGCGGACGTTCTCATGCACGGACAGGTCCGGGAAGATGTTCGTGATCTGGTACGAACGCGAAATGCCCCGATGCACGAAGCGATGCTGCGGCAGGCCGTTGAGCTCGCATCCCCTGAAATGCAGCTTGCCCGACGTCGGCGTCAGCGCACCTGACAGGATGTTGAAGAACGTGCTCTTGCCGGCGCCATTCGGCCCGATGATCGAGGTGAGCTGGCCGGCCGCGAACGACACCGTGATGGCTTCGAGCGCGACGAAGCCGCCAAAGCGCTTGCCGATACCTTCGGCGCGAAGCAGTTCGCCGGTCATCGCCGCGCCTTTCCGATTCCGATAGCGTCGAGCAAGGTTCCCCAGATGCCCTTGGGCAGGAACAGCACGAACAGGACGAAGATCGCGCCGACGAAGATCTGCCAATGCGGCGTCCAGAGCGAGATGACATCCTCCAGGATCAGGAAGCTCGCCGCGCCGACGAAAGGCCCGAAGAAGCTGCGAGCGCCGCCGAGCAGCACCATCATCACGATCATGCCCGAGGTCTGGTAGTGCAGGATGTCCAGCGGCACGATCGACAGATGCAGCGCCAGCATACAGCCGCCGAGCGATGAGATCGCACCCGACAGCATGAACACGACCAGCTTGCTGCGTTCGACGTCATAGCCGCAGGCCCGCGCGCGCTGTTCGTTCTCGCGGATCGCCTCGATGACGGCCCCGAACGGCGAGTTCAGAATGCGCGACTGGAACCACATCGCCAGCGCCGCGAAGGCCATCAGCACGTAATATTTGTTGACGGGATCGAGGAAATTGACCTGGAGGCCGAGCAGGCTGATGCGGTCGACAGTGAAGCCGCGCAGGCCGTTCTCGCCGCCGGTGAAGGAGGCTGCCTGGAGCGCGACGTAGTAGACCAGTTGGGCCAAAGCGAGCGTCACCATGGAGAAGTAGATGCCGCGGGTGCGCGTCGAGATGATGCCGATCACGGCCGCGAGGCAGGTGCTGAGCAGCACGGCAAGCGCGACCGCGACAAACCACGGCACGCCGTAGCGGCCGATCGCAATGCCGGTGAAGTAGGCCCCCGCACCGAAGAACGCCGCCTGACCGAACGACAACAGCCCGGTGTAGCCGAACAGCAGATTGTAGCCCATCACCACGACGCCGTAGATCAGGACGTTGACGGCCAGCGCCTTGGACGGCAATAGCCAGGGCAATATGGCCAGCACGACGATCGAGAGCAGCACGCGATGGTCGAGAATCCGGTCGAGCCCGCTCGGCGCAGGTTTGGCGAGAACCTCGCCGCCAGAAGGGTGCGTCACGCCGTCCTCCCTCTCACGCCGAACAGGCCTTGCGGGCGGATCAGAAGCACCACGGCCATCAGCGCAAACATGACGATGGTCGCCATTTCAGGCGCGAACAACGCCACCATGCTGATGGAAATGCCGACCATGAGGCCGGCCACCACCGCGCCGACAATCGATCCGAGACCGCCGATGACGGTGACGACAAAGGCCTCGGCCAGAACCAGCGAGCCCATCTCCGGATTGACGCTGCGCATGGGCCCGGCGAGAACGCCGCCCAGCGCGGCTAGTCCGACGCCGAGACCAAAAATAGCAAGCCACACCCGGCCGATGTCGACGCCGAGTACCTGCATGATGGTGGGATCGCGCGCACCGGCGCGCACGATCAGGCCGATTCGGGTCTTCTCCAGTGCCAGCCAGAGCGCCAGCAGCACCACTGCCACCAGCGCGATGACGAACAGGCGGTAGCGCGGGAAGAAGCCGATGCCGAGATCGAGCACGCCGATCAGCTGCGGCGGGGTCGGAAACGGAATACCGTCGCTGCCGAACACGATACGCACGCCCTCGACCAGGACATAGCTGAGGCCGAAGGTGAGCAGCAGTGGATCGTCGATCGAGCGTCCATACAGCCTGCGGATCAGGACGAACTCGATCAGCATGCCGAACGCACCGATCAAGATGGGAGCGAGCAGCAATCCCCACCAGAAGCTGCCGGTGAGCGATGCCAGATACAGCCCCGCATAGGCCCCGATCATGAACAGCGCGCCATGAGCGAAATTGACCACGCCGAGCATGCCGAACACGATCGTCAGTCCTAGCGCAGTGATCACCAGGACCGCGCCAAGGGCGATCCCGGAGAGAAGCTGCATGATGATCAGCGACAGGTCCATCGGTCAGGCTTCAGGTGGCGTGGCCGAGCTCGCTGCAACTGCGCAGCATGTCGTCGGAGCCGGCGTCGTTGGCAAGGATGGCGAACAGATCATTGTCGCCCGCCATGGCCGACTTCTTCTTGGACTCCAGCACCAGCACCGACTGCACCGATTGATGGTCGCATTTGCGGTAGTGCTGCGGGCCCTTGGTCAGATCATATTGCAGCTTCTCCAGGGCATCTACGACCTTGTCGGTGTCGGTGCCACCGGCCGTCTGCATGGCTGCCAGCAGCGATCCCACGCCGGAATAGCCGTAGGCACCGTAATCGGTCGGGATCGCGCCGCCATTGGCGGCCTTGAACGCCGCATTGAAGGCGGCTGCCGACTTGCTCTGCGCTTCCAGGCCCCAATAATAGTTGGCGCCGCCGACCACGCCCTCGAACACGTCGGGGCCGACCGCGAGCCGCTGATTATGCAGGATCACGGGCACGACGATCTTCATCTGCTGCTTGACGCCGAAATCCACCGCCTGCTTGATCGCATTGGCCTGGTCGCGGCCGAAATTGGAGATGCAGAGCACGTCCGGCCGCATCGACATCAGGCGCGGCATGAAGGTGGAATAGTCGGCGGCGCCGAACGGATGCAGAATCTCGCCGACATTGTCCGCGCCGATCGCCGCCTGCGCGCGCTTGAAGCCGCGCAGCATTTCATGCCCATAGGCGTAGTCGGCAGCGAGATGGGCGACCTTCATGCCCTTCTTCAGGGTCTGCCGCGCCACCGCTGCCGTCGTCATGTGCGGATTGAGCGCTTCATGGAAGGTATATTTGCTGAAGTCCTTGGCCTCGTTGATCGTGTCGGACTGGCTGATCGAGACGTAGATCACGCCGCGGGCGCGGGTGACTTCGTTGACCGCGAGCTGCACCGCGCTGGAGAGCGCGCCGACCACGGCATGAACCTTGTCCTTCTCGATCAGCTCCAGCGTGCGGGTCGCGGCTTCACCCGCGTTGAGCTTGTCGTCGCGCACCAAGAGCTCGACCTTGCGGCCGCCGATGCCGCCCTTGTCGTTGACGAGCTTGACTGCAAGCTCGGCGCATTTGACCTGATCGCGTGCTTCCGCGGCGAACGGGCCGGTGAGCGGGGTCGGAAAGCCGATGCGGATCGTCTCGTCGGCCGCGCGGCCGATCCGGGGCATGGCAAGCAGAGCTGCGCTGGCCGAAAGACCAGCGAGCGCGGTGCGGCGGGTTATTCTCGGGGTCGAACCGGATTTGGGCATGATTTCCTCCAATGGTCTTTTTTCTAGAATCGTTTCAGGGCTTTCAGGACTTTGGCGGGCGTGATCGGGATCGAACTGATCGTCGCATCGAACGGCGCGAGCGCGTCGTTGACGGCGTTGAGCACGCTAGCCGAAGCCGCAGCGGTGCCGGCCTCGCCGACCCCCTTGGCGCCGAGCTCGGTGTCGGCGGTCGGCGTCTCGACATGGGCGATGACGATGTCGGGCATCTCCATCGGCATCGGCACGAGATAGTCGGCGAGCGAGCCGTTCATGAGCTGGCCGGTCTCGCTGTAACGGCATTCCTCGAACAGGGCCGCGCCGAGCCCCTGCACGATACCGCCGCGGAGCTGCTCGTCGACCAGCATCGGATTGATGACGCGGCCGCAATCCTCGACGATGAAATGCTTCAGGAGCTTGATGAGGCCCGTCTCGACATCGACCTCCAGCGAGCAGCCCTGAATGCCGTTGGTGAAGGCAAAGGGATAGCCCTGCGGCGCGAAATGATGGCTCACTGTGAGCTGGGCCTGTGTGCCCGGCGGCAGCGTGTCGGAGCGGAAGTACGCGATGCGTGCGATCTCGAAAATCGGCAGGCGCTGCTTGCGCGTCGCGGCGTCGACCACCTCGCCATCGACGATGTCGAGCGCCGACGGCTGCTCCTGCAGGATGAGCGCGGCGATCTCCAGGATGTTGCGCTTGAGGGCGCGCGTGGCCTGCAGCGCGGTCTCTCCCCCGATGCCGGCGCCGCGGCAGGCCCAGGTGGCGCCGCCATGCGGCGTCACCTCTGTATCGCCGGTGATGACCTTGACGCGCTCCTGGGCCAGGCCAAGCTGATCAGCCACGATCTGGCTGATGATCGCCTCGGTGCCCTGCCCCTGCTCGGTGACCGAGATCAGGCAGCGCACCTCGCCCGACGGCGTCAGGCTCACGATCGCGCCGTCCTGCGAGGAGATGCGCGCGCCGCCGACACCATAGAACGCCGGGCTCGGATTGGTGATCTCGACGAAGGCCGCGATGCCGATGCCGCGATAGACGCCACGCTTTCGCAAATCCGCCTGCTCGGCACGCAAGCTGCCATAGTCCATGATTTCGTGCAGCCGCTTCAGGCAGGCCTGATGCGACAGCGCCTCGAAGCGGTAGCCGGTCGGCGAGGTCTGCGGATAGGCATCGTCCGCAATCACGTTCTGCGCGCGGATGACGAAGGGATCGAGGCCAACCTTGCTGGCTGCCATGTCGACCAGCCGCTCGGTCACCGCACAGGCGATGGGATGACCGACGGCGCGATACTGGCTGGTCTGCACCTTGTTCTGGAAGATCACTTCCAGCGTGGCGCGGTAATTCCTAAAGCGATAGGGCGCGCCGATCAGGCGGATGACCTGGTTGCCCTCGACCACGCTGGTGCGCGGATAGGTCGAGAACGCGCCGATCGCGGTCAAGTCGACGACGTCCATCGCCAGGATCTCGCCCTTGGCGTCGAGCGCCATGCGGGCGCGAACGCGGTGATCCCTGGCATGGATATCTGAGACGAAGGACTCCATGCGATCGGCAAGGTACTTCACGGGCCGGCCGAGCAGGATCGAGAGGCCGACCACCGCCATGTCCTCGTGATAGACATGCAGCTTCATCCCGAAGGAGCCGCCGATATCGGTCGCGATCACGCGAACACGGGCTTCCGGGATGCCATAATGGCGCGAATAGAGGTCCTGGAATTGGTATGGCGTCTGCGTGCCGTGATGCACGGTGAGCATGCCGGCAGAAGGATCGTACTCGGCGACGATGGCGCGCGGCTCCAGCGTCACTGCGGTGTGGCGGCCGAAGGTGAATTCCTCCTCCACCACATGGGCGGCGTGCGCGAATGCGTCGTCAACGGTGCCGTTGTCAAGTTGGCTGCGGAAGCAGGTATTGTTGGCGGTGCCGGGATTGACCAGCGGACCGCCGGCCTCGCGCGCGCTATCGATATCGACGACCACGGGAAGATCCTCGTAGTCGACCTCGATCAGCTCCAGCGCATCTTCGGCGATCGCGCGGCTCTCGGCGACGACGGCGACCACGGCCTGCCCGGCCCAGACCACGCGATCCAGCGGCAGCGGCAATTGCGGCGCGGAGGTCATGCCCTTGAAATGATCGAGCGTGCCGGTCCAGGGCGTGCAAATCTTGGCGAGATCGGCGCCCGTGGCAACGAGATGCACGCCTTCGAGCGCGCGCGCCTCGTCGATATTGATCGAAACGATCTTCGCGTGGGCATGTGGGCTGCGCAGGAACGCGGCATGGAGCATGCGTGGCAGCCTGAGATCGCTGACATAGCGCCCACGTCCGGCGAGCAGACGCTTGGCGTTGGGCCGCGGCACGGAGCGGCCAATATAGGAGTTCGGGCGGTCGAGCGACGTCAGCGGTGCACTCATGTCGCGCCACCGCCTTCGCTGCGCGCCTTCATACGTTCCTTGGCCACCGAATCGATGGCATCGACGATCGCCTCATAGCCGGTGCAGCGGCAATAGTTCCCCGACAGCGCGTCGCGAATGTCCTCGCGGCTCGGCTCCGCTACTTGCGAGAGCAGCTCCTGGGCATTGACCAACATACCCGGCGTGCAGAAGCCGCATTGCAGCGCATTGCGACGGTGGAATTCGGCTTGGAGATCGGCGAGCAGGCCACTCTCGGTAAGCCCCTCGATCGTGTCGATCTTGGCCCCATCGGCCTGCACCGCGAAGATCAGGCAGGAATGCACGGCGCGGCCGTCAAGCTGCACCAGACAGGCGCCGCAGGCGCCCATCTCGCAGCCCGCATGCGTACCCGTCAGCTCCAGCCTATCGCGCAGGCAATCGACCAGCGTCTCGCGCGGCGCGACCTCGCAGGCGATCTTGCGGCCGTTGACGACGAAGCGAATGCGCACGGTCTCGTCCGCCTCGTCCAGCAGGCCACCGTCGAAGCCGCTCATGCACCCTCACCGAGATGTCCGAGCAGGCGGCCAAGCAACACGCGGGCGAGATGCAGCCGCATCGCGGGCGGCACTTCGTCGCTCTCGGGCGGCGCAAGATCGCTTTCGAGCGCTCCTTGCGCGGCGGCGATGCGTTCCGCATCCAGCCTCGCGCCGATCAAGGTGGCCTCAACCCCCTTCACCCGGGTCGGCGTGTTGCCGACGGAGAAGAAGGAGATGCGGATGTCGTCAATACGCTCCCCGGTGCAGGTCGCGATCATGCCGCAACCGACCAGCGCGTAATCCCCGCGCCGCCGCGCCAGCTCGTCGAAGGCAAAGCGCTGATCGGCCTTGAACAGCGGAACGTAGATTGCGGTGATCAGCTCGCCGGGCTGCAACGCCGTCTCGCACAGGTCGATGAAGAAGTCGTCGGCCTTGACGCGCCGATGACCCGCGGGGCCGGCGATCTCGATCTCGGCACCCAGCGCCAAGGTCATCGCCGGAAATTCGGAGGCGGGGTCGGCCAGCGCGACGCTGCCGCCAAACGTGCCGCGGTTGCGGATGGCCGGATGCGCGACGAACGGCGCCGCCGCGTGCAGCAGCGGCGCGAATTCGGCGATCAGCGGCTCGCTCAGCATCTCGCAATGGCGCGTCAGCGCACCGATGCGCAAGGTATCGCCTTCGCGCCTGACGCCGCGCATCTCGTCAATGTGGGTGATGTCGATCAGCAGGCGCGGCGCCTGCAGCCGCAGCGACAGCGCCGGCACCAGGCTCTGGCCGCCGGCGATGAAACGCGCATCGTCCCCGGCGCGCGCATGAGCGTCCAGCGCCTGGTCGATTGTCGCAGCACGAAAATAGCTGAAAGCCCTCGCCTTCACTGCCCGTTTCCTCGAGATCCCTCGGCTCATCAGCCGGGATGCCAGATTTGTAACCATCTGGTCTCAAAATCCTGACACGCCTCCCGGAGGCGGTCAACAGGAAATGACCATTTGGTCACAAAAGCGCCTTGGGCTATGAAGGCAGCGGTACGTTGATTCAGCGACGAAATGGCCCGAAAAGCGCAGAGAACGGCGAAGCGACCGGTCCGCAAGCGGACCGAGACAGGCAGCAAGTCCGCGCCAAAGCGTCGCAACATGCGCGCGGCTGACCGCGAGCGCGCGATCGTGGACGAGGCGATCCGCTTCTTCGCCGAGCGCGGCTTCGAGGGCCAGACCCGCGAGCTCGCCAAGCGCATGGGCATCACCCATTCGGCGATCTATCGCCACTTCCCAAGCAAGGAAGCGCTGATCGAGCGGGTCTATCAGGAAGTCTATCTCAGTCGCTGGTCGCCCGATTGGGGGCCGATGATCCGCGATCGTTCGTTGTCACTCGAAGCGAGGCTGACGCGCTTCTATCTCGACTATGTCGAACGCGTGTTCGAGTACAATTGGGTGCGGATCTTCGTCTTCTCCGGCATGAAGTCGTTCGGCATCACCAGCCGCTATCTCGACATCGTCAGGCGCGAGATCATCGAACCGGCGGCCGCCGAGCTGCGCCACGAGCTGAAGCTACCCGACGCGAAAGCTCAGTCATTGAGCGAACGCGAGACCGAGCTGTTCTGGGGCCTGCACGGCCGCATCTTCTATCTCGCCATCCGGAAATTCATCTACGAGACGCCGATCCCGCCCGATCTCGACGCAATCGTCCGCGACGCCGTCCAGACTTTCATGGACGGCGCGAAGACGACGATGCCGAGGCTCCTGGCGCGTGACTAAGTGGTCGAGTCCTACCACGCTGAAGGTGCGCTCCCTCTCCCGCTTGCGGGGAGCGCTGGGGTGGGGGTGTCTCCGCACTGAACACTCCCAATGCCGCACGAGCCCCCACCCGGCGCTCCGCGCCGACCTCCCCCGCAAGCGGGAGAGGTTAATCGAGCCCGCGGCTAGGTTTTGGGCCTCCACAAGAGTCATCGTGCTCGAAAGGTCCAACGCGCTACTTCGCCAGGCTCGGCAGGTCGAGCCCCTTGTCACGGGCGCAGTCGATCGCGGCCTCATAGCCCGCGTCCGCATGACGCATGACGCCGGTGGCGGGATCGTTCCAGAGCACGCGCTCGATCCGCTTGGCGGCTTCCTGCGTGCCATCGGCGACGATCACCATGCCGGCATGCTGCGAATAGCCGATGCCGACGCCGCCGCCGTGATGCAGCGACACCCAGGTCGCGCCGCTGGCGCAATTGAGCAGCGCGTTCAGCAGGGGCCAGTCGGACACCGCGTCCGATCCGTCCTTCATTGCTTCGGTCTCGCGGTTCGGGCTCGCCACCGAGCCGCTGTCGAGATGATCGCGGCCGATCACGATCGGCGCCTTGAGCTCGCCGCGGGCCACCATCTCATTGAAGGCAAGGCCGAGCCGGTGACGATCGCCGAGGCCGACCCAGCAGATCCGCGCCGGCAGGCCCTGGAATTTGATGCGTTCCTTGGCCATATCGAGCCAATTGTGCAGATGCTTGTCGTCAGGCATCAGCTCCTTCACCTTCGCGTCGGTCTTGAAGATGTCCTCGGGGTCGCCCGAGAGCGCAGCCCAGCGGAACGGTCCGACGCCGCGGCAGAACAAGGGACGGATATAGGCGGGCACGAAGCCCGGGAAATCGAACGCGTTCTTCAGGCCCATGTCCTGCGCCATCTGGCGGATGTTGTTGCCGTAGTCGAGCGTCGGAATGCCCTGTGCGTGGAATTCCAACATGGCCTGGACGTGCTCGACCATCGAGGTCTTGGAGGCGCGTTCGACCGCTTTCGGATCGGAGCCGCGCTTGGCTTCCCACTCGGCGAGCGTCCAACCCTTCGGCAAGTATCCGTTGACCGGATCGTGCGCGCTGGTCTGGTCGGTGACGACGTCGGGCTTGACACCGCGGCGTACCAGCTCAGGAAAAATCTCCGCGGCGTTGCCGAGCAGGCCGACCGAGACCGCCTTCTTGGTCTTGGCGGCATCTGCCATGATCGCGAGCGCTTCGTCGAGCGTTGCGGCCTGGCGATCGAGATAGCCGGTGCGCAGCCGCATCTCGATGCGGCTCGGCTGGCATTCGACCGCGAGCATCGACGCGCCGGCCATGGTCGCGGCCAGCGGCTGCGCACCGCCCATGCCGCCGAGACCGGCGGTGAGAATCCACTTGCCGGCGAGGCTGCCGCCGTAATGACGACGGCCGACCTCGACGAAGGTCTCGTAGGTGCCCTGCACGATGCCCTGGCTGCCGATATAGATCCAGGAACCCGCGGTCATCTGGCCGTACATCATCAGGCCAAGGCGATCGAGCTCGTTGAAATGATCGAGCGTCGCCCAATGCGGCACGATGTTGGAGTTCGCGATCAGCACGCGCGGGGCATCGGCATGGGTGCGGAACACGCCGACCGGCTTGCCGGACTGGACCAGCAGCGTCTGGTCGCCTTCGAGCTTGCGCAAGGCCGCAACGATCCGGTCAAAGCTCTCCCAGTCGCGCGCGGCGCGGCCGATGCCGCCATAAACGACGAGCTCGCTGGGGCGCTCCGCGACGTCAGGATCGAGGTTGTTCATCAGCATGCGCAGCGGCGCCTCGGTCAACCAGCTCTTGGCGCTGATATCGCTGCCGCGAGGCGCGCGGATGGTGCGGTCATTGTCCAGTCGGCGGTTCATGCCAGTACCTCTTTAGTCAAGTCTCGGAAACGGATCGGACGAAAGCGCAGTGAGCGCCGTAGCCGGCAGCGCGTCGGCTTCGATCAACGCAGCCGCCTTGGCGAGATCGCCGGCCATGTAGCGGTCGGCGCCGAGTGCAGGCACCTGCTCGCGCAACGCGGCGATGACGGCGGCGAGCGGCACGCTCGTCGCATGCGGCGCGCGCAACGTGATGCCTTGGGCCGCGACCAGGAGCTCGATGCCGAGGATGGCGGCAAGATTGTCGGCCATGTCGGACAGGCGCCGCGCGGCGTGCGCCGCCATCGAGACGTGATCTTCCTGGTTGGCGCTGGTCGGCGTCGAGTCGATCGAGCAGGCAGCCGCGCGCTGCTTGTTCTCGGCATAGAGCGCGGCTGCCGTCACCTCGGCGATCATGAAGCCGGAATTGATGCCGGGATCGGGGGTGAGGAACGGCGGCAGGCCGAAATTGAGCGCGGGATCAACCAGCGTCGCGATGCGCCGCTCGCTGATCGCGCCAATCTCGGACAGTGCAAGCGCGATCGCGTCGGCAGCAAAGGCCACCGGCTCGGCGTGGAAATTGCCGCCCGAGACGATCTCGCCGCTCTCGACCAGCACCAGCGGATTGTCGGTGACGGCGTTGGCCTCGACGATCAGCGTGCGCGCGGCCTGCGTGATCAGGTCGAGCGCTGCGCCCGCGACTTGCGGCTGGCAGCGCAGGCAATAGGGATCCTGCACGCGTTCGTCGCCTTCGAGATGCGACAGGCGGATGTCGCTGCCATCCAGCAGCGCCATCAGCGTCGCCGCCGCGGCGATCTGCCCGGCATGACCTCGCAACGCCTGGATCTCGGGGCGGAACGGCGCCGTCGAGGCCATCGCCGCATCCACCGACAATGCGCCGGTCACGAGCGCGGCCCGCGCCAGGCGGAATGCTCGCAGCACGCCTGATATGGCGTGGGCGGTCGAGAACTGTGTCCCGTTGATCAGCGCGAGGCCTTCCTTGGGGCCGAGTGTCAGCGGCGAGAGGCCGGCGGCGGCGAGCGCCTCGCTGCCGGACACAGTCTTGCCATCGACGATCGCTTGTCCTTCGCCGATCATGACCGCAGTCATATGCGCCAGCGGTGCAAGATCGCCGGAGGCACCGACCGAACCCTGTTGCGGCACCAGTGGATAGACGCCCTGCGCCAGCATCCCCTGCAACTGCTCGATCACCTCGCGGCGCACGCCGGAGGCACCGCGCCCGAGCGAAACGATCTTCAACGCCATCATCAGGCGCACGATCGGCTCGGGTGTTGCGGGGCCGACGCCGCAGCAATGCGAGACGATGAGGTTGCGCTGGAGCAGCGCGGTCTGGTCCGGCGGAATGCGCTTCGAGGCCAACTTCCCGAAGCCGGTATTGATCCCATAGACGGGAGCGTCAGCCCGCGCCGCCTTCGCGACGATCTCGGCAGCCGCCTCGATACGCGGCCAGAACGATGGGTCGAGCACGACGGCTTGTCCTGCGAGCACGCGCGCGAGATCGTCAAGGCTGACCGTTCCCGGCTTGACGACGATCGCTGCGCCCTGTTCCGTCACTGCCCCCTCCACACCCGCTGCTGCAGCGGATTGAAGCCGATGCGGTAGACCAGCTCAGCGGGCCGCTCGATGTCCCAGATTGCGAGATCGCACCATTTGCCGGCTTCCAGCGTGCCGGTTTCATCGAGCACGCCGAGCGCCCGCGCGCCTTCACGGGTGACGCCAGTAAGGCACTCCGCCACATTCATCCGGAACAGCGTCGCCCCCATATTCATCGCGAGCAGCAGCGAGGTCAGCGGCGAGCTGCCGGGATTGCAGTCGGTCGCGAGCGCCATGGGCACGCCGTGCCCGCGGAACGTCTCGACCGGCGGCTTCTGCGTCTCTCGAATGAAGTAAAAGGCGCCGGGCAGCAGCACGGCGACCGTTCCGGCCTTTGCCATCGCGGCGGCGCCGGCGTCATCAGTGTGCTCCAGGTGATCGGCGGACAGCGCCGAGAATTTTGCGGCGAGCGCAGCACCGCCAAGGTTCGAGAGCTGGTCGGCATGGAGCTTGACCGGCAGCCCGAATCCCCTCGCCGTCTCGAACACCCACGCGGTCTGCTCGGCCGAGAACGCGATGCCCTCCATGAAAGCATCGACGGCATCGGCGAGGCCCGCCTTTACGACCGCCGGCAGCATCTGCTGGCAAACGAGATCGATGTAGCGATCCTTGTCGCCATCGGCCTCCGGCGGCACGGCATGGGCGCCGAGGAAGGAGGTGCGAATCGCAACCGGCCGCTGACGGCCAAGGCTGCGCGCGGCCGCGAGCTGCCGCATCTCGGTCTCAGTGTCGAGGCCATAGCCGGATTTGATCTCGACGGTGGTTGCGCCCTCGCCGATCAGCGCGTCGAGCCGCGGCAACGCGCTTGCGACGAGCTCGGCCTCGCTCGCCTTGCGTGTTGCGGCCACCGTGGAGACGATGCCGCCGCCGGCGCGCGCGATCTCCTCGTAGCTTGCGCCCTTGAGGCGCAGCTCGAATTCGTGGGCGCGGTTGCCGCCATAGACGAGATGGGTGTGGCAATCGACGAGGCCCGGCGTGATCCAGCGTCCCTCGCAGTCGATCCGTTCGACCGCATCGGCATCTGCCGGAAAATCGGTCTGCGTCCCCGCATACGCGATGCGGCCGCCGCGCGCTGCGATCACGCCACGCTCGATCTCGCCGAGATCGGGACGGTCGGCCCGCATCGTGGCGAGCCGGGCGTTGTGCCAGATCCGGTCGAAGCGCTCTGCCATGCAACGGTCCCTTCGCGGATGTCCCTGCGCCCTGGGATGCTTGACTTATATGTCTAGACATATAATCGTGGGGCGGTTCTGTCCAGCCGGCATGGAAACATGACACGACTGCATTTCGCCTCCGCGCTCCTGCCCTCGGGCTGGGCCAATGACGTGCAGGTGGTGATCGCCGCCGGCGCGATCGCCGAGGTGACGCCGGGCGTAGCGCCGGCCGGCGGCGACGAGCGCCACGCCATTGCGCTTCCGGGATTGGCGAGCCTGCATAGCCACGCCTTCCAGCGCGGCATGGCCGGGCTTGCCGAGCTGCGCGGCGACAGCACCGATACCTTCTGGACCTGGCGCGAGACGATGTATCGCTTCGCTCTCGCGATGACGCCGGACGACGTCGCTGCCGTTGCCACGCTGCTTTACGTCGAGATGCTGGAGCAGGGTTTTACCCGCGTCGGCGAATTCCACTATCTTCACCACGATCGCGACGGCGCTCTCTATGCCGATATTGCCGAAATGGCCGGGCGGATTGCGCAGGCTGCCGAGGCCTCCGGCATTGCTCTGACGTTGCTGCCGAGTTTTTACGCGCACGGCTCGTTCGGCGGCGCGGCGCCGCATGCAGGCCAGCGCCGCTTCATTTGCTCGGTCGATCGGTTCGCGGCATTGATGAGCGCCTCGCGCAAGGCGATCAGCGCTTTGCCGGGCGCCAATATCGGCATCGCACCGCACAGCCTACGTGCGGTGACGCCGGACGAGCTTGCGGCGATCATTCCACTCGCCGACGGCGGGCCAGTGCATATCCATGCCGCCGAGCAGGTGAAGGAGGTCGAGGATTGCCTGGCCTGGTCTGGCCGCCGCCCGGTGCAATGGTTGCTGGCGCACGCGCCCGTCGATCAGCGCTGGTGCCTTATTCACGCGACTCATACGACGGATGAGGAAGTCGCCGCCTTCGCCGGGACCGGCGCGGTTGCCGGCCTCTGTCCCATCACCGAGGCGAGCCTTGGCGACGGCATCTTTCCCGCGCGCGAATTCCTCGATGCCGGCGGCGCGTTCGGCATCGGCACAGATTCCAACGTGCTGGTCGGCGTCGCCGACGAATTGCGCCAGCTCGAATACGGCCAACGGCTGAAGCACCGCACGCGCAACGTGCTCTCCAGCGGCGCCGGCCTTTCGACGGGGCGCACGCTGTTCGACCATGCTCTTGCGGGCGGCGCGCAAGCGCTGGCGCAGCCGACAGTCGGCCTCGCAGCGGGAGCACGCGCCGACATCGTCACGCTCGACACGACGCATCCGTCGCTGGCGGGGCGCGCCGGCGACGCGGTGATCGACGGCTGGATCTTCGCCGCTGGCAGTGGCGCGATCGATTGCGTCTGGGCCGGCGGCCACAAGGTCGTCGAAGGCGGCCGGCACAATCTGCGCCAAGTCGCGCGCGATCGCTTCAATGCGACAGTGCGGAGGCTCGTCGCATGAGCCTTGCCACCGATGCCGCCGACAAGCCGACGCTCTACAAGCGCATCCGCGCCGACATCGAGACGCGCATCCTGACCGGCGAATGGCCGCCGGGGCATCGCATTCCGTTCGAGCATGAACTGGTGGCCCGTTACGGCTGCTCGCGCATGACGGTGAACAAGGCGCTGTCGGAGCTCGCGCAAGCCGATCTGATCGAGCGACGGCGGCGCGCCGGCTCTTTTGTACGTCGACCGCAACATCAATCAGCGGTTCTCAAGATCGCCGACATCCGCGCCGAGATCACCGCGCTGGGACGCGCATACGGCTATGAGCTGATCCATCGCAAGTTGCGCGCCGCGACCGCGGCCGACCGTGATCGTCTCGGCGTGAAGAAGGCCGGCAAGGTGGTCTCGATCACCTGCCGGCACAGCGCCGACAACGTGCCGTTTGCCGTCGAGGACAGGCTGATCGACCTGTCGTCCGTTCCGGATGCCGCGACCGCGGATTTCTCGCGCGAGCCGCCCGGCTCGTGGCTGCTTCACCACGTCCCATGGACGGAGGCCGAGCACACGATCAGCGCCATCGTTGCGGACGATCGCATGGCGGGCGCGCTCGCGATCGCCGTCGGCGCGCCCTGTCTCGTGATCGACCGTTACACCTGGCGCAGCGCGCGCACGATCACCGCCGTGCGCCTGCTCTATCCCGGTGACTCTCACCGCCTTGTCGCGCGATTCAAGGGAGGCTGAGAGGACATGTCGGCACAAATCGTGCAACCCTACATGAAGAGATCAACAGGACGTCAATCCATCGATCGGCAGAGGACGACAATCATGCGTAATTCGACGATATTTGCGACAATCATTGCCCTCGCGGCCTCCACTCCCGTGCTCGCCGACGACGTCAAGGTCGGCGTCGGCATTTCCGGATGGACCGGCTTCGCGCCGCTGACGCTGGCGAAGGAAGCCGGCATCTTCAAGAAGAACGGCCTCGACGTCACGATCAAGAAGATCCCGCAGAAGGACCGCCACCTCGCGATCGCCTCCGGTGACGTCCAGTGCGCGGCAACGACCGTCGAGACGTGGATCTCCTGGAACGCCAATGGCGTTGCGACCAAGCAGATCTTCCAGCTCGACAAGAGCTATGGCGCCGACGGCATGGCCGTGCGCAACGATCTGGCTGCGATCAAGGACCTGAAGGGCAAGACCGTCGCCGCCTCCGCGCCCGGCACCTCGCCGTATTTCGCGCTGGCCTGGATGCTCAAGAAGAACGGCCTGTCGGTGAAGGACGTCACTGTCGTCAACCTCGAGCCGGCCGCGGCTGCCCAGGCCTTCGTCTCCGGCCAGAACGATGCGGCGATGACCTATGAGCCGTATCTGTCGACGGTGCGCGCCGCGCCCGACAAGGGCAAGATCATCGCGACCACGCTCGACTATCCCATGGTCATGGACACCTTCGGCTGCACGCCGAAGTTCCTCACCGAGAATCCCAAGGCCGCCAAGGCGCTCGCCGACAGCTATTTCGAAGCGCTCGACATGATCGCCAAGGACCAGGCCAAGGCCTACGAGATCATGGGCGCCGACGTAAAGCAGAGCGGCGAGCAGTTCGGCAACTCGGCGAAATATCTGCGCTGGCAGGACAAGGCCGCGAACCAGAAGTTCTTCGCCGGCGACTTCCTGACCTTCAACAAGGAGGCGGCCGACCTGCTGCTTGAGATCGGCATCATCAAGGCCGCGCCAAAGGTCGAGGACCTCTTCGACGCGAGCTACATCAAGTAAACCTCTCGAGAGCCGCCGGCCCCGTCTCGCGGCGGGGCCGGCAAATCTTTTCAGCCCCGGATAGACAGTTTTGATGCGTCCCCTGGACCCTGTTACATCGAAGCAGCGCGTGGCTTACGGCCTCGCGTTCTTCGTGCTGTTCGTTGCCCTCTGGTCGTGGGCGACGCTCGGCGGCCATGTGTCGAAAACCTTCCTCGCGAACCCCTTGACCATGGTGCAGGAGGGTTATGATCTCTTGGCCAAACAGGGATTCGCCCACGACATCGGCATGACGATCTGGCGCGTCGTCGGCGGCTTTGCACTCGCGGCCATCATCGCGGTCCCGCTCGGCGTGCTGATGGGCGCCTACAAGCCAATCGAGGCGTTCCTTGAGCCGTTCGTCTCGTTCGCGCGCTATTTGCCCGCCTCCGCCTTCATCCCGCTCCTGATCCTGTGGGCCGGTATCGGCGAATTGCAGAAACTGCTCGTCATCTTCATCGGCTCGGTGTTCCAGGTCATCCTGATGGTCGCGGTGACCGTCGGTGCCACCCGGCGCGACCTGGTCGAGGCAGCCTATACGCTCGGGGCCAGCGACCGCGGCATCATCCGTCGCGTGCTGCTGCCGTCCTCCGCGCCGGAGATCGCGGAAATCCTGCGGCTGGTGCTGGGCTGGGCTTGGACCTACGTCATCGTCGCCGAGCTGATCGGTTCGTCCTCCGGCATCGGCCACATGATCACCGACAGCCAGGCGCTGCTCAACACCGGGCAAATCATATTCGGCATCATCGTGATCGGCCTGATCGGCCTCCTCTCGGACTTCATGTTCAAGGCGTTCAACGCCTGGCTGTTTCCGTGGAGGCTCGCATGACGATCCTCAAGATCGAACAGGTCTCGCGCACCTTCCCGGCACGCCACGGCAACGCCCCGACCAAGGCGCTGGAGCCAACCGACCTCACCATCGGCAACAACGACTTCGTCACCATTCTGGGCCCTTCCGGCTGCGGCAAGTCTACGCTGCTGCGCATCGTCGCCGGCCTCGACCGTCCGACCGGCGGGCGCGTCACGCTGGACGGGCGCGAGGTGACCGGCCCGGGCGCTGATCGCGGCATGGTGTTCCAGTCCTACACGCTGTTTCCCTGGCTCACCGTGCGCGAGAACATCGCCTTCGGCCTGCGCGAGCGCGGCGTGGCGCAGGCGGAGCGCAACAAGATCGCCGACGCGTTCATCCGCCAGGTCGGGCTGTCCGGCTTCGAGAATCACTGGCCGAAGCAGCTCTCCGGCGGCATGCAGCAGCGCACCGCAATCGCCCGCGCACTCGCCAACGATCCCAAAATCCTGCTGCTCGACGAGCCCTTCGGCGCGCTCGACAACCAGACCCGGGCCCTGATGCAGGAGATGCTGCTCGGGATCTGGGAGCGCGACCAGAAGACCGTGCTGTTCGTGACCCACGACATCGAGGAAGCCATCTTCCTCGGCAGCCGCGTCATCGTCATGAGCGCACGGCCCGGCCGCATCAAGGCCGAGATCAATGTGGACCTGCCGCATCCGCGCTCCTACAAGATCAAGACGACGCCGGAGTTCGTTCAGCTCAAGGAACGGCTGGTCGAGGAAATCCGTACCGAGGCGCTGAAGGTTGCCGAACATGCCTGACAATCGCCCTTCAGCCGACGGGAAACGCGTTCTCGCCGATCTCAATGCGCTCCGTGCCATCGGCGCTTACAAGACCGGCGTGCACAAGCCGACCTTCTCCGAGCCGCACAAGCTCTCGCTGGAATGGCTCGTGCGCAAGCTGCCCGGCGTCGGCCTCTCCGCGACAATTGACGGCATCGGCAACGTCTTCGGCACCAGCGCAACGCCGGGGCCGAAGCTCTTGGCAGGTTCGCATCTGGAAAGCCAGAACTACGCCGGCTGGCTCGATGGCCCGCTCGGCGTCGTCTACGCGCTCGAAGCGGCCCGCGTGCTCAATGCCGATCCCTCTCTCAAGGGCGCGGTCGAGGTCGCCGCCTGGTGCGACGAGGAAGGACATTTTGGCCATTTCCTCGGCTCGCGCTCCTATGTCGGGCAAGTGACCGAAGCCGACATCGACGCCGCACGCGACCGCACCAGCGGCCGCACGATGCGCGACGCGCTCGCCGACATGGGGCTCGCAGGACGCCCCCGCATCACCGCCGAGCCGGGACGGCATGTCGGATATCTCGAGGCGCATATCGAACAGGGCGACACGCTCGAAAGCGGCAAGCTCGCGGTCGGCGTCGTCACCTCCATCGTCGGCATCTGGCAATACCAGATCGATTTCGTCGGCGAGCAAAATCACGCCGGCACCACGCGCATGGCCGTGCGCAAGGACGCAGGGCTGGCGCTGGCAAAATTCTGCGTCGCGCTCGACGAGCGCTTTCCGGCCGCCTGCGGCCCACGCACGGTCTGGACCACCGGGCGCATCACGCTCGATCCGGGCGCACCGAGCATCATTCCGGGTGGAGCCGAAATGCTGTTCCAGATCCGCGACGACGATCCGGCCGTCATCGCCCGGCTGGAGCAGTTGCTGCGGACCATGGCCGACGAGGCCAGCGCGAACGGTCCCTGCACGGTCACCGTGACGAAGCTGCGCACCGGCGCGCCCGCCATGATGGACGCCGGCTTTCAGGGTGCGATCGAAGCCGCAAGCAAGGCGCTCGCCGGTGGACGATCCGCTCGCATGCCCAGTGGCGCCGGCCACGATGCGCAGATGCTGGCAACGGTCATGCCCGCCGGCATGCTGTTCGTGCCGTCGATCGGCGGCATCAGTCATCACTGGACCGAAAACACCGCCGATGCCGATATCGTCACCGGCGCAGAGGTCTTCGTCGACGCTTGCCGGCGGATCCTCGGCGGCTGATGTGACGACAACCGATTGCGCGATCTGACGCGAATGCTGCGGGCAGGCGCCCCGCATCGCCGGGGGGTCACGCCCTGGCGCCCGAGGCGCCGGACGTCTGTCGGCGCCACACGGCCGGGCTGACGCCGACAATCGAGGAAAACACGCGCGTGAAGTGACTCTGGTTGGCAAAGCCGGCCGAGATCGCGATTTCCGTCAGCGGCAGGTCGCGAACGCTCATCAACTGCTTGGCGGCCTTCACGCGCTGATGAAGCAGCCATTGATGCGGCGGCATGCCGACGGCGGTTCGAAATGCACGTGAAAAATGGCTGACCGAGAGGTCGAGCTCGCTCGCGATCTTCTGCAGCGAGAGCTTGCCGCCGAGATCGGATTCCAGCCGCTCGCAGGCGCGTCTCGCCTGCCAGGGAGCGAGACCACCGCGGGTGGGCTCAGTCCTGCGCTGAAGGCCGCCGTAAGTCTGGGCGACATGGGCGGTCAAGGCGAGCATCATGTGGTCGACGAAAAGCTGGTTGGCCTCGCCCGCCCTGCGCAGGCCTTCCTGCAGCGACGCGCCGATGTGGCGGATGATTTCGTCGTCATGACCAAAGCCGATCTGACAGTCGAGTTCGTCGATCCGCGGCGAATTGCACTGCTCGGAGATGCTGTCGAGTGCCGAACGCGGAATGTAGAAAAAAAGCGAGTGGAACGGCTTGTCGATCACATAGCGTGGATCGAGCTTGAGGTCATAGAGATAGGTCGTGCCCGCGCGTACGTCCGCCTTCATGATAGATTTGCCGCGCTCCCAGAGCTCGCAATCCGGGTAATCACGAAGCTTCAGGCTGACGAGAAACGCGTCTTCCGCGGTGAGCGAGCCGGACAGGCCAGTCAGCGGACGATCATTCCGCGTCTCGGTGACCGCAAGCTCGGCGCTGCGCAGCGAACGCGTGACCAGGGAGGGCGGCGCTTCCTTCAAACGCAGGAATTGCCCGAGCTTGTCTCCGTAGGCGCCTGCCTGGGTCATCGGATTGGCCTTTCCGTGGAAGTCCGCGTGCAGGCCACAGTGTCCCGCCAATTCAGGAGCGCATTACAATATCCGGCAGCGGGTGTCCACGTGCGCGCACGAGGCGAGCTTCACAGCTTTTCACAAACGCACGATCACATGGGCCTCGCGCTAGAACGACGTGCCGCAAGGTTTCGGCGGCTGCTGTTGGTCCGGTCATCCCCGCGCAACCGCGAAACCGTTGCGCGGGAATGACGGTGATTGAATGACGCTCGCCGCCTCCACATCGTCATTGCGAGGAGCCCTTGCGACGAAGCAATCCACAAGTCGCTGCGCTCGCAAGGACGGAGAATGAGGCGGCAGCATCGCGATGCTCGAATGCACATCCCGACGTGCAGTGCCGTAGGGTGGGCAAAGCGAAGCGTGCCCACGTATCTTTCGCGGCCGAGAGAGATCGTGGGCACGGCGCAAGAGCGCCTTTGCCCACCCTACGACATCGAGCTTGTGACACGCAGCTTGACTCACAGACACGCCTTCGCATTCTCGCGACGCGTTTCGCCCGAGCTTTGCTTGGTCGCTCCGCCCTCTTGAGCCAAGAGGGCGCAGGGAAGGCCGGGTGCCAGCTGGCACCCGCGGTCCGCTGCGCGAAACGCACACGCAGGAAGAACCGCACAGCAGCATACAGGTGTAGCCGAACACTCGGCCTTCCCTGCGCGATGGCTGGACGGCTTATGCCGTGCTCTCCCGGGAGCCGAACTTTCCTTCTGGCCTCCCTCGCCCCGCGAATTGGATGATGCAGTCTGCCCGGTTGAGCTCGCTCGCATCTTCGCGAAAGCGCTTGACCGTAGCAACGACGGTCAGGACCACACGGTTTTGCCGTACGCGCGGTTCGCCATTTCGCCGCAGTTTTTCCAGCCCTGTCGACGGAGCCGGAAACTTACAGGCGAGACGAACCTAGCAGCGCCGCTCGTCTGCACGAAGCCTCGGGCTCACAGGGACTACCCGCCCTGCCCGCACCTCTCGTGCCGACGCTGCCCCCACCACCTGCT
>NZ_JADPKR010000082.1 GCF_023074055.1 Bradyrhizobium sp. 141
GTTTGAGGGACGACCGCCTTCCAACCAACAGGCCGCTCGCGAGCGCGCTTCCAAATCGCGCCGTAGCGAGCGGGCGGCCGGCCCGTTACCCCATCTACGGCGCGCCCATCAATTCTTCAGCCGATAACCCGTCTTGAAAATCCACCAGATCACGATGAGGCAGATCACCAGGAACGCCACCGTCATGCCGATGCTGACGGACACGCTGACGTCAGCGATCTCATAGAAGCTCCAGCGGAAGCCGGAGATCAGATAGACGACCGGGTTGAGCAGCGCCACCGTGCGCCAGGTGGGCGGCAGCATGTCGATGGAATAGAAGCTGCCGCCGAGGAAGGTCAGCGGCGTCACCACCAGCATCGGGATCATCTGCAGCTTTTCGAATCCGTCGGCCCAGATGCCGATGATGAAACCGAACAGGCTGAACGTCACCGCCGTCAGCACCAGGAAGGTCAGCATCCAGACCGGGTGCTGGATGTGCAGCGGCACGAACAGACCGGCTGTTGCCAGGATGATGAGGCCCAAAATGATCGATTTGGTCGCGGCGGCACCGACATAGCCGAGCACGATCTCGAAATAGGAGATCGGCGCCGACAGGATCTCGTAGATCGTGCCGGTGAATTTCGGAAAGTAGATGCCGAACGAGGCGTTGGCGATGCTCTGGGTAAGGACGGAGAGCATGATCAGGCCCGGCACGATGAAGGTGCCGTAGCTGACGCCCTCGACCTGGCTGATGCGCGAGCCGATCGCGGCGCCGAACACCACGAAATAGAGCGAGGTCGAGACCACAGGCGAGACGATGCTTTGCAGCAGCGTGCGCCAGGTACGCGCCATTTCGAACAGATAGATGGCGCGGATGGCGCGGTGGTTCATGACGTCCTCACGAGATCGACGAAGATGTCCTCGAGCGACGACTGCGTCGTGTCGAGATCATTGAAGCGGATGCCGGCGGTGCGGAGATCGCCGAGCAGGCTGGTGATGCCGGTACGCTCGCCCTTGGTGTCGTAATCGTAGACCAGCGTCGCGCCGGCATCGCAGAGCTCCAGCTCGTAGTGCCCGAGGCTCTCCGGCAGCGCATCGAGCTTGCCCTGCAGATGCAGCGTCAGCCGCTTCTTGCCGAGCTTCTGCATCAAGGTCGCCTTGTCCTCGATCAGGACGATCTCGCCCTTGTTGATGACGCCGATGCGGTCGGCCATCTCCTCGGCTTCCTCGATGTAATGCGTGGTGAGGATGATGGTGACGCCGGACTGCTGCAGCGTGCGCACCACCTCCCACATGCCCTTGCGCAGCTCGACGTCGACGCCGGCGGTCGGCTCGTCAAGAAACAGGATCTGCGGCTCGTGCGACAGCGCTTTCGCGATCATCACGCGGCGCTTCATGCCGCCGGAGAGCGTGATGATCTTGTTGTCCTTCTTGTCCCAGAGCGAGAGGTCCTTCAGCACCTTCTCGATGTGGGCGGGATTCTTCGGCTTGCCGAACAGGCCGCGGGAGAAGCTCACGGTCGCCCACACGCTTTCGAAGGCGTCGGTGTGCAATTCCTGCGGCACGAGGCCGATCAGCGAGCGCGCCTTGCGGTAGGAGGTCTGGATGTTCTCGCCGCCGACCAGGACCGTGCCTTCGCTCGGGTTGGCGATGCCGCAGATGATCGAGATCAGCGTGGTCTTCCCGGCGCCGTTCGGGCCGAGCAGCGCGAAGATTTCGCCGCGCCTGATGTCGAGATTGACGTTCTTGAGCGCCCTGAAGCCGGACCCATAGGTCTTCGACAGATTGGCGACGGAGATGATGGAGGACATGGATGGCCGTACGGCTGAGGGCAAAAGCTGGGGAGGGAGGCTGGAACCTGCCGGAGGGGCGGTCAGCGGAGCCCTGAGATAGGAATGCCTTTGCCGGGCCGCAATTGCCCGGAGAAAAATGGTCTCAAAACAGGCCCTTCGGTGGCCAGTTTCGGGCAAGTGTTGCGCGATGGTCACGGGTTGTGGGTAAGATTGGTCGTTCACGTGCCTCTTTGTTGCGTCTGCGAGCAGGCCGTGGCTACGATTCCGGCCAATCGCAAAGCGTATTGTCCCCAGGGAATAGATCGATGAGACCGAACGGCCGTCACACCGCCGGCGCCAGCCAGTTGTCCGCCCTCCGCGTGTGGGCGATGTGCCTGCTCCTGCTGTCAGCTGTTGCCTTCAGCCCGACCACCGCCAAGGCCGCGCCCAGCCAGGCCGCGGCCGCGACCACGCATGTTTACCTGCTTCGCGGCGTGCTCAACATCTTCTCGCTCGGGCTCGACACGATCGGCGCCCGGCTCCAGGCGCAGGGCGTCCCGGTGACCGTCGCCAACTTCGTCTCCTGGTCCTCGCTCGCCGATGAAGCCGCGACCGCCTACAAGGCCGGCCGGCTCAAGACCATCGTCCTGGTCGGCCATTCCTCCGGCGCGACCGCACTGCCCGACATGATCGCGAAACTCAACCGGCTCGGCGTGCCCGTGAAGCTCGCGATCGGCCTCGACTCCGTGTTCAAGACCAGGCTCTCGACCGGGGCGGAGCGTTACATCAACATCTATATCGGCGACGGTCCCGGCGAGCCGGTGAAGCGCGCCGACGGTTTCCGCGGCAAGCTCGACAATGTCGACGTGCGCGGCACCGGCGTCGGCCATATCTCGATCGACAAGAACGAGGCGATCCAGCGCCGCGTCATCGCCGAGATCGACGCCGCGATCATGCGCTCGCGCGCCCCGGCGCCGGTTGCCGAACCCGGCGCACCGCGTCCCGCGCGGGCAGCCGCCGCGACGGCTCCGGCAAGGAATTAGGAAGCCGTCACCCGAACGGGCATGCTCTCCAGCCCGCGCAGCGAGTTATTGAGCCTGCGCTTCGGCTCCGCCGTGAGCTCGATGGTCTTCACGCGCCTTGCGAGCTCGCTGAAGATCAATTCGCCTTCCAGGCGCGCGATCATCTGACCCACGCAAGCGTGGATGCCTGCGCCGAAGCCGACGTGGCCGGTCGCGCCGCGTTCCACCTCGAAACGGTCCGGCTTGTTCCAACGCGCGGGATCGCGGTTGGCGGAGGCCATGAACAGCAGCACCTTGCGATGTGCCGGGATCACGCCGCCGCCGATCTCGACGTCGCGCGAGGTGGTGCGAAAGAACGTCTGTATCGGTGAATCGTAGCGCAGGCCTTCCTCGAAGGCGTTGCGCGCCAGCTCCGGCTTGTGATGCAGCTTGCGGTATTCCTCCGGATTGGTCGCGAGCGCGAGCAGGGTGTTGCCGATGCCGTTGACCGTGGTGTCGATCCCGGCCGTGAGGAACGGCCGTACCAGATGCGTCGCCTCGTGCTCGGTGATCTCGCCGTCGTCGGCGGCCTGGTAGATCATCATGCCGAGGCTGTCGGGCTGTAGCGCATCTCGCGCGCAACAATCCATGATCCAGCTCTGCGCCGCCAGGCCCGCCTTGCGCGACGCGGCCTGGATCTCGTTGTCAGGGCCGAAGCTGTCGAACACGAAGGTGCTCCAGGCCAGCAGCTTCTCGCGGCCGTCCGGCCGGATGCCGATCGCATCCGGAAACACCTTCATCGGATAGGCCTCGGCGAGATCGGTCACGGCATCGAACGTGCCTTTCTCGATCAGCTCCGAAACCTTCTTCTCCGCTTCCGTCTGAAACGTCTCGCGCAGCTTCCTTGCAACGCCCGGAGACAGCGTGCGGCCGAGCACCCGTCGGCCCTTGTCATGGTCCGGCGGATCGATCTGCAGCGTCAGGGGCTTTGGCAGCGCAGGGTTCATCCCGTGCAGCCCGACGCCCTCGCCACTGATGAAGGTTTTCCAGTCCTTCAGGGCCGGCTCGACCTCGGCATAGCCTGCCATGGCCCACACGCCGTAACGCTCCAGCGCGAACGCAGGCCCAAGCGCGCGCAACGCCTCATAGGCAGGATAGGGATCCATCAGGAAGTCGGTTGCGAACGGGTCGACCGGACTGGATGCAATGCCGCTCATGGTCAGCTCCCAGCGGCTATTGCTTGGCCAGCGGGCATTGACCGTCGCTCTCGGAGCGGAACGCGTCCTCGCCCTTGATCGTGGCGACGACCTTCAAGAGATCCCAGCTCGAGGTCGACTCGTCGGGAGCCTTGACCTGCAAGAGATAGAGCGGATGGATCTTGCGTCCGTCCTTGCGAATATAGCCCTTGCCGAACAGGGGATCGTCGGTCGGCAAGTCCTTCATCGCCGCGACCACTGCCTTGCCGTCCTTGGCGCCACCGGCCTTGTCGACGGCCTTGAGATAGTGAATGACCGAGGCGTAGACACCGGCCTGCATGTCGTTCGGATAGGCCTTCGAGGGAATGCGTTCGGCGAAGCGTTTGGCGAAAGCACGCGTGCCGTCGTTCAGATCCCAATAGAACGGGTTCATGATCTGGGCGCCTTGCGCAAACTTCAGGCCGAGCGCGGGCAGGCCGTTCATGCCGAGGATCAATCCGACCAGCTTGCGGTCCTTGGTCAGCCCGAACTCGGCGGCCTGCTTCATCGACGTGATGGTATCGTCACCGGCATTGGCGAAGCCGACGACGTTCGCGCCCGACGCCTGGGCCTGGAGCAGGAACGAGGCATAATCAGCCGTTCCCAGCGGGTGGCGCACGCTGCCGAGCACCTCGCCGCCGGATGCCTTCACGGCCTCCGCCGCCTGCTTCTCCAGATCATGGCCGAAGGCGTAGTCCGCGGTGATGAAGAACCATTTCTTGCCGCCCTGCTGCACGATCGCCTTGCCGAGGCCGCGCCCGTAGGAATAGGTGTCGTAGGTCCAGTGCACGGTGTTCGGGGTGCACTTCTCGCCGGTCAGGAGCACCGTTCCGGCGCCCGATCCGACGAAGGCCTTGTTCTTCTCGGCGCTCATGCCGGCCACCGCAAGCGCGATCGACGAGTTCGGAAGGTCGAAGATCGCATCGACACCCTCGTTCTCGTACCAGCGCCGGGCGATGCCGATGCCGATATCGGTCTTGTTCTGATGGTCGGCGGCGACGACCTCGACCGGCTTGCCGGCGGCCTTTCCGCCATAGTCTTCGACCGCCATTTTGGCGGCGACGACCGAGCCGATGCCCTGATAGCTGGCGAACGGACCCGATTGGTCGTTCAGAATGCCGATCTTCACCACATCCTGGGCGAATGCCGGCGCGGCCGTCAGCATTGCCGTCAACATGCATAGTTTATGCAGGAATTTGCTGTTCATTGTTCCCTCCCATGAGCGGTCTTGGTGCCGCTATATAATAGTTATATTTTATAGCTATTTTCGAGAGTGTCAATTCGGCCGGCTTATGGCCGCCGCCGCGGATCGAGGATCATGAGCGCGAAAGCATCGAGACCCGGAGCCAAGTCCGCTCAGCCATCGGAGACGTCGCTGGATCTGCGCGCGCTGCAGCGGACGCCCGGCTTCATGCTGCGACTCGCGCAGCTGAAGTTCTTCGAGGGCTTCTACGAGGAGTTCGCCGCCTTGGGCCTGACTCCCGCGACCTATGCGATCTTGGCGATCGTTCGCGACAATCCCGGCGTTCCCCCCAGCAGCCTCGCCAGCGTGCTCCGGCTGCGCCTGCCGAACCTGATCAAGATCCTGAACGAGCTCGAATCATCCGGCTTCATCAAGCGCCATCGCTCGAAGTCCGATCGCCGCGCCGTCGAGCTGTTGCTCACGCCAAGGGGCGCAAAGCTCATTCAGGACGGGGCAAGGCTGACGCAGCCCTATAATGAACGGATGCTGGCGCCACTCTGCGAGGCCGAGCAACGCACGCTGCTCGAACTGCTGAATCGGATTCTGCCGCTCGAGCCCTCGGCCAAGCCGGCCTGAGGCCGATCGTCGCAAACTCCGTCATGTCCCGCGATGGGCAGCAGGCCGACGGGCTGCTGGAGGGGGCCGCCGGTTCCGTGCCCCAAAATCCACCCAATCGGTGGTCACTAACCCCCGGAGGGGGACTTTGCCTCCCGTGGTGGGACTGCTGGACTGATGATTGATCTGAGGCGACTAGTCGCGCTGGCAGCCGTTGCACTGCTCGCCTTGGGCCCCGGCGTGGCCGCTGCCTCACCCGCCAAGTCGAAGCCCGCTGCGGCCGTACCTGCCGCGCCGCCGCCGCCGCCGTTCGAGCCGTTGCCGCCGCCGAATATCTACCTGTTCCGCGGTGCCATGGGCCCGATCTTCTCGACCGGCATGGACCGGCTCGGCGAGAAACTGACACAGGCCGGCTTCGCCGCCGACGTCTATGAATTCACTCTGTGCCGGTTCATCGGCAACCGCGTCATCGCCAGTTACAAGGAGAAGGCGGCGCCGATCGTGCTGATCGGCCACTCCATGGGCGGGCTGTGCTCGATCGTCATCTCCGAGATGGCGGCCAAGGAGAAAATCCCGATCAGCCTCGTCATCGCCATCGATCCCGCGCACGCGACTGGCGACGTGCCGCTCAATGTCGAGCGCTTCATCAACATCTTCCTGTCCGACAGCGTGCTCGGCGGCGGGGACGTCGTCGCGGTCCCCGGCTTTCGCGGCCACTATGCGAGTTACGACTTGAAGGAAAACGCGCGCGTCTCGCACATCAACATCGAGAAGTCCGACGACATCCATCGCCAGATCGTCGAGATGGTGACGCAGTTGCCGCGCATTCCGCCGCAGACCCAGGCCAATGCCGTGCCGCTGCGCTATCTCGTGCCAGCGGATACCCTGGTCGAGTTGTGGGATAGCGGCGTGCGGCTGCCGGTGCGCCGCGGCGACACCATGGAGAGCATCGCCGCCGCCAATCGCGTGCCGCTGTGGACGCTCGCGCAGAGCAATTCGCTGCCGGAAAACGCGCAGCTCACCCCGGGCCAGACCATCATCGTGCCGCGCCATCTGACACCGCCCGAGCCGGCCGCCGCGATGGCGACGCCGCCGTCTCCGCCGGCGGGGCGGAAATAGGGCGCGCTGCCGCAAGTCGGTGCTTGTTGAGCGGGCGATCATTCCACGAATTCGTCATGCCCGGGCTTGTCCCGGGCATCCACGTTCTCGGCGCCGCGCGAAAAATCGTGGATGGCCGGGACAAGCCCGGCCATGACGCAGGGCGTTCTCACACGTTCGACCCCAGGATCGCGTCGATCACGGCATCCGTCACTTCCTTCGTCGTCGCCTTGCCGCCGACGTCCGGCGTCAGCACGCCGGCGGCGCAGACGCGCTCGACGGCGGTCATCAGCCTCGAGGCGGCATCCATCTCGCCGAGATGCTCGAGCATCTGCGCGCCGGTCCAGAAGGTCGCGACCGGGTTGGCGATACCCTTGCCGGTGATGTCGAAGGCCGAGCCGTGGATCGGCTCGAACATCGAGGGGAAGCGGCGCTGCGGATCGATATTGCCGGTCGGCGCGACGCCAAGGCTGCCGGCCAGCGCACCGGCGAGGTCGGACAGGATGTCGGCGTGCAGATTGGTCGCGACGATGGTGTCGAGGCTCTTCGGATGCAGCGTCATGCGCACCGTCATGGCGTCGACCAGCATCTTGTCCCAGGTGACGTCGGGGAACTCGGTCGCGACCTCGGCCGCGATCTCGTCCCACATCACCATGCCGTGGCGCTGTGCGTTCGACTTGGTCACGACGGTCAGGAATTTGCGCGGACGCGACTGCGCGAGCTGGAACGCATAGCGCATGATGCGCGTCACGCCGACGCGGGTGAACACCGCCACTTCGGTGCCAACCTCTTCCGGCAGGCCCTTGTGCGCGCGGCCGCCCATGCCGGCATATTCGCCCTCCGAGTTCTCGCGCACGATCACCCAGTCGAGATCGCCGACGCCGACATTGCGCAGCGGCGAGGCGACACCCGGCAATATCTTGGTCGGGCGCACATTGGCGTATTGGTCAAAGCCCTGGCAGATCGGCAGCCGCAGGCCCCACAGGGTGATGTGATCGGGCACGTCGGGCGCGCCGACCGCGCCGAAATAGATCGCGTCGAACTTCTTCAGTTCGTCGAGGCCGTCAGCCGGCATCATGACGCCGTGCTTCTTGTAATAGTCCGAGCCCCAGTCGAAGGTCTTGATGTTGAAGGCGAGGTCGCCGCTGCGCTTTGCCAGCGCCTCCAGCACGCGGACACCGGCCGAGATCACCTCGGGGCCGATCCCGTCGGCGGGGATTGCTGCGATCGAATGGGTGCGCATGAATATGCTCCGTTTGAGATGTCAGTAGGTTTGTGGGACGGGTTCGACGGGCGCGGTCTGCGCGCGCGACAATAGCAGGGTCAGGACCGCGGAGAGAACGAGCAGGCCGGCGACGAAGTAGAGCCCGCCGACAAAGCTGCCGGTCTGGCCCTTGATCCACCCGATCATGGCGGGACCGACGAAACCGCCGAGATTGCCGATCGAGTTGATGGTGGCGATGCCGGCTGCGGCCGCAGGGCCGGACAGGAACAGCGTCGGCATGCTCCAGAGCGGCGGTTTTGCCGAGGAGATGCCGATGTTGACGAGTGTCAGCGCGATCAGCACGGTCACGACGCCGGTCGCAAGGCCGGCAAAGGCGAGCCCCGCGGCGGCAAGCAGGCAGGCCAGCACGACGTGCCAGGTGCGCTCGCCGGTGCGGTCCGAATGCCGGGCCCACAGCACCATGGCGACGACGGCGGCGGTTGCCGGCAGTGCGTTGAGGAAGCCAACCTGGAGCGAGGACAAGCCGAATTGCTTGATGATCTGCGGCGCCCAGACGCCGAGCGTGTAGAGGCCAGCCGAAGTGCCGAAATAGATCAGCGCCAGGGCCAGCACGCGCGGATCGGCGAGCCCGCGCCAGATGCTGTGCTTCGCGGTGGCAGCTTTGCTGGTCGTCTCTACGTTCATGGTCTCGACCAGCCATCTCCGCTCATCGTCGGCGAGCCACTTTGCTTTCTCCGGGCGGTCGGTGAGGAATGCCAGCACGACGAAGCCGAGCAGCACGGCCGGCAGCGCCTCCAGCACGAACAGCCATTGCCAGCCCTTGAAGCCGAGCATTCCGTCCATCTCCAGCAGCGCGCCGGAGACTGGCGATCCCAGCACGGTCGAGAGCGGCGCCGCCGCCATGAACAGCGCGGTCACCGCCGCACGCTGGCGCGCCGGGAACCAGTAGGAGAGATAGAGGATGATGCCGGGAAAGAACCCGGCCTCGGCCACGCCGAGCAGGAAGCGCAGCACATAGAAGCTGGTCGGGCCCTGCACGAAGGCCATTGCGGCTGAAACGATGCCCCAGCTGATCATCACCCGCGCGATCCAGATCCGCGCGCCGACCTTGTGCAGGATGATGTTGGAGGGCACCTCGAACAGGAAATAGCCCCAGAAGAAGATTCCGGCGCCGAAGCCGTAGACCGTCGGCGACAGGCCTATGTCCTTGTTCATCGTCAGCGAGGCGAAGCCGATGTTGACGCGGTCGATGAAGGCCACGAAGTAGAGCAGCATGATGAAGGGAACGATGCGCCATGTGATCTTGCGCAGCACGCGCGTCTGAATCTCGCTCGCCACCCTGGCCTCCCTGTCCTGGTTTCTCGTTATCGGCAGACCCGGAGGTCCATGCCGACAAGGAGCCTAGGCGGGGGACGGCTGGGGACTCAATTGGCACTGGTTTATACAAAAAAATGATATAATCGTCTCGGGGCCGGACGAGAGGATACGGAATGGAATTGCAACAGCTTCGATGCTTCGTGGCGGCGGCCGAGCAGTTGCATTTTGGCCGCGCGGCGCAGCATCTCCAGATGCTGCCCTCCGCGCTCGGCCGCCAGATCAGGCTGCTGGAGGAAGATCTGGGCACGCGGCTGTTTGCGCGGACGACGCGTGCGGTGTCGCTGACGGAAGATGGCGCGACGCTATTGCGCGATGCGCGCGCCATCCTCGCCCGCGTCGAGGTGGTCGCGAGCAATCTGCGCAACCGCTCGCGCGCGGGGGCTGCTCGAAAACTCCGGGTCGGCGCCATCGACAGTGCCGCGGCCGGGCTGTTGCCGGCGCTCTTGCGCGACTTCCGCGCAAAATATCCTGACATCGCGGTGCAGCTTCTCGAGGACAAGACCGTCCGGCTGCTGCCAAAGATCTTGACCGGCGCGCTCGATCTCGCCTTTGTTCGCCCGCCCGCCAGTGCGGACAAGCGGCTCGAATTCCGCGATCTGCTCCAGGAGACCGCGATCGTGGCATTCCCGCAGCGGCATGCGCTGGCCAAGAGGACCTCGATCACGCTGGCCGAGATCGCCGACGAGGCGATGCTGGTACCGGACCGCCGCTCGCGGCCGCACAGCCACGACCTCACCATGAAACTCTTCGAGCAGGCGGGCCTCACGCCACGCATCGTGCAGGTCGCCGACGAGAAGCAGACCATCATCAATCTTGTCGCAACGAAGCTCGGGGTCGCGATCGTGCCGCGCTGGACCGCGCGGATGGCGGTGACGGGGGTGCGCTTCGTGTCGCTACGGCCGAAGCAGAGCGGCCCGGTCGGCCGGCTGCCGCTGGCTGCCGCATGGCTGCGCGGCTCGCGCGATCCGGCCCGCGATGCGATGCTGGCGGTGCTCGATGCCCGCCTGCGCAGCTATGCGCGGGAGGCTTGAGAGGCTATGACGTTGGCGTGACGAGAGGGTGGGATGCGATGACCGAACGAAACGACTTGCGGGTTGCCATCGCGGGCCTGGGCTCGATCGGCACCAAGATCGCCACAGCGCTCGATCAGGGCATCGAAGGGCTAGCGCTATCCGCCGTGGCGGTGCGCGATCCCGCAAAGCATCGGGCGTTCCTCGATAGCCTCCGCCGCCCGCCGCAGGTCCTGCCGATCGGCCAGCTCGGCGAAGCCGCCGACATCGTGGTCGAATGCGCGCCGAGCAGCCAGTTGCGCGCGATCGTCGAGCCCGCAGTGAAGCGCGGCAAGGCCGCGGTCGTCGTCAGCGTCGGCGGGCTGCTCGATAATTTCGATCTCGTCGATCTCGCCCGCGCCAATGGCGGCCGCATCCTCGTGCCGACAGGCGCCCTGATCGGGCTCGATGCCGTCAATGCCGCCGCGGTCGGTACCATCAATTCCGTGAAGATGGTGACGCGCAAGCCGATCGACGGGCTGAAGGGCGCGCCGTTCATCGTCGCGAACAACATCGACATCGACAAGCTGAGCGAGCCGCTAAAACTGTTCGAGGGCACCGCGCGCGAGGCCGCCAAGGGCTTTCCGGCCAATCTGAATGTCGCGGTGGCGCTGTCGCTCGCGGGCGTCGGACCGGATCGCACGCAGGTGCAGATCTGGGCCGATCCGACCGTGACGCGCAACGTTCACCGCATCGAGGTCGAGGCGGATTCGGCGCGCTTCTCGATGTCGATCGAGAACATCCCGTCCGAGAATCCCAAGACCGGCCTTATCACCGCGCTCTCGGTGATCGCGCTCCTGCGCAAGCAGCGCGCGACGCTCTGCGTCGGGACGTGAACTCTTAAGCGCCCGTCACGCGCCAGATCACGTTGCCGACGTCGTCGGCCATCAGCAGCGACTTCTTGTCGGGGCCGATCACGACGCCGACCGGGCGGCCGTAGGATTCCTTCTCGTCCGGGGACAGGAAGCCCGACAGGATGTCGCGGCCGGGGCCGGAGGGCTTGCCGTTCTCGAACGGAATGAACACCAGCTTGTAGCCTGAGAGTTTGCTGCGATTCCACGAGCCGTGCTGGCCGATCACCATGCCGTCGGGGAAGCCGGGTAGGGTGCCTGCCGGCATCCAGCACAGGCCGAGCGAAGCGGTGTGACCGCCGAGCGCGTAGTCCGGTTGAATCGCCTTGGCGACCAGCGCCGGATCCTGCGGCACGCGATCGTCCACCGTCTTGCCCCAGTAGCAATAGGGCCAGCCGTAGAAACCGCCGTCGCGCACCGAGGTGAGATAATCCGGCGGTGTCTCATCGCCGAGGCCGTCGCGCTCGTTGACGACGGTCCAGAGCACATTCGTATTCGGCTCCCAGGCAAGGCCCACGGGATTACGCAGGCCTGCGCCGAAAATGCGATGCGTGCCGGCGACGAGGTCGAGCTCGTACACCGCGGCGCGGCCCTGCTCGACCTCCATGCCCATCTCGGCGATGTTGCTGAGCGAGCCGACACCGGCATAGAGTTTCTTGCCGTCGGGGCTTGCGAGCAGGCTGCGCGTCCAGTGCCCGCCCGGCTTGAAAGTCGTGAGCCGCTTGCCCGCCGCGGTGATGCGGTCGGCGCCCGCGACATAGGGAAACGCCATCACGCCGTCGGTGTTGCCGACATAGAAAGTGTCGCCGACCAGCGCCATGCCGAAGGGTTGGCTGAGGTTTTCCATGAAGGCGCCGCGATGTTCGGCGACGCCGTCGCCGTCCTTGTCGCGCAGCAGCGTGATGCGGTTGGCGGAAACGCCGAGCGCGGCGGCGCGCCGCATCGTTGCCTGCATCGCGTAATGAAACACGGATCTCGGTGCGCCTGCGATCTGCGTCGCCTCCGCGATCAGCACGTCGCCATTGGGCAGCACCTCGATCCAGCGCGGATGATCGAGACCGCTCGCGAACGTATTGACCTTGAGCCCGGACGCGACCGTCGGCTTCTGTCCTTCGCTCCAGCCGCGCGCGGACGGCATCTTCAGCGTCGGGATCGCACCCTGCGGCTTCGCTTCGGGAATGGCGGGCCTCTCTCCCCAGGCCGGCGCGGGCTCGGTGCCGGTCAGCTTCCGCCATTGCAGCGCGACGCCGCCGAGGACTGCGACGAACTGCGCGAAGATGCTGGAAAAGGTCATGAGAAGCCCCTGTCGAACCCTTGAGGCACAGTTCAACGCCGGATCGCCCAAAGCCCCGCGCGGGCTCAGGCCTGATCGTCGACCTCTCCAGATCCACGATGGATGTCGTCGTGCCTCTTTGCGCGCGCATCCAACTGGTTGGCGGTAAAAAGGTCAACATGTGCCGGCCTGTATCGGGCCGTTTATGGCCTGCGCAATGGCGTCACGCCGAATTTGCATGGCAAGGATGCGGCTCTGTCACCGTCATCCTGAGGTGGCCGCTCCTTCAGCGGCCCTCGAAGGATGTACGGCCCGGCTGCATCTCGGCCGTACATCCTTCGAGGCTCGGCTCGCGATGCGTTCGCATCGCAAACCTCGCACCTCAGGATGACGGGACTAACAGCAGCGTTGCGCGGAGAAAGGGGTAGAGGGAAGAGGCGCGCCTCACCGCGGCGACAGGAACGGGATGATCATCGGAACGCGGCGGCAATAGGCGCCGTAGGCGTCTTCGCCGAGCTCCTTGGACAGGAACACCTCTTCCATCCGGCCCTTCTGCCACATGCCGAGCGAGATCAGGATCGCACCAAGGATCGTCGTGACGAGGCCGATCGCGATGCCGGTCACGAGCATGCCGAAGATCAGACCGGTGTAGATCGGGTGACGCACGACGCCGTAGGGGCCGGTGTCGATGACGCGATGATCTTCCTTGTGGGTGATGGTGTTGGACCAGAACTTTCCGAGGTGCAGCCGGCCCCACCAGGCGAAGGCGATGCCGGCGGCCGAGAGGACCGCGGCGATGGTGATGCCGGTGTTGCCGAGCACCCAGAGCGGCTTCCAGCCCATGAGCTGTGCAACCCACGGCGTGTACAGGATGCCGCCGACCAGGATCGGCAGGCGATAGCGCTGCGACTCCAGCGTCATGACCTGCTTCTTGGTCTGTCCCTGCCAGAACGATGCGCCAACCCAGCTGGCGAGAAAGGCAAGCCAGATCAGGGCGAGGAGTTCGGTCGGCCAGGTCGTGGTCCAGCCACCCCAGGCGACAGAGAGAAGCTTGCTGAAATCGAAGGACATGAAGGTTCTTTGCGTTGGGCGGACAGCTCAGCTCGCGCGCGAGGAGAGCGCGTGATGCTTGATGGCGCCAGAGGCCGGCTGGCCGTTACGGGCGAGCAGATGGGTGATGGTTTCGCGCAGCACTGGCTCGATCGGACGCGGCGAATAGCCGAGCTCGGTGCGTGCCTTGCCGATCGAGAGGTCGCTGGCGGCGAGCGCGATGCGCACGCCCTCGGCGGTGCCGTTGGGCGGCCGGCGCGTGACATGATCGGAGATGTATTCGAGCATGATCGCGGAGAGCTCGGCGATCCTGCCGGGGACGACGACCGGATACTGACGGCGGCCGCTCATCGCCGACATCATCCGCAGGATGTTGCCGAGCGGAACGCAGTCGCCGCCGAGGATGTAGCGCTGGCCGAGGCGGCCGCGCTCCATGGTCAGCACCAGGCCCATGGCCACGTCGCGGACATCGACGAGGTTGACCAGGAAGTTGAGATGCGGCTGCACCTTCTTCTGGAGGAAGTACCATAGCATCGCCGTCGGCGGCGTCAGATTGTGATCGGCGGCGCCGATCGGCATGGTCGGCGTGCCGATCACCAGCGGAAAGCCATTGGCCGCTGCCTTGGCGGCATGTTGTTCGGCGAGCGACTTCGACCGCGTATAGGCGCCCGGCATCGCGTCGGCCGGCTGCAGCGCCTCTTCAGCGGGAACGCCATTGAGGTCGGAATAGGGGAACAGGATCGATTCCGTCGAGCAATGCAAAAAGCGGGACACGCCGCGCTTCATTGCAGCCGCGAGCACGATTTCGGTGCCGCGACAGTTGACGTCGTGAAAGTCCTGTTTGTTGGCGACCCACATGCCGGGCAGTCCGGCGAGGTGATAGACCTGATCGACCCCGGAGATCGCAGCATCGACCGCGGCGCTGTCCAGCACCGAGCCGTGGACATGTTCAACGTCCGCGTTCGCCGCGGCCGGCGGACGGACATCGAGCACACGCACCCGCTGCCCACGGGCGCGGAGCACTTCTACGAGATGATGTCCGATGAAGCCACTGCCACCGGTAACCAGTACGAGAGCCATGCAGAAGGTTGCTGTTTCGCTTCTAGAGCTATCGGGTTGAAAGAGAATTGGTCGGAAGAGGCGCCAGAATCGCGGCAAGGTCGCGACGGAAGCCCAATGCAATGAATAATTTTGCCATCACGAACATCGGTCCAAGCAAAAGATGCGAAGGAAAAGTGAACAACGAGGCTTCGCGGCCCTCAAAAACCTTGTGGCCGATGGCCTGCGCGGCGAAGCCGAGCGCCACCAGCGCGGCGAAAATCGCCCACATCGTCGCGGTGCCGACTTGCGCCGCAATGGTCGTCGCAACCGAAAACAGCACGATCGAGACGGCCAGAATGCCGATCCCGAGCGCCATGTCGAGCAGCAGCCAATAGATCAGAACCGGCAAGGCCAGGATCACCGCCAGGCTGACATCGAAACCGAACAGCGGAAGCCTGACCAGCGTCAGCGGCAGCACGGCGCCGGTGAACAACAGAAGAATACCCACCACATGCATCGCCGTGTTCCGGGGGTCGCGATGGTACTCGACATAAACGGCAAGTTGGCGCTGAAAATAGCCACCCATTTCGGTCTCATGCAGCACGGGGTTGGGAAGGGCGAACAGAGGCTATAGCACTGGACCGGGCGGTGCACAAACCGGCGCTTTTGTCGCGCAAAACCGTATTGTTGCGCCCCGGGCAGGCTACAAAACGATCAGGACTTCAAAGGGTTCCGTCAGGTGTGAAGCCGCGTTCGCTCAGCGCTTCTTGGCGGGCTTTTTCGCCGCAGGCGCAGGCGCCGCAGCTGGATGCGCCTCTTCAGGCAGCTTGGCATAGGTCAGGATTTGCAACTGGCCGTTGACGGCCGAGGTCGGCTTGGCCCGGTCGAGAAACTGCTCCTCTCCGAGGCCGATCGGATGCAGCCGCTTGGTCGAGATCTTGAACGTGTTCACCAGCACGTCGCGGATCGCGTCGGCGCGGCGCTGGCTCAGGATCGCGTTGGCCTCGCGCGTCTTCGAATTGGATTCGACGTGACCGACGATCAGGAACGTGTAGGGCAGCAGCGAGGAATGAACCATCGCGTCGGCGATGCGGCCGACGGTTTGGTAGGAGGCCGGCTGGATGATCGGCGTGTCGGCATCGAACTGGATCTGCGCGTTGAAGGCGGGCAGCTTGGCGAGGTCAGGCGCGATCGGCGGCCGGTTCACCGGGCCCGGATCGTTCTTGATCCTGGCCTTGGCACGCTCCATCACCTGCTGCTTCAGCGCGGGAAGATCGACCTCGGCGGCTTCTTCGAAGTGGTTGAGCTTGCCGACGATGTCGTCGCGGGTCGGCGCCGCCGTCTGCGCGCGTGCAGCGCCCGCGAGCAGAGCGAAGCCCAGCGCGATGCCTAGTCCGGCAGTGGAGAGCCTGTTGGCGCGCATCAGCGATACCCCGCGTCGTCGACCGCCTTCAGGCAATTGTTGCTGATGCCCTTGGGCGTCGAGACCAGGCAGGGGATCGACTTGCTGGTCTCCTTGGTCGAGCCGCCGCAGACCTTGACGATCTCGCGCTGGCAGGCGTTCGCCACCGTGACGCGCGCGGCGACTCGCTTCTGGATGGCGTCGAAGGCACCGAGATAGTCGCTCGCGCATTGCGGAGACAGCACGTCGCGGTTGCGCGACAGGCACTCCTTCAGGCGGGTCGAGTCCGGGTTGACGCCGCGGCAATTGGCGACGATCTCCGCACCGCAGCTCTTGGCCAAGAGCCCGATCGAATCGCCGAAGCTCATGGTCTCCGCCGCGCTGAGCGACGGCATCCCCAATGCAAGCACGATCAGTGTGACGGAGCCCCGGACCATGGCTGCATCTGATACGGGGAAGTTCGTGATGGTCAAGGGGCGTTCGGACCAGAACTGTCGAGAGTTGCGCAGTGCGGCGAACAGTCCTCACTCCGTGGCGTCAGTAACGGGCGGCCATTCGATCAGGGCGACCGTGTGGTTTCTGAGGTCGTCGGCCACGCCAGGGTCGGCCTTGAGCTGGTCCAACGTCCGCGGCGGGGGAAGCTGGCGGCCGTCCTCAATCAGTTCCTGCGCATAGAACGCGAGCGCCTCGGGCGCGCTCTCCAGGGCCTCGTCGACGTCGTCGCCGCCGGAAATGCAGCCCGGCAGGTCGGGAAACCACAAGCTGACAGCTTCGTCCGGGCCGGCGTCCTCGATGATGGCGATGTAGTGAGCCACGACGGGCCTCACGCCCGCTGCACGAAACTGTCCACGACTTTCTTCTCGCCGGCCTTGTCGAAATGGATGGTGAGCTTGTTGCCGTCGATCTTGGTGACGTGGCCGTAGCCGAATTTCTGGTGGAAGACGCGGTCTTCGAGCGAGAACTCCGAGGTAGTGCCGGTGGATTTGGCGACCAGCTCGCCCTCGATCGTCAGGGGACCGCGACGGCGCGAGGAGAAGCTGCCGAAATCGGGGCCCGATGACGAGGAGGAGGAGAACGTCGCGGCTTCTTCCTCGAAGCCGCCGCTTCGGCCGCCGCCGCGATTGCGGTTGGCCTGGGCGCGCTGCCAGCCCGGGGTCGAATAGGTGGAGCCGAACGCCTCCATGTCGTCGAAGCGGGAGGCGCCGTAGCCGCCGGTGCCGCCCCAGGCCGAGCCGCCCTTGGATTCGGTGATCTCGACGTTTGCCGCCGGCAGTTCGTCGAGGAAGCGCGAGGGGATCGTGGTCGACCAGGTGCCATGGATCATGCGATTGGTCGCGAAATAGATTTTGGCGCGGCGGCGGGCGCGGGTCAGGCCGACATGGCCGAGGCGGCGCTCCTCCTCGAGCCCCGCGCGGCCCTGTTCGTCCAGCGTGCGCTGGCTTGGGAACAGGCCTTCCTCCCAGCCGGGTAGGAACACGTTGTCGAATTCGAGGCCCTTGGCCGAGTGCAATGTCATCAGTGACACCGCGTCCTCGTCGGCCCCGCCGTCGCGGTCCATCACCAGCGAGATGTGCTCGAGAAATCCTTGCAGGTTCTCGAACTCCTCCATCGAGCGCACGAGTTCTTTCAGGTTCTCGAGCCGGCCCGCGGCATCGGCGGAGCGATCCTTCTGCCACATCTCGGTATAGCCGCTCTCGTCGAGCACGATCTGGGCAAGATCCGTATGCGTCGTGACCTCACGCTGGGCGCGCCAGCGGTCGAATTGGGTAATGACCTCACGCAGCGAGCCGCGTGCCTTCGGCTTTAGCTCGTCGGTCTCGACCACCGCGCGAGCCGCTTCGAACAGGGGAATACGGCGCTTGCGGGCGTGGTCGTGCAGCATCTGCATGGTGGCTTCGCCCAGGCCGCGCTTGGGCACATTGATGATGCGCTCGAAGGCGAGATCGTCGGCGGGCGAGTTGATGACGCGCAAGTACGCCAGCGCATCGCGGATTTCGGCGCGCTCGTAGAAGCGCGGGCCGCCGATGACGCGATAGGGCAGGTCGAGCGTGACGAAGCGTTCTTCGAATTCGCGCATCTGGTAAGAGGCGCGCACGAGAATGGCGATTTCGTTGAGTTTGTCGCCCTGGCGCTGGATCTGCTCGATCTCCTCGCCGATGCCGCGAGCTTCCTCTTTCGAATCCCAGCAGCCCGTGACGGTAACCTTCTCGCCGTCCTGGTCCTCGGTACGCAGCGTCTTGCCGAGCCGGCCTTCGTTGTGGGCGATCAGATGCGAGGCGGCGGCGAGGATGTGGCCGGTCGAGCGGTAGTTGCGCTCGAGGCGAATGACCTTGGCGCCGGGGAAATCGTGGTCGAAGCGCAGGATGTTGTCGACCTCGGCGCCGCGCCAGCCATAGATCGACTGGTCGTCGTCGCCGACGCAGCAGATGTTTTTGGTGGGGGACGCAGCAGCAGCCGCGATCGCCGCGCGCTCCGTCATTCCGGGATGCGCCGCAGGCGCAGACCCGGAATCTGGAGCTGAGGACCCATCTCCAGATTCTCCGACGCGCGATTGCGCGTCGTAGTTCGCGTCTTCGACGCGCCCCGGAATGACAGCTTTGGTGGTCGCCGGCGCCTGCGACAGCAGCCGCAGCCACAGATATTGCGCGACGTTGGTGTCCTGATATTCGTCGACCAGGATATATTTGAAGCGCTGCTGGTACTGCCGCAGGATGTCCGGGTGCTCGCGGAAGATGCGGATGTCCTCGAGCAGCAGATCGCCGAAATCGGCGGCATTCAGAATCTTCAGCCGCTCCTGGTAGCTCGCGTAGAGCTTGCCGCCCTTGCCGTTGGCGAAGACGGCGGCTTCGCCCGACGGCACCTGCGACGGCGTCAGGCCGCGGTTCTTCCAGCCGTCGATCAGGCCGGCGAGCATGCGCGCCGGCCAGCGCTTGTCGTCGATGTTGTCGGCTTGCAGCAGCTGCTTGAGCAGACGAACCTGATCATCGGTGTCGAGCACGGTGAAGTTCGACTTGAGCTGCGCCAGCTCGGCATGGGTGCGCAGGATGCGGCCGCCGATGGAATGGAAGGTGCCGAGCCACGGCATGCCCTCGACGGCGTGGCCGAGCATCTGGCCGAGCCGGTGCTTCATCTCGCGCGCGGCCTTGTTGGTGAAGGTCACCGACAGGATCTCGGCGGGACGGGCGCGGCCCTGGCTCAGGATATGGGCGATACGCGTCGTCAGCACGCGGGTCTTGCCGGTGCCGGCGCCGGCCAGCACCAGGACCGGGCCGTCGAGCGTCTCCACCGCCTCGCGCTGCTCCGGATTGAGGCCGGAGAGGTATTTCGGGCCCACGGAGGCGCGCGCACGCGCGGCGATGCCGCCGGCTGCGGGCTGGTGGTCGGGTACGCCAGTGATCTTGCTCGGCTCGGTCATGCGAATCATCGGCCCCACGATGGCACCGCGGGGTGGCGGAAGGGAGCCTTCTTAACAGGGATTGGTGGCTATATGGGGCGGCCGAACGAGGTTTTCCACGTGCGCGGCAAGTCAATTTGTTCCTGCGGGCCCTGCGAATTTCCACCCTGTGGCGTCCGGAACCATCGTTCCCGCGTCGAGATTGTCTGGGCAGGTGGCGCGGCCAGCCGCGCTAGACGCAGACAGACATCAAGACGAGGGTTTGACCATGCTTGGCTGGGTTGTGACGTTTCTGGTTATCGCACTGATCGCCGGCATTCTCGGCTTCGGCGGCATCGCCGGCGCTTCGATCGAGATCGCCAAGATCATCTTCTTCATCGCGGTCGTTCTGTTCCTGGTCTCGGCCGTTGTCGGCTTGGCGCGCGGCCGCAACAGGATATAGCGCGGTCTGATTTGGTGCATGATCTGCCGGAAAACCGCTTCACACTTTTTCCGGATCGTGCACTACCGCTTCGAGGGCATCGCTACGTTCCGGCCGATGCCCTCGGGCCGCGGTACGGCGCTGTGGGCCCTTGTCACCGCAGCGATACGCTCACGGATATCGGGCGGCAACGGCGCGACGCGCCGCGCATTCATGTCCATGTGCAGCGACATGTTCTCGGACGTCGCCGATAGCCAGCCTTCACTGGCATGCCGCATCTCCTCGAACGTGTGCAGCCGCTTGTCGTCGGCCTCCAGCAACCAGACGAAGATCTGCACGGGATCGCCGAGGTGGATTTCGCGCAAATAGCGCACGTGGCACTCGGCGGTGAAGCTCGAGCCGCCTCGCTCCTTCATGTAGGCCGGCCCCATCCCGAGCTCGAGCCAGAGCTGGTCGATCGCGCGGTCGAACATCACGTTGTAATAGGCCATGTTGAGATGGCCGTTATAGTCGATCCATTGCGGCTCGATCTGCATGATCGCGGCGCGGAACGGCTCCGCTTGGGGCGCTGAGGCGGCAGTCTCCGGCATATGTTCTTCCCTAGCCATGCGTCCGGTCGCTTGACTTGACCGGTTTTATGTCCTTTGCCACGGTTCTTCTTTCGGGAGGAATTCCGTGGGCACCACCATCACCAATAATCCGCCGCGGCCGGAGCCGAAAGCCCTTGCGAGCGCGCTGGAACAGCTTGCCGCACGCTTCGGCAACCGCCTCATCACCTCGCAGGCCGTCCGCGAACAGCACGGCCATACCACCACCTGGCTCCCCAACCAGCCGCCCGATGGGGTGGTGATGGCGCAGGAGACCGCCGACATCCAGGACGTGGTGCGGATCTGCGCCAAAAATCGCGTCCCCGTCATTCCCTTCGGCACCGGCACCTCGCTCGAAGGCCAGGTCAACGCACCCGCCGGCGGCATCTCGATCGACTTGCGCGACATGAACAAGGTGCTGGCGGTGCACGCCGAGGACCTCGACTGCGTGATCCAGCCCGGCGTCACCCGCAAGGCGCTCAACGAGCATCTGCGCGACCAGGGCCTGTTCTTTCCGATCGATCCCGGCGCGGATGCCTCGCTCGGCGGCATGGCCTCGACCCGCGCCTCCGGCACCAATGCGGTGCGCTACGGCACCATCCGCGAGAGCGTGCTGGCGCTGAAGGTGGTACGCGGCGACGGCGAGATTATCACGACAGGCACGCGCGCGAAGAAGTCCTCCGCGGGCTACGACCTGACGCATCTGTTCGTCGGCGCCGAAGGCACGCTCGGCATCATCTCGGAGCTGACCATCCGTCTGCGCGGCATCCCCGAGACGATCGCGGCCGGCGCGGTGTCGTTCGAGAGCGTCCACGGGGCCTGTCAGGCCGTCATCCTGGCGATCCAGACCGGCATTCCCGTGGCGCGCATCGAGTTGCTCAATGCCGCGCAGGTGCAGGCCTGCAACGCCTATTCGAAGCTGACCTTGCCGGAGACACCGCTGCTGCTGATGGAATTCCACGGCAGTGAGATCGAAGTCGCCGAGCAGTCCAAGGCCTTCGGCGAGATCGCGAAGGACTGCGGCGGCGGTGATTTCTCCTGGACCACCAAGCCGGAGGACCGCACCAAACTGTGGCAGGCGCGGCACGACGCCTATTGGTCGGTAAAGGCGCTGCGTCCCGGTGACAGCATCGGCGTCGTCGCGACCGACGTCTGCGTGCCGATCTCGCGGCTCGCCGAGTGCGTCAGCGAGACCGAGGAGGATCTGAGGCGCCTCAATCTGTTGTCGCCGATCGTCGGCCATGTCGGCGACGGCAATTTCCACTGCTCGCTGGTCTGCGACACCAACGATGCCGGTGAGATGGCGCGCGGCGAGGAGTTCATGCACCGCCTGGTCGAGCGCGCGCAGGCGATGGACGGCACCTGCACCGGCGAGCACGGCATCGGCCAGGGCAAGCAGAAATATCTCCGGGCGGAACTCGGCCCTGAAGCGCTGGATGCGATGCGGGCGCTCAAAAAGGCGCTCGACCCGCTTAATATCTTCAACCCCGGCAAGATCGTACCGGAGGCCTAGCGCCCACGGAACTCGGACCGGGAACTTTCGGCAATCCTGTCGGTTCCCATCCCGCCAAGTTCCGATGCCTCAATGGCAGGGCTTTGGCGGGAGGGTGCGATGGTGCGACCGGTCATAGGAATAGCCGCGGTGGCATTTGCCTGCATGCTGGCGGGCGCTGCGCTGGCGAAGGGCGGGCATGGTGGTGGCCATGGGGGTGGACATGGCGGCGGCCATGGTGGCGGACATGGCGGCGGCCATCACGGCGGCGGACATTTCCGTGGCCACGGCGGTGGGCATGTGCATGGGGGAGGACATCATCGCGGCATGCGGTTCACGGCCGGTGCCCGGCGCGGCGGGCCCAACTTCGGTCAGATCCGCAACGCGGCGATCCGCCCCGCGAGCTTCCGCAATGCCCTGAACTCCAGCGCATTCCGTAATGGCCGGCTGATCAGTAATCCGGCGGCGCGCGCGCAGCTCGTGGCCGCGGCCGCACTGGCCGGCTGGAGCGGCGCAAGCAGCGGATGGTGGCAACATGCGGGTGGCGGCTACGGCTGGGTCGGGCCGCTGTTCTGGCCGTTCGCCTACAACGACCTCTACGACTACACGATCTGGGGCGACGGGCTCGGCTTCTGGGGTTACGGCTATCCGGACATCTATGCCGGCATATTCGGCCCCTATGGCTATGATCGCCTGTCGGCCTATCTGCCGCAGCAGCCGCAGGGACGGCGGCGGGCCCGTAGCGCGCCGCTCGAACAGCTCTGCGGCAGCGACCGCCGTGCCATCGTTGGCCTGCCGATCGACCAGATCGCATCCGCTGTGCAGCCGACGGATATGCAGGGCGCCGCTCTCGATGCGCTCGGCAACGCCTCGATCGACGCCGCGGCGCTGATCCGCACGTCCTGCCCGACGCAGCCCGCAGCGACGGCCCCCGGCCGGCTCGCGGCGATGCAGCTGCGCGTCGAAGCGATGCAGAAGGCCGTCGATCTGGTCCAGCCTGCGCTCGACAAGTTCTATGATTCGCTCACGGACGAACAGAAAGCGCGCTTCAATGCGCTGGCTGACGATCAGCGTCGTGCGACGGCGTCGAACAATGCGAGCCCGTCGGTGCAGACTTGCAGCGCGTCCGCCGCGTTTGATTGGCCCGGCGCCACGATCGAGGAGAGGCTTCGTCCGAACGACACCCAGCGCGCGGCGCTCCAGGTGCTCCAGGATACCAGCGCCAAGGTCAGCGCATCCCTCAAGGCGGCCTGCGAGCCCAACGAGGTGATGACACCGCCGGCACGCATGGCCGCGATCCGCAAACGCCTCGACGTGATGCTGGACGGGATCAAGTCGGTGCGCGCGGCGCTCGATGATTTTTACGCCACGCTGAACGATGAGCAGAAGGCGCAGTTCGAAGCGATCGGGCCGCGCCGCATCTCCTGAACACGCTGCGATTATGCTGCCTTGAAGCTGAACGAGACGCGACCGGGGGACGGGATGAGGTGGTTTGCAAGGCCGCGCTCGGCGGACATCTGGGACGAGCCGGTCCAGGGGCCGATCGGCGACATCGAAGCAGCCGACCGCATCCGCAACATCTGCGCGGAGGCAAGGGCGTGCGCCGAGGTCGCCAGTGCTTCCGCGCAGTCCGGCGAACGCGAACGCTATGAACGCGCGGCACGCGCCGCGATGGAAATCGCGATGAAGATTTCAGACGATCTGATGCGCGACGACGCCGTCCGCCGCATCGTCGATCTCTGCATGAAGGCCGACGACGTCAAGACCGCTCAGATCCTGTCGCGCGCAATCCAGGCCAGCTGGGTTCGCGAGGCCGTGCAGCGCGATTATCCTGCGCTAGCGCAATAGAAACCAGGACTGCAGCATGTGAGAGGCATGCTTTGGGCACCGGCATCTCCACAGCGTCATGGCCGGGCTCGTCCCGGCCATCCACGCCTTGCCACGGGTCCAAAGAGCGTGGATGCCCGGGACAAGCCCGGGCATGACGACCTCGTGTAATCCTCCAATGGGATTATGGACCTGGAAGCGGCTCAGTATCTGCGGTCGCCGCGATAATGGTCGCCGCCGCCGCGGCCGCCCATTCCCATGCCGAGGCCGATACCAACACCGATGCCAATGCCTTGCATGACAGCCTCGGGCGGCGGACCGCGATCCGGCGGTGGCGCGCGCTCGTAGACCACTTGGTCAGACGGCGGGCGACGCTTCGGCGGCGTCTCGACCACCTTGCGCTTGGGCGGCGTGTCGTCGACGCGCTTCTTGATGATGGGCGCGACGCTTGGATTGACCGGCGTTGCCGGCGGTGACGGCGTCGAGCACGGGCAGGTCGGGGCCATTGCGACGGCGACCGGGGCAGGGCTCGCAGCGGCAGCAACGGGCAGGCCATAATTGCGGTTCTGGACCCGAAGCAGCAGCCTGCGTGCGGTTGCAGCGAGGTCGCTGTTGTCCCAATTCGCAAGATAGGCCTCGAACGAGGCGCGGGTGTTGATCGCGGTCGCGCGCTCCCAGGCCAGCATCTGGCGCCGCCGTTCAAGCACCGTGCGGAGGCGCGGCGTACGGGTGTCCTGAGCGTACAGCTCGATATACGCCTGATAGGCCGGCACGGTGTCGTCTGTGATGACGAGTTCATAGGCGACCATGGCCGGCTTGCCCTGCAAGTCCCTGCGCCAGTCCTCGACGCTGCGCGTGCCGCTGGCGAGCGCCATCGAATTTGCGCCCGGAAGGGAAGGCTGCTGGCCGCTGCTCTCGCCGAAGAACCTGAAGTCGGTGGTCAGCGAGGAGCTTTCCCAGGGGATCTGCCGTCCGTCGGTCGATTGCGCGACGGCGACGCGGATGCGCTTGAACACCTCCTCGATCGGAAGGTTCGGTTGCTTGGCGACCGTGAGTGCTGCGGTGGTGTAGGGGCTGTCGATGCCGGAGCCGTCCTCGGCTTCGGCGCCCGGTGAGGTCGAATAGGAGATGAACGAGCCGGGTGCACCGGCCTTGGTGTCGACGATCGCAAGCCCGTGGCCGGCGCCGCTCAGCGCGGGGAATGGATTGTTGCGACAGGCATCGAGCATGAAGATGCGTGCCCGCGTCGGCAGCGCGCCGAGCGTGTTGAGCAGGTCGTTCAGCCGCACGCCCTGGAGCGGAATGTCGGCCTCACGCTTGGGATCGAGATCGACGGGAACGAGATAGTTCTCGCCGTCGATCTGCAGGCCATGGCCGGCATAGAACACCAGCGCCACGGTATCGGCGCCGCTGGCGCTGACCTTGCCGGCGAAATCCGAGATCGCCGCCCGCATCTCGTTCTGCGCCAGATTGGCGGCCGTGGTGACGGTGAAGCCGGCATTGCCGAGCAGCTCGGTCATGCCCTTGGCGTCGTTGGCAGCGTTGGGCAGTTCCGGCACCGTGCGATAGGCGGACTGACCGATCACCAGCGCGAGCCGCGCTTCGGCGGCGGCGTCCGTCGGTACCATCATTTGCGTGAGCGCAAGAAAACCGGATGCAAGCAGCAAATTGGAAAAGGCTGGACGGCGCATGATGTCACCTCCATCGGCAATGCGTGCGATGATGTCACTTTTTCTAGAGGGCCGCCAGAAGTCCGTCTGTGCACTGGATCACGTTCGCCGTGCGGCAAAATGGGGCAGGTGTCTGCCGGACCCGGAAGGGCATCGTTCGGGGCTCATCCATGTGAACTGCGCATTGATCCATGCTCCAATTGGATTGATGCCCGCTTTGCGCGAACGCGCTCCTTGCACGGAGGAGGCTGCAGACTGATCCTCCTCGCAAATCCGCAGGAATTCAGATGGTTTCGTCGCGCTTGCGGACTGCCGCTGCGCGCCTCGCGCAGCTCAGTGACGGCGGCAGCCGCGCTTGCCTGTGGCGTCGCTTTGGCCATACAGTTCACGCAACAGGCTGCGGCAACGACCGCGGCGAACAAAAAAGATAATGTGGGAGAGACCGCACCATGACCATCGTGCCCGTGAACCGTCGCGCGTTCATCAAGTCATCGGCGGCGGTCACCGCCGGTCTCGTCCTCTCCCCCGCCATCATTGGCCGCGCCGAAGCCGCGACGTTGAAGCTGAAATGCTCCTCCTCGCTGCCGAACGATCCCAAATTCGCCAACGGCCGTGTCTACTATGACAATCTGGTCAAGAGCCTGAAGGCGAACGGGCTTGGTGAGCAGATCGAGGTCGCCTTCTTTCCCGACAACCAGCTCGGCCAGGAGATCGACGTCATCAACTCGGTGAAGCTCGGCGTCATCGATCTCATGGTGTCGGGCTCGTCGATCTCGGCCAATCTGGTGCCGCTGGTCGGCACTTTCGATCTCGGCTTCCTGTTCTCGAGCTTTCCGCAGCAGACCAAGGCCTTCGATGCCGGCGCCGCAAAGCCGATCGAAGACGCCCTGCTCAAGGGCGGTAACATCCGCATCATCGCCTGGGCCTATAATTTCGGCTCGCGCAGCGTGCTGGCGAAGAAGCCGGTGAAGACCCCCGAGGATCTCGCCGGCCTCAAGATCCGCACCCTGCCGAACCCCGTCATCACCGAATGCTTGCGCCTGATGGGCGCCGCCGCGACGCCGCTGGCGTTCGGCGAGATCTACACGGCGTTGCAGGCCGGCGTGCTTGACGGCCTGGAGCACGATCCGCCGACGATCCTGGCCAGCAAGTTCTTTGAAACGTCGAAGTCCTACGCGCTGACGCAGCACAATTTCTCGCCGCTCGCGATCTATTTCAGCGACGTGACCTACAATCGCATGGATCCGAAGCTGCGCGAGGGGTTTCTCGATGCCGCCAGGAAGGCCGCGGCCGACACCCGTACCCATGGGCTTGCGGTCGAGAAGGAGGCGCTGGCGGCTTTGACCGAGAAGGGCGTGACGATTGCCGAATGCGATCGCGAGGCCTTTAGGAAGCGCGTGGCACCGCAGACCGAGAACTTCATCAAGGCGCGGCCTGAATCGAAGGCCGTCATCGACATCATCCGCGCGACGCAAGCCTGAGATGACCAAATCTGAGCTGGCGATGACAGCCGCCGTGCCCGTCTCGAGCGGCCGCCGCGGGAGCATCGCCGTGCTGCTGCGTGCCAGCGACACGATTGCGGCCGTCCTGCTCGCCGCCGATCTCGTGGTGGTCTGCGCCTCCGTGCTGCTGCGCTTCTTCTTCAATGCGCCGGTCGAATGGTCGGACGACGTTGCGCGCGGGCTGATGGTCGGCTCGGCCTTCTTCGGGGCGGCGAGTGCGCTCGCGCGCGGCGAGAATGTCGGCGTGTCCTTCTTCCGCGATCTGCTGCCGCTGCGGTTGCGTGCGTTGGTCGATGCCGCGAGCGCCCTGCTGGTCGTGCTGATCTCCGGCTACGTCGCCTACAACGCCATCAAGCTGGGCTCATTGACCGCGGGCCAAACCACCGGCTCCGGCCTGCCGCTGGAGCTGACCTTCTATCCCATGGGCGTCGGCGCGCTGTTCATGACGGTGTTCGCGATCGATCATCTCTGTGCGCGGCCGCTCCCCGACATCGTCAGGGGCCTCGTTGCGATCGTCGTCGTCGCCGGCTTCTATCTCGCCTGGGATTACCTGTCGCCGTCCTCGGTGCCCTCGGCGGGCACGTTGATGCTGATCGGCTTCTTCGCCACCCTGTTCGGCGGCTTGCCGATCGGCTTTGCGCTGGCGCTCGCTGCGCTCATTTTCATCTGGGTCGAGGGCGCGCTGCCCGGCGTCATCTTCGCCCAGCAGATGGCGCGCGGCATCGACAATTTCGTGCTGCTGGCAATTCCTTTCTTCATCCTCGTCGGCTACCTCATGGAAGCCAACGGCATGTCGGTGCGGTTGATCGAGCTGCTGCAGCGCGCCGTGGGCCGCATGCGCGGCGGGCTCAACGTCGTGATGGTCGCTTCCATGGTGCTATTCTCCGGCATCTCCGGCTCGAAGATGGCCGACGTCGCCGCGGTCGGCTCGGTGCTGATTCCGGCGGCGCGCCGCTCCAAGCAGAATCCGGGCGGCGCGGTGGCGCTGCTCGCGGCCTCCGCGGTGATGGCAGAGACCATCCCGCCCTGCATCAACCTGATCATCCTCGGGTTTGTGGCCAATCTGTCGATCGGTGGCCTGTTCGTCGCAGGCCTGCTGCCGTCGGCGCTGATGGCGGCCGTCCTGATCGCGGTGTCCATCATTTTCGGCAAGCGGCCGGCGCAGGTCGAGGAGGTCGAGCCGCAGATGCCGGTGTCGGGCCTGTGGAGCGGCGCGATCGCCTCGTTCGGCCTGATCTTCATGATCTTCTTCGGCTTCAAGAGCGGCTTTGCCACCGCGACCGAAATCTCGGCCTTCGCCGTGGCCTATGCGCTCGTCGTCGGCAGCGTGGTGTTCCGCGAGCTCAGCTTCAAGTCGGCAACACACAGTTTCGTGCAGGCCGCGACGCGCGCGGGTCTCGTGCTGTTCATCGTCGCCGCCGCGCAGTCGCTTGCGTTCACACTGACCTTGCAGCAGGTGCCGCACGCGGTCGGCGATTTCATGCTCGGATTGTCAAAGACCTCAGGCGTCTGGCTGTTCATTCTCTTGGCGATCGCTGTGCTGATCGTGATGGGCTCGGTGCTGGAAGGCGCGGCCGCGCTGATCATCTTCGGGCCGCTGCTGTTGCCGGTCGCGGTGCAGCTCGGCGTCGATCCCCTGCATTTCGGCGTCGTTCTGGTCATCGCGATGGGCATCGGCCTGTTCGCGCCTCCGCTCGGGCTCGGGCTCTACGGCGCCTGTCTGATCGGCAACGTGCCGATCGAGCAGACGGTGAAGCCGATCATGGGCTATCTCGGCCTGTTGTTCCTCTGCCTGCTCGTCATCGCCTTCGTGCCCTGGCTGAGCACCGCGCTGCCGCGGGCATTTGGCTACTGAAGGAGTCCAGTCGTGAAGGTTCTGTTGGCTCACACGCCGGAGATGCGGCGGAACTATTACGGCGATCGCAGCCTGAATGGCCTGCGCGCGGCCGCCGAGGTGATCCTGCACGAGGGCGACGCGCCCCTGGACGCCGCCGGCCTCGTGCGCGCCGCGAAAGACGTCGACATCATCGTTGCCGATCGCATGACGGAAGGACGCGAGGAGATCTTTGCGCAGCTGCCGCATCTGCGGGCCTTCGTCCGCTGTGCTGTCGATATCCGTAACGTCAACGTGGAAGCGGCATCAAGGGCTGGCGTGCTGGTGACCCGCGCCGGGCCCGGCTTCGTTCAGGCCGTCGCCGAGCTCGCGCTCGGCTTCATGGTCGATCTGTCCCGCGGCGTGTCGCGGAGCACGGCGGACTATCAGGCCGGCCGCAAACCCGAGGCGCGGATGGGCCGCCAGCTCGCGGGCAGCCGGATTGGCATCATCGGCTATGGCAGCATCGGGCGCTATCTCGCCGAGGTGGCAAAGGTGCTACGCATGGAGGTGCTGGTCGCCGATCCTTTCGCCACCGTCAGCGATGCCGCGATCCGGCAGGTCGGTCTCGACGAGCTGCTCGCCGCATCGGACTATGTCGTCTGCCTTGCGATTGCCAACGAGCAGACCGAGAACCTGATCGGCGAGGCGGCGCTGGCGCGCATGCAGAGGCACGCAATGTTCATCAATCTCTCGCGCGGCAATCTCGTCGACGAAGCGGCGCTTGCGAAGGCGCTGCGCGAAAACCGCATCGCCGGCGCCGCGATGGACGTCGGCCGCGCCCCCGACCAGATGCCGACGCCGGAGCTGGCGAAGCTTCCCAACGTCGTCGCCACGCCGCATGTCGGCGGGCTGACGCCGCAGGCGATCGAATATCAGTCGCTGGAAACCGTGCGGCAGGTGGAAGCGATCGTCAAAGGCGAGGTCCCGCCGGGCGCCGTCAACGCCGAGCGCTGGACGCGGCGGCCCTAAAGCCGATCCACCGCCCGGAACGTCCCGTCCTTCTGGATCACGGTCAAGAACACCTTCGGCGGCGTGTCGATCATGTGCAGGCCGACGCTGACGATGCTGCCGCTGATGTCGAATTGGCCGACATCGTTGATGGCGCGGAGCAAGCTTGCGCGCGTCGGCTTCGGCCCGGCCTTCTCCAGCGCCGCGGCCGCGAGGCGGCCGGAGAGATAGCCTTCCAGCGACACGAAGTCCGGTGTCAGCGTCGGATCGAATGCCTTCTGCGCCGCCTGGTAGTCGGCGACGAGCTTGAGCGAGCGATCCCACGGAAACGGCACGACCTGCGAGACGATGACGCCTTCGCCCTCAGGGCCGAGCTCCTTGGCAAGCGCGTTGGCACCGACGAAAGAGATGTTGACGAAAGTCGGATAGAAGCCGCGGCGGTGCGCGAGCTTGATGAACTCCGCGCAGGGACCATAGGTCCCGACCATCACGATGGCCTCGGGTTCGGCGCGCTTGATCATTCGCCAGGCGGCCGTGACCGCGCGGGTGTTGCGCTCGAAGGTGCCTTCGGCGGCAAGCTCCAGGCCGCGCCTGGCGAGCGCACGCTTCACACCGGTCAGACCGTCGCGGCCGAAGGAATCGTCCTGGTAGAAGATGCCGATGCGGGTGAACTTGCGATCCTCGGTGAGGTGCTTGATCCACGCTTCGGCCTCCGCACCATAGCTCGCGCGGATGTTGACGACGTTTGCAAGTTCGAGGTCGCGCAGGAATTCGGCGCCGCTGAATGGGCCGATGAAAGGAACGTTCCTGGCGCTGGTGATCGGAATTGTCGCCATCGCGGTCGGCGTGCCGACCGCGCCGATCAGCGCGAACACCTTGTCGTCCTCGATCAGGTGCAGCGTCTGGGCCGCCGAGCGGTCGGGGTCGTAGCCGTCATCGCGGCTGATGAGCTGGAGCTTGCGGCCGTAAACGCCGCCCTTGGCGTTGATCTCGGTGAACGCCGCGACGATGCCTTGCCGCAGGCGCTGTCCGAGCGCGGAGGAGGGGCCTTCCAGCGCGGCGGCCTGGCCGAACAGGATCGCATCCTCGCTGACGCCGGCCTCATCGGCTTTCGCCGGAAGCATGGTCGCGGTCAGGAGCATGATGGTCAGGACGACGGATGTCGCTGATCGAAATCGATACATCGTGAGGTCTTGCCGGATGGATGGAGGAAGAGCTTTGCAAGATATCCCCCGCAGCCTGAATAGCTCGCTAACCGCCGGCGTGTCGGCAGGCCGTAGTACTCCGGGCAAAACCGGCAAGTTGTTTCCACAATGCCGGGTCATTCGCGCACTTCATTAACTAATCCACGCGTTGCGGTACGATCCAGTTCCGAAATTGTGCAGTTCTTAACCGCGGTCTTGTTCCGATAGCAGCGCCGATGCTTCAACCAGAGGTTCGGCTCGTCGCAGATGGGGGACGGCGGCTTCAAGATGGGCGATCGCGACCAGAACGATCAGGACCGGAGGCGCATGACCGGATGGTGGCGTGCCGCGCCGCTGCTCGGACTCTATCGCCCTGCGCTCGTCGCGGCCGGCGTCGGTCTTCTGTTCTCGCTCGTGGGCGCGGCCGCCGTGGCGCGGTGGGAAGATCGCGTCAACAGGATCGAGTTCGAGAACGCGGCCGAAACCGAAGCGATCGTCATGCAGCACGGCATGGGCGAATACATCTCCAGGCTTCTCGCGCTGCGTACGCTGTTCGAATCGACCAACGACGAAGTCACCCGCAGTGAATTCGAGACCTTCAGCGCCCGCCTGTTCGAGCGCCATCCCGGCATGCTGCGCATCGCCTGGCTGCCGCGTGTCAACCGCAAGGAGCGCTCGGAATACGAGGCCGCGGCGATCGCGGAGGGCGTTTCCGGTTATCGCATCAAGTCGCTTCAGGGCGAGGGCTTCGCGACTGCGCCGCAGAGCGATGAATATTTTCCGGTGTTCTACTCGACCCAGCCGAAGACGTCGCCGGTCTATGGCATGGACTACGCCACCGTTCCGGAGCGCCGCGCGCTCCTGGAGCGTGCGCGCGACAACGACAAGGTCGCAGCCATTCGCACGCGCCTGTTCGAGCCGAGGGAAGGGGGCCGGCTGCCCGATGTCCTCGTTGCCGTTCCCGTCTACGCCAAGGGAACGTCGCGCGAGACGGACGCGGACCGGCGCCGCAATCTCGCCGGCTTCGTGGTCGGCGTCTTCGACCTGCCGCTACTGATCCAGACCATTCGCGTGACCACCGGAGCAAGCCCGGCGGTCAGCATGAACGTCTATCCGCCCTTCACCGCGCAGATCGTCAGCCTGGAGCAGATGCTGCCGGACTATTCGTCGGCGGCCACGGGGCCGCAGTCGATGCGGGACGTCGCGCGGGCGCTGCACTGGTCGGGAAGTCTCAAGATCGGCGATACCGATTGGCAGGTGCGGGCGGTGCCGACTGCCGGCGGTCCGCTGGAGACGACTTATGATCGCGCGGGCACGGTGCTGATCGTCGGCATGCTGCTGACGCTGTCGCTGTCGACCTATCTCATGCTCGCGAGCCGCAATTCGCGGCGGCTGTCGCTGGCCAATCGGCGGGTGCTCGAGCTCGCCCAGACCGACATCCTGACTGGCCTGCCGAACCGCGCCTTCTTCCTCGCCCGGCTCGACGAGCTCAATGGCCGGCTGGAGGACAGCGGGCCGACCTTCTCGATCCTGATGCTCGACCTCGACCGCTTCAAGAACGTCAACGACTCCCTCGGTCACGGCGCCGGCGACGCGCTGTTACGCCAGGTGGCGCAGCGGTTGAAATCGGCCGTGCGCGCCAGCGACGTGCTGGCACGGCTCGGCGGCGACGAATTCGCCATCATCCAGGAGCGGTGCCAGGACCAGCGCGCCTGCTCGACCGAGCTGGCGGGACGGATCGCCAAGCTCTTGACCGAACCGTTCCTCCTGCCCGGTCACCGCGTCGAGATCGGCACCAGCATCGGCATCGCCGTCGCGCCGGATCACGGCCGCGACCAGGAGCAGCTCCTGAAGAAGGCGGACCTTGCGCTCTATCGTTCGAAATCGGCCGGCCGCAACTGCTTCACCATCTACGACGAGGCGATGTCCGCCGAGCTGGAGGCCCGCAACACGCTGGAAGGCGATCTGCGCGATGCCATCGCGCGCTGCCAGCTGGAGGTGCACTACCAGCCGTTCGTCGACGCCCTCAGCGGCGAGCGGCGCGGCTTCGAGGCGCTGGTGCGCTGGCGGCATCCGACACGGGGCCTGATCCCGCCGGACCAGTTCATTTCGCTTGCGGAGGAGACCGGGCTGATCGTGCCACTCGGGGAATTCGTGCTGCGGCGCGCCTGCGCGGACGCGGCCGGCTGGCCTTCTGAGCTCGCGGTCGCCGTCAACCTGTCGCCGATCCAGTTCAAGGAGGCCGAGCTGTTCGAAATGATCTGCGCGGCGCTCGCCGATTCCGGCCTGCCGCCCCAGCGGCTCGAGATCGAGATCACGGAATCCGTGCTGCTGGAGCGCGGCACCGAGAACCACGCCTTCATGCAGCGGTTGAAGCAACTCGGCATCGAGCTCGCGCTCGACGATTTCGGCACCGGCTATTCCTCGCTCAGCTATTTGACGGCGTTCCCGTTCGACAAGATCAAGATCGACAAGTCGTTCATCCGCAACCTCACACATCAGCCGCGCAGCTCCGCCATCATCTCCGCGATCGTGACGCTGGCGCGGGGGCTGGACATGTCGGTCACCGCGGAGGGCGTCGAAACCCGCGAGGAGTTCGACCGGCTGAAGGCGCTCGGCGTCAATTTCGCGCAAGGTTATCTGTTCGGCCGTCCGCAGCCGATCGAGCGGATCCTGTTCGATGCGCCCGTCAAATCGTCACGCCGCGACGCCGCCTGAGCGCGCGCTGAAGCATCGCGCTCAAGGGGCATGCGCGAAAAGCGCTTGACCCCGGCGGTCCCGGATGATCGGTAGGATCGTCTAGGGATGAAATAAGCACAAACATGCGGCTTCCGTTCTTCTACGGCTGGGTCGTGGTCGTCGTGACCTTCGTCACCATGGCCATCGGCGTCAACGCGCGTACCGCCTTTTCACTGTTCTTTCCTCCCATCATCTCCGAATTCGGCTGGGAGCGTGGCGTCACTGCCGGCGCCTTCTCGTTCGGCTTCGTGGTGTCGGGTGTGGTCAGTCCGCTGATCGGCCGCCTGATGGATCGCGCCGGCCCGCGCGCGGTGATGGAGCTTGGTGTCGTGCTGATGGGCGGCGGGTTGCTGCTTGCCCCTCTCACCAGCACGCCCTGGCATCTCTATGTCACCATCGGCGTCATGGTCGGTGCCGGCTCGGTGTGCCTCGGCTATTCCGGCCAGTCGCTGTTCCTGCCGAACTGGTTCATCCGCAAACGCGGCTTCGCCATCGGCATCGCCTTTGCCGGCGTCGGCATCGGTTCGGTGACGCTGCTGCCGTGGGTGCAGCACATGATCGAACAGACCGGCTGGCGCACCGCCTGCACCGCGATGGGGCTACTCATCCTGATCGTGCTGGCGCCGATCAATTTGTTGCTGCACAAGCGCCCCGAGGATATCGGCCTGCAGCCGGACGGCGATGCCGCTCCAGCCGCGGGAGCGGCGAAGCCCGTCTCCAACGTCGTCGATCCCGTCTGGGTCGGCACCGAATGGACGCTGAAGCGCGCCGTCGCGACCGCGCGGTTCTGGTGGATCGCGCTCGGCTATTTCTGCGGTCTGTACATCTGGTACGCGGTGCAGGTGCACCAGACCAAATTCCTGCTCGACATCGGCTTCAGCTCCGGCGTCGCGGTGTGGGCGCTCGGCATCGTCAGCCTGCTCGGCATTCCCGGCCAGATCCTGCTCGGTCATGTCTCCGACCGGATCGGGCGGGAATGGGTGTGGGCGATCAGCTGCGCGGGCTTTGCAATCTGCTTTGCGGCGCTGATGGCACTGAAGCTCCAGCCGTCGCTGTGGCTGGTCTATGTAATGGTGTTCGCGCAAGGCGCGCTCGGCTACGGCCTCACCTCGATCATGGGTGCGGTGGTGTTCGAGATTTTCCAGGGCAGGCACCAGGGCAGTATTTTCGGCACGATCATGCTGGCGGCGCTGGCGGGCGGTGCGGCCGGACCGTGGGTGACCGGCTTCCTCTACGATCGCGCTGGCGACTACACGCTCGCCTTCGGCATCGCGATGGTCGTGAGCGGATTGTCGGCGCTCTCGATCTGGCAGGCTGCGCCGCGCAAGGTGCGGGCCGTGGCCGGCCGGCTGCACGAGCTCCAGGGCCGAACGGCGGAGTGAGTTCCGGACACGCCGCATTACCTGCGCTTCTTTCGCCGAATGTTAAGTATGTCGCGGCTTGGCAAGGGCGGACGGGGATTGCAAAAACGTCTTGGACACCATCGGAGCGTTAGCCTCGGGTCGATTGCCGCTTCTTCCCGATGCCTCCTCGGTCCAAATGATGTCTGCCTCCGATTGCCTTGTGACGGAAATGCCGGACGTGCTGTTGGCCGCGCTGGAACGCGTCGACGATGCCATTGTCATTGTCGACAGCGCGCGGCGCGTCACGCATTTCAACGCCGGTGCCGAGCGGATCTGGAAGCTTGTGCGCACCGACGTGCTCGGCCGCGATGCTGACATTCTCACCTTGAAATGTCTTCAGGACGATTCGATCGCGGAGTTCCGCGACGAGATCAGCCTCACACGGCCCGACGGCAGCCGGATCCGGGCGGCCGTCTCGCTTTCGTCCTTCGCGAGCGGCGGCGTGACCCATCGCGTCGTGTTCGCGCGCGACGTTACCATCGAAGCGGAACGCCGCGCGCGGATCGCGCTGCTCGACGCCGTCTCGGATCAGACCAACCGCGCCGTGCTCATCACCGACACCGAGCTCGACATCCGCTACACCAATGCGGCGTTCACCTCGCTATTCGGCTATTCCGCCGCGGAAGCTGAGGGGCGGCGGGCGACCGACCTGCTGGCTGGCCGCCACACCAACCGCAAAGTGCTGACGAGGATCGGACGGCGCCTCATCGAGGGCGGTCCGGGCGGTGAAGCCGAGGTCCTGATCTATACCAAGGACGGCGCAGAGATCTGGGCCAGCGCCCGGATCGATGCCTTCCGCGACAGGAAGGGCCGGGTCAAGCACATCTTCGCGCTGCTCGATGACATCACCGAGACCAAGCAGCTGCGCTCGCTCCAACAGCTCATCATGGGTGCACTCGCCGACGAGGTGCCGATCGGTGAGATCGCCGACCGGCTCTGTGGCCGTGTCGAGGAGATCGCGCCCGACGTGGTCTGTTCGCTGCTTCACGTCGATGCCGCGGGCCTGATCCACCCGCTCGGCGGTCCCAGCCTGCCTGAGGACTATTCCCGCGCATTGGACGGTGTTGCGATTGGCCCCAATGTCGGCTCCTGCGGCACCGCCGCCTTCTATGGCGAACCGGTGCTGGCAACCGATCTCGAGACCGATCCCCGCTGGCAGCCTTACAAGGCGATGCCGCTTTCGATCGGCCTGCGCGCCTGCTGGTCGACCCCGGTCAAGGCCAAGGACGGCCGCGTCATCGCGACCTTCGCCTTCTACTATCGGGAGCCCCGCGCGCCGAGCAATTGGCACCGACGCATCGTCGAGGCCTGCGTCAATCTCGGTGCCTTCGCGATCGAGCGCAAGGAAGCGCGCGCCGAGATCGCGCGGCTCGCCTATCACGACATCCTCACCGGCCTGCCGAACCGCGCGCAGCTGCGGCACCTGATCACCACCGCGATCGATGCCTGCCCGACCGGCAGCCATGTGGCGTTGGCCTTCCTCGACGTCGATCATTTCAAGGACGTCAATGACACGCTGGGTCACGCCGCCGGCGACGAGCTGCTGATCCAGCTCGCCCAGCGCCTGCGCGAGCAGATCGGGCCCGAAGACATGCTGGGACGGCTCGGCGGCGACGAGTTCGTCATCCTGCTGCCGCAGCGCAACGCCGAGGGCGCCGAGCGCGTCGCGGCCGCAATCACCGAAGCGCTCGCCGCGCCGCTGCGGCTTGGCTCCCGGCAGTTGCAGATGTCGGCAAGCATCGGCATCAGCCTCTATCCCGACCATGCCACCGACATCGATACCCTGATGCAGCAGGCCGATGCCGCCATGTACATGGCCAAGCAGGCCGGACGCTCGACCCATCGCATTTTCAGCGCGCAGATGAATGGGCTTACCGAGCAGCGGCTGGCGCTGATCGCAGCGCTCCGCCGCGCCATCGCGGAAGGAGCGCTGAGCCTGAGTTACCAGCCGCAGATCCGCAGCTGCGACGGCGCTGTCCACGGCGTCGAGGCGCTGTCGCGCTGGCGTGATGCCGTGCTCGGCGACGTCTCGCCGGCAAAGTTCATCCCGCTCGCCGAGGAGTGCGGCCTGATCGAGCAGATCGGCCTGTGGTCGGTGCGCGAGGCGTGCCGCCAAATGGCGAGCTGGCGCCGCGCCGGACTCAACATTCCCTGCGTCTCGGTGAACCTGTCGCCGATCAATTTCCGTAGCGTCACGCTGGCCGCGCGGCTCAAGGACATCCTCGCCGAATACGATCTGCCGGCGGACGCCTTGATGCTGGAGATCACCGAAGGCGCGTTCATGCAGGACAGCGTCGCGGCGCTGGAGACGATGAACGCGATCCGTGAGCTCGGCGTCGGCCTCGCCGTGGACGATTTCGGCACCGGTTATTCGAGCCTCAGCCGGCTCGCGCATCTGCCGATCCGCGAATTGAAGATCGACCGCAGCTTCATGCGCGACATCGAGAAAGACGCGGGCGCGCTCGCGATCGCAACCGCCGTGGTGCGCGTCGGCCAGGGCCTCGGCATGACCGTCGTCGCCGAGGGCGTCGAGACCGAGGGCCAGCGCAAGACACTGGCCGAGCTCGGCTGCGACGTCTTGCAAGGCTTCCTCTACGCCCCCGCGCTTCCCCCCGTCGCCTTCGAGCGATGGCTGATCGAGCACTGCGCCGGCAGGCGAGGGCGATGCTGGGGCGGCTTGATGTCAAGCCGGCAGGTGGGGGCGCGGCGAGGCGGTCGGCGTAGTCTTTGGGGATGTGTTGCTCGGGAACCAGAGATCGGATATCTCCGCGCATCAAATGATGCCTATTGGGCTGAACAAGACAAATGCCGTTCAACCGACTTCACGTCCCGCAGGAACTGGCAACTGAGACATGCCAGGCCATCAATGCGTGCCTCCATGCAAGTCTCGTGGCCACCTGCGGCGTCAATCCGGACGACGACTTTTGCTTGATCTCGCGGTATCCCCCAGGCGAGATGATCTGTCATCCGACGTTCTTGGGACGACGCGATCCGAGCTCGACCATCATCATTGAAATCACGTTGCTTGCGGGCCGCTCCGACGTGCAAAAGGAAGCTTTGTACAAGGATGTTCGCGGTCGACTGGCCGAGATTGGCTTTGATCCGGCCAATTCAATCGTCTTCCTGACGGAGAACAGGCCCATTGATTGGTCCTTCAGCGAAGCTGGATCGGTCAAGTCGGTTCTCGGGATGTAGTCGATAGACAAGCCGTTCCGCGATCGAGCGGGAGTCCGCTTCGGCGGGAACGGATTCCATCGTTGGTCGCCCTCACTCCGCCGCCAACTATCACCAGAGGTCCGGATTTAACCAGTTGGCGGGCTGCGGAGACCGGCGGTCTCTTGCCAATGCTGCCAACAGCTTGAGCCTTTCGCCAGCAGACACGGTCTGGCCATCAATGTTCGAGGTGCGAGCGGCCTCTGTCTTGAGAGCGATGCTCGTCTGCGAGAGAGTTCGACCGGTCAATTGAGATCGCCGAAAGTGCTCATGCTCACGTCCACGCTCCGACTAGAGCATCGAAAGCACGACAATCCCGTCTTCGAGCTCCCCTGAAGCAAGGCGCGCCCGCGCCATGCGCTCGAACTCCGTTCGATGCTTCTGTAAATAGCTGAAGGCCTGTTTCTGCGTGTTGAATGTCGTGGCAAGCCGGCACATCTGGCGATCTGCGCCGGACGCGAGAAAGAAAGTGATGGTTCCGTGGTCTGGTTTAATTCTAGGCACGATCTGCACTCTCCGGCATGTGATCGGCCCCCCAAATTTCGGCGGCGGTCTGAAGACGACTATCGCGCCGGCTTCCGTGAACGCTTCTTGGGCGCCGGCGCCGGCAAAGCGAGCCGAAGAGCTTCGTCAGCCGCTTCCTTGGCCTCGCGCGCCGCTCGGAGCCGCGCCATGTTCTTGCGAACCTCGACGGCCTGCCTTTCGGCATCGGCCAATGCCTGCGCTCCGTCTTCAGCGGCCAAGCGCCGACGATCGGACCGCGCGACGCTTTCGGGTGACGGCTCTGCCGGTTTCTTGGTGCTCATCGTTCCCCCGGCTCCGAAAACGACTAAACCCGCTCAATCCTGGGATTGAGCGGGCAGGGCGGCCGTTTCAGTACATCCGTGAAACGGCGCCACGATATCAAGCCAGCGAGAGGTTCTCGGCGCTGACTTTACCTCGCATCTTATCGGTCTTGACCTCGAAATTGACCTTTTGGCCCTCTCCGAGACCTGCAAGACCAGCCCTTTCAACGGCGCTGATGTGAACGAACACATCGTTGCCACCGTCGTTCGGCTGGATGAAACCGAAGCCCTTTTGGCCATTGAACCACTTGACAGTACCTGTCGTCATCTTCTTCTCCAAAGCGCGCAAGCGCGTCCCGCGTGACAACCACGCGGCCATCTTCAACTTCGTCGATGTCTCTGGAAAAGGAGCCCGCGGGCGCATTCAACAAGGCACAGCGGCTAATCGAACGAGTTCAATATACACGATTTCCACGATTTTGCAAGGCGCTAAGCCAGTTTGTCTTCTGCGAGGCAGTTCTCCTGTTCCGATCGAGGCGCTTTGTGTCCATCGACCTGCAAGCGGGACGTTAGCGATTGACAGCGCTGCACGACGGTGGTCACGTTCACGCCGCCAAGCTGCATCGCTGTGACAAGCAGATCGGCTCGTCCGAGGCCGCGACAAGTGTCGCCGCTACCATCCTCAAAAACCGCAATGAAGCTCCTGCGCAATTGGCTGCCCTGCAGGACGTGTCGCATTCGCAGCCCCCAGCTCGGAGGATCAATTGCACGTACTCGTCAGAGACAACAATATCGAGCAGGCACTCCGCGTTCTCAAGAAGAAGATGCAGCGCGAGGGCGTCTTCCGGGAAATGAAGCAACGGCGTTCTTATGAAAAGCCGTCGGAGAGAAAGACCCGCGAGAAATCTGATGCTATTCGTCGCGCCCGCAAGCTTGCCAGGAAGCAGGCGATCAGGGAGGGGTTGCTGCCCGCGCCGCCGAAAAAGAAGCCCTTTGAACGTAAACCGCCCTTGCCGGAGGTTAAAGCTCGGACGGAGTAGAGAAAACGTTGGGATTGGCTGCGATCACGGGACCGCAACGATGTCAGGTCCTTCTGCCATGCATCCGGCTGTCGCGGTGCTGCTGTCCCCTATGGCCTGAAATCGATGCCGCGTAACACGATGCCCGGCGGCGTGCCTTCGAACTCCGTCGCGCGATATTTGCTCGCCGCGCGTGCTTCGATGCGATCCCGCAGGCGGGTGAACTGGGCCTCCCGCTGCTCGGGCCTGACTTGCGGGCCGCGCTCGAGATAGTCCATCGCGGAGGTCGAGATCGCGCAAGGAATCTCCCTGGTGCCGTCATGCATCGAGAACCGCACGATCATCCGGTCGTGTTCGTGGCTGATAAAGCGGCCGCTGGTCAATGTCATGGCTTGCTCCGTTACGTGATTGCCAGGCACCTTCACGCCCTCAAATCACCGCCGGCGACCGGCCGCCTGCTTTCCCGTCGCGCGGTGGCACGTGTTGAGAATGCAGGCGGCGGTCGTTCACCTCAGCTCTCCCCCGACAGCCGGGCGAAATCGTCGAACAGCGCTGACACGAGCGCGCGGTGCCGCGTGTCCTCGGCGGGCAGGGCCGCGGCATAGAGGTTGAGCAAATGACGCGCCTTCACCGCGGCCTCCGCCCAGGACGCGGCAGGCACCGTCATCATGCGATGCTCGAGATCGGCCTCGCGCTCGCGCAGCTCCCTGACCTGGGCTTCGACGTCGGCCAGCGCGCGGCGCAGGTCGGTCGCCTTTTGCGCGGCCATGCCGCGGTGCTTGTCGAGATCGACCGGCTGGTCAGTCATTGGCGATGCTCCCGTCCGCGGCTTGCGCATTCGCCAGATCCACAGAGCCGATCGACTCGCCGCGAGCGGATAGTCATGCACGCCTGCCTTTCGCAAGTGAAGCCCCAACAGGTGCCAGCGTCCGAGACCATGCGCCTTTGGCACGGCCATAGCCAGCACTATCGTCGCCGCGTCGGCAACGACGATGTCACAGCGCAATAGTCGTCCGCGAGCCGGCTTGGCGATGCATCAGGACTCTCTCTGGTCCGACGCCAATCCCGTCCTGCGCCGCAAATCCGTAATCGCGCGCAGAAAACTGTCGGCCGGCGTCGTCTCCGGATCGATGAGCCGGTGCAGGCGGAAGCCATCTTCGAGCGCGAGCACGATTGAGGCCATCCAGGGCGGGTTCAGCTTGTCGTTCTTGCCGTTGCTCTTCAAGGTCGCCTCGACGATGTCGGCGACCAGCTTGCGCCGCGCACGCAGGCGCTTTGCAAGTTCGGGGCGGCGCTTCTCGGCGCGCGCGACGAACAGGATCATCTCCATGTGCAGCAGCGGCGAGCGGCCGAGCGGGTCCTGCCGGCTGCGGTCCATCGTCTTCAGCGCCGCGATGAAATCGTCGAGATTGTCGTGCTCGGCGAGGATGTCGAGGTTGCGACGGATCGACTGCTCGACATGATCCTCGAGCATGGCGATGATCAGCTCGTCCTTGCTCTTGAAGTTCGAATAGAACGCGCCGCGGGTGAAGCCTGCCGCCGCCGCGATCGCCTCGATGCTGGCGCCGCCGATGCCGTCCTCCTCGAACACGCGCGCAGCCGCCTCGAACAGCTTGTCGCGCGTATCGTCCCTGGTCGGCCTGGTTCTCGCCCTTGACATCGGAGGAGGTTAGGGCAGAATGCAACTCGATACAACAATGTATCGAGTTGATAAATTCAGGGATGGTTACGCCGGGCAGTGGGGCTGCGAACGGCGTATTCGTGTCATGCGGCAACCGATTTGAGGTCACCATGAACGAGCACGTGCAAGGCGCCGGCGGCGCACCGCTGTTCAACCCGCTGTCGCCGGACTTCATCCGCGATCCCTATCCGCATTACGACCGGTTGCGCACGATCGATCCGGTCCACGTGACGCCGTTCGGCCAGTTCGTCACCAGCCGCCACGCCGATGTCAGCCTCGTGATGCGCGATAAGCGCTTCGGCAAGGATTTCGTCGAGCGCTCCACGCGCCGCTACAGCGACAAGATCATGGACGAGCCGGTGTTCCGCAGCATGAGCCATTGGATGCTGCAGGCCGATCCGCCCGACCACACCCGCCTGCGCGGCCTCGTCGTGAAGGCCTTCACCGCGCGCCGGGTCGAGGACATGCGGCCGCGCATCCAGCAAATTGTCGACCAGGCCATCGACGCCGTGATCGACCGCGGCCACATGGACCTGATCGAGGATTTCGCCTTTCGCCTGCCCGTCACCATCATCTGTGAGATGCTCGGCATCCCCGAGGATCATCGCGAGGTCTTCTACAAGAGCTCGCGCGACGGCGGGCGGCTGCTCGATCCCGTGCCCCTTACTCCGGAGGAGATCAAGAAGGGCAACGAGGGCAACCTGATGGCGCAGATGTATTTCCAGCAGCTGTTCGAGCTGCGCCGGCGCAATCCCGGGGACGATCTCACCACCCAGCTCGTGCAGGCCGAGGAGGACGGCAACAAGCTCACCAACGAGGAGTTGACCGCCAACATCATCCTGCTGTTCGGCGCCGGCCACGAGACCACCGTCAACCTGATCGGTAACGGCCTTTTGGCGCTTCACCGCAATCCGGACCAGCTTGCGCTGCTCAAGGCGCGCCCCGAACTGATGGAAGGCGCGATCGAAGAATTCCTGCGCTACGATTCCTCGGTGCAGATGACCGGACGCGTCACGCTGGAGGATATCGAGGATCTCGGCGGCAAGAGGATCCCCAAGGGCGAGACCGTGCTGTGCCTGCTCGGCTCGGCCAACCGCGATCCGGCGGTCTACCCTGACAGGCCGGACCGGCTTGATGTCACCCGCCAGAACGTGAAGCCGCTGTCGTTCGGCGGCGGCATCCATTTCTGCCTGGGCGCCCAATTGGCGCGCATCGAGGCCGAGATCGCCATTGCCACGCTGCTGCGGCGGCTGCCGGATTTGCGCATCGACGACGTCGAAAACCCGGAATGGCGGCCGACCTTCGTGCTGCGCGGCCTCAAGAGGCTGCCGGCGAGCTGGTGAGGCGTCGGCGCTGGTTCTGCCAGCGTTGACCCTCATCCTGAGGAGCCCGCGAAGCGGGCGTCTCGAAGGATGAAAGGCCCTGTTGCATCCACGCGGCGATAGCCGGGCCTCGCCCTTCGAGACGGCCGCGTTCCGTGGCCTCCTTAGGGCGAGGGTTTCGCGTCCCAGCGTTAACCTCCGCGCGCAACAGTCGCTGTGACTTCGCCACACTTCCCCCTATATAAGGGACTGTTCCGGCACGCCTGAAGTCCACTAAGGCCAGGGTTTGGTCCGGTTGCCGGTTTGGCCGAGGGGAGACCCGTGCAGACGACGCTGCTCGGATTGGCGATTGCCTTCATCATTGCGCTGCTGGCCGCGCTGATCGGGCCTTACTACGTCGACTGGAACCAGTTCAGGCCCCAGTTCGAGGCGGAGGCTGGCAAGATCATCGGCGTGCCGGTGCGGGTCGCGGGCGAGCTCGACGCGCGGCTGTTGCCGGCGCCGACGCTGCGGCTGCGCTCCGTCACCTTCGGCGGCAACAACGATCTCGGCCGCCTCCGCGCCGACAAGCTCGACGTCGAGTTCAGCCTCAGCTCCCTGATGCGCGGGGAATGGCGCGCCACCGAGCTTTCGGTGGGCGGCATGGCGGTCGATCTCGGCCTCGATGCGAGGGGACGGGTCGATTTGCCCTCCACCGCGAGCGGCACCTTCAATCTGGCATCCCTCGCCATCGAGCGGCTCAATCTCACCGGCCGCATTGCCCTGCACGATGCCGCCAGCCGCTCGACGCTGGAGCTGAACGACATCGCTTTCTCCGGCGACGTCCGCTCGCTCGCCGGCTCGGTGCGCGGCGATGGCAGTTTCACCGCCGCGGGGGTGCGCTATCCGTTCCGCGTCTCCTCCGGCCCGAGCGCCGACGGCAACGCCACCCGTCTGCACCTCAACATCGATCCCGGCGAGCGCGCCATCCTCGCCGATCTCGAAGGCGTGCTCGCCTTCGACAACCGCCTGCCGAAATTCGACGGTGCGCTGACGCTGGCCGTGCCGACGGTCAAGAAGGGAGCCGAGGCGGGGCCGACACCATGGAAGCTCACGACCAAGCTCAAAGCGGACCCGGCTGGCGCGAAGTTCGAGCAGATCGACGCGAGCTTCGGCACTGAAGACTCCGCGCTGAAGCTCGGCGGCGTCGGCGACCTCAAATGGGGTGCCTCGCCGCTGCTGCGCGCGGTGCTGTCGGCGCGCCAGGTCGATGCCGACAGGCTGACGGCCAAGGGCGATGCCGAGCCGCTCCGCATCCTGCCGGCGCTGCGCGCAGGGCTCGCCGCAATTCCGCAGGCGCCGATCCCGGCGCAAATCGAGTTCAACTCCGACCAGATCATGCTCGGCGGCCGTCCGCTGCAGAACATCTCAGCCGAGCTTCAGACCGACGGACGATCCTGGACCTTCCAGCGGCTCGAGCTGCGCGCCCCCGGCATGACGCGGCTCTCGCTCAACGGGGCGACGCCCGGCGCCGACAGTTTCAGCGGCCGTCTCAGCGTCGAATCGTCCGACCCGGATACGCTGATGGCCTGGCTCCAGGGCCGCAGCGAGATCAACCGCCGCAGCACGCGGCCGCTGCGCCTTGCCGGCGACGTGACGATCGCCGCCAACCATCTCGCCATCGACAGGCTCAAGGCCGACATCGAAGGCGGCACTGTGCAAGGCCGCATCGCCTTCGTGCAAACAGGCGCGAGCAAGGGCTCGCGGATCGACGCCGAGCTGAAGGCCGACCGGCTCGACCTCGACGCCGCCGCAAGCTTCGTGCGCGCGCTGGCGGGACCGCAAGGCGAGTGGCCGGAAGAGGCAAAACTCTCGCTCGATATCGGCCGCGCGATCTCCGCCGGCCAGGAGCTGCGCCCGTTCGCGGCAAGGCTCGGCTACGGCCCCGCATCGCTGTCGCTGGAGCAGCTGCGCTTCGGCCAGGCCAGCGGCGTGACCACCGAGGCGAGCGGCAGCTTCGATCGCACCAAGGCCACCGGCAAGCTCGCGCTGAAATCCTCGGCCAATTCGCTGCGCGAGCTCGCCGCGCTGATCGAGCCGTTTGCGCCCGCGGTGCGCGCGCGCTTCGATGCCATCCCGGCGCTGCCAGGGGCGACCCGCCTCAAGCTCGATCTCAGCCTCGACAAGAATGCCGAGCATGCCGATCGCAGCAATGCCCGCGCCGTGCTCGAGCTCGACGCGCCGCAGCTCAAGGCGACCGCGACGCTGGCCGCGCAGATGCCGGCAGCCGCCATCGGCGGCATCGATCTCGACCGCCTGCGCAGCAGCGACTTCACGCTGGATTCGAAAGTCTCGACGCCGCAGGCCGGCGCACTGCTGGCGCTGCTCGGACTCGATCGCGTGGTGGCCGCAGGCGAGGGTGCTTCGCAATTCGAGGGCAAGCTGACCGGCGCCTGGCGGCGGCCGTTGCAATTGAATGCAAAGCTCAGCGGCGGCGGTCTGGATGCCGATGCGCAGGGCAGCGTCGAATTGTCGGAGCCGAAAGGCAGCGTGAATCTGCGCGTGCGCAACGCCAATCTGGCACCGCTGCTCGGAATCAGCCCGACTGACACATCGGCGCAGAACGTCAGCCTGTCCTCCCGCCTCACGCTGACGGGCAATCGCCTGACCTTCGACGATCTCGACGGCAATGCGGCCGGCTCGCATCTGCGCGGCCATCTCGCGGTGACGCTGGATCCGGAGAAGAGCGTCGATGGCGAAGTCGGTCTCGATACGCTCGATCTGGCGCCGGCGCTCGCGATGGCGATCGGCGCGGCCGGGCACGATACGGGCGAACCGCTGAGCGCAGGGCTCATCACGGGCTGGCGCGGCCGGATCGCCTTCCAGGCGTTGCGCGGGACGTTGCCAGGCGGCATCGAGCTCCGCCCCTTCGGCGGCACGATCCGCAGCGACGGCCAGTCGCTCGCGTTCGATGCGCTGAAAGGCGGCGTTGGCGGCGGCGAGATGTCGGCGAGTTTTGACGCGCGCAATGGCGCGGGTGGTCTCGCGTTGAACGCGCGTATCGAGCTCGGCAATGTCGATGCGGCGACGCTGCGCTACCGCGATCTTGCGCTGCCGAAGGGGCGCGTCTCGGTGCAGATGGCGCTGACCAGCCAGGGCCGCAGCGTCGCGGCCCTCACCGGCGCGCTCGCCGGCAACGGCACGGTGACGCTGGACTCCGCGGAAATCAGCGGCCTCAATCCGCGCGCATTCGAGATCGCCATCCGCGCCAGCGACGGCGGCCAGGTCTCCGACGACAACCGCTTGCGGCAGCTCGTCGAGCCCGCGCTTGCCGCCGCACCGATCGCGGTGGCCTCGGCGCAAATCCCGTTCACGATCCGCGACGGGCGGCTGCGCGTCGGCGCGACGCCGCTCGAGGCGAAGAACGCCCGCGCCATCGTCTCCGGCGGCTACGACATTCCCGCCGACCAGGCCGACATCCGCGCCAGCCTGACGCCGATCATGACCGGCCTCTCCGGCGCCCCGCCGGAGATCCAGATGTTCGCGGCGGGACCTCCCGACAGGCTGAGCCGCACGATCGATCTTGCTCCGCTGTCCTCGTGGCTTGCAGTGCGCACGATCGACCGCGAGACGCGCCGGCTCGATGCTATCGAGCGCGGCGAGCCGCCACCGGCGACCGCGGCGCTGCCGACGCTGGTGTCTCCGGACGCAGCGCCCGAGCAGGCGCCCGCCAATGTACCGCTGCCGGGCCAGGACCCGCGCCGCGCGCCGTCGAAGTCTAAAGTTGAACCCAGGGCCGCGCCGACGCCGAAGGCTCCGCAGGCAGCGCCCGCCGCGCCAAGCCCGCCGCTTGCGAGCCAACAGCTCGCACCGCTGCCGCCGCCAATCGACGTGAGGCCGGCCCCGGGCCCGCCGCCCGCAAAGCCCAGGCCAAAACCGCCGCTGGTGCTGACGCCGCAGAATCCGTGAGGTGCTTCGTCATGCCCGGGCTTGTCCCGGGCATCCACGTTCTTCGTCGTGGGCAAGGCGTGGATGGCCGGGACAAGCCCGGCCATGACGCCGGAGAGGCTTCGGTGCCTCAAGCTTCTCGACACTTGCAGCCCTGCACATCGGTAAATCCATTCCCTCGCATTTGAATGAATTTTGCCCGGCAAAACTGATTTGCCGATTTTACTGAATTCTCGCGTTTCATCGCTAGCGTCGGTTTCCAGAGGAATTCGGCGTCGCGTCAACTGAGGCGCAACGGTTCGCAAAAGAACGACCAAGAACTGGGGTAATCGAGATGAACGGGGCGAAATCGCTTCTACAGGATCTGGACGACGCGATCGCGCGCGGCACCGACGAAAGCCGGGCGAAGGCGCTGTGGCATGCGACTGACATTCTGATTACCGGCCGCTACAGCGACGACGAGATCAGCATGTTCGGCGAGGTCATCGGCCGGCTCGCCGAAGAGATCGAGGTCGCCGCGCGGGCGCAGCTCTCGGAGCTGATGTCGGCATGCGATCACGCTCCCCTGAACGTCATCGAAAAGCTCGCCCTCGACGACGAGATCGAGGTCGCCGGTCCCGTGCTGCGCGACTCCAATCGTCTCGACGAGAAGATGCTGATCGAGAGCGCCATGACCAAGGGACAGTCGCATCTGCTCGCGATCGCCCAGCGCAAGTCGATCGGCGAGGCCGTGACTGACGTGCTGGTCAAGCGCGGCGATCAGGAGGTCGTGACGTCGGTGGCCAGGAACGAGGGCGCGCGCTTCTCGGGCTCTGGCCTGTTGCACATGGTGCGGCGCGCCGAGGGCGATTCGATCCTCGCCGAGCAGCTTGGCCTGCGCAAGGACGTGCCGCGCCACATCTTTCAGCAGCTGATCTCGAAGGCGTCGGAAGACGTCCGCCGCCGCCTCGAGACCGAGCGGCCCGAAATGATGGCGCAGATCCAGAGCTCGGTGACCGAGGTCACCGGCGATCTTCAGTCCAAGTTCGGCCCGTCCTCGCGCAGCTATTTCGTCGCCAAGCGCGTGGTGACGACGCAGCATCGCCAGGGCAACCTCAATCAGGATTCGATCTCGAACTACGCGCGCCAGCATCGCTTCGATGAGGTGCAGATCGGCCTGTCGCTGCTCTCGTCGCTGCCGGTCGACGTGATCGAGCGCGCGATGATGGACCGCAACCGCGAGATGATTCTGGTGCTGTGCAAGGCGCTCGACTTCTCCTGGGACACGACCATGTCGTTGTTGTTCCTCGGCGCCAAGGATCATCTGATCACGGCGCGCGAGCTCCACGACAACGAACGCGATTTCGGCCGGCTCAAGATCGAGACCTCGCGCAGCGTTCTGAAGTTCTACCAGTCGCGCAAGAATAGCGCGGGTGCCGATTCCGCTACGGGCCGTCAGCCCGAGCTTCAGGTCCACTGAGCGGGAATTCGACAGGGGAGTATTTGCAATGTTGCCTCAATTCGGCACCGCCGTTCGCAAGAAGAACCTCAACAGTGCCGTTACCGCCGAGATCGGCGGCGGAGCACCTGACAAGGCGTCGGTGGACGCGGCCTGGCTCGTGCTGGAAGCCGCAAATGATCTCGGCGACCACGCCGCGATCGAAGCCTGCCGCCGCGTCATCGACGCCGAGCTGAACGGCACGGTCGCCGGCGGCCCGGACATCGATCTCGTGCTGGGCTATTTCCGGTAAGACTTCGTACCTGGATGGACGCAGCGAATCCTGGACCGCTCTCAGCAGGAATTGGAGCGCTTGGATCCTGCATCGGGCTGTAGACTGGATCTTGCCGCGCTCAGCGCTGCCGCCAGCTCGTCGATGTGGTAGGGCTTCGCGAGGATCTGGATGCCCGCTGCGTGGGCGTCGTGGGCTGAGGCTTCGGCATATCCGCTGGTCAATAATACCGGGATGTCGCTTCGCCGTTTTCTGATCTCGCGTGCGAGCTCGACGCCGTTCATGCCGCCCGGCATCATGATGTCCGAAAAAACAACATCGACCGAGCGGCCATCGGCCAAAGCGCCGAGAGCCGCGGCAGCGCTGGCGGCGCGCGTGACTTCGAAACCGAGCTGGCCGAGCATCTCGCTGACCAGCGCGGCAACTTCGTCGTCGTCTTCCACCAGCAGGACCTGGCCCTGGTTGCTTCTTTTCGGCCGCACCCGGGTGAGATCGATCAGATGTCGCTCGCTGGAAGGAAGATCGTGCGATCGCGGCAAGTACAGCTCGATGCTCGTGCCTCGGCCGACCTCCGATCGAATTCGCACGGTGCCGCGGGACTGGGTCGCAAATCCGTGGACCTGCGCGAGCCCGAGCCCCGACCCCTTTCCCACGTCCTTGGTCGTGAAGAACGGCTCGAACACGCGCGCCAGAATCTCCGGAGACATGCCGACACCGGTGTCGATGACGGACAGCCGGACGTAGTCGCCCGCGATCTGCTCGCCGTTGAAACCGGGCAGGTTTTCCCCGCGCACAACGATCGTGCCGCCATTGGGCATGGCGTCGCGGGCATTGACGGCCAGATTGAGCATGACGAGCTCGAGCTCTCCGGGGTCGACTTCCACCGGCCACAGCGAGTCCGGAAAGTCGAACTCGACGTGAACGTCGCCCCGCAAGCTACGATCGAGCAGTTCACGCATTCCGCCGATCTGCGCGGCGACGTCGACGGGCTGCGGCCGAAGCTTCTGCCGGCGGGAAAACGCCAGAAGCTGCCTGGTCAGGCTGGCGCCGCGCTGCGCCGCCTGAATCATCCCCTCCATCAAGCGGCGGCGGCGGTTCGGATCCGTCTGGCGGTCGAGCATGTCGAGGCCGCCGGAAATCACCATCAGCAGATTGTTGAAATCATGAGCGACACCGCCGGTGAGCTGGCCGATGGCCTCGATTTTCTGGGCCTGGCGAAGCGTCTCCTCGACGCGCGCACGCTCCTCCATCTCGAGGCGAAGCTGCGTGTTGGCTTCTTCCAGCTCTCGCGTCCGCTCGACCACCAGCTGTTCGAGCTCCTGCGCGGTCTGCTCGCGTGCCGCGAGCAGCGCCCGAATCTCGTATTGACGCCGGCGTGCCCGCATCGCGGATTGGATGGCGCTGGTCAGCGTGATCGGCTGAACCGGCCGTTCGAGCAGCGAAACGTTACGGAGAAGCTCGACGATGCTGCGTCGCCACGCCACGACGGCCGGTTGCTCTCGATGGCTGGTGAGAACGACGAAAGGGAGGTCGGACCATGGCGGCTGGCGCTCGATCCATTGTGCCAGCGGCGTCGTGTCTCTCCCGAACAGTCCTTCCTCCGCCAGGAAGACGGTACCCACGCCGGATGTCATCTCGCTGACGAGCTCGGGCAGGCTTCGGCAGCTGATCGCGTCGAGGTTCGAGTTGCGGAAAAGCTCGGCCGATGCCGCTCCGTCGCGCCCGATCGGAGCAAAGATGAGGACACGATGGTCCCGGTCGGCGCTCATTCGGCTGATCCTTCCGGGATTTCCATGCCGGTATAATGCGGATTGCCGGAAAAGATGCCGCTGAAGTGCCTGAGTGGGGGACCGAGCTTGATGCCCTCGCTGCTGAGGCGAAACTCACGGATGGTATGCTCGTGCTGGCCGCTGCGCTTCTTGACGACCGACAGGGCGCGCCGGACGGTGCCGCCCACCTCGAAATAGCGCAACATCAGCACCGCGTCGCTCAAATAGCTGATGTCCAGAGGCGTATCCATCGGGCCGACGAGCCCATGTTGAGCGAGGACCAGGATGGTCAGCACCCCCTGCTGTCCCAGATAGGTCAACAGCTCGTGCATTTGCAGGACGAGAAACCGTTCGTCCGGCATCGCGCTCAGATAGCCGTTGAGGCTGTCGATGATGACGACGCGGGCGTTGTCATCATCGACGCTCCGGCGCACGTTGGCGGCGAACTCGCCCGGTGAAAGCTCGGCTGGATCGATCTGTTGAAACCGGACACTACCGGAGTCGAGGTGTTTTTGCAGGGGCAGACCAAGTGTCCGCGCGCGTGCCTCAACCGTGCCGCGGCCCTCGTCGAAGGCGAAGAACACGGCGTGCTCGCCGCGCTCTGCCGCTGCTATCGCGTAGGTCAGCGCAAGCGACGATTTGCCTACGCCGGCCGCACCGATGAAAAGCGCATTGGTGCCGCGCTCGAGGCCCCCTCCGAGGAGCTGGTCGAGTTCGGCGTTGCCGCTCCGCGTGAACTCTCCGACAAAGGACCTGTGATGTTCGGCCGCCACGAGGCGAGGGAATATCCGCAGGCCACCCTGCTCGATCATGAAGTCGTGGAAGCCGCCGCGAAACCGAATGCCGCGCATCTTGATGACGCGAAGCCGTCGCCGCTCCGCGCCGTAGTCGATGGCGAGCTGCTCCAGCATGACCACGCCATGCGCGATGGAATGCAGCTGCAGGTCGTCCTGAGACGATGAAAGGTCGTCAAGCAGGACGACCGTGCAGTTGCGGTTGGTGAAGAAATGCTTCAGGGCCAGCACCTGGCGCCTGTAGCGCAGCGGGTTCTGGGCGAGCAGGCGCAATTCTGAGAGGCTGTCCAGCACGATGCGCGCGGGATTGATCCGCTCGACTTCCTTGAAGATCAGATTGGTGGTTTCGCTCAGCTCCATCTCGGCGGGATGGAAGACCGTCAGCTCCCGGTCGGGATCGAGCGTCGTCTCCGGCGGGACCAGCTCGAAGATGTCGACGCCGTCGAGCGACCAGCCATGCCGATGCGCGACCAGGTTCAGCTCACGCCTGGTCTCGGAGAGGGAAATGTAGAGCACGCGTTCGCCGTCACGCACGCCCTGCAGCAGAAACTGAAGCGATATCGTAGTCTTGCCGGTGCCCGGCCGTCCCTCATAGAGATACATCCGGTTGGCATCCAAGCCGCCGCCCAGAATGTCATCCAAACCGTCGCTACCGGTCGAAACTCTTGGCAAATCTTTGGGGCTGCTGTCGGAAGCACCCGTGGACGTACCGGTCATTGCACCCCCTTTACGCATTCCAAAAAGAAGGCCCGTCTTGGGCTGAGCTGCCCCCTGGACCGGACAAAGTCCGTCTATGGAACTCACACACTCGGATTGAGTTCCGTCAGCGCACCCGGCCGGGGCGGGTTGAACGAAGGAGACCGTCGGGGCCGGGAGTGGCAATGGCTTACCGCACTCGACCCTGCGGATTGCCCGGCTCGTGGCCAATGTTTGAGGATGCGACGTCAGTCGAGCCGTGTCGGTCCAAAATTGGACCAAGCATCCGGATCGTTGACCGGCCAATCCGGCGTGTTTGGCGGCCGGATACCGTTTGCTGGCCGGTGTCTACGGCGCGCACAAGTTCGGTGCGGCCTACGTCTCTGGCGCGGTCTCCTACGGCAATTACGGGACGTCCGCGTTTCGGATCGTGCGCGTCGCGGGCGCCGACACGCTGCGCGCCGATTTCAACGCCCACGACCTCGGTGCGCGTATCGAAGGCGGCTACCGCATTCCGCTGTGGACCGCGCTCGACCTGACGCCCTATGCGGCGGTTCAGGTGCAGGGCTTCCGCACGCCGTCCTACGGCGAAACGGCGACCGCGGGTTCGGCGCAGTTCGCGCTCAACTACGACGCAGGCACGGTGACGGCGGTGCGCACCGAGCTCGGCAGCCGGATCGGAAAGTCGTGGCACGTCCCCGACGGCAGCGTGCTGGACCTGTTCGGCAAAGCGGCATGGGCCCATGACGAGATCAGCGATCCCCGCCTGAAAGTCAGCTTCGTCGGCCTTCCGGTGGCGAGCTTCGCGGTCAACGGCGCGACGCCGGCCCGTGACCTCGCGCTGGTCACCGCCGGTGCGGAATGGAAGTTCCGTAGCGGGATCTCGGTGATGGCGAAGTTCGACGGCGAGTTCGCCGAGCGGTCGACGACTTATGCCGGCACCGCGCGGCTGCGCTACGCCTGGTGATCGCGGCGCGGATCGGGCCGCTCTAAGGGGCTGGGCGGCTCAACTTCTTGCGCGGTGGCGTGCTGTCGCCGTCACCGCAGAGGAGGACCCGCGGCCTTCGCCTTGCGGTAGATCACGACGTCTTCGCCGCGACGGTTGGTGCTCCGCTCGAGGAGGTAGTTCGACTTCTCGAGTACGCGGCGCGATGCGCCGTTCCCGACGTAGACGATGCCGATGAGGGACGGCAGCCCGAGCTGCGCCAGCCCGACGTCCGTCAGCGCGGTTGCGATCTCGCCGGCAAATCCCCGGCCCCAGAGGCTGCGCGTGAACGCGTAGAAGATCTCGATCTCGTCGACGTCGTCGACGAGAATGTGCCGAATTCCCGCCCGCCCGGCGAATGCGCCGTCGCTCGCTCGCAGTGCCCACAGCCCGAAGCCGTGCTGGTCCCAATGCGCCATGTTGACGTCGAGGTAAGCCTTCGTCGTCTCCGCCGGGCGCACACCGCCGAGATAACGGGACACCTCGGCATCGAGATGCAGCGCGACGAGGTCGGCGAGGTGACTCTCGTTCAGCCTCTCGGCTGTCAGCCTTTTGGTGCTGAAGTGATCCATGTAGGGTGTCGCCAGGAGAGTTGGTCGCGATCTGGACGTCGTTGAGGGCAATGATGTTATCGTGCTCCCGTTTTGCCCGGCGGGTCAACCGGCTCGCAGCCCGTAGCCTAGACCGGACCGTGCGAGCCGGGCGGGACCATGTAGAGCGTCATCGCGAAGATCGCGTAGATGCAGAGCAGGAGCGCGCCGATGAACCAGGCCGATCGTCCGCCGTTGGTGATGAAGCTCGTCACCACGGCGGCGATCGTGACCATGGTCACCGCTCCCGGCCAGAACTGAAGGTCCATGGGGTGCGGCCCGACAACGTAGCTCAGCAGCACGAGAACGGGTGCGACGAACAAAGCGATCTGGCTTGCGCTTCCGAGCGCGATGCTCACGCTCATGTCGAGCCGGTTCCGGCGTGCGGCGGAAAACGCCACGGCCATCTCGGCCGCAGCGCCGACCAGGGCAACGACGATGAACCCGACGAATGCCGGGGTCATGCCGAGCGTTTCGGCGGCCTTCTGCACCGACTCGACGAAGATCTCGCTCACGAGCGCAACCAGCACGGTGACGACCCCCAGTGTCGGAACGGCGACCGCAACCGGCAGCACCGGGCCGCCTGCCTCGCCATGATCGCCGCTCGCAAACAGCTCCTTGTGCGTCTTCAGCGAGAACAGCAGGCTGAGAGCGTAAGCCGCAATCAGCAGGACCGACAAAGCGGCGCTCAAGCGCTGCACCGTCGCCTCGTGTCCGGCAAAGTTGAGGTCGGCCACGGCCGAGGGCGACAACAGGGCAATCGTGGCCATCAGCAGCAGCGCGGAATGGAGCCTGCCGCCAGCCCGGTTGTACTCCTGCACGCGATGTCTCAATCCGCCCAGAAACAGCGAAGCGCCCAGCATGAAGAGCGAGTTGGTCACGATCGCACCGGCGATTGAGGCTTTGACCAGCATGTATTGACCGGCCTGCAACGCCGTGACGGCGATGATGAGCTCCGTGAGATTGCCAAGCGTGGCATTCAACAGCCCGCCGACCGCATCGCCGGTCTTCTCGGCCACAGCCTCCGTTGCGTGACTGAGCAGGCTCGCGAGCGGCACGATGGCAACCACGGCCAGCACGAACAGCAGCGTATGCGCCTCCGGCATGATGTGCGCGAGCGCGATCACCACCGGCACGAAGACCAGCGTCCACAGAAGCGGGCTGTGCCGGATTTCCTTGAACAGCGCATTCATGGTCCGTCCTTCGCGGTCAGGCCCCGAGGCTGCCGCCGCAGACACGACCGGTATTGATCCAGCTCAATGGCTTTGCGCGCCCGGCGGATGGTGCAGGAAGTTGACGAGTTCGACCTGGCGCAGCTTCGGCGCGGCCTAAAGCGCGATGAGATCAGGATGAATCGCCAGGGATCGCAAGCATCGCGCCGTGGGCGCATCCTGCCTTTCTTTCCACAATGCCATTGTGCCGGTGTTTTGCCCGACGGGTCAACTGATTTTCCGAATTCAGGCAAGAGCGGTCTCGTGGATGGAGTTCGGCGCAATCTGGGAAACACTGCATTTGGAGCGCGACGCCTGCTGCGCTCGGTCCGGGCTATTGCCGGATGGTTTCTTGCCCGCACGTAAGCCATTGATTTCGCAACCCCCGTCTACTGTGCATGGGGTTGTTTTCGCAGTTTTAGTTTTGCGAGGGACGCTAGCCCGCGCCGAGCGCCACAGCGACGTTGTAGGTCAGAAGGCTCGCCGCATAGGCCAGCACCAGCATGTAGGTGAAGGTCACGGCCATCCAGGTCCAGCTTCCGGTCTCGCGCCGGATCACGGCCAGCGTCGAGGCGCATTGCGGGGCGAAGATGTACCAGGCCAGCATCGACAGGGCGGTTGCGAGCGACCATTTCGTCGCCAGCACCTGGCCGATCTGCTCGGCCGCTTCCTTGCCGCCTTCGATCGCGTAGACGGTGCCGAGCGCCGCGACCGCGACCTCGCGCGCTGCCATGCCCGGGATCAGCGCGACCGCGATCTGCCAGTTGAAGCCGACGGGGGCGAGCAGCGGCTCAAGCGCCTTGCCGATGATCGCAGCCAGGCTGAAGTCGATGGCGGGCTCGGTGGCGCCCGCCGGCGGCTGCGGGAACGAGGCCAGGAACCAGATCAGCACCATCATCGAGAAGATCGTGGTGCCGGCGCGCACCAGGAACATCTTGGCGCGGGTGTAGATGCCGATCGCGATCGATTTCAGCCGCGGCATCTTGTAGTCCGGCAGCTCCAGCATGAACGGCGCCGGCGCATAGTCGCGCAGCATGAAGAACTTGATGAGGAACGAGACGGCAAGCGCGCTGATGATGCCGGCCGCGTAGAGGCCGAACATCACGAGGCCCTGCAGGTTGATGAAGCCCCAGACGTCCTTCGCCGGAATGAAGGCGGAGATGATCAGCGTGTAGACCGGAATGCGCGCCGAGCAGGTCATCAGCGGCGCGATCAGGATCGTGGTCAGCCGGTCGCGCTTGTTGTCGATCACGCGCGTCGCCATGATGCCGGGAATGGCGCAGGCAAAGCTCGACAGCAGCGGAATGAAGGCACGGCCGTGCAGCCCCGCGCCGCCCATGATGCGGTCCATCAGGAACGCGGCGCGCGCCATGTAGCCGAAATCTTCTAGGAGCAGGATGAACAGGAAGATGAGGATGATTTGCGGCAGGAACACGATGACGCTGCCGACGCCCGAGATCACGCCGTTCTGCAGGAAGCTCTGCAACAGGCCGTCGGGCAGGGTGGCCTGCACGAGCTCCCCGAGCGCGTCGAAGCCGGATTTGAGCAGGTCCATTGCCGGTTGCGCCCAAGCGAACACCGCCTGGAACATCACGAACAGGATCAGCATCAGCACGATGAGGCCGCCGACGGGATGCAGCACGACCCGATCGATCCGCCCGGTCCAGGTGTCGGGACGGCTCGGCAGGCTGACGCAGTCGGCGATGATGCGGTCGGCCTCGCGCTGGGTCGCGCGCAATTCGGACACGCTGAGTGCGCGCCAGCTGTCCGCCTCGGCGGCCAGTTTTGCCGAGATCTCGTCGGTCAGCTTCAAGAGGTCGGCGGTGCCGCCCTTGCGCACCGCAATCGAGGTGACCACGGGCAGGCCGAGCTCCTTGGCGAGCCGCTCGACGTCGACGGTGATGCCGCGGCGGGCGGCGATGTCGAACATGTTGAGCACGAGGACCATCGGCCGTCCCGTGCGCTTGAGCTCGAGCAGCAGGCGGATGGTCAGCCGCAGATTGGTCGAATCGGCCACGCACAGCACGAGATCGGGTACGGTCTCGCCGGAGGCCTTGCCGAGCACGAAGTCGCGGGTGATCTCCTCGTCCGGGCTGCGGCCGCGCAGCGAATAGGTGCCGGGCAGGTCGACCACCGAGACCTGGCGTCCCAGGGGCGTGACGAAGAAGCCTTCCTTGCGCTCGACGGTGACGCCGGGATAGTTCGCGACCTTCTGTCGGCTGCCGGTCAGGGCGTTGAACAGCGAGGTCTTGCCGCTGTTCGGCGTGCCCACCAGGGCGAGATGCAGCAGGGGTAATTCCATGGAATCACTGGTCCGGGATCAGAGGTCCGGTCGCGGTCTAGGCGACGATGATGGCCATGGCTTCGCGGCGGCGGACCGCGATCGTGATGCTGTCGACCCGCACGGCGATCGGGTCGCGCCCGACCAGCCCCTCGTGCAGGACCTCGACCCGGGCGCCCTCGACGAAGCCGAGCTCGATCAGGCGGCTCTCGAGCTCGATGTCCGAGAGCGCCGAGCCCGCCTCGCGAACCGAAAGATGCTGGATGACGCCGGTATAGCCGCGCTGGGCCAGACCCAGCGGCATGTGCGGGCGCGTGTCATTGGTGTCGGTCATACCCTGTATTTTCAACGCAGGGCAGTGAGGTCAAGCGCGCGCGCTCGCTGAAACCGCACCTTAGAGTGATTTTAAAGTGCGGGTCGCGGAGCGCCCTCGAAGGCGCCCCCGAGGGTTGGCTACTGGGCCGGGACCTTGTCCGGCTGGGCGGCCATGGCCCGGCTCCTGAAGTAGTCCAGAACGAACAGACGGATCGCCGACGACAGATTGCCCTGCTGGCGATTGTTGTCGATCTCGCCGACCAGCTCGGACAACGTCATGTTGCGCAAGCCGGAAATCTCCTTCATGCCGTTCCAGAATGCCTCCTCCAGGCTGACGCTGGTCTTGTGCCCGGCGACGACGATCGACCGTTTCACGACGGGCGACTTCATGGCTGCTCCTCGCGATCGATCTGATGCTGATCCAGGTGCGCCTTCGCCTTGTCCGCGCGCGTCTCCTCCGCCGACCGTTCCGCCTTCGTGCGGCCGAACTTCGTCCGGTTGGCGTCCGCCTGTTTCGCCGAGGTTTCCCGCTCGGCGCGCTTCCTGAAGCGATTCAGGTTGATGACGTTCCCCATGCCGCGTCTCCATCATCCGCTCCTCTTCAGGCTGGATGAAACATTCAGAAACAGGGTGCCGCTTTGCGCCCCACAAGACTTGATCGCCATTCGCTCGTCCTCGTCAATCGGCCCTCGGGCCATCAAACGATGAATTTCGCCCCGTCGTGGGGGGCGGAAAGGCTGCGTAGCACGCCGTCCCGCCGGAACATTGACGGTAATCAAATCCCGCCCCCAAAGCCGCACATTTCTGAGGCATCGAGCGTCCGTATCATTACGGATGGCTGTCGGAATTCGGAGTTCTATCCCGGGCTGGTCATCTTCTCGGGGCGCACCAGGCGATCAAACTCGTCCGCCGAGACGAAGCCGAGCCGCAGCGCCTCCTCCTTCAGCGTGGTGCCGTTGGCATGGGCCGTCTTGGCCACCTTGGCGGCGTTGTCGTAGCCGATCTTCGGGGCGAGCGCCGTCACCAGCATCAGCGAACGCTGCATCAGCTCACTTATGCGCTTTTCGTCAGCGCGGATGCCGCTGACGCAGTGCTCGGTGAAGGATCGCGCGGCATCCGCCATCAGACGGATCGAATGCAGCATGTTGTAGGCGAGCACGGGCTTGTAGACGTTGAGCTCGAAATGGCCCTGGCTGCCGGCCACCGTGATCGCGGTGTGATTGCCGAACACCTGGCAGCACACCATGGTCATCGCCTCGCACTGGGTCGGATTCACCTTGCCGGGCATGATCGAGGAGCCCGGCTCGTTCTCCGGCAGGATCAGCTCGCCTAGCCCCGAGCGCGGGCCCGATCCCAACAGGCGGATGTCGTTGGCGATCTTGAACAGGCCGGTCGCCACTGAATTGATGGCGCCATGCACCAGCACATAGGCATCGTTCGAGGCCAGCGCCTCGAATTTGTTGGCGGCGCTGGTGAAGGGGAGTTTCGTGATCCCGGCAACGTGCCTTGCGAACAGCTTTGCAAAGCGCGGCTTGGAGTTGAGGCCGGTGCCGACCGCGGTGCCGCCCTGCGCCAGCGGATGGAGGTCCTTCACCGCGACGTTGAGCCGGGCGATGCCGCTTTCGACCTGCGCGGCATAACCGGAAAATTCCTGGCCGAGCGTCAGCGGCGTCGCATCCTGGGTGTGGGTGCGGCCGATCTTGACGATCTTTGCGAACGCCTTCTCCTTCTTGCGCAGCGCGCGCAGCAGCTCACCGAGCGCAGGGACGAGGTCGGCATTGATGCGGCTTGCGGCCGCGATGTGCATCGCGGTCGGGAAAGAGTCGTTCGACGACTGGCTCATGTTGACGTGGTCGTTGGGATGCACCGGCTTCTTGGCGCCGAGCTCGCCGCCCAAGAGCTCGTTGGCGCGGTTGGCGATCACCTCGTTGAGGTTCATGTTGCTCTGCGTGCCGGAGCCGGTCTGCCACACGACGAGCGGAAAATGATCGTCCAGTCTGCCTTCGATCACCTCGCGCGCGGCGCGGATGATGGCGCCCGCGCGGCGCTGGTCGAGCAGGCCGAGCTCGAGGTTGGACTGCGCCGCGGCGAGCTTGACGATGCCAAGCGCGTGCACGAGCGCGATCGGCATGCGATCAGTGCCGATACGAAAATTCTGGCGCGAGCGTTCAGTCTGCGCGCCCCAATAGCGGTCGGCGGCAACCTCGATGGGACCGAAGCTGTCGGTCTCGATGCGGGTTGCGGGGCGGGCGGTCTTCGAGCGGGAAGCTTTGGCCATGAGCACATCCATTTTGCCGCGCGAAACGCCGCGCGGCCTCTTCATGCGCTCTTCTATATAGGCAGTCTGGCCGGGCGCGACGGCTTGGCGCCCAACCTAGATCATTTCTTGCGGAAACGATCGAGCCGCACGACTTCGGCGCCGCCCTGGTTCGGAGCCGCCGGCTCCTCCGTGCTTTCCGCCGTTTCAGGGGCAGGCGTCTGCACCGCGACGGCCGAGGGCGCGGGAGCTGTCGGCAGCGTCTCGGGCGCGACCTCGGCGACGTCGGACGTGTCGAACTGCAGGCCGAACTTCACGGACGGGTCGAGGAAGCTCTTGATGGCGCTGAACGGCACGATCAGCCGCTCCGGAATGCCGCCGAAGGACAGGCCGACCTCGAAGCGGTCCTCGAGCACGGTCAGATCCCAGAACTGGTGCTGTAGGATGATCGTCATCTCTTCCGGATATTGCGCGAGCAGCCGCGACGACAGCTTCACGCCCTCGGCCTTCGACACGAAGGTGATGAAGAAATGGTGCTCGCCCGGCAGGCCTTGGGCGGCGGCATCGGTCAGCACCTTCCGCAGCACGCCGCGCAGCGCGTCGCGGGCCAGCACATCGTATCGGATATGATCGGTCGCCATGGTGGTCCTGTTGCATCCCCGAAGCCGGACCGTGCCGGCCCGACTCGCCAAGCGGCAATAGTACCGCGCCTGACGGGTCAGCAGGAGTCCCCGCCGGGGAAGAAATCAAGAGTAAAGTGGAGGCTTCTGTTGCCAGGTGCCTCCGAACCCCGCCTAACGGAGCTTAACCCGTTAGGACTTTAAGATGGTCTTTCAAACTGCGTTACGCAGCCTGAGCAACCGGAGCAAAGTTGTCGTTGGCAACTATTGCAGTAGCCCGATAACGGCGGAACAATACCGGGAAAAAGTACGCCCTTTACGCCCTCGTCGATCCTATTTCGCCCCCGCCAAAACCCGCTTCTTGGGCATGCCCCGAGTGGGCTTTGGTGGAGGCGCCGGGTACCGCCCCCGGGTCCGAATGGTTTATTGCGACGACCGTTTATTTCCATAGCCGGCGAACCGGCACCCCCAATATAGGGCGCAAAGGTTTCGAAAAACAGAGGTTTCGCGCGTCCCTCGCAAGGTTCCCTTTGGATAGGTTCTGGACTGTCTTGGCCGCGGCGCGACCCTCGTTCTAAGCTCCTGACATGTCCTCGGATTCAGTACCGGCCGTCCAAGAATCAGATCAAGAGCCGGATCCAGTCACCGCGCCGCCGGACCTGGCCGCGCTGTTCCTGGCATTCGCCCGGATCTCGCTGGCCGGTTTCGGCGGCGTGCTGGTGTTTGCCCGGCGGGCCATCGTCGAGCAGCACCGCTGGATGACCGCGGACGAGTTCAACGAGACCTTCGCGCTCTGCCATTTCCTGCCGGGGCCCAACATCGTCAATCTGTCGATGGTGTTCGGCGCGCGGCTGCGCGGGATTGCCGGCGGGGTTGCCGCCTTTGCCGGGCTGCTGCTGCCGCCGACATTGATCATGACCGTTCTCGCGATCATCTACGCCCAGTTCGGCGAATTGGAGCTGCTGAGCCGCAGCCTCGCCGGCATCTCCTGCGCGGCGGTAGGCCTGTTGATCGCGGTGGTCTTCCGCATGATGACCCCGCTGTTGAAGCGGGTGGACGCCGTCGCGCTCACCCTGATGCTCGGCGTGTTCGCCGCCATCGGAGTGTTCCGTCTGCCGCTCCAGACGGTGCTGCTGGTCGCAATCCCCGTCAGTATCGGCGCCACTTATTTCCTGCGGCGGAAAGTAGCAGCATGAACGCCGAGAACCCAATCTGGGTGCTGATCTCCACCTTCGGCCTGATGTCGCTGTTCGCGGTCGGCGGCGCCGCGGCGGCGGTGCCCGAGATGCACCGCATCGCGGTCGAGGTGCATCACTGGATGACCGAGAAGCAGTTCACTGATGCCTATGCGATCGCGCAGCTCTCGCCAGGTCCGAACGTGCTTATCGTGACGTTAATCGGCTATGCCGTCGCCGGGATCCCCGGGGCGCTGGCGGCAACGCTGGCGATGTGCCTGCCGACGGCGCTGCTTGCCTATTATGTCAGCCGGCTCCTGAATCGGCCCAGCCAATCGCGCTGGCCCGGCCTGATTCAGGCTGCACTGGTTCCTCTCTCGATCGGATTGATGGCGGCGAGTGCCCTGATCCTGGCGCAGTCGACCGATCGCACAATTGTTGCAGTGCTCCTGACCGCAATGGTTGCGGTGATCGCATCCGTCTCGCGCATCAATCCACTCTGGCTCCTGCTCGCCGGCGGGCTGTTGGGTTTTGCTGGCATTGTGTAATGAAAATCGCTAGGCAGTGATCCGGGCGGGGGATCCAGTTCCAGCCGATTTAGAACAACAGTGCTCGTGACTTACGGGTCGCGGAGGAGACATTCATGGCCGACACGATGGGCCACTCAGCGACGGCCACCCGAAATACCCGGTTGGCGCTCGGCTTTTGTCTGCTGGCGATTGCGCCGCAGATCTTCGAATTGATCTGGTCGATCGGGACGATCTTCGGCTGGGGGGCCGGCCGCGGCCCGGCGACGGTGGCCACCAGCCACGTGACGGCGCTGCTCGCAGGCGCGCCCAGTGCGATCTTCGGATCGTTCGGCGGCGGCACCAAGAAGCTGTCGTCCGAGGTCCTGCTGGCGCTGATCTATTCCTATCCGCTGTTTGTGGTGGCGATCCTCACGCTGTTCATGTCCATCAGGTCGGCCCAAGATTATGTCGGCGGCGTCGTCCTGATGGCCGTTGCCCTGTTCGCGCTGTGGGCAGGGAGCGACTTGCAGGGGATGCGAGGCTTCTCCTTCGGCGCGGGCACCGCGCCGCGGATGTTCGGCGGACTGCTGGTCGCCTTGTCCGCCGGCATCGCCTTGACCGGTCTTCTGACCGATGGGCCGGCAATGGCCCATTATTCATGGCGGGGGCCATTGTTCGTGGTGGCGGCGATCCTGTTCTTCGCGCTGGCGATCCGGCCGCTCGGCCTCGTGGTCACGGCCTTTGCGAGCTTCATGATCGCGGCGACAGGGTCGCAGGAAACGCGCTGGCTGGAGGCAGCCATCGTGGGCGCCTGCTTGACGGTCGGTTGCGCAATCCTGTTTCCATACGTGCTCGGGCTGCCGATGCCGATGTATCCGCGTTTTCTGATCCAGTGAGGGTGTGATGGATATCTTTGCCAACCTCGCTCACGGTTTTGCCGTCGCGCTCACTCCGATCAACCTCCTGATGTGCCTGATCGGCGCCCTCGTGGGCACGCTGGTCGGCGTGCTCCCGGGCATCGGCACCATCGCAACGGTCGCGATGCTGCTGCCGATCACCTTCGGACTGCCGCCGGTCGGCGCGCTGATCATGCTCGCCGGCATCTACTACGGTGCCCAATATGGCGGCTCGACAACGTCGATCCTGGTCAACATACCAGGCGAGGCGACATCGGTCGTCACCGCCATCGACGGCCACCAGATGGCGAGGCAAGGCCGCGCCGGCCCTGCGCTGGCGATCGCCGCGATCGGCTCGTTCTTCGCCGGCTGCGTCGCGACCGTCCTGATTGCCGTCCTCGGCGCGCCGCTCACAAAACTCGCGCTGGCTTTCGGCCCGGCCGAATATTTCTCGCTGATGGTGCTCGGCCTGATCTTCGCAGTCGTGCTGGCCAAGGGCTCCGTGCTGAAGGCGATCGCGATGATCGTGTTCGGCCTGTTGCTCTCGATGGTCGGTTCGGACATCGAGACCGGCGCCTCGCGCATGGCCTTCAACATTCCGGAGCTTGCTGACGGCCTCGGCTTTGCGACTGTGGCGATGGGCGTGTTCGGCTTTGCCGAGATCATCCGCAATCTCGATGCCGGCGCCGAGATGAGCCGCGATCTCGTGCAGCAGAAAATCACCGGCCTGATGCCGACCAAGAAGGATCTGATCGACTCGACGCCCGCCATTCTGCGCGGCACTGTGCTCGGCTCGATCCTCGGCATCCTGCCCGGCGGCGGTGCGACGATCGCATCATTCGGCGCCTATACGCTCGAGAAGAAGCTCGCCAAGAACCCGTCGCGGTTCGGTCGCGGCGCAATCGAAGGCGTGGCGGGGCCGGAGAGCGCCAACAACGCTGCGGCGCAGACCTCCTTCATCCCGCTGCTGACGCTCGGCATCCCGCCGAACGCGGTGATGGCGCTGATGGTTGGCGCGATGACCATCCACGGCATCGTGCCAGGACCGCAGGTGATGCAGAAGCAGCCCGACCTCGTCTGGGGCATGATCGCCTCGATGTGGATCGGCAATCTGATGCTGATCATCATCAACCTGCCGCTGGTCGGCATCTGGGTCCGTCTGCTCCGCGTGCCGTACCGGCTGATGTTCCCATCGATCGTGATTTTCTGCGCGATCGGCATCTACTCGGTGAACAACGCACCGGTCGACGTGATCCTCGCCGGCGTGTTCGGTCTCGTCGGCTACTGGCTGATCAAGCACGATTTCGAGCCGGCGCCGTTGCTGCTCGGCATGGTGCTCGGGCCGCTGATGGAAGAGAACCTGCGCCGTGCGCTGCTGATTTCGCGCGGCGACTGGAGCGTGTTCCTGACGCGGCCGCTGTCGGCGGTGCTGCTTGCGGTCGCGGCAGCCCTCCTGTTGCTCACGGTGCTGCCTGTGTTGCGATCGAAGCGCGACGAGGTGTTCACCGAATCCGAGAACTGAGCGCCGCGCGCCTGCGTCGGCGCGCCGCATTCGGAAGTCGAATCGACATGTGTGACGGCTTCGTGAAATGAAAATGCCGGCCTTTGGGCCGGCATTTTTGTTTGTGTCCAAGGGGCCGACACGGGGATCGACATGACCGTTATCCGCGCGCTCACGGGCGCATGTGCCGCAGCGCTCGCGTCGCTGTGCACCTTCATCGCGCCGGCTGAGGCGCAGACCTATCCGACGCGCAGCATCACCATGGTCGTGCCGTTTGCGGCCGGCGGCCCGACCGACGTCGTCGCGCGTATCGTCACCGCCCACATGGCGCAGACGCTGGGGCAGAGCATCATCATCGAGAACGTGGTCGGCGCCGGCGGCACTACCGCCACAACGCGCGCCGCGCGCGCGCCCAATGACGGCTATACGCTCATCACCGGGCATATGGGCACGCATGCCGCCTCCGTGCCGCTCTATCCCAAGCTCGCCTATCATCCCGAGAAGGACTTCGAGCCGATCGCGCTGCTGGCGGGCACGCCGATCCTGATCCTGGCGCGCAAGGACTTTCCGCCGAAGGATTTGAACGAGTTCGTCGCCTATGTGAAGGCCAATGCCGAGAAGGTGAACGCTGCGCATGCCGGCGTCGGCTCGGTCTCGCACGTCTCCTGCGAGCTGCTGCACTCGATCCTCGGCATCAAGCCGGTCGGCGTGCCCTTCAACGGCACGGGACCCGCGATGAATGCGCTGGTGGCGGGGCAGGTCGACTACATGTGCGATCAGATCGTCAACGCCGTGCCGCAGATCAATGCCGGCACCATCAAGGCCTATGCGATCGCAACGCCCGAACGCAATCCGTCGCTGCCGAACGTGCCGACGACAGCGGAAGCCGGCCTGCCGAAATTCCAGGCCCAGGCCTGGAATGCGATATTCGCGCCCAAGGGAACTTCGCCTGCGATCGTGGCCAGCCTGAACGCTGCGGCCAGCAAGGCGCTCGACGACGAGACCGTGCGCAAGCGCCTGCTCGAGCTCGGCAGCGTCATCCCGGGCCCTGCGGAGCGGACGCCGGAGGCGCTGGCCAGCCTCGTCAAGAACGAGATCACGAAGTGGACCCCGGTGCTCAAGCCGGCGACTTAGGCAATGCTATCAAGCCGATAGGCAAGGGGCGGGACATCAAGTTCCGCCCCTTGTCGTTTGCGCCGGGAGCTCTCATTTTTCCGGGTATAATCGGAGCGGACAGCGAATCGCCGCTGTTGCAGCGCGGGGGCGGCCGCTAAGTTCGCCGCCTCCCCAAAGGCTCAGTCGCACATGCACCAGTATCAGGACCTGCTCGAGCGGATTCTTTCAGACGGCGCCGAGAAGACCGATCGGACCGGCACCGGCACGCTCTCGGTGTTCGGCCATCAGATGCGCTTCAATCTGTCCGCCGGCTTCCCGATGCTGACCACCAAGCGGCTGCCGCTGAAGGCGATCGTGCATGAGCTGTTGTGGTTCCTGAAGGGCGACACCAACATCAAATATCTGCGCGACAACGGCGTCACCATCTGGGACGAATGGGCGGATGCCAATGGCGATCTCGGCCCGGTCTACGGCCATCAATGGCGCTCCTGGCCGGCGCCTGACGGCCGCAGCATCGACCAGATTGCGAACGTGGTCGACATGATCAAGCGCAATCCGGACTCGCGTCGTCTGATCGTCTCGGCGTGGAATCCGGCCGAGGTCGACAAGATGGCGCTGCCGCCGTGCCATTGCCTGTTCCAGTTCTACGTCGCAGGCGGCAAGCTGTCCTGCCAGCTCTACCAGCGCTCGGCCGACGTCTTCCTCGGTGTGCCCTTCAACATCGCCTCCTACGCATTGCTGACGATGATGGTGGCGCAGGTTACCGGCCTGAAGCCCGGCGACTTCGTGCATTCGTTCGGCGACACCCATCTCTATTCCAACCATCTGGAGCAGGCAAAGCTTCAGCTCACCCGTGCGCCGCGTGCGCTGCCGGTGATGCGGATCAATCCTGACGTGAAGGACATCTTCTCCTTCCGCTTTGAGGATTTCGAGCTCGTCGGCTACGACCCGCATCCGCACATCAAGGCGGAAGTCGCGGTCTAGCGCCCATGTCGCTCAACATCCGCCGTGCGCGCACGGGTGAAGCCGGGCTCGTTCTCTCCTTCATCCGTGAGCTTGCCGCGTACGAAAGGCTTTCGCACGAGGTCGAGGCGACCGAGGCTGACATCGCGGACGCGCTGTTCGGCGACAGGCCGCAACTCTATTGCGCGATCGCCGAGTGGAACGGTGAGGGCGTCGGCTTCGCGGTCTGGTTTACGAATTTCTCCACCTTCAGCGGCCGCCACGGCATATATCTCGAGGATCTCTACGTGCGGCCGTCGCATCGGGGCAGGGGTCTCGGCAAGGCGTTGCTGGTCTATCTCGCGAAGGAGTGCGTCGACAACGGCTGGGCGCGCCTGCAATGGGCGGTGCTCGACTGGAACGCGCCGTCGATCGCGTTCTACAAATCGCTCGGCGCCGTCATGATGGACGACTGGACGCTGTGCCGCGTCACCGGGCCAGCGCTGACGCAGCTTGCCAGGAGTGCGCCCTGATGGAGATCGTCTTCGTCGTCGCGATCGCGGAGAACGGCGTGATCGGCGCGGGCAACGCGATCCCGTGGCGATTGAAATCCGACATGGCGCGCTTCAGGGCCCTCACGATCGGCAAGCCCGTGGTCATGGGCCGCAAGACCTTCGAATCGTTGCCCCGCCGTCCCCTGCCGGGCCGCACCAATATCGTGATCACGCGGGATGCGGACTATCGCGCCGCAGGTGCCATCGTCACGACATCGGCGGCGGATGCGGACGCGGTTGCGCGCGGCGATGCCCTGCGGCGTTCGGTCACTGAGATCGCGGTGATCGGCGGTGCCGAGATCTTTCGGCAATGGCTCGATCGCGCCGATCGCCTCGAAATCACCGAAGTACATGCGCGGCCGGAAGGCGATACGCATTTCGATATCGACAGGGCGGAGTGGGACGAGGTCGCGCGTGTCCGCCATCCTGCCGGAGGCGCCGACAGCGCCGATTTCTCCTATGTGACATATCGTCGGCGGCCGCGCCATTAACTGCATTCGTCAATGTTTACATTGACTTTTTCGTGCCCGAGCATAGCTCCAAAGACGGTCGGGGCCGCGTTGTAAGGGACCTGCCTGTCCCCTATAAAGCGGACCGGACAAAGCGGGCGGGGGCAATTCCACCCTGCCGAGGAGAGCGTCGAATGCCGTGGAAGAATCAGGGCGGTGGCCCATGGGGCTCGGGTCCAAAGGGACCATGGGGCTCCGGCCCGCAACCGGTCGGGCCGAGGCCGCCGGATCTGGAAGACCTTCTGCGGCGCGGCCAGGACCGCCTCCAGCAGATCATGCCGGGCGGCTATTTCTCCGGCATCGGCATCACGCTGATCGTGCTGCTGATCGTCGCGTTCTGGCTGCTGTCGGGCTTCTTCCGCGTGCAGTCCGAAGAGCTCGGCGTCGTGCTGCGCTTCGGCAAGCATGTTCGCACCGTGCAGCCCGGCCTGAACTATCATCTGCCCTATCCGATCGAGACAGTGCTGCTGCCCAAGGCGCTGCGCGTCTCCACCATCTCCATCGGCATGACGCTGATCGACGATCCGGCACGGCGCGGCCGCTCCATTCGTGACGTCCCGGAAGAGAGCCTGATGTTGACCGGCGACGAGAATATCGTCGACGTCGACTTCACCGTGCTCTGGCGTATCAAGCCGGATGGTGTCGGCGACTTCCTCTTCAACATCCAGAATCCCGAGGGCACGGTGAAGGCGGTTGCCGAGAGCGCGATGCGCGAGGTGATCGGCCGCTCGCAGATCCAGCCGATCCTGACCGGTGCGCGCAACGTGACGGAGCAGGGCGTGCAGGAACTGATCCAGAAGACTCTGGACAGCTACGGCGCCGGCATTCAGATCAGCCAGGTGCAGATGCAGAAGGTCGATCCGCCGGCCCAGGTGATCGACGCCTTCCGCGACGTCCAGGCTGCGCGCGCCAATCTCGAGCAGTTGCAGAATGAAGCGCAGACCTACGCCAACCAGATCGTGCCGCAGGCGCGCGGACGTGCGGCGAAGATCCAGCAGGATGCCGAAGGCTACAAGGAGCAGGCCGTCGCCGAGGCCAAGGGCCAGAGCGCGCGCTTCCTGAAGGTTTACGAGGAATACAAGAAGGCGCCCGGTGTGACGCGTGAACGGATCTATCTGGAGACAATGGAGCGCGTGCTCGGCGGCGCCGACAAGCTCGTCTATGACGGCGGCCGCTCGGGCCAGGGCATCGTTCCCTATCTGCCGCTGAACGAATTGACCACCAAGCGGCCACCTACCACCGGTCCGCAGTCGAGCGGAGGCAACCGATGAGGTCTCCGGTCACAGGTATCGTCACGCTGCTCGCCCTCCTGCTCGTCGTGGTCGTCGGCTACATGTCGCTGTTCACGGTGCAGCAGACCGAGCAGACCATCGTGCTGCAGTTCGGCCGGCCCGTCGACGTCGTCACCGCGCCCGGCATGCACTTCAAGGCGCCGTGGAATTCGGTGATCAACATCGACAAGCGGATTCTCGACCTCGAGAACCCGTCGCAGGAAGCGATCGCGTCCGACCAGAAGCGGCTCGTGGTCGATGCCTTCGCGCGCTATCGCATCAAGGACGCGCTGCGCTTCTATCAGAGCGTCGGCTCGATCCAGGCTGCGAACATCCAGCTCACCACGCTCCTGAACGCGGCGTTGCGCCGCGTGCTCGGCGAGGTGACCTTCATCAACGTGGTGCGCGACGATCGTGAGAAGCTGATGCAGCGCATCCGCGAGCAGCTCGATCGTGAGGCGGACGGCTACGGCATCCAGGTCGTCGACGTCCGGATCCGGCGCGCCGACCTGCCGGAGCAGAACAGCCAGGCGGTCTATCTGCGCATGAAGACCGAGCGCGAGCGCGAAGCCGCCGAGTTCCGCGCGCAGGGCGGCCAGAAGGCCCAGGAGATCCGCTCCAAGGCTGACCGCGAGGCGACCGTGATCATCGCGGAAGCCAACTCGCAGGCGGAGCAGACCCGCGGTGCGGGCGACGCCGAGCGCAACCGCCTGTTCGCGGAAGCCTACAGCAAGGACGCCGACTTCTTCGCGTTCTACCGGTCGATGACGGCCTATGAGAACGGGCTGAAGTCGAGCGATACCCGCTTCCTGCTGCAACCGGACTCGGATTTCTTCCGGTATTTCGGCAACCCGTCCGGCAAGTCGGCAACCGAGACGCCGGCGAAACCGTAAGCTAGACGAAGGGCGGCAGGTCTGCCGCCCTTCGTCCAGACAAGAACAGCACACGGGAGGTTCCAATCCGATGAGGTCCATTGCGTTCGCCGACTTCCTCATCGGCCTGGGCATCTTGTTCGTGCTGGAAGGCCTGATGTTCGCGGCCAGTCCAAACTGGATGCGCAAGGCCATGAAGAGCGCCATCGCCACGCCGGACAACGTCCTGCGGGTGGTCGGGATCGGTTCGGCCGTCGCCGGCCTGATCCTGATCTGGGTTATGCGACGTCCGGTTTAGACCTCGCGCCAACGCCAAAGTGAAGGCGAAAGACCGGTTTTCGCCGTATTGTCGGGGTCTTGAGGCTCGTTAAGCTCCGTGCTTGCGCCGTCCCCCCGTTCGAGCGCAGTCTGGACGCCGAACCCCTTTCCTGGAGATACCAATGCCCGCTGCCACCGTTGCCCCGACCCGCTTGCGTTTAGGGCTGGCCGCGCTCGCCGTCAGTGCATTCGGTGTGTTCGGCACGCCGGCTCATGCGCGTGGACCGGATGGCATCGCCGACGTTGCCGAGAAGGTGATCGACGCGGTCGTCAACATCTCGACCTCGCAGACCGTCGAAGCCAAAGGCGGGGGCGGCAATACCATGCCGCAACTGCCGCCCGGCTCGCCCTTCGAGGAGTTCTTCGACGACTTCTTCAAGAACCGGAAGGGCCCCGGCGGCAGCAAGGGCGGTGAAAATAGTCCGGCGCCGCGGAAGACCAATTCGCTCGGAAGCGGCTTTATCATCGACACCGCAGGCGTGGTCGTCACCAACAACCATGTCATTGCAGACGCCGACGAGATCCACGTCATCCTCAATGACGGCACCAAGATCAAGGCCGAGCTGGTCGGGGTCGACAAGAAGACCGATCTCGCCGTGCTCAAGATCAAGCCGACGAAGCCGCTGGTCGCGGTGAAGTTCGGCGATAGCGACAAGCTGCGCCTCGGCGACTGGGTGGTCGCGATCGGCAACCCGTTCAGCCTGGGAGGCACGGTGACGGCCGGCATCGTCTCGGCCAAGAACCGCGACATCTCCTCAGGGCCCTACGACAGCTATATCCAGACCGACGCCTCCATCAATCGCGGCAATTCCGGCGGTCCGCTGTTCAACCTCGACGGCGACGTCATCGGCGTCAACACGCTGATCATCTCGCCCTCCGGTGGCTCGATCGGCATCGGCTTCGCCGTGCCGTCGAAGACGGTGGTGGGCGTCGTCGACCAGCTCCGTCAGTTCGGCGAGCTGCGCCGCGGCTGGCTCGGCGTGCGCATCCAGAGCGTCACCGACGAGATCGCCGAAAGCCTCAACATCAAGCCGCCGCGCGGTGCGCTGGTTGCCGGCGTCGACGACAAGGGGCCGGCCAAGCCGGCCGGCATCGAGCCCGGCGACGTCGTCGTCAAGTTCGACGGCAAGGACGTCAAGGACCCGAAGGACCTGTCCCGCGTCGTCGCCGACACGGCGGTCGGCAAGGAGGTCGACGTCATCATCATCCGCAAGGGTCAGGAAGAAACCAAGAAGGTCACGCTCGGCCGCCTCCAGGATCCCGAAAAGGTGCAGGCCGCAGTGAAGACCGACGAGCCGGCGCCCGAGAAGCCGGTGACGCAGAAGGCGCTCGGCCTTGATCTGGCAGCGCTGAGCAAGGATCTGCGGACGCGCTACAAGATCAAGGAGAGCGTCAAGGGCGTGGTCGTCACCAATGTCGACGCCAATTCCGACGCCGCCGAGAAGCGGCTCTCCGCCGGGGACGTCATCGTCGAGGTCGCACAGGAGGCCGTTTCCAGCGGCGCCGACATCCAGAAGCGGGTCGATCAGCTCAAGAAAGATGGCAAGAAGTCGGTGCTGCTGCTGGTCTCGAATGCCGACGGCGAGCTGCGCTTCGTGGCGCTGAGCGTGCAATAAATCCTGGGCAGTCCCGTAGGGTGGGCAAAGGCGCTCTTGCGCCGTGCCCACGCTCTCTTCCTTTAATGGACAGGATGGTGGGCACGCTTCGCTTTGCCCACCCTACGGCTGCCGTGCAAGCGGCGAGAGACTCACCCCTCCACGAACTCCTCGCGCCGATATCCCTGCGCATAGAGCAGCGCGGTGAGATCGCCGTGATCGATCCGCGCGGCTGCCGCGGCGGCGACTGCCGGCTTGGCGTGATAGGCGACGCCGAGCCCCGCCGCCTGGATCATGGCGAGATCGTTGGCGCCGTCGCCGACCACGACCGAGTCGATGTCGTCGAGATCGAACGACTCCATCAAATCCACCAGCGTCGCGAGCTTGGCGGCCCGGCCCAGGATCGGCTCCTTCACTTCGCCGGTGAATTTGCCGTCGCGCACGACGAGCTCGTTGGCGCGGTTCTCCTGAAAGCCGATCTTTGCGGCGACCGCGGTCGTGAACAGCGTGAAGCCGCCGGAGACGAGGCAGGTGTAGGCGCCGTGGGCGCGCATGGTCGCGACCAGTGTGCTGCCGCCCGGGGTCAGTGTGATGCGCTTGGCCAGCACCTCGTCGACCGCACTGGCGGGCAGGTCCTTCAGCAGCGCGACGCGCTCGCGCAGCGCCGGTTCGAACTCGATCTCGCCGCGCATGGCGCGTTCGGTAATGGCGGCCACATGCGCCTTCACCCCGACGAGATCGGCGAGCTCGTCGATGCATTCCTGGCCGATCATGGTGGAATCCATGTCGGCAAGAAAAAGCTTCTTGCGCCGGACGCCGACTGGCTGCACGACAATGTCGATGGGCAGGTCGCCGCGCAGCTCGCGGAGCCGCTGCTCGATGGCGTGACGGTCGCCTTCGAGGTTACTGTCGGCGCCGAAGGGGATGTCGACCGCGACCCCGTCGAACAGCCAGTGCGCGGGAGCCGCCTGCGGCAGCACGGCGCGGGCGCCATCGACGATGGTCGAGTCGAGCGCGGAATTGTCAGGGTTGCAGATCAGCGTGGCGACGAGGGACATTTGAGGTTTTCGTGAGCGAGGAGCAGGTCAGCAGAAGGCCTATTGGCGAGGCCGTGCTTATCGCAGGCCCGACCGCCAGCGGCAAGTCGGCGCTGGCGCTGGAGCTTGCGCTCGCCACCGGCGGTATCGTCATCAATGCCGATTCCATGCAGGTCTATCGTGACCTCCGCATCATCACGGCACGGCCGACAGATGGCGAGGAGGCCCGCGCTCCACATCGTCTCTATGGCCATGTCGATGCGGCCGTGAACTTCTCGGCGGGCGCCTGGGTGGCTGACGCGGCAAAGGCGCTCGACGAGGCGAAGGCGGAAGCCCGCCTGCCGATCTTCATCGGCGGCACCGGGCTCTATTTCAAGGCGCTGACGGCGGGGCTCTCCGTGGTGCCGCCCATTCCTGCCGAGGTGCGCGAGGCCGTGCGCGCGCGGCTGGAGCGGAACGGCGCGGAAGCGCTGCATGCGGAACTGGCGCGTCGCGATCCGCGCGCCGCCGAGCGATTGAACCTGCGTGACCGCACCCGGATCGCGCGCGCGCTCGAAGTGATCGAGGCGACCGGCCGTTCGCTGCTCGACTGGCATGGGCAGGGCCAGCCGCCGCTGCTGCCGAAGGACAGTTTTCGCGCGGTATTTCTCGCTCCCGACCGTGACGAGCTCTATGCACGGATCGATGCCCGTTTCGATGCCATGTTGGGTGCTGGCGCGTTGAGGGAGGTCGAGCGGCTCGCCGCAAGACATCTCGATCCGCTGCTGCCGGCGATGAAAGCTCACGGCGTGCCGGCCCTGATCCGGCATCTGCGCGGTGAACTCAGCCTGGAGCAGGCCGCCACCATCGGGCGTGCCGACACCCGCCACTACGCCAAGCGGCAGTTCACCTGGTTCCGGCATCAATTGCCGGAGTTCGAATGGGTGAAGCCGGAGGCGGCGAGGGGATGGCTCGCTGCCATCGTGAACGCCGACCGAGACCCCGGCTGACCCGCTTTTCTGTCCAGGTTCCCGAATTTACCTCTCGCCGAACCCCGGGAACACCGCTACACTGCCTAAATCGCGTGGGAACGGCCGCATTGCCTTGACATCCAGGCTTTGGCCGCTATGTTTCGCGCAACCTTTGGGAAGCCGAGCGCCCGCCATGCGTAACATTATTACCAAACTCCTCATCGCCGTCGTACCCAGGCACACCGCCGGGGGTGGCTAGCTGCCATCCACATGACAGGCGGTGTGCATGGGCCCTCTTCGGGGCCTTTTTTATTTCCCGAACCTGACACGAACGAAGCCGCTGACAACAGCGCATCCGGAGCAAGCCAATGAGCGACAAGAGCCACGATCCGAACCAGATGACCGGCGCCGCGATGATCGTCCGCGCGCTCATCGATCACGGCGTGACCGACATTTTCGGCTATCCCGGCGGCGCCGTGCTTCCGATCTATGACGAGATTTTCCAGCAAAGCGAAGTCCAGCACATCCTGGTTCGCCACGAGCAGGGCGCAGGCCACGCCGCCGAGGGCTATGCGCGCTCGACCGGCAAACCGGGCGTTGCGCTGGTCACCTCCGGCCCCGGTGCCACCAACATGGTGACGCCGTTGACGGACGCGCTGATGGACTCGATCCCGCTGGTCTGCATCTCCGGCCAGGTGCCGACGCATCTGATCGGCAACGACGCGTTCCAGGAGTGCGACACCGTCGGCATCACGCGCCCCTGCACCAAGCACAACTGGCTGGTGCGCGACGTCAACGATCTCGCAAAGGTCCTGCACGAAGCTTTCTATGTCGCGACCTCCGGCCGTCCGGGCCCGGTGCTCGTCGACGTTCCCAAAGACGTGCAGTTCGCGACCGGAACCTATCATCCGCCGCGCAAATCCGACGTGCACCGCTCCTATGCCCCGCGCGTGAAGGGCGATGCGACGCAGATCCGCAAAGCCGTGGCGCTGCTCGCCAATGCCAAGCGCCCGGTGATCTACAGCGGCGGCGGCGTCATCAATTCCGGCCCCGAGGCGACCAGGCTCTTGCGCGAGCTGGTCGAGGTCACCGGTTTTCCGATCACCTCCACGCTGATGGGCCTCGGCGCGTACCCTGCGTCGGGCAAGAACTGGCTCGGCATGCTCGGCATGCACGGCACTTACGAAGCCAACATGACGATGCATGATTGCGACGTCATGCTGTGCGTCGGTGCGCGTTTCGACGACCGCATCACCGGCCGCGTCGATGCGTTCTCGCCGGGCTCGAAGAAGATCCACATCGACATCGACCCGTCCTCGATCAACAAGAATATCCGCGTCGACGTGCCGATCATCGGCGATTGCGGCAACATCCTCGGCGACATCCTCCAGGTGTTCAAGGCGGAGGCGAAGAAGCCCGACATCAAGGCGTGGTGGCAGCAGATCGCGCAGTGGCGCGCGCGCAACTCGCTCTATTACCGGAAGAGCAACGATGTCATCCTGCCGCAGCACGCGATCCAGAGCCTGTTCGAGGCGACGCGCGGCAAGGACACCTACATCACCACCGAGGTCGGCCAGCACCAGATGTGGGCGGCACAGTTCTTCGGCTTCGAGGAGCCGCATCGCTGGATGACGTCGGGCGGTCTCGGCACCATGGGCTACGGCCTGCCGGCCGCGGTGGGCGTGCAGGTTGCCCATCCCGACAGCCTCGTCATCGACATCGCGGGCGATGCCTCGGTGCAGATGACGATGCAGGAGATGTCGACGGCGGTGCAGTACGAGCTGCCGATCAAGATCTTCATCCTGAACAATCAGTACATGGGCATGGTGCGGCAGTGGCAGCAGTTGCTGCACGGCAACCGCCTGTCACATTCCTATTCGGAGGCGCTGCCGGATTTCGTCAAGCTCGCTGAAGCCTATGGCGGCGTCGGCATCCAGGTGCACAAGCCCGGCGATCTCGACGGCGCCATCCAGGAGATGATCTCGGTCAAGCGGCCCGTGCTGTTCGACTGCCGCGTCGCGGCGCTCGAAAACTGCTTCCCGATGATTCCGTCCGGCAAGGCTCACAACGAGATGCTGTTGCCGGAGCAGGCCAACGACGAAGCCACCGCCAAGGCCTTCGCCGGCGGCAAGGCGCTGGTGTGAGCGCGATGTTCGACCTGACGGACCTCGAGCGCGCACATGCGATCGTGGGGCAGGCGGTGCCGGCAACGCCGGCGCATGCCTGGCCGCTGCTCGCAGCACGGCTCGGCACCGAAGTTGTCGTCAAGCACGAGAACCACACGCCGATCGGCGCCTTCAAGGTGCGCGGCGGTCTGGTCTATCTTGACCGCCTTAAGCGCGAGCGGCCGAACATTCCGGGCATCATCTCGGCGACGCGCGGCAATCATGGCCAGAGCCTGGCCTTTGCCGCGAGCCGTCACGGCATTCCGGCCGTGATCTACGTGCCCCGCGGTAACTCGGTCGAGAAGAACCGCGCGATGAAGGCCTTTGGCGCCGAGCTCGTCGAGCATGGCGAGGACTTTCAAGCAGCCGCCGAAGAGGCCCAGCGGCGCGCCCAGTTTACTGGCCTGCACATGGTGCAGTCGTTCCATCCGGATCTCGTGCTCGGGGTCGCGACCTATGCGCTCGAACTGTTCAGGAACGCGCCGGACCTCGACATCCTCTATGTCCCGATCGGGCAGGGCTCCGGCATCTGCGGCTGCATCATGGCGCGCGACCTTCTGGACCTGAAGACCGAGATCGTCGGCGTGCAGTCGACACAAGCGCCGTCCTACGCGCTGTCGTTTGCGGCCGGCAAGATCGTGACGACCGAAACCAGCAACACGCTCGCCGATGGCATGGCGACGCGCATTCCCGATGCAAACGCGTTTGCGCTGATCCGCAAGGGAGCCGCCCGCATCGTGCAGGTCACCGACGACGAAGTCGCCGCAGCGATCCGCGCCTACTGGACCGATACGCACAACCTTGCCGAAGGCGCCGGCGCCGGCGCGCTCGCCGCGGCGCTTCAGGAAAAGCCAAAGCTGTCGGGCAAGCGCGTCGGTCTCGTGCTGTCCGGCGGCAACATCGATTTCGATCTGTTCCGCCGTTGGGTTGGAACAGACGCGCCAGCGATGGCGTGACGGAGAGACAAGAGGGGACGACAATGAACCAGCCCGCATCCGCCTATTTCATCGAGGAGCGCCACGATCCGAACGAGACGCATACGCTCTCGGTGCTCGTGCAGAACGAGCCGGGCGTGCTCGCGCGCGTCATCGGCCTGTTCTCGGGCCGCGGCTACAACATCGAAAGCCTCACGGTCTCGGAGACCGAGAGCCAGAAACATCTGTCGCGCATCACCATCGTCACCACGGGTACACCGATGGTGATCGAGCAGATCAAGCACCAGCTCGATCGCATGATCCCGGTCTACCGGGTCGTTGACATGACCCTGACCAGGCGCTCGATCGAGCGGGAGCTGGCGATGGTGAAGGTGCGCGGTCAGGGCGAGCATCGGGTCGAGGCGCTCAGGCTCGCGGATGCGTTCCGCGCCCGGGTGATCGACGCCACGACCGAGAGTTTTGTGTTCGAGATCACAGGCAATACGGACAAGATCAATCAATATATCGACCTGATGCGCCCGCTCGGTCTTGTCGAGGTGTCGCGCACCGGCGTTGCCGCGATCGGCCGCGGGCCTGAAGGGATGTGAACCATGCTGGCGCGCGACTGGTACTATAATGAGCGGAACCGGATGGGGATCGGGCCCGCAGTGGCGTCGATCTACGACAATCATGACGATGCGGACCTGCGGGCGCGCGCCGCGCTGAAAATGCTCGGGGTGCAGCGCGGCTGGCGCATCGCCGACATCGGCTGCGGCAACGGCGTGCTGGCGACTGAAGCGGCCCTGATGGGCGCCGAGGTCGACGCCATCGACATCTCGCCGGCGATGCTGGCGCTTGCCGAGATCTACGCCCGCGACCGCAAGGCGCCGGTGCGCACGCAATCGGCCGGCCTGCTCAGTTTCGCCTACCGCCCGGAATCCTACGACCTGATCGTCAGCGAGTTCACGCTGCATCATCTGCCGGATTTCTGGAAGGCGGTGGCGATGTCGCGGATCTATCGTGCGCTCAAGCCCGGCGCGAGCTTCTACCTGCGCGACATCGTCTACGCCTCGATGCCCGACGCCATCGAGCGCGACGTCGAGCAATGGGCCGACTTCCAGATCAAGAACCACGATTTTGCGCGCGACAGCGTCGTCACGCATATGCGCGACGAATATTCCACCTTCGGCTGGGTGATGGAGCGGATGCTGACCGACGTCGGCTTCACGCTGGTCTCGGCCGATTACCACGCACCAATGCACGGCACTTATCTGCTGCGGAAACCGAAAGCCGGCGAGCAAGGCTAGAGCTGTGAGAGCAAGCTGCAACGACAACGTCGCTGCACTCCCTCCCCCGCTTGCGGGGGAGGGTCGGGGAGAGGGTGTCTCCACAAGCGAGAACCCCCAAGAGGAGAAAGCCCTCACCCGCGCCTTCGGCGCGACCTCTCCCGCAAGCGGGAGAGGTTAGGGAGTTTGGAATGAAGCCGGCCGACATCCTCATCGCCATCCTGGTGGCGATCATCTGGGCGCTTGCCTTTGTGGCGAGTCGGATCGCGCTCGACGAATTCTCGCCGGAGTTGATGACGGCGATGCGTTTTGCCATCGCCGCGGTGCCGTGCCTGTTCATTCCCAAGCCGAAGGTCGCCTGGTCGCTTCTGGTCGCGATCAGCTTCACGCTGTTCCTCGGCCAGTTCCTGTCGCAAGCTTACGGCATCGCCCATGGCGTACCCGTGGGGCTGACCAGCGTCGTGGTGCAGAGCCAGGCGCTGTTCACCATAGGCTTTGCCGCGATCGCATTCGGCGAGCGGCCGACGCCGGTGCAGACGCTCGGCATCGTCATCGCGGCGGTGGGACTTCTCATGATCTGCGGCACCGTCGGTTATGACTTCAGCGTCGGTGCGTTCGCGGTGCTGATGATCGCTCCGATCTGCTTTGCGATCGGCAATCTCCTGCTGCGCGGGGCCCGCGGTGCGCCGATGTTCGACTTGTTTGCCTGGCTCTGCCTCACCGCCGCGGTGCCGCTATTCGCGCTCGCGCTGATCGTCGATGGGCCGGCGCCGACCTTCCAATCGCTGATCCACATGTCGCTCACCGGCCTCATCTGCCTGTTGGCAATCGGCGCCATCTCCACCAGCATCGCCTATTGGCTGTGGGGCAGGCTGCTGCGCGACTATCCCGCCGCGCAAGTGGTGCCGTTCGCGCTGCTCGTGCCGTTCGTCGGCTCGGCTGCCTCAAGCATCGTGTTCGGCGAGCGGTTTGGACCCTTGCGGCTCGCCGGCATGCTCACCGTGATCGTTGGTATCGCGGTGATGGTTCTGGCGAACCGGCCCAAGGCGCTAGCCAAACCGCTGCCGAAGACGGCGTGAGGTGAACATGTCCCAGTCGCTGTTCTACGCCTTCCTCATCTTCATGATCGTGATGTACTTCACGCCCGGGCCGAACAACATCATGCTGCTGTCCTCGGGCCTGACCTACGGCTTCCGGCGCACCATCCCTCACATCGTCGGTATCGTCCTCGGCTTTGCCTTCATGGTCGCCGCTGTCGGTCTCGGGCTCGGCTCGGTGTTCCTGGCCTATCCGATCCTCCAGACCATCCTGAAATATGCCGGTGCGGCCTATCTGATCTATCTTGCCGCCGCGATCGCCATGTCCGGCCCGACCAAGTCGGGGGAGGGGGACGGCCGCGGCCCGATGACCTTCTGGGGCGCGGCGATGTTCCAATGGATCAACGCCAAGGGCTGGGTGATCGTGATCGGCACCATCACCGCCTATGCGGCGATCGCCCAATTCCCGCTCAACATCGCGATCCAGACCCTGATCAGCCTGATCGTCGGCACGGTCTCGACCGTGGTCTGGGCCCTGTTCGGCTCCGCATTGCGGCCGGTCCTGACCTCGGAGCGGCTGGTCCGCGCCTTCAATATCTTGATGGCGATCCTGCTGCTGGCCTCCCTCTACCCCGTTTTCATGGATGCATGATGTCGCGGATTTCCATGCAGAAACGGGTTTCCCTAAGGGCTGAAAATGCTCTAGACAGCCCCCGAAATCCGCAAATTTCACCCTTCGGACACTGACCAATGGCCGATTTTCGGCCCTGAACGAGGAAACGACCATGCGTGTTTATTACGATCGCGACGCCGACCTGAACCTGATCAAGGGCAAGAAGGTCGCCATCGTCGGCTATGGCAGCCAGGGCCACGCCCATGCGCTCAACCTGAAGGATTCCGGCGTCAAGGAAGTCGCCATTGCGCTGCGCAAGGACTCGGGCTCGGTCAAGAAGGCGGAAGCCGCCGGCTTCAAGGTGATGGAAGTCGCCGAAGCCGCCAAATGGGCCGACCTCGTCATGATGCTGACCCCGGACGAGCTCCAGGGCGACATCTATCGCGAGCACCTGCACGACAACATGAAGAAGGGCGCCGCCCTGGTGTTCGCGCACGGCCTCAACGTCCACTTCAACCTGCTAGACCCGCGCGCCGACCTCGACGTGCTGATGATCGCGCCGAAGGGCCCCGGCCACACCGTGCGCTCCGAATATCAGCGCGGCGGCGGCGTGCCCTGCCTGATCGCGATCGCCAAGGACGTCTCGGGCAACGCCCATGACCTCGGCCTGTCCTACGCTTCGGCTGTCGGCGGCGGCCGCGCCGGCATCATCGAGACCACCTTCAAGGAAGAGTGCGAGACCGACCTGTTCGGCGAGCAGGTCGTGCTCTGCGGCGGCCTGGTCGAGCTGATCAAGGGCGGCTACGAGACCCTGGTCGAAGCCGGCTACGCGCCGGAGATGGCCTATTTCGAGTGTCTGCACGAAGTGAAGCTGATCGTCGACCTGATCTATGAAGGCGGCATCGCCAACATGAACTACTCGATCTCCAACACCGCCGAGTACGGCGAGTACGTCACGGGCCCGCGCATCGTCACCGCCGAGACCAAGGCCGAGATGAAGCGCGTTCTCGCCGACATCCAGGGCGGCAAGTTTGCCCGCGACTGGATGCTCGAGAACAAGGTCAACCAGACCTCGTTTAAGGCGACCCGCGCCAAGCTCGCTCAGCACCCGATCGAGGAAGTTGGCGCGAAGCTGCGCGACATGATGCCCTGGATCAAGAAGGGCGCGCTGGTCGACAAGTCGAAGAACTAAAGTCGCCGTCTCCCGGACGCAGCGCATCACGCAAGTGGTGCGCTGCTGATCCGGCGGCCATCGCAGCTCCTGGGTCCAGGCTTTGCGCTCCCCCCTTCGCACCATCGCCGTTTTCCGACATGATCGCGGGAACCTTGAGGGGAGGGCACCATGCGATCTGTCGTCGTCACCGGCGCGTCCACCGGCATCGGCTGGGCCACTGCAAAAGTCTTGCTCGGGCGCGGCTTCCGCGTCTTCGGTAGCGTCCGCAAGCAGGCGGATGCGGAGCGGCTCAAGGCTGAGTTCGGCGCCAATTTCACGCCACTGCTGTTCGACGTCACCGACGAGGCTGCCGTTCTTGCTGCCGCGCGAACGGTTCGCGAGGCGCTGGGCGGCGAGACGCTGGCCGGCCTCGTCAACAATGCCGGCATCGCGGTCGCCGGTCCCGTGCTCGAATTGTCGGCGGACGATTTCCGCCGCCAGATGGACATCAACGTCATCGGGCCTGTGATCGCGACGCAGGCGTTCGGGCCCTTGCTCGGGGCCGACCCGTCGTTGAAGGGGCCGAAGGGGCGGATCGTGATGATCAGCTCGGTCGCGGGCAAGAACGGCAATCCGCTGTCGGCGCCCTACTGCACCTCAAAGCACGCCATCGAAGGATTGTCCGAGAGCCTGCGCCGCGAATTGATGCTGTTCGGCGTCGACGTCATCATCGTCGCCCCCGGCGCGGTGAAGACGCCGATCTGGAGCAAGGCCGAACAGATCGATCTGTCCGTCTACCAGAACTCGCCCTATCTGCCGGCGCTGAACAAGGTCATGGCCTTCATGATGGACCTCGGCGCCAAGGGCCTGCCGGCCGAGCGGATCGCCGAAATCGTGTTCGAGGCGCTGACTGCGGCAAGCCCCAAGGTGCGCTACCAGGTTACGCCCGATCCGGTTCGCCATCTGATCGGCGCCGTGCTGCCGAAACGGACGCTCGACCGCATCATCGCCAAGCGGCTTGGGCTGCTGCCGCAATAAGGCAGGCGCTTCAGCCCGCCACAACGGTCTGCCCACGCGGGCGACGGGCCATCGCGATCATGCGCAGCGTCATCACGACCAGGAGCGGAACGAGGAACGCGGTGTAGAGCGGCATCGCCGGGACGCGCTTGCCGAACGAGACCATGAACTGGAACCAGAGATAATAGCCGCCGGCAAGGTGCAGCGTACGCCAGGTGCGCGGCCCGATCAGCGCGGCGGCGCGGTCGAACGAGGTCGCGCTCATGGCGATGATGCAGGCATAGCCGATGCCGCCGAAGATGTAGGAAACGGCCGAGGTGGCCTCGGCAAAGCTGGCAGGATCCATCCACGCGAAAACAACAATCGCGACCGCGTGGATGGCGTGGGAAGCAGCAAAACTCAGGCCGAGATAGCGACGGTTGCGCCGCTGCCAGCGCGTCCAGGCGTTGGGCCACAGCCGCGCCAGTGCCGCCGCGCTGAAGGCGAGGCAGAACAGCAGCAGCGAGCTTCGCGCCGTGAAACGGATCACCATCCGCACGCCCTCGACCTCGAATTGCCGCATCGAGGCGATCCACAGGCTAAGGACGACCAGGCTCAACGCGAGCGCGGCAAGCAGCCGCCAGCCTTCGAACCAGCCTTGACGTTGCGACATGGTGACGTTCCTCCGTTATGTAATCATCGATTACATTTCGATGCCGCCGATTGGTCAATGGTGTAATCGTCGCTTACATTCACGTTCGGGTGATGCTAGGAGCCGCCATGCCCGCCCGTCAGCCGTCCAAGCCCCGTGCCCGCCGCCCCAGAAGCCAGGCGCGGCCGTATCACCACGGCGACCTTCGCCGTGTCCTGATCGATGCTGCGCTGCAATTGGCGGCGGAGGGGGCGGAGGTCTCTGTCCGTGAGGCCGCGCGCCGGGCAGCGGTGTCGCCGGGCGCGCCGTTCCGGCACTTTCCGAACCGGGATGCGCTGATGGCGGCGGCGGCCGAGGAGGCGCAGCGGCGTTTTCGTGCCGAGATCGAGGCCGCGTTGAGCGAGGCTCCCGCCACCAACCCGCTCGCCCGTTTCCGTGCCTTCGGCCTCGCTTACCTGCGTTGGGCGATGCGCAACCCCGCCCATTTCGAGATCATCTCCACCGGGCGTTATTTCGTCCATGGCAGCTCCGCTGAACTGACGCGCGACAATGCCGAGTTGATCGCGCTGACCGAAGGGATCCTGGCCGAGGCGGCGGGGCAGGGCCTGCTGCGCTCGGCGGACCTCAAGCGCATTCAGATCGCCGGCCGGGCCCTGGTTTACGGTTTTGCCCGGATGAATCTCGACGGCCACCTTCCGCGCTGGGGCGTCGAGGCGGGGGAGATCGAGCGGATGGCGGAAGGGGTGCTCGACCTGTTCATTGCCGGGATCGCAAAGCCCTAGCACGGCGAGCGGCCTTGCCCGCCGCCGTGCGGCAGTTCGCCGCTCACTAACATTAAGCGAAGGTCGGTCACGACGCGCGTTGCCTGTCCTTGATCGTTCCGTTACAGTTTTATGACATGGTGCAGGCTTCCGGCTGCGCCGGAAGCCCTAGCCGCCCTTATTCAGCCCTTGGGCCGGCCAGACGGCTGGGTATCATCGCGCCGGACCAGCTGTTGCGTGTCGTCGATGGCGTCCGCGCCTAATCCAGGTCCCTCTGCCGCCACCGCCGCCCTCGCCAGCGTCGCCGCGCTCGGCATCTGGCGGCTGCTTGCCGTTGCCGCGCCGCATCTGGCCGCGCTGGCGCTGATGTATGAGACCGAGACCGATTTCGGCTCGCGCCTCTCCTTTGCGCTCGCCTGGGGCATCCTCAATTTCTTCTGGATCACGCTGCTGCGCCGGCCGGCGCTATCAGGCGCGCTGTCGCTGACCATGGTCGTCGTGCTGGTGCTGCTGTCGCGGCTCAAGCACGACGTGGTGCAGATGACGGTCAACTTCATCGATCTGATGATGATCGACCGCGACACCGTCGCATTCCTGTTCACGATCTTCCCGAATTTGCGCTGGTCGGTGATCCTGGCCGGCTTCGTCACGCTGCCGCTGATGTATGCGCTGTGGTGGCTCGATCCATTCCGTATCCGCCGCCTGCCGGCGTTCGCCTGCAAGCTCGCCTGCCTTGCCGCACTGGTCGGTTATTCGCTCTATCATCCGGACGAGGCCTGGCGCGGCTATTACGACGACGGCTATCTGTCTAAATTTTTCCGCTCCGGCGTCAGCTCGGTCTCCGACTTCGTGCAATACGGCTTCATGGAATCGGCCGCTTCGACCAATGAGCGGCTCAACATGCCGCTGCTCGATTCCTGCCATCCCGCCGGCCGCCGGCCGAACATCATCATGATCCATGATGAATCCAGCTTCGACATCCGCGCCGCACGGGGCATCAAGGTGCCGCCGCGCTATGGCGATCACTTCAAGTCGTGGGACGGCAAGCAGCGCACGTTCCTCGCCGAGAGCAACGGCGGACCGAGCTGGTTCACCGAATACAACGTGCTGGCGGGGCTTTCCTCGCGCTCGTTCGGCCGCTTCGCCTATTTCGTGACGCGCATCGCCTCGAGCCGGGTCGAGCGCGGCCTGCCGCTGGCGCTGCGCCGCTGCGGCTACGACACGATGTCGCTCTATCCCGCCCATGGCGGCTTCATGGCCGCCCGCAGCTTCCAGATGACCACCGGCATCGAACGCTTCCTCGATTCGAAGGACCTCGGTGCCAAGGACGTCGAGCCCGACAGCTTCTTCTACGACAAGGCGCTCCAGCTGATCGGCCAGCAGCCGCCGAACAAGCCGTTGTTCACCTTCATCTATCTCGGCGCCAATCATTTCCCCTGGGAGACGCGCTTCCGTCCCGACCTGCTGCCGAACTGGCGCGCGCCAGGCAACGTGCCGTCCATCGACGAATATCTGCGCCGGCAGGCGATGAGCGCCGAGCATTACAAGGCGTTCGTCGCGGGGCTGAAGAAGACGTTTCCCGGTGAGCCCTTCCTGATCGTGCGTTACGGCGATCATCAGCCGGAGTTCGCGCCTGCTATTCTCGAGCCCGGGCTCGACGAGGGCGCGATCGGCAAGAAGCTCGACGCCTACGATCCGCGTCTCTATGCGACTTACTATGCGATCGACGCCGTCAATTTCGAGCCGGTGAAGAGCGACGCCGTGATGGACACGATCGACGGCCCCTATCTGCCGCTGGTCATCCAGGAGGCCGCCGGCATCCCGCTCGACCCATCCTTTGCCGAGCAGAGGGAGATCATGCTCCGCTGCAAGGGCATGTTCTACAGCTGCAAGGACGGCGCCGAAGCGCGGCGGCTGAACCGCCTGCTGATCGACGCGGGGATGATCAGGGGATTGTAACTCCTGTTTTGACTACAAGCGATACTCTTCGACCGTCACCCTGAGGTGCTCGCCTCTTCGGCGAGCCTCGAAGGGCGACAGCCCGGCTGCATCTGCATCGTGGCCGTTCATCCTTCGAGGCTCCCGATGGGGCGCTCTGCGCCCCATCACTCGCGCCTCAGGATGACGGAGCTTGAGCGGAGCCAAGCCTACCGCCCGCCCACCTTCTCCCACAGCCATCGCGCCACCGCATCCGGCGACGAGTTCGCGTCGTTGCCGCTGGCGCGCAAATTCGCTTCGCGCATGGTGGCGATATCGATCTTGCCGAGCAGTGGCTCGAGTGCGGCTTGCAGCCGCTCGTCACCGGCGCGCTTCGGCGCGAGCAGCAGGATGGCATCATAGGGCGGGATCGCGTGCCTGGGATCCTCGAGCGCGACGAGATCGTATTTCGCGATCAGCCCGTCGCTGGTGTAGCCGGCGATCACGTCGACCTCGCCGCTGGCGACCGCCGCATACATGAAGTCGGGCTGCATCTGGCGCTGGGCGCGGAAGGTGAGGCCATAGGCCTTTTGCAGCGCAGCCCATTCCGGTCGTGAGAAGAATTCATAGTCGCCCGCGATCGACAGGCTCGCCGCATGTGCCGCGAGATCGGCGATGGTACGGATGCCAAGCGCCTCGGCGCGCTTTTTCGGCATCACCAGCGCATAGGCATTCTCGAAGCCGAGCTCGCCGAGCAAAGTGATGTTGTCCTTGGCGAGCGCCGTCTTCAGCTCGGCGACCAGCTCGGCGCGTGGCTTGATATCGGTGCGATGCAGCTGGTTGGCCCAAAGCGTTCCGGAATAATCGACATAGAGATCGATATCGCCGGCCTTCAGCGCCTGGAAGATCACGCTGGAGCCGAGGCCGGATCGTGCGGTGGCGGAGAGGCCTGCCGTCTGAAGCCGGTCCCTGAGCAGGGCCGAGAGCACATATTGCTCGGCGAATGTCTTGGCACCGACGACATAGCCCTGCGACGAGCGTCCCATCGACGGGACCAGCGTTGCGGCGACCAGCGCTGCGATGCCGGCTGCGCCCAGCGCGGAGCGGGCGTGGCTGCGGTGACGCAGGCCGGCCTCGATCAGGCCGAGCAGCTGATCGACGGCAAGCGCCAGCAGGGCCGAGGCAAAGCAGCCGAACAGCACGAACACCCAGTTCTGGGTCTGGAGCCCGGCAAAGATGTAATTGCCGAGGCTGGTCTGCCCGATCGGCGTCGACAGCGTCGCGGTACCGATCACCCACACCGCGGCAGTGCGGATGCCCGCCATCATCACCGGCAGTGCCAGCGGCAGCTCGACCATCAGCAACGACTGCCGCGCGGTCATGCCGACGCCCTTGGCGGCCTCGATCAGCGCGGGATCAATGCCGTTGAGCCCGGTGATGCCGTTGCGCAGCACCGGCAGCATCGAATAGAGCGCCAGCGCCAGCATCGCCGGCAGGAAGCCGAACGCCGAGAAGGAAACGCCGAACCAGGCCAGCGTGACGGACGCGGCCAGCAGCAGCAGCGGATAGAACAGCGCGAGCAACGCCAGACCCGGCACCGTCTGCACGATGCTGGCGATTGCGAGCAGGATGGCTCGCGGCGCCGGGCGGTTGCGCGTCAGGATCGCCAGCGGCAGGCTGACGGCGAGACCGAGCGCGAGCGCGGCGAGACTTACCCGCACATGGTTGCCGAGATAGTCGGGCAAATGCGCCAGCGCCTCGCCCCAGCGCGGATCGGCGAGCAAGCTCATGCCGCACCGCTCGTTGGCAGCAACGCGTTCAACCGCTCGACCTGGCGCCGGGGCGTACGCAGCAGCTCCAGCACATAGGCGTCCTCGCTCTTCGAAAGTTCCGCCGGCGTACCCTGCGCCAGCAGCTTGCCGCCACGCATCACGGCGATGCGGTCGGCGAGCAGGATCGCCTCAGTCATGTCATGGGTGATCATCACGGTGGTCAGGCCGAGCTTGCGATGCAGCGAACGATAGTCGTCGCCGAGCGCATCGCGGGTGAGGGGATCGAGTGCGCCGAAGGGCTCGTCCATCAGAACGATGCGAGGCCTCGCCGCCAGTGCCCGCGCCACGCCGACGCGCTGACGCTGGCCGCCGGAGAGTGCCTCCGGCAGCCGGTCGCGATGCGCATCACGATCGAGCTGAACGAGCTCCAGCAGCTCGTCGACACGTGTCGCGATGTCGGCTGTCGGCGTGCCCAGCAGCCTTGGTGTGATCCCGATATTGTCGGCGACGCTCAAATGGGGAAACAGCCCGCCGGCCTGGAACACGTAGCCGATCCGGCGCCGCAGCGCGACCGGATCAACGCTTTGCACCTCGTGGCCCTCGATCGTGATCGCGCCCCTATCCGCCTCGATCAGCCGGTTGGCCAGCCGTAGCAGCGTGGTCTTGCCGGAGCCCGAGCCGCCGACGATGGCCACAAATTCGCCCTCGGCAATGTCGAGCGACACATCGTCGACGGCCCTAAGCGGGCCAAAGCTCTTGGTGACGAGGTGGTAGCTGATCGCCAGCTTCGAGGGCATTGGATGCGGCTCATTTTTTCCTTAGCCATGCGTAGCACGCTTGGCGCCTTGATTGAACTTGGCCGCGCGAGCGGCTAAGGCATCGGGCCAAATTCGGAGGAAATACATGACAACGCCCACGGCAGTGGCGCTGGAAGATGCCAAGGTCGCGTTCCGGCTCGGGGACGGGCGGGTCTATACGGCGGTGGAGAAAGCTCATCTCGCGGTTGCGCAGGGCGAGTTCGTGGCCATTGTCGGCCCCACCGGTTGCGGGAAATCCACGCTGCTCAACGTTGCCGCGGGCCTGCTCAAGCCGGCGGCCGGCAGCGTCAAGATATTCGACCGGCCGCTCGCGGGGCTGAATCGGGACGCCGGCTACCTGTTCCAGGCCGACGCGCTGTTCCCGTGGAAGACCGCGCTCGACAACGTCGCGATCGGGCTCGAGATCAAGGGCACGCCGCGCGCCGAGGCGCTGCCGCGCGCACAGAAATGGCTAACCTCCGTCGGCCTCGGCGCGTTCGCGGGTCGCTATCCGCACATGCTCTCCGGCGGCCAGCGCAAGCGCGTTGCGCTGGCGCAGGTCCTGATCCGCGACCCGAAGATCCTGCTGATGGACGAGCCGTTCGGGCCGCTCGATGCGCAGACGCGCCAGGTGATGGGCAATCTGCTGCTCGAGCTCTGGAATGCCGACCGCAAGGCCGTGCTGTTCGTCACCCATGATCTCGAAGAGGCGATCGCGCTCGCCGACCGCGTCGTGATCATGTCGGCGGGGCCGTCCTCGCGCATCATCGGCGACTGGAGGGTGAGCTTGCCGCGCCCGCGCGACATCTTCGAGGTGCGGCTCGACAAGGAGTTCCATGCGCTGCATCGCGAGATCTGGAGCGTGCTCAAGGACGAGGTGATGAAGGGCTACGCCCAGTCCACGCACGCGGCGGAGGCGGTCTGATGTCGCGCCCGACGCTGCTTGCGCTGCAAATCCTGGTCGCGGTCGTCTGCATCGTGCTGTGGCAGGTGCTGTCGACCGTCCCCGTGTTCGGCAAGATCCTGCTGCCGCCGTTCTTCTTCTCCAATCCGTTCGACGTGTTCAGCCAGATCGTGAAGTGGTTCTCGTCCGGCGTGATCTGGAAGCATCTCGGCATCACGCTGACGGAATCGATCCTGGCCTTTGTGATCGGATCGGCCGGCGGCGTGCTGGTCGGCTTCTGGTTCGCGCGCCAGCCGCTGGTGGCCGCCGTGTTCGACCCCTACGTCAAGATGGTCAACGCGCTGCCGCGCGTCGTGCTGGCACCGATCTTCGCGCTGTGGCTTGGGCTTGGCATCTGGTCCAAGGTCGCGCTCGGCGTGACCCTGGTGTTCTTCATCGTGTTCTTCAACGTCTATCAGGGCGTGAAGGAGGTCAGCCGCACCGTGCTCGACAACGGCCGCATGCTCGGCATGAGCGAGCGGCAGTTGATGCGGCACGTCTATTGGCCCTCGGCGCTGTCCTGGATGTTCTCCTCGCTGCACACCTCGGTCGGCTTCGCCGTGGTTGGTGCGGTCGTCGGCGAATATCTGGGGTCGGCGGCCGGGCTCGGCTATCTGATCCAGCAGGCCGAGGGCGTGTTCGACGTCGCCGGCGTGTTCGCCGGCATGTTCGTGCTGTCGGCGTTCGTGATCCTGATCGACTATGGCGTCACGCTGGTCGAGCGCCGCCTCCTGGTGTGGCGGCCGACGGCCTCGGATGGGCGCGGGTAGGGGCGCAAGTTAGTTTCGGATTGCGAGCCGCACCCAAGGTGCGCTCCCTCCCCCGCTTGCGGGGGAGGGTTGGGGAGAGGGTGTCTCCACTTGCGAGAGCCCCCAAGAGGAAAGAGCCCTCACCCGCGCCTTCGGCGCGACCTCTCCCGCAAGCGGGAGAGGTGAAGGAAGCTCAATCCAGCAGCTTGGTGTCGTCGGGCGCCTGCGGCGGCGTCTTGATCGCGATCGCCTTGACCTGGCCGCTGATCGGCTTGGTGCCGCCGTGCGGCGTGCCCTTGGGAATGATGACGAGGTCGCCGGGCTTCACCGTCACCTCCTTGTCGCCGAGCCAGATCGTGCCGGTGCCGTCCAGAATGTACTGGATCTCGTTGGTGTTGGGATGCATGTGCTTGGGTACGTTGCCGACCTGGATGGAGATGGTGGCGCCGTCCGCGCTCGCGAACATCTTGGAGCGGTACCCCACAGCGTTGGCGGACCCGAGCGCATCGCCCTCCATCTCGCCGGTGTGGATGATCTGAGCGGTGATGTTCTCGGCGGCGAGTGCCGGCCGGAGCAGGTGGGTTGCGCCGCATCCGGCGGCAAAGGCGGCGGCGATCGACAGCCCGGCCGTAAAGCGATTCATGGATGATCCTCCCCATCGAGAATTATTCTTGTCTGGGTATGCTATTGCGCCGAATGGCCGATGACCAGTGCCCCCGGCAGCGCTTCTCAAGCCAGCCCTGCTGCTTTATGGTTTTGCCGGCCGAACGGAGGAAACCAATGAAGAACACGATTGCCAGGCTCGCCGGCGCGCTGCTCGCGCTGACGCTCACCACCGGTTTTGCCGCGGCGCAAAGCAAGGTCACCATCGCGATCGGCGGCGGCTCCTGCCTGTGCTATCTGCCGACCGTGCTGGCCAAGCAGCTCGGCGAATACGAGAAGGCCGGTCTCAATGTCGAGCTGGTCGACCTCAAGGGCGGTTCGGACGCGCTCAAGGCCGTGCTCGGCGGCAGCGCCGACGTGGTGTCCGGCTATTTCGACCATTGCGTCAATCTGGCCGCCAAGAAGCAGGAGCTGCAGGCTTTCGTGGTCTATGACCGCTATCCCGGCCTCGTGCTCGTGGTCGCGCCCTCGCGAACCAACGACATCAAGTCGGTCAAGGATCTCGCCGGCAAGAAGGTCGGCGTCAGCGCGCCCGGCTCCTCCACCGACTTCTTCCTGAAGTACATGCTCAAGAAGAACGGCATCGATCCCACCAGCGCCGCCGTGATCGGGGTCGGCCTCGGTGCCACCGCCGTCGCCGCCATGGAGCAGGGCCAGATCGATGCGGCCGTGATGCTCGATCCCTCCGTCACCGTGCTCCAGGGCAGCCACAAGGATCTGCGCATCCTCTCCGACACCCGCACGCAGAAGGACACGCTGGAGACGTTCGGCGGCGAATATCCCGGCGGGGCGCTGTACTCGACGACGGCCTGGGTCAATAGCCACGAGAAGGAGACGCAGGGGCTCACCAACGCGATCCTCGCCACGCTCGCCTGGATCCATTCGCACAGCCCTGAGGAGATCATGGCGAAGATGCCGGAAGAGACGGTCGGCAAGAACAAGGAGCTCTATCTCGCCGCGCTGAAGAACACGATCCCGATGTACTCCGAGACCGGGAAGATGGATCCGAAGGGTGCGGACGCCGTGCTTTCGGTGTTCAGCGTCGGCTCGCCCGATGTGGCCAATGCCAAGATCGATGTCAGCAAGACCTTCACCAACAAGTTCGTCGAGCAGGCCAAGAAGACGACGGGGAATGCCAAATAGCTGACGCGAAGATGTGGTAATCGTCCCTCATGACGTCACCAATCATTCATCGCGTCACGACGCTTGGTCTTGCCGTGCGGCCGATCGTCTGGCCGTTCGCGGAGGAGCGGCGCGCCGAGATCGCAGCGCATTTCGCCGAGAAACAGCGCGAGCGGCCGAAGATCTGGAATGGCCGCGTCCTGCTCGGGCGGGACGCGGTGTTTGCGGATGGCCATCTCTCCGCGACCTATTTCGAGACCGATTTTGCCAGCTTCCTCGCCTGGCGTGACTGGGGCTTTCCCGACAAGGCGGTGTTCAACGGATTTGGCATGGGCGCGCTGCGCGCGTCCGACGGCGCCTTCATCATGGGCGAAATGGCGCAGCACACCGCCAATGCGGGCCGCATCTATTTCCCTTCGGGCACGCCCGACCTCGACGACGTCATGGAGGGTGCGCTCGACATTCCCGGCAGCGTTGTCCGCGAAATCGAGGAGGAGACCGGCCTGACCGCGGCGGACTATCGGGCCGAGCCGGACTGGCACTGCATCGTCAGCGGCCCCGCGATTGCGATGATGCAGGTGCTCAACCTGGACATGCCCGGCGATCAGGCTCGGGCTCTGATCGAAGCCAATCTCGCCCGTGAGGACGAGCCTGAATTGTCGGCCATTCATCTCGTGCGCGGGATGAGTGATCTCACGCCGACCATGCCGCGATTTGTCACGGCCTTTATCGAGCAGCAGTTCGCTTCGCGCTGATGCGCAAGGCTTGACATCGCTGCGCTCAGCCCATGTGATGGGGCAACGAAAAGCAAGACGAATGCAATGCACAATCGTCCAGGGAGGTTTTGATGCGCCTGCGCATGGCTGCCCGGTTGGTACGTGGGCTGGTGGTCGCGATATCAGCGACGGGCTTGGCGGTGTCCGCCCAGGCTCAAGACAAGAAGATCAAGATCGGCGTCGTTTTTGATTTGACCGGACCTCTTGCCGGCGGCGGTTCCGAGCTCAATTATGTCGGCACAAAGATCATTCTCGACCATTTCGCCAAGACCGGCGTCGAGGGCTACAAGATCGAGGCGGTCTATGCCGACGCGCAGAGCAAGCCCGACATCGCCATCAACGAATCCGTCCGCCTGCTCGAGCAGGAGAAGGTCGACATGGTGCTCGGCTTCTTCTCCTCGGCGCAGTGCGTACCCGTTGCCGCCCGCGTCGAGCAGCTCAAGAAGTTCATGTGGATGACGACCTGCATCTCGTCGGCCGTGTTCAACGAGAGGGGCTACAAATACGTGTTCCGGCCGCAGGCGAGCGGCGACCAGTTCGGCATGATGACGATGGATTTCATCGCGCAGAACGCCAAGGAGAAGTTCGGCAAGGAACCAAAGGATCTGCGCGTCGCCATCATCCACGAGGACGGCGCCTATGGCGTCGACGTTTCCAAGGGCAACGAGGCCGGCGCGAAGAAAGCCGGCTTCAACGTCGTGCTCAAGGAGGGCTATTCGGCCACCGCGCCCGATCTGTCCCCGCTGGTGACCAAGCTGAAACGCGCCAAGCCCGACGTGATCTTTCACACCGGCTACAATCCGGACATCACCCTGCTGTTGCGCCAGGCCCGCGAGCAGGGCCTGAAGTTCGGCGCGCTGATGGGGCATGGCGCGGGCTATGGCGTCTATGAGAAGCTGAAGGAAGGTATGGGGGCCGACGCCACCTATATCTTCAACGCCGACCCGATCTCGATCTGGCTGGCCAACCAGAAGACCATGGATCCGAAGCTCTCGCCCGTCATCAAGATGGTCGGCGAGGAGTTCGACAAGATCAGGCCCGGCGTTGCCATCCGCTCCGCCCATGTCGGCATCGGCGCGTCCAACAGCTACGTGTTCATGGCGGATGTGCTGCCGCGGGCGATCAAGAAGTACGGTGGCGTCGATCCCGATGCGCTGCGCAAGGCGGCGCTCGACACCGACATCCCCGAGGGCGGCACCATGCTCGGCTTCGGCGTGAAGTTCTACGGCGAGGGCACGCCCATGGCCGGGCAGAACGAGCGCTCGTTCCCCGTCGTGATCCAGTATCTCGAGGACAAGTCTCATGTGGTGTGGCCGAAGAGCCAGGCGCAGCGCGAGGCCGTGCTGCCGCTGCCGAAAGGCACCACCTACAGCAACCAGTAGCAGCGGAGGGCTTTGGTGCTGGAAGTCAGCGGGCTGGTGAAGCGGTTCGGCGGCTTCACCGCCGTCAACAACGTGTCGTTTCGGGTCGATCAGGGCGAGATCCTCGGCCTGATCGGCCCCAACGGTTCGGGCAAGAGCACGATCTTCAACATGCTTTCCGGCACGCTGGCGCCGACATCGGGCTCGATCATGTTCGGTGGCTCCGAGATCGCGGGCCTTGCGCCGCACCGGATCATCAACAGCGGCGTCGGCCGCACCTTCCAGATACCGCGCCCCTTCCGCCGCCTGACCATCTTCGAGAACGTCGCGCTCGCCGGCTTTTACGGCCAGGGCCGCCACAGCCGTGCCAGGGCGGAGGAGGCGGCCGAACGATCGCTGGCGATGGTCGGCTTGCCGACCGATCGCCATGCCAGCGTCGATGGCCTCGGCGCGGCCGGCTTGAAGAAGCTCGAGCTGGCCAAGGCGCTCGCCACTTCGCCGAAGCTGCTGCTCGCCGATGAGAGCCTCGGCGGCCTCGACGAGGCCGAGATGGATCAGGCCGCCGACATGCTGCGCAACATCCGCGACGAGCTCGGCATCACCATCATCTGGGTCGAGCACATCATGGGCGTCTTGATGCGCGTCGTCGATCGCGTCATGGTGCTCGATCACGGCGAGAAGATCTCGGAAGGCCTGCCGAGCGCGGTCGCGGGCGATCCGCGCGTGATCGAGGTCTATCTCGGCACCGATGCCGAGACCACGCAGGCCGCGGCCGCCGAAGCGCGCCGCCGCGCGGGAGGCTAGGCATGCTGGATCTCCGCGCCGTCAATGCCGGCTATGGCACGTTCCAGGCGCTGTTCGATGTCAATCTCGACGTGAAGGCCGGCGAGGCCGTCGGCGTCATCGGCCCCAATGGCGCCGGCAAGACCACGCTGATGCGCGTCATCTCCGGCCTGATCCGGCCTTCGCGCGGATCGATCCGGATGGAGGGCGCCGACGTCGTGGCAACGCCGCCGCACAAGATCGTCAGCCTCGGCATTGCGCATGTGCCGGAAAACCGGCGGTTGTTTCCGCAGCTCTCGGTCGACGATAATCTCAAGATGGGCGCCTTCATGAAGGAGGCGCGTGGTCACTATGCCGAGCGAGTCGAGGTCGTTTTCGACCTGTTTCCGCGCCTGAAGGAACGGCGCCACCAGATGGCCGGCACCATGTCCGGCGGCGAGCAGCAGATGTGCGCGATCGGCCGTGCGCTGATGTCGAATCCAAAACTGCTGCTGCTCGACGAGCCGTCGGCGGGGCTGGCGCCGGTCGTGGTGCAGCAGGTGTTCGAGCTGGTGAAGCGGATTCGCGCCAGCGGGCTGACGGTGCTGATCGTCGAGCAGAACGTGCAGCAGGTGCTGAAAGTGGTCGATCGCGCCTATCTGATCGAGGCGGGCACGATCAGGGCGTCCGGCACCTCGGCCGAGATGCTCGCAAGCGACACCGTCAAGGAAGCGTATCTCGGGGTGTGATGGGCATGCAGGCGTTCCTGGACATATTCGACATCTACCTGCTGGAGGCCGTGATCAACGGCATCCTGCTCGGCGGCGTGCTGGCGCTGCTCGCGCTCGGGCTCAATCTGATCTTCGGCGTCATCGACGTGACCTGGATCTGCTATGCCGAGCTCGTGATGATCGGCATGTACGCCATGTATTTCATGGTGCAGTATTACGGCATCAGCTACTTCGTTGCGGCGCCCCTCACTATTCTGCTGGTCGCTGTTCTGGGCGCGGCGCTGCATTACCTCGTGATCGCGCCGTTGCTGACCGCGCCGCCGATCAACCAGTTGCTCGCGACCGGCGGAGTTCTGTTCGTGCTGCAGAGCTTTGCCACCGTCGCTTTCGGCATCGACTTTCGCAATCTCGGCATCCGCCTGCCGGTGCTCGCCTTCGGCGACATGAACTTTAGCTACGCGCGACTTCTGTCATTCTTGGCTGCGCTGGTCGGCATGGTCGCCGTCTACCTGTTCATGACCCGCACCTTCACCGGCACCGCGATCCGCGCCATCTCGCAGGACCGCCAGATCATGGCGCTGATGGGCGTCGACACCAGGCGGATCTATCTCATCACCTCGGCGCTCGGCGGCGCGCTGGCCGGGCTCGCCGCCTGCCTCCTGGTGCTGCAATACGACGTGCATCCCTTCGTCGGCCTGTCCTTCGGGCCGATCACCTTCCTGATCTGCGTGCTCGGCGGCCTCGGCAATTTCATCGGCGGCTTTATCGCCGCCTTCGTCTTCGCCGAGATCATCTCGCTCGGCGGCCTGTTCTCCGATCTCGAATGGGGTTATGTGCTCGCCTTTGCCTTCTTCATTGTCATGATGTTCATCCGGCCTGCGGGCCTGCTCGCGAGGCGCCGATGATGGGGCAGGGGCGGCTTGCAGCCTGGGGGATAGGATTGGCGGCGCTGGTCGCGCTGCCTTTCGTCTATCGTGATCCCTATCATCTGCACATCCTGGTGCTGATCCTGATCTGGTCGTTCGCCTACACCTCCTGGTCGATGATGGGGCGGTTCGGCCTCGTCTCGCTGGGCCATGGCGGCTTCATGGGGATCGGCGCCTATGTCACCGCGCTGCTCTGGAATCATCTGGGCTGGTCGCCCTGGATCGGCATTCCCGTCGGCATGGTCGCGGCCGGCGCGTTGGCGCTAATCGTCGGCTATCCCTGCTTCCGTTTCCGCATCACCGGGCACTATTTCGTGCTGGTGACGCTGGCGCTCTCCGGCATCGTGCTCCAGGTCATCACGGCGACGCGCGACTATACCGGCGGCTCGCTGGGCTATACGCCGAACCGGACCTCGGGAAACAAGCTGCTGGCGCTGCAGTTCGACGACAAGATCACCTGGTACCTGATCGCGCTCGGGGTCTGGCTGTTCGGCATCGTGGTCTGGCATTGGGTCGACCGCAGCATGGCACGCTACGCGCTGGAGGCGATTTCGGAGGACGAGGACGCCGCGGCCGCCGCCGGCGTCGACGTCACCGCGGAGAAGCTGAAGATCACGCTGCTCAGTGCGGTGATGACGGCGCTCGCGGGCGCGATCTACTGCCAGTACCAGATGTTCATCACGCCGGACACGGTCAGCGGCATTGCGGTGTCGCTCCAGATGGTGTTCGCGGCCATCGTGGGCGGCCTGTTCGTCTCGCTCGGCCCGACCTTCGGCGCCGTGATCACCATCCTGCTGGCGGAAACCCTTCGCATCGGCTTCGGCACCAAGGCGGTCGGCTGGGACAATCTCGTCTACGGCGTGCTGCTCGTGCTTTTCATCATATTCCTTCCCAAGGGCATCCTTGGTAGCGTGCTCGACCGATTGAAGCCGCAACGCAAGGTGCCCCGCGCTCATGAGCAAGAAGCCGTCCAAATCGCTCGCCCAGGAACTTGACCGCTACGTCACGCCGTTCCGCTATGACGGCTCCGGCAAGTTTCATCTCAAGGCGCACAAGACCGACGAGAAGGGCGATCTCGACAAGGAGAAGGCGCAAGCGATCCTCGATGCCAACAAGAAGCGGCTGATCCAGTTTCAGGAGAAGCTCTACGCCCAGGACCGCTGGTCGCTCCTGATCGTGTTCCAGGCCATGGATGCCGGCGGCAAGGATAGCGCGATCAAGGCGATCTTCGAAGGCATCAACCCGCAGGGCTGCGAGGTTCATGCCTTCAAGGCGCCGAGCAGCAAGGAGCTCGACCACGATTTCCTCTGGCGCCACGTGATCGCGCTGCCCGAGCGCGGCCATATCGGCATCTTCAACCGCTCCCATTACGAGGAATGCCTGGTGACGCGCGTGCACCCGGAGATCCTCGCCAAGGAGAAACTTCCGTCCAGGGTCGTGACGAAGAACATCTGGAAGGAGCGGTTCGAGGATATCTCGGCCTTCGAACGCTACCTTTGCCGCAACGGCACCGTGGTGCTGAAATTCTTCCTCAACGTGTCCAAGGACGAGCAGCGCGAGCGTTTCCTCGACCGGCTGGAGCAGCCAGCCAAGCAGTGGAAGTTCTCGATGGACGACATCAAGGAGCGCGCGCTCTGGCCGCGCTACCAGGCGGTCTATCAGGACATCGTCCGGCACACCGCCACGTCTCACGCGCCCTGGTATGTCGTGCCCGCCGACCACAAATGGTTCGCCCGCGTCGTGATCGGCTCGGTGATCAATGCGGCGCTCGAAAAGCTCGACCTGCGCTTCCCGCGCGCCGACAAGGGCTCGCTGCGGGAGTTCGACGCGGTGCGCAAGGCGCTGGAGAAGGAAGAAAAAGGGGGCAATAAGCGAGCAAAGTGACAGTCAGCGGGACCGCGGACCGGAAGAACGTCAGCTTCGCGCTCCAGGGCGGCGGCGCGCACGGTGCCTTCGTCTGGGGCGTGCTCGACCAGGTGCTGGAGGACGGCAGGCTCGCGATCGAGGCAATCAGCGCCACCAGCGCCGGCGCGATGAATGCGGTGGCGATGGCCTCCGGCATGGCCAGGGGAGGTACGGAGGCCGCGCGGCAGAACCTGCACGCATTCTGGTACGAAGTGTCGCGCATGGACATGGCGTACGATCTGCTCTCGCCGCTCAACCAGTGGATCCAGGCCCTCAAGCTGCCGCCGGAATATCATCCGGTTCACGCCTTCATCCATACGCTGACGCATACGCTGCCGCCGAACCTGCTCAATCCCTTCCATTTCAATCCGCTGCGCTCGCTCTTGCAGCGCGTGGTCGATTTCGACCGGCTCAATTCCTCGCCCGAGGCGCCAGCGCTGTTTCTCAACGCCACCAATGTCCGCAACGGCAAGATCAAGGTGTTCCAGAGCCCGCATCTCACTGCGGAAACCGTGCTGGCCTCGGCCTGCCTGCCGCCCTATTTCCAGGCCGTCGAGATCGACGGCGAGCATTACTGGGATGGCGGCTATCTCGGCAATCCCGCGATCTATCCGCTGATCTACCGCAAGGGCAGTCATGACGTCGTCATCGTGCAGGTCACCGCGATCCGACGCGACGAGCTGCCGACCAGTGCCGCCGACGTCCTCCACCGCATCAACGAGATCAGCTTCAATTCGTCTCTGATGCGCGAGATGCGCGCGATCGCCTTCGCCACGCGGCTGATCGACGATGGTGAGCTCGACAGCGCAAGACACAGCCGCATGTACATGCATTGGATCGGCAACGACCAGCTGATGTCGCAGCTCGGCACGGCCACGCAATTCCATCCCGAATGGAGCCTGTTGTGCCGCCTGCGCGACGAGGGCCGCGCGGCGGCGCGAAGCTGGCTGGCGCGCAACTTCGACCGGGTCGGGACGTCCTCGACGGTCGACCTGGCCGACATGTTTCTCTAGGCCGGAGACAATAATTGCGAAAACAACCCCATGCACAGTAGCCGGGCGTAGCGAAATCAATGGCTTGCTGGTGGCGTCATTGGCTGCTGATTTTGCGAAATCGAATTGACGTGTCGGGCAAAGCAGGGGCATGATGTCACCATGCCCTGGCTTGCGGAACTCGCCCGTTCAAATGTGATCCCCGTGATCATCGATCCCGCTTGACAGTTTTGTGGCACGGGAGGAGCATGCCGATGGTCGCCAACAAGCGACGCGCAACGTCCACCTCATGAGCAAGGGGAGGTCTATGACTCCACCTCCGCAAATCCAGCCGCGTTAAGTGCGATGGAGCTCGTTCGGACTATCGCATAGCGGCAGAAACCGCGAACGGCACGCCGGGACAAGGTTTAGCGGGCTGCATCAGTGAGGCAAAGCCCCTACCGTCCCGGCGCTGTATTTTGCATCACGTTGATCGTGTCGGGTGGCCGTGATGCGGCCCCGTGACACGCGTCTTTCACATCCTGCTTTTGTCCTCCTTCCTCCTCGCCGTCATTCCGGGCCAACGCCCGGAATGACGGAGTAATTGCATGCAGGGCACGTGTGTCGCCACGCCCTCTTGTGAGTCGAGCTGCGAGAATTCTACAGAAAGACGGATCGCGTTCTGTTGGCGTTTGAGCCCCACTGACGCCCGGTTCCCTCATCCTGCATTGCGGCAAATGCCAAGAGAATGTCGCCTCAGAGGCCCACTTCCGACACAGGCCACGGGCGAATAGCAGCCATCCGACATGACGCATGTGCTTCGGCGGTGACGGCCACGACACCGCGGGCGCATTCATTTTTTTCAGGGAATCAGCGTGTCGCATAAGCTTGCCCCGGCGCTCCTCGCCACTCTCTTCCTCGCGATCTCATCTCTCTCCGGCGCCCGCGCCGAGACGCCGGCCGCGAACAGTGCTGCCGCGTTGTCGCCCGAGGAAGCCAAGCGTGCGCTGGAGACGCTCCAGGACGACAAAAAACGTGCGCAGATGATCGACACGCTGCGCACGATCGCCAATGCGTCTGGTCCGCAAGCCCCAGCGCCCGAGCAGAAGTCGCCGATCCCGCTCGCTGCCGACGGCCTCGGTGCGCAGCTCCTGCTCACCGTGTCGGAGGAGATCGGCGCGATCTCGAGCGAGATCGCCAGCGTGGCGCGGACACTTACGCATTTCCCGGCGTTCTATTACTGGATCGTGCGGACCGCGAACGATCCTGCGGCCTACAATCTCCTGATCGAGATCGCCTGGAAGCTCGCACTGGTGCTCGGTTGCGCGCTCGCGGCCGAATGGGTGCTCTTCCGGCTGATCCGGCGTCCGGTCGCATTTCTGGAAGGACGCGTGCCGTATGCCGCGCGCCTGCCGGCGCAGGCGCTGCCCGTCGCCGATCCGCCGTCGTCGGTCGCCGACGTCACGCCGGCACCTGAATTGCAAAAGCGCCGCCACAGCCTGGCGCGGATCTGGCAGGTCCTGCTGCGGCTGCCCTTCGTGTTTGGGCGCCTTGTGCTCGAACTGCTTCCGGTGTTCGTCTTCATGGGCGTTGCCACCGCGCTGCTCGGCACCGAGATCGGCGAGCCCACGACCGTCCGCCTCGTGATCCTCGCGGTTGCCAACGCCTATGCGTTCTCGCGCGGGCTCATCTGCGTGGTTCGTGCGCTGGCGGGGCCGTTCGGCCTGTTTCCTGTCAGGGCCGAGACCGCGGCCTATGTCGAGATCTGGGCCCGCCGCATCGTCGGCGTCGGCGTATCCGGCATCGCCTTCGCCAATGTGGCGCTGCTGCTGGGTCTGCATCGTGCCGGTTACGCCGCGCTGCTCCGCATGGTGATGCTGGTCGTGCATCTCTTCATCGTCGTCATCATCCTGCAGTGTCGCCGCCAGGTCGCAGACGCCATTCGCGCGCCCGCCGAACAGGCCGGAATCGCGGCGCGGCTGCGCAACCGCGTCGCCGGCGGCTGGCATTATCTTGCGATCGCGCTCGATCTTGCACTCTGGGCGGTATGGGCGCTCAACATCCGCAACGGCTATTCGCTGCTGCTGCAATATTTCGTCGGCACCATCGTGCTCGCAGTGATCACGCGCGTCGCCATCATGCTGACGCTGAGCCTGATCGACCGCGGCTTCCGCATCAAGCCGGAGATCCTGCAGCGCTTTCCAGGCCTCGAAATCCGCGCCAACCGCTATCTGCCGCTGCTGCGCAAGATCGTATCCGGCGTGATCGTCTTCATCGGCTTCGTGGCCGTGCTCGAAGTCTGGGGCGTGGACGCCATCGTCTGGTTCTACGGCGGCCAAATCGGCAGCCGGCTGATCTCGGCCGTGGTGACGATCGGCGTCGCCGTCCTCGTCGCTGCGGCGATCTGGGAAGCCAGCAACGCGCTGCTGGACCGCCAGATCAACACGCTCTCGCGGGACGGGCACTACGCCCGTGCCGCGCGCCTGCGCACCTTCCAGCCGATGCTGCGCACCGCGCTGCTCTGCCTGATCGCCACCGTGGTCGGCCTCACGACGCTGAGCGAGATCGGCGTCAACGTCGCGCCGCTGCTCGCGGGTGCCGGCATCGTCGGCATCGCCATCGGCTTCGGCTCGCAGAAGCTGGTGCAGGACCTCATCACCGGCCTGTTCCTGCTGTTGGAGAACACCGTGCAGGTCGGCGACAATGTCAGCGTTTCTGGGCTCTCGGGCGTGGTCGAGAACGTCTCGATCCGCACCATCCGGCTGCGCGCCGGCGACGGTGCCGTGCACATCGTGCCGTTCAGCGCGGTCACGACCATCACCAATGCCAGCCGCGGCGCCGGCAACGCCTCGGTCAGCGTCAACGTCGCCTACAAGGAAGACACCGACCGCGCGGGCCAGATCCTCAAGGACATCGTCGACGAGATGCGCCGCGAACCCGAATTCCGCGCGCTGATCCGCGGCGACCTCGATTTGTGGGGCATCGACAAGGTCGACGGCGCGATGGTGTCGATCGTCGGCCAGATCCGCTGCACCGAGGCCGGCCGCTGGCCGGTCCAGCGCGAATTCAACCGCCGCATGAAGCTGCGCTTCCAGCAGAACGGCATCGACGTCGCATCCGCCACCCAGACCATCTTGATGCATATCGTCCCGCCGGCAGATGGCTCGGCCCACCTGGCGCCGCGGCGGGCGGCCGGATAGTCGCCCGCCGGACATTTCCGGCTTGCCTCCATCGACCCGGCAGCGTTCACTCTGCCTCCAGCTCGCTGCCAAAATGCGGGCGACGACAATGGGTGGGTGGAATGATACGAGGGCTGTGGGCCGTCTTGCGCGGTCATGTGATCGTCTTGTGCGCGTTGGCCGGATCTGCGGTGTGGACGATTCCGGGTCATGCGCAGCCGTTTCCCTCGCGTCCAATCACCCTCATCGTACCGTTCGCGGCGGGCGGCCCGACCGATACGCTGGCGCGGATCCTGTCCGAGCGGATCGCCGCCGAGCTGCGCACCACGGTCGTGGTCGAGAACGTCGCCGGCGCCTCCGGCAGCATCGCCGGCGCCCGCGTCGCACGCGCAACGCCGGATGGAACCACCATCACGATCGGCCATTGGGGCACCCATGTGCTGAACGGTGCGATCCTCAACCTGCCTTATACGTCGTAAGTGATTTCGAGCCGGTCGCGATGATCGCGATGGGCACGCAGCTCATCGTCGGCCGCAAGTCGCTCGAGGCGGGCAATCTCAAGGAGCTGATTGCCTGGCTGAAGGCCAATCCCGGCAAGGCCACAGCGGGGACCTCAGGGGCGGGCACGGGTGCGCATGTCGCCGCCGTCTTCTTCAAGGACAAGACCGGCACCGACTTCCAGTTCGTGCCCTATCGTGGCGCCGGGCCCGCCATGATCGATCTCGTGGCAGGGCAGATCGACATCATGTTCGACCAGGCGGCGAACTCGCTGGCACATGCCAGGAGCGGTGCGATCAAGGCGTTCGCAGTGACCTCGCCGACGCGGCTTGCGTCCGCCCCGGATATCCCGACCGTCGACGAAGCGGGCTTGCCCGGGCTCTATATTTCCTACTGGCACGGCATCTGGGCACCGAAGAACACGCCGAAGGACATCGTCGCCAAGCTCAACGCGGCTATCGTCGCCGTGCTCGCCAATGCCGCGGTCAAGCAGCGCTTTGCCGAACTGGGCCAGGAGATTCCGCCGCCGGAGCAGCAGACACCCGCAGCGCTCGCCGTTTTCCAGAAGGCCGAGACCGAGAAATGGTGGCCGATCGTGAAGGCGGCGAACATCAGGCCGGAGTAATCGCGCCGCAAGCAGCGCTCCTCATTCTGAGGAGGCCGCGTAGCGGCCGTCTCGAAGGATGTGCCGCGGGCGACAGTGAGGGCCTGCATGGTTCGAGACGGCGCTCATCCTCACCATGAGGAGCACGAGCCCTGCCACATTAACCTTCTCTCGCGCAACTGCCCGTCGTTCGCGACAATCTCGCTGCGGTGCGAGATCACAATCGGCGCTTCGGTCTCTACGTCCTTGATCTCGTTGGAGCGCTGGCCGACAATGTCCGCGGTTCAATGTGAAGCTTCTTGGGGGAATTCGTGAATAGACCTGCCCGGGTCATTGCCCAATCGACGTCGTCCAATCCGCCGCAAGGCATGGCGCTGCTGCGCGATCCCCTGCTCAACAAGGGCACCGCCTTCACGGAATCCGAGCGCGACGCACTCGGCCTGCGTGGTCTCTTGCCGCCTTGCGTGCTGACGATGGAGACGCAGGCTCAGCGCGTCCTCACCAATTTGCGCACGCTGCCGACCGATCTGGAAAAATATGTCGCGCTGAACGCGCTGCATGATCGCAACGAGGCGCTGTTCTTCCGCGTCGTCGTCGACAATATCGACGAGATCCAGCCGATCATCTACACGCCGACGGTCGGGCTCGCCTGCCAGAAATACGGCCTGATCTTCCAGCGGCCGCGCGGCATGTTCATCTCCTCGCGCGACCGCGGCCAGATCGCCGAGCTACTGAAAAACTGGCCCTATCCGGCCAAGCTGATCGTCGTCACCGACGGCGAGCGCATTTTGGGACTTGGCGATCTCGGTGCCAACGGCATGGGTATTCCCGTCGGCAAGCTGTCGCTCTATTCCGCCTGTGCCGGTGTGCATCCGGAATCGTGCCTGCCTATTGTGCTCGACGTCGGCACCAACAACGAAGAGCTCCTGAACGACCCCTATTATCTCGGCCTGCGCGAGCGGCGGCTGACCGGCGAGGCCTATGACAGCTTCGTCGACGAGTTCATGCAAGCTGCGCGACAGACCTTTCCCGGCGTGCTGATCCAGTTCGAGGATTTCGCCAACCATTCGGCGTTCAAGCTGCTGCACAAATATCGGGATGAAGCCTGCGTCTTCAACGACGACATCCAGGGCACCGCGGCAGTGGCGCTCGCCGGCCTGTTCTCGGCCTTGCGCGTCTCCGGCGGCAAGCTCAGGGACCAGCGCATCCTGTTCCTCGGTGCGGGCGAGGCGGCAACCGGCATCGCCGATCTCCTGGTGTCCGCGATGATGGCGGAGGGCGCTTCGGAAGCCGAAGCGCTCCGGCGCAACTGGCTGGTGGATTCCCGCGGCCTCGTCGTCAGCGGCCGCGAAGGCCTCTCCGGCCACAAGCTCCGCTACGCCCACACCGACCAGGCGCCGATCGCCGACTTCCTCACCGCGATCAAGACGCTGAAGCCGACGGCGATCATCGGCGTCGCCGCGGTCGGCGGCGCCTTCACGCCAGAGGTGCTCAAGACGATGGCCGAGCTCAACGCGCAGCCGATCGTGTTCGCGCTCTCCAACCCGACCTCGAAGGCCGAATGCTCGGCGGAAGATGCCTATCGCTACACCGAGGGTCGCGCGCTGTTTGCCTGCGGCAGTCCGTATGACCCGGTCAAGCTCAACGGCCGCAGCTTTGTCCCGCGCCAGGGCAACAATTCCTACATCTTCCCCGGCGTCGGCCTCGGAGTCATCGCCAGCGGCTCGCGGCTCGTGACCGACGAGATGTTCATGGCGGCCGCCCACACGCTTGCCGATTGCGTCGGCAAGGACGACCTCGCGCAGGGCAGTCTCTATCCGGCCCTGCCGCGCATTCGCGAGGTCTCCATCCGCATCGCCGCGGCCGTTGCGGACGTCGCCTATCAGCGCGGGCTCGCGGACGGACCGGCGCCCAACGACGTCAAGGCCCTGGTCCAGTCCCAGATGTACGAGCCGCATTACTGAGCGGTCGAACGGCGCGATAGGGGCGCCACGTATCGGCATCGTCATGGCCGGGCTTGTCCCGGCCATCCACGTCTTGCCGCGCGGTACGAAACGGACGTGGATGCCCGGGACAAGCCCGGGCATGACGGCCTCGTGTACTGTCAACTATTTCAAGCCAAGCCGACAATAGGTCAGCCCACCGCCACCATCTGAGGTGGAATCGCCATTGTACCGCGCGCCCCCATATGCGACAGTCTGTAGCGTTACAGGAAGAACTCAAGCCGCAAGGTCTGGTGCCATGGACGATCGTTTGCCCGAGCTGGGCGACCTCGAGCGCGAGGTCATGCAATTGGTTTGGGCCCATGGTCCCGTCACGGCCGAGATCGTGCGTGAACGTCTGCCGCGGCGTCTGAAGGAATCGACGGTCCGCACGGTGCTGCGCCGGCTCGAGGAAAAGGGCTATGCTCGCCACACCGTGGACGGCCGCACCTATGTCTATCACGCCGCCGAGGAGCGCGCGAAGGTGGCGGCCAAGGCGGTGCAGCGCATCGTCGACTGGTTCTGCAACGGCTCGATCGAGGAGGTCCTCGTCGGCATGGTGGACAACAAGATGCTCGACCAGCAGCAATTGCGCGAGCTGGCCGACCAGGTGGCCAAGGCGAAGAAGGTGAGGGGAGTGAAGAAAGAATGATCGCAACTCTGGCGGAGGCGGCACTGCGCTCCCTTGTGCTGGGAGGCGTCGTCTGGTTCGGTCTCAATGTCTTTCGCGTGCGCAATCCGCACGTTCACATGACGGCCTGGGTCGTCGTGCTGCTGGCCTCGCTGGCCATGCCCTTCGTGATGCATTGGCCGACGCTCACGATCAGCCGGCTGCCTTTGCCGGTCTCCATGCCGAATGATTTTCTGCCGGCCGACATCTCGATGCTGGAGATGCCGCAGCCCGCGCTGCCCGTCCCGCCCGGGGTCGTCGTCGCACCGCCGCTGCCCAAAACTGGGCTGTCGATCAATTGGTTGCTGATCGCCACCATCGTCTATGCCGGCATCGCTGGCCTGTTGTTGCTGCGGCTCGCGATCGGTCTCTGCCTGACATGGCGCCTTGCGCGCGCGGCAAAGCCGATGAAGGGCCCGCAGATGCTCGAGGCCGACGTGCGCGTCAGCCACGATGTCGGCGGCCCCGTCACGTTCGGCTCGACCATTCTGGTGCCGCCGCAGTTTGCCGGCTGGGATGCGAAGAAGCGCCTCGCGGTACTCGCGCATGAAGGTGCGCATGTCGCAAATCGCGATTTCTACGTCCTCCTGCTGGCGTCGCTCAACCGCGCGGTGTTCTGGTTCAGCCCGTTCTCGTGGTGGCAGCTGGCGCGCCTCGCCGAGCTCGCCGAGATCATCAGCGACGCCGAGGCGATCGAGGTCATCGACGACCGGCTCTCCTATGCGGAAATCCTGCTCGACTTTGCCAGCACCGTGAGCCCGAGACCGGTTGAACTCGCGATGGCGCGGGCCTCGACCGTGCGTGCGCGCGTCGAGCGCATCATCGCGGCTGCCGCAATGCCCGTCGCAGTCAGCTGGCGCAAGCGAGTGTGGATCGCGGCTGCGATCGTTCCGGTGGTGATCGTGTCCGCCGGCATGATCGCCTATCGCACGCCGGACCCAGCGCCTGTCGGGGCGGATGCTGGCGAAGTACCGGTCCAGCACTACCGCCCCTTCGTCAATTTCTACGCCATGGGCCCGGTCTCGGTGTTCGCCATCTTCCATGAGGGCGACGATCTCTACGGCCAGCTGACCGGGCAACGCAAATTACGCCTGATGGTTGGGAGCGACGGCACGGCGTCTTATGCGGCCACGTCCGGCGAGATCACGTTCGCGCTGGATGCGGAGCGCCGCTCGTCCGAGCTGAAGCTGCACATGAACGGTCGCGACGTGCGCGCGGTTCGCGTCGCTGAGATGCCGACGACGGCAGCCGATTCCGCCGCGTTCGATCAATATGTCGGCTGGTACAGGGTTGCGCCGAACCGCGTGCTCACCGTGCGCCGTGATGGGGATCGCCTCCATGTGCAGGAAACCATGCAAGGCCCGGCGCCCCTTCTCGCTGAGGGGGTGGACGCCTTCTCGATCCATGGCCGCAATCTCCTGATCTTCCTGCGCGACGAGCAGGGCAAGGTCTCGCGCGTGCTGGTTCAGAACGCAGTTTCCGGCGCGCGCCTCGCCCCACGGATCGACGCGGCGGTGGCGCAGGCGATCGAGGCCGACTTCGCGCGCCGTGTTGCGGAAGTCCCGGATCGTTTCCGCGAGCAGGTTCCGGTTGCCGGCGGCAAGGAGATGATCCTGCGTGGGATCGAGGATCTGCGCCACGGCACGCCGAACTACGAGCGCATGAGCGCGCCACTGGCTGCAAAGATTCACCGCCAGCTCAACGAGACGCAGGCCACGTTCGTGGCGCTCGGCGCTCTCGAGTCGATCTTCTTCCGCGGCGTCGGCCCGGGCGGCTACGACATCTATGGTGCCAAATTCGAGAACGGCACGGCGGAATTCCGTCTTCTACTGGAGCCCGACGGCAAGGTCGGCGACGTTATCTTCCGGGCAGACGGCAATGACGAGCTCGGCGGCATAGTGCCTTGCGGGGAGGAGGCGAGCGTTCGCGGCCGGGCCGGCACCTCGCCGATCAGGATCATGCTCTATAACGAGATGGGCGACGACATCCAGGTGTCCAATCTCGATGCGGACGGCAGTCGCAAGACTCAGATCGTCAGGCCCAACATGACCTGGGCCACCACCACCACCGTGAACAATCCCTGGATGATTGCCGACAAGTCGGGACGGTGCCTGGAGATCCTGGTGCCGGGGCGGCAGACCCGCTTCCACAATGTCGAAGCCGCAAACCTCGGCGCGCGTCCGGGTCGCGCCGCGCGCCGCGCCGTTCCGATCGCCAATGGCGAAGAGATGCTGCGCCGCTATATCGAGGGCGTCGGCAGAGGACAGCCGGACTACGAGCAGATGACGTCGGAAGTCGCCGATATCACGCGCCAGCAACTGCCGTTCGACCAGGCGATCCTGGCGCGGCTCGGTGCGTTGCGTGCGGTCTCCTTCCGCGGTGTCACCGCGCTCGACAGCGACATCTACGTCGCGCAGTTCGCCAACGGCTCGGCGGAATGGCGCATCGGTGTCAGGAACGGCACGATCACGAAGATTGCGCTCGGGCCGAATTTCTAGAGACGTGGCTCCCGATGTCGTGACGGAGGTGTCGCAATCTCTGCTTGTCTGGCGGTCTTCTGAATGCTACAGTATGTAGCATTACAGTTCGTAGCCTAAACCGGTCCGGTCGGGCAGGCTTGAAGAATTGGGCATTCGCCATGAGCAATTCCGCAAAGGCCGACGCCGTGCTGGCGCTGCATCGCTTCGGGATGGGGCCGCGGCCAGGCTCGATTGCCGCCATCGGCGGCGACCCGCGCAGCGCACTGATCGCCGAGCTCGACCGGCCGCTTGCGCTTCCCGCGGCAAGCAGCCTGCCCTCCAGTGCGAAAGCCTATCGCACTGTGGCCGATGCCAATGCCCGGCGAACCGCGCGGGCCAAGCAGGCACAGCAGCAGGCCAAGAAGCAGCAGATGGCGTCGGCGTCGGGTGCATCGGGCGATCAAGCCCAGGCGCAGCCCGAGGGGCAAGCGCAGGGCTATGCCCAGGAGAAGGATGCTGTCGAGATGGCGGCCAAGCAGGCGGCTGACGCCATTCCCGATCCCGGACGTCCGATCTATTTGCAGGAAGCCAAGCTGCGCACCGAGGCGGCGCTTTCCGCCGATATCGGCTTTGCCGAGCGGCTGGTCTGGTTCTGGTCCAATCATTTCTGCATCTCGGCCAACAAGATCCAGAGCATGTCCGGCGCCTATGAGCGCGAAGCGGTTCGTGCCAACGCGCTCGGCCGCTTCGTCGACCTGTTGCAGACCGTCGAGAGCCATCCGGCCATGCTGTTCTATCTCGACAATCTGGAATCGATGGGCGCCAACTCGACCGCAGGCATCAACCGCAACCGCGGCCTCAACGAGAACATCGCGCGCGAGATCATGGAGCTGCATACGCTCGGTGTGCGCACGGGCTACTCCCAGGACGACGTCATCAGCTTCGCCAACGTCATGACCGGCTGGACGCTGGTGCCGCCGGGTGCCAATCCCCAGCATGGCGGCGAGTTCACCTTCAATCCGCGGCTGCATGAGCCCGGCGGACAGACCGTGCTCGGCAAGCGCTATGAGCAGGACGACGCCGAACAGGGCCGTGCCGTACTGCGCGACCTCGCCGCGCATCCGGCAACCGCGACCCATGTCGCGACCAAGCTCGCGCGCCATTTCGTGGCCGACGAACCGCCGCCGGTCCTGGTCGAGCAGATGGCGAAGGCCTTCCGCGATACCGACGGCGATCTCAAGCAGGTCGCGATTGTGATGGTGTCGTCGGACGACGCCTGGCGCGCGCCACCGCTGAAGCTCAAGCGTCCCGGCGAATGGGTGATCGGCATGGTGCGCGCAACCGGCATCACGGCGGTCGATCCGGTCCGCTACACCGGCGGCCAGGAGTTGCTCGGCGAGGCGCTGTGGCGTCCATCTGCGCCAAAAGGCTATCCGGATGATGAAGCGAGCTGGATCGACGGCGTCGGCCGGCGGCTCGACGTCGCCAACAACTTTGCCGAGCGCATCAGCGGCATGGCCGATCCGCAAGCCATCATCGAGGATGTCTTCGCATCGCAGATCGCGAGCGAGGTGAAGCAGGCGGTCGGCCGCGCCGAGAGCCGGCAGCAGGCGTTGGCACTGCTGTTCATGTCGGCGGATTTTCAGAGGAGGTGAGCATGGGCGTCGTCAATCACCCGCCGACGCGGCGTGAGCTTCTGGTCGGTTCCGGCGCGCTGTTCGCATGGAGCCAGATGCCGCGGATCGCGCGCGCCGAAGGACGCGATCCGCGCCTGCTCGTCATCGTCCTGCGCGGCGCGCTCGACGGCCTTGGCGCCGTCGCGCCGGTCGGCGATCCCGACTGGATCTCATTGCGCGGCGATCGCGCGCTGGTGCTGGACGGCAAGCCGCCGGCGCTGCCGCTCGATGCCTTCTTCGCGCTCAATCCGGCGATGCCGAACCTGCACCGGCTCTACAAGAGCGGCAAGGCCGCGATCGTCCATGCCGTCGCGACGCCCTATCGGGAGCGCTCGCATTTCGACGGCCAGGACGTGCTGGAGAGCGGCTTCACCAAGCCCGGGGCGACCGCTTCCGGCTGGCTCAACCGCGCGCTGCTCTCGCTGGAAGGGGGCGGCCGCGTCGATCCGCGCGGCAGCCGCGCGCTCGGTATCGGCTCGGTGACGCCGCTGGTGGTGCGCGGCTCCGCGCCTGTGATGACATGGGTGCCGCAGAAGCTGCTGCCGGCGAGCGAGGACACGCAGAGCCGCCTGCTCGATCTCTATCAGCACACCGACCCGAAGCTCGCCACCGTGCTGCAGGCGCGCATGAAGCTCGCCTCGCTCAGCGGGGCACCGGGCAGGGGCGATCCGATGTCGGACGATCCGACCTTGGCGCCGCCGGGCATAGCGCGCGTGCGCGCCTACTTTGCGGAAGCCGCGGGCACCGCCGCGCGCTATCTCGCCAAGCCCGACGGTCCGCGCGTCGGTGCCATGGGCTTCGTCGGCTGGGACACGCATATCGCGGAAGGCGTGGCCTCGGGCCAGCTCTACAATCTGCTCGGAGCGCTCGACGGTGCCTTCGCCGCGATCGAGAGCAACATGGGTGAGGCATGGCGCGAGACGGCGGTGGCAGTGGTCACCGAGTTCGGACGCACCGCGCGCATCAACGGCACGCAGGGCACCGATCACGGCACCGGCACGGTCGCCTTCCTGATCGGCGGCGGGCTCGCGGGTGGTCGCGTCATTGCGGACTGGCCAGGCTTGAAGCCGGCGCAGCTGTTCGAAGATCGCGATCTCAAGCCGACCACTGATCTGCGCGCCGTGCTGAAGGGTCTGCTGCGGGATCATTTGCGCGTCGAGGAGAGGGTACTGGCCGATGTGATCTTCCCCGGCAGCGCAGATATCAAGCCGATGGGTGGCCTCGTCGGCTGACGAAGCCCTCGCAACCGGATCGGGTTCGTGATGTGCACACTGACACAATTGGAGCTCGACTTTCTCGCTGGTCTGAAAACCGGCTGGCGGCGGCTCTATCGGCGTGAGTTGGCGCGGCTTCTGAAGGGTGATGCGGAGCCGGACGAGAACCAGTCGGACACGCGCCAGGTCATCTGGCGCACCGTATCGCGCTGATTTCTCCGCGAGTCTGTCCCGATTCAGGACGCGTCACTGTGGTGGAATCGTCACAGCTGACGTGAAACGGCGGCGGCCCCAGGCCTGCTTTTGTTCCGACAAGGTTCTGCCCTCATTGCCCACCGAAAATCGGGTCGTTCGGAGGGCGTACCATGTCTCGCATTGCACGTGCCGAAACTGCCCGGATTTCCTTCGCAACCTCGTGCCGGCTGTTGCTGGCCATCGCCGGTGCCGCCTCGCTTGCGGCGTGCGCGCAATCGCCGGTCGGCCGCCAGAAGGCCGATCTCGCCGGCGCCAGCCGGCAGGCCGCGGCCGAGCGCCCGCACCGTGTGGCGGCGCTGCATCCACGTCCGATCAGCCGGGCGCGCGTCCCCGCCGGTGACGCAAAGCAGACCGCTTCGCATGGCGTCGCCAGCTTCTATTCCGATACGGAGACCGCGAGCGGCGAGCGGTTCGACAAGAACGAGTTGACCGCGGCGCATCCCACCCTGCCGTTCGGCACCAAGTTGCGCGTCACCGATACCAACTCCGGTCGCTTCGTCACGGTCAGGGTCAACGATCGTGGTCCCTATGTTCGCGGGCGTGTGGTCGATATTTCTCCTTCCGCGGCCGAGGCGCTCGGCATGGTCGACAAGGGCATCACCAATGTCAGGTTGGACGTCGTGCAATGAGCTCGCGCCATCGCGGCGCTTAACCGGCTGTTAGTTGCTCTGTCGCACCATAGCTGTCCAACAATTCTGGGCTTTCGGGGAGGTGGCGCTTGAACACGATCAAGTATCTCGAAGATCAGGCGGCGCGCGCCGAGCGGCTCGCCAAACGGATCACGGATACGCTGACGATCGAAAAGCTCCTGAGCTTCGCCGGCGAGCGCCGCCGCGAGATCGAGGTCATCGCCGGCAAGCACCGCAGCGCATAACCCCGCGTTCCATGCTCCGACTGCATTCGCCCTCGCTGCGAGGCGCGGAACTTCTCTTTTCTCCGGGCGTATTCCCGGCGATACGAGAGGAGGACATCATGGGCTTTGGACGAGGTGCTTTGCTTTGGTTACTTGGCGTGCCGCTGCCGATCGTTTTGCTGCTGGCATTGTTCTGGCACCATTGAGCATTAAGTGAGTGTCACACGAAACGCGCCGCGGAAGCGGCGCTTTTTTGTTGCTTGCGAGCTGAAGGCCGTCAGCGCGACGACGCGCGATCAGCTGTGGCTCTCGACGAAGTCGCTGAGATAGTCGGGCATCGTCATGCCGTCGATATCGCAGCGCGCCCGGATCTCGCCGGCGACATCGGTCGAGATGTCCTTCATCCAATGTTCGAGCGTATTGAACGAAATCACCTTGATGGGGTCGTTGAAGCAGCCGGCGACGAGCTCGCCGATCGTGGCTTCGAGATCGCTCCGTTCGATGCGAATCTCGGTTGCCTCGTCAAGGCGATCGACGACCACGAACAGGGTCTGATCTGCGCCATAGGGCACGACAGGGGATGGTACGCCGACTTCGAGCATGTGAGGCACTCACGCCTTAGCTTCCGATCTTCCGACAACGGGAAAAACCGGACAAAGGTTCCTGCGCTCAATCGCCTTCCGGGACTATCGGAGAAATTCTCTCCAGCGCGACAGCTCGATGATGTGCTCGGACGAGAGAATGCCGGTCACGAGCGGCGGCTGCGCCACTGTTCGGATCTCATAGAGATGCCGGGTCGTCGCCGGCTTCTCCATGAAGACCGAGATGCACTCATCAAGAGTGCCTTCGCTTATCTGATACGGCTCCCGGTCCAACCGGCGCTGGTTCGCCAGCGATGGCCATTTATGCAGGGCGGCAAGCGCACTGAAATCGACCTTTGAATCCGCAACACCGTCCCCCATCGCTTCGCCTCACGCAAAATGCCCCGACACGCGGATCTACGTGCCGGGGCCTACACCTCGCTGCATCTCAATGCCACGGACCTTCAACGCGGCAGCCGGGAAAAGGTTCCCGGCCGACCTGTCGTTGTCAGCTTGCGGCCGCCGCGATCCTGTGCCCCGGGCTGGCCTGACCTTGGCTGTGCTCGTCACTGCTGACTTCGAGCGGGAGCCCGGCGAAGCGCCGCAAGGCTTCCGCCATCTGTCCCCGGCCCGGCGCGCTGGTGATCACCACATCGACCATGGTGAAGGACGAGTGGAAATGGCCGTGCGCCCTGAGCTGCTCGACCGGGACGCCGGCGGCCGCCATGGCCTCGGCATAAGCGATACCTTCGTCGCGCAAGGGATCGAACTCGCAGGTCGCCACGAGAGCCGGCGGCAGGCCAGCGACCTTGCCGCGGAGTGGCGAGACGCGCGGATCGGTGCGGTCCGCCGGGGAGCAGTAGAGGTCCCAAAACCAGTACATCAGCGAGCGCGTCAGGAAATAGCCTGTCGCATTGTCGTTGTAGGAGGGACGGTCGAAGGTGCAGTCGGTGACCGGGCAGATCAGGAGCTGGCCGGCGATCTCGGGCCCGCCACGGTCGCGCGCGAGTTGGCAGGTGACGGCGGCGATGTTGCCGCCGGCGCTCCAGCCCGCAACCAGCACCGGGCCTGGTTTGCCGCCGAGTTCAGTGGCGTGCTCGGCGATCCAGCGCGTTGCCGCATAGCCGTCTTCAGCCGCAGTCGGAAAACGATGCTCCGGCGCATGACGATAGCCGACGCTGACGAAGATCATGCCGGTCCGCCGCACCATGTCGCGGCAGAACGGCTCGTCCGACTGCTCGTCGCCGAGCACCCAGCCGCCGCCGTGGAAATAGACCACCACCGGATGCGGTCCCGGCGTTGCCGGCTTGTAGACGCGGTAGGGCAGCGCGCCGTCGGTGACGGGCAGGGTGCCGTCGGCAATGTCGCCGATCGGCCGCCCGGCGGGCCGGCCCTTGTTGAACTCGTCCACGAAGGCGCGGGCGCCGAGCGCGCCCATCGACTCGATCGGCGGCAGGTTCAGCGACGCCAGCAGGTTGAGCACCAGCCGCACGTCCGGCTGCAGGCGCACCACCTCGCCGTCATTGCATTGCGCTGTGACGTTGGGGCCGGTGAGCTTGAAGCCCAACATGCCGCGGCTGACCACCTCGTCGCAGATGCTGCGATAGGGGCCGACGCCGCCGGTATAGGGCATCAGACCCTGCACCTTGCCGGGCACGTTGGCGCCTGTGTACCAGGTGTTGGCGAGCCGGTGCAGCGTCAACATCGAACAGTCGGCCATGTGCTGGCCCCAGCCCGCCTGCGCCGTCTCGGTCGGCTCCATCGTGGTGAAGCCGGCATCGCGCAGCGCGGCCAGGCGGTCGACCACCCAGTCGACATGCTGCTCGATCGACACCGCCATGTTCGACAATACCGACGGGCTGCCGGGCCCGGTAATCATGAAGAAGTTGGGGAAGCCCTCGACCGTGAGCCCGAGATAGGTCTGCGGTCCGTGCGCCCAGACGTCTGAGAGCGACTTGCCGCCGCGCCCGGTGATCGGATGCACGGCGCGGATCGCGCCGGTCATGGCGTCGAACCCGGTCGCAAACACGATGACGTCGATGTCGAAGCTGCGGCCGTTCGTGGAGATCCCGCTTGCGGTGATCGCCTTGATCGGCTCCTGGCGCAGATTGACCAGCGTGACGTTCGGCCGGTTGTAGGTGGCGTAGTAATTGGTATCGAGGCAGGGTCGCTTGGCGCCGAAGGGATGATCGTGCGGCGTGAGCGCCGCAGCGGTCTCGGGATCCCTGACGGCGGCGCGGATCTTCTCGCGGATCAGGTCCTGGACGATCTTGTTGCCGTCGATGTCGACAGCCTGGTCGGCCCAGAGCTGCGTCAGGATGTGGATGAGGTCGCCGGCCGCCCAGGCACGTTCGAACCGCTCACGACGCTCGGCATCGCTCAATTGCCAGCTCACGACCGTCTGCTGCGGATAGGGCACGCCGGTCATCGACTGGCGTGCCTGCTCGCGATAGGCAGCGCGATCGCCTTGCAGCAGGCTCATGCGGTCCGATGGCGCCGGGCCGTTCTGCGCGGGCAGTGCGAAGTTCGGCGTGCGCTGGAACACGGTCAAATGCGCGGCCTGCTCGGCGATCAGCGGGATCGACTGGATGGCCGACGAGCCGGTGCCGATCACCGCGACGCGCTTGCCGGCGAGGTTGACGCCGTCATGCGGCCAGCGCCCGGTGAAATAGACCTCGCCTTTGAAATCCCTGACGCCGTCGATCTCCGGCGGCTTTGGCGCCGAAAGGCAGCCGGTCGCCATGATGTAGTGACGGCAGGAGACCGGCGCGCCGTTGTCGGTGGTAATGAGCCAGCGCTCGGCTGCCTCGTCCCATTTGGCTTCGGTGACCTTGGTCCCGAAGCGGATGTCGCGCCTGAGGTCGTAGCGGTCGGCAACGAAGCCGAGATAGCGCAGGATCTCGGGCTGGGTCGCGTATTTCTCCGACCAGGTCCAGGCGGTCTCGAGCTCGGGATCGAAGGTGTAGCTGTAGTCGATGGTCTGGATGTCGCAGCGGGCGCCCGGATAGCGGTTCCAGTACCAGGTGCCGCCAACATCGCCGGCCTCTTCGAGGGCGACCGCCTTGAAGCCGGCCTTGCGCAGGCGATGCAGGAGATAAAGGCCGGCAAATCCGGCGCCGACCACGGCAACGTCGACTTGCTGGGCAGTTCCGCGTTCGTCGGAGGCACGTGTAGCAACCATTGCGTCAGGCATCCCATTCCTCCCGTATGTTTTGTTGCGCCGGCAGGCTATCGCCGCAGGTTCAGCTTGTCATCAGAGCAGGTGCAATCTTCGGTGGTCGTTTGGGGCGGCATCATGGCCACGTGAATCTTGCGGCGCTACACGCATCGCGATGCACAATGGCCGTGATCACCCGGGGTAATCATGTCCGATCCGTCTGTGTATGCTTGCGGTTACAAGCCACGCGTAGCGACCGAGCGTCATGCCAGAGTTGAGTGAGCGGACCAAAGCGAACATGGACGTCGTCCTGGAGCAGACGTGCCGCCAACTGCCGCATGGTGGCGATCACGACAGCCGCAGGTTCATCGCCGAGCGCCTGATCGAGGCGGCCGCGGCGGGGCACTCCACGCTCGGCGAGCTCGGCATCGTCGCGCGGCGCGCTCTGGCGGAGCTCATTGCCAAGGGCGGTTAGGTCGCGCCAGGCTTGCGTCGCCGACGGCCGCGGACGTAACCTACCGAACCGTTCCGCGCATCGAGATGCTCCGAAGATGCGATCCGTGCTTGCGCTTGTTGCGGTTTCCATTGCCCTGTGCTGCGCCGGCTCGGCCGTGGCTCAGCCGGTCGGACAATTTCCATTCGCGCTGACACGTGAAGGACAGATGCTCGGCGCCGTCGAAGGCGAGGTGGCGTCCTTCAAGGGATTGGCTTACGCCTCGCCGCCGGTCGGCGCGCTGCGTTGGCGCCCGCCGCAGCCGACGCCCGAAAGTTCGGAGATGCACACCGCCTACGAGTACGGCGCGCCGTGCCTTCAGCCGGCGCTACAGGCCTCGAGCGAGGATTGTCTTACGCTGAACGTGTTCCGTCCCTTCGGGGTCGACGGCCCGCTGCCGGTGATGATGTTCATCCACGGCGGCGGCCTTGTCGGCGGCACTGCGAATGAGCGGCTGTTCGACGGTGCCAAGCTCGCGCAGGCCGGCCTCATCGTGGTCACCGTGAACTATCGCCTTGGCGCGCTCGGCTGGCTCGCTTACCCGGCGCTGTCGCAAGGCTCCGGCAATTACGGGCTGATGGACCAGGTCGCCGCGCTGCATTGGGTTCACGACAACATCGCGGCCTTCGGCGGCGATCGTGATAACGTCACCTTGTTTGGCAGCGATGCAGGTGCGACGTCGATCGCGCTTCTGATGCTGTCTGCGCAAGCGCAGGGTCTCTTCCAGAAGGCCATTCTGCAATCGGCGCCCGGTCGCGCGCGGCTGAGCTCGGCGCAGGAGGCGGAGGCCATCGGCCGGCAGTTCGTGGCGGCGCTTGGACCACAGACGGATGTGCGCGCCGCCGAACCACGACGCCTGCTTGCCGCCGAAAGGCATCTGTTCGAGACATCGCGGCGCGGCTTCGCGCCAATGATGGACGGACATCTGGTGACCGAGGAGATTGCCGCCGGCTTTGCGGCCGGACATCAAAGCCGCATTCCCCTGATCATCGGCTCCAACGATGACGAGACAGGTTTCGACAGTGAGTTCGAGATCAAGGAGGAGGTCGCATCCTCAGGCATCACAAGCGATGAGCTGCGCAGGCTCTATCCTGGCGCCACGCCTTCGGAGCTTGCGGCACGGTTCTATACCGACAAGGTCTTTTCCGAGCCCGCAAGATTGCTGGCCCGGCTGCATGCCGCACGCGGCGCTGCGACCTTTCGCTATCGCTTCGGCTATGTGCCCGAGTCCCGGCGCGCGAATACCGAGGGCGGGCACGGGCGGGAATTGCAGTTCATCTTCGGTGTGGAAGGTGTGCCAGGAGCGGGCATCTTCTCGCGAGGTGATCGCGAGGTCGCAAGCCGCATGCGGTCCTATTGGATCAACTTCGCCAGGAGCGGCGATCCCAACGGTTCCGATCTGCCGCGTTGGGACGCCGCGGCAGGCCGCGATCGCCTGCTGCTGATCACGAACGATGGCATCGCGAGCGGGGACGATCCCTTCGCGGAGCGTCTCGACCGGCTCACAGGCCAGAGCAAAAATTGAGTTGGACTTAAGCCGCGAGCTCGACGCGCGGCGCCGGGCTCAGCCGGTCTTCCTCCAGATAGTCCATCGCACCGTCCTTCTCGACGGCGTAGAACTGCTGCCCATCCCGCGACTTGAAGGCGGCGCGAACAATGCCGCGGCGGCCCTTGTCACTGTTGACGACGTCCCCCAGCGCAAACTTCTTCATCTCACGTCTCACTTGTCTTCAGGCCGACTGCTTCGGCCACATCAGGATTTTGGGCGGCAAATCGTTAACGACTTGCTAACCATGCCGGTTTGCCTATGCTCGCCGCCGGTCGCGCGGGCAGTTGCACGCGCATGTTGCCGACGAGACGAGCCCCATGACGCGATTTCCAACCCTCTTCCTGTCGCATGGCGGCGGCCCTTGGCCGTTCATGGAGGACAGGCGGGTGCAATATGCCAAGACCGCCGCGGAGTTCGGCCGGCTGCCGCAGCTGTTGCCGGCGAGGCCGAAGGCCGTGCTCGTCATCACCGGCCATTGGGAGGCCGATGCCTTCACCGTGTCGACCTCGGCGCATCCGCCGATGGTGTACGACTATTACGGTTTCCCCGAGCATACCTACCACCTCAAATATCCGGCGCCGGGCCAGCCCGAGCTCGCAGCTGGCGTGAAGGCGCTGCTTGCGCGCGCAGGCCTCGATTGCCGGGAAGATCCCAATCAAGGTTTTGATCACGGCACCTTTGTGCCGCTCGGACTGATGTATCCGGACGCCGACGTGCCGATCGTGCTGCTCTCGCTGAAGTCTGCTTACGATGCGGCCGAGCACGTCAAGGTCGGGCAGGCGATTGCGTCGCTCCGCGATGAAGGCATCCTGATCGTCGGCAGCGGGCTGACCTATCACAACATGCGTGGCTTCAATCGGCCGGAGTCCAAGCCTGTCTCCTACGACTTCGAGGCCTATCTGAACGAGGCGATCAGCAACCCGGATCCGGCACGCCGCAACGCGATGCTGGTTGATTGGGAGAACGCACCGAGCGCGCGCCTGGCGCATCCGCGCGAGGACCATCTGCTGCCGCTGATGGTGGCCGCCGGCGCCGCCGGCAGCGACGTGGGTAAGCGCGTCTTCGTCGACGAGGTCGCGAGTGTGGCGATGGCGTCGTATGTGTTTGGCGGATGACTCTTTCCTTCTCCCCTTGTGGGAGAAGGTGGCGCGAAGCGCCGGATGAGGGGTATCTCTCCGCGTATTCAGATTGCGAATTGGACTCGCGGAGAAGGACCCCTCACCCAAGCGAGCTTGCATCTACCGGCGTCGTTGCCCTCTCCCACAAGGGGAGAGGGCGCATCAATGCGCACCTCGCTTGAGCGAGAGCCTGACGTCACCCGTATTTCAGCTTCATGAACAGGATGCCGCCGGCGAGCACCATGGTGATGGCGTTGGCGGTGACCAGCGGGGCGTCGCCGGAGAGCAAACCGTAGACGAGCCAGAGCGCCAGCCCCAGCACCATGACCAGGAACATGCCGAGCGAGATGTCTCCGGTGGAGCGGGTCTTCCACACTTTGATGACTTGCGGCGCATAGGCCACGGTGGTGCAGGTAGCGGCGGCAAAGCCGATCAGCTTGATCACGAAGGGGTCCATGGCGGCTCTATAGCATGGATTCGATGACGGCCACGCCTCACGCGCGGGACGTCATGAGATCGCGGTAGAGCGCGGCATAGTCGCCGGCGCGGTTGCGCCAGGACACGTCGGTCGCAAGGCCGTTTCGTTGCAGCCGGCGCCAGGTCTGCTTGTCGTGGAAGGCGATGTTGGCCTTGCGCAGCGTGCCGGCGAAGGCATCCGCTGTCACGGGTGAGAACTTGAAACCGGTGGCATCGCGGCCGGAGGTGTCGGCTTCGCCGATATCGACGATGGTGTCCTCGAGCCCGCCGACGCGCGACACGATCGGGACGGCACCGTAGCGCAGAGCGCACAGCTGGGTCAGGCCGCATGGCTCGAAGCGCGAGGGCACGAGAAGCGCGTCCGAGCCGGCCTGCAGCAGGTGCGCCAGGATCTCGTCATAGCCGATCACGACCCCGATCCGGCCGGGATTTGCGCGGGCCGCGGCCTGGTAGCGATCCTGGAGATCGCGGTCGCCGCTGCCGAGCAGCGCGAGCTGCATGCCTTCGCCCAAAATGGTCGGAATGACGTCGAGCAGGAGATCGAGCCCCTTCTGCCACGATAGCCGGCTGATGACGCCGAGCAGCGGCGTTTCGTCCGAGGAATCGAGGTTGAACTGCTGCTGTAGCACCGCCTTGTTCGCAGCCCGGAACGTCAGGTCCTCCGCGCCGTAGCGGTAGGCGATGTGCGGATCGTCCTGCGGATTCCACACCGAGATGTCGATGCCGTTGAGGATGCCGCTGAGCACGCCGGCGCGTGCGCGCAAGAGGCCGCCGAACCCCATGCCGCCTTCGTCGCTCTGGATCTCCCGCGCATAGGTCGGCGACACCGTGGTGATGCGATCGGCGAATTGCAGGCCGGCTTTCAGGAAGCTGATGCCGCCGAAATATTCGAGCTCATTGACGTTGAAGGAATGCCAGGGCAGGCCGATTGATGCGATCAGCGCAGGCGCGAACTTGCCTTGATAGGCCATGTTGTGGATGGTCATCACGGTCGCGGGCCGCGGGCGATTGTCGTAGTGCAGATAGGCCGGCGCGAGCCCGGCCTGCCAGTCGTGGGCGTGCACGACATCGGGCACGAAGGCCGGGACGAGACCGTGGCCGATATCGGCGGCGATGCGCGACAGCGCCGCGAAGCGCACGCCATTGTCCGGCCAGTCGACGCCCTCGCTGGTGACGTAGGGGTTGCCCGGCCTCGCATAGAGATGCGGCACGTCGAGCACGAACAAATCGAGCCCCTCGTGGGAGCCGGCGAGCAGCCGTCCGGGGCCGCCGAAATAATCCGGCCAGTGCCGGATCTCCTCAGCGTTCGATACGAGCCGCATCACGTCGGGATAGCCCGGCATCAAGGTCCGCATCTCGACGCCATGCGCCTTCAGCGCGATCGGCAGCGCGCCGGCGACATCCGCGAGGCCGCCGGTCTTGACGATGGGATAGACTTCAGAAGCGACCGCGAGGACGCGAACAGGCGTCATTTATTGAGCCCGTCGATCATCGGCTGGGTGACCAGCGAGATGCCCTGCTCGGTGGTGCGGAATCGCTTCGCGTCGAGCTCGGGGTCTTCGCCGACGACGAGCCCTTCCGGAATCTCGACGCCGCGGTCGATCACGACGTTCTTCAGTCGCGCGCCGCGTCCGACACTCACATAGGGCATGATCACGGCGTTCTCGACATTGGCGTAGGAGTTGATGCGGACGCCGGTGAACAGCAGCGAGCGGCGCAGCGAGGCGCCGGAGATGATGCAGCCGCCCGAGACCAGCGAGCTCACGGCCTGGCCGCGCCGGCTTTCCTCGTCATGGACGAATTTGGCCGGCGGCGTGATCTCCGCATAGGACCAGATCGGCCAGGCGCGGTCGAACAGGTCGAGCTCCGGCACGACGTCGGTGAGATCGATATTGGCGGACCAGTAGGCATCGACGGTGCCGACATCACGCCAATAGGCGCCGTTGTGGCCGTTGGAGCGCACGCAGGAGGTCGAGAATTGGTGCGCGATCGCGCGGCCGTTCTTGACGAGGTATGGAATGATGTCCTTGCCGAAATCGTGGTTGGAGTTCGGGTCCTCGGCGTCGCGCTTGAGCTGGTCGAACAGGAATTTGGCGTTGAAGACGTAGATGCCCATGCTGGCGAGCGAGACGTCCGGCTTGCCCGGCATCGGCGGCGGATCTTTCGGCTTCTCCAGGAACTCCTGAATCCATCCGTTCTCGTCGACATGCATGATGCCGAAGCCGGAAGATTCCGCGCGCGGCATCTCCAGGCAGCCGACCGTGACGTCGGCGCCGCTCTCGACGTGCTGGCGCAGCATCACCTCGTAGTCCATCTTGTAGATGTGATCGCCGGCCAGCACCACGATGAAGCGGCAGGCGTGGGATTCGATGATGTCGATGTTCTGGTAGACCGCGTCCGCCGTGCCGACATACCACATGTTCTCGGAGACGCGCTGGCTCGCGGGGAGGATGTCGAAGCTCTCGTTGCGCTCCGGACGGAAGAAGTTCCAGCCCATCTGAAGATGCCGGATCAGGCTATGCGCCTTGTACTGGGTCGCCACCGCGATCCGCCGGATGCCTGAATTGACGGCATTCGACAGCGCGAAATCGATGATGCGGGATTTTCCGCCGAAATAGACCGCGGGCTTGGCGCGCCGGTCGGTCAGCTCCAAAAGCCGGCTGCCGCGTCCCCCGGCCAGGACGAACGCCAGCGCCTGACGGGCAAGCGGCTCATTACCGACGGCACTCATGTCATCCTCCCACTCTGGCATTTCGGGGCTTTTTGTCGCGAGAAGGCCCCGCGGTCCCGCGCCCACTGGAACCGATAGTAACGGCACGCATAGTAAATCAGGAAGTAGGTTGTTGGTTGCGACCGCGGCAAGCTTAATGCTTTCGCCGTGGCCATCCAGTAGCGCGCCGTGGGCGGGACTTGTGCGCCGCACGCAAAATCCGGCTTTGACTCGGCGTCGGGATGCCCGATCATGGTGTTGCGATCCTTTTCCGAGTGAAACGTCAGACAGGGAGTAAGACGATGAGGATCTGGAGAACGGCAATTGCCTGTGGCCTGGCCGGCGCGGTCGTCGCCGGCGAAATCCAGCAGACGGCGGCGGCCCCGCTGCCGACCAACGTCGCGACCATGAAGGCCGCGGTCGGCGACGACGTCACGCCGGTGCATTGGCGCGGTCGTGGTTGGGGATGGGGCGGAGGTGGCCTCCTCGCCGGTGCGATCATCGGCGGCGCCATCGCCAGCAGCGCGCCTTATGGCTACGGCTATTACGGCGGCGGCCCGTATTACGGCGGCTATGGATATCCGGGACCGGCCTATGGTTATGCGCCCGCCTACTATGGCGGCTATGGACCGGGTTACGCCTATGGTCCGGGTTACGGCTATGGATATCGTTCCTATTACCGTCCCCGTCCGTACTACGGCTACCGCTATGGCTATTATCGGCCTCGCGCGTACTACCGGCCCTACTATCGCGGATATTGGTGATCGCGCGAAGCTAGAGCGAAAGCCAGACGATCAGGCTCATGCATGCGAAATGCATGAGCACGATCGCGGCGAGATGCAGCGGGCCGGCTTTGAGACCAGGCCACCGCATCCCGCCGCTTCCGCTTAGTTCGATCCGGCGGCCGCGGCGGTGAAGCTGCGGTCGACGGCTTTATTCACGTCGAGCGTCTTCGGCAGGATGCCATAGCGAGTCGAGCGGTCGGAGGCTGCCTGCACCTCCTTCACCACGTTCTCATCGATCACGATCGGGCTGGTGCGCTGAGCGGTGTAGGCCGAAAGCAGCACGTCCTCCGGCAGCTTGGTCAACTCGGCCGTGTTCTTGGCATATTCGCCGAGGTGATCAAGCGACCATAGCCGCGCCTTGTTGAGCCGCTGCACCAGGTCCTGCACCGCCGCGCGCTTGGTGGCGATGGCGTTGTCGGATGCGACGATGAAGGTGATGGTCGGCGTCAGCCCTTCGCCGTCGGCGATCACGCGGGCCTTGTCCTTCAGTGTCGCGAACGACACGTAGGGCTCCCACACCGCCCAAGCATCGATCGAGCCGGCGAGCAGCGCGATCTTGGCGTCGACCGGCCCGAGCGGTGCGAAGGTCGCATCCTCCAGCTTGATCTCTGCTTTCTCCAGCGTGGCGTCGATCAGGAACTGGCCCCAGCCGCCGCGCGTGCCGGCGAGCCGTTTGCCCCTGAGATCGGCAGCCGATTTGATCGGCGAATCCTGGCGCACCAGAATGGCCTGCGTCTTCGCGTCCGACCTGGTGCCGCCGATCGCCTTGATCGGCGCGCCGGCCGCATAGACCGACAGGAACGAGAGGTCGCCGGTATAGCCGACGTCGAGCGCACCGGCGTTGAGCGCTTCGAGGATCGGCGCGGCCGCGGGAAATTCCGACCATTCGATTTTGTAGGGCAGGTCTTTCGCGTAGCCGGAGATCTCGAGCAGCGACCGGTTGCCGCCCTTCTGGTCGCCGACGCGCAGCACGACGGCGTCGGCTGCGAACGACGCGGCGGCCATCGAAAAGGTGACGGCGGCGGCGAGCAGCGATGCTGCGAGACGGCGGGTGATGGGATGATGACGGTGGTTGATGCGCATGTGGCCTGTCTTGTTGCTTTGCTCACGACGCGTGAGCGAACGATGCGGCGAGACGATCAAGTCTATGATCGCGCTATGCGCAGTCAATGAAATGGCCGTCCGTATTGCGCGTGCGTCGGGCAAGGACATTTCATCGAATGGCGGCACGCGAGAAGACGGCATGCTTGCGAGGGAAAGGTGCACAGGAATGATGCACATGTGTGTCCGCCTCGCGCGGAGTAGACAGTCGCCTTCGCGAAAATCCTTTCATCGTTCCCGCCTGCGGCGATGGAGAGAATGACTTTGCTTCGCGCAACATTCGAAATTCCATTTCATTGACGATACGTCGCGTGCGCCGCATGATTTACGCATCGCATCAACGCGGCGCGTGACCGCCGCAGAACGAGATTCTCTCAACGCAGCTCCGCACGGAACATGCGCAACGCGACACGTTGCGTAAGCGGCGGAGCCGTGCCAGCGCAGGAGCGGGGACTGATGAACAACGACAACAAGCGCGGCGGCCTGGGGCTCGACCGGCGCCATCTGCTTCAGGCGGGACTGGCTGCTGCCTTCGCCGCGCCGCTCGGCGCCCTTGGTGCGGCGCAGGCCTTCGCGCCGGGCGGGATTGCGACCGGCGTCGACTTCTCGGAGTTTCCGCTGTGCCGGACGGCATCGGATGCGCCGGCGCTCACCGGCGCGCCGCGCAAGCTGAAATTGTCGTGGAACGCCGGCGCGGTCTGCCTCGCGCCCGTGCCCGTCGCGATCGAGCACGGCTTCTTCCAGAAGCACAATCTCGACGTCGAGCTCGTCAACTATTCCGGCTCGACCGACCAGCTGCTCGAGGCGATCGCGACGGGGAAGAGCGACGCCGGCCTCGGCATGGCGCTGCGCTGGCTGAAGCCGCTGGAGCAGGGTTTTGACGTGAAGATCGCCGCAGGCACCCATGGCGGCTGCATGCGCGTGCTGTCGCGCACTGACTCCAGCGTGAGCAAGCTCGCCGATCTCAAGGGCAAGATCGTCGCGGTCGGCGATCTCGCCGGCCCCGACAAGAATTTCTTCTCGATCCAGTTGGCGAAACTCGGCATCGATCCGGTGAAGGACGTCGACTGGCGCGCTTATCCCGGCAATCTGCTCAACGTCGCCGTGGAGAAGGGCGAGGTGCAGGCGTTCCTGTCGTCCGATCCGCTCGCCTATCTCTGGCTCAAGGACAGCCAGTACAAGGAGGTCGCGTCCAATCTCGACGGCGAATTCCGCGAAAAGAGCTGCTGCATCCTCGGCCTGCGCGGCAGCCTGGTGCGCGAGGAGCCGCAGGTCGCTCGTGCCATCACGCAGGCGCTGCTCGATGCCGCGATGTTCACCGCGCAGAATTCGACCGTCGCGGCGAAATCGTTCCAGCCTTACGCGCCCAAGGCGGCATCGCTCGCCGACATCGAGGGCATGGTGCGTTACCACACCCATCATCATCATCCCGTCGGCGACGTGCTCAAGCGCGAGCTCAAGGCCTATGCCGACGACCTCAAGAGCGTGCAGGTCTTCAAGGCGAGCACCGACACGGCCAAATTCGCGGAGCGCATCTATGTCGACGTATTCGCTGTCTGACGGCCTCGCCTCCGGCGCGCCGCGTCTCTCCAGGGCGCCGCTGCTTGCGGGCTGGATCCGGGAGTCCGGCGTCGGCGTGCTTGCCAGCATTGCCTGGATCGCCTTCGGCCTGTCCTGCCTGTGGTGGCAGGATGTCGGCGACTGGTCGCGCACGCATTCGCTCGGCATTGCCGCCTTCGTCATTGCGGCGATCGCGCTGTTCGGAACCGTCGGAGCCGATTATCTGGGGTCGGCAGGACGGGCATTGCACAAGCGCGCGCCTTGGCTCCTCACGCTCGGCGCTTTCCTGACCTTGTGGGAGGTTGCGACCGCCAAATTGGCTTGGCTGCCGCTGCCGTTCTTTCCGCCGCCGCAGGCGATCATCGAGGTCTATACCGATGATCTGCCAAAGCTGCTCGACAGCGTCTTCGCCTCGGTCAAGCTTCAGCTCGGCGGCTATCTGATCGGCGCGACAGTGGGCTTTCTGACCGGCGTATCGATCGGCTGGTCGCGCGCGGTCGGCTATTGGGTGCATCCGGTGCTGCGCTTCATCGGCCCGCTGCCGGCGACCGCCTGGCTGCCGATCGCGTTCTTCACGTTCCCGTCGAGCTGGAGCGCCTCGACCTTCCTGATCGCGCTCGCGACCGGCTTTCCGGTCACCGTGCTGACCTGGTCCGGTGTCGCGAGCGTCAGCAACGCCTATTACGACGTTGCGCGCACGCTGGGCGCCAAGCCGTCCTTCCTGGTGCTGAAGGTGGCGATCCCCGCAGCATTGCCGCACGTTTTCGTCGGCCTGTTCATGGGGCTGGGCTCGTCCTTCGCCGTGCTCGTCGTCGCCGAGATGGTCGGCGTCAAGGCCGGGCTCGGCTGGTACCTGCAATGGGCGCAGGGCTGGGCCGCCTACGCCAACATGTATGCGGCGCTGATCGTGATGTCGCTGCTCTGCTCCGGCGCGATCACGCTGCTGTTTGCGATCCGCGACCGGCTGCTGGTCTGGCAGAAGGGGACTGTGAAATGGTAGCTCTGGCTGAAGCGGTCACGCATTCTGCCGCCGGCGCCGCGCTCGACATCGAGCAGCTCAGCCACGCCTTCGACATCGACGGCACCGAGCTTCCGGTGCTCAGCGACGTCAGCATCTCCGTGGAGCCAGGCGAGTTCGTGGCGCTGCTCGGGCCCTCCGGCTGCGGCAAGTCGACCTTGCTGCGGCTGGTCGCCGGCCTCGACAAGCCCAAGGCGGGGAGGCTGCGGGAGGACGAGGAGCGCATCAGAAGCCCGCATCCCTCCCGCGTGGTCGTGTTCCAGGATCCGACCCTGTTTCCCTGGCGGTCGGTCTGGGACAACGTCGCCCTGGGCCTCGAGGCCCAGGGCGTTTTGAAGAGCCAGCGTCACCGCGTCGACGCCGCGCTCGATCTCGTTGGGTTGGCGTCGTTCCGCAACGCCTATCCGCACCAGCTCTCCGGCGGCATGGCGCAGCGCGTCGCGCTGGCGCGGGCGCTGGTCAACGATCCAAAAATCCTGATCCTCGATGAGCCGCTCGGAAAGCTGGACTCGCTGACCCGCATCACCATGCAGGCCGAGCTCGTCGCGTTGTGGCAGCGCAAGGGCTTCACCACGTTGCTGGTGACGCACGACGCCGAAGAGGCGCTGGTGCTCGCCAACCGCGTCATCGTCTTCAGCGATCGGCCAGCTCGCGTGAAGGCCGACATCCGGGTCGACCGGCCCTATCCAAGGCATCGCGGCGATCCATATCTGGCCGATCTGCGCCGCCAGATCCTCGGCCTGCTGGGACTGGATGCAACATGGTGACTCCCGCAGCCAAAGGGCGGACGCCCCATAGCGAGCCCGACTACATCGCGCGCGCTGAGGCGCTGGCGACGGGCTTTGCCGCGCGTGCGGCCGAGCATGACCGCACCGGCAGCTTTCCGTTCGAGAATTTTCGCGAACTATCGGAAGCCGGCCTGTTGTCGCTGACGGTGCCGGCCATACATGGCGGTGCCGGAGCAGGCGCAAGATATTCCGCGCGCGTCGTCGGCATCATCGGCAAGGCCGACCCGTCGACGGCGCTGGTGCTGTCGATGCACATCATCAATCATCTGGTGATGGCGCGCAGCCCGACCTGGCCGGCGCGGCTGTCGCGCAAGCTCGCGCGCGAAAGCGTCGAGGGCCTCGCGCTCGTCAACGCGCTACGTGTCGAGCCGGAGCTCGGCTCACCGGCCCGGGGCGGCCTACCGGCCACGATCGCGCGGCGCACCGAGACCGGCTGGCGCCTCTCCGGTCACAAGATCTATTCGACCGGATCGCCGATCCTGAAATGGTATCTGGTCTGGGCAGGGACGGACGAGGCCGAGCCGCGCGTCGGTCAGTTCCTGGTGCCGTCGGGCCTGCCGGGCACAAGCATCGTCGAGACCTGGGACCATCACGGCCTGCGCGCCAGCGGCAGCCACGACGTGATCTTCGACGACGTCGTGATCCCGCTCGACGCCGAGGTCGACGTGCGTAAACCCGCGGACTGGCGCACGCCCGATGTCACGCAGGCGACCATTCACACGGTGTTCGTCGCTGCGATCTATGATGGCGTCGCCCGCGCCGCGCGGGACTGGCTGATCTCGTTCCTGAAGCAGCGCGTTCCCGCCAGCCTCGGCGCGCCGCTCGCAACCTTGCCGCGGGCTCAGGAGACCCTCGGCGCCATCGAGGCGCGGCTTGCGGTCAATGCGCGGCTCATCGACACGTTTTCGCGTGACTTCGATGACGGCGTGCAGCTCTCCGCGGGCGAGTCCAACGTCCTCAAGCTCACCGTGACCAACAACGCCGTTGCCGCGGTGGAGGACGCGCTGTCGCTCACCGGCAATCACGGCCTGTCCCGCGCCAATCCGCTGGAGCGGCACTATCGCAACGTGCTGTGCGGGCGCGTGCACACGCCGCAGGACGATTCCACGCACATCGGCCTCGGCCGAGCTGCATTGGGCCTCTAGCTTTTCCCGGAAAACAATCAGGAGACGGACATGTCGATCGAGTTCATCGGCTTCATCAGCAACAACAATTCGTCCGAAACCGTCGTCCGCCAAGGACCGGTGCTCGACCCCACCCACATCGAGACGGTAGCGAAGGCACACGAGAACGCCGGCTTCGATCGTGCGCTGTTGGCATTTCATTCGACCTCGCCCGACGCGCTCCAGGTGGCCCAGCACGTCCTCAACACGACCTCCCGCCTCAACGTGCTGATCGCGCAGCGGCCGGGCTTCACCGCCCCGACGCTGCTGGCGCGGCAGTTCGCGGCGCTGGACCAGTTTTCGCGCGGCAGGGTCGCTCTGCACGTCATCACCGGCGGCAATGCCACCGAACTCAGGCAGGACGGCAACACGCTCGACGACAAGGACGAGCGTTACGCCCGCACCTCCGAATTCCTCGATGTGCTCAAGCTGGAATGGGCCAGCGACAAGCCGTTCACCTACAAGGGCAGGTACTACCAGGTCGAGAATGCCTTCTCACAGGTAAAGCCGTATCGTCCCGAGGGCATCCGTATCTATTTCGGCGGCGCCTCGGACGCGGCGATCGACGTCGCCGGCAAGCACGCCGACACGTTTGCGCTGTGGGGAGAATCCTACGCGCAAGTGCGTGACGTCACCTCTCGCGTGCATAACGCCGCAGTCCGCCAGGGGCGGCCGACGCCGCGCTTCAGCCTGTCGGTGCGGCCGATCACTGCCCCCACCGAGAAGCAAGCGTGGGAGAAGGCGGAACAGATTCTGGCGCGCGCCACCGCGCTTCAGGACAAGACCGGCTATCGCAAGCCCGCCGACGGCCACGCCACGGCCGGCGCGCGACGCCTGCTCGCGCTCGCCGACCAGGGCAGCCGCATCGACAAGCGGCTCTGGACCGAGATCGCAAAGCTCACCGGCGCCAACAGCAACACCACCGCGCTGGTCGGTACGCCCGAGCAGGTCGCCGAAGTCTTCGGCGACTATTACGACCTCGGCATCAGCCATTTCCTGATCCGCGGCTTCGACCCGCTGATCGATGCGATCGAATATGGCCGCGAGCTGATCCCGCTGACGCGCGAGCTGATCGCCAAGCGCCAGGCCGTTCGCGGGGAGGCCGCGGAATGATCCGCCTCATGCTGGCCGGCGCGCTGCTGTTCGGCTCGTTTGAGCTCGCAGCGGCGCAAACCACCTTGCGCGTCGGCGACCAGAAGGGCAATGCGCAGGCCGTGATGGAAGCGGCAGGCGTGCTCAAGGACGTTCCCTACAAGATCGAGTGGAAGGAGTTTCCGGCGGCAGCTCCCTTGCTGGAAGCGCTCAGTGCCGGCGCGATCGAGACCGGGCTCGTTGGGGACGCGCCCTTCACCTTCGCCGCGGCTTCCGGCGCGCCGGTCAAGGCGATTGCCGCGATCCGGCAGACCCGCGAGGGCCTCGCGATCCTCGTGCCGGAGAATTCGCCGATCAAGAGCTTTGCCGATCTGCGCGGGAAGAAGATCGCGACCGGCCGCGGCTCGATCGGTCATCAGCTGATCCTCGCCGCGCTCGAGAAGAACGGCTGGAGTGCGAGCGACGTGCAGATCGCGTTCCTGGCGCCCTCGGATGCCAAGATCGCCTACACGCAAGGCTCCGTCGATGCGTGGTCGACCTGGGAGCCGTATGTCAGCCAGGAGGAGGTGCTGTTCAAGTCGCGTCGCATCATCACCTCGGAAGGGCTGACGCCGGGGCTGAGCTTCCAGGTGGCGCGGCCCGACGCTATCAGGGACAAGCGCGCGGAGCTGACGGACTTCATCCGCCGCCTCACCACCGCGCGGGCGTGGTCGCTGAACAATATCGACAGCTATGCCGCGACCTGGGGCAGGCTGATGAACATCCCGACCGCTGTGCCGCAGAACTGGCTATCGCGCGCAAAGATCCGCATCGCGCCGATCGACGACAGCGTAGTCGCGGACGAGCAGAGCACGATCGACCTCTATTTCCGCTGGGGCCTGATCAAGCAGAAGCTGGATGCCGCCGAGATCGTGGATCGTTCGTTTACCGATGCGATTGCGAAGGCGGGGTTGTAGCCGCCAGGCGCTCTCTCCCCTTGCGGGAGAGGGTGGCTCGCCGCGCAAGCGGCGAGACGGGTGAGGGATCTCTCTCCGCGATCACGTCTCTGGCATCCGACTCGCGGAGAGATACCCCTCATCCGGCGCTACGCGCCACCTTCTCCCGCAAGGGGAGAAGGGGAGTAGCGCGCACCTGTCTCCCTCGAAATATTCCTTCCTCGCTCCTCACCCTCGACAACACCTCCATTGCTATTTGCACCGCCTCCCTTGCACCCCGCCGCATCCCTTCAAAAATCAAACCGACGACCACATCGGGAGACCGGCCATGGGCCTGCAAGAAACAAAAATCGAATCGCTTCCCTTCGTCACTGCCGAGCTCAACTATCTCGCACCTGTTACGGCCAAGCCGCGCACCTATGCCTTCGATCCGCCGCCGGGCGAGCCGAAGAGCACGGCGCTCGCCGAGCCGCATCAGGTTCCGATCTTCGACGCGCGGCTGATCGCCCAGAATGTCTCGCTCGATCGCGAAGGTTTTGCGCTGGTGCGCCATCCGACCCGGGTGAAGGATTTCTATGACGACGACGAGGTGAGGGCGGTCTACTATCCCGCCGTCGAGGCGTTCCTGCGGGCGACGCTGCAGGCCGACCGCGTCGTCATCTTCGACCATACCGTGCGCAAGCGCGTCGACGGTGCCGCCGACATTCGCGGCGGCGGCCCGCGCCAGCCCGCAACGCGCGTCCATGTCGACCAGACGGCGGTTTCCGGCGCCAACCGCGTGCGCGAGCATCTGCCTGACGAAGCCGAAGAGCTGCTGAGAGGCCGGGTGCAGGTGATCAATCTGTGGCGGCCGATCCGCGGCCCCTTGCGCGATTCACCGCTGGCGATGGCCGACGGCACGACGGTTGCGCCGGATGATCTCGTCGCCTCCGACCTGATCTATCCCAACCGCCGCGGCGAGACCTATTCGGTGACATACAACCCGAACCATCGCTGGTTCTATTTCCCCGAGATGACGCCGGACGAAGCCCTGCTGCTCAAATGCTATGATTCCGCCACCGACGGCCGCACCCGCTTCGGGCCGCACACCGCGTTCGTCGATCCGACTACGCCGCCAGACGCCGCGCCGCGCGAAAGTATCGAGGCTCGAACGCTGGTTTTTCACAAACAGTAACAATGTGTGATGGCGCTGCCGGGTGCCGCCCGGCAGCGTTTGGAACCTTAGGGAACAACTCCACGTTTGCAGCCGGGCAGGGCAAACCGGGAGCGGTGCCGTGCGCGCGCAGACCACCTTATTCTTCTCTTTTGCGAGTTTTTCGCTTTTTGCATTTTCTGTTGCCCATGCCGAAAGCGGGCTGGCCTCCTATTACAGCTACGCGAAAGCCGGCAAGGGCGGCGAGCTGACCTGCGCGCACCGGACCCGCCCGTTCGGGACCGTGCTCAGGGTGTCCTATGGCAGCCGTTCGATCCAGTGCCGCGTCAACGATCGCGGCCCCTTCATTCGCGGCCGCATCGTCGATCTCTCGGTGCCGGCCGCCCGCGCGCTCGGCATAATGAGCGCCGGCGTGGTGCCAGTCTCCGTGGAATAGGCCGGCCAGCGCGCTATAGTGCCCTCGAAAGCTAGGGGGCGCTATGGCCAGGATCAGGGTGGGACTCGTCGGCTGCGGCTTCGTGTCGGAGCTGCACATGTATGCGTTCCGGCGCGTCTATGGCGTGGACGTCGAGGTGGGGGCGGTCGCTGCGCGCGGCGATCACGTCGTCGCATTCGCTGATCGCCATAACATCCCGCGCGTCTATCGCAGCTTTCCCGAGCTGATCGCAGACGGCGAGCTCGACGTCATCGACATCTGCACGCCGCCCAATCTTCATGCGGAGATGATCGTCGTGGCGATGCGAGCCGGCAAGCATGTGATCTGCGAAAAGCCGTTCGCCGGCTATTTCGGCCGTGACGGCGATGCGCAGCCGATCGGCAAGCATGTGCCGAAGGCGCTGATGTATGAGCGCGTTATCGAGGAGATGGACGCCACCCGCGCCGCGATCGAGCGCACCGGCAAACTCTTCATGTATGCCGAGGACTGGATCTACGCGCCGGCGGTGACCAAGACTGCGGAGATCCTGAGAGCGACCAGGGACAAGGTCCTGTTCATGAAGGGCGAGGAGAGCCATTCCGGCTCGCATGCGGCCCACGCCGCGCAATGGGCGATGACCGGCGGCGGCTCGCTGATCCGCATGGGCTGTCACCCGCTCTCGGCCGTGCTCTATCTCAAGCAGGTCGAGGCCAAGGCGCGCGGCGAGGCCATCCGCGTCGCCAGCGTCACCTGCGATGTCGGCAACGTCACCGCCGGCCTCAAGCCCGAAGAGCGCACCTACATCAAGGCCAATCCCGTCGACGTCGAAGACTGGGGCACGCTCACCGCCACTTTCTCAGACGGCACCAAGGCGACCGTGTTCTCCGGCGACATGATCATGGGCGGCGTGCGCAACCTGATCGAGACCTACACCAGCGGCGGCTCGCTGTTCGCCAACATCACCCCCAACACGCATCTGATGAGCTACCAGACCAGCGAGGAGAAGCTCGCCTCTGTCTACATCACCGAAAAGGTCGATCGCAAAACCGGCTGGCAATATGTCTGCCTCGAGGAGGAATGGACGCGCGGCTATCTGCAGGAGATCCAGGACTTCATGGAATGCGTGGCGACGGGCCGGCAGCCGCTGTCAGACCTCGCGCTGGCCTACGAGACGATCAAGGTGAATTACGCGGGCTATTGGGCGGCGGAGGAGGGACGAAGGGTGGTGTTGTAAAGGGATCGGCGGAGCCGCAGTGTGACCTCGCCTCGCTTGCGGCAGGGCATCGCAAATGAGCTTTGCACCTGGGGTGCGATAGTCTCGACATCGTCATGGCCGGGCTTGTCCCGGCCATCCACGCCTTGCGACGCAGCGCAAAGAACGTGGATGCCCGGGACAAGCCCGGGCATGATGACCTCTTCTGACGGTCCATATGCGATTCCCCTCCCGCTTGCGGAGAGAGGCGAAGAATTCTTCACGTCCCGTAGGTCGACCCCTTCGGCAACGGAAACACCGGGTCCTGCGTCCTGATGTTGGTCGGCCACACCACTGAAATGTGCTCGCCGGCGTTCTGCATCACCACCGGCGTCGAGCGCTCGTTCTGGCCGGAGAGCGGCGTGCCCGGCGGGAAGAATTTCACGCCATAGCCCTGGATGGTGCCGCCGGCGGGGATGTCAACGTCGAGCGCTGCCTTGCGAATGGCCTCGGGCTCGAAGCTGCCGTACTTCTCCTTGGCGACCGGCAGCACGTTGTTGAGCAGCACCCAGGTCTGGTTGAAGCCCATCGAGCAGTGCGGCGGCACGTCGGTGGCGCCGGTCTTGGCCTGGTAGCGCGAGACCATGGTCTTGATCAGCTCGCCCATGCCCGGCGCGAGTTTGGCCGGATCGAGCAATTGCGCCGGCACCGGATCGATGTTGCAGAAATTGTCGATGTCGGGGCCGAAGGTGGCGCGCAGCTTGTCAAGCTGGCTGTAGCCGGCGCCGGCCCCGAACAGCATCTTGAAGCGCAGGCCGCTCTCGCGCGCCTGGCGCAGGAACAGGGTGATGTCCGGATTGTAGCCGGCATGCGAGATCACGTCGGCCTTGGCGCGCTTGATCTTGGTGACGAGCACCGAGAGGTCGGGTGCGGAAGCCGAATAGCCTTCGCGCAGCACGACCTGGATGCCGGCTTGCTTGGCGTAGGCCTCATCGGCTGCGGCGACGCCGACGCCGTAGGGACCGTCCTCATGGATCAGCGCGACCTTGACGTCCTTGGCGTCCATGCCGAGCTTGCCTTGCGCATGCTCGGCGATGAAGCCGGCAAAGGCCTGGCCGTACTGGTCGGAATGGATCTGCGCGCGAAACACATATTGCAGGTTCTTGTCCTTGAACACGGCGGTCGAGACCGCGGTCGTGATCCAGAGGATCTTCTTCTGCTGCTCGACCTTCGCCGCCATCGGCACCGCATGCGCGCTGGAATAGACGCCGTTGATGATGTCGATCTTTTCCTGGCTGATCAGCCGCTCGGCCTCGTTGATCGCCACATCGGCCTTGCTCTGCGAGTCCGCCGCAACAGGCACGATCTTGGTCTTGCCGCCGATGCCGCCCTTCTCGTTGACGAGGTCGATGGCGATCTGTGCGCCGACCGAAGAAGCGACCGAGCCGCCGGCCGCGAACGGGCCGGTGAGGTCGTAGATCAGGCCGATGCGCAAATTCTCGGCCTGCGCCTGGGCCCTGGTCCAATCGAGGCTGAGTGCGGCGGCGGCAGCCGCCGAGCTCTTCAGCAGCTGCCTGCGTGAAGTCGGCATCCTATCCTCCCTCAAAACCGTCTTATCATTGGTTGTTATTTTTTTGCGAAGTATGGGGAGCGCGACGACGGAAAGTCAACATGGCGAAAGTCGAGGTCTGTCGTCCACGAATAGAACGCAAATGCGAAATGAGCCGCCAACGGACCCGCTCGGGATGATACAGGGACGCGATGCCGCGCGTCACAGCTTCAAGCGGCGGGCGAGGTAGCGCGCGGTCTTTCCGCCGGCTCCGGCGATTTGATGCGGCGTTCCCGATGCCACGATACGGCCGCCCTCGTCACCGGCGCCGGGGCCGAGATCGATGACCCAGTCGCTCTGACAGACGACGTCCATGTCATGCTCGACCACGACCACGCTGTTGCCGGCGTCCACGATCCGCTCGAGCTGGGCGATCAGCCGCTCGACATCCCGTGGATGCAGCCCAGTCGTTGGCTCGTCCAGGACATAGAGCGTATGACCCCGTTGCGGGCGCATGAGTTCGGTCGCCAGCTTGATCCGCTGGGCCTCGCCACCGGACAATTCGGTGGCGGACTGGCCGAGGCGGATATAACCGAGGCCGACCTCGCGGACCACCGACAGCGACCGGTTCAGTGCCGCATCGTCGCGGAAGAAGTCGAAGGCCTCGTCGACCCGCATCGCCAGCACGTCTGCGATGGATTTCCCGCGGATCTTCACCTCGAGCGTCTTGTCGTTGTAGCGGGCGCCCTTGCAGGTCGGGCAGGGCGCGTAGACGCTGGGCAGGAACAGCAGCTCGACGCAGACGAAGCCTTCGCCCTCGCAGGTCGCGCATCGGCCTTTCGCGACATTGAACGAGAAGCGACCGGCATCGTATCGGCGGGACTTTGCCTGCGGCGTCGCCGCGAACATCCGCCGTACATGGTCGAACAGGCCGGTATAGGTCGCAAGGTTGGAGCGCGGCGTACGGCCGATCGGCTTCTGGTCCACCACGACGAGGCGATTGATCAGGTCGAGGCCCGCGATAATCTTGCCGCCCAATGTCTCGACCGAGGGGGCGAGGCTGTCGTCGTCGGCTTCGGCGGGAAGTGCATGGCCGAGATGCGCGGCCACGGTATCGACGAGGAATTGGCTGATCAAGCTCGATTTACCCGAGCCCGACACGCCGGTGATGCTGGCGATGATTCCGAGCGGAATGTCGACGTCGAGGCCGCGCAGATTATTGCGGGCCACGCCCCTGAGCTTCAGATGTCCCTTCGGCTCGCGGCGGACCGTCGGCAGCGGCGGTCGTGGATAAGCGAGATAGCGGGCGGTTCGCGACTGCTCGATTTGACCGAGCCCTGCCGGCGGCCCGCTATAGAGAATGAGTCCACCGCCTTCGCCGGCGTCAGGCCCGACATCCACCAGCCAGTCGGCGTGACTGATCACCTCGATTTCGTGCTCGACCACGAAAATCGAATTGCCTGCGTGCTTCAACCGGTCCAGTAAGCGCAGCAGCGCCTCGGTGTCGGCGGGATGCAGGCCTGCGGACGGCTCGTCGAGCACGTAGACGACGCCGAACAGGTTGGAGCGGACCTGGGTCGCAAGACGCAACCGTTGCAACTCGCCCGGCGACAGCGTGGGCGTGCTGCGTTCGCAGGCGAGATAGCCAAGACCGAGGTCGAGCAGGACGGTCAGCCGCGCCGACAGATCCTCGCAGATCCGCCTGGCAACGACGGTCTTCTCCGACCTGTCCGTCGAGGCAGTTGCGAACGGCTTGACCAGTTCCTGCAATTGCTTGAGCGGCAGGTGCGACATCTCGGCGATGTCGAGGCCGGCGAACTTGACCTTGAGCGCCTCGGGCTTCAGCCGGGTGCCATGGCAGGTCGGGCAATCCCGCGTGATCATGAATTGCGCGACGCGGCGCTTCATCATCGCGCTCTCGGACTTGGCGTAGGTCTGCATCACGTAGCGTTTGGCGCCGGTGAACGTGCCCTGATAGCTCGGCTCTTCCTTGCGGCGCAGGGCGCGTTTGACTTCGATGGCGTCGTAACCGGCATAGACCGGAACGGTCGGCTGCTCGTCGGTGAACAGGATCCAGTCGCGATCCTTTTTGGGCAGCTCCCGCCAGGGCTTGTCCACGTCGTAGCCGAGCGTGGTCAGGATGTCGCGGAGGTTCTGCCCCTGCCAGGCGCTCGGCCAGGCCGCGACGGCGCGTTCGCGAATCGTCTTGGTGTCGTCGGGCACCATCGACTTCTCGGTGACGTCGAGCATCCTGCCAATGCCGTGGCAGGTCGGGCAGGCCCCCTCGGGCGTGTTCGGCGAGAACGCTTCCGCATAGAGCATCGATTGTCCCCGCGGATAATCGCCGGCGCGGGAATAGAGCATCCTGAGCAGGTTCGAGATGGTGGTCACGCTGCCGACGGATGACCGCGTCGTCGGCGCGCCACGCTGCTGCTGGAGCGCGACCGCGGGCGGCAGGCCCTCGATGTCGTCGACTTCAGGGACTTGCATCTGGTGGAAGAGCCGCCGCGCGTAGGGCGATACCGACTCCAGATAGCGCCGCTGGGCCTCGGCGTAGATCGTCCCGAAGGCAAGCGAGGATTTCCCGGAGCCCGACACGCCCGTGAACACGACGAGCGCGTTGCGAGGAATGCGAACGTCGACGTTCCTGAGATTGTGCTCGCGCGCGCCGCGCACCCGCACGAAGCCGTCATCCTGCATCAGGCTGTCGGTTTGTCTTGGTCGATCGTCCATCTCGCCTCCTCCGGCTCCCGTGAGGGATCAACCGCAGGATCGCAGGATGGGTCCCATCATGCCATGGGGGAGTGCTGTAGAAAGCAGCGGGCGCCGGCGGCTTCGCGGCGCCCTGCTTGATCGTGCTTGGCTCAGTGCCGTAGGGTGGGCAAAGGCGCAGAGCGCCGTGCCCACCATCTCGTTCCGCGTCAAGGAATCGTGGGCACGCTTCCGCCTTCGCTCTTCGAGCTACGGCGGACAAGTCGCTTTGCCCACCCTACGATAGCGGTGCTTGTCTCAACCGGGCCCCGCGCCTTGCGTCGCCGTGTACACCGCGTAGAGCGATTGGCTCGCCGCCATGAACAGGCGATTGCGTTTGGGGCCACCGAAGCAGACGTTGCCACACACTTCCGGCAGGCGGATGCGGCCGAGTAGCTTGCCCTCCGGCGACCACACGGTCACGCCGCTGTAGCCGACCGCGCGTCCGGCATTGCTGGAGGCCCAGACATTGCCGTTGACGTCGCAGCGCAGGCCGTCCGGCCCGCACTTCACGCCGTCGATCACGCAATCGCTGAACTTCTTGGGGTTGGACAGCTTGTTGTCGCTGCCGACGTCGAACACGAAGATCTCGCCCTTGCCGCCCGGCCCCGTGTCGCCCGGGCCTTTGCCGGTGGAGGCGATGTAGAGCTTCTTGTAATCGGGCGAGAAGCACAGCCCGTTCGGATCCGGCACCTGGTCCTCGGTGACGACGAGGTCGATGCGGCCCGAGGGATCGATGCGATAACAATTGGTCGGCAGCTCGCGTTTGCCCGGTGTGAAACCGGCCGGCTGTCCGATCCGCGGATTGAGCTTGCCGCCCGGATTGCTCGGGCCGCCCTCGGCATCCGGCTCGCCTTCGTAGAGCTGACCGCCATAGGGCGGATCGGTGAACCAGTAGCTGCCGTCGGGATGCGCAGCGATGTCGTTCGGCGAGTTCAGCCGCTTGCCTTGATAGGCGTCCGCCAGCACGGTGGCGGTGCCGTCATGCTCATAGCGCGTCACCCGCCGCGTCAGGTGTTCGCAGGAGAGCTGGCGGCCCTGGAAGTCGAAGGAGTTGCCGTTGGAATTGTTCGAGGGCGAGCGGAACACGCTGACGCGGCCGTCGTCCTCGGTCCAGCGCATCTGCCGGTTGTTGGGAATGTCGCTCCAGAGCAGATAGCGGCCCTGCGCGCTCCACGCCGGGCCTTCCGCCCACAGCAAGCCGGTGTGCAGGCGCTTGATCGCGGTGTTGGGCTGCGCGAGATCGTTGAAGGACGGATCGACCGCGATGATGTCAGGATCCCAGAAGTAAGTCGTCGGCGCGCCACGCGGGCTGAAATCGCGCGGCGGGGTGGTGATGGTGGTCGGCGGTGCGGCGGGTCCGGTCTGGGCCAACGCGGCGCCGGCTCCCGCTATGGTGGCCGCACCGATTGCAAGTCCCTGTACGAGCATTCGTCGTGAAAGCGCAGCATCCTGGTCACGCTGCTCTTTGTCACGAGCCTCTTGGCGTGTCATCGCGTCCTCCCGATCATGTTCGCTGGCCGGTTGATCCGGCCGAGCAAGAGCGGAGGTTAATGCGGTCCGCAGCCGGTTGCGAGGGGTGGAATCGCGTCGTTCAAGCGGTGTCGGGTCGCAATCCCGACATATTCGGATGCGTTCGGAATGAATGCGCCAGGCGTCCGACTTGCGCCATTTGCTAGGCTCGAAAATGTTCCGCCGGCTTGAGCAAAAATTTGCTTGCGACAAAGCGCGGCACGCAACGCGTTCGGCCCAGTTCAAGCCTTGATTTCGCACGCATTGCCGCGCAGAAACCGTCCCGGGGGCGGTGGACGGAGTTGATTGTGGCTGGCGTCGTCGTATTGATCGTATTGCTGGGGATCGCGTTTGCGGCCGGCTATTTCACGCGTGAATTCATCTCCAACAAACGACGTGCGGAAGCACGCCGCTGGCGCGAGTATAACGAGCCGGATTGGCTCCCCGCCAACGCGCCCGCCAACACCAACGAGATCGCGAGCGCCATCCCGGCCATACCCGTGGTCAACGGTGAGCTCGGCCAGATGCTGAACCGCTGGGAGACGAGGGCCCGCGCCCGCCGCGCGGGATAGGTCGCGGTCTTCGTTGTGCTCGTAGCTCGGATGAGTGCTCGTAGCCCGGATGAGCGAAGCGCATCCGGGAGCTTCGTGGACGCCGTCCCTGGTATCGCTTCGCTCACCCGGGCTACAAGCGCTACAAGAGCTTGCGTTGCCCGACGGGCAACACACGCCAGCGCTGGGTCAATCAATGCGATCAAAATATTCCACTTTACCGAAATTCGGTTTCGGCGTATGTGTTGTCCATCCTGATCCGGCAAAAGGGGCGGTCGTACGTCGTCACGAGCCGCGGATCGGGTCGCGGTGGACGCAGCAGCGTCGTGCACGAGATGCGGGAGCAGGGCGGGATGAACCCCTTGAGGTCCCGGCGGCGTGCGGACGAACGGCGCCTGATGCGTACGGCCAAATCGCGTGGTCCCCGCTCTGCGCCGTCACGCGAAGGGCGTTGCAGCGCGTCCGGGACACAAGGAGGAGGGGGGCGAGCAATCAGGTCAGCCCCCTTGACCATCTTTTGGCGTTGCAGTTGCTGCCATTTTTCGTCTAGAAACAGGCCATTGAGCCTCCCGGCAACCAACCGTCAACGGTTTTGGCCGAGGATTTGTGGGCTCAAAAGGGTCTGGCAATGTTGATTCGCGGCCAAATCGAGGGGATTTCGGGGGAGGTGGCTCTGGCCGCCGCCACGATCCCGGCCGCGCTGCTGCCCACCCTCCTTATTGGCGGCCTTCTTCTTACTTGCCCCTGAGGGCCGGCTGGGCGCCATGCGCCTGGGCGCTCAGGGGTTGGTCGAGATCACCGGACACCTCAAGCGCCCAGACGATTGAACGGCGCAAAAGCTCAAAAGGAATTTGAAATGGCCACCGCGAACAAGTCCGACAAGGACCGCGTCATCATTTTCGACACCACGCTGCGCGACGGCGAGCAATGCCCCGGCGCCACCATGACCTTCGAGGAAAAGCTCGAGGTCGCCGAGCTGCTGGACGATATGGGCGTCGACGTCATCGAGGCCGGCTTCCCCATCACCTCGCAGGGTGACTTCGAAGCGGTGAGCGAGATCGCCCGCCGTTCCAAGAATGCGGTCATTGCGGGCCTGTCCCGTGCGCACCCGGCCGATATCGACCGCTGCGCCGAGGCGGTCAAATTTGCAAAACGCGGCCGCGTCCACACCGTGATCGCGACCTCGCCGCTGCACATGCGGGTGAAGTTGAACAAGACGCCGGAAGAAGTGCTCGAGACCTCGGTCGCCATGGTCGCGCGCGCCCGCAACCAGATCGACGACGTCGAATGGTCGGCCGAGGACGGCACTCGCAGCGAGATGGATTTTCTGTGCCGCATCGTCGAGGCCGTGATCAAGGCCGGCGCCACCACGGTGAACATCCCCGACACCGTCGGCTACACGGTGCCGGAGGAATACACCCACTTCATGAAGACGCTGATCGAGCGTGTGCCGAATTCAGATAAAGCGGTGTTCTCCGTGCACTGCCATAACGATCTCGGCATGGCGGTCGCGAACTCGCTGGCCGGCATCGTCGGCGGTGCGCGCCAGGTCGAGTGCACCGTCAACGGCATCGGCGAGCGCGCCGGCAACGCTGCGCTCGAAGAGATCGTGATGGCGATCAACGTGCGCAACGACAAATTCCCCTACTGGAACAAGATCGACACCACCCAGCTCACCCGCGCCTCGAAGGTGGTCTCGGCGGCAACCTCATTCCCGGTGCAGTACAACAAGGCGATCGTGGGCCGGAACGCGTTCGCCCACGAGAGCGGCATCCACCAGGACGGCGTGCTGAAGGACGCCTCCACCTACGAGATCATGCGGCCCGAAATGGTCGGCCTGAAGCAGTCCTCGCTGGTGCTCGGCAAGCACTCCGGCCGCCATGCCTTCGTGCACAAGCTGGAGGAGATGGGCTACAAGCTCGGCCCGAACCAGCTGGAAGATGCATTCACGCGGATGAAGGCTCTGGCCGACCGCAAGAAGGACATCTACGACGAGGACATCGAGGCGCTGGTCGACGAGAAGATGGCGGCCTCCCACGACCGCATCAAGCTGACCTCGCTGACCGTGATCGCCGGCACCCATGGCCCGCAGCGCGCGACCATGAAGCTCGACGTCGACGGCCAGATCAAGATCGAGGAGGCCGAGGGCAACGGTCCGGTGGACGCAGTGTTCAACTGCATCAAGCGCCTGGTCCCGCACGAGGCCAAGCTGGAGCTGTATCAGGTCCACGCCGTCACCGAGGGTACCGACGCGCAGGCCGAAGTCTCGGTGCGGCTGTCGCAGGACGGCCGCTCGATGACGGCACGCGCGGCGGATCCGGATACGCTGGTGGCCTCGGCCAAGGCCTATCTCGGCGCGCTCAACAAGATCGTCATGAAGCGCCAGCGCGACACGGTGACCGCCGCGGCGGCGAGCTGACGAGCGAAGCTGCGGGTTGTTGCACCTCTCCCGCTTGCGGGAGAGGTCGGCGCGCAGCGCCGGGTGAGGGTTCTTCCCTCACGGGGGCTGTCCCGATGCGGAAACACCCTCTCCCCAACCCTCTCCCGCAAGCGGGCGAGGGAGTGCAGTTGCGTTCGCGGTGAGCGTGAATACCAGCCCTGCTAAGGGCCAATAGCGGCTCCGTCTCCCAGCCGCTATTGATGCTGCCGGCATAAGGATTGGCCGCCCGCGCGCCGGGCGGCTTAGATAATGACAGGGAGAGAATATGCGCAACTTCGCGATCGCTGCGTCCATCGCGGCATTGGCACTCGGGCTGGTCGGGCCGGCGTCGGCCCAATCGCCGATCATCATCAAGTTCAGCCACGTCGTCGCTACCGACACGCCGAAGGGCAAGGGCGCGGAGAAGTTCAAGGAGCTCGCCGAGAAGTACACCGCCGGCAAGGTCAAGGTCGAAGTCTATCCGAACTCGACGCTCTACAAGGACAAGGAAGAGCTCGAGGCGCTCCAGCTTGGCAGCGTGCAAATGCTAGCGCCGTCCAATTCGAAATTCGGACCGCTCGGCATCCGCGAGTTCGAGGTGTTCGATCTGCCCTATATCCTTCCGGACCTGAAGACGCTGCGGAAGGTGACGGAAGGACCGCTCGGCGCACGGCTGCTCAAGCTGCTGGACGCCAAGGGCATCACCGGACTTGCCTATTGGGACAACGGCTTCAAGCAGATGAGCGCCAACAAGAAGCTGGTGACGCCCGCCGACTATCAGGGCGTCAAATTCCGCATCCAGTCCTCGCGCGTGATCCAGGCCCAGTTCAAGGCGCTCAGCTCGCTGCCGCAGGTCATGGCGTTCTCGGAAGTCTACCAGGCACTCCAGACCGGCGTGGTCGACGGCCAGGAGAACACCTGGTCGAACATCTATACCCAGAAGATGCACGAGGTGCAGAAGTATATCACCGAGACCAATCACGGCTACATCGGCTACGTCGTGATCGTGAACAAGAAGTTCTGGGACGATCTGCCGGCCGACATCCGCGACCCGCTTACCAAGGCGATGAAGGAAGCGACCGACTTCAGCAACACGCAGTCGCAGAAGGAAAACGACGACGCTCTGGCCGAGATCAAGAAGAGCGGCAAGAGCGAGATCATCAAGCTCACGCCGGAGCAGGACGAGATGCTGCGCAAGGCGATGGAGCCGGTCTACAAGGACGCCGCGGGCCGTATCGGCCAGCCGCTGATCGACGAATTCCTCAAGGAAGCCAAGAGCACGACGAACTGATCCATCCGAACGATCAACGAAAGGCTTCCGTGCGGTCTGCGCGGAAGCCTTTTTGTTGCGAATGATTTCCGATTGCGGCTGGAGGTAAAATCGGGCGTTACATCCTGGTAAGGCCGCGCTCCCTGTCCAAGTTGTAATTTGCGTGTCAGCCGTCCGGCGCCCATCTTGATGGACATCCTTCCAGAGGAGGTTCGGATGAGGAAGTTCACCATCGCCGCCATCGCCGTGCTCAGCATTGCCGGCTCGGGCGCGGTCTATGCCCAATATCATCGCCCGTGGATGGAGCACATGCGCCACATCCGCATGAATCCGGAAGACCGCGCCGCCTTCGTCGACGCGCGGATCGCCGCCGTCCATGCCGGCCTGAAGCTCAACGCCGATCAGGAGAAGCTGTGGCCGCCGGTCGAGGCCGCCGTGCGCGATTTCGCCAAGCTGCGCATCGACCGCGCCAATGCGCGGATGAATGCCGGACCGGGCAACGCCGACAAGCCCGAGGATCCGATCGCCCGCCTGCGCCAGCGCGCCGAGGACATGGGCGCCAGCTCCGCGGCCCTGAAGAAGATCGCCGATGCCGCCGACCCGCTCTACAAGACCCTGGACGAGGGCCAAAAGCGGCGCCTCGCCGTGCTGACCCGCCACCGCGGCCCGTTCGGCGGCGGCGAGGACGGCCCGCGGCACCGCCACTTCATGGAACGCGGCATGGACCGCATGATGGAGCGCGGCATGGACCATTTCCACCATGACCGTTTCGACCGCGACGGTGGCTCGGACCGGGACCGCGAGGGCCGGCTCTGAACGAGGCGGGTTTTGGCGGGGGACTTGCCCCTGGATTGACCTTGGCGAAGCCGCTGGAATCCAGCGGCTTTTTGCTTTTCCGGACCTGTGGAAGAACCTTGGAAAACTTGCGTACGATCGCTTGCCAGACCCGGATCGCTTTGCTAAACGACCGGCCTCGCAAGGCATTAACCGCCTTTCGGGCGCATAGCTCAGTTGGTAGAGCAGCTGACTCTTAATCAGCGGGTCCCAGGTTCGAGCCCTGGTGCGCCCACCACCCTTAAGAGATTGGCCCGCAAGGGCTTTTTTAATTTCCTCGGCAGAACAAACCGGGTGTCGTGCGACGCTTTTAGTGGTCGCACCCCGTGCGACGAGTTGGATAATTCGGGAGCGTTGTTCATCGGGCGCGGCGATCGCCGATGGGCACCCCGCGCGTTCACAGATGCCTCGTGCCGAAGCGCTGGGCTCGTTCTAGGAATGACTCTTCCTTCCGCACCTGTAATTCAAGCCTGTCGATGCCGGAATCGGCATGAGCCGCATTGTGGGCGCGGTAAGTGCTTCACGATGGTCTGCGCGCTTCAAGCGCGGCCTGGGCCGCCAATGACCGTCGTGTCCTCAATGGTCTCTTCTTCGTCTTGCGATCAATGTGCCCGACTTGCCGGACAGGCTTCAGTCGTACACGACCTGCTACAATCGCTTGGTTCGCTGGCAAGGAACCTCTTCCGCGTCAGCCGCGCTTTCGCTGAGAGGGTGGTTTAAAATCCACGACCTCGTGCTGGTCGCACGGATCAGGTGGCTCATTTTTCTTCACGATTAGCTCAAGCTCGAGAGCCTCGAAGGCGAGCTCATCCGCCATGCGCTGAAACAGCTCGCGCTTTTCTATGTCCGTCGCCCGCTGACTCATCAGCGCAAACTCTCTGGCGTCAGCGCGGACCTTTTCCAAACGTCGTCGGAGGTCCTTCATGTGCCGGCTCAGCTTTTAAACTTGTCCTCGGCCCGAACAATCAGTTTGCTTGTCCGGATCCCCCGGGAGTCAACTGCCGAAACTGGATATTGGTTCTATGCGGATCGCCAAATTCGCCGCTCATCTGCTGCGATATCTAGCCACGCTCTGATGAGCCATCCCTGTCCGGCTCTCGCCGGATGATGCATAGGATTAGCATATCTGAAGGAGCATGAATGTTCGAAAGCGCACAGACGCGAGTATTGCGCCGGACTAGGCTGCGAGCGATCCTGGGCGCTCGCGAAGCGCTCGGGGCCCAACGGCCTCGGGGGATGCCAATGTGACGGCTGCGCTGAAGCGGCTCCGTCCGCGAACGCAGTGTTGCCGGTTGCGCGCCGGGTATGAGGCTGGAGTAAGCTCGGCAGATTTCAGATCAAACGATGGTCGTTCTCGTGCGTACTTTCCTTCTCATTGTGGGAATATGGCTACTGGTGAACGTTCTGTTCGTTGTAGTTGTCCTGCCCTCGCGCAGACCGGCACCTACTCGGCGCGCAGAAACTCCATCTCCGGTGATGATCAACACGACGGCCCGTCGATCGGACGATCACGACCCACCACTCCTGCGGCGCGGGATGACGCCGGTTGCAATCAGAGGCCTTTTCGTCGTCCTCCTCTTTCCAGTCCTTCGAGCGTGGAATGCGGTTAGGCGGCACTTCAGAGGGAACCACGACTAGACGCGGGCCATCGCGCGCTTGAGATTCTCGTCGATGCCTTCACTGCGCTGCGGGCCCCCCGAGCGATTCAGCGAGACCATCAGCCAGATCGCCAGCGCGCTCGCTATGGCGATGCCGCCAAGCATGGTTATGACCCGCGTTTGAATGATGATGTGAATAGCCCAGAGCCCCAGGGTAACAGCCGGCGCCAGCATTCCCATCCCAAAATGCCGCGATCGGCGCTCAAGTTGTCTACCGCTTTTGGGCTGAAGCCCGATCGATCAGGAAATCGTCCAAATCTCGGCCGCCTCGAAGCTGCGGCCGCAGCCATCGCGGCAGCCTGCCGCGACCCGACCATGTCTCCGCTGGGTTCTTCGGATTGCGATATTTGGGACGAACGGGCGGGTATGGACGGCGCTTACGATTAAACCGCGTGGCCTCGTTGGCCAGTCCAATCCTGTGGAGCCTTTCCTCCAAATGTGCTTTTTGCACCAACATTTTCTGAGTGAGTTTGGCGGCGACCTCTTGGTGAAGTATCCAGAGCTCGTCAACGGAGAGCGAATTGAAATGCGCGGTGTTCATGGCTTCATCCGAATCTTGGGCAAAAGGCCCAGGCAGACAAGTCGGGAATCCGGGAGCAGACAAGCCGTCAGTTAAATATTGATCGTGCAATCCACATTTAAATGCGAGAGGAGCAGGGAGAAAGGCGCGACAGAGGTAATATCGTGGCAGAGTATTTAATCCGCTGCGAGGGGTATCCACGTATCGTGACATCCACAAACTCACCCCTCGGCCAGTTGCGCTTTCGTGTTCGGGGACGAGCGCAACGATGGCGATCGACCGGGCGGCGGCGCCGTGGATCGCGGGCGGGAGCGAGGCCCGGCGCAGCTCAGGTGGCTCGATGAATCGATTGCGCTGCCTCGTGTTGCAGCCCTGGAGTGCTGGAGCGGCATATTAATTAGGTGGCCCGGAGTACAATTAATTCATCGCGCTGCCCGATTTAAGCCGCATGGGAGCCGTTGTCGCCGCTAAGGCTCGAGCGGGGGTGGGGCGCACCCGGGAGTTTTCGATGTCCGGTCATTTGCGATTGTACTTCGCCAGTTTGGTCCTTGTCGGAGGTTTTTCGGCGGCGCCCGCGTCTTCCAATCCTCTTGCCGACTTCTTCAATACTGCTACGTCCCAACCTACGGTAACCTCTCCGCCGCAAGCCGAATGCGTGCCGCGTCCCGGTACCTCGACCACTGGTGGACAGCATTGGGTCTACCGAAGGGACGGTCGCCGCAAATGCTGGTTCCTGGCCGAGGGCATCGCGACGGTGAAGAAGCCCGTTCGGGCTCGCGTGGCCAAAGACCGCAGCGCCAGTTTGGACGAGAACGGGACGAAGCGGAGCGCGGTCGTTGATGCGCGCGCGGAGTTGCCGCGCTCCGCACCGCCCGAGCAATCTCTGCCGCCTGTACCGGAAATGAAGGTAGCTGACGCCACTTCCAATCTCGGCACGGGCCCCGCCCTGATGTCGGCAGCCCCCATTGTCGACCTTCCCAACCAGCTCACGCCCGAACACTCCGTGCCGGGCCAAGTCGACGTTGGGCAGCTTCTCGCCGCCGCGCCCGCCGACTCACCTCAAGATATGCCGCTGGGCGTACGCACTGCAGAGGCGCACGACGAAGCGCGCAGCTGGACGGCCTGGTTCGGTGTGCTGCTGATGACGCTTGGTGGCCTCTCGCTCTTAAGCTCGAGCCGCACGCTTCGGCACGCGTGGAGATTACGCCACTGAGGTAGCTTAGATGCGAGGTACAGCCGCCGCGCGATCGGTGGATTTCTCGAACTGGTATAGCCGAATTGCCACACGTACAAAGGTTTCCGTGCGCCACACCTAGTTTGGCACTGCCTTAGACGGACATTAGAGTACGATGACGGTCGCCTTTGGGATCGGACTGCATTATGCGGTACAAGGTGTTCGTGGTGGACGGCAGCCGGCAAGTGATCTGCGCTGCAAAGCTCGACTGCATTGACGAGCAGGCGGCGAGACGCCGAGCCGAGCAAATGCATGACGAGCATGACGTTGAGCTTTGGGAAGGCGATCGACTCGTTGCTGTGTTCCGAAGCAACAACGTCGAATGAAAGTCGCAGTTAACGCGTCGCAGCGACGTCGCCGAGGCTCGCTACCGATAATGGCAGATGCGAGGAACGCGGGCAATCCGTGCATCGAATCGCGCGAGTGAGCCAACGCGGGTCAACCTTCGGACCCGGCGGCTCTCTAAACGGCTCTTGCTTTGCCGCTCGCTTTGGTACGCCGTCTTCTGCCGATTGTTCTTGCTTCTACATGTCGGAGCTTACTTCGAAGCTTCTCCACCTCTCTAAGCTCCTCCAGAAGCGCCTGGTGCCGTTCGCTCAGAACAGCACTAGAAAAAATCTGACGCGTACTCGACATCACATGCCTCAGAAAATGATTGAGAAGTCGACGAAGAGCGAAAGACAAAGACCGCTCGACCGAAGCTCAATGAGCTGAAGCCGCAGCCGCCAGATGCTCCCAGTACTCTGCCTCTGCAAGCAGTTTCCAGCTTCTCTCAGGTTGGAGTGCGGCAGTCTGTCGGCAAAGCAACGCCATTGCGCGAAAGCGGCGGGCAGCTTCCATTTCAACCTCCCATGTTTTCTTTTCCCCAACATATTTTTCAATTTTGCGATGGAGTCATCATGATTATATGCAATAATCAAATTTACCATTTAATGGCGGTCAATTTGGTTCCCTTCGCGAGCCAACCGGGAACTGGTTTCGGTTCAAGCTTCACATCGATTTCGAATGCTTGCTCGCCGGGGCCCGGTTGCGCGGTAAAGCGAACGAGAAACGTGCGCGGACAGCAGCACGGGATGCGAAGCTTCGTGCGCGAGCATCGTGAGGACTCTTCTCGTCGCACTCCAGGGCACGGACCGGGCGCACGCTCCAGAGCGTGAGACCATCGCGGGACTAATGGTGGTGCGCTCCAAGAGTGAGGCGCGTAGCCAGGCCGCTGATGCAATCCAATGGCTGGGTATGGCTCGACAAGGACGGCTACACTGACCTGATGAGGATGACCAGCAACACATTGAAAGCCACGTTCGCCGCTTCACGGCGGGTGGGCCTGGATCGCGTCGGGTGCGCAAATCAACAATCACAGGGGTGGCGCAAAGTATTGCGAGACCTGCTTTCATGCCTCGTCTTCGCAGATAGGGCTGAGTTTCGGCTCCAGTTGGCTCCCTGCGACTGCCGATCCACGCGAAGCAAAGATCATCTCGAGGACCGAGTGCATCTGGGAGACAAGCCGTAAAATTCCGGTGTCGCCTGGCAAGGAGGGGCGCAAGAGCCTCTTTGTTGTTGATTTCGATGTATTAATGATTAAATCGAGCGCATGAATAAATAAATGGACGTGCGCTTTAATTTAAAATAGGTTTGATTTAATCAGGAGTGAATGAACGTGGCGCTTCTTGATCACGGTTGTCGCTTCTGAGCCGCGATATTGCAGAATCAATAATTGCCAAAACGTGGGCGGCCAAGCACCGGCCACGATGGGCAGGGGATACCGCTAGTTCTTTCGCGTAACTTGGCAGGGATTGTCGCTGGCGGACCTATCGCCGTCCGAGCGCGCGCTACCAATTTGCGTGAATTGAATTTGCGGCGACGCTCTCTGCTCTGCATTGGCAGACGAGGGTTGCGAATGACGTGCACGCATTTTGTAGCAATGTTCACTCGGGCTCGGGCAATTTCGAATTCTTCTCCGTCAATTTGCGATCTTTCGATCCAGCCAAGTTTGCGGTTTGCAAACATGGCGGCCGTCAGGCGCGCGACCGTGCACACGACATCCGCTCGCGAGCTCGGAGCGACTCTAGCCCCAAACAGGCTTGAGCGGCACGTGTTCCCTTTGCACATTTTCGAAGCGCTGAGCAGGACGGTAGGCATGCTGAGCAGCTCGGCATTTTTCTTCAGCAGCATAGGCAAGGCAACGGCCGATCATCCCCGCGCCATTGTGCAATTTGTGCCGGTCCGTGAATGCGGACGGCGCATCACCCAGAGGATTTAAGCTATGGCGACGCAGACAACGGGCGGCGGCAGCACGGTTTCGTTCGGCAATACTCCGCAAGCCAACACGGACATTTTCTCGTTTACGGAAGACGCCGGCAACATTCTCATCTTGAACGTGCTGGCAAATGACCTTGGGGGCGCGGCCAAGACGCTGTTCTCCCTGGACAATGGAACGAGCTCCTCCGCGTCCACCAAGAACTACGCACCGGCGGACTTGCTGGTCAAAGATGTAGCGTACAGCAGTGATGCCGCCGGAATGGCCGCAACCGGTGACCGCAGCGCCCTCGGAGCACGCATCTGGATCGAAGCGGACGGCACCGTTCATTACGACAAGGGCGACATCAACGTTCAGCTTCAGGCGCTGGCGACCGGGCAAACGCTGACTGACACATTCACCTACGCTATCCAGCTGGGCAATGGTACGCTCAGTTGGGCGACCGTGACACTCCAGTTCAATGGCGCAAACGATTCGGTCTTCATTACATCAAGTCCGCAGAGCGGCTCGGTGGTAGAAGACGCGAATGCTACGCCCGATCTCTCGGATTCGCAGGGCGCGGCCGGCACTATCAGTTTTAACGACGCCGATCTCAGCGACACGCATTCGGCCTCGTTCGCGGCAGCCTCTTCCAACACTACTTCGCTCGGCGCCTTCTCGCTCGATCCTGTCAACGAGGCGGCCAATGCCGCCAACGGCGCGGTGCAGTGGCACTACAATTTGAACAACGCGGCTGCGCAATACCTCGCTGCGGGCCAGACCGTCACCGAGAGCTTCGTGGTGACGATCAATGACGGCCACGGCTCGACAGCTACCCAGACGGTGACGGTCACGATCACCGGCACCAATGATGCGGCCACGGTCTCTTCCGAGGCGAAGGCCGTCACCGAGGGCAATGCCGCCTCCGCGCTCAACACGAGCGGCCAGCTCACCATCACCGACCCGGATACGGGCCAGGCCCATGTCGTGGCGCAATCGAACGTCCACGGGACCTACGGCGATTTCTCGATCGATGCCAACGGGGCCTGGAGCTACACCGGCAACGGCGCCCACGATGAGCTCACTGCCGGCCAGCAGGTCCAGGACCAGTTCACGGTCACCAGCCAGGACGGCACCGCCTCCGGCATCGTCACGGTCACCATCACCGGCAGCAACGACGCGGCGACCGTGAGCTCGGACTCGAAGTCCGTCACTGAGGGCAATGCCGCCTCCGCGCTCAACACCAGCGGCCAGCTCACCATCACCGACCCGGATACGGGCGAGGCCCACGTCGTGGCGCAACCGAACGTTCACGGGACCTACGGCGACTTCACGATCGATGCCAACGGGGCCTGGAGCTACACCGGCAACGGCGCCCACGATGAGCTCACTGCCGGCCAGCAGGTCCAGGACCAGTTCACCGTGACCAGCCAGGACGGCACCGCCTCCGGCATCGTCACGGTCACGATCACCGGCACCAATGATGCGGCCACGGTCTCGTCGGACTCGAAGTCCGTCACCGAAGGCGATGCCGCCTCCGCGCTCAACACCAGCGGCCAGCTCAGCATCACCGACCCGGATACGGGCGAAGCCCATGTCGTGGCGCAATCGAACGTCCACGGGACCTATGGCGACTTCAGCATCGATGCCAACGGCGCCTGGAGCTACACCGGCAACGGCGCTCACGACGAGCTCACTGCCGGCCAGCAGGTGCAGGATCAGTTCACGGTGGCCAGCCAGGACGGCACCGCCTCTGGCATCGTCACGGTCACCATCACCGGCACCAATGATGCGGCCACGGTCTCGTCGGACTCGAAGTCCGTCACGGAAGGCGACACCGCGGCGGCGCTCAACACCAGCGGCCAGCTCAGCATCACCGACCCGGATACGGGCGAAGCCCATGTCGTGGCCCAGACCAATGCCCACGGGACCTACGGCGACTTCACGATCGATGCCAACGGGGCCTGGAGCTACACCGGCAACGGTGCCCATGACGAGCTCACTGCCGGCCAGCAGGTGCAGGATCAGTTCACCGTGACCAGCCAGGATGGCACCGCCAGCGGCATCGTCACGGTCACCATCACCGGCAGCAATGATGCGGCCACGGTCTCGTCGGACTCGAAGTCTGTCACCGAAGGCGACACTGCCGCCGCATTGAACGCCTCCGGCCAGCTGACGATCGTGGATCCCGACAGCGGCGAAGCCCATGTCGTGGCCCAGACCAACGTCCACGGCGCCTATGGCGACTTCACGATCGATGCCAACGGGGCCTGGAGCTACACCGGCAACGGCGCCCACGATGAGCTCACCGCTGGCCAGCAGGTGCAGGACCAGTTCACGGTGATCAGCCAGGACGGCACCGCGAGCGGCATCGTCACGGTGACAATCACCGGCAGCAACGATGCGGCCACGGTCTCTTCGGACTCGAAGTCCGTCACCGAAGGCGATACCGCGTCGGCGCTCAACACCAGCGGTCAGCTCATCATCACCGACCCGGATACGGGCCAGGCCCATGTCGTGGCGCAATCGAACGTCCACGGCGCCTATGGCGACTTCAGCATCGATGCCAACGGCGCCTGGAGCTACAGCGGTAATGGCGCCCACGATGAGCTCACCGCCGGGCAGCAGGTGCAGGATCAGTTCACGGTGACCAGCCAGGACGGCACCGCGAGCGGCATCGTGACGGTCACGATCACCGGCACCAACGACGCGGCGATCGTCAGTTCGGACTCGAAGTCCGTCACCGAAGGCGATACCGCCGCCGCATTGAACGCCTCCGGCCAGCTGACGATTGTGGATCCCGACACTGGCGAAGCCCATGTCGTGGCGCAATCGAACGTCCACGGGACCTATGGCGACTTCACGATCGATGCCAACGGGGCCTGGAGCTACACCGGCAACGGCGCCCACGACGAGCTCACCGCCGGCCAGCAGGTGCAGGACCAGTTCACGGTCACCAGCCAGGACGGCACCGCCTCTGGCATCGTCACGGTCACCATCACCGGCAGCAACGACGCGGCGACCGTCAGTTCGGACTCGAAGTCCGTCACCGAAGGCGATACCGCGGCGGCGCTCAACACGAGCGGCCAGCTCAGCATCACCGACCCGGATACGGGCGAAGCCCATGTCGTGGCCCAGAGCAACGCGCACGGGACCTATGGCGACTTCACGATCGATGCCAACGGGGCCTGGAGCTACACCGGCAACGGCGCTCACGACGAGCTCACCGCCGGCCAGCAGGTGCAGGATCAGTTCACCGTGACCAGCCAGGACGGCACCGCCTCTGGCATCGTCACGGTCACCATCACCGGCACCAATGATGCGGCCACGGTCTCTTCCGAGGCGAAGTCGGTCACCGAGGGCAATGCCGCCTCCGCGCTCAACACGAGCGGCCAGCTCACCATCACCGACCCGGATACGGGCCAGGCCCATGTCGTGGCGCAATCGAACGTCCACGGGACCTACGGCGATTTCTCGATCGATGCCAATGGGGCCTGGAGCTACACCGGCAATGGCGCCCACGATGAGCTCACCGCCGGCCAGCAGGTGCAGGACCAGTTCACGGTGACCAGCCAGGACGGCACCGCCTCTGGCATCGTTACGGTCACCATCACCGGCAGCAATGATGCGGCCACGGTCTCGTCGGACTCGAAGTCCGTCACCGAAGGCGATACCGCGGCGGCGCTCAACACCAGCGGTCAGCTGACGATCGAGGATCCCGACAGCGGCGAAGCCCATGTCGTGGCGCAATCGAACGTCCACGGGACCTACGGCGACTTCACGATCGATGCCAACGGCGCCTGGACCTACACCGGCAACGGCACGCATGACGAGCTCACCGCCGGCCAGCAGGTCCAGGATCAGTTCACGGTGACCAGCCAGGACGGCACCGCCACCGGTACCGTGACGGTGACCATCACCGGCAGCAACGATGCGGCCACGGTCTCTTCCGAGGCGAAGTCCGTCACCGAGGGTAATGCCGCCTCCGCGCTCAACACGAGCGGCCAGCTCAGCATCACCGACCCGGATACGGGCCAGGCCCATGTCGTGGCGCAATCGAACGTCCACGGGACCTACGGCGACTTCACGATCGATGCCAACGGGGCCTGGAGCTACACCGGCAACGGCGCTCACGACGAGCTCACCGCCGGCCAGCAGGTGCAGGACCAGTTCACCGTGGCCAGCCAGGACGGCACCGCCTCTGGCATCGTCACGGTCACCATCACCGGCACCAATGATGCGGCCACGGTCTCTTCCGAGGCGAAGTCCGTCACTGAGGGGAATGCCGCCTCCGCGCTCAACACCAGCGGCCAGCTCAGCATCACCGACGCGGACACGGGTGAAGCCCATGTCGTGGCGCAATCGAACGTCCACGGGAGCTACGGCGACTTCACGATCGATGCCAACGGGGCCTGGAGCTACACCGGCGACGGCGCTCACGACGAGCTCACCGCCGGCCAGCAGGTGCAGGACCAGTTCACGGTGATCAGCCAGGACGGCACCGCGAGCGGCATCGTGACGGTGACCATCACCGGCACCAATGATGCGGCCACGGTCTCGTCGGACTCGAAGTCTGTCAGCGAGGGCGACATCGCGGCGGCGCTCAACACCAGCGGCCAGCTCACCATCACCGACCCGGATACGGGTGAAGCCCATGTCGTGGCGCAATCGAACGTCCACGGGACCTACGGCGATTTCTCGATCGATGCCAATGGGGCCTGGAGCTACACCGGCAATGGCGCCCACGATGAGCTCACCGCCGGCCAGCAGGTGCAGGACCAGTTCACGGTGACCAGCCAGGACGGCACCGCCTCTGGCATCGTTACGGTCACCATCACCGGCAGCAATGATGCGGCCACGGTCTCGTCGGACTCGAAGTCCGTCACCGAAGGCGATACCGCGGCGGCGCTCAACACCAGCGGTCAGCTGACGATCGAGGATCCCGACAGCGGCGAAGCCCATGTCGTGGCGCAATCGAACGTCCACGGGACCTACGGCGACTTCACGATCGATGCCAACGGCGCCTGGACCTACACCGGCAACGGCACGCATGACGAGCTCACCGCCGGCCAGCAGGTCCAGGATCAGTTCACGGTGACCAGCCAGGACGGCACCGCCACCGGTACCGTGACGGTGACCATCACCGGCAGCAACGATGCGGCCACGGTCTCTTCCGAGGCGAAGTCCGTCACCGAGGGTAATGCCGCCTCCGCGCTCAACACGAGCGGCCAGCTCAGCATCACCGACCCGGATACGGGCCAGGCCCATGTCGTGGCGCAATCGAACGTCCACGGGACCTACGGCGACTTCACGATCGATGCCAACGGGGCCTGGAGCTACACCGGCAACGGCGCTCACGACGAGCTCACCGCCGGCCAGCAGGTGCAGGACCAGTTCACCGTGGCCAGCCAGGACGGCACCGCCTCTGGCATCGTCACGGTCACCATCACCGGCACCAATGATGCGGCCACGGTCTCTTCCGAGGCGAAGTCCGTCACTGAGGGGAATGCCGCCTCCGCGCTCAACACCAGCGGCCAGCTCAGCATCACCGACGCGGACACGGGTGAAGCCCATGTCGTGGCGCAATCGAACGTCCACGGGAGCTACGGCGACTTCACGATCGATGCCAACGGGGCCTGGAGCTACACCGGCGACGGCGCTCACGACGAGCTCACCGCCGGCCAGCAGGTGCAGGACCAGTTCACGGTGATCAGCCAGGACGGCACCGCGAGCGGCATCGTGACGGTGACCATCACCGGCACCAATGATGCGGCCACGGTCTCGTCGGACTCGAAGTCTGTCAGCGAGGGCGACATCGCGGCGGCGCTCAACACCAGCGGCCAGCTCACCATCACCGACCCGGATACGGGTGAAGCCCATGTCGTGGCGCAGACCAACGTCCACGGCGCCTATGGCGACTTCACGATCGATGCCAACGGCGCCTGGAGCTACACCGGCAATGGCGCCCACGACGAGCTCACCGCCGGCCAGCAGGTGCAGGATCAGTTCACGGTCACCAGCCAGGACGGCACCGCCTCCGGCATCGTCACGGTCACGATCACCGGCAGCAACGACGCGGCCACGGTCTCGTCGGACTCGAAGTCCGTCACGGAAGGCGACACTGCCGCCGCATTGAACGCCTCCGGCCAGCTGACGATCGTGGATCCCGACAGCGGCGAAGCCCATGTCGTGGCGCAATCGAACGTCCACGGGACCTACGGCGACTTCACGATCGATGCCAACGGGGCCTGGAGCTACACCGGCAACGGCGCCCACGATGAGCTCACTGCCGGCCAGCAGGTGCAGGATCAGTTCACGGTCACCAGCCAGGACGGCACCGCGAGCGGCATCGTTACGGTGACCATCACCGGCAGCAACGATGCGGCCACGGTCTCGTCGGACTCGAAGTCCGTCACGGAAGGCGACACCTCCGCCGCCCTCAACACCAGCGGCCTCTTGACGATTGTGGATCCCGACAGCGGCGAAGCCCATGTCGTGGCCCAGACCAACGTCCACGGGACCTACGGCGACTTCACGATCGATGCCAATGGCGCCTGGAGCTACACCGGCAACGGCGCCCACGATGAGCTCACTGCCGGCCAGCAGGTCCAGGACCAGTTCACGGTCACCAGCCAGGACGGCACCGCCTCTGGCATCGTCACGGTCACCATCACCGGCAGCAACGACGCGGCGACCGTCAGTTCGGACTCGAAGTCCGTCACCGAAGGCGATACCGCCGCCGCATTGAACGCCTCCGGCCAGCTGACGATTGTGGATCCCGACAGCGGCGAAGCCCACGTCGTGGCGCAATCGAACGTCCACGGGACCTATGGCGACTTCACGATCGATGCCAACGGGGCCTGGAGCTACACCGGCAACGGCGCCCACGATGAGCTCACCGCTGGCCAGCAGGTGCAGGACCAGTTCACGGTCACCAGCCAGGACGGCACCGCCTCTGGCATCGTTACGGTCACCATCACCGGCAGCAACGATGCGCCGGTGCTGAACGCCAATGGCGGTTCACTGTCCTATACCGAGGGTCAGGTGGCGACCGCGATCGATACGGCGCTGATCGTGTCGGACGTTGACAGCACGAATCTGACCGGCGCGACGGTCTCGATCACAGGCAATTTCGCCTCCGGCCAGGATGTGCTCGGTTTTACCAATCAGAACGGCATCACCGGCAGCTATAACGCCAGCACTGGGGTGCTGACCCTGACGGGTTCGTCAAGTGCGGCGAACTACCAGGCGGCTCTGCGCTCCGTGACATATTCGAACTCGAGTGACAATCCGTCGGGCGCGACCCGCACCATCAGCTACCAGGTTGACGACGGGCAGACGGCCAGCCACGCCAGCAATATCGTGAGCTCGACAGTCGCGGTCATCCCGGCCAACGACGCGCCGGTGAATACGGTTCCGGGAGCACAGACGACAAACGTCAACACGACAAAGGCGATCACTGGACTTAGCATCATCGATGCCGACTCGGACGGCGCCAGCGAAACGATCACGTTGTCGGTAACCAACGGCACCTTGACCGTTTCAGGAGGTACCGCAGGGATCAGCGGCAGCGGAACGTCGACGGTGACGCTGACCGGAACAGTCAGCGCCATCAATTCTACCCTGGCCTCGACGGTCAACTACGTTCCGACATCGAACTTTGCCGGAACTAGCACTCTGACCATGACGACAAACGACAATGGCCACACCGGAGCGGGTGGGGCATTGACCGATGTCGATACGGTGACCATTTCGGTCACGAGCCCCAGCCCCTTCGCTCTCACGACTGGCACCGATACTGTCTTCTATGTATCGGGCACCAATACCGTGACCGGGACGCAATCTCCCCTAACGCTAAACAACGGTGACATGCTGACTGGGGGAAGCGGTTCGGACACTCTCGCCCTCAGTGGCGGTGGTCTGGGGCCATTCACCTTCGGCGATGGTGCAGGAAGCATTGGCCTGACAAACTTCGAAACAATAAGTCTCAGTGACGCCAACAGCGGAAATCACACCGACGCCCTGACATTCCTTTCGACATTCCAAAACGGAGGAACGCTCACGATTGACGGATCCGGCATCACTGGTAACGGCGACCTGGTCGTAGATGCTAGCGCAGTCACGTCTGGATCGTTTGTCATCATCGGCAGCTCAGGAAACGGTGGTGATGATACCCTCAAGGGCGGTTCAAGTAACGACACGATCAACGGTGGCGCAGGCACTGGCGCGGACAGGATCGTGGGCGGTGGTGGCGCAGACGCGCTTACTGGTGGTGGCGGGAACGATACATTCGCCTATCTTGCTGTCACCGACGCGGGTGACCACATCACCGACTTCAGCACGTCCGGGGATAAGCTGGAATTTACGGTAACCGCTGGGCGATTCGTCATTGGTGATGTCGATACAAGCGTTGAAAACGTCAGAACGGGCAACAACGCTGCGATAAATCTCGCCAACACGGAGGTCGGCGTCAAAACAGACGCATCCGTGACGACGGCGACAGTTCAATCAACGATCAACGGTTATTCCAATATCACCACAGGAGCTCTGTTCGTATTCCACAATTCGACGGTGGGCCACGCGCAAGTTTACTACGATCCCAATCCGAGCGTCGCAGGCGGCGCGATACTCGTTGCCGATTTGGACAACCTGACCACTCTGGCTAGCATAACCGGTGCTTTTAGCGCGGCGGACTTTGCGTTTGGAACGGCGCTTGCTCCTGCGGGCGTATCGGGGCAGCCCATCAATCTGGGTCTGACCGACTCGCCCGCCAACGAGGGGCAATTCGCCACGGTCACTGTTGCCAGCATGCCCGCCGGCTGGACACTAAATGGTGGGACGCTGCTCCCCGATGGCAAGTGGACGATCGAGACGACCGACGTCAGCTCGCTAACGGTGACATCGCCAGTCAGTTTCGCCGGAGCTTTGCACCTCGACGTGACCGTCACTCGGATGCAGCCGGATGGCTCGGCCGTAATCGAGACATTCGCCGACAATGTTGAAGCTTTTGCAGCGGGCTCCGCCATCATCGCCATTTCCGGCGACGACTATCTCACAGCGTCAAGTGGCAGTGATCTGCTTGTCTTCTCACAGCCGATCGGCCATGACGTCGTCTACAATTTCGAGATTGCGCATGATCAGATCGACCTGATTGGCTACGACAGCTTCAAGACCTTCGCCGACGTCCAGACGCATCTGTCTACCGACTATGACGGTAATGCCGTCATTGCGCTGGCCGACGGTCAAACGATCACTTTAGATGGCGTCGATGCCGGCTCGCTCGCAGCGGACGACTTCGTGTTCGACTTCAAGCCCATAGTCGACAATGCCGCCACAATGACAATCGGCAACGGCGCATTGCTGCCGTTGTCCGGTAACATCCACAATACAGGCACGATCTCGTTGAATTCGACTGGCGCGGAGACCGACCTCCAACTTGTCGAGCACGGCGTTTTGCTTGAAGGTGGCGGTCAGGTGCTGTTGTCCGACAATAGCGAGAACACCGTCAGTGGAGCTGTTTCCGATGTCACGCTGACCAACGTCGACAACACCATTTCCGGAGCCGGACAGCTCGGCGAAGGGACATTGATCCTTGTCAACCAAGGTACAATCATCGCGACGGGCACCAACGCACTCGAGATTGACACCGGCGACAACACCGTCGTCAATTCCGGGACGATTGCGGCCAGCGGCAGCGGCGGTCTGGTCATCGACAGCAACGTGGATAATTCAGGGCTGCTGTGGGCGCATGGAGCCAACATCACTCTCAATGGCAGTGTAAGCGGCAGCGGCACGGCACTGATGGATGGCGTGGCAACGATCGAGTTCGGAGCGGCATCATCTGCGCATGTCGCGCTCGATGCCGCAGCGACCGGGACAATCGTGCTCCATGACTCCTTCGACTTCAGCGGAGTCGTGTCGGGGTTTGACGGAAATGACCACCTGGATCTCCTCGACGTCGCATTCGGGGACGGCACGACCGCTAGTTATGTCGCAAATCAGGCCGGCACTGGAGGAATCCTTTCAGTGACTGACGGCGTTCATACCGCCAATATCAGCCTGTTGGGCCAATACGATCCCGCGAGCTTCCAGACTGAGGCAGACAAGAACATGGGAACGCTTATCAGCTACCACGAGTATCTGGTCTGACGCGCTGCGAGGCGATGGCTCAAGGTGCTGGGAGGGATCGCCTCAATCGTCGTGGAAAGATGTCTCGCTTCGCGCCCTCCGCATGTCGCGAAATCTGCTCTATGCGCGCCGGCCTGGTCGCAGCATCCGCTCGATTCTGCGAGTGGATTGACCGGTTGCCAGTTCATTTTGTCATCACATAATTATTGAATCCCGGAATAATAAAATTTACCGCGATCACCCGTACTATTCCGGTGAATTCAATATCGGCTCTCAGCCGGCGCTCTGCCCAAGCTTCAATTGTGAGGTCTGCTATCGTCCTTGTATTACAACGTTTTTGCCGATTTTCGCCCGTCTTTAATTTTCGCCGAGCTCTCGTTCCGGGTAAGGTTAATCCAAAAGACATTATATATTAAATGTTGACGATAATAAACATTTAATGGATAGTTTATCGCTGGCGGGGCCGGACATAAATCCGCAGCCGCTGGAAGTTGCCGAGGTGTCTGCAAATTCATCTTAAAAGAAGGATTCTTGCAATGTTGCAATATTACATCGAGACCAGGGAAGCGTTGAAGCGTTTGCGAACGGACCAGGATGGCGTGGTGTCATTCGAGTACATCATCGTCGCGGTTTGCATCGTTGGCGCAGTCGGTGCTGTGTTCGGGGGTGGAGCTGGTGGTAAGATCGGGGCAGCGCTGACCGACGGGATCTCAAAGATCACCGACGCTTTCACTACGGCCCTCGCTGGTTGATACAGCCATTTTGACTCCAGAGGGGGGCAACCCAAGCTGCCCCCCTCGTGCAGGAGTGCCCCGCTAGTTTGCCTTCCACTTTTTTGAAACGTGCATTTCATGAGTTGGATTGCTCCCACAATCTCGGTCCTGCAAATCTTGTTGTTGCTCTATGTCGCAACGATAGATATCGCGACGCGCTCGATCCCAAACGAATTTTGTCTCGCGCTGGCGCTCCTTGGGATCGCCGGTCAATTGCCCGGCTCGATAGAAGTCGCTGTGTCGCTGATCACAGCCGCGATCCTCTTCCTGCTGCTCTTTGTCCTCTATGCGCGCGGAGGAATTGGTGGCGGTGACGTCAAGCTGCTGGTTGCCCTGGCGGTCGGTCTCTCGCCGAGCGACGTCATGCAGTTGCTGACGGTCACCGTGCTGGCGGGCGGCGTTCTTGCCTTGGTGCATCTGATGATGCGTCACCTGCCGTATCCCAGGTTGGCACCCGCCGGATCGTCGCTCGCACGGCGGATCTACGCGATCGAGCGTTGGCGCCATTTGCGACACGCCCCGCTGCCTTACGGAGTTGCTATCGCGTGTGGCGGCATCTGGACCATTTTGAGCAAAGGATCGTGAAATGTCATCCGCGCTGCGTCTGTCGATCATCGTGGTGCTTTTGCTTGCAACCACAGCGTTTGGACTGATTGCCTACAGCATGAACCTGCCGAAGGCGCAGCCTCCGGTCCCGGTACAAGTGACAGCGATGCCCCTGGCGCCGGCGGCGCCCGCGACCGCCGGATACTTTGTCGCGGCACGGCCATTGCCGAGGGGGACGTTGGCCCGCGAAGAGGATTTCACCGTGCGCACGGTGCCGCCGGAGCGCGTTCCCCCGGGGGCTATCCTTGACGCACCCGAGTCCAAGGCCGGACTTCCGGGTTCTCTCATCCGCAACTTCGTCGAAGCGGGCAGTCCCGTTACGTTGCAGGATATCCTGCGTCCGCGGGACCGGGGTTTTCTCGCCAGTGTCCTGGCGCCAGACAGCCGTGCCATCAGCATCAAGGTTGACGAGGAGGCCGGTGTCTCGGGCCTCATCAGACCGGGCGATCACGTGGACGTCGTGCTGACCCAGGTCTTCGAGAAAGTCGATACCGCCCGTCGCGCCCTGAGCGAAACCGTTCTGCGCAATGTCCGAGTCATCGCGATTGATCAGGAGATCGTGCAGGGCGCGCGACCCATTAGCGGGATGGCAGGCAAGCTAACGCAGACCGTGTCACTGGAGCTTACGCCGGTCCAGGTCAAGAAGGTCACCGTCGCAAAGCAGCTCGGGACGCTCTCCATGGCCGTACGCGCAGCAGTCGATCAGTGGGACAAGGCAGACACCGGCGCGATGTCGAGCTGTGATGTGTCGCCTGAACTTGCCCGCCAGTATGCAATTTCCGCACAGAGAACGGCCGTGGTCGTTCATTCGGGCGGTGAGGTCAAGCAATACACGGTCAGGAAGCAAGAGGAAGACGCTCTCGTCAGCTGCGACGGTGCATCGGAAGCCGTACGCCCGACTGCAACGGCGGTGGGTTACGATAACAGGTTGTCGGAGAAACGTTGATGAACATCGCCATAGCCACTCCGCCTGAAGAATCGACGTCGATCGTCACGCGTAACCGCATCGTCGGTTACGTAAATGATGAGCTCAGCGCCGCGGCGTTGCGCAAGGGGCTCGAAGGCGCCAACCTCTCGATCAGGCGCGGCACGATCCGCAATGCCATACGGATGCTTGAAACCGACACCGACCTGTTTGCGCTGGTGGTAGACATCAGTGGCATCGATGATCCATTTACCGAACTGGAAAGGCTGGCCGGCGTCTGTCCACCCGATGTCCGCGTAGCCGTGATCGGCGATAACAGGGAGATCACCTTCTACCGTGAGCTCCTGGAGCTCGGCTTGACCGAGTATCTGCCGCGGCCGCTCACGCGCGATATGGTGCTGGACAAGTTGCGCCCCAAGCTGCTCGGCGACGTGGCAGCCAACCAGATCGATCGTGGCGGGCATGTGGTCTCGATCTGCGGGGCGCAGGGCGGCGCCGGCGCCACGAGCATCGCGATCAATCTGGCGCTGCAGCTTGCCGAGACGACCAAGGCCAAGGTGGCGCTGCTTGATCTTCATTTGCAGGGCGGCGAGGCCGCCGTGATGCTGGGTGTTCGTCCCGGGCCGGGGCTGCGTATCGCTCTGGAGAATCCGATGCGGGCGGACACACTCTTCCTCGAGCGCGCGGCAATCGAAGTCAACGAAAGGGTTTGCCTGGTTTCGGCCGACGAGGACCTCGATGCGCAGCTCGAAATTACGGAAGCTGGCATACGACACGTGCTGGGTCTGCTGCGTCAACGGTTCAACTACATCGTCGTCGATGTACCCGTCCCGTTTCCGCCGTCGATCTATCCCGTGATTACGCTTTCCCGTCATGTGATGGTGCTGCTCGAATCCGAGGTGACCGGACTTCGCAATGCCCATGCGCTACGCACCGCCGTGATCAACATCGCGGGCAAGGACCGGGTCTTTACCTTGCTCAATCGGGCCGGTCGTCCCGGGGGCCTTCCGAGGGCAGCGGTTGTCAAGGCGTTGGGTGCAGAGCCCGACATCGTCGTTCCCGATCTCGGCAAGGGCATGACCGAGGCGCTCAATCTGGGAATTCCAGCCCTGAAGCACGTCAGAAAATTGCGGCGTCACCTGGCACCGATCGTACGGGAGATCAGCGGTGTCGCTGCCGAGCGAAGTGGCTGGTGGAGGAGGGTGCTCACAGCACATCTGCGATGAAAAAGTTCGGTAGACGTGAAGACGACGCACCAGCTCACGTATTGGCGGCAGGCCTCCCTGCATCCGCGATAGGCTTGCCGTTGCCGTCGGCCAGCGCGGCTGCATCCGCACCGAGCGTGCCGTCACCTGCGCCAAGGCGCGACGAACCAGCAATCCACCAACCCATCATCCCGCCTTCGTTGCGCGAACGGGTGATTGAGCAGATCGAACCCGCGGTGGCCGCAACCGTCTCGCGGGAGGTTCTCCGGCGGCAGATTGAAGAGATCATCCATCACATTGCCAACCAGGAACGGCTCGAGCTGTCGGGCCGCGAGCAGCTGCAGCTCGCGGACGAAATTGCCGACGACATGACGGGTTACGGGCCGCTCCGTCCGCTGCTGCTGGACCAGTCGATCAGCGATATCATGGTGAACGGTCCAAGCAATATCTACGTGGAGCGAAGCGGCAAGCTGGAACGAGTTGCGGTGCGATTCCGCGACAATGATCACATCGCCTCCGTCGCTCAGAAGATTGCCGCGCAGGTTGGTCGGCGCGTCGACGAATCCAGTCCGATGGTGGATTGTCGCCTGCTGGATGGCAGCCGGGTCAACATCATCCTCCCGCCGCTGGCGATCCATAGTCCGTGCATTTCCATCCGGAAATTTCCAAGCCATCGTTTGGACATCGCCGGATTGATCGAGAACGGCTCGATGACCGCGGCCATCGGACAATTGCTGGAGATCGCCGCCCGCTCGCGGCTCAATGTTCTGGTCTCCGGCGGCACCGGATCCGGCAAGACGACGCTCCTGAACGCGATGAGTCAGTTCATCGATCACACCGAACGCATTGTCACGATCGAGGACGCGGCTGAGCTGCAGCTTCAGCAGCCGCACGTGATCAGCCTGGAGACCCGGCCTCCCAGCCTCGAGGGCACAGGGCAGGTGACACAGCGCGATCTGCTGGTGAATGCCCTGCGCATGCGTCCCGACCGGATCGTCGTTGGCGAGGTGCGCAGTTCCGAAGCATTCGACATGCTGCAGGCGATGAACACCGGCCATGATGGCTCGATCTCCACGGTACACGCGAATAGTACCCGGGATGCCCTGACCCGCATCGAGAACATGGTGCAGATGGGACAGGTCAATCTACCGTCGCGCGCCATTCGAAGTCAGATCGTCGCTGCGCTGGATCTCATTGTGCAGGTCGAACGCATGCGGGACGGACAGCGCCGCATCGTTCAGATCAGCGAGGTGATCGGCCTTGAAGGGGAGGTGATCACCACCAATGACATCGCAGCCTTCGAGTATCAAGAGGAGGATGTGAACGGACGGATATCGGGCAGCTATAAGTCCAACCTTGCAACTCCGAAGTTCAAGAGCCGTCTTGTCTATTTCGGGCTGGATGGTGCTTGGGCCGAGGCCATGAGGCAAATATGATGCTGGAGTCCGTGATCGTCAGTGTTCTGGCGCTCGCGACGTGCGCAGCAGCCGTCTCGTTGTGGCTTGACGCTCGGGAAAGACGCATCAATCGCCAATTGGCGGTTGCTCTGCCAACGTCGCATCCGGCTAACTTGCCATCCATTCGCCGCTTGGAGGGCGGGTCTCAGGATCAGTTTCTCAATCGGCTCTCCAACTACAATCCCGATGTACCTTACACGTTGCGTCCGGCCTATGTGCTGCTTGCCGGTGCATTCGGAGCAGCAGCGGTCCTTTATGCGAACAGCCAGCTGGAATATTCCATTGTCTACATGTCCATTGTCGCCGCAATCGCGGCCCTCATTGTGATACGAGGCCTGTTCGGCTGGCAGCAACGTCGCTTCGCTCTTCAGCTTTTTCGACAGCTGCCTGATGCGATCCAACTGGTGACGAGTACCGTGCGATCGGGTCTGCCTGTGCACGAGGCATTTCGTGCGCTCGCGCGCGATATGCCGCAGCCAACGGCCGGGCAGTTCGCCATCGTATGCAGCGAAGTGAATCTGGGTAGGCCTCCAGAGGAAGCTGTCCAAGCTGTCTATCGGCGAACGCAGGTGGCGGAGTATGCGATCTTTGCGGTGACACTTGCCGTGCAGTTGAAGTCCGGTGGCAGTCTGGCCGAGACCTTGCAGAACCTGGGAGACACTGTCAGGCAACGTGTTGCGCTGGCTGCTCGCGCCAAGGCGCTCGCGGGAGAGGTGATCTTTTCCTCACGAGCGCTGACAGTCTCGCCCTTGATTGCAGGTGGGGTCCTATACGCATCCAATCCGCAAACGGTTGATCTGTTGTTCACCGATCCGGTTGGAAACAAGCTGCTGGCTTACGCAGTCCTTTCGGTGCTTGTCGGAGCCCTGGTCATAAGTTGGATGGTCAGAAGGGAAACGGAGCTATGACGTTTGGTCTTGGTCTGGTGGCCCTCGCGATGGCAGCTGGGACTGCGTCCTGCATGTTGATTATCCGCGAGATACACGTTCGTGCATTGGACGCCCGGGTGTCGAACGCCGTGATGGGCGTTGCTGGCCGGTCCGCACCCTTCCAGGACGTGACCGGATGGTTTTCGTCACTCGGCATGCGGTATCGTCGCTTCTATGCTGAGGAAAACCTGGATCAGCTGCGAACCATCCTTCAATCGTCAGGTTTCAATCATCATCGAGCCCTGCCGACCTGGATCGGTATCAAAGCCGTCAGCATGGCCCTATGCCCGATCATCGCCGGGGGTGTCGCTCAGCTGTTCGGGAAGGCACTGCTGGATGTGCTGGTCTTCACGCTTATCGGCGTGGCGATCGGGATTTTGGCGCCGCGATTGATACTGGCGGTGCTGAAGCGGCGGTTTGATGCCGCCATTCGGCTGGGCACGCCGGACATGATCGATTTGCTGGTTGTGTGCAGCGAAGCGGGAATGGGTCTGGAAAGCGGGCTGGCACGTGTAGCGCAGGAAATGCAGGAGACCAATCCCGCCATAGCCCGGGTCATGAGCAGCCTTCTTGATGATCTCCGGATCCTGCCAAGCCGCAGCGACACATTCGAGAAACTGGGAGCTACTTCGGATGGGCTTCGCCGATTCGGAATCATGGTCGGCCAAAGCCTGCAATACGGAACGCCCGTGGGCCAGGCTCTGCGGAGTGTCGCTGTCGACCTCCGGCGCGAACGTATTACCAAGCTTGAAGAAAGAGCACACAAGTTGGGCGCCAAGCTGACCATTCCGATGGTGTTGTTCCTGCTTCCAGCCATGTTCGTCATTTTGGGAGGAAGTCCCATTCTGCACCTCATGCGTTCGTTCGCCAGCTTCGGTAAGTAGCCATGAGCACGATTGCCCTTTCGAAACCGTCCTCTTACGATCGAACAATGCAACTATTCGGCGGCATGTGGTTCATGTTGCTGGCGGTTGGCGTGGCCATCAAGATCGGATCATCGGCTCACGATCCCTGGCCGTCGATCCTGTCGAGTGTTTGCCTCGCTGTCTTCTATGTGCTCCTGGCGGTGTTGATCATCACGCGGCCTCCGGCGAAGGCGCAAGCGAAGGGTCGTCTCCCAAGGATCGCGGCGTTCGTCGGCACCTATATGCCGTGGACGATCGCCTTCTTCGGCGAAACCAATAAGGCGTTGCCGAACCTGGCGTCCACCGCGTGCGTGTTGATCGGCATGATCATGATGCTGGTCACCATCCGACATCTTGGCAGGTCGTTCAGTCTGGTGCCACAGGCGCGCAACGTGGTGCAAACGGGTCCGTATCGGTGGATCAAGCACCCGCTCTACCTCGCGGAAGAAATCGCGGTGTTGGGTGTGGTGCTGAGAAGCCCGACACCGCTGACAGCGGTCTTGCTCGTCTTGCATATCGGCGTTCAGGTTTGCCGAATTTATTACGAAGAGGATCTGCTTCGGCGCAACTGCCCGGAATATTCCGCTTACGAAGCATCGCGCTGGAGAGTGATCCCTTACGTTTGGTGAGTGCTGTTCCGGTCGACGACCGGAAGGGTGAGTGTCGGTCGAGGTCAACTCATGAGACACAAGAAGTCGTTCATCGTGGATCAACGCGGCGCCGTCGCGTTTGAGACATTGATCGTCTACCCGGTTTTGGTGGCGTTCCTGCTCATGCCGCTCGCCGACCTGGCTGCTGCGGGCTTCCAGTATATCTCCGCATGGAGCGCGTTGCGCTCCTTCGGGCAGTATGTGCAGTACGCTAATCCGCTCGCCCCTGACGGCACGGTGAGCTGGAACACAGGGCTACAGACGACAGTCGCTGGTCATGCGATCAGCAACATTCAGGTTTTGTGCGGAGACGCAGGGGCCGCCTGTTCGCCGGGCAATCTAGCTTCTCCCAAGTACATTACATTTTCTACAACCATCACTTTGGCTCCAATTGTGTGGAGAGGGGTGCTGTGTCCGACCACGTGTACCTACACGCTGCCTTTCTCAGAGCGCTTCCAGTAGGGGGCTTCCATGCGTAGTCTGCTTCATTCCCAACGAGGCTCCGTCGCATTCGCAACAGTCATCGCTCTCGTGCCACTGATCGGAGTAGTCGCACTCGGGGCCGAGGCGGGATCGTGGTACGTCACCCGCCAGCACGCGCAGAACGCCGCCGACTCAGCGGCCTATTCGGGCGCATTGCGGCTTTCATGTACGATGGCGGGTGCGGCCTGCGACGCGCAGTCAGTGGATTATCGCGGCAAGGAATTCGCGGCACAAAATGGGTTCTGCAACTCCAGCCCGAATGACAGCACGCCCTATCCTGGCACCACGTGTTTACCTAGTCTTCCCAGCAGAGTCTCGCGGGCCGTGCAGATCGATATCGGCAACTACAGTGCGGGCACGTTTACAACGCCCGTTGCGGGCACGGGCAACGCCGTTCGCGCCAGAGTCAGCCAGCAACAACCGGCGTACCTGGCGGCCGTGCTTGGCTTGACCACCGTCAACATCCCCGCCCAAGCCATTGCAATGGTCCAGCAGCCGACCAAGGCCTGCGTCCTGGCACTTGGACCTGACTCAGGCGCACTCAAGCTTGCTGGTAACCTCAGCAACAACGGAACCGGCTGCGCTCTGATGTCGGATACCAGTGTTCAACTTGCCAGCACTCCAACGTTCACCGGCTCGGGATGGGCGGTTTATGGTGTAAGTGGCTGCACCCCCTCAGGCAGTTGCAGTAATATTGGCGTGCCGCACAATTATTTTATGACGTACGCTAGCAATCCGCTCAGCAAACTGGACACCGCATCGTTCAACAGCAGGACGGGCAATACAAATATGCCATGCACCCTTCAGGCGGACGGGTGGAAACATTGCGCGCCAAATAGCGCCGGGACTGGAGCTTACGGCAGTTTCACGGTGCAGAACGGGGACAAGTACGTTTTGGACCCGGGAACATATTTCTTCTACAAAGCAAATATAAAGATGACCGGCGGACAACTGAAAGGTACAGGCGTAACCCTGGTGTTGCTCGGAGACTCGCAGCTTACCATAAACGGGGGTACGGCTGATCTCTCCGCACCTGCCACTAACACGTTCTCTTCTGATCTGAATGGCGTCCTGATTGATGATCAGGCTCCGAGCAAGACCAGCAACAAGGTCACCATAAACGGTGGCGGTCAGGTTAGCCTTGGCGGGGCTATCTACTTCCCAAAGGTCGACGTTAGCTGGGCCGGTACGACTTCAAGTGCGAATACGACCTGTTCGCAAGTGATCGCGAAAACGATCGACATGAGCGGTGGCGGCTACCTCAGCACGCAAGGCTGTGATCCGGCCACCATCGTCTACACCCAAGTTGTCGCTTTGGTGCAATGATGAGAAAGCTCGACAATCGCGGTATGGCGCCGTTTGAATTTATAATGGTGGCCGTGGCGCTTTTCACATTGATGTTCGTCATCTTCGATCTTGGGCGCTATGCCATCACGATGCAATCCTTGCGGACGCTCGCGAGTGCTGGCGCCCGTGCGGTCATGATCAGCTGCTATACGCCTGCCTTGCTTCAAAGTCCGCCGCAGTCGCCGGCCGGCTGCACCGGGGATCCCCTGTCCACCTCCGCCAAGCAGAACGCGGCCCCCTTCCTGTTTTTCGGAGGACTCACGCCAACGCTTACCGTGGGGGCCAACAGCAACAGCTTGAGTGTTACAGCTTCCCAGGCAAACTTTACGATGCTGATGCCGATATGGGGCACAACGCTCAATGCGCCGAGCGCCTCCAACCAGATCCCCTTCTAGCGCGAATATGGCAGCATGCCTGACACGTTTCGATCGAGAACTAACTTGGTCGAGTCTGGCCAAACGCGCGGGTGCGGAGTTGCATCAGAGTGATTTGCGATCGCCCAGGCGAATCTCCAAGCGTGCGACCGAATGTCCTTCGATAGCAAAGCCGCGACGCGAGCGCGCGCCAACGGCGGTCGTGCTGCGGGATAGTTCCCCACAGCCAGTGGGAATGATGCGCGTTGGCAACATTGAAGAGTTTTCTTTCTGCTTGCGGCGGTGCGGTAAGTATCACGTCTTGCAACCTGCCTGCATGAGGGAGGATGATCTTGGAGACACGAAGTAACGAATTGTAGTGGGACAGAATGTAAGCTCTGCGACGTGTTGCGCAGAGGGGAAATGTTGAGGACATCGAGCACGTAGATTTGCGGGGATCTCCGTGGATCGCGGTGGGGGGACTCGGATGAGTGGCGGTCGCGTTTCGGGAAACAAGGTCGGGAGGCTTCTCGCCTTCGGCGTGATGAGTTTGGGCGCGGCGCTCGCCTCGTCTGGGTTCACTGACCGCGCGGCGGCTGCAGACCGGCGGGGCTCCTCCAGCGGCGTCATCGTCAGCGAAATGAACGACGTTCAGCGGGTCAAGCTCGTCGTCAACAAGTCACGTACCTTCAAGGTCGACACGGCCTTTGCGACGATCGTGGCGGGATCGTCTGACATCGTCGACGTGAAGTCGTTGAGCGATCACCTCATCTACGTGCAGGGCAAGCAGACCGGCACCACCAACGTGATCCTGTTCGACAGCTCGATGAAGCAGATCGGGATCCTCGACGTCGAGGTCGTGATCGATACCGGCAATCTGCAGCAGAACATCCGGACCAGCACCGGCGGGCAGGGTATCCGCGTGTCGGCTTCCGAGGGCCAGGTGGTGCTCAGCGGAACCGCTGCCGACGCAGTTACGGCGGAGCGGGCCATGGCGATCGCCACCAGCACGGTCGCGAAAGGTGGCGTCGTCGTCAATGCGATGAGCGTCGCGGCGCCGCAACAGGTGATGCTCGAGGTGCGCTTTCTCGAGGTAAGCCGGGAGGCTGGACGCAACCTGGGCGTCAACCTCTATGGAGCGAACGCAAATGGGACCAACGTCGGCAATACCGGGCTGGGTCGTGTGACCGCCGCGGGTCGATCACCGATTGGTGGTATCAATACCAGCAATGGTCCCCTCGGTGCTGGAGGAGGGGCTGTCGGCGCGCCCCCGACGGGGAGCCTTCCGATACTCGGAACTTTGGGAACGCTCGCCGGTACAGCAGGAGGCATCGCGCCGGCCCCGTTCGGAAGCTTGTTGACCAGCATTGTCAGGACCAGCAGCGGCGGCTCGGTGGACCTATTGATCTCGGCGCTGGAAACCAAAGGATTGGCACGCCGGCTGGCGGAGCCAAACCTGACCACGCTGTCCGGCGATGCCGCCCGCTTTCTTGCCGGCGGTGAGTTTCCAGTACCGATACCGACCCAGACGACAAACGGCTTTCCCACCATCACCATTGACTACAAGAAGTTCGGTGTTGAGCTCGCCTTCGTCCCCACTGTGCTCTCGCGCGGTGTGATCAATCTTCGGGTCGAGCCGTCGGTCAGCGAACTTGATTTCGCCAACGCGGTGACGATCCAGGGGACGACCGTTCCCGCGCTGACCCGTCGCGACGCGCGAACCACGGTTGAGTTGCGCGATGGCCAGAGCTTTGCCATCGCCGGCCTGTTGCAGACCCGTAATCGCCAGGACGTCTCGCAACTGCCTTGGATCGGCTCGGTGCCGGTGATTGGAAGCCTGTTCAGCAGCAAATCGTATCAGCAGGAAGAAACCGATCTGGTGATCATCGTGACGCCGCGCCTGGTCGCGCCGGCGGCACCCGGTCAGCAACTGGCCTCGCCACTCGACTCCCGCCTGCCGGCCAACGACGTCGATTTCTTCCTCAATGGCCAGATGGAAGTCCGCAAGCGGTACCATGACTACGTCAATTCCGGAGGCGAGGTGAAGGGACCGTATGGCCACATCATCGCGCCTGAAGTCCGGGCCCCCGTCGTCGTCCCGGCCGCTAGTGCCGATCAGACGGTCGTCAAAACTCTAAACTAGAGGACGCGCGAAATGACGATCAGGTATCTGGTTCTGTTTGCGCCCATCCTGCTCGGGGGATGTTACGGCGTCGCCGGTCATGACGAGGTGGACCGCTACTTTCAGCGTTCCGACACCATCACGATGACCGCCGGCGATGCCAAGCAGGTCAACGCCGTCACCCATACAATCCATCCATGGCCGCGATACGTCGGCGATCGCCGGATTGCATACGACGCGCGGCGCGTGGGTGCCGCCGTAACGCGATACGGCAACCAGCAACAGCCGGTGGATCAGCTTCCCGACATGGGCGATCCGACGAAACTCATGGGCCAGCGGCCTCCGGTCACGCAGAATGTCAACGTAACTGGATTGGGTGCGGGAGCATCGGCGGGAGTATCGGTGCCAGTGGGCGGGGCAGCGGGCAGGTAGCGGCTTTTGGTAGTTGAGTTTACGAGGGACATTTGCGTGCGGTGCAGTGAGTCCGCTGGGCCGGGCGGGGGACAAAGATTATGCGACGTGCCATTCTACTGCTGACCTGTTGCTGGCTGGCGCCAGGCCTTGCGGGATGTGACTATACCACGAGGGAGGCTGCCATCGTGGCTCCGGTCGAGCCACCGGGTGGGGACCCGGTGCAGGAGCCGACCGACGTCAAGTACTACCCGTCGGACGAGCCTGTGCGGCTGGGCCTGGAGCATTACAATCGCGGCAGTTACGGGCTCTCACAGCGCTATTTCAAGGACGCCGTCGAGAAATCACCCAAGGACGTCACGGCCTGGATTGGTCTCGCAGCGAGCTACGACAAGCTGCGTCGTTTCGACCTGGCCGATCAGGCCTATGCGCAAGCGATCCGGCTGGGAGGCGAAACCGTTCAGATCCTGAATGACCAGGGATATTCGTACATGCTGCGCGGCAACCTGAGTGCGGCGCGACGGAAGTTCGAGAAGGCCTATTCGCTGGACCCAGGCAATCCGGTCATCGCCAATAACCTCGAGCTTCTCAATGGCAGCCGGCGGTTCATTGAAAGACCACCAAACAACCAGCCATAAGTAGTCGACCGGATACTGCGATCACGGCCAGTTCTCGTCAATTTGGCCCGATCACGGCATCAGCGTGACGGCTGCCGCTGCGGATGATGACAATGATGCCATTGCGAACGGTAAATCGCGCGCCGAGCAGTTTCCGCACCTTCTCCGTGATCGGAAAAGGAAAGGGCACGGCTTCTCCTGCGACGGGATCGCCGACCTTGATCGTCTCAGTCGCGGAGCCTGCAACTGGTGCAGGCTTGATATAGTCTCGGACAAGCTGAATCTCTTCACGTGACAGGATGAGCGGAGCCTGGTCAGGACGGGTCTCCGACGGCGGCTTGGATGTTTCACTGCTTGCCTTTGTCTCATTGGCGCTTGCGATCTGATCGAGGCTGGCTACGCGTAGCTTGAGCGCTATGATGTCACGTTGCAGTGTTGCGATCTCCAATTTGCGCGAGTTGACCTGCATGAAGACAATGATCGCGCAAACGCTGCTCACGACAAAGCCGACGCTCAGCAATGCGATCAACCACCGCTCAAAGTTTCCCATCGACCCTCCGGCTGTCCGGGGGAGTTGATCGCGCTGGAGATGGCTCCGCCAGATGCGGCGTGCTCGGTCCATCCAGTCTGTAGAGCCCGTTACGCCGGCCGCCGCCCGGCCCGACCCAAAATGCGCGGGCGACGAGGCGGCTTCCTCTCGGGCCGGATCAACTAACGACGCCGTGTCGACTTGCTCAAGCTCCAGGTCCTCGGGGACGCGATCCCCCGTAGTCAGATGAGCGGCAGGGTGGAAGGGATCCATCTGCTTATCGAGCCGGCTCATCCCCGTTCTCCATGGAGCCATCTGTCAACTTCAGCAGTTCTGCCGACGCGGATGGAATAGGGTACCCGAGGATTCGATCAATCGGAACGGAAAAGGCGCCGGGCCGCGGGCGTGAGCCGTTCTAAGGATAGCTTCAGGAGATTGGGGCGCGGCGAGGCGGCGAAGAGCCTGGGGCGCTTGCCCGGCCTTTCCGGACTTTCGCCGGGTCAACTCAATGGGCAGGCAATGGCTTGCCCTTCATCAGTTCCCGCAGACGCTGGAACGTCACGTAGAGCATCGGCACCAGGAAGATTCCGATCGAGCTCGCGGCGAGCATGCCCGCGAACACGGCTGTACCGACAGCCCTGCGGCTGAGCTCCGCAGCGCCGGTCGCGATCACGAGCGGCACGAGACCAAGGATGAAGGCGACGGAGGTCATCATGACCGCGCGGAAGCGCATATGGGCGCCCTGGACCGCGGCGTCCTCGAGCGCCACGCCAGCTTCGCGCTGCTCCTTGGCGAATTCGACGATCAGAATTCCGTTCTTGGCGGCGAGCGCAATCAGAACCACCAGCCCGATCTGGCCGTAGAGGTCGAGATTGAGGCCGGCGAGCTTGATGCCGACATAGGAGCCCAGCACGCCGACGATGACGGACAGCAGCACCGGGATCGGGATCACCGTGCTCTCATAGAGCGCCACCAGGAACAGATAGGCAAACAGCACCGCAAGCATCAGCACGGTACCGGTCTGGCCGGCGGCCTGCTGCTCCTGATAGGCGGTGCCGGTCCACGCAAAACTATAACCCGCAGGCAGTACGGCGTTTGAGACATCGGCCATCGCGGCCATCGCGGTGCCTGACGAGATTCCGGGCGCCGGGCTGCCGTTCACCGTCACCGAGCGGTAATTGTTGTAGCGGGTGATCACCTGGGGCCCGGTCACGATCCTGATCCCGGCGAGTGATCTGATCGGTACCATCTGCCCGGTGGCGTTGCGCAGATAGATGCGCCAGATGTCCGAGATATCGCTGCGATCGAACGCTTCGCCCTGGACGTTGACCTGCCAGGTGCGGCCAAACCGGTTGAAGTTGTTGACGTAGATGCCGCCGAGCGTCGCCTGCAGGGCGGTGAAGATGTCGCTGACCGTCACTCCAAGCGCCTGCGCCTTGCCGCGGTCGATGTCGAGATGGATCGACGGATTGGTCGCAGTGAAGGTAGAAAAGACGCGCGCCAAACGCGGATCGGCGTTGGCGGCGCCGATCAGCGCGTTTGTGACGCTCGAGATTTCGGCCGGGCTCTGTCCTTCCAATGCCTGGAGCTGGTATTCGAATCCGCCGCCGGTGGAGAGTCCGATGATCGGTGGCAGGTTGAACGGCAGCACATTGGCCTGCCGGATCTGCGCGCCGGCCGCGAAAGTCTGCCGGATCAGCGCTTGTGCAGACTCCGTTGCTGCCTTGCGATTGGCAAATGGCTTCAGACGCGTGACGACCAGCGCGCTGTTCGATTCCGAGGCGCCGTCGAGCAGGGAGAAACCGACGATAGCAAGAACGTGGTCCACAGCCGGCATCTGCTTCAGGATGTCTTCGACCTGCTGGGTGACCTCGCTGGTTCGCGCCACCGACGCGCCGTCCGGCAGTTGGACCGAGGTGAAGAAGGCGCCCTGATCTTCCTCGGGCAGGAAACCCGTCGGCGTGATCAGCGACATGCCGAAGATGCCGGCGGCCAGGAGCGCGACGAGCAGCACGGAGACGCCGGCCACGCGCACCAGGCGGCGGACGCCGCCGCTGTAGCGGTCACGAATCCAGTCGATGGAGCCGAGGACGCGCCCCATGATGCCGCGCCTGGGCCCGGTGTGGCGCAGGAGCAGCGCGCACAGAGCGGGCGACAGCGTCAGGGCGTTCAACGCGGAAATGATCATCGCGGCGCTGATCGTCACCGCGAACTGGCGGAACAGCGTTCCGGAAACGCCGGGAATGAATGCGATGGGTACGAAGACCGACAGCAGCACCAGGGTGATCGCGATGATCGGCGCGGTGATCTGGGTCATGGCCTTCTTGCTGGCCTCGGTGGGGGAAAGGTCCGGCTCATCCTGCATGACCCGTTCGACGTTCTCGACGACGACGATGGCATCGTCCACGACAATGCCGATGGCGAGCACCATCGCCAGCAGGGACACCGTATTCGCCGAATAACCCAGCACGAGCAGGACGGCGAAAGTGCCGATCAGGCTCACCGGAACCGCGACCGCCGGGATCACCGTGGCCCGGAGATTGCCGAGGAAGAGGTACACCACGATCACGACCAGCACGAAGGCCTCGCCCAGCGTCTTCAACACCTCCGCGATGGTGTCGCGCACGAAGCTCGTGGAATCGTATTGCACGAGGTAGCTCAGCCCGGTGGGGAAGTGCTGCGACAGCCGCTGCATCGTCGCCGCTACGGCCTGTGCGGTGGTCACCGCATTGGCGCCCGGCGCCAGATAGATCGCGACCGGAACGGCCGCGCGTCCGTCGATCCGCGCTTCGCTGTCGAGGTTTTGCGCGCCCATCTCGACACGGGCAACGTCCTTCACCAGCAGCGACGAGCCGTCCGGGTTGGCGCGCAGCACGATATTGGCGAATTGATCGACGGTGGCGAGCCTGCCCAGGGTCTGCACGTTGAACTGGAATTGCTGGTCCTCGCTGATCGGGCGCGCGCCGATGCGGCCGACCGGTGCCTGGACGCTTTGCGTGCGAATGGCGGCAATGACGTCCGACGGCGTGAGATTGAGGCTCGTGAGTCGCTGCGTGTCGAACCAGATCCGCATCGAGTAGTTCATCTTGGCGAACAAATTGGCCTGGCCGACCCCCGGGGTGCTCGCGATCGCATCGAGCACGTTGATGATGGCGTAGTTCGTGATGAACAGCGGATCCTGCTCGCCATTGGCGCTGTAGAGCACGAGGAATTGCAGGATCGACGAGGACCGCTTGCGGACCGTCACCCCCTGCTGCTGCACTTCGGTCGGCAATTGCGACAGCGCGCTCTGCACGCGGTTGTTGACATTGACGGTGTTGATGTCGGGGTTCGTGCCGAGCGCGAACGAAACCGTCAGTGTGTAGCTACCGTCGCTGGCGCTGGTCGATTTCATGTAGAGCGCGCGGTCGACGCCGACGATCTGTGCCTCCAAGGGCTGGGCGACGCTGCTCTCGACGACTTCGGCGGACGCGCCCGGGAAGGTACCTGAGACCGTGACTTGTGGCGGCACGATGTCCGGAAATTGCGCCACCGGGATCTGCATCAGCGCGAGCGCACCGGCAATGGTGATGATGAAGGCGATCACCATCGCGAGCCGGGGACGATCGATGAAGACCGCGGACATCATGGCTTGTCGTCCGCCCGGCCGGCCTTGCCGGAGGTGCTGGGAGCTGCTTGCGGAGCCGCACCATCCGCAGCCTTCATGCTCGACAGGATCAGTGGACTTGCCGGCCCCGGCGCAACGACCTGGCCGGAGCGAACCCGCTGCAGGCCTTCGACGATCACCCTGTCGCCGGCCGCGAGTCCGGCGATGACCGCCGCGATGGTCGGGGTCGATTGCCCGAGCTGGATGCGGCGCTGCTCGGCCTTGTCGTCGGCGCCGACGGCGAGAACATAATCGCCCTGCTGATCGGAGAGCACGGCGGAGCGCGGGATCGCCAGCACCTCGATCGGCTGGACGCCCTCCAGCACGACCGTCACGAACTCGCCGTCGGTCAGTTCGTGAACGGTGACGCCGGCCGCCGAGGACGCCCCCAGGATAGGATTGCCGATCTCGCCGCGCACGGTGATCGTGTCGGTGTTCTGGGCAATGGTGTTGTCGACGAAATTCAGTTTACCGGACTGGCCGTACATGCGGCCGTCGGGCAGTCGCAGCCTGATGACGACGGCTTCCAGGCCGCCTTGCGCCCCGTATCGTTCTCGCAGTTCCAGTCCTTGGCGCAGCGGCACGGGGAATGTGACGTGCATCGGGTCCTGGCTAACGATGGTGGTCAGCACGCCCGAGCTTGGGCCGACGACGTTGCCTTCCGTCAATGCCGTGCGTCCGATCTTGCCGGCGATCGGTGCGCTGATCCTGGTGTAGTCGAGGTTGATCCGGGAGGCCTGGACCTGGGCTTGCGCGGCTTGGACCTGGGCTTCGAGGCCGAGCTGGTTCGCGATGGCGGCGTCGTAATTGGACTGTTGCCCGGCAGGGCCTCCGAGCAGGGTCCGCGCACGTTCCGTCGTCTGTTTGGCATTCTCGAGTGTCGCCTGAAGCTGCGCCACCTGCGCCTGTTTCGATGCCAGATCCGCTTCGAACGGACCGCGCTCCAGCCGGTAAAGCTCATCACCTTTGCTGATTTCGGCGCCTTCCTCGAACAGGCGCCGTTCCAGAAATGCGGTGACGCGCGCGATGACACCGACCCGGTTGATCGCCTCGATCCGCCCGAGAAATTCACTGCTTTCGGTGATCGGTCGCCTTGCCGCCTCCACGACGCCGACCGCGGGTGGGCCCGGCGCGGCGGGTTGGGTGCGGGCCACCCCGCCGGCGATGATCGTCAGGAGAGTTGCCGCCAGCAGCCTGATCGAGATGCCAGCAAGGTTCATTGTCCGCTCCTTGCACCGGGCTTGAGATCGGGCCGGTGGTTCACCGGCGCCTCGTTACTCCCGCGGTGTTCGATCGCTGCGCAGGGGCTCATCGTAACCCTTGCGACGGCTATAGAACATCAGTGCGATCAGGCCACAGCCGGACACCAGCATCAGGATTGCAGCCCCCGCCAGGATAGCGTTGCGGTAAAACGGCATTGATGGTGTTTCCTGCCATACCGCCACGGAGTACCAAGTCGCCACAACAAGAAGCGCTGTGAGAATCGCTCCGAGAAGCCATAGGTTGGTGTGGCGCACGATCTCCTCCATCGTCTGATTGGGGGTGCATGGCCTTCGCACCCCTCGGCCGCCTTGCGGATTGCGCAAGGGCGGGCCTAGCGCCACCGCCATCCGCAGTGGCGACGACCGCGATGCCACCAGCAAACCCAGCGGCGGCTGCGCGGTCGCCGACGGCGCCAGCCAGGATGAGGCGGCGGTCCCCATTGGGCCTGCGTCAGGAGATCCGACGGCCGGTCGGTCTGGCCGAGCTTGGGTGCGATCGGCATTGCTTCCGCGACCGCAATGAACCGGACGCCGATGGTGCCGATCGCCGCGGCAGCTACGGCATTTTTGGCAAGGCCAAGGAAAGCGCGACGGTTGGGGGTGTCCATCATCTTCTTCTCCTTAAGTTACGCAGTCCGCCGCACGGCCTGAAGCGCGTAAAGCAGCCACGCGAGGCCGTGCGAGATCAGGTCGACCCCAAGCAGGAATCCGAGGACCCACAGGCTCATGGTGGGGAAGCTGAACAGGATCAGCGCGCCAGCGACCAACCCGAACACACCGGAGATCAGCATCATCCATCCGTTCTGGCGCCAATGGGCGAAGCTCAGCATGCAGCGGATCACGCCTGAGGCGATCAGGATCGCGCCGAGGAAATAAGTGAGGATCAGGGCGCCGGAGGCGGGCTGAGTCAGCAGCACGAGCCCGAAGGCGACGTAGAGGGCGCCGAGCAGGATCTGCCACAGAAAGCCGCCCCATCCTTTGGTCCAGAAAGCGTGGACGATCTCGAATGCGCCGGCCGCGATCGCGGTCAGTCCGATCAACTTCACGCTGATGATGGTCGCGAACGCCACGTCGCTGAGAGCTGCGATACCGGCGGCAATCATGACGACGCCAAGGAGAGCGCAGACCCACAGGGGTGGAGGGCCCAGAGCTGCGATGCCGGACCGGCTGTCATAGACTGTCATGCCACGCTCCTGATCTACCAAAGATCGCCGCCCCGACGCGACGATAGCTTCGGAGGCGGAGCGTCGACATCCGACGAAACCCTGAGCGACCGGGCGGGAATGTTCGCATGGAGTCTCGGGAGGGATCCCGTGAACGGCGCTATCGCCTGCCGCGCGGACCCAGAGTCAGGTTGGTCACGCCCGCCGCGAGATTGATTCCGATGGATCGCTCGATCGACAGCGGCTGCAACATCACGCTCCGGCGCGAGCCTCCAATCAGGACATTGGCCCCGAGGCCGGGGCCGAACGCGACACTGCCGCTCGCGCCTACATAGTTTCCGCGCAGCGTACCGGGGCCGATCCGCGAATTCTTGGCGAAGACGGCCCAGGAGAGAGTACCCGCCGAGGTCACTCCCAAGTCGAGCCCAACGCGCCTTATGCGTCCCTCATAGATATATTGTCGAGGGGGTCTGCGTGCATAGAAGAAAGTACAGCGCAGCGACTGAGCCGATCCAAGGACCAAGCCCACGCGCGGGGAGCTGAGGCATGACAGTCTGCCGACCCGGAATGCGTCGGCGCGGGCGGGCGAGGCGGCGGTGCAAAGCAACGCGCATGCGGCAATGCAGAGGAACCGTATCATTGGCATTCAAGCCTCCATCTGGTTGTTCATGGACGCGGCCACCGGCCGGCGGTCCTGGCGAAGCCAGAACGTGATGCCGAGGCCGATCAGCAGCACTGCGCCAAGCAGGAAGAAGAAGACAGATTGCTTCAGCCAGGATATCGCCGGGACGGTCACGCCCATCGCAAGGCCGAGAAACGAGATTTGTAGCGACAGAAGGCTGACGCCCGCGAGGAACGTGCCGAGCGCGAGCAACGTCAGCAGGACCAAGCCGGTTGCCGGTGTCGGAAGCAATTGCTGGACACCCGACATCAGCATGACGTTCATCGTGACCAGGACGGCGATCCAGTGCAGCGCCTGGGTCCAGATCAATCGGAGCTGGGCCTCCTTGCCTTGCGTCTCCGGCCATTTCGTGACGACGCAGACCACGCCGATGGCGAGCGCCAGGAACTCCCAGTAGCCGACGAGAGGCTGGTGGGAGACGTTGGTGTAGGCGACGCCTGCGACGGCGAGCACCAGCGCCACCACATAAGGGAGTTGCTGCCACAGGAAACGGGTCATCCTGAATTGAGACGGGGGAGGCTCCGTACCCTCGTTCCGTTGTAGATCGGTCTCGCTCATGGGCCATCCACTCACGATCTGTTGCTGCTGAACGTCAGCTTGGGGTCGTCGCCGAGATAGTCCTCGACGTAGAACCGGATGATTGCGACACGGCCGATCGCGACCAGGGGCATGGCCATCGCGATGCCGAGGACGCCGAACAGCGCGCCAAGCATGACGATCGCGACCAGCGTCCAGGCAGGGGGGATCTCGACCGCCTGACGTTGGATCAGCGGGCCAATCACATAGCCTTCGATCGACTGGATGATTGTGTAGATGAGCACGGCCCAGATCAGCAGCGAGCCGCCGAGTGGCATTGCGACCAGCGCGATCGGAACCGCCGCCACGATCGGCCCGAGGTATGGAATGAAGTTCGACAAGCCTGCCTGCAACCCGAGTACGAGAGGTCCGGGCAGTCCAACTAGATAGAGTGCGACCCAGACGCACAGCGTCATGAGAATGATCCGGATGAACTGTCCGATCAGCCACAGCCGCATCACGCTGCCCATCTCGTCCATGACCGCTCTTGTTCGCGCGCGGTAGGGTCGCTTCACCAACATGACCAGGCTCTCGCGATGGCTGGTCGGATCGAAGGCGAAGAGGATTCCGAGGAACACGATGACCAGCGCGCCGGTCAGAAGACTCGATGCTCCGCCGAGCACGAATTGAGCGTGGCTGAGAAAACGCCCCTGATCCGAGAACAGCCATTGCGCAAAGTCGCGGCCCCATTCCGGGCCGAGCAGGTCGACGCCGTATGACAGGAGGTGCTCCTGCAGGACGTCGATCTGGCTGTCCATGACCTTCAGCAGGAGGCGTGTCTGCTCCGGTAGCTTGCCCGCGCCCCATACCAGTCCAAATCCCGACAGAGCGGAGAACAGCAGCAGGACCAGCGTCAGCCGCCAGGCGCGAGCGAGCGGAAGGACCGGGGCCAGCGCCCTTGCGCAGGCATCCAGAAATGCGCCGAACAACACGCCTGCAAAGATGAGCAGGAGACTGGACACTGTCTGCCACGCCAAAAACAGGAAGACACAGGCAGCGAGCAGGCTGAGCCCGGTCGCGAGAACGCCGCGCCCGGCGTGCTCCTGCAGGTCGGTGGAATCGTCGTGTGGAAGGAGTTCGCGAAGCCGCTCCGGCCCTGTCCTGGAATCGCTCATGGATCGGTCCAATCGCGAGGGTGGATGATGGTTCGCCGCACCTAGGTGCGGACGCGCCGGCTGCCAAAGTGCGGATGCTTTCCGCCGCGATGACGCCAGTAACGGTGCTTGGTCGGGTTCGTATTCGTATTGGGCGCCACGTTCTTCGGCGCCGATACGCCGGAGTCCTTCGGCGCCAGCACCCCCGTGTCAGTCGATTGGGCCAGCGACGGGGTTGGAGACGCGGCAACCGCCGTCAACCCGCCCAGGATCAGGGCGCCCCAGATGGTTCGAATGCTCATATTCGCCTCCATGCAGCCAAGGACAAGGACTCAAATCGAGATGGCTCCGGTGGACAATGCGTAGACGCCGGCACATGCGGCGACCGTGATCGCCGCGAAGAGGATCGCCTCGAATGGCCTGAACGGCGCTTCCTTGCGCTCGCGCTTGGCGAGGAGGAACAGCAGCGTGCCGGGTGCATAGAGGATCGACGACAGCAGGAGAAATTTCGGCCCGCCTGCGTAGATCATCGCGGCCGCGTAGATTGTCGCGACGGCCGAGCGGATCCAGTCGCCAACGCGGGCCCGCTCGCCGGCGTGGTAAGTCTCGCCGGTCCAGGCGAGCTTGAGACCGTAGGCCGCAACAAAGAAATACGGGATCAGCGTCATCGCGCTCGTCATCTTCAAGGCGAGCGTGAATGCGTATTCCGCAAACCAGGTGACGAGAAGGAAGGTCTGGATCACGCAGTTGGTGAGCCAAAGCGCTCCAGCAGGAACCTTGTACGCGTTCACTGTTGCGAGAAACGACGGCATGGTGCGGTGAACCGCGGCGGAATGCAGCACTTCAGCCGCCAGCAGTGACCAGGACAAATAGTTGCCGAGGACCGAGATCAGGAGTGCCACGCTGATGAACATGCCGCCCCAGTGGCCGACGATCGCTTCCATGACGCCGGCCATGGACGGCGTCGGCAGATCCGCCAGTTCCGGTCGCAGCAGCACGCCATAGGAGAGCAGTGTCACGAGGACGAGCAGGCTGAGCACCGTCAGGAAACCGGCAATGGTTGCGAATCCGACGTCGGTGCGGTTCAGGGCATAACGGGAATAGACGCTGGCGCCTTCTATCCCGACGAACACGAACACGGTCAGCAGCATCGTGCCGCGAACCTGAGTGAGCACATTTGAATGCTCCGGCTGCTCCGTTCCCGCGAAGTTCATGGAGAAAAGCCTGCCGTCGAAAGCGATGGCGGCGGCTGCAATGAACAGCAGGATCGGGATGATCTTGGCGTAGGTCGCGATCGTATTGAGCGCGGCGGCATTCTTGATGCCGCGCAGCAGCAGAACGTGCACCGCCCACAGCAGGACGGAGGCCGAAGCGATTGCCACGGCCGTTGTGCCGTCACCGAAGACAGGGAAAAACTGTCCGAGCGTTGCCTTGATCAAGACGAGACAGGCGACATCCGCAAGGCAGCATCCGATCCAGTATCCTACGGCGGAAGCAAAGCCTATATACTCGCCGAACCCGGCCCTGGCGTAGGCATAGATGCCGGCATCGAGGTCCGGTTTGCGGTGTGACAAGGTCTGGAACACGAAGGCCAGCATCAGCATGCCGGTGCCTGCGATCGTCCAGGCGATCATCGCGCCGAGCGCACCCGTGGTCCGCCCGAACGATGCGGGGAGGGCGAAGATGCCGGAGCCGACCATCGACCCCACCACGAGTGCGATGAGCGCATTGCGCGAAAGTTTTTGATCGACCTCGTTCGTTGACGGAGCCATGGCAAGATGGCCTTCCAATCCGCGATCGGCGGGCACTGATGCCGGCCAATCCCGGCGAAGACCTTAGAGGCGGCTTTCCCCGTCGCACATCAGGGATTCTCTGTAGGAAGAAGGGGCAGGAAATTGCCAAGCGGTTCTGCGCGCCGCCTTCAGGCCTTTGCCGTGGGGTCGGTCGCGCCTTCGCCGGGACTGGATGATGGCCCGGGAACGGCAGCCAAAAGCACGACGCCGGAACGGCAGAATTCGCCGGCCTTCGCGAGCTCGGCCGCAATGCGTTGGGCATGCAGAACTGCCGTATCCTGATCGGCGTATTCGCATCCGGTCCCATCGGGAGTGAGACCGTATTTGTCGACGATGTGGAAATAGAAGCGCATGCCAGCCGATTAGGCCGCGCCGCGATCATCTCCTAGTGACAAACGCGTAAGGCGCCCCCTCCAAAAGGAGGAAGGGTGAGCGGCGGTTGCAGGTTGCCGCTTTGTAATGGGCAGGACGGTCGCTGCGGATCGCCGGAAAGTTGCAGGGGCAACAGGGTGGTTTCCCCGCCGGCATTCGGGTGGTTGTCCGATGCCGTCCTCTGAGCCCGAGGGATAGCGTAGGCGCCGTCAGCAAGCTCTGAGAGGAGACGAGCAATGTCAAATTACGACCAGGACCTGGCAGCCTCGAGTGCGGGCGGTGGTGGCACAATCGCAGTGGACACCGGACTGCGTGACTACATGCTGCGCATCTACAATTACATGTCCGCCGGCGTCGGCCTGACCGCCGTTGTCGCGTGGCTGACCTATCAGCTGACCGGTCCCGCCTTGCTGCAGAGCCCGTTGATGTGGGTGTTCATCCTGGCGCCGCTTGGGCTGGTCTTCTTCCTCGGTTCGCGCATCAATACGCTGTCGGTCTCAACGGCACGGCTTCTGTTCTTCATCTATGCCGCCCTGGTCGGCGTGTCGCTCTCGACGCTGCTCCACATCTACACCAGTGCGTCGATCACACGCGTCTTCTTCATCGCGGCGGCGACCTTCGGGGCGCTCAGCGTATTCGGCTACACCACACGGCGCGACCTGTCCGGTCTCGGCACCTTCTTGTTCATGGGCCTGATCGGCGTCATCATTGCCAGCCTGGTCAACCTCTTCCTGCAGTCTTCCGGGCTGGACTGGCTGATCTCGGTCGTGGGCGTCGGTGTCTTCGCCGGACTCACGGCCTACGACACGCAGCGGATTAAGGCGATGTACGACAGCAGGGATGATGAAACGTCGGCCGGCCGCAAGTCGGTGATTTCGGCGCTGTCGCTCTACCTCAACTTCATCAACCTGTTCATGATGCTGCTGCGCCTCGCCGGTGGTCGGCGCTGAGCGGGCCAATGGCGGCCGTTCAGGCCGCCGGCCGTTCCGCCGCACTTGCGAGCGCGTCGCGCAGGGCCTGTTCCTTGGTGTCATTCAGGGACGTCTTCAGCACGGTCCCCCCGGCGTCCTTGATCTCCTTCAGCACCTTGTCCGCCGTCATGTTCTTGATCAGGACGAACAAGGCGGCGTTGCCGGTGTGGAGCGAGGTAGACAATTCCTTCATGAAGGCGTCGTCGATGCCGAAATCGGACAGGGCGCCGCCGAGCGCGCCGGATGCCGCCCCGACCGCAACACCGAGGATCGGATTGAGGAAGATCACGCCGATCAGGAGGCCCCAGAAACTTCCGGTCATCGCGCCCATCGCCGTCGTGTTGACGAGTTGATTGAGCTTGATGCCGCCGGAATCGGTTTTCACGGCGATCACCGCGTCGCTGAGCGTGATCAGATATTCCTTTTGCAGCCTGAGGAGCCGTTGACGTACTTCTTCGGCCTTCGCCTCGGATGGATACACGATCGCTACTAGATCGGACATGCAAGCCTCCTGCTGGGTCGAGTTCCGCCGGCCCAAGCCTGGTGAGGCCCGGCGGGATACGCTGAAAGTTTAGCTGCCGGCCCCCCGGCGCGGCATCGGAGAAAACCCTAGGGACATAGGGATGAATGTTCCTGATCATCTCCTATGGAGGGAGACGGATCCGATCCATTGCCAACCGATGGTTGCCCGCCTCACACGGCCAAAGGCATCGACACACTGAACGGCAGCGCCTAGCGCGAAGAGGCAAGCGGCTGCGACGACGGCGTGAGCAGGATTGCCAGCGCGACGCCCCCAAGGGCGGCGAAAAGCGTCTCATTGTGAGCGCTCCTTCACCGGCGAGGAGAATCCCGATCCTCGACTAGGTAATCACCCGATACTCCAGCCCCGGCGCAAGGCGCATGGTGCAGCCGGCGGGCAAGTCGATCGACCGGGATGCAACTCTCGTGTCGCGAGGTCTTCACATGGCTGAGACGTCGTCAATCCAAAAGCTCTCGCTGTTCGCGTTGACCGCGATGGTGGTCGGCTCGATGGTCGGCTCGGGGATCTTTTCGCTGCCGAGAACCTTCGGTATCGCCACCGGACCGTTCGGAGCCATCTTCGCCTGGTGCATCGCCGGCGGCGGCATGTACACCCTCGCGCGGGTATTCCAGGCGTTGGCGGAACGAAAGCCTGAGCTCGATGCCGGCGTCTATGCCTATGCAAAGGAGGGGTTTGGCGACTACCCCGGCTTCCTGTCGGCATTCGGATACTGGATAGGCAGCTGCATCGGCAACGTCTCCTATTGGGTGCTGATCAAATCGACGCTGGGCGCTTTCTTTCCGGTCTTCGGGGACGGGAACACCGTGATCGCGATCGTCGTCGCTTCGATTGGCATATGGCTGTTCCATTTCATGATCCTGCGCGGTGTGCAGCAGGCGGCCGCGATCAACACGATCGTGACGATCGCGAAGATCGTGCCGATCCTCGTCTTCATCGTCATCCTCATCGTTGGGTTCAAGGCGGACCTGTTTCGAACGAATTTCTGGGGCGGAGAGGGCATGCCGGACAAGGGTTTGTTCGAGCAGATTCGTGCGACCATGCTGGTCACCGTGTTTGTCTTTCTCGGCATCGAGGGCGCCAGCGTCTATTCGCGCTATGCCAAGGAACGCGCGCATGTCGGCGCTGCGACCATTCTGGGATTTGCGCTCGTGACGAGCCTGATGGTGCTCGTGACCATGCTGCCCTATGCCGTGCTTCCCCGCGCCGAGATCGCCGGCATGCGGCAGCCGTCGATGGCGACGGTGCTTGAGGCGGTCGTCGGACATTGGGGCGCGATCTTCGTCAGCGTCGGGCTTCTGGTTTCGGTGTTGGGGGCCTATCTCGCCTGGTCGCTGATCTGCGCCGAAGTGCTCTCCGCCGCCGGCCGGACCAGGGACATGCCGGCCCTGTTCGGCACGGAAAATGCGAACAAGGTGCCGGCTGCGGCGCTTTGGCTCACCAATGCGATCGTTCAGCTCTTCGTCATCAGCACCTATTGGTCGCAGGATGCGTTCGCGTTGATGCTCAATCTGACGAGCGTGATGTCGCTGATTCCGTTCTTCCTCGTCGCAGCCTATGGGCTCCTCCTTGCCAGGCGGGGCGAGACCTATGGGAAGGACAGCCGCGTCAGAACACGCGACATGATCTTTGCAGGCATCGCCGTCGTCTACACGCTATTCCTGATCTACGCCGCCGGAATGAAGTTCCTGCTGCTGTCCTTGATCCTCTATGCACCCGGTACGGCACTCTACTTCTGGGCGCGCCTGGAACAGAGGGCGAGGGTGTTCACGGCCGTCGAGTGGGTCATCTTCATCGCCGCCGCCATCGGCGCTGCTGTCGGGATCCACGGCTTGGCCACCGGCTACATCACCATCTAGGCAAGAAAACTCCCGGGAGAATTCCCATGGCAAAGCAGGCGTCGGACAGCTCGGTTTCCTTCGGGGTCCATTCGGAAGTTGGTCAACTCCGGAAGGTGATGGTCTGCTCACCCGGTCGCGCCCATCAGCGTCTCACGCCGTCCAATTGCGACACCCTGCTGTTCGACGACGTGCTATGGGTCGAAAATGCCAAGCGCGATCACTTCGACTTCGTGCAGAAGATGCGCGATCGCGGTATCGAAGTCGTCGAGATGCACAATCTGCTGGCGGAGACGGTCGCGATCCCCGAGGCCAGGAAGTGGATTCTCGACAACCAGGTCGTTCCCGATCAGGTCGGCCTCGGCCTCGTCGATGAGCTGCGGGGCTATTTGGAAAGCCTCAAGCCGCGCGATCTGGCCGAAACGCTGATTGGGGGCGTTTCGACCCATGACTTCCCGGACACCCACGGCGGCGAGATGCTCAAGCTCGTCCGCGAGGCCGCCGGTATGACCGAGTATCTGCTGCCGCCGCTTCCCAACACGCTGTATACGCGGGACACGACCTGCTGGATCTACGGCGGGGTCACGCTGAACTCGCTCTACTGGCCGGCGCGGCACGAAGAGCCGATCCTCGCGACAGCCATCTACATGTTCCATCCGGATTTCGCCGGCAAGGTCAATGTCTGGTGGGGCGATCCGACACGGGACCACGGTCTTGCGACGCTGGAAGGCGGCGACGTGATGCCGATCGGCAAGGGCAACGTGCTGATCGGGTTGAGCGAGCGCACCTCGCGGCAGGCGATCAGCCAGGTCGCCGCGGCCTTGTTCAAGAAGAAGGCGGCGGAGCGCGTGATCGTGGCTGCGATGCCGAAGCTCCGTGCCGCGATGCATCTCGATACCGTCTTCACGTTCGCGGACAGGGATTGTGTTCTGCTGTATCCCGACATCGTCAACAACATCGCGGCCTTTTCCTACCGGCCAGCCGACAATTCGGCCGGCCTCGAGCTGCGCAGGGATGAAAAGCCGTTCGTGGATGTCGTGGCGCAAGCCCTTGGCCTAAAGAAGTTGCGTGTGATCGAGACCGGGGGCAACGCCTATATGCGCGAACGCACACAGTGGGACAGCGGCGCCAATCTGGTTTGCGCCTCCCCGGGCGTGGTGTTCGCCTATGACCGCAATACCTATACCAACACCCTGCTGCGCAAGGAAGGGATCGAGGTGATCACCATCGTCGGGGCAGAGCTCGGGCGGGGCCGGGGAGGTGGTCATTGCATGACCTGTCCGATCACCAGGGATCCGGCGGACTACTAGACCATGCGGATCGACGAGGTTCGGTCGTGAGGCCGGCGTGTCAGGGCGAAGCGCCGCTCCGACCCCTCTTGTACCAGCGCGATCACATTGGGTCCCCGCCATGGGGCGATCGCCTCGGCGTAATCCTGAAAGCTGTTTGCTGCGCTTGAGTATCTGTTGCACCATATTTGAATTGCAACGGGATAATCTGGCAAAAACTTCACATCCGATCCCTCCCGATGTCGCCTCACCGATGCAAGATTTTATTCTGTCAGCAACACTACCTGGTGGTGTGACCTACCTGACGGTGTATACTCCGCAGACCCCAACGGCGCGTCTCCTGATCCGTTGATGGATACCTCGCCGGCGGGGCAGGGAGGAGGCTCTCGACGTTCAGCTTCAATGTATTGAGCTTCAATATGTTGAGCTTCGATGTCGGGCGTCACCGGTCAATAGTGAGTGCGTACCGTGAAGTTACATAGCTCGCCCGCCTGTGAGCCGAGTGGAACCAGTGTCAGAGGGTGGTTGCGACTTGGCTCGGAAGAAACCAGCGAACGCCTGTACTGGGCCTTCTCACCCGATCTTCTTTTTGCAGCACGCCCTTCGTTTGGAGGGCACTTCTTGTATGAGGGGATCAATCCGGCGTTCGAGCTTCGTCTCGGCGTCTCGTCGGAAGACATCCGGGAGATGGACGTTTCCAACTGTCTCGGCAGGGACGACGCCAGAGCCGTCAGCGAAGCTCTCCGCGCGTGTCTCGCAGAAGGAACGGAGGTCAGGATTCGCCATCGCCTTGCGTTTGGCGGCCAGCGCCAGAACATGGAAACGACCATCGTTCCGATCATGGACGCCGCGACCGGAGGGGCGGTCCGGTTGATCGGCAGCCATCGCGTCGCGCGCAATGGACTTTTCGAAAACGGCGTTGAACGATCGGACGCCGCGCAGGCGAGCGTCAATCTGCTGTCCATTCAGGAGGATATCCAGCAACGGATTGCGTCCGATCTGCATGACTCGACGTGTCAGCATCTGATCGCCGCGAGCCTCGGTCTGATGCGGATCCGGCGGACCATTGGCGATCCCGTCGGGGCCGAGCGCCTCTGCGATGAGATCGACGCGTCGATCGACGAAGCGCTCAGGGAAATCCGCGCTTTTGCCTACCTGCTGCACCCGCAGAATCTGACAGCGGAAGGGCTCAAGGCCACGATCGAGCATTATGCCGATGGATTCGCGGCGCGCACGTCGTTGCGGGTCACAACCAGGATCCTGGCCGGCGTCGATCGATTGCCCTACGAGAAGCAGCGCTCGCTGCTTCGGGTTGTTCAGGAAGCTCTCACCAACGTATTCCGCCATGCAAAGGCAACGGAGGTGAGCATCGTCATTGACGGGACCGGCCGCCATTTTCGGCTGACCGTCAGCGACAACGGGCGCGGGCTTCAGGCCGGCCGCGCGAACCGGGCGATATCGACCGGCGTTGGAATTCCAGCCATGAGAGCAAGACTTGAGCAGATCGGAGGTTCGCTGGAGATCCGCTCCGATCCGGCAACGCATCGCTCCGGCACCGTTCTGTGCGCAGTCTTTCCGCATGCCTTGGTCACGAACAGGCGAAACCGGCGAAAGGACGCCACTGTCATGGGAGTCCCCGCAGGCACCCACTGAGGGAAGAAAAACACTGATCACCGCGGCAGGTGGAAACGAGTTCGTTCGGCCCCAGCCGCCGAGTACGGACACTGGAGTGCTCGCCATGAAGCGTTTTCTCATCGCTGATGACCACGAGGCGGTACGGTCGGGCTTGCGGGCGGTGCTCGAACAACGAGCGGATTGGGAAGTGGTCGCCGAGGCGAACGACGGCGGCAAGGCGCTGACAGCGGCGATCGAAAGCCGACCTCACGTGGCCATCGTCGATTTTTCCATGCCGCGAATGACCGGACTGGAGGTCGCGCGGCGGATCAGGGAATATCCGCTGCAGACCGAGGTCCTGATTTTCACGGTGCACAACTCCGGTCTACTCGCTCAGCAGGCATTTGAGGCCGGTGCGAGCGCTTTCCTGGTGAAATCGGACGCAAACAGGTTGTTGATGGCGGCCGTCGACTCTCTTCTGGCGCACAAGCGGTTCTGTACCGAAAAGTGCCGGAACGAACTGAACGGCGGATCTGGCAGCAATGCAGACAGGCACCCGGGGCTCACTCCGCGCGAGCAACTCGTCGTCAAACTGGTTGCAGAAGGCTACAGCAATAAGGGCATCAGTGCGATCCTCAACCTCAGTGTCAAGACCACTGAGGCTCATCGGGCCGCCGCGATGCGCAAGCTGGACGTGAGTTCGACTGCGGGCCTGGTCCGATACGCCGTCCGCGCGCAGCTGGTCGAGGCATGACAATGCCTTGCCGGGGTTTGATGGTCGCGGCCGCGTTGGTACATTCGCCCGGCCATCTCGGGGTTTTGCAGGATAATGCTCTGGCCCGCGATCGGTATGATCGCTCGACTGTTCTGCTGCCGATTATCTCCGCCGATTGCGGTCGGATAGGAGAACGATGCCGTGAAGCGCATCTTGATTGCGGATGATCATGAAGTCGTGCGTTCAGGGCTGCGCGCGATCATCGACACGCGCTCCGACTGGATCGTTGTCGGCGAAGCAATGAATGGCGAGCAGGCCGTCGCATTGGCTTTGGAGACGAAACCGGACGTCGTGATCGTCGACTATTCGATGCCCCTCATGAATGGGTTGGAGGTCAGCCGCCGATTGAAGTCACTTCGCCTACGCAGTGAAGTTCTGATTCTGACGATGCACGAAAACGAAGAGCTGCTGACCGAGGCCATTCTGGCGGGTGTCCGTGGCTTCTTGTTCAAGTCGGATGCAAGGAAGCACCTGCTGTCCGCCGTCGAAGCGCTGCTGGATCGCAGACCTTATTTCACCAGCGTGTTGCTGGAGAAATTGCTCCACGACTACCAGCTCAACAAGCTGAACAAGTCGGATATGCTGCTCACCTCGCGCGAGCAGAGCGTGGTCCAATTGATAGCGGAAGGACATACCAACAGGTCCATAAGCGTCATTTTGCAGTTGAGCGTGAAGACCGTCGAGACCCATCGCGCTTCGGCGATGCGCAAGCTGGGGATGTCGTCGACCGCTGAACTGGTCCGTTACGCCATCCGCAAGAAATTGGTGGCGCCCTGAGAGACCGCCGGCCGAACAACGGTGCGATTGGAGGCCCGCTTCGCTTATATCACAGCCGGTGGTGTCGGCACCCGCAGCAAGGAGGTTCGCATGAATAGGAGTGCACCTGTTGTTCTCGCAGTCGTTCTGTCGGCAGTTGCCGTAAGCGTCGCGCGTGCCGACCGGCCGGGGGCTGATTGGATGCCCATCCAGCAAGTTGTCGAGAAGGTTCTCAAGTCGGGCTTTACGCTGGTCAGCAAGATCGAAGCCGATGACGGCCGTTGGGAGGGCGAAGGCATCAAGGATGGTCAGAAGATGAAGTTTCACGCCGACCCCAAGACGGGCGAGCTCATATCCGCGAGGCCTGATCGCTAGTGGAGGCCGCCTCATTGTCCAAAGGCCGCATTGCCGGCGCATAAGCGAAGTCGGGCGCTGGATGCTGGGCCACATTGCGCCATGCGACCTACTCAGGGCGGGGGAGAGGGACGTCAACGACCCGGTTCATCAAATCGCGTAGATCGGCGGCTTCCCGTTCGCCCATGGCTCCTTCAAAGGCTGTTTGCGCGCGCCGCCATGCAGCCAAGGCTCGGGCATGCGTCTTATGTCCCTGTTTTGTGACGGTGACGATGCGCTCCCGCCGGTCATTCTCGCCGACTGAAATCTCAACGAAACCGTCACGCACGAGCGGCCTCAGGTTATGTCCCGTGGTCGCACGATCCATCGACATCAGCTTGGCGAGCCGGGCCATGGTCATCGGTGCTGAGGTCACGAGATAACTCAACAGACTATATTGCGTCGATTTGAGCCCGCTCGGCGCCAGCGCGAGATCATAGTACCGGGAGAGACGCCTGGCTGCGCGGCGGACTTGGTTGCAGTTACAGCGCGCTGGGTCATCGACCAGATCGGATGATTTTGCTGCTGCTCTCGGCATCAATACCCCTCTCAAACCCAAGATATCACACGGCTTCCGTCTGCTGTCGATAGTTCCAAAACCGCGCGCGCGAGGAAGCGTTGCGCGCTAGGGCTTCCTGCTATATATCCGAGATAGTTTGATATGCCCCTATTGTCGGACGAGGCGACGATCCGGGCTTTCAACGCAGCCGCTCAGGTCGCCGGCACAGGCGGAGGAGGAAGACATGGAATCTCGCATCTTGATCACGGGTGCCGCGGGAACCGTCGGTCATGCCGTATGCGAGCTGCTGATTCGACGGGGATCCAAGGTGAGGGCCCTCGTTCGCAACGAGGACGTTCGATCAGCCAAACTCGCCGAACTCGGAGCCGAGGTCGTCGTCGGCGATCTTCTCGACCTGCACGCGATGCATCGCGCGATCGAAGGTTGCGGGCGGGTCTACTTCGGCATGACGGTGTCGGCGTCCTATCTCGAAGCGACAGTCAATGCCGCCGCCGTGGCGAAGCACCACAATGTGAGTGCGTTCGTCAACATCTCGCAGATGACCGTGTCGCAAATGGGCATCAACGCGACCACCGACAGTCCACAGCAGAAGCTGCACTGGCTGGCGGAGCAGGCGCTGAACTGGTCCGGGGTGCCAGTTGTGCACGTCCGCCCGACGTCCTTCCTCGATACGTTCTTCCTCCTGCTGTCGGCGAATTCAATCCGTGAGCATCGCCAGATTCGACTACCCTTCGGCGACGGAAAGACCTCGCCGATCGCGAGTGAAGACGTCGCGCGGGTGATCGCCGCGATCCTCGAAGACCCCGGCCGACACATCGGCAACATCTACGAACTCACCGGACCGCGGTCGCAGGACATGAACGGGGTTGCTGAAGAGTTTTCCAGGGCCCTCGGTCATCCGATCAACTACGTGAACGTGCCTTGGGAACCCTGGCGTAAGCAGCTCGAGGCTAGCGGGAGGTTATCACCACATGCACTCGCCCATCTCGCCACGATGGCCCTTCTCAAGCAGCAGAACCGCTATGACCGCTTGACGTCGGATGTGGAGAAAGTCACCGGCACGCCGCCGCTCGGCGTTTACGACTTCGTCCTGCGACACGCCGCTATGTACAGGGCTGGGAGCCAGGAATCCCAGCCATGAAGCGGATCGGTTGGTCCCTGGCCCTGATCATGCTGGCGACGTCCGCGCCGGCGCGCGACGATGGGCGCTATGCCAATTCACCGCTGAAGGAATGGTTCGAGAGCCTGTCCAGCGACTTCGGGCCATGCTGTTCGGACGCTGATGGCTACATGGTCGCCGACATCGATTGGGAATCCGACCATGGGCACTACCGGGTGCGCATCGATGGCGAGTGGGTGATGGTGCCTGATGGCGCCGTGGTCACACAGCCGAACAAGACCGGACGGACCATGGTGTGGAAATACTACATCGACGGCCATCCCCGGGTCCGCTGCTTCATGCGGGGCACCATGATCTGAAATGCGGCTTCAGCGGGTGCGTAACTGTTCGCGCTCCGATGCCTGCGCCCGCCGGACCGTAACGGTATCGCATAAGTTCAATAATAGAATTGATATATTTGAGTGCTCCGCGCCTTGCTTTTTCTCTCGCGGCTTCCCGGCTGATGTTGCTTTGTCCAGCGAAGCCAAAAGTGGCACTTCTTACCGAACGCAGCCGCGCGGCTCCGCGTCAACCGATCGCATCTATGCGCTTGACTAGTTCTGAAAAAGAACTGTAGGTTTCACCAGCGAGATGGCCGAGCTCAACGGCCGCAGGGCTCACCGCGCGCACTGGCCAATACGTCTTGGACAGCGAGGCGCGCAGTTCGCGCGGCACAAATGCCGGGCGAGCAGCCGGGTGACGCAACGAAACACAATGACGTGCCCGGATGGGTGCGCATCAGGGAGAACGAGCCATGTTGGCGAAATGGAAGAGTCTTGCGGCTCTGGCTTTGCTTTTGAGCAGTCCGGCGCTCGCAGCTGACGAGCCCGGAGTTACCGCGACCGAAATCAAGATCGGCGGGGTGTTTCCGTTCAGCGGACCGGCGTCATCGATTGGTCTCGTAGGCAAGGGCCTTATCGCCTACATTCAATCGATAAATGACCGCGGCGGCATCAACGGCCGCAAGATCAACTACATCGCCTATGACGACGCCTACAGCCCTCCTAAAGCGGTGGAGCACGTCCGCAAGCTCGTCGAGAGCGATGAAGTGGCGTTCATGTTCGGCCAGCTCGGCACGCCCGGCCTTTCGGCCACGGCAAAGTACCTGAGGGCGAAGGGGGTGCCCAGCATCGCCATCATCAGCGGCTCGTCCAAGTTCACTGACGTCGCCAGCTACCCGCTGACGACGACCGGCCTTGTCAGCTACGACACCGAAGGAAAAATCTACGCCAAGTATCTGACCAAGACGCTGCCGAACGCCAAATACGCGATCCTCTATCAGAACGACGATCTCGGCAAAGATTACGTCAATGCCTTCAAGGCCTTTCTGGGCAAGGACTACGATCGAAAGGTCGTCAGCGCGTCCTATGAGGTCACGGAGCCGACCGTCGATTCGCAGATCACAACTCTGAAAAGCTCCGGTGCCGACGCCCTGATGATCGCGGGAACGCCGAAATTCGCCGCGCAGGCGATCCGCCAAGCTTCTGTGATCGGCTGGAAAGCAACTGTGATCATCAACTTTCCGTCCGGTTCTGTCGGCGGCACGCTCGCGCCGGCTGGCCTCGACAAATCAGTCGGCGTGATCGTCGGGACGACCAACAAGGATGTCGTGGATCCGAGTTGGAAAGACGATCCCCCCGTGCAGGCATATCGGGCGTTTCTCGACAAGTACCTGCCCGGCGTCGATATCACCAACGGCAGCTATCTCACCGGCTACCAGCAAGGCATCCTGCTCGAGCAGATCCTGCAGCAATGCGGCAATGATCTGTCCCGCAAGAACGTTCTGGCGCAGGCCAAGAACCTCAGGGACTTCATCGTCCCGACCGCGCTGCCGGGCATCAAGGTGAACACCAGCGAGTCCGAGAACATGATCTGGACGCAGATGCGGCTGCAGCGGTGGACCGGCTCGACCTGGGAAGCCTTCAGCGAGGTGTTGGACGCCAAGTCCGAATGAATTCGCGACAACCAGAGCAGCGGACGCGGCGTGAGCTGCGTCCGAGCTTGCTTTGCGCCGGCAGGCCGCCGGCGGGCACCACAGGAATGCACCGCGTGCGGTCGCCTTTCAGCAATTCGGGAGATCATTTTCGATGTCGACGACGGCACTGACGTTTGCACCACGTGAGGTTTCCATCGAGCGTCGAGCGGATGGCACGCTTATCTTGAACTCGCCGCTTGAGTGGGAGCCGTGCGACTGGCGCATCACCGATTTTCTTCCACGCTGGGCCGATGCCGTTCCGGATCGGGTTTTCCTGGCGCAGCGCAATGCGAAGGGAGGATGGGACGAGATCACCTATGGTGATGCATGGTCGCAGGTCCAGGCGGCCGGCCAAAGCCTGATCGACATGGGCGCGAAGCCGGCCGACAAGCTTGCGGTCCTGTCCGGAAACTCCATCGAGAACGCGGTGATCTCGTTTGCGGCGATGTCGATCGGGGTCGTTCTGGCGCCGATATCGCCAAACTACACGCTGATGCCGGGGGGCCTCGCACGCCTCAAGGACATCGCGGAAGTGCTGCGCCCGAGTTTCGTGTTCGTCCAAAGCGGCCGCGACTTTTCTGCTGCCCGCGCCATTCCTGAATTGGCAGCCGCGACCTGGATAAGCGTTGATGGGGCGCCGGAGACGGTGCCTTTCCATACCCTGACCGCCCGAACCGGGAGCGACGGATTCGAGCGCGCCTCGCGTGAGGTGCCTTGCGACGCCGTCGCGAAGATCCTCTTCACCTCCGGTTCGACCGGCTTTCCCAAAGGAGTGCTCAACACCCACCGGATGATGGCAAGCTCCCTGCAAATGGGGAGCCTGCTCGTGTCACCTCCGGCTGCGCCGGTGCAGGTTGAATGGCTGCCCTGGCATCATACGATGGGCAGCAATGTCATCCTTCACAGCATCCTCAAGAATGGCGGAACGCTCTATATCGACGATGGCCGGCCGCTGCCGCAGCTGTTTCACAAGACGATTGCCAATCTCAGGGAGATTTCACCGACCGCGATGTTCAATGTACCCGCCGGCTACAATCTCTTATGCGACGCGATCGAGAAAGACCCCGACCTCGGCGCCGCCGTGTTCAAGCGGATGGATCGTTTGAGCTACGCCGGAGCTGCAATTTCGCAAGGCACGCTTGAAAAACTGTACCGGTTGACATCGTCGATCACGGGACGGTCAATTCCGGTGATGTCAGGCTACGGCACGACCGAAACCGCCCCGACGATCAGTACGACCCACTGGGCAACGGATCAGCCGGGGGAGATTGGTCTTCCCGCGCCGGGACTTCGGCTCAAGCTGATTCCCGTTACCGATACTTACGAGGTCAGGGTCAAGGGACCCAACGTCACCCCTGGTTACCTCGGCCAACCGGAGTTGACGGAAAAGGCTTTCGATGAAGAGGGTTTCTACCGTATCGGCGATACCGTCTCGTTTCTGGATCCGCAGAAGCCGGAGCGGGGTCTTCGCTTTACCGGGAGAATTTCCGAGAACTTCAAGCTCGCAAACGGCACCTGGGTCTCGATTGGCAATATGCGCGCGGCAATCCTGGCCGCGACCCGCGGCGTCTTGCTCGACATCGTCGTTGCGGGCGAAAATCGCGAGGCGTGCGCGCTGCTCTGCTGGCTGAATCCGACCGAGGCGGCACGAATTTCGAACGGCCAAGCCGCCGATTTGACCTGCGATCCTCTCGTGATTCAATTTCTGAAGGATCGTTTTCGGGAATATAACGAGACCGTCGGGAGCAGCGAGAGAATCTGTTCCTTCTCTCTGCTGAAGGATCCGCCATCAATGGCCGCAGGAGAAATCACCGACAAGGCCTACGTCAACCAACGTGCCGTGCTGAAGGTTCGCTCCGAACAGGTTGAGCGTCTCTACGCCAACGAACCGAACCCCGATGTGGTCTTGGTGTAAGAGCGGATTCAGCGTTGCCGCAGCATGGTGCGCGCTGCCGTCTCAAGCGGCGCGTGAGCGCGTCTTTGTCTTCCGGACCTCCGGCGCGCTTTTCTCCGGGAGGCCGCGGGCGCCCGGCCCCGGGTGAGTATGAACCTCCTTGGCCGACAGCGGTTCGCCGCATTCGGAGCACACGATGACCGGATCGAAGTCCTTTCCGCATTTGCGATGCTGGTGCAGCAAGGGGCGGCCGCGCTCGTCGACCATATGAGTATCACCCCAATGCACGATCGCCATCATGATCGGATAGAGGTCGAGGCCTTTCTGGGTCAGGATATATTCGTGGCGCTTGGGCGATTCCTGATAGGGAATGCGGCGCAAGATGCCCTGACGAACCAGTTTTTTCAGCCGCTCGGCCAGCAAGTGCCGTGTGATTCCCAGCGCCGACTGAAATCCCTCGAAGCGGCGCGTGCGCAGGAAGCACTCGCGCAGGATCAGAAGCGTCCAGCGATCGCCGATCACGCCGATGGTTCGGGCCATCGAACACGGCTCTTCCTCGAGTTCTTTCCACTTCATCCACACACTCCAGTCGTGTCGGCATGGGCCGCTCCGAATCTTCGCGGAGGCCGGCGCGGTCCGTTCCATTCTAGATAGGTACTAAATTCCAAACAATCCCCTCCAGGCGGGGGAAACCAGCAGATTGCGGTCACATTTGACAGTTCTATTTTAGAACTATAAGGTATGCGAAATGAGGCTGGCGAGTGGATCGCCAGTGCCTGCCATGCGATCTCCGGGAGAAGCTGCGATGACCTTGAAAGTTGAATTCCAGTTCGATTTCGGTAGTCCGAACGCCTATCTGGCGGAAGCGGCCATTCCGGGCATTGAGCAGCGGACCGGCGTTAAATTCGCGTACGTCCCGGTTCTGCTCGGTGGCATTTACAAGGCGACCGGCAACATGTCGCCGTTCGAATCGCTTCGCGGAATCAAGAACAAGCCGGAATATCAGGCGCTGGAGACCCAGCGGTTTATCCGACGCCACAACATCACGAAATTTCGCCAGAATCCCTTCTTTCCAGTCAACACTCTGATGCTGATGCGCGGCGCTGTCGCCGCCCAGTTCGAAGGCGTGTTCGAGCCTTATTTTCGCGCCGCCTATCATCATATGTGGGAAGAGCCGAAGAAAATGGACGATCTCGAAATCTTCCGCAGCGCGTTTGTTTCCTCGGGCCTCGATATCGATCGGCTGATGGCGCGTGCACAGCAGGATGACGTCAAGAAGCGGCTGATTGATCTGACCACCGACGCAGTCAACCGAGGAGCATTCGGCTCTCCGACCTTTTTCGTTGGAAAGGAAATGTTCTTCGGCAAGGACCAGATCCGCGACGTCGAGGAGTCCATCGTCGAGCAAACCAGACAACCTGTTCCCAAGAGGGCCTGACGGCGCCGACTGTCCGGGTCGAGTGGCGAAAGCCATTCTCGGACCCAAAACAAACGTAAAATTCAGGGAGAGTCCTATGCCCGGTCCACTTCACGGCGTTCGCGTGCTCGATTTGACCGGCGTGGTGTCGGGCCCGTTTGCGACCATGTTTCTGGCGGATCAGGGCGCCGACGTGCTGAAGATCGAGCCGATCGGCGGCGACATTACCCGCCGCAGCCGTGCCACCATCGACAAGGAGGGCGAGTTCTCCGCGCTGTTCATCTCCTCGAACCGCGGCAAGCGCTCGCTGTCGCTCGACGTCAAGAGTGCGTCCGGGCGCGAGGTGCTCACCCGGTTGGTCGCGCAGGCCGATGTCCTGGTGCAGAATTTCCGGCCAGGTACCATGGAACGTCTGGGTCTTGGCGTTCAGGAATTGCGCCAGCGCCATCCGCGCCTGATCTACGTCTCGATCAGCGGGGTCGGCGATACCGGTCCGTATGTCAAGAAGCGCGTCTATGATCCGATCGTTCAGGGTCTCTCCGGCTTCGCCGATATTCAGTCGCAGCCGGTGACGAACCGGCCCCAGATGATCCGCACCATCGTCTGTGACAAGACCACCGCGGTGTTCACCGCGCAGGCGGTGGCGGCAGCGCTCTATGCGCGCGAGAAGACGGGGCAGGGCGACCACATCCAGGTGGCGATGCTGGATGCGATGATCTCCTATCTCTGGCCGGAAGGCATGATGCAGTACACCGTGGTCGGCGCCGAGGCGGCCGCGGCCGATCCAAATGATCGGCCGGATCTCGTGTTCAAGACGAGCGACGGCTACATCACCGCGGGCACCATTTCCGATTCCGAATGGCAGGGTTTTTGCCGCGCTTGCGGCGATCCCGAGCTCGCCGAGGATCCTCGCTTCGCGACGCCAGCGGCGCGTTCGGTCAATGCCACCGCGCGGATCAACAAGATGGCGGATTACATCAGCCAGCATACGACAGCCGAGTGGCTGGAGCGCCTGGACGCCGCGGATGTGCCTTGCGCGCCGATCCTGCGCCGCGGTGAAATCATTCACAATGAACAGGTCGTCGCGCGCGGCATCATCGCCGAATTCGATCAGCCGAAGGTCGGCCGGGTGCGGCAGCCGAAGCCGGCGGCCCGCTTCGAGGTCAACCAGGCCGAGATCGGCGGGCCGGCTCCCCGGGTCGGCGAGCACTCGCGCGAGGTGCTGCGCGATCTCGGGTATGACGACCGCGCCATCGACAAGATGGTCGCGGAGCGCGCCCTGCGCGTGGCCGTCTAAGGCCGAGGCCTTGGTCCGGCGGCGATCGGCTCTTTCAGGCTTTTGCCGGCACCGCCGCAACGGGAGCTACCGCAGCATTTGCCGCGACCGCTTGCTGATAGGCCTCCCGCCGATGGATACGTTCGAGATAGGGCAGCGCATTGTCGCAAATGCCGACGCCGTAAGCGATGGCCCAGTCGAGGCACGTTGTCAGGAGGATGTCCGCGCTACTGAAGCGCTCGCCCATGAGAAACGGCCGGCCATCAGCCAAGGCGACTTCGACGTGGCGCAACTGCCCGCGGAAATATTCCGCGGCTTGAGCGACGACCTCTGGCGCAACGCCATAGATATGTCCCAGCGCGTCCGCGCGGTGGCGGCGCATGACGTAAAGGCTGGTCGAATCGAGCTCGGCTACGACAAAGAAGCACCATTCGAGCCATGCGGCGTATTCGCGGGGAGCTTCAGGAATCAGCGAGCGTTCCGGCGTGGAATACATGCGCGATAGATAGGCGACGATCGCGGCGCTTTCCCCGATGCAGAAGTCGCCGTCCTGCAACAGCGGAATCTTCTGGCGGGGATTGAGCCTGGTGTATTCAGCGGTCTTGGTCTCGCCTGTCCGCGGCCCGATTGGCTTGACCTGGTAGGATAAGCCGAGTTCGTGCATCGCCCAGTGTGCACGGACGGTGCGGCTGGTGCCGGCGCCCCACAGCGTGAGATCGGGTGTCGCGCTCATCACCACTTCTCCACCGACGGACGAAGATCGAGTTCATGGGTCCAGCCGTCGCGGCTCTGCTGGTGAGCGAACCAATAGGCTTCCGCGATCGAGGAGGTCTTCGTCAGGCTGTCCGGTGGGATCTCGCTAGCCTCGATCCCCTTTGCCGCCTTCATGCGCTGGTGGATGGCCTCGCTATCGACGCCGGCGTCGATGATGAGATGGACGACATGGATATTCTTCGGTCCAAGCTCGCGCGCCATGGCCTGGGCCACGGCGCGAAGTGCGAATTTCGCCGAGGAAAACGCGGCAAACCCCTGGCCGCCACGAATGCTCGCAGTCGCGCCGGTAAAGAAAATGGTGCCGCGCCCGCGCGGCAGCATGACGCGTGCGGCTTCGCGGCCCACGAGGAATCCGGCGTAGCAGGCCAGCTCCCAGGCCTTGAAGAACAGCTTTTCCGTGGTGTCCAAAAGGGGCTTGTTGACGTTCGAGCCGGCATTGAAAAGGCAGACCTCGATCGGTCCGATATTGCTTTCGACGTCGGAAAAGAGCTTCTGGACCTCGGCCTCCTGGCGCGCATCGACGCTGAATGCGTGGATGCGATGGCCGGCGGCGGTCAGTTCATCCACCAGCCCTTGCGACTTGGCGGCGTCGCGCCGGCAGATGCAAACCGTATAGCCGCCCTCGGCAAAACGCCGCGCGACGGCAGCGCCGATCGCATCACCTGCGCCCACCAGGATCGCCACGCCGCGGCTCTCGCCCATGCTCTTTCCTCCCGTGCGTTCTTATTTGGAACGTATTGGTAATTGTTCTCCACGGCGTTGTAAAGAATACTCGAAATGACAGCTACCCTTCCTCTTCTCCGTGTCATGGCGGGGGTAGCAAATTAGCAATTGACGAGTTCTAAAAAAGAACGTTAGATCGGATTCATGAATGCGCTGCGGCAAAGGACATGCGCTCTTCACCCGGGAGGTTGGCAGTGGCGACCCTTTCAAGCGCAACCGATATCGCAGGCAGCCGCATGCTCATGCGCCGGCGAATGCCGCATTGGGCTAGGCGCTCCGGCGTCGGCGGAATAGCTTTAACAGATCCAACCTAACCGGGAGACGAGCCTTGCAAAAGAGAAACGCAACCGTCGCGGTGATCGGCGCCGGCGATTATATCGGCGGCGAGATTGCCAAGAAGTTTGCCTCCGAGGGCTTCACGGTGTTTGCCGGGCGCCGCAACGGCGCCAAGCTCGAGCCGCTCGTCAAGGATATCGAGGCGGCCGGGGGCGAAATTCACGCGCGTTCGCTCGATGCGCGCAAGGAGGAGGAGATCATCTCCTTCCTGGGAGACGCCGACAAGCATGCGCCGCTCGAAGTCTGCATCTTTAACATCGGCGCCAACGTGAACTTTCCCATCCTCGACACGACTGAACGCGTCTTCCGCAAGGTCTGGGAAATGGCCTGTTATTCCGGCTTTCTTGCCGGCCGCGAAGCCGCGCGGCTGATGCTGCCTCGTGGCAAGGGCAATATCTTCTTCACCGGCGCAACGGCGAGCCTGCGCGGCGGAGCAGGTTATGCAGCCTTCGCCAGTGCCAAGTTCGGTTTGCGGGCTGTTGCGCAGGCGACCGCGCGCGAGTTGGGGCCGAAGAACATTCACGTTGCGCATCTCATCATCGACTCCGGGGTCGACACAGAATGGGTACGCCAGCGGCGGATCGAGGCGCTCGGCCCGAACGCGCTCGACGATCCTGACCTGCTGATGCCGCCGTCGTCGGTCGCAGAATCCTATTGGCTGCTGTACCAGCAGCCGCGGAGCGCCTGGACCTTCGAGCTCGAGATCCGCCCCTTCGGCGAGAAGTGGTAGCGGAGCCTATTGCGATGGAGCTCAACCTTTCCCGCGAGGACGCGGCGTTTCGTGACGAGGTGCGCACTTTTATTGCGGAGAACTATCCGCAGGAAATGCGCGTTCCGAATCCGGAGACCGACCTGACCAAGGAGCAGTCGCTGCTCTGGCACCGGATTCTCCACAAGAGGGGTTGGATCGCGCCGCTCTGGCCTAGGGAGTATGGCGGCCCGGGCTGGTCCGTCACGCAGCGCTTCATCTTCGAGCAGGAAACCTCTCGCGCCGGCACGCTGCCGCCGCTCGCGTTCAGCGTCACCATGGTCGGGCCGGTGATCTACACCTTCGGCAACGAGGTGCAGAAGAAGAAGTTTCTGCCGCGGATTCTGGCCGGCGAGGATTGGTGGTGCCAGGGCTATTCGGAGCCGGGCTCAGGCTCGGACCTCGCAACCGTCAGAACCAAGGCGGTGCGTGACGGCGACCACTACATCGTCAACGGTCACAAGACCTGGACCACGCTGGCGCAGCACGCCGACTGGATCTTCTGCCTCGTGCGCACCGACCCGAACGCGAAGCCGCAATCCGGAATCTCCTTTCTGCTGATCGACATGAAGTCGCCCGGCGTCACCGTGCGGCCGATCATCACGATCGATGGCAGCCACGAGGTCAACGACGTCTTCCTCGAAGACGTCCGCGTCCCCGTCGAAAACCTGGTCGGCGAGGAGAACAAGGGCTGGACCTACGCCAAGTTCCTGCTCGGCAACGAGCGCACCAGCATGGCCGGCATCGGTCGGTCCACCCGCTACATCACCAGGCTGAAGCAGATCGTGAAGGCCGAGATACCGGCCGACGATCCCGCGCATCTCGAATTTCTGCGGGACATTGCCCGCATCGAGCTCGACGTGCTGGCGCTGGAGGCGACGGAGCTGCGGGTCGTCGCCCAGATGGCGCGCGGCATAGATCCTGGTCCGGCGGCCTCGCTGTTCAAGATCCGCGGCACCGAGATATTTCAGGATATCACCGAGCTCACCCATCGCGCGATCGGCAATTACGGCCTGGCCATCCGCGAGCATCCGGTCAGCGCCAATCGCTTCATGCCCGGCCCCGATTACGGCCATACCGCGTCGGAGAAATATCTGAACGCGCGCAAGCTCAGCATCTACGGCGGATCCAACGAGATCCAGCGAAACATCATCGCCAAGGCCGTGCTCGGGCTCTAGCCAAGCGGATCGGGAGGATCGGATGGATATTCAGTTCACGGAAGAGCAGGAACTGCTGCGATCGAGCGTCCAGCGCCTGCTGCGCGACCAGTACGATTTCGAGGCGCGGCGCAAGATCGCGGCGAGCGAGGAAGGCTTTAGCCGGAAGCAGTGGGCAGCTTTCGCCGAACTCGGCCTGCTGGCTGCGCCGTTCTCCGAGGCCGCCGGCGGTCTCGGCGGCGGTCCGCTGTCGACCATGATCGTCATGCATGAGTTCGGCCGTCACCTCGTGGTCGAGCCTTTCGTCGAGACGGTGGTGCTGGCCGGCGGACTGATCGAGCACGTGGGCACGCCGGAGCAGCAGCAAAGCTTTATCCCTGAAATCGTCGACGGCTCGAAAGTCTGGACGCTGGCCTGGACGGAGAAGGCGTCGCGCTTCGATTTTGCCAATGTCACGACGAGGGCGCGGCGCGAGGGGAGCGACTACGTCCTGACCGGCGCGAAGACCATGGTGATCGCCGCGCCCTGGGCCGACTATCTCATCGTCTCGGCGCGGACCGCCGGCGACGACCGTGACCGCGGCGGCGTGAGCCTGTTCGTGGTCGATCGCCGCGCGACGGGCGTTGATCTCCAGAGCTTCAAGACCATCGACGGCCGCCGGGCTGCCGAGGTCAGCCTGCGCGATGCTCGGGGGCAATTGCTGGGAGCAGAAGGCGAGGGCGTCGCCGCGCTGGAAGCCTGCCGCGACCGCGCCATCGGCGCGCTCTGCGCGGAAACCGTCGGCGCGATTGGTGAGCTGAACGCGGCGACGCTGGACTATTCCAAGACCCGCAAGCAATTCGGCACCACCATCGGCTCGTTCCAGGTGCTGCAGCATCGGATGGTCGACATGTTCATCGCCCATCAGGAAGCGCTCTCCCTGATGCAGCATCTGAGCCTCAGTCTCAGCGCCGGCGATTCCGCACTGTCGCGGCTCGCCTCCGGCGCCAAGTCGAAGATCGGCTATGCCGGCAAGTTCGTCGCCGACCAGGCGGTGCAGCTTCACGGCGGCATGGGAATGACCGACGAGCTCAACGTCGGGCACTATTTCAAGCGGATCTCCTCCATCAACATCCAGTTCGGCGATCCCGCGTTCCATGTGCTGCGTTACGCGCAGCTGGACGCGGCCGCGTAAGCAGAGAGGCCAGCATGACGACAGAAGCAGTCATCGTTTCCACCGCAAGGACGGCCGTCGGCAAGGCCTACCGCGGCGCGCTCAACAACACGGACGGCCCGACCATGGCCGGGCACGTGATGGCCGAAGCGGTGAAACGCGCCGGCATCGCGCCGGGCGAGGTGGAAGATGTGGTCATGGGCTGCGCGATGCAGCAGGGCACCATGGTGATGAACGTGGCGCGCAAGGGCGCGATCCGCGCCGGCCTGCCAGCGACAGTTGCCGGCACCACCATCGATCGGCAATGTGCGTCCGGCCTCCAGGCCATCGCGGTTGCCGCGCGCTCGGTGATGCTCGACGGCGTCGAGGTCGCGATCGGTGGCGGCATAGAGTCGATCAGTCTCGTGCAGAACGAGCACATGAACAGATTCCACGCCGTCGACGACGAGCTGATGGCAATGAAGCCGGAAATGTACATGTCGATGCTCGATACGGCGGAGGTCGTCGCCGAGCGCTACAAGATCGGCCGCGACAAGCAGGACGAATACAGCCTCGAGTCCCAGCGCCGCGTCGGCGCTGCGTTGCAGGCCGGTCGCTTCAACGACGAGATCGTGCCGTTCACGACCAGGATGGCGCTGGTCAACAAGGACACCAAGGAGGTCACCTACGAGCAGGTGACGCTCACAAAAGACGAAGGCCCACGTCCCGAAACCACCGCCGAAGGCCTCGCCAAGATCAAGCCGGTGTTCGAGGGCAAGACAATCAGCGCAGGAAATGCCAGCCAGCTTTCGGACGGTGCCTCGGCCTGCGTGATCATGAGCGACAAGATTGCAGCCAGGAAGGGACTCAAGCCGCTCGGCATCTTCCGCGGCTTCGTCGCCGCCGGCGTCGAGCCGGACGAGATGGGCGTCGGCCCGGTCGCCGCGATCCCGCGCCTGCTCAAGCGCCATAACCTGAAGATCGACGACATCGATCTCTGGGAGCTCAACGAAGCTTACGCGGTGCAGGTGATCTATTGCCGCGACAAGCTCGGCATCGACCCGGAAAAGCTCAACGTCAACGGCGGCTCGATCGCGATCGGTCATCCCTATGGCATGACGGGCGCGCGGCTCACCGGCCACATCCTGATCGAGGGCCGGCGGCGCAAGGCGAAATACGGCGTGGTGACCATGTGCATCGGCGGCGGCATGGGTGCCGCCGGCCTGTTTGAAATCATCCACTGAGCGGAAACGCGGGGAGATCATTCGTGAAGACAGCGATTACTGAACTGTTCGGCATCGAGCACCCGATCATCCAGGGCGGAATGCATTTTGTCGGCTTCGCCGAAATGGCGGCGGCCGTCTCCAACGCAGGCGGGCTCGGCTTGATCACTGGCCTGACGCAGAGAACGCCGGAATTGCTGGCCAAGGAGATCGCGCGCTGCCGCGACATGACGGACAAGCCGTTCGGCGTGAACCTCACGTTCCTGCCGACCTTCAGCGCGCCGCCTTATCCGGAATATATCGCTGCCATCAGGGAGGGCGGCGTCAGGATCGTCGAAACCGCCGGGCGCAGCCCCGAACAGTACATGTCGGCCCTGAAGGCGGGCGGCATCAAGGTGATCCACAAATGCACCTCCGTCCGGCACTCGCTGAAGGCGGAGCAGATCGGCTGCGATGCCGTCAGCGTCGACGGCTTCGAGTGCGGCGGTCATCCCGGGGAGGATGACATGCCGAACATGATCCTGTTGCCGCGCGCGGCCGAGGAGCTGAAGATCCCGTTCGTCGCCTCGGGCGGCATGGCGGACGCGCGCAGCCTCGTTGCGGCGCTGGCGATGGGCGCTGCGGGCATGAACATGGGCACGCGCTTCATCGCCACCAAGGAAGCGCCGGTGCACGAGAACGTCAAGAAGGCGCTGGTCGCGGCGTCGGAGCTCGACACCAGGCTCGTTATGCGCGCGCTCCGCAACACCGAACGGGTCCTCAACAACAAGGGTGTCGAGAACCTGCTCGAGATCGAGCGAGAGAAGGGCAAGAGCCTCAAGATCGAGGACATTCACGACCAGGTGGCGGGCGTCTATCCCAAGGTGATGATCGACGGCGACATGGACGCGGGCGCCTGGAGCTGCGGCATGGTCGTCGGGCTCATTCACGACATTCCAACCGTGAAGGAACTGATCGACCGCATCATGGCGGATGCCGAGCGCCTGATCAGGGGCAGGCTGACCGGATTCCTTGACGCCGACAGCGGGGCCGCGCGGAAGGTCGCTTGATTGAAGACACGGCTCGGGATCGGCGCGTCAAGCGCCGATCCCCGCGCGTGCGTGTGGTGAGAGGCTTCGGTTTGATTTGGTGATCGAGCCGCGGTTACTGCGACCGTGCGTCCTCTAGTGCCTTGCGAATACGCGGATTTTGTTCGAGAGCCCATTGGACGGTCTTCGGAGCGCGTCCAAGCAATCTTTCGAGTTCGTCGTTGACAACGTCGTATCGTCCGCCTGCGACCAGGCGGGTGATGGTGTTCAGGTGGTCCGCAATGTGCGGATTGCGAGATGCCAGAGCAGAGTTGATGTACGCGTCGATCCAGGCATCCAGATCCTGGGGTATATAGGAAATCTTGCGCCCGAGGGTGGCGCCGTAATCCTCCGCAAAGCCGTGCATGTCCTTCAACACCGGTCCGGTGAGCGCATATGACATTGATATGTGTGACGACGGGTCGATCAGGACCTTCGCGCAAATCTCCGCAACGTCATAGGCAGCGATTGGCGCGATCTTCTGCGTGCCGAACGGCAGATGAAGTTCGCCCGCGCTCAGCAATTGCTTGAGCGGAAACCACGAAAGGATCGGGTTCTCGGCGAACATCGTCGCTCGGATGTTAACGACCGGGAGACCGGACCATTGCAGCGCCTGCTCCGACGCCCAATGTGCCCGCTGTTGCGGCGACCATTCGGCGACAGATCCTCCGAGCCAGGCTATTCGCGCCTCCCGCTCTGCGGTCATTCGATCGAACGTCATGAAGGTCTGCTCGAACTCCGAGATGTTCACGAAAACCTCGATGCCGCCTTGCGCACGCGCAGCGGCGGCCATCAGGATGGTTGCGTCGCTATAGTAGGGGTTCAAGCTCATGCTGAAGTAGATCCGCCGGCAACCTTTCAAGGCAGCCGCGACATCGGCGACATTGAGAAGATCGCCGACGAATACCTCGGCTCCTGCCTGTCGAAGCGCCTCAGCCCGCTCGTCGTTCCTCCTCACGAAGGCGCGCACCGGATATTGCTGCGACAGCAGCATCTTGATCATCGTCCTGCTTACGGAGCCAACCTCGCCACCGGCGCCAGTGATCAATATTGGGGGCCGCATCGACATCGCTTCGTCCTCTTGGCTGAGTGACTGAGTGGTTCTGGGCGGATCAGATTCTCGCGATTGCGGCGCGCGAGACCGGTTAGGTCCTCAGGAAGCGGAGGACATGGTCGAAGACTGCTTCGGGTTGTTCAAGATGCAGAAAATGCCCCGCTTTGGGCATGACGACACGCTCGAGTCCGCGCGTGAACGCCGCCTCCATGCCTTCGCTAAGCCGGGCTGACATGCAGCCGTCGTCTGCCCCATGAAGATAGAGCGACGGGACCGCAATTGGGCCACTCGCGAGAGCCTCAAGAGCTTGGGCCGACGCGTCGGATGGCGGGGTGAACAACTGTCGATAATAGGCCAGAGCCTGCGCGAGGACGCCGGGCTGGGCAAAGGTCTCGTTGAGTGCAGAACGAGCCGGAGCTGGCAGCACGTACCCCGGTGACCATTCCCGCCAGAGGCGGTCGAGGAATGCAAAGTCGTTCAGCTGAACGGCCATCTCGGCCAGACGTGTCTGGAAGAAGAACATGTACCAGCTTCGTCGCTGCTGATCACCGTCGGCAACGAATGCCGATGCCGGTCCCTTTCCATAGGGCACCGCCAGCCCGACGAGCTTGCGGACGCGTCCCGCATCGAGGCTTGCCGCGGCGTAGGCTGCACGTGCCCCCAAATCATGGCCGACGAGAACGGCTTGCTCAGCTCCAAGCAGTTCGATGAGCGCTAATACGTCGCGACCGGTTGCCGAGGCCCGGTACGACCCGTCGGGCGCCGCGCCGCCGACCCAATATCCGCGGAGCGCCGGCGCCACCGCCCAATATCCTTCCTGCGCGAGACGATCGAGAAAGGGGATCCAACTCTGCGCATGATCGGGAAAGCCATGCAGGCAGAGCACGAGGGGACCATGTCCAGCCTCCAGAATCGGGAAATCGAGCCCGTTGGCGTGAACCGTCCGCCTGCGGATATTGCCGCTCGCCACAGAGTTCTCCTGCGAACGCCCTGGAATATCGGCGTGTCGTTGTTCGGCCGTTGGAGCGGAGGCGATCATGTTTGGCGTTTTCCTTCGTAGAGCCTGTCTGAACTAACGAACGCGCGCTTCCCGGCTTAGAGGCCCCACGAGCGAGGCGGGATCGCCTCGCTTCCCTTGCCTTCCCAGTGCCGCTGGCTACGCGGCCATTCGCAGCAGAGCGACGATATCGGCTTCGTCTTTGAAGGGGCGCGGGTTGGCCTTTACGAAGCGATGATTGATCGCGATCTTGCTGATCCGATCGAACTTGTCTTCACCGATGCCGACCTCGGCGAGCCGCCCAGGCAGTCCAAGTCTCCTGGTGAATTCCGCAAAGGCATCTGCGGCTTCGCCACCCGGAGCGCCCAAAGCCGTCGCCAGACGCTTCTGCGCATCCTTGGTGAACGGCTTGTTGTAGCGAAGAAGGCTCGGCATGATGACGGGCGTGCAATAATAGTGGGGAACGTCGAAGGTCCCGCCAAGCACGTGGCCAATGCCGTGACTTGCGCCCATGGGGACGCGGGCCTGCAGCCCGAACGACGCGAGCCATGAGCCGTATTGTGACATTCGGCGTGCCTCGAGATCATCAGGTTGTTGCAGGGTCTGGAGCATTCCCTCACGCAACGTGCGGATGCCCGCCAGGATGACTTCGTCAGCCAAGGGAGTGCCGGCCGGCGAGCACAATGCTTCGATGCCGTGATCCATCGAGCGTGTGCCCGATCCCATCCAGAGCTTTGTTGGTGTATGAAGCGTGAGGGCGGGGTCGAGAATGATCGCCACCGGCATCATTTGGGGGTGAAAGAAGATCTGCTTCAGCTTCTGGCGTTCATCGGTGACGAGCGCTGCGGCATTGTATTCGCCGCCATTCAGCGTCGACGGCACCGCGATTTGCCGAACTGTCGGCGAGCGGAAGGGTGATTGGCTGACGCCCGGTCCCATCGGAAAGGGATCGAAGCCAGCTTCATCGCGGATATCGTGCTCCATCGCCATGATGACGATCTTGGCGAGATCGACCGCAGATCCTCCGCCGACGGCCACGACGAGATCGGCTCGCGTCTCCTTTGCGTGAAGGGCGACCTCGGCAGCCTGCTTGCGCGTCGTATGCTGCGCAATGCCGTCGAAGGTCGCTGCATGCTTGTCGCCAAGCGTGCGCCGGATCTTCTCGATCTCGTCGGTCGTGGAGTTCAGGGTTCGACTGGCGATGAGGAAGATGCGCTTTGCGTCAAGTCTCTCCGCCTCGTCGCGGATAGCTTCAGAGGCGGGTTTGCCATAGATGACACGGTCAATTGCCGGAAAGTTATGTACACCAGTCCTGCGCATTTCTTCCTCCCATAAGCCGCCCGATCATCGGGCATTATATTATGATCATCATTCAAGTTCGAGTCGGCATCTCAGCACGTTGGGTCTCCGCGACGTGCTGAAGAGTTAAATCGCGCCAGTTGCCGTCGCCGGATTAACGGCGTTCGCTATCGCTGTTCATGGATGCGCTGCCGCCAATACCAGGCGAGCCAGCTCCGACGGATTGTCGAGAGGCCTAACGCTTTTTCGATAGGCGCCCACACGCAACCGCTCCAGGCGTCAAGCGTCCATTATTCTTTTCATCGTGGCCCTTTGCATCGATCGCGGCGTCAGGCGATTTGAAAAGGCAGCCATGTTGTTCGCCAGGCCCGGGATCACCATGGCTTTTCCTTGCATGAGCGCCCGAATGCCCGTCTCGGCGACCGGACGCGGCTTCATGGTGAGGAGGCGCAGCATGGCCGACGTGGTTGCGCCGGCTGCCGCATCGAAACCCGTCGCGGTGTGCCCCGGGCAGAGGCTGGTAACGACCACCCCGTGCGGGCGAAGCTCTTCATGCAGGGCCTCGCCAAAGGCGAGTACATAAGCCTTGGTCGCCGCATAGGCCGCATAGCTGGGAACGGCTTGGAAGGCCAGAAGGCTGGCAATGAGAAGGATATGTCCAGATCGCCGCTTGGCCATATCGCGGCCGAACAGATAAGTCAGCTCCGTGACGGTCGTGATGTTGAGCTGGATCATGTCCGCGGTGCGCTCGATTGGCGTGTCCAAAAAATCGCCGTGCAGACCGTATCCGGCATTGTTCAGCAAGATGTCGATCGCCACCGACTTCGCGTCGAGATTGCTTTTCAGGCGGCTGGCCGCGCCCGGCGCCGCAAGATCGATCGCTTCGACCAGCACATCCACCCCGTATTTGCGACGGAGATCGGAGGCAAGCTTTTCCATCGGCTCCTGCCGTCGAGCCGCCAAGACGAGATTGACTTTCTGCGCCGCCAGCAGATCTGCGAATTCAAGGCCGAAGCCGCTCGAGGCCCCCGTGATCAGAGCCCATTTTCCGGCGAAGCTGTTCATTGCTTCATTCGACATCGTTCTCGTCCTCATCTATTTGATCAGCGAGTGGGGCTCGGCCACATTCTCAATCAGAACGCCGGCCCATCCTTTCAAGCAGCAGCAGCGGCGTCGCGAACCTGTTCGGCCGCGGCATCCAAAAGCGCCTGAGCCAGATCGGGGTCGTTGATGACGCGCGAGAGCGTCACCGCGCCGACCATCGTCGCGAGAATCGCCATGGCCTTGCCGCGGGAGGCCTCGTCGCCGGTCCCGGCGATGTAGCGGCCGAGCACATCGAGATGCGCTTTGATTCCTGCTTCGAACTCCGCCTTCACGTCGGGGCCCTGTCGGGCGGCATCTGAGCCGAGCGCCACGATCGGGCAGCCGTCCATCTTTTCTCCGCGATGGTCGCCGCTGAGGTAAAACCCGATCACCGCGCCGAGCGGATCATCAGGATTCTGAGCGGCTGCATCCGACCATCGGCCGGACGCGCTCTCCAATGCGCGCCTGGACGCCTCTACTGCCAAATCCTCTTTTGACGCGAATTGCTTGTAGAAGGCGCCCTGGGTTAGCCCGGCCCCTTCCATCAGGTCCTTGAGCCCGATGCCATCAAAGCCGCGCTCCCTGAAGAGGCGACTTGCCACATCGATCACGGTTTTGCGGTTCTCCGCGGCCTGGACGCGACTGACTCGCATCGGCACCCTCCAAATTTAGATTTCATTCGAACTCTATTACGGCAGATAGAAGCTGAACGCAATCTATCAAGAGGCCCAAAGAGAAATCCGTTGGGCGGGGAGCCCTTTCACCCCTTTTAGGTCTCGCGAAAGGCCATAATCACATTTTCGTTGCTCCTCCTCCTTTTTAGATTGCGTTCGAAATCTAAACGAGATATAGAGTTCGCACGAAATCTAAATCGGAGACTGACAATGAAGATGCGGGGTTTTGCGGTTTTGGCCGGTATTCTGATCCCGGCAGGGGTGGCGACCTTCGTTGCTCTTGGGATCCCACCCCGAGAAGCCTCCGCGGTCGGCGACCCCAGGCAAGAGCCCCCGATGGTCCGTCTCGTGACCGCCGCGCCGGTCAGTGGATCCGAACGAGGGTTTACCGGGACCATCGGCGCGAGAGTGGAAAGCAATCTCGGTTTCCGCGTCGCCGGTAAGATCGTCGAACGGCTCGTGAATGTCGGTGAGCAGGTCAAAGCCGGGCAGCCGCTGATGCGGATCGACGAGACCGACCTCCGCCTGGCGGTCGCAGCGAAGCGCAACGCCGTCGCCGCTGCGCGTGCAGTTGTCGTTCAGACCGACGCCGATGAGCGGCGATACGCCAACCTCGTCAGCGACGGATGGACTTCCAAGCAGCGCTACGAGCAGGCGAAGGCCGCGTCGGATACAGCCAAAGCGCAGCTTGCCGCGGCGGAAGCCGACGCAGGGGTCGCCGAGAATCAGGCAACCTATTCCGTCCTGGTGGCGGACGCGGACGGAACGGTGACCCAAACGCTTGGTGAGCCGGGACAAGTTGTCTCCGCCGGCCAGGCGGTCGTTCGGCTGGCGCAGTCCGGTCCTCGCGAAGCCGTGGTGGCGCTTCCCGAAACGATCCGGCCGGCGATTGGTTCGCCTGCCGATGCAAGCCTGTATGGGAGCGATGGGCGCTTTACTGCGCATCTCCGGCAATTGTCAGATTCCGCCGATGTCCAGACCCGCACTTACGAGGCTCGTTATGTGCTCGATGGTGAGGCCGCGGCGGCACCGCTTGGCGCGACGGTCACCATTCGGCTTGCAAGCCAGGGGAGTCAGCCGGAAGTCCAGGTGCCGCTGGGAGCCGTGCTCGACGACGGCAGAAAGACTGGCGTTTGGGTGTTCGACAGCGGCACCTCGGCCGTACGCTTTCAGCCCATCAAGCTTGTGCGTGTGACCAGCGAAAATGCCGTGATCTCCGGGCTGAGCTCAGGTGATCGGGTTGTCTCGCTGGGCGCGCACCTCCTGCAGGACGGCGCTCACGTCAGGACAGCCTCTCAAGACAGGAGCAACTGATGCGCTTCAATCTTTCCGCGATCGCAGTCCGTGAACGGGCCGCAACGCTGTTCTTCTTACTTTTGCTGGCGGCCGCAGGCGCCTACGCCTTCCTCATGCTCGGACGGGCCGAGGATCCCTCCTTCACCATCAAGACCCTGACGGTCACGACCGTGTGGCCGGGTGCGACGGCACGCGAGATGCAAGACCAGGTCGCCGAACCCCTGGAGAAGCGGATTCAGGAGCTGACGTGGTACGACCGGGTGGAGACGACCACACGGCCGGGTTATGCATACATGACCGTGACGCTGAAGGACAACACACCGCCATCCGTCGTGCAGGAAGAGTTCTACCAGGCCCGCAAGAAGCTCGGGGATGAAGCGCGCAAGCTGCCCTCTGGTGTGCTCGGCCCCTTCGTCAATGACGAATATTCGGACGTGAGCTTCGCCCTTTATGCCCTCAAGGCCAAGGGCATGCCGATGCGGGAGCTCGCCAGGCAAGCCGAGACCATTCGCCAGGATCTTCTGCACGTGCCTGGCGTCAAGAAGATCAACATCCTCGGTGAACGCCCCGAGCAGATATTTGTCGAGTTCTCCTATCCCAAGTTGGCAACCCTCGGCGTATCGGCAACGGATATCGTCGCCGCTTTGCAGCGGCAGAACACCGTCACACCGGCAGGTTCGATCGACACCAAGGGGCCGCAGGTTTTCATCCGGGTCGAGGGGGCCTATGACAGCGTCCAGGCGATCGCCGACACTCCGATCGTCGCAGCCGGGCGAACGCTGAAGCTTTCCGACATCGCCGAAGTCCGTCGCGGTTACGAAGATCCTCCCACCTACCTCATCCGGCACCAGGGGGAGCCCACCATCATGCTCGCGGCGGTCATGCAGGAGGGCTGGAATGGTCTCGCGCTCGGCAAGGCGCTAGAGGAGAGGTCCGGAACGATCTCCCAGACGCTGCCACTCGGGATGACGCTGGCCAAGGTCAGCGACCAGGCCGTCAACATTTCCTCATCGGTTGACGAATTCATGATGAAGTTCGCGATGGCGCTCGGCGTGGTGCTGCTGGTGAGCCTGCTCAGCCTCGGTTGGCGCGTCGGCATCGTGGTCGCGGCGGCCGTCCCCCTGACGCTTGCCGTCGTGTTTCTCATCATGCTGGAAACCGGCCGTTTCTTCGACCGCATCACGCTCGGCGCCCTCATCCTGGCGCTTGGCCTTCTCGTGGACGATGCCATCATCGCCATCGAGGTGATGGTGGTGAAAATGGAAGAGGGCATGGACCGCATCTCGGCGGCGGCCTATGCGTGGAGCCACACTGCGGCGCCGATGCTGTCGGGAACACTCGTGACCATCGCAGGCTTCCTGCCGGTGGGCTTCGCGCGCTCGACGGCGGGCGAATACGCCGGCAACATCTTCTGGGTCGTGGGGTTCGCTCTTATCGTCTCCTGGATCGTCGCCGTGGTGTTCACGCCCTATCTCGGCGTCAAGATGCTGCCCGCGATCAAACCGATCGAAGGTGGCCACCACGCGATTTACGGCACGCCAAATTATCAACGCCTGCGCGCGATCATCACCTTCGTCGTGCGCCACAAGTTCGTGACCTGCGGCATCGTCGCCGTCGCTTTCGGGCTTTCCGTCGTCGGCATGGGTGGCCTCAAACAGCAGTTCTTCCCGACGTCCGACCGCCCTGAAGTGCTGGTGGAGGTTCGTCTGCCGGAAGGCACCAGCATCGGGACGACGACCGCCACTGTCGCAAAGCTTGAACGCTGGCTGGAAGGCCAGTCGGAGGCCAAGATCGTCACGAGCTATGTCGGTCAGGGTGCGCCGCGCTTCTTCTTCGCGATGGCGCCGGAGCTGCCCGATCCGGCCTTCGCAAAGATCGTCGTGCTGACGCCGGATGCGGAAGCGCGCGAGGTCTTGAAGCATCGGCTCCGACAGGCAGTGTCGGACGGGCTTGCGCCTGAGGCCAATGTGCGCGTGACGCAGCTTGTGTTCGGACCCTACACGCCATTCCCTGTCGAGTTTCGGATCATGGGACCCGACCCGGCGGAATTGTACGCCATCTCTGAAAAGGCGCTTGGTATCATGCGTGGCGTTCCAGATGTGCGCCAGGCAAACCGTGATTGGGGTGATCGCACGCCCGTGCTCCGCTTCATCCCGGATCAGGATCGCCTGAACCTCATCGGTCTTTCACCGGCGGAGGTGGGAAGGCAACTCCAGTTCCTTCTCACCGGCATCGCCGTGACGCAGGTCCGCGAGGACATTCGCAATGTCCCCATCGTGGCGCGCAGCGCCGGCGGAGAGCGGCTGGATCCGACGCGGCTGGCGGATTTCTCATTGATGAGCCGGGATGGCCGCGCGGTTCCGCTCGACCAGGTCGGCCATTCGGAAGTCCAACTTGAAGAGCCGATCATGAAGCGGCGCGATCGCACCCCGGTCGTCACGATTCGCTCGGACATCAATGAGGCGACCCAGCCTCCGGAGGTCTCCAAGGACATCAAGACGGCCCTTCAGCCGCTGATCGCATCTCTTCCGGCTGGCTATCGTATCGAGCTGGGCGGATCGATCGAGGAGGCAACCAAGGCCAATGACGCGCTGGCGACGATCTTCCCGGTCATGATTGCCGCCATGCTGATCGTCATCATGCTTCAGGTGCGATCGTTCTCGATGATGACCTTGGTCGTGCTGACCGGACCGCTTGGCCTCGCCGGCGTCGTGCCGACGTTGCTGATCTTTCATCAGCCCTTCGGATTCAACGCCATCCTGGGCCTGATTGGGCTGGCGGGCATCCTGATGCGCAACACTCTGATCTTGACCGATCAAATCAAGGAGAACCTTGCCGCTGGCCTGGATGAATATCACGCCGTCATCGAGGCCACGGTGCAACGCACCAGGCCCGTGATCCTGACCGCATTGGCTGCCGTGCTCGCGTTCATCCCTCTCACGCATTCTGTCTTCTGGGGATCGATGGCATACACGCTGATCGGCGGCACGGCGGTCGGCACGGTTCTGATCTTGCTGTTCCTTCCCGCGCTTTATGCCACGTGGTTCCGGATCAAGCCGACCGCAGATGAGATCCATGAGGTGACGCCCGAGAAGCCGGAATTGCAACCGGCATTGGCTGCCGAATAAGGCTCTGTTGCTCCAATGGATCGTCCGGTCCGCACGGGAAGAGAGTCCGACGAGGCCCGCGCCCGGATCCTGGGCGCGGCGGAAGAGCGCTTTCGGCGTGTCGGTCACCACAGGACGTCGGTGGCCGACATCGCCGCTGAACTCGGCATGAGCCCGGCGAATATCTACCGCTTCTTTCCTTCCAGGAATGCAATCAACGAGTCCATCTGCGGGCGTCTCATCAACGAGGTTGCCGACAGCGCCTTTGCGATCGCACGCTCGGACGCGCCGGCGACGGAGAAACTCGATCAACTGCTGACCAGTGTTCACCACCACACCAAGATGATGCTGGTCAAGGCAAAGCCCATGCACGATCTGATCGTCGCCGCCATGCAGGAGAACTGGCCGATCATTCAGGTGCACATCGAGCGGATGCTGATGATCTTGGAGGCGATCATACGCGAGGGCGCTGACGCGGGCGAGTTCGACGTCGAAGACGCCGCGGAAGCCGCCCGTGCGGTCAGGTCCGCGTTCGTGCCCTTCTTCCATCCAATTCTGATCGAGCACTGCGCTGTACACGGCGAAGACACCGAAGCAAGCATGCGCGCCCAAATTGTCTTTATCCTGAAAGCTTTGGGCAAGTCCGGCTAAGGGCCTGCCTCATTCAGCCCTGATGACGTCGCTGGTGCGAAATCTGCCATCGGCATCTTGGCCCGTGCCGGAAACTCAACGCTCAGTCCCGACCGTACGCTTCCGGGGGGATGTCCCGGCTGCCGCCTTGTTGCCACCCTGCTGTTTGCAGGCATCAGACAACCACGCGGCAAACGCGGCGACGGCCGGGTCGTCGGCCATGCGTTGCTCGTATTCGAGCACGAAGTGACGCCGCGTCGGCCGAACGATGGGATGCGCTCTGACAAGACTGAGGTGAGCAAGATCCGGAGCGAGCAGGCTCTCGATTGCGATCGCGGCGCCAAGCCCGGCGGTCGCAGCTTCGATGGCCAGACCGAGGCTTTCAAAGCTGCTCCCGCCGCGAACGGGCACCTTGGTGAGCTGCGCGTGGTCGAGCCAGCGCCGCCAATCGTCCGGTCGCGGCCTGTTGTGCAGCAATGGTACGGACGTGAAGTCCAGCGCGCCATCCTTCAGCAAGGCTGGCGAGCAGACCGGCACGGTCGCGATCGGCAGCAGCGGCCGGGTGACGAGGCCGGCTCTGGGTTCTCCGTCCGAGACGGCAATGACGGCATCGTAGCGGCTGGCAAGAAGGTCCACAGGGTTGGCGCTGGTGTGCAGATCGATCTCCAATTCAGGATGCGCTGTCTTGAGCGCGAGCCACCTCGGCAGCAGAAAACGCGACAAGAAAAATCCGTAGACGCCGACGGACAGGCGCCGGAACTGCCGCAGGTGCAGGCCTTCGGCCGCGTCCGCAATGCGGTCCAGCGCTTCGCGCGTGGAATCGGCGAAGGCTTTGCCGGCGGAGGTCAGAACCAGGCCCCGCGATCCCCGCAGGAACAGCGCCGTGCCCATCCGCACCTCGAGGGCGCGGACGTGCCTGCTGACGGCTCCAACCGTGACGTTCAGCTCGTCGGCGGCGCGCGTGATCGACAGATGTCGCGCGGCCGCTTCGAAGGCTCGTACGGCATGCAGCGGAGGAAGTCGTCGTGAAGCCATGATGGCACGCCCCGCGGGATGACCGAGCCTTGACTCTCGCTCAAGGCCCCCGCCCAAGAAGTCGTTTGCGCGAGGCGCTGTCAAGTCATACCCGAAGTCTGGCCGGCTCCGCCCCGGCCCCAAGAGCGACAATCTGGAGAGGAAGCTCATGACCGCTCATGCCGGTTTGGCTCGTCGCGAAGCGTCGTCTCGACGCTCCGAGGCTTTGGCGCCCACCTGTCGTGGGCTGAACTACTATTCCGTCGACCGGAGCGTTCGGGATTTGCTTCCGCTGTACATGGAAGCGCCACTGCTCGCACATCTCGAGCCGCATCTTGCCGAGCTCGGCGCGCTCGCTGGAAGCAAGCTTTATGATCTGTCCGATCAGGCCGAGCGCCATCAGCCGGTGTTGCATCTCCGCGATGGCTATGGCCGCGACGAGGAGTGGGTCGAGTACCATCCCGCCTACCGGGAGATGGAGCGGATCGCGTTCGGACAATTCGGTATGCACGCGATGTGCAACCGCAGCGGCGTGCTGGGCTGGCCCTCGGCCATGCCGCCGATCGCGAAATACGTGTTTCATTACCTGTTCTCGCAGGCCGAGTTCGGGCTGCTGTGCCCAGTGAACCTCACCGACAGTTCCTCGGAGCTGGTGCGCCGGTTCGGCTCTGATGAGTTGCGGGAGCGCTATCTGTCGCGGATGTGGAGCCAGGATCCGGCCACGCTGTTCAAATGCGCGCAGTTTATGACCGAGAAGACCGGCGGCTCCGATGTCGGGGCGGCCGAACTGACCGCGGCGCGCGACGGCGAGCATTGGAGGCTCTACGGCGAGAAGTGGTTCTGCTCCAACGCGGATGCGGAGCTGGCTGTATTGCTTGCGCGGCCCGAAGGCGCGCCGGAAGGCGGGCGTGGCCTCGGCCTGTTCCTGATGCCGAAAACGCTGCCGGACGGCAGTCGCAACGCATATCGCATCGTACGTCTGAAGGACAAGCTCGGCAGCCGCACCATGGCGAGCGGGGAGATCGTGTTCGAGGGCGCCGTGGCCTACCAGCTCGGCGCGCTCGATCAGGGCCTGAAGCAGATGCTGGTGATGGTGAATTCGAGCCGCGTCTCGCACTTGGCGCGCGCTGCCGGCATGATGCGCCGCTGCCTGAACGAGGCACTCCAGGCCTCGCGTCACCGCAGCGCCTTCGGCTGCGCGGTGATCGATCATCCGCTGATGCGCCGGCAGCTCGTCAAGCTGATGGTGCCGACCGAGCAGGCGCTGTCCGCGCTGCTCTATTCGGCGACCGCGCCGGAGAAGGTGCTGCGGCTGCTGACGCCGATCGTCAAATACCGCGCTTGCCGCGACAACGTCACGGTGGCGACCGGCGCGATGGAGGCGCGCGGCGGCAATGGCTATATCGAGGACTGGCCGAACGCGCGGCTGGTGCGCGACGCCCATCTTGGCCTGATCTGGGAGGGCACCAGCAACATCAACGCGCTCGATGCCGTGCAGCGCGCCGTCGGAAAGGTCGGCGCGCATGCTGCCCTGCGCGACGATCTCGCGACCCGGCTCGGTGACACGCAGGGTGTTCCCGGCCAATTTCGCACGCGGCTTGACAATGCGATCAATGGCGCACTGCGCTTTGCGGAAAAGGTCGCCGCACGCAAGGAGAACGAGCGCTTCTGCCGTGCCGCAGCCGGCAAGCTCTATCATGCCGTCACTGCGGCGCTGCTGATCCAGGAGGGTTTTCGCCTGGGGGCATCCGGCGGCGATGCCCGCCGCCTGCTGCTCGCCCGCTTCGTGCTCGAGCACCGTTTGCAGGAGCCGAACGCGCTGAACCTGGAGAGCCAGCGCTGGGAGGACGAGGCAATCGACTTGCTGCTGGGCGAAGCGCCCGTGCCATTGTCCCGCGCGGCCGCGTTGCTGGTGGAGTAATCTGGATGGATCCGTCGACCCAACGTGAACTCGCCCGTCTGCTCGCTGGCCTGCGCCGTGAAGGACGCCAGCAGAGCGGTCTCGACCAGCGTCTCGTGCCGCCCGATAAGGCGACAGCCTACCGCATCGCGCGCATGGTGGAGGAGGAGCTCGGCTGGACCGTCGCGGGGTGGAAAATCGCCGCGATGAAGGAAGGGCTGCAACGGGAGCTCCGTACCGACTCGCCGATCTATGGTCGCGTCTTCGCACCGTCCATCATGGAGTCGCCCGGGCGCGTCGAGCACGCCAGACAATGTAGTCCGATTCCGGAAGTGGAGTATCAAGCGGTCCTCGGCATCGATCTGCCGCCGCGCGCCGAGCCCTATACGGTGCAGGAAGTGACCGCGGCTGTCGCGTCGCTGCATCCTGGAATCGAACTGGCAGAGTGCCGCTTTGTTCATGATGCGGCATTCCCGCCATTGCCGGCGATTCTCGCCGACGGTGCCGGCTCCGGGACGATCGTCTATGGCCCTGCCATTGCGGACTGGCAAAAGCGCGACATTGCCGGGCAGGAGGTCAGCCTCATTTGCAACGGCACTCTGCGTCGCAAAGGCAGGGCTGCCGATTTGCTGGATCATCCGGTCATGCCGCTGACTTGGCTTGCCAATGAACTTTCGCGCACGGGTATCGGCATGAAGGCAGGACAGATGGTCAGCACGGGCACGCTGACGGGCATGTTGCGGCCGAAGGCAGGTGAGACCTTCATTGGCGATTTCGGACCGTTCGGCAGCGTCAGCGCCAAATATTCGTGAGACCCGCGTGGCGTGAGAAGCGATCTCGCCGTCCCTGAGAACGAGCCGGTCGCCGCCTGATTGCGGCACGGGCAGCCGGGCAAAGGTAAGGGGTGGCCGCCCATTGCAGCGATCCTGTCCCTTGTCGCGAATGGCGTCGGAGTTTGCGCCTCGACAAAGTGGTCGTGACTGCAACCCCTTACCGTTTTCCAGCGCTGACACGAAATTTCGTGTGCAGGCGATGGGAAGTACGCCGTGATCGGAACCAGCCTCTGTAGATGGGCCATCAGCTACTGCGCGGTCGCGATCGCATGGTTGCTGCTCGCGGAAGGACTGATGGTCGCCGGGTTCGGTTTTCCAAACCACGACATCGGCGGCCCGGATACGCTCGTCATCGTCCATATGGTTTGCGTCGGCTGGTTGAGCATGGCCCTGTGTGGCGCGCTGTTCCAGTTCGTGCCGGTGCTGGTCGCAAGGCCGCTCTACGCGGAGCGCTGGACGCTGCCGGCTCTGGCGCTGCTGACGCTTGGGCTGACTGTCCTGCTCGCAGGCTTTCTGGCTCTGGGCGGGCACTTCAACGGACCGGCCTGGCTGCTTCCCGTTGGAGCTGTCCTGCTGATTGCCGGTTTCGCGTTGGTCGTTGTCAATCTCAGCATGACGCTCTGGTCGGCCCGTCCGCTGCCGGGGCCGGCGCGGTTCGTCGCAGGCGGGCTTGCCTGCATCTGTGTCACGACGGCCTTCGGCGGCATGTTCTCGCTGGTGCTGTCCGGAACCGCCGCCGGTGCGCAATGGCCGGACCTGTTGATCTCGGGCGTTCCGATCCACGCGATTGCGGGGCTTGGCGGATGGCTGACGTTCACTGCCATGGGCGTCAGCTATCGCTTGCTTGCGATGTTCATGCTCGCGCCCGACGGCGATGTGAGGCTCGGCCGGCTTGCCTGGCTTGCCGGTATCACCGCGCTGGCCGTCGGACTTGTCGGCGGCGTGCTTACATTCTGGCGCATGACCGGGTTGAATTTGGCGCTTCTGCTTGCAGGACCGGCGGCGTTGCTATCGTTGGCCGCCTACGGCCGCGACGTGCTCGGCCTGTACAGAACCCGCAAACGTCGCGCGCTCGAGCTCAACACGCGCATGAGCCTTGCTGCGCTGGTGAGCCTTGCCGCAGCCGCAATCCTTGGCGCCGCGCTTCTGGCGATCGGCTTTTTCCAATCGCATGTCGGCGCGCTCGCCTTTCTCGTCGCGTTCGGCTGGCTCACTGGCCTCGTGCTCGCGAATCTCTACAAGATCGTCCCGTTCCTGACCTGGCTTGAAACCTATGGTCCGGTGATGGGCAGAATGCCGACGCCTCGCGTGCAAGATCTCGTTGCCGAGCGCCGCGCGTTGAAGTGGTTCGTCGTGTTCTTTGCCGGAAGTTGGGCGGCAACGTTGATGCTCCTGTTGGATGCGGCACTCGGCTTCCGCGTCGCTGTCGCGGCCGTGATGCTTGCGACGCTCGGCCTGAGCGAGGAGTTCATCAGGGCCCGGCGGCTTGCGGATGTGGCGGAGCCGCTGCGCCTGCCGACCGGAGCGGCCATGCCCCATCTCCTGGTCTCACGAAACTGAAAGGAGACTGCAATGACCGAATTTATCGACGTCGATGTCCGGCCGATCCTGCGTGCAGGCGGCGAGCCGTTCTCGATCATCATGGCCGCGCTCGAGCGGCTCGAGCCCGGGGAGGGGCTGCGGCTCTATGCTCCCTTCAAGCCGGTTCCTCTGTTCGACGTCATGGCGAGCAGGGGCTTTGCGCATCGGGAAGCCGAGCTCGAAGGCGGCGAATGGGAGATCCGGTTCTTGCCGAACGACGGCGCGGTCGAAGCCGCTGAACCGGCCTCCGCTGCGTCGAGCGATGGCGATTGGCCGGAGCCAATGGTTCATCTCGACAACCGCGACCTCGATCCGCCGGAGCCGATGGTTCGGATTCTGACAGCCCTGGAGCGGCTCGCACCGGGCCAAACCCTCTTCGCCTTGCTCAGCCGTGAACCGGTCTTCCTGTTTCGGGAGCTGACCAAGCGTGGCCACCAGTGGCGTGGCGACTTCACGCCGCAGAAGGATGCCTATCAACTGACGGTGAGGGTGCCCGCATGACGATCGACGATGATGATCTCGTGGCCCGGATAAGGCAGGCGCTGAAGGTCGTGATCGACCCGGAGCTCGGGCATAACATCGTCGACCTCGGCTTTATCTATGACGTGTCGGTCGACGACGGCGTCGTGCACATCATCATGACCGCAACGACACTAGGCTGTCCCGCCGCGTTCTTTCTCAAGGAGGGTGTCGCGAGCAGCGCGTGTCTCGTTCCGGGCGTGGAATCGGTCGACGTCACCATGACGTTCGAGCCGCCCTGGCAACCCTCAATGATCTCGCCGGGTGTCAGGTCGTCGCTCGGATTTGCCGAGGTGAATTGATCCGGTGAAGCTGCCGTGACCGAAGCCGCTCCGCCGGCTAGACGCCTTCGGAGCCTGGGCCGGACCAGACCTTTGCGGGTGCGCGAAGCTTCGTCAGGTCGAGCAGGTTGATCGCACGGGCGGCGATCTGGTCGACTACCTCATCCAACGACTGGGGCTTGAGATAGAAGGCCGGCATCGGGGGGGCGATGATCGCGCCGATCTCGGTCGCCTGCAGCATTGCTCGCAAATGGCCGAGATGCAGCGGGCTCTCGCGGACCAGCAACACCAGCCGGCGCCGTTCCTTGAGCTGCACGTCGGCCGCGCGCGTCAGAAGGTTGTCGAGCTGCCCCCAGGCGATGGCCGAGAGCGTACGGATCGAGCACGGCGCGACGATCATGCCCGCGACCGGATACGAGCCGCTGGCGATCGCGGCGCCAATGTCCGAATGAAGATGGTGGCGGAAGGCGAGCGCGCGCAGCCGCGCGAGCGCATCGCTCCCCACTTCCTCGCTCAGCGTACGTTCTGCCGCGGGCGAAACCACGAGGTGCACCGCGTAGTGCGGATTGTCGGCCAGCAGCTCGACGATGCGCATGCCGATCGCGGCGCCCGAGGCACCGCTGATGCCGACGATGATGCCTTGGCGCCCGCTCATGTCAGGACTGGTGCAGGCCGAAGTTCGACCACATCGCATCGACACGCGCGACCACGGCGGGATCCATGGCCAGCGGAACGCCCCATTCCCGATCCGTCTCCGGCGGAATCTTCGCGGTGGCGTCGATGCCGAGCTTGCCGCCGAGCCCCGATTTCGGCGAGGCGAAGTCGAGATAGTCGATCGGCGTGTCGGTGAGCGTCACGAGATCGCGCGAGGGGTCGCTGCGGGTGGAGACGGCCCACATCACGGCGCGCCAGTCGCGGATGTCGATGTCGTCGTCGACCACGATCAGGAGTTTCGTGTAGCTGAACTGCGGCAGCATCGACCACAGGCCCAGCATCAGGCGCCGCGCCTGGCCGGGATAACGCTTCCTGATCGCAGCGACCGCGATGCGGTAGGAGCAAGCCTCCGGCGGCAGCCAGCAGTCCGTCACCTCGGGGAATTGCTGACGGATGAGCGGCACGAACAGGCGATTGAGCGCCTCGCCGATCCGCGACGGCTCGTCCGGCGGCCGGCCCGTGAAGGTCGAGAGGTAGACGGGCTGACGCCGGCTGGTGATCGCCGTCACGCGCATCACGGGGAATTCCTCGACGGAATTATAGTACCCGGTGTGATCGCCATACGGCCCCTCGGGCGCGGTCTCGGTCGCGGAGACGAAGCCCTCGATGACGATTTCGGCCTCGGCCGGTATCGCGAGCGGGACGGTGAGGCATGGCGCGAGGTCGGGCCGTTCGCCGCGCAGGATCCCGGCGAAGCGCAGCTCCGACAGCGTCTCCGGCAGCGGCAGCACCGCGGCAAGGATCGTCGCGGGATCGGCTCCGATGACGATCGCGACCGGCATATCGCGCCCGATCGCCTTCCATTGCTGGTGGTGGCGGGCGCCACCGCGATGCGCGAGCCAGCGGATGATGGCGCGGTCGCGACCGAGCACCTGCATGCGGTAGACGCCGACATTTTCCTCCTGGTCGGCCGTCGCGGATTCCGGCGGCACGGTGATCACGAGTGGCCAGGTGATAAGCGGCGCCGGCTCGCCGGGCCAGCAGATCTGGACCGGCAATCTTGCAAGATCGATGTCGGGCCCCATCGTGACGCAGTCCTGGACCGGCGCCGCCGCGCGTGTGCGCGGGCGCGTCGCCAGCGCGGCGCGCGCGAGCGGAAGCTTGCCGAAGGCATCCCTGATGCTGTTCGGTGGGCGTGGCGCGCGCAGTTCGGTCATCAGCGCGCCGAGCTCTTCGAGACGGTCGGGCGTGATGCCCATTCCCCATGCGATCCGCTCGACCGTTCCAAACAGGTTGGTGAGGAGCGGCATCTCCGACGGGCTGCCGTCGGCCTTGACGGGCTGCTCGAACAATAGTGCCGGTCCGTGTGTGCCGAGCACACGCCGGTGGATCTCCGTGATCTCGTGGACGACGGAGATCTTCTCGCGAATGCGTCGCAACTGCCCCCGGCTTTCGATGAACCGCAGGAAGTCGGACAAGTCGCGAAAGCGCGGCACATCACGTTGCAACTGAACAGCTCCCAAAAAATTACAGCTAGCCGGGTTGATTTCGGTCTTCATTGTTCCGGCTCAAATACAGCGGCGTGCAATCCGTTCAGATGTGTGGTCATGAATGATCCGTCCGCCGCATCGCCCGGCCCGTTGCCGACGATTCCGCCACTTGTCGCACTTGCCATGCGTCCCCTGCCGCTGTCGCCGTTGCAGCTCGTCCTCGCCGGCGTCCTGCAGCGGATCCATCGGCGCAACCCTGCGATATTCGACCGGCTTGGCGATCACGCGCGCGCGCGGTTCGGTATCAAGCCAATCGATCTGCCGTTTGCCTTCGTGGTCGAGGCCAGGCCGCCGCGCCTTTCCGTCGTGCGCAGTTTGCCGCACGGTCTGGATGCGCGGATCTCGGCCTCGCTCGCCAATCTGTTGGCGCTGCTCGAAGGCAGGCTCGATGGCGATGCCTTGATGTTCTCGCGCGAGCTCGTCGTCGAGGGCGACGTCGAAGCGGTGCTGGCGCTGCGCAATGCGATCGACGACGCCCAGCTCGATCTCGCCACTGAGCTGTCCTCGCTGTTTGGCCCGTTGGGGGCGCCGGCAAGGCGCGCCTTCGAGGCCGCCCGTGGCCGCGTGATCGGTTCATCAGGCCAAGGCGAGCAATCGAGATGATGGAATTGATCTGTCCTGCCGGGACGCCGGCGGCGCTGAAGAGCGCCATTGATGCCGGCGCCGACGCGATCTATTGCGGCTTCAACGATGAGACCAATGCGCGCAATTTTCCGGGGCTGAATTTCAGCCGCGACGAGCTGCGTAAGGGGATCGCGCTGGCGCATGGCCGCGGCGCCAGAGTCCTGGTCGCCATCAATACTTTCCCGCGCGCCTCCGCCGTCGATATCTGGCATCGCGCAGTGGACGATGCGGTGAACGCCGGAGCCGACGCGCTGATCCTCGCCGATATCGGAGTGATGGACTACGCGGCGAGGCGCCATCCGAACCAGCGCTTGCACGTCTCGGTTCAGGCCGCGGCCGCGAATCCGGATGCCATCGCCTTCTATGCCGAGAATTTCGGAGCGCGGCGCGTCGTGCTGCCGCGCGTCCTGAGCGTGCCGGAGATTGCCGAGATCACCCGGGAGTCGGCCTGCGAAACCGAGGTCTTCGTGTTCGGCGGCCTCTGCGTGATGGCCGAAGGGCGCTGTTCGCTGTCGTCCTATGCCACCGGCAAGTCACCGAACATGCAGGGCGTCTGCTCGCCCCCGAGCCATGTAGTCTATGAGCAGACCGCGGAGGGGACCAAGTCCAGCCTCGGCGGCTTCACCATCAACCGGTTCGCGGCAAGCGAGCCTGCGGGCTATCCGACGCTGTGCAAGGGCCGCTTCTCGACCGCGCAGGGCGCCGGCTACATTTTCGAGGATCCCGTCAGCCTGGATGCGACGACCCTGCTCAGGGGCTTGCGCGATGCCGGGGTGACCGCGCTCAAGATCGAGGGCCGCCAGCGCGGCCGCGCCTATGTCGAAAGCGTGGTGCGCCATTTCCGTCATGCGCTCGCGGCGCTCGAGAGCGGGAGTGAGACCGACATTGCGAGCTTGAAGCCGTTCACCGAAGGGCAGGCCTCCACGCTCGGCGCCTATCGGAAGGCCTGGCGTTAGTCTTTTCGAATATGTGAGGTCCAGCGATGCAACTCAGCCTCGGTCCAGTTCTGTACAATTGGGCGCCGGAACGCTGGCGCGACTTCTATTTCCGTATCGCCGACGAAGCGCCCGTAGACGTCGTGTCCGTCGGCGAGATCGTCTGCTCGAAACGCTCGCCGTTCTTCGCAGATCACATCCCGGCCGTGGTCGAGCGGCTGCAAAGCGCAGGCAAGCAGGTGCTGCTGGGCTCGCTGATCCTGGTCTCGCTGCGGCGCGAGCGTCGCCAGACCGAAGAGCTCGCGGCGGCTGAGGGCGTGCTGGTCGAGGTGAATGATCTGACCTGTCTCAGGGCGCTTGCAGGTCGGCCGCACGCCATCGGGCCCTTCGTCAACATCTACAACGAGGCGAGCGCGGCCTTTCACGCCGCGCGCGGGGCGAGGCGCATCTGCCTGCCGCCGGAATTGCCGCTGACCTCGGTGGCGGCGATCGCGAAGGCGATCCCGGACGTCACGACCGAGGTGTTCGCGTTCGGCAGGGTGCCGCTGGCGATCTCTGCCCGCTGCTATCATGCCCGCCTTCACAAGCTCGCCAAGGACAATTGCCGCTTCGTCTGCGAGAAGGATCCGGACGGTCTTCTCCTGAAGACGCTGGAGCAGCAGGATTTCCTGACCATCAACGGGGTGCAAACCCTGTCTCACACCTGCGCCAATTTGCTCGGCGAGGCCGGCCTATTGCACGAGAGCAGCGTTGGCTCGCTGCGCCTGTCGCCGCAGGATTGCGACATGGTCGTCGTCGCCAGGACCTTTCGTGACGTGTTGGACGGTCGTGAGGACGCGGACGGCGGCAGCCGCCGACTTGCTGCGGCCTATCCCAGTGTTCCCTTCGCGAATGGCTTCCTGTGGGCAGAGCCAGGGCACGTCTATCGTCAGGCCCGATCAGGGGAGGCCCAAGGCTCGGCGGCGCAAACCGGGTCTCTCTAACCGGGCTCGCGTTGCGGGAGCTTAGAAATTTCTGGCCATTGCAGCCAGACGTCGATGGGCCCTTTCCCGCGCAGCCTCGATCGGCTGCTGCGGTCCGGTGGTTGGCCCGATCGGCACGAAACGGACGTCATCGATACCGATGAAGCGCAGGATGTCCCGCAGGTAGGGCGTTGCCATGTCGATGCGGCCACGGTTCATGCCGGTGGCAAAGTCGCTGCCGCTGGCGAGAATCACCAGCGTCGGTCGGTCCTTGAGCAGCGGGAGATAGCCCTGTGACGGGTCGAACCGAAAGGTCAGCCCCGGCTGGACGATGATGTCGAACCATTGCTTGAGCTTGTAGGGAATGCTGAAGTTCCACATCGGCGTGGAGATCAGCACGCGATCGGCCAAGGACAAGCGCAGCGCCATTCGCTCGGCCTCGGCAAAGCCGTCGCGTTGCGCATCGTTGAAGGCTTGCCCCTTCATCCGCGCATATTTGGCCTCGACGATGGGACCCGAGAATTCAGGCATCCGCTCGCGCCAGATGTCCATGACGTCGAGATCCCAGTCCGGCCGGGCCCGGCCAAAGCTGTCAAGAAAGACGCGCGCGCCGGCACTCGAGAAGGAGTCGGCGCGGGGCGAGCAGCACAGGTGCAGGAGCTTCACCAGCGTTCATCCCAACGCCCGGATCACGGCATCCGCCCGGGTGACAATCGCGACGTTTTGCATGGCGAAATTGATCGAGGCGTTGTGCCAGTCGGCGTTCATGGTCGAGCAGCAATCCTCGGGCACGATCATGAAATAGCCCTTGTCCGCGCCGGTGCGGGCGGTGTGCTCGACCGACATGTTGGTCCACGCACCGGTGTTGATGATCATGTCGCGCCCGGTCGCTTTCAGGATCGTCTCCAGCCGCGTGCCTTCCCAGGCGCTCATACGCATCTTCTCGACGACGAAATCGCCGGGCCGCGGCTCGAGCCCGGACACGGGCGCCGCGCCCCAGCTTCCGCGCACCATCGCCTTGCTGTCGACCAGGCCCTCGAACAGCGGCGCATTCAGCGTGACGCCGGGCGCGCCGGGCTCGACCACGAACCAGACATGGATGACGGCGACGCCGCGGGCGCGCGCGGTCTCCGCCAGGCGCCGGACATTCTCGACGACATGCTGTTGCTTCGCGTGGCCGGGCGCGCCGGAATCGGCGAAGGCGCCACCGTCCATGATGACGTCGTTCTGCAGGTCCTGGATGATCATGGCGCAGCGCTGCGGATCGAGCCGCATCTCGCCATCGGCGAGGATGGGCGCCGCCGGCGCGGCGCTTGCGGTCGCGCCGCCGCCGCTTCGCCGGCCGCTCATATAGGGCTCGTGCCGCGGGCCGACCTTGGTCGGGATCGCGTACACCGAATGGGTCGAGGTCAGGTAAAGCGTGCGGAAATCCGGCCCGCCCCAGGCGAGGTTGGCGACCATCTCGGGGACGCGGACTTTGCCGAGCAGCTCGCCGCGCGGCGAATAGACCCAGACGCCGCCGGGCGCGGTGACCCAGATATTGCCGTGCTGATCACACTTCATGCCGTCGGGCAAGCCGGGCTCCAGCTCGGAGCGAATGCCGCTTGCGAACACCCGCGCATTCGACAGCGAACCGTCGGCATTGACGTCGAAGACGCGGATCAGCGCTTGCACGGTGTCGTTGACATAGAGCAGCGTCTCGTCCGGCGAGAAGCATAGGCCGTTGGGCTGGTCGAACAGATTGCGCTCGACCACGAGTCGCGGCTCGCCGCCGGGCACGACGCGATAGACGCCCTGGAAGCCGAGCTGGCGCGGCCGCTCGACGCCATAGACCGGCATGCGGCCGTACCAGGGGTCCGAGAAATAGATCGCGCCGGAGGAGTGCACGCAGACGTCGTTCGGGCTGTTCAGCTCCTGTCCCCCAAAATGCGACGCCAGCACCTCGCGTCGCCCGTCCGGCCGCTCGCGGATCAGCGACGATGTCGCGTGCTCGCAGACGATGAGATTGAGCTCGGCATCATAGGTCATGCCGTTGCACTTGTTGGAGGGGCGCTTGACCTCCACGACGCCGCGCCGCGCATCCCAGCGCCGGCGCACGTCGCCGGGCATGTCGGAGAACAGCAAATAATGATCGACCGGATGCCAGATCGGCCCCTCCGTGAAGTCGAAGCCGGTGCCGATCTGCGCGACCGGCGCATAGGGGTCGATCAGGGTCTCGAACTCGCTTCGCAAGGTGACGTGGGTCATCGATCGATCCTCAAGGCACGTTACGCCGGGAACCAGTTACGTGCGGGCAACGATTGCACGATCGGGCCGGGGACCTGATCGTGCAGGCGCCCGACGACGTTGCCGCCTTCGATCTTGGCGGGACGGTCGTGCACCGGCAGCAAATAGCGCGAATTGCTGAGCAGCTTCTTGATCGAGGCCTTCTCCGCCCGCTTGCTGGTGCCGTGATTGCCCGTCGTGCGCGGCTCCCAGTCGTGGATCTCGTTGAAGGGCGTCACGATCTGGTCGTTGAAATCGTAGATCACGTCGCCGCAAATGGTTGCAATCCCATCGGCCGTCTCGACGATGATGTTCATCGAGCCCTCCGTATGCGCATTGGCGGCGTCGCAATAGACGCCGGGCATCAGCTCGATCGGACCGGTGATCTCCAGGTCAAGGAAGCGCAGCGCGCTCTTGGTGTGCAGCCGGTCGATCAGGTGCTTGATGTCGGGTGCCGGATATTGCGGATGCATCAGGCCGGAGACGGAATATTCGAGCTCCTTGCGATTGAGCACGACGGTCGTGTTCATCGAAAACAGATCGTCCTTGCCGGCATGGTCGATGTGCAGATGGGTGTGGCAGACGAAGCGGACGTCGCCCATGCGCACGCCGTGGCGCGCGAGCTGGTTCTCGATCATGTTCTCGTGGTACTGCAGCCCGCGCATGCCCAGCGTCTCCATGATCTGGTTGGAGCGGTAGCCGGTGTCGACCACGATTGGATATTTCCCCCCGAGGATCAGGAAGCCGAGGGTGAGGACGCGGCGGGTGCGGCCGCAGTCGCGGCCGAGAACCAGAAAGCTCGATTCCAGTTCGATATCGCCATAGTCCAGGATCTTGATCTCCAGCGCCATTCGTTGCCCTCCCTGCCTTGTTTCTTGTCTGTCAAAGTCGATACACGCGCGCTGCGGTAGCGCTGAAGATCGCGTCCTGCTGTTCTGCACTGAACGGCGCGGCGGCGCTGCGAGAAGCGCCCACGAGGTCGCGATAGCTGGTCCACAATTTTTCGATCGGGAAGTTGGAGCCGAACAGGCAACGCTCCGCACCGAAGATCGCGACGGTGTCAGTGAGCACGGCGGCGATGTGCAAGGGATCGTTGCGATGAATAAAGGTGCCGAGTCCGGAAAGTTTTGAGACCACGTTGGGGCAGGCCGCGAGCCGGGCCATCCCGCCGCGCCAGGCGGCGCGGCCGCCAGGCGAAAGATCCTCCAGCATGCCGGCATGCTGGAGGATGAAGGTCACCGCGGGGCACGCCTCGGCGAGCACTGCGGCCTGCGGCATTTGCGGCGTGAACACCTGCAAATCGAAACTCCAGCCATAGTCGGCTAGACGCGCGACGTTGCGGCGGATCATCGGATCGGCGCAGAGATCCGGGCGGGCCGCAAAGCGGTAGAGCGGGTTCTCGTGCCAGTGCAACTGCATGCGCACGCCGCGCACCAGCGGATAGCGCTTCAGGCGATCGAGCTGCGGGCGAACGTCGTCCACGGCAAAATTGGCATAGGCCACCATCGCGTGCGGCCAGCCGTGCGCGTCGGCTGTCTGCTGCACCCACGCGGCCTCGTCCTCGAAACGCTCGTTGGCCCAGTTGGTCTGCACATAGACGGAGCGTGTGACGCCGGTGCCTTTGAGGTCGTCGAGATATTCGGGAAGCAGATAGTCGCGCCGGATCGGTTCATACGGGCCGAAGATGCGCGGCTGCATGGGGCCGATCAGCCAGGGCAGGTCGGCCTGCCGCCAGATGTGATGATGGCCGTCGACAATGTCGGTCACGCCGCTCTCCTTCGTCCCAACGCCAGAATATGCGCGACGATTGACGCGCTCGAACCGCCATCCACGAGGTCGTCGACGAAGCGCTCGATGGCGATCAGCGCCTCGGTCTGCGGGCGGAAGCCGGGGCTTGTCGCCAGCGGCGTCAGCCAGCTCAAGCGCCAGGCACGGCGCGACAGCTTCGCGACGGCGTCGGCAAGTGCGTCGGTCTCGCCGCGCTCCAGTCCATCGGACACGATGACCACGGCGGCGCCGCGGGCGTAGCCACCGAACCGCGGGACCGCCAGGAACGCTTGCAGCGCGTCGCCGATACGGGTGCCGCCGTCCCAGTCACTGACCAGATGAGCGGCTGCGTTCATCGCCTGCTCGCGACGCTTCATCCGCAACGGACGGGTGACGCGGGTCAGCCGCGTGCCGAAGGTGAAGACCTCGACGCCGGGCGCGGCTTGCACCAGCGCATGCGCGAGCTTCATGTTTTCCTCCGTGCGGATCTTCATCGAGCCGGAGACGTCGATCAGCAGCAGCATCTTGCGCGGACGTTGGCGCCGCTTCATGTGACCGAGCCGCAGGATCTCGCCGTCGCTGCGGACGCTGTCGCGCAAGGTGCGGCGGAGATCGGAAAACGGTCCGCGGCGAGCGCGCATGCGGCGATGGCCGCGCCGCCGCGGCAGGCGTCGTGGTGCCTCCCTCGCCAGACGGCGCAATGCGTCTGTGCTCGCGGTCGACGCAAAGCGGCGCTCGACCAGCGCCTCGCTTCGGGTCGCAGTGAGGCCGGACTCATTGGCCTCGTCGGAGAGCAGGGGGGCCTCATCACCGCGGCCTTCCTCCTGAAGCCGGACGGTCTCGTCGTCCTCGCCGTCCTCGGGGCGCTCGATGGCCTCGTTGCCGCGGAAATGCAGATCGAACAGCCGGTCGAAGGTCGCGCGGCGTTCGGGCGGCGGAGCCAGCGTTGCCAGGGCGGCTTGCTTGATGTGCTCGATGCTATCAGGGCCGAGCAGCCCGATCGCGGCGAGGAACGTCGTGGTTTGCTCCGGTGCCACGGCAAAGCCGTTCGCGCGCAGCAGCGAAACGAAGGAAACAAAGATCCGCGCGGCGCGCGGCAGCTGCGTCTCGATGGTCATGCCGTCGCCTCCGCGAGCATGGCATCGAGCCGCGGCGAGATGAAATGCAGATCCTCTTCGTCCTTGAGGGCCACGCCGATCGAGCGCTTGAACGCGTCCGGCCAGCGCGCGCCGCCGTTGTGCAGCAGCGTCGCGGCCTCGGCCCAGTCGACGGCCTCGGCAATGCCCGGCGCCTTGCTGAGGGGTTCGCGCCGCAGCTTCTCCACAGCTGCGACGACGGCGCGGGCCGTGGCTTCGGCAACGCTGGAGGCGCGCATCATGATGATCCGCGCCTCGCGCTCGGCAGTCGGATAGTCGATCCAATGATAGACGCAGCGGCGGCGCAGGGCCTCGTGCAGATCGCGCGTCCGGTTCGACGTCAGCACCACCACGGGGCGTTCGGCCGCGCGAACCGTGCCGCGCTCGGGAATCGAGATCTGGAAGTCGGAGAGGAATTCGAGCAGGAAGGCCTCGAACTCCTGATCGGCACGATCGATCTCGTCGATCAGCAGCACGGTGGAATCGGGCGCGCGGAGCGCGGCCAGCATCGGACGTTCGATCAGGAAGGTCTCGCCATAGATGTCGATGCTCTCGTCGCCGGCCTGGCGGATCGCCAGCATCTGGCGCGGGTAGTTCCACTCATAGAGCGCAGCGGAGGCATCGATGCCCTCGTAGCATTGCAGGCGGATCAGGCGCCGGCCGAGCACGGCGGCGATCGCTTTTGCGGCCTCGGTCTTGCCGACGCCCGGCGCGCCTTCCAGCAGCAGGGGCTTGCCGAGCGCGAGGCCGAGATAGGCTGATGTCGCAAGGCCCTCGTCGGCGAGGTAATAGGCCGCCCGAAGCGCCTTCTCGAGCGCCTCGGGGCTGTCGATGCCGACGATGTTGCTGCGAACCGCCACAGCCGTTCCTCTAGCGCCGTGCCTGCGGTCGTGCGCCGCCTTGGCTCTTGATCGCGCGCAGCACCTTTTCGGGCGTGATCGGCAGGTCGTCGATGCGCACGCCGACGGCGTTGAAGATCGCATTCGCAACGGCCGGCAGCACCGGGTTGGCGCACATCTCGCCGGGGCCTTTGGCCCCGAAGGGACCATCAGGGGCGGGACGCTCCAGCACCGCAATATCGTGCGGCCAGATGTCACCGGGGCCGGGCATCAGATATTCAACGAAGTCGCGGGGGCCGTGAACGGGATCGGGATAATAGGGCTCCGGCGTTTCGTAGAGCGCGTGGCTGACGCCCATCCAGGCGCCGCCGACCAGCTGTTGCTCGACCAGACGCGGGTTGAGCGCGCGGCCGAGCTCATAGGCGGAGTCCATCCGCACCATCGCGACTTCGCCGGTCTCGTCGTCGACCTCGACCTCCGCGACGAGGCAGGCATGGGCGTAACAGGTTGCCGGCGACATCTCGCCGGTCTCCGGATCGACGTTGGAGAGCGGGACGAGAAAGATGCCGCGACCCGAGATGGTCTTGCCCTGCTTGAACTGCGCGGCAATCGCGACATCCTTGGTCGAGATCGAGCGATGCGGCGCGCCCTTGACGTGGATATTGCCGCGGCCGTCGGTTTCGAGATCGGCCGCGTTGACCTCGAGCTCCTCGGCCGCGGCCTCCATCATCACGCCGCGCGCTTCGCGGGCGGCAGCCATCACGGCATTGCCGACGCGGTGGGTGCCGCGTGAGGCGAACGAGCCCATGCAGTGCGGGCCGGTGTCGGAGTCCGCCGTGTCGACATAGACGTCCTCGACCGGCACGCCCAGCGTCTCGGCGCAGATCTGCCGCGTCACCGACTTCATGCCCTGTCCCAAGTCGATCGACGACAGCGCCACCGTGAACTTGCCGCTGGGATTGGAATGAACCAGTGCCTGGCTTGGATCGCCACCGAGGTTCATGCCGATCGGATAGTTGATCGACGCCATGCCGCGTCCGCGATGCCTGGTCATGTCAGCGTCTCCTGGTGCCGAACACGGATGAGAACCGCGTCGCGCCGTGCGATGGCGCGGCCGGGCGGGGCGGGGGAGGCGGCGGTGCCGGCGGAGGCGGATCGCGCGGCGGCTCCCGTGTCGCGGTCACCGGCGCGCGGTCATAGCTCGTGCGCTGCTGCGCAGGGGCGGCCGGGCGCGCGCGCGAATCCGTCGGCGTCGGCGGGATGGCGGCGCGGCTGCCGCCGCCGTCCTTGCGCGAGGACGCGCGCCTGAACTCGTCGCGGATCGGCCATTTGGCCTTTTCGGCCGCGACCTGAACGCATTCGATCAGCGCGGTGTTCTTGGCCTCGCGCCGATGCGCCTTCATGTCGCCGTCGCGATAGGCGTTGAGAATGCGAAACTCCATCGGGTCCATGCCGACGAGGTTCGCGAGCTTGTCCATCTGGCATTCGATCGCAAAGTCCATCGCGGTGACGCCGAAACCGCGCATGGCGGTCGCGGGCGTGCGATTGGTGAAGACGCAATAGACGTCGCCATAGACGTTCGGGATGGTGTAGGGCCCGGGCAGATGCGCGGCGCACTTCACCGCGGCGTAGCTCGACAGCCGCGTATAGGCGCCGCTGTCGAAATAGGCGCGGATCTTGCGCGCGACGACGCGGCCGTCGCGCATTACGCCGTCCTTGATGTAGATGCGCTCGGCGCCGCGCGGCGGCCCATACTGCATTTCCTCCTCGCGCCCGAACACGTAGCGGACGGGTCGTCCGGTCAGCATGGCGCCGAGGATGGCGAGCGGCTCGGTCAATGTGTCCACCTTGCCGCCGAAGCCGCCGCCGACGGTGCCCCCGATGAAGTGGAACGTGTTGGAGGGCACGTCCAGGATCTTGGCGCAGGTGTCGACGGAGAAGAACAGCGCCTGGGTCGAGGTGTAGACGACGTAGCGGCCGTTGGTGTCGGGCGCGGCAATGGCGCCGTTGGTCTCGGTCGGCGCGTGCTCGATCGGCGACATCTGGTAGCGCTGTTCGAGCACGTGGTCTGCGCTCGCGAGCGCTGCATCGGCATCGCCAAAGCGCAGGCGCTGGTGATCGTAGACGTCGTGATAGATGAAGGTGTTCTTCGGATAGGTCTCGTTGACCACGGGCGCGCCGGATTTCAGCGCGTCCTCGACATCGAACACAGCCGGGAGCGGCTCGTAATCGACCTTGACCTTCGCGATGGCCTCGAACGCCTCGTGCTCGCTATCGGCGACGATGGCGAGGATCGGCTCGCCCTTGTAGCGGACCTTGTCCACGGCGAGCGAGGGCTCGTCATCCTTGCCGAAGTTGATCAGGCTCAGCAGCGTGTTGAGATTGACCGGCACGTCGGTGCCACGGATGATCCGGCGCACGCCAGCCGAGCGTTCTGCGTCCGTGGTATCGATGCGACGGATCCGTGCATGGGCCTGTGTCGAGCGAACGACCTTCAGGTGCAGCATGCCTTGCAGCTTATGATCATTGAAATAGCTCGACGTGCCCGTGACATGGCCGAGCATGTCCTGGCGTTGCGTGCCCTTGCCGATCTCCTTGAGGTTATCGTCGCGCTCGTCGGCGAAGATGTCCTTGCGCAGTTCCAGCATGGTCTGACCTCAGGCGCTGACCCGGCCGCCGGCGGCGGCGAGGATGGCATTGATGATCGGCTCGTAGCCGGTGCAGCGGCAGATGTTGCCGGAGATGGCCTCGACGACTTCGTCGCGGCTGGGCGAGGGGTTGCGGTCGAGCAGCGCCTTTGCTGCCATCAGCATCCCCGGCGTGCAGTAGCCGCACTGGGCGGCAAAATTGTCGGCGAAGGCGCGTTGCAGCGGGTGCAGGTTCGGGCCCTGCTTCATGCCGTCGAGCGTTTCGATCGAGCGGCCGGCGACCGTCTCCGCCAGCGTCAGGCAGGAGAGGTGGAGCTCGCCGTCGATCAGCACACTGCACGTGCCGCAGCCGCCCTGGCCGCAGCCGAACTTCGGCGTCATGTCGCCGATCAGCTCGCGCAGCGCCACCAGGAGATTGGTGCCGCCATCGACGAAGATTGCGACGTCGCGGCCGTTGTGACGAAATTGCAGGGGTATCTTGGCCATAGGCTCTATTCCTGTCCCGACAGCAGTCGCCGCAGATGCACGCCGACGATCTCGCGGCGATACCAGGCGCTGCCGAGCGCGTTGTCGCTTGGCGATGTTCCTTCGGTCGCCGCAGATGCGGCCGCCGCGATGGTTGCGGCGTCCAGCGAGCGGCCCTCCAGCGCGCGCTCGGCGGCCCGCGCGCGGATCTGGGTTGGCGCCATCGATCCCAGCGCGATCCGCGCGCCCGCGATCCGGCCGCCGCTGAGCGGCAGATGGGCCGCGAGCGTGATGACCGAGCCGCCCTTCGGCTTGATGCGGGCGATCTTGCGATAGCGGAACGATTCGGTGTTCGCTGGCCGGGTGCAGGAGACCGACAGCACCAGTGTTCCGGTCTGCCGTTCGCGTGCCTGCAAGAACTCCTCGATCGGGATGTCGCGCGCGCCGAACCCGCCTTGGACGGCGACGGTTGCATCGAGCGCCAGCAGCGCGACGGTAAAATCGCCATAGGGACTCAGGGCGAAGAGATTGCCGCCGACCGTGCCCATGTTGCGGACGGCGGGACCGCCGATCGAACGGGCAGGCGCATGCAGGAAGGCGAGGTCGCGTTCGGCGAGGACGCGCGCGAAGGTGACGCCGGCGCCGAGCGTGATGCGCGGTCCCGAGGCGTCGATCCGGGTCAGCGCCTGGTCCTGTGCGCGCACGACAATCGAGATCGAAACATCTCCCTCGTTCAGCGCCCGCATCACCAGCGTGCCGCCGCCGAGATAACGCGCTGTGCGGTCCGAGGACAACGCGCCGGCCGCCTCGCTGGCGCTTACAAAAGTCTTCACGGTCACGGCCATGACTATGCGGCCTCCTTCAGATGCCGGCGGATCGCTTCGAATCCGGCCTGATAAATGTCTTCCGCGACCATATGAGTAATGCGGTCGCGATCCTCCGGCTTGGTGGTGAAACGGGACTCCCAGTGCCAGAAGGTGCGGTCGCCATCGGTCACCGGCAGCAGCCGGACATGGGCGACGTAGTTGAACATCGGCACCGGCGTATCGAGCAGGCAATAGCTGAAGGATTGTTCGAGATCGGACAGCGCCAGCAATTGCTCGCGCAGCTCGGAGCCGTCGTTGAGCTTGAACCGCCTGATGCAGCCGATCTTGTCGGCGGATTGTGCGCGCTCGATCGAGGAGGTCGCGACCGCCGGATGCCAGCGATCATGCCCGTTGAAATCGCGCAGCACGTTCCACGCCGCGTCGGTCGGTGCATCCAGGATCGTGCTCTTGACGATATGCGGCACGGCTAGCCTCCGAACACGCGTTTCAGCGCGTCAAACCCACCCTGGAACACGCCGCCGCCGATATTGCTGACGAGCTCGGTCTCCCGCTCCGGCGCGCAGTCGAATTCGGCGGTCCATTCCATGAAGGTCTGGTCGCCGTCGGTGACGGGGGTTAGCCGCAGCGTCGCGACGTAGTTCTCGACGCCCATCGGCGATTCCAGGATCGAATAAGTGCAGAACATATCGTAGTCGGAGAGGCCGAGCAGCTTTTCGCGGATGCGGTCGCCGTTGCGCAGGCGAAAATCTCGCACACAACCGATCTTGTCGGAGGGCTCGCCGCCCTCGATGCGGCTTTCGGCGATCGCCGGATGCCAGTTCGGCAGGCCGTTGAAATCGCGCACCCGCGCCCAGACGCGGTCGTTGCGGGCGTTGACGACGGTGGAGACGTAGACGCGAGCCATAATGCGACCTCAGCTCTTCTTCCTCGGCCCGCGCTCGGCCGGCGGCTCGCCGGCCTCAGTCGCAGGCGGGGAGGCCGCTGGCTTGTCGCCGCCACCTCCGCCTCCGCCGCCCTTGCGCGCGGACTCCTTGATGCCCTGCATGTCGCGCGCCTCGCGGATCAGGCCCGGCATTTTGGCGAGACTGCCGCCCTCGACGCCGATATCCGCCAGGATGGAGTCGATCAGCGGCGCCTGGACGCGGTAGCGCAGGGCGGAGTCGATGACCTCGTCGGTGGTGCTGCGGCCGCCATTGCCGCCATGGCCGTTGCCGTTGAGGCCGTCGACCTGGAGGATGCGGATGCCCTCGATCTTCTCCATCGGCTTGACGCTTTCGCGCACGATGCCCTCGATCCGGTCGAGCAGCTTGCGGCGGAACAGCGAGTAGCGCGCCTGATCGGTCAGCACGTTCTCAGCCTCGTTGAGCATCCGCTGCGCCTCGGCCTCGACCGCCGCGCGCACCCGCTCGGCTTCCGCGGCGATCCGGGTCTCCTCGGCCTGTTTCTCGGCGAGCAGCACCTCGACGGTCTTGCGCCGCTTGGCGATCTCGCTCTCGCGCGCGGTGATGACACGCTCGGTCGCTTCGGTCGCGCGCATCCGCGCTTCCTCGGCCGACGCCTTGGCGGCGGACTCTTCCAGAGACTTCAAATGAATGGCAATTGCCTTCTCCATCAGGACCGTCTCGACTTCCTTCTCGCGGTTGACTTCGAGCTTGCGCAATTCGCGCTCGCGGCCGACGCGGGCCTCGTCGAGGCCGCGGTCGGATGCGATGCGCGCGCGCTCGACCTCCTCGCGGGAGGCGATCTCGGCCTCCTGCAAGGATTGCACGCGGGCGACCTCGAGCTGCTCGATCGAGCGGCGGCGCTCGATGCGGGCGGCTTCCAGCGCCTGCTCGCGCGAGACGTCCGTGGTCTCGACCTCCTTGCGCGCGACGATCTCGGCCTGCCGGACCTGGCGGTCGGCGTCGATCCGCTCGGACTTCTTGGTCGACAGCGCGATGACGCGGTCCTCGTCGGCGATCTCGACCGCCTTCTTCTGCTCGATATTGAGCACCTCGCGCTTCTTGGAAGAATTGATGCGCTCGGCCTCGAGTGCCAGATCGACCGTGATGCGCTGGCGCTCGATGGCGTCGCGCCGCTTCAGCTCGGCCGCCTCCAGCACACCGGTGCGCTCGATTTCGAGCGATCGGGTATCACGCTCGGCCTGGATCCGCTCGGCTGCAACCGTCTTCTCCTGGGCGATGCGGGCCGCCTCGATCGCCTCGCGGGAGGCGATGTCGGCTTCCTCGACGGCGCGGTTGCGGGCGATCTCCAGCGAGCGCACGCGCTCCTCCTGGGCGATGCGGCTGGCCTCGGTGGCTTCGCGCGCGGCGATGCCGGCGACGTCCAGCGTCTGGTTGCGCTGGATCTCGAGCTGCCGCGTGTTCTGCTCGGCGGCGATGCGTTCGGCGGCTAGCGTCCGCTCGCGGGCGATGCGGGCCGCCTCGACCGCGCGTTGCGCCTCGATCTCGGCCTCCTGGATGGTGCGCACCTGCTGGATCTCCAGCGCGCGGGTGCGCTCGTCGGAGGAGATGCGCTCGACGTTGACGATCAGCGTCTGCGCGATGCGGGCCTTCTCGGTGGCTTCGCGGGCGGCGATCTCGGCCTCGTCGACGGCGCGCGTGCGCTCGATCTCGCGGCGCCTTGTCTCTTCCTCGTTGGCGATGCGGGCGTCGGTGACGACGCGATCCTGCTGAATCCGCGCCTTCTCGATGGCTTCGCGGGCGGAAATTTCGGCTTCCTCGACCGTGCGCATCCGCTCGATCTCGCGCTGGCGCACCTCGCGTTCCGAGGCGATGCGGGTCGTATCGATCGAGCGCTGGTTGGCGATCCTTGTCTTCTCGATCTCCTCGCGCGCCAGCAGCTCCTTCTCCTCGATGGTGCGGGTCCGCTCGATCTCTTTCTGGCGGGTTTCCCGCTCGGAGGCGATGCGGGCCTCCGCGATCGCCTGGTCATTGGCAATCCGGGCGCGCTCGATGGTCTCGCGCGCCGAGATCTGCGCCTGTTCGGCCTCGGTTTCGCGCAGCGCCCTCTCGCGGGCGACTTCCGTGCGCTGGAGCGCGCGGCGCATCTCGATGTCGCGTTCCTGCTCCAGGCGCGCGGTTTCGCTCTCGCGCTCGATCTCGAGCGCCTGCCGCTCGGCTTCCAGATTGCGGGCGCGGATCTTGATCATCGAGTCCTGTTCGATGTCGTTGCGCAGCTTCCGCTTGGCCTCGATGTCCTGCATCAGCTGGGTCAGGCCCTCGGCGTCGAACCGGTTCGAGGGGTTGAAGAATTCGAGATCGGTCTGGTCCAGATCGGTGATCGCGACCGATTCCAGCTCGAGGCCGTTCTGGGCGAGGGCCTCGGCGGCATTTGTCTTGACCCGCACGACATAGTCGCCGCGTCGCTCGTGCATCTCCTCCATCGTCATTTCGGAGGCGACCGAGCGGATCGCGGAGATGAACTTGCCGGCGAGGAGTGCATGGAGCTGCCCGGGTTCCATGGTGCGGCGACCGAGCGTCGCGGCCGCGATCGAGACCGCTTCGCGAGTCGGCTGCACCCGGACATAGAAATCGGCTTCGATGTCGACGCGCATGCGGTCGCGGGTGATCACGGCATCCTGCCTGGACCGGACGATGCCCATCGGCAGCACGTTCATGTTCACAGGCGTGTAGTCGTGGATGAACGGCAGCACGAAGGCGCCGCCATTGATCACCACGCGCTCGCCGAGGAAGCCGGTCCGGACGAACGAGGTCTCCTTGGAGGAGCGGTGATAGAGCCAGTTCACGATATAGACGCCGACCACGATCACGACGATCACGACGATCAGCCAGAGGATCAATTCACCGACCAGCATCCCCGACATCTTTCCCTCCTTCGAACTATCAGGCGTTATCGCGCGCCGATCGCCTTGAATTGACGTACCTGCTCCGTCAGCGCCCGCTCCACGGGCAATCGCTCCATCGAGGACGCGCCGTAGAAGCCATGGCAATGGCGGGTGTTCTTCATGATGAAATCGGCATCGGCGGGATCCGCGATCGGGCCGCCATGCGCCAGCACCAGGATGTCAGGATTGACGCTGAGCGCTGCGGATGCCCAGGTGTCGATCTGCGCCGGACAGTCCTTGAGCTTGGCCGCCGTCTGCGCGCCGATCGAGCCGCCGGTCGTCAGGCCCATGTGGCAGACGATGATGTCGGCGCCGGCGATCGCCATCGCGGCGGCCTCCTTCTCGCTGAACACGTAGGGTGTCGTCAGCATGTCCTTGTCGTGCGCCTTGGCGATCATGTCGATCTCCAGCGCGTAGGACATGCCGGTCTCCTCGAGATTGGCGCGGAACGTGCCGTCGATCAGGCCGACGGTCGGAAAGTTCTGGACGCCGGCAAATCCAAGCGCCTTCAACTGGTCGAGGAAGACGTCCATGTCGCGGAACGGATCGGTGCCGTTGACGCCCGCAAGCACCGGCGTCCCGGCGACCACGGGCAGCACTTCGTTTGCCATTTCGAGCACGATAGCGTTGGCATCACCATACGCCATCAGCCCGGCGAGCGAGCCGCGGCCAGCCATGCGGTAACGGCCGGAATTGTAGATCACGATGAGATCGACACCGCCGGCCTCCTCGCATTTGGCGGATAGCCCGGTGCCGGCGCCACCGCCGACGATCGGCTCGCCGCGCCTCGCCATGTCGCGAAACCTCTTCAGCAGCGCTGCGCGTTCAAACCTTGGCATCGGTCACCTCGCTAGTCTCCGCCGCGCGCCGGTGCGGCCGAACAGGGTTCGGAACGCGCTGACGACGGCGGCGGCGAATTCGGGATCGTTGATGTTCTTGGGCATGCGGATGAGCTGGCGGTTGCCGGTCTGCCGCACGGTACGCTCCAGCGTGCGGAACAGTGCGGCGTCGGCTTCAGGATCCCAGAACGGTTGACCCCGCGCATCGAGCGCGGAGACGCCGGCCTCTGGCAGGAAGAAGCGCACAGGGCCATCCATCTGGTTGAGCCGCTCGCCAATCCAGCGGCCCATCCGCTCGTTCTCTTCCACGGTCGTCCGCATCAACGTCACCTGCGGATTGTGGACGTGGAATTTGCGGCCGCGGTAACGTTCGGGAATGGTGTCGGGCGCGCCGAAATTGACCATGTCGAGGGCGCCGACCGAGCCGACATAGGGGATGCGCGTGCGGATGATCGCACCGAAGCGGTCGTCCGTCGCCGGAAAGACGCCGCCCATGAGGAGATCGCAGACCTCGGTCGTGGTGAGGTCGATGACGCCGGCGAGCTGGCCGGACTCGACGAGTTTTTCCATGGAACGGCCGCCGACGCCGGTAGCATGGAAGACCAGGCACTCGAAATCGTCACGCAAATCGGCGGCGATCTTCTGCACCGCCGGCGTCGTCACGCCGAACATGGTGATACCGACCGGGGGCAGCTTGCTGGCCTCGTGGGCCGTCGCGGCGCGTCCATCCAGCCGCGCCCTCACCATGCCGGCGAGCGCATTGGCGCCATTGGCCAGCACCGCGCGCGAAATCGAGTTCAGCCCCTGCACGTCGGTGACCGAGTACATCATCGTGATATCGACGGGGCCGACATAGGGCCCGACGTCACCGGACGCGACGGAGGAGACGATCACCTTCGGCACCCCGACCGGGAGCGCGCGCATCCCCGGGGCGACCAGCGAGGCCGCGCCGGAGCCGCCGGCCGAGATCACGCCGGCGACATTGCCCTGGCGCCGCAGCCAGCTGGCGAACGCATCGGCCATCGCGGTCACCGCGGCGCCGCGGTCGGGGCCGAACACGGCGGAGCCGCCGCGGCCGTGATTGAGGGCGATCTCCTGCGCGGAGACATCGCAGGACGAATGTTTGCCGCTGGTCGAGACGTCGACCAGCCGGGTGCGCAGGCCGCTTTCGGCGATGATGTCGCGGATGAAGCGCAGCTCGAGGCCCTTGGTGTCGAGCGTGCCGACGACCAGCACCACGGGTGGGCCGGCGGTCTGCGCCGCCACCGGCTCGCGCTTGCGCCGCGCTGTCTCGTCGAGCCGCGCCACTTGCGTCGAGAGCGTGCGCGCTGCGGCCTCGATGCGGGCGATTGGCACCGGTTGTGACCACCGCGTCGGAAGCGTCGGGTTGGAGATGTAGATGCGGATCGGCCCGTCGCGCCGTGGCGCCGGCGCCGGTTTTGCCTCGGGGCCGGACGCGGGGAGCTCGATATCCGGCTCGAGCTCGGCGTGAAGCCCGACGCCGAGCAGGCGCTGCTGAAGCTCGCGGTCGGCGGCGAGCCGCGCGGAATCGATGATGCGATTGATGCGACCGTTGACCATGATCGCGACGTTGCGCGCGATCGCGGTGGCGACGCCGATATTCTGCTCGATCACGAGCACGGACATGTCGCCGTCCTCCCCCAGTCGCAGCAGCATCTCCTCGACCTGCGCCACGATCACGGGCGCAAGGCCCTCGGTCGGCTCGTCCATGATCAAGAGCTGCGGATTGGTGAGCAGCGCGCGCGAAATCGCCAACATCTGCTGCTCGCCGCCGGAGAGCTGACCGCCTCCGTGATCCTTGCGCTCGGCGAGACGGGGGAAGGTGTCGTAGATGCGCTCGACGGTCCAGGCCCCGGAGCGCATCCCGCCGGCGAGCCGCAAATGCTCCTCGACGCTGAGCGAGCGCCAGAGCCGGCGGCCCTGCGGCACATAGCCGACGCCGAGCCGGGCGATCTGCGCTGAAGGCCGCCGTGTGACGTCCTCGCCGCGAACGCGGATCGATCCGCCGCTCACGCCGACCAGCCCCATGATCGCCTTGCACAGCGTGGTCTTGCCCATGCCGTTGCGGCCGACGACCGAGAACACGCCGCTCTCCAGCGTGAGGTCGACGCCTTGCAGGGCGTGCGAGTGACCGTAATAGACGTCGAGCCCGCGGACCTCGAGTGCAGCGGCAGAGCGGCGGACCTCATTCATGGCCGCCTCCGAGATAAAGCTCCTGCACCTCGGGGTCGGACTGGATCTCTTCCGGCACGCCCTCCTTGAAGACGCGGCCGTTGTGCATCATCGTGACGCTCTCGACGACGCGCAGGGCGACGTCCATGTCGTGCTCGATGATGATGTAGCCGATATGCGCCGGCAGGGAGGTCAGGATCTCGATCAGCTCGGCCCGTTCGGTCGGCGACAGGCCCGCGGCCGGCTCGTCGAACAGCACGAAGCGCGGCGCGCCGGCGAGCGCAAGTGCGATCTCGAGCTGGCGCTGCTGGCCGTGCGCGAGTTCGGCCACGCGCTGGTCCTTCACGGCGGAAAGATGCACGGCCTGGACCAGGTTGTCGGCCGCATGCATCAAGGCATCGTTCTGCCCGGGACGCAGGAACGAGAAGCGCCCGCGCGAGACGCCGCGGCAGGCGAGATAGACATTGTCCTGTACGGTGAGGCCGGGGAACAGCGCCGAGATCTGGTAGGTCCGGCGCAGCCCGCGGCGGATACGTTCATAGGGCGGGAAGTGCGTGACGTCCTCGCCGAAGAAGCGGATGGTGCCGGAGGAGGGCGCGAAGTCTCCGGTGATGCAGTTGAACAGCGTGGTCTTGCCGGCGCCGTTGGAGCCGAGCACGGCGCGGCGCTCGCCGGGGCGCACGGTCATGGTGACATCGGTCAGCGCCGCGAGCGCGCCGAACAACCTCGTCACGCCGCGCAGCTCCAGCGCGGCACCGGCGCCGACGGCCGAGAGGCGTTGCGCGACGCTATCCATGGCCGCGTCCTCTGCCAGGTTGATTTGCAGCCGGACGCCGCTGGCTCTGACGCCAGCGCTGCCACAGGCCGATGACGCCGTCCGAGGACCAGAACACGATGGCAAGGAAGCCGAGCCCAATCAGCAGCCGGAAGCGGTTGCCGTCGAGGCCGAGCCTGACCAGGAAGTCGAGCGCGAAGGTGCGCAGCAGCACGAATATCAGCGCGCCGATGAAGGGGCCGATCGGGCGCGTGATGCCGCCGACGACGGCGATGATCAGCACGTCGATGCAGGCCCCGACGCTGACCGAGCCCGGCGAAATCTGGCGGTAGTTCCAGACCTGGAGCACGCCGGCCAGCGCCGCCACGAAGGAGGCGAAGGCATAGGCGGCGATCCGGTGCGCATTGACGTTGAAGCCGAGCGCCGCCATGCGCCTCGGATTGTCGCGCACGCCCTGAAGGGCGAGGCCGAAGGGTGCGCGCGAAAGATATTCGACGGCGAAGTAGCAGAGCGCGGCGACCGCCAGCACGACATAATAGAAGGGAATGTCGGCGCGCCAGTTGACGCCCCAGAAGTGCGGCGTGGCCACGGTGTTGATGCCGGTATGGCCGTTGAAGATCGCCCAGTTCTGATTGGTGAAATAATAGAACGCCGCGCCAATCGCGAGCGTGATCATGATGGTGTAGATGCCCTCGGTGCGCACCGCGAGCGCGCCCCCGAGCGTGCCGAACGCGGTTGCCAGCGCCAGCGCCATGGGCACCGCGAGCCACCACGGCCAGCCCAGGCTGATATTGGCGTTGCCGCTGATGCCGAACACCGCGACCATGTAGGCCGAGAAGCCCGCGATGGTGAGCTGCATCAGGCTGACCATCCCGCCATAGCCGGCGAGGAACATCAGGCTGAGCGCCATGGTGCCGAGAATCAAGGTGGAGGCGAAGATCTCGATCAGGAAGAAGCCGTTGGCGATCAGCGGCATGATCAGGAGGATGACGGCGACGACCCAGGCCGCGGGATTGTTGATCTCCGGCCACGTCCGTGCCGCGCGCTGCGCCATTGTGGCGGGACGAGCGGCAACGCGGGCATCTTGGGCGAGCGACATGTCAGCGCCTCGCCAATAGGCCTTGCGGCCGGATCGCCAGCACCAGCACCATGATCAGGAAGGTCACGACGATGGCATAGGTCGGGATGTAGACCGAGCCGAGCTGTTCGGCGAGGCCGATGATCAGCGCGCCGAGCGCGGCGCCAGGGATCGAGCCCATGCCGCCCACGATCACGACGACAAGGGAGGCGAGCAGGAAGCGAATGTCCTCGCCGGGCGAGAGCGACTGGAAGGTGCCGCCGACGACGCCGGCGATCCCGGCAAGTCCCGCGCCGAACGCGAACACCAGCACGAAGACGAGCTGGATACGCACGCCTGTCGCGGCGAGGATATCGCGGTCGTCGACGCCGGCGCGAATGATCATGCCGATGCGGGTGCGATTGAGCGCGAGCCACATCGCCACGCCGATGATCACGGACGCTGCGAAGATCACCAGCCGCACCATGGGATATCTGAGATAGACCGGCTCACCCGAGGACTTGATCGCCGTGATCAGCGGCAGCTCCACGGGGCCGATCAGCCAGTTCGGCGTTTGGACCTGGTAGAAATCGCCGCCGCAGGCCCACAGCATGAGGTCGGCGAACACGATCGAAAGCCCGATCGTCACCATGGTCTGCCTAAGATCCTGTCCCTCCATCCGGCGGAACACGATCACCTGGAGCAGGACGCCGACCAGGGCGGTGAGGATGAAGGCGACGATGAAGCTGAGCACCCAGGACCCGGTCGCCGTGCTGATGGCGTAGCCGACATAGCCGCCGAACAGATAGAGCGAGCCGTGCGCGAGGTTGACGTTGCGCATCAGCCCGAAGATCAGCGTGAAGCCGCTGGCGACGAGGAAGTAGAGCCCTCCGAGCGTGATGCCGTTGAAGACGGCATTGAGGAAGACGCGCTTGCGGCCGACGGCCTCTTCGAGGCCCGGCGGCCAGACCGCGAAGATCAGCCAGAGCGCGACGGCAACGGCAATGATTGCGATCAACGCCCAGGCCGGATGGCGTTCGACAAAGCGGCTCATGGCTTCACCTCGCCCCGCTTGCGGGGAGAGGTCGCGCCGAAGGCGCGGGTGAGGGGGAGCCTGCGCGAGTCGAACTGCCACCGACCTCGTGGAGACTCCCCCTCACCCCGACCCTCCCAGAGCGAGCGAAGCTCGTCTCGGCCCCGCAAGCGGGGCGAGGTGGCATGCAAGCCGATGCCGGCTGCTGGCCTCGCCATGGACGTGCGCTCCCGTCGGTCGCAATCCTCTTTCGGGATCGCGTTGCCGACATCCTAGCCGGGCCCGGAAGGGAACGTTTGATCGTGAGTATCTTTTCGCGCAGAGATCAGGCGCGCAAAATCTTGGCTGCGCGACGATAATCGGTCGGGGCCATCCCGACATTGGCGGCGAAGAAGCGGGTGAAACCGCTCTGCGAGGAAAAGCCGAGATCGAAGCCGATATCGGCGATCGGCGTCTCGCTTGCCACCAGCGCTTCGAGCGCCTGTTCCATGATCAGCGTGTTGAGATAGAGGTTCGGCGTAACGCCGGTCTGCACGCGGAATAGCCGGTAGAAATGTGGCCGCGACAGGCCGGATTCCCGCGCGATGGTGTCGAGCTCGATCTCAGCGCCGGGGCTTTCCGACATCATCTTGATGCATTTGCGCACGCGAAAATCAGTGACGGAGCCGCTTGCGCGCGGATCGCGGGCGATGTCGGCCTGCTGCCAGCTTTCGTCGTAGCAGATGTCGATCAGCCTCCGCAGCTCGGAATCCAGACTGGAGAGCGATGGTGCGCCGCACACGAGCGCGGCGGTCCGCCTGATGTGCTTGTCGAGTGCCGGCGTGCGCTTGAACTGGGTGCGGCCGAAACGCAGCCGGTGGGTGCCGGATGCATCGGGCGCGAACCATTCCGCATTGACATAAAGCACGAAGAAGATCGCGCCGCCGTCCAGGTCGGCAGGCAGGAAGTTGTGCGGCTCCCAGGGATTGACCGCGACGACGGACGTCTCGGTGAGATCGTAGTGCCCGTCGGAAACGTCGATGCATGCGGACATGCCGCCGACATGGAAGATCAGATGACCTTCACGATGGGCGTGGATGTTGAAAGGGCGGTTCAACTGATAAACCGTCGCCCGACCGAACCGGCCGTGGAAGACGGCGAGCGCACGGCTCATGCCTTCCCCTCCCGAATGTTCTTGTCTTTTCACGCAGCGTTCAACAACACCGGCGAGATTGCAAGAGCGGAGAGCGACCGCGTCAGCAAGTCGCTCCCCGATTGTCCGTTGCAGCCGTGATGCGTCAGTACTTCTTACATTCCGGCACGGTGCGGCTCGGCAACCCGATCTTGGAGAATACGGCCGGATCGTAGCCCAGCGTCTGGTTCACGTTCGGGATTACCTTCACGACCTTGCTGAACAGCGCGCCCTTGCCGTCGTCGACGACTTCGGTGACGAAGTTGGTACCGATCGCCTGGCGGTTGGAGTCGAGCTTGATCTTGCCGTTCGGCGCATCGATCTCGATCTTCGCCAGTGCCTCCTTGAACTTCGACTGGTTGTTGGAGAGATCGCCATTGACCTGACGCAGTGCGAGGATCAGCGCCATGGTCGAGTCATAGTAATTGGTCGCGAGCAGCGACGGGCTCGGGAAGCGCTTGTTGGGCGGGAAGGCGTCTTGATAGGCCTTCACGAATTTCTGCCAATTGGGATCCTCCCAGGTGTCGGCCTGGCCGCTCGCGGCGATGGTGCCGATGAGGGCGTTCTTGGCGTTGCCCTTGGACGACAGGATGGTCTGATCAATCATGATGGAACCGCCCATCAGATGCGCCTTGCCGCCGGCCTGCTGATACTGATTGAGGAAATTGACGGCGTCGGCGCCACCAAGGCCGAGATAGATGGCGTCAACGTCATCGGGCAGAGCGGCGATGACCGAGGCGAAATCCTTGGTGCCGAGCGGCACCCATTGCCGGTTCGTGACTTGCCCGCCCGCGCCGCAGAATTCGAGCACGAGGCCGAACACCTGCGTGTAGATGAAGGAGTAGTCCTCGCCGACGGTTGCGATCTTGCGATACTTCTTTTCGTCATAGGCGTATTTGCCGAGGCCCACCTGCCATTGTGCGCCGTCCATGTTGTAACGGAAGAAGTTCGGGGCAGGATCGACGTAAGTTGTTTCCTGCGCACCTGAAGCGGCGTTGATGAACGTCAGCTCGGGATGGGTTTTCGCAAAATTCTTCACCGCAATGCCCTCGTCGCCGGAGAGCGGCGAGAGCAGGATCTGCACCTTGTCCTGCTCGATCAGCTTGCGCACGGCGCGCACCGCGGAGTCCGGCGTCGCGTCGGTCGAGGCGACGATGAACTCGAGCTCCTTGTCGCCGATCTTCTTGCCCAGCACGTTGAGCGCGGTCTGGTGGCCGCGCATGCCGTCCTCGCCGAGCACCGTGTAGGTACCCTCGAGCGTCGCGGTCACGCCCACCTTGATCTTTTCCTGGGCGATCGCTGCGCCCGAAAGAAACAGGCTGCTCAGCGCGAGCAGTCCCACACTGCATTTCAACATTGTGCTCCTCCCTGTGTCGTCGATTATGGCCGCAGCGAACCGGCGCGGCGCCGCATGACTCTCGAAGGCTGGCTCTCGAAGGCCCGCGGCTTTGAAGAGAAGCTAGCCGAAGTCGGATGCGGTGCATGCGTGAGCGCCTCGTCCGGTTTGACGGGCAGTCTCATTTTTGAATGTTGCGGCGCAAATGGTTCCGCGGTGCAGCAGTGCAGTTACAGGAACGCTTCCGGCGGGGCTCCGTTAGCGGAGCAGATTGCCTGGAGCCGCTTCATGACCGACTATCCAAAGCCACCTTATCCTCCGCAGCAGCAACCGATGCCCGGTTCGACGCGTGCGATGCAGCCACGCCCCGATCATGGCGAGGAGAGCTACAGAGGCGCCGGACGTCTGGCCGGAAAGAAGGCGCTCATCACCGGAGGTGACAGCGGCATCGGCCGCGCGGTCGCGATCGCCTACGCGCGTGAAGGCGCCGACATCGTCATCTCCTATTTGAACGAGGACGAGGATGCGGCCGAGGTCAAGGCGCTGGTGGAGCGGGAGGGACGCAAGGCCGTCCTGATTCCCGGCGACATCCGCAATCCCGAGCACTGCCGCTCCATCGTGCGTCGCACCGTCGAGGAGCTCGGCGGCATTGATATCCTCGTCAACAATGCGGCCCATCAGGCCACGTTCAGGGATATCGGAGACATCAGCGACGAGGAGTGGCAGCGGACGTTCGAGACCAACATCCACGCCATGTTCTATCTGACCAAGGCCGCCGTTCCTCATATGCGGCCGGGAGCTGCGATCATCAACACGGCGTCGGTGAACTCGGACATGCCGAACCCGACCCTGCTGGCCTACGCCACGACCAAGGGCGCCATCCAGAATTTTACCGGCGGGCTTGCGCAAATGCTGGCCGAGAAGGGCATTCGGGTCAACGCCGTTGCGCCGGGTCCGATCTGGACGCCGCTGATTCCCTCGACCATGTCGGAGGAAAGGGTCAAAAACTTCGGCAAGCAGGTCCCGATGCAGCGCGCCGGCCAGCCGGCCGAGCTCGCAACCGCCTATGTCATGCTGGCCGATCCGCTCTCGAGCTACACCTCGGGGGCGACGTTGGCCGTCACCGGCGGAAAGCCGTTTATCTGACGAGGACCGTGGCGGCGCCGGAAGCCGGGCCGCCACGTCTCAATCGTCACATCTCGATCAGGCGGCGATCTCGATCAGGCGGCGTTGGACGCCTTGGCGTTAACGCCCTTGCGAAGCGCCACCGTGTTCAGCTTGGTGTTGGCAGCCTTCTCTTCATTCAGATTGGTGGTGAGGAAGCGCACGATGTCGTCGTGGCCGAGTTTTTCGGCCCATGCGATCAGCGTGCCGTAGCGGCACATCTCGTAGTGCTCCACGGCTTGTGCATTGGCGACAATGGCGGCGTCGAGCACGGCCTTGTCCTCGATCTCACCCGCGGTCGCGTCGGCTTCCTCGATGAGGCCGTCGATGGCCGGACACTGCGTGCCGCGGGGCTCCTTGCCGAGCTTCGCGAACACTTTGTCGAGCCGTTCGACCTGCTTGTTGGTCTCGTCCAGATGCGCTTTCAGCCCAGTGGCGAGATCCCTGTTGGTCGCCTTGTCGATCATCTTGGGCAGCGCCTTCAGGATCTGCTGCTCCGCGTAATAGATGTCCTGCAGCCCGTGCAGCAGCAGGTCTTCCATCGATTTGATGTCCTTGGTGAAGAATCCCATAAAAGACGCCTCCTTTTCACAATGATGACACTGGAACGCTAGACGGCTGCAGCTGTTCCATTTCCGTGTGCAGACCAGGAGAGCCGAATGAGCGATGGAGTTGATCATCTCGCGGGCCTGCTCGGACGCGCGGCCATGGACGTGTGGGGCGACATGCCTCGCGACATCCAGGAGGCGCTGTTCGAGACCGCCATGAAGGGACGCGCGAGCGAGCGTGAGGAGCTCGCGCGGCTGCTGCACGAGCGGCATCCGCGAACGCTTCATCCGGCCCGGCCGGGATGATGCAACGGAACGATCGCGCGAGCTCATGATTGGTAAACTGAGTGGCGCGTCGCCGAATGTCTCGCACGAGACCGCGGCAGGCGCATCGCTCAACCGTTGATCAAATCTGTGAGTCGATCGCCGTGACTGAGATGAACATCGGAAAATGGTACGACCCGATCTCGGAGCGGTGGATCGTGCCTCGCGAAACGCGCGCCGATTATGGTCAGTCCAGCGTCGAGAAGGTGCCGGATGGCCACGAGCGGGGCGAGGCGCAGCGGATCTGGCAGCTGTTGGTCGATTGCTGCGCGGGTGAGTGAGCCCGAACTCCGGCGCGCCTGTTAGGGGCGCCCTCTCCAAGTGCGCATCGTCATAGTGTGATCACGAAGTTCGCCGCGCGGGGCAGCCCAGCGTTTCCGTCAAGGCTGATCTCGACGACGTCCGGAGCAGATCGGTATATTACCAGCCCGGATGCAGACCGGACCCGGAACGAGGATCAGACGATGGACGATACGATTGGCTTCCCCGACCCCGATCTCGACCTGTCGGATGGCTTCAAGCCGCACACCTCGCATTGGGGCGTGTTTTCCGCGCGTCAGGGCGCGGCCGGGCTGGAGGTCAGGGCCTATGCGGGCGACCCCGATCCAAACGGCATCATCGACAATTTTCCCGGTGCGCTCCGCCACCAGGCGCGCATCGCCCAGCCGGCGATCCGCCGCGGCTGGCTCGAGCGCGGGCCGGGCCCCGACAATCGCCGCGGCCGCGACGAGTTCGTCTCCGTCAGCTGGGAGAAGGCTATCGCTCTCCTCGGCGACGAGCTCTGCCGTATCCGCGACACGCGCGGCCCCGGCGCCGTGTTCGGCGGGTCCTATGGCTGGTCGAGCGCCGGCCGCTTTCATCACGCCCAGAGCCAGGTGCATCGCTTCCTCAACATCGCGATGGGCGGCTATCTCCGCTCGGTGAACACTTACTCGTCGGGCGCGTCGTCGGTGCTGCTGCCGCAGATTCTGGCGGGCTATGAGGACATCACCAAGCGCAACGTCACCTGGGAGCAGATCGCCGAGGACACCGACATCGTGCTGGCGTTCGGCGGCATGGCGCTGAAGAACTCCATGGTGGCCGGCGGCTCGATCAGCAAGCATGTCGAGCGCGGCGCCATGGCAGCGGCGCGCCGGCGCGGCTGCGAATTCGTTCTGGTCAGCCCGCTCCGCGATGATCTGCCGGTCGAGGCCGGTGCCGAATGGATGAGCTGCGTTCCCGGCACCGACACCGCCTTGATGCTCGGCATCGTCCACACGCTGGTCAGCGAAGGTCTGCACGACCAGGCCTTCCTCGATCGCTACACCGAGGGCTGGCCGGTCTTCCTGCGCTATCTCATGGGCGAAAGCGATGGCCAGCCCAAACACGCCGAATGGGCTGCGGCCATCTCAGGCGTCGATGCCGAGACGATCCGAAAGCTCGCGCGCCGCGCCGCCGGCAAGCGCGCGCTGATCACCGTCTCGCATTCGCTGCAGCGCGCCGAGCATGGCGAGCAGCCGGTGTGGATGGGCATGGTGCTGGCGGCAGCGCTCGGCCAGATCGGCCTTCCCGGCGGCGGTTACGCCTATTCGCTCGGGGCGATCGGCTATTACGGCCGCCGCGTCAATGACGTGCCGGGGCCGACGCTGGGGCAGGGCCGTAACGGCGTCGCCGATTTCATTCCCGTGGCGCGCATCGCCGACATGCTGCTCAAGCCCGGCACCGCCTATCGTTACAATGGCGAGACGCGCACCTATCCGGACATCCGCCTGGTCTATTGGGCCGGCGGCAATCCCTTCCACCATCACCAGGACATCAACCGCCTGCGCAAAGCCTTTGCGCAACTCGACACCTTCGTCGTGCACGAGCTCGCCTGGACCGCCACGGCCCGGCATGCCGACATCGTGCTGCCCGCGACGATGACGCTCGAACGCGAGGACATCGGCTATTCCACCAACGATCCCCTGATGGTCGCCATGCACAAGGTCGCCGAGCCGTTTGGCCTTGCGCGCGACGACTACGACATCTTCGCCGATCTCGCCGATCGTCTCGGGGCCCGCGAACCTTTCACCGAGGGACGTACGTCGCGGCAATGGCTGGAGCATCTCTACGAGCCGACCCGCGCCTCGCTTGCGAAGCGCGGCCTCGAAGCCCCAACCTTCGACGAGTTCTGGGCGCGCGGCAGCCTGGTCGTGCCGCAGCAGCCCGATGACGGTGGCCGGCTGCGCCGTTTTCGCGAAGACCCGGTCGATCATGCCCTGCCGACGCCGAGCGGCCGCGTCGAGATCTTTTCGCAGAAGATCGCGGGCCACGGCGATGCGGATTGTCCCGGTCATCCGGTCTGGCTGGAGAAGACCGACATGCCGAAGCCGGGGGCGCCATGCTTCCTCGTCGCCAACCAGCCGGTGACGCGCCTGCACAGCCAGCTCGATTTCGGCGGACATTCGCTTGCCGCGAAACATCGCGGCCGCGAGGTCGCGCGAATGAACCCGGTTGATGCGAACGCGCGTGGCATTGGGGATGGCGACATCATCCGCCTGTTCAACGAGCGCGGCGCCTGCCTCGCCGCGGTCCACGTCACCGACGGCATCGCGCCCGGCGTGGTGCAGCTTCCGACCGGCGCCTGGTACGATCCGATGGATCCCGAGGACGAGGCGCCGCTCTGCGTTCACGGCAATCCCAATGTGCTCACCCGCGACATCGGGACCTCATCCCTGGCGCAGGGCTGCACCGGTCAGCTGACGGCGGTCGAGGTCGAGAAGTTCACCGGCAATCTGCCGCCGATCCGCGCGTTCGATCCGGCGTAGCGATCGGCGTGCCCCGGATGGAGCGCAGCGCAATCCGGGGTCCATCTATCATGACGATCGGCTGCGTCGCTCAAGATAGAAAAAGGGGCCGCTCCTGTGTGCGATCAGGGCGGCCCCGAGAGGCTCGCAGCCCCGGGAGGACGAGGGCGCGAGCCGGCAGATGGATTACGCGGCTGCGCTGGTGATCCAATCGCGATCGGCAGAAGGACGACGCCGCGCAGGTGCTTCGACCGCGAGCCGTTCACCCCTGCTGGCGAGGCGCCAGCGTGCCGGAGACTCGCCGCTGATGCGCTTGAAGACGGTCGAAAAATGCGCCTGCGTGCTGAAGCCCACGGCCAGCGCGATCTCCGCCAATGGACGCTCGGTGGTTGCGAGCAGCGTCTTCGCATGCTCGGTCCGGTGATGGAGCAGATATTCGCGGGGGCGGTAGCCGGTCGCGGCGCGGAATTGTGCGGCAAAGTGCATTCGGGACAGGCCGGCGACATTGGCGAGCTCGGACAGGCTGATGCAACGGTCGAAATGATCGGCGACATATTGCTCGACGCGCCGCAGCCGCCATTTCGGCAAGGCATTGACCCTGACGCGCGGCAACTCCATCCCCGTGCATTGGCTCTCCCGGGCGATGACCGGTGTACGGCGAAGAATCTCGTGATCCCGCGCGCCGACCGGACCATCGGCATGCGCCGCCTGCAAATTGTTCAACATCGCTCGTCCTTTCCTGGCTTTGCCGCCGCTTGCACGCTCGGCAAACGCGCAAACCAATGCTTTCCATGCTCGGAGGATAGGCGTCGGAAGGCCAGGACGCCCGTTAGGGGTGATGAGGATCTGTTAGATTTTGTGCGTCTGCGTCGGGTGCGACAGCCCGCCGCAGAACGCGTCGTTCGAGGGTTGCAAATCCGATCTGACTTCGAAGCCATCGGCGTTACTCCAAGACGGCGTCGAAAATCTCGACGTCCATAAGTACGGGCCTGGGGATCACGGTTCCGTCCGGCTGCGTGGCCTGAATGCGTCGAAGCGTCGGCACCACGATGCCGCCGAAATTGTCATGCGCCCAAGAGGTGTGTGCGACCTTCATCCCGAACAGCTCGTGATCCGCGCGCCGCTGCAGGGCGCTCTGGTCGAAATAGAGGATCTGCTCCGACGCGAGCGTCATCAGCGCTGGCGGAAATTGCACGCGCAGCCGGCGCCAGGTTTCGGTGCTCTGCTGCCAAGGCGACAGCTCTTCGATCACGACATCGGGGTGAGCAAGCAGGAATGGAATCGTCAGATAGCTCCAGATCGCGACGCCGCAGAAGAAGACGAGGTGCAGCTCGTCCGCAAGTGCGGGCGAGCCGGCCTCGGCAAACGCAGGGACGGGGTTGCTCCAGGTCTGCAGGACCTCACCATCCAACTTCTCGATGGTGATCGCGTCGGGCTGAAAGGAGCCGGAGCGCTCGCCTCCGGTGATGCCGGTGAAGCGGAGCGATTGTGTCCGGGTCGAGCCCTCCGCGGTCACGTCCTTGAATTCCCGGGCATGTCCGGCGTCGGCGAATAGCGTTCCGCCAATGGAAAGGTGGAGCGTGAAACGGCTCAAGCTGTTCCAGCGGGTCATTCCCCCGCTGGCATCGATCACATCGTCTAGAAGCGCCATGTCCCGCCATGTCCACCGTGCAGTGTCTCCACCATGGCGGCGCCGATGCGGCTTGGCATGTTAGAATTTGTTAGGACTTGCGAGCGGGCGGAGGGCGGTATCCTGTTGAAGATGCTCTCAATTCAGGCCGCTCAGCAGATTTGATGCGGGCGATCGGACCGCGGGTCTGCAGGCTTTCCTGGGACCGTGCGACGGGCGGGGTGAGCAGGGCGCGCGCGTCGGCGCCAATCATAACAGAATCTTGCAACGTCTAACGAGCCAGATGCGCCCGATGCATCCACTATGGCCTTCGAGTTGGATCCACCTTCCAGCAGGAGGCTATGATGTCCGGCATCGGCGCTCGGCCGAACGACAATGTCGTTCAATCTCAATTGATTGGCAGTTTCGACGAGCAGTGTCGCGATTTGGAGCTCGTGGGAGTACGTAGCATCCACGCGCGGTTGCTCAGCGAGGCGGGGCAGGACGGCACACGGGTGACCATCATGATGCCCGCCGCCGCATAGCGGCCGTCCCATTCGCAATCGCGTTTCACATCAGGGAGCTGGACATGACCACTATCCAAACCGATCCCGAACTCTCGACATCGCTCAGCACCGATTGGAAGCTCGAAGTCGTCGTGATCCCCGTGTCCAATGTCGACCGCGCCAAGGCGTTCTACGCGCGCCTTGGTTGGCGGCTGGACGCCGACTTCACCTCGGGAGATGACTGGCGTGCAATCCAGTTCACCCCGCCTGGCTCGGCCTGCTCGGTGATCTTCGGAAACAATGTGACTGCCGCCGCACCCGGCTCGGTGCGAGGGCTGTACGTGATTGTCTCCGATCTGGAGGCGGCACGACGGGATCTGCTCGACCGCGGCGTCGAAGTCAGCATGCCATTCCACGGTGCCGGCGACGTTCACGCCGGGCCGGACGAGCCGTACCTGTTCGGCAGTACTCGGATCAGTGGCGCCGACCCCAACCGCGGCAGCTACAGCTCGTTCGCATCGTTCAGCGATCCCGATGGCAACGGCTGGCTGTTCCAGGAGGTGACAACGCGGCTGCCGGGGCGCATCGCGGGCGGCGGCACGACGTTCGCTTCGCAGGCGGAGTTGGCGGCCGCACTCCACCGGGCGGCGGCAGCGCATGGCGAACATGAGCGGCGGACCGGTGCACATGATGAGAATTGGGCGGAATGGTACGCCGACCACATTGTGCGCGAGCAGGCCGGCCAACCTCTGCCGAGCTGAACCCGCAACGTTGCTCGCCCGCCACGCCAATGTCGCCTTGCTCCGGTATGGAGCCCGGTACTGAACGACAGGGAGGACTGACATGATCCGCAAAGCAACGGCCGTCTGGAAAGGCACCGGTCGCGACGGAACTGGCCATCTGACCAGCGAATCCGGCATACTCGCGCAGACGCCCTATTCGTTCAAGACGCGTTTCGAGAATGAGAAGGGGACCAATCCCGAGGAGTTGATCGCAGCGGCCCATGCAGGTTGCTTTACGATGGCGCTGGCCTTCGGCCTTCAGATGGCGGGATTCACGCCCGACGAGCTCTCGACCGAAGCCGCCGTGACCCTCGAGCCCGAAGGCAAAGGCTTCAAGATCAGCAAATCCGCGCTGACCTTGCGCGCCAAGGTGCCGAACCTCGACGATGCGGGTTTTGCCAAGATCGCCGGCGAGGCCGAGAAAAACTGCCCGGTGTCGAAGGTGCTCAACGCAGCGATCACCCTCGACGCCAAGTTGGCTTAAGGCGAGCATCCCGGGTCCACCGGGCCCTAGGGGCACAGGTGGATACGCGTCAATAGCACGGCTTTCGGCCGGGTGGCCGAGAGCCTATGTTAGGGACACAGAACGGACCGAGCAATCAATCGGGAGCGGAGATATGACGACAGAGCGCGCAGTTTTGGCCGGAGGCTGCTTCTGGGGCATGCAGGATCTGATCCGCAAGCAGCCGGGCGTGATCTCCACCCGTGTCGGCTACACCGGCGGGCACGTGAAGAACGCCACCTACCGCAATCACGAAGGCCACGCCGAAGCGATCGAAATCATGTTCGACCCAGCGAAGACCAGCTTCCGGACCATGCTGGAATTCTTCTTCCAGATCCACGATCCCACCACGCTCAATCGCCAGGGTAACGATCTGGGCACGAGCTACCGCTCGGCGATCTTCACGACGAGCGAGGAGCAGAAGATGATCGCCGAAGACACCATCGCCGACGTCGAGGCGTCGGGCCTTTGGCCGGGCAAGGTGGTGACCGAGGTCGCGCCCGCAGCCGAGTTCTGGGAAGCCGAGCCCGAGCATCAGGATTATCTCGAACGTTACCCGGACGGCTACACCTGCCACTTCATCCGGCCCGGCTGGAAGCTGCCGCGCCGCGCGGCTGCCGTCGGAGGCTAGGCGGCGTCGAGTCTTCGTTGAAGATCGACGAGAGCCCAGGGCCCACCTCTCCCGTACCAAGGCAACCGCGTATGAGGTTGGGCTTGGGGGTACCGACATTACCCAGAGCGTCATGGCCGGGCTTGTCCCGGCCATGCACGCCTTTCCACGCAGCACAAAGAACGTGGATGCCCGGGACGAGCCCGGGCATGACGACCTCTGCTGAACATTCAAATGCGATTGCCCTGTCTCCCGTTGGGGAGAGGTGAACCAGGGCGACAGCCCCTAACATGACCACGCCATAGAGCGCAGCGTTGTGCCTGTCAGCCGCCCGCTTGCCTCATCAACTCGCGGGCCGTGCGCATGTCGGCGATCTCGGAGCCTTCGACAAACGCCCCGCAGACATTGTCGAGAATCGTCTTAGCGTCCGCGCTCCGGCCTGCGGCCATCATGAGTCGCGCCAGGCTGGTTACACAACGCAGCTCCCAGAAGCGCGCGCCCTGTTCGACGGCAATGTCGATCGCCTCGCGAAAGCGCGCCTCGGCGTGCTCGGAATGCCGCGGGCTCTTGAGCATCAATTCTCCCTTGATGCGGATCAGCTCCGGCAGATACCAGCGCTCCTGCCGGTCGTTGCAACGGGCGAGGACGTCCTCGATCATTTCGAGGCCACCGTCGATTTGGCCGGTCTCCAGGAAGCATGCGGCGAGCTCGCCGAGCAACGGGAGAAAGCGCGGCAGGAAGCGCGCATCGCCGGCACGATTGAGCTCTTCGCGCAGCAGCGGCAGGCCCGTCGCGACGTCGCCGCGCCTGGCAACGACCGCGGCGTTGAAGGCCCGTACCCACAGCCCCCACGGCCGGATTGCGTGGCGCTCGGTGTGTTCCAGCAGCTCGGCGCCGTGGCGCTCGGCGGCGTCGAAATCGCCGGACCAGAACGCAATCGGGCAGGCGGCCTGCCCCAGTACGCTGCAGAAGGTCAGGGCGTGGCCGTTGGCGCGGCCCTCTTCGATATTCTTGGCGGCGAGCGCCCGGGCCTGATCGGCGAGGCCCTGAAGCCAGAGGATGCGGGCCCGGAAATATTGCGTCGATATCCTGAGATCGAGCGGGAAGATTTTCGGCCTCGTTACCAGCGCATGCAGCGAGGCGTTCACCCGATCGATACGCTGCCGCGCATCGTTCTGGTCTCCCAGATAATGCAGCGCGACCGCCATCAGGCGGTCGCCCAGCATGAGATCGGTATTATCTGATGAATTCGCCGCGACGCTCGCAAAGCGGTCGGCGAGTGCACGGGCCTTGCCGAACTGCCCGTTGTTGAACTGGTCGATGCACAGGCCCCAGAGCGCGCGCAGACGGAAATCCTTGTTGTCGAGCCTCTCGGCCAGCTCGAGCGTCGTCTCGAGGATCGGGCGCGCCTCGCGCGCGCGGCCCTCGCCATACATCAGCGACCAGCCAAGTGCCGACAGCAGCTGCATGCGGATGCCGTCGTGGTCGCGGTCGTCTCCGAGCGCTACCAGTGCCGTTCTGCAGCGCTCGCGGCATTCGGCGAACAGCGAAAGACGCACCCACAGGGCGACCGCGGTCCCTGTCAGCGCGATGCCGAGCCTCGCATCGCCGTCGGGCGCGAAGGCCCAGTCCAGCGCTGCGCGCACATTGTCCAGCTCGCCGCCATAGGTGTTCAGCCATTCCGGAAGCGGCGTCGAGGTGTCGGCCCCCGCACGTTCGAAGAAGTCGCGAAAATGCTCCGCATGGCGCCGCGCGAACGGCCCGTTTTCGCCGAGCTCGCTCAGCTTGCCGAGCGCGTAGGTGCGCGTGGTGTCGAGCAGGCGATAGCGTAGCGCCCGCGAACCGGATGGCGAGATCAGCGATTTGGCGACCAGGCTGTCGATCGCCTCCAGCGTTTCCGAGACGCTGAGGCCGTCGCCGGACGCGACCGCGGCGGCCGCCTCCGGCGCGAACGGCCCGGCGAACACCGATAATCTTCGCAACGTGGCGCTCTCCGCCGGAGGCAGCAAGTCGTAGCTCCAGTCGAGGGCGGCGGCGAGCGTCTGGTGCCGCGGGACGGCTGTGCGTCGTCCCCGCCATTGCAGCGAAAAGCGGCTGTCGAGCAGCGAGGCCGTGCCGGCGATGCCGTACGCGTCGACGCGGCCCGCCGCGAGTTCGATCGCCAGCGCAATGCCGTCGAGCCGCCGGCAGATGCTTGCGACGAGCGGCGCCTCTTCGGCGCTGAGCTGGAACGGTCCGGAGCTCTGCGCGATGCGCTCGACGAAGAGCTGGGCGGCTGGGTAGGCGAGAACCTCGGCGGCATCGAGACCCTCGCGCTCGGGCGGACAATCCAGCGGAAACAGCCGGAAAATCCGTTCGCCTTCGCTTCGGAACGATTCGCGGCTGGTTGCGAGAACGCGAAGCTGCGGCGCTTCGTCAACGATGCGCTCCACGAGCGGCGCCAGCATGTCCAGCACATGCTCGCAACTGTCGAAGATCAGCAGGGCAGGTCCGGTCTTCAGAAATGTCAGGATCGCCGGCGTCGAATCCTCCGAGTTGACGGTCAGTCCGAGCACGGAGGCGATGGTGGTCGTGACATGGCTGGCGTCGCGCAGTGGACCGAAATCGACGAAGAAGACGCGGCCGCCGAAATCCGCCGAGCGGCGATGCCCGACAGTGACGGCGACGGCGGTCTTGCCGATGCCGCCCGGGCCGACCACGGTCATGAAGGGATGGAGGGCAAGGCCGCTCGAGATCTTCTCGATGATCTCCTCGCGTCCGACCATCTTCGCAAGCGGAGCGGGCAGGGAGCGGGGAGGGCTGATGTCGGCTGAGGCTTGGGCGACCTGCGGGGCAGCTTGAGCGAACGGGGCGACAAAGCAATAGCCACGGCCCGGCACATTGAGGACATAACGGGCCGACTTGCCAGTATCGCCGAGCACCTTGCGCAACGCTGCGACATGGAAGCGCAGGCTGCCCTCGTCGACATTCACGTCGGCCCAGATGCGTTTGACCAGCTCTCTCTTGTCGACGACTTCCCCCGGGCGCGCGGCAAGCAAGATGAGAATATCGAGCGCGCGGCCACCGACATGAAGCGGCTCCCCGTCCTTCTCCAGAAGCCGGGACTTTGGAAACAGCCGGAATGGCCCGAATGAAACGACCGAGTCTTGGTTCTGAGCTGGCACGTGCCATTGCCCCCGCGACGGGAGTCAAAAGGTATTTTATTGTGGTCTAGCAGAACGAGACGTCCAGTAAACTGGCCGAAAGCCGCATGGCTGACAGACCCGCGCAGATGGCTTGGGTCGGCTTCGGCTCGCCAAGATAATGCTTGAGGCGGAAGGGGTTAGGTCGGCATGGTCCGACCCGCGTCCTTTGTGACGATGCGCGCCGACAGTGTGACGAGACCCATCAGTGCGGCCAGCAACCAGAACGCCATCGGCAATCCGCCAAGACGTGCGACGAAGCCGACGCCGGCAGGGCCGATCAGGATCCCGGCATAGCCCGCGGTCGTGATCGCCGCGACCGCAAGCCCCGTCGGCATGACGGTTTGCCGCGCCGCCCGTCGAAACAGCACCGGCACGAGGTTCGACGCGCCGAGCCCGATCAGCAGGAATCCGGCGATGGCGACCGCCGCAACGGGCGCCGTGAGCAGGACCACGAAACCGACGATCGCGATGAGGCTGCCCCAGAGCAATGTCGCGCGGTCCCCGATGCGCGCAACGACGGCGTCGCCGCCGAGACGGCCCGCGGTCATTGCGATCGAGAACACGATGTAGCCGGCTCCGCCTTGCGCCTCGGTGACGAGACCTGCGCCGATGACGAGCAGTGCGCCCCAATCGAGCATCGCGCCCTCGACCAGGAAAGTGATGGCGCCGAGCAGCGCGAGCAGCAGCACCGATCCGTGCGGCAGCACGAACAGCGGGCCCTCCTGCACCTGCACGGAGCGGAGCAGGCGCGGCCAGGTCACGACCATCGCGATCAGCATCAGGACGGAGCAGATCAGCGTGCAGGCCAGCGTGCCGAATTGCAGCGAGAGCAGCGCCGTCATCAGCGCGGATCCGGCGAAGCCCCCGATGCTGAACAGCGCGTGGAATCCGGACATCAGCGGGCGTCCCGCGGCGCGCTCCACCTCGACGGCGTGGATGTTCATGGCGACGTCGATCGAGCCGAGCGCCGCGCCAAATGCGAAAAGTACCAGCGCCAGCGTTGCGGGCGAGCTTGCGACGGCGAGCAGGGGCAGGACCAGCGCCAGACCGAAGCCGCCCGCAATGATGATCGGCCTGCTGCCGTGGCGCGCGCTGATGATTCCGGTCAGCAGCATCGCTATGACCGAGCCGATGCCGAGGCTGAGCAGGAGCAGTCCGAGGACGCCGTCGTCGACGCCGAGCCGTGTCTTTGCGAACGGCACCAGCGGTGCCCAGCACGCGATGCCGAAGCCCGCGACGAGGAAGGCAAGCCGGGTCGCAAGGCGTGTCGCCGGCCGGTCGGCAGAAGACATGGGAACTCCGGGGGAAGCAGGCAGGACGGCCGACAAGCCCGAGAAATGCCGCAGCTTTATGTCCGAGGCATTCCCGAATTGTCGCAGCCGACCTCGGCAAGCCGCAGGCGGACGGAATGTCGGCGCAGACAAGTGAGTGAGGCTCTCTGTTGTAGCCCGGATGGAGCGCAGCGCAATCCGGGGCCGCTCGCCCGGTATCTCGCACTGTCCCGGATTGCGCTTTCGCTCCATCCGGGCTACGGCACCTCGCTGTGTCGCTCGGCTGTCAATCCATTCACGCAAAAATATTCCACTTTACCGAATTTCGGTTTTGGCGTATGTGTTGCCCATCCCGGCTCATCCAAGAGGGGCGATCTTGTGGTCGTCACGTTCGCGAGCTGGGCTTGCGGTGGACGCGGCAGCGTCGGCACGAGATGGGGCGGGCAGGGCGGGTAGTCCCTGTGAGCCTGAATCCCGCGTGCGGACGAGCGGCGCTGCTAGGTTCGTCTCGCCTGTAAGTTTCGTAGCTCCGTCGACAGGGCTGGAAAAACTGCGGCGAAATGGCGGGCCGTGCGTACGGCAAAACCGTGTGGTCCTGGCCGTCGTTGCTACGGTCAAGTCTTGCGAAGATGCGAGCGAGCCCAACCGGGCAGACTGCATCATCCAATTCGCGGGGCGAGGGAGGCCAGAAGGAAAGTTCGGCTCCCGGGAGAGCACGGCATAAGCCGTCCGACCATCGCGCAGGGAAGGCCGAGTGTTCGGCACCACCTGTATGCTGCTGTGCGGTTCTTTCTGCGTGTGCATTTCGCGCAGCGGACCGCGGGTGCGAGCTGGCACCCGGCCTTCCCTGCGCCCTCTTGGCTTTGAGGGACGCGAGACGAAGCAAAGCTCGGGCGAATTAAGTCGCGAGGCTGCGAAGGCGTGTCTGCGATTCGATCTGCCTGCCACAAACCCGATCTCGTAGGGTGGGCAAAGCGCAGCGTGCCCACGCGTCTATCGCCGCATCTGAAAGGTCGTGGGCACGGCGCTATGCGCCTTTGCCCACCCTACGGCATCGCAGCCGGGATGTGGACTGGAGTATCGCGATCCTGCCCCTTGCTCCGTCATTGCGAGGAGCGAAGCAATCCAGACTACCTCCGGGGAAAGACTCAGGATTGCTTCCGCCTTCGCCGAGGCTTCGGCGGACAAGTCGCTTCGCTCGCGCGTTGCAGCTTGTCCGGGACGCGAGAGGACCGCGTGCGATATTTACAGACAGGCGCGACTGCGAAGCTATGCGCAGACTCCGCCCGGGAATTCCGCGCGTCAGCCCTGGCTCGCTATCCGCGCGCGGTCGAGATGCTCTTCGATCTTCGGGCGATCGCGGGTGCGCTCGAAACTGGTGCACAGAAGTTCCGTCTCATCGAGCGAGACAGGAGCGCGATACAACCGGCACATGAACTCGGCGCTTGCGCGTCCCTTGCCAGTGCCTGGACCGCGCTCGGCGAGAAACATGCAGTCCCGGCAGACGCTGGCATCAAGCCGCTGATGAGCTGCGTCGAGGTGATTGAGGACCTCGCGGAGCGAGTCGCGCAGCCTGACGCATTCGTCGCTCCCAAGCGCCGTGACCGCATTCACCACGTGATTGATCGGGTCGTGCTGGCTCAAGCATTTCTCGCCCTGGGCGGTGACGTGCAGGACGACGGAACGCTTGTCCTCATGCGACGGCTTCCGCACCAGGAACGACCTGCTCTCCAGCGTCTTCACGATCTGCGATGCAGTCGCTCTGGTCGCGCCGATGAAGCCCGCGAGCGCGGACGGCGTGCGCGAAAACCTGTTCGCGCGGCCGAGAAAACGCAGCGCCATCCATTCGCGATCGCGCAGTCCATGCTGATTGCCCTCGAAATACCAAGCCCTCGCCGCCTGAACCAGCAGCTCGACGGCTTCTCGCGCCAATGGCATGAATCTACCTCGTCCCCGGAACTTGGTCTGCGGCGCCCTGAAGCCGCTGTCCGCCCTGGCCCGGGAATCCATCGAAAGACATCGAACGGTTGCAGCTGTCCGGCGAGCATGTCGTGTCGAGCTCTCGCTCGAAGGAACGAATTGCAGCACGCCCGATCTGGACCGATTGGCGTCGCGTGCTCCGGAGTGAGAAACTGCGTCGTTGGCATACCAACAGCGTCGTCGCGCGGGTGCCCGAGTTGCCGTCGCCAGCAGACGATGGACGGGAATAGTTCAACCGAAGCCCCTGAGTTCAAGTCACACGCAGACGTTTCTTATCTTCCGCCGAAACGATGAATGAGCTTCTCAACAAAATCAAGTACAGACCCGCGCGAGCCCCAGATGTCGTCGCAAGCGAATGTAACGTTCAAGACAATCTTGCTCTTCAGGACACATGATAGTGAACGCAATACGTTGTCGGGCGAACAACATGCACTCAACTCTGCGACGCTTTGATTGCAAGTCATCTTGCTGTCTGTGTTCGACGCAAATTGATCGAAGCTTGTGCATCACGACGATGAGTATCGACACGTCATCCACAACTTGTGCGTGGTATCGAGAATCCATAAGGGAACTCACAGGAATTGCACGCGCCGGTTGTTGACATCGCGCTCGCAGAATCGCCCATTCGGTCGCTTTCCGGCGCGGCAGCCCGTTCCTCTCACCCGAATGGTGGAGGCGCGCACGACGAAAAGCCGGCGAGGAACGGGAAGGCGCGCGCATGTCATGCGCGGTCGCGGCCCCTTGCTAGTCGCCCCTGAGCATGTCCCGGAGCTCGCGGAACGGATCGGCGCTCGGGGGAGCCGAAGTATCTTGCCGCATCGCGCCGTAGATTCTCGGAACCATGTCGACCGCCTGGTCGAGGCCCGAATCACGCCCGGACTGATACCCGCCCATCAGGCGAAGGTCGCGCGTGTCCTCGTATTTGGCGATCATGGCGCGCAGCTTGCTCACCAATTCGCGCTCCTCGGGGTCCCAGACGTTGTGGGCGAGGCGGGAGACCGAGGCCAGAACGTCGACGGCCGGATAGCGCGCCTGGTCGGCGATGTGCCTGGAGAGCACGATGTGTCCGTCGAGCGTGCTGCGGATGGTGTCGGCGATCGGCTCGTTGTGATCGTCGCCGTCGACCAGCACGGAGAAGATCCCGGTGATCGTGCCGGTGCCTTCCTCGCCGGGGCCCGCGCGTTCCAACAGGCGCGGCAGGTCGGTGAAGACCGTCGGCGCGTAGCCGCGCGCCACCGCCGGCTCGCCGGCGGCGAGCGCGACCTCGCGGGCGGCGTGGGCGAAACGGGTGATCGAATCGACCATCAGCAGGACCGATTCGCCCCGGTCGCGGAAATATTCGGCGACCGCCATGGCCGTCTTCGGCGCCAGGCGCCGCATCATCGGGCTTTCGTCTCCCGTCGACACGATGGTGACGGCACGCTGACGATCGTTGCCCAGCACGTCCTCGATGAACTCGCGCACCTCACGGCCGCGCTCGCCGACCAGGGCCAGCACGACGGTGTCGAAGCCCTGGCTGCGCGCGAGCATCGCAAGCAGCGTCGATTTGCCGACGCCGGAGCCGGCAAAGATGCCGACGCGCTGGCCGGCGCAGATCGGCGCGAACAAATCGATGACGCGCACGCCGGTGCGCAGCGGCTTGTGCACGCGTGCGCGCTTCATGGCCGACGGCGCCTCGGCCTCAGCCGAGACCGCCTTGGGGCCCGGGGTGAGCGGGCCGAGTCCATCCAGCGGCGCGCCGAGGGCGTTGATGACGCGGCCCTTCCAGCTCGGATCGGGGGCAAAGGACAAGGGCGGCATCCGGTAGGCGACCGAGCCGAGGCCGCCGGCAAATTGCCGGTCGAACGGCTTGGCAACGATGCCCTCGCTGTCGATCCGCACCACCTCGCCGATCTGGGGCTTGCCTGCCGAATTGACGCCGATGAGCTCGCCGAGCCTGACGAAGCGGGACAGGCCGGAGACACGGAAATGCGTCGGCGCGATCTCGGAGATCGCGCCGCTGACGCTTGCCAGGGGAGTGCTCTGCTGAAGCTCCAGCAGCGCCCACTCGAGTTGCCGAAGAGCGTTCAAGGTATCAGTCCAACCTCAATTTCAATGCGCGCGAGGCGCGGTCTACTTGCCGGGCTCGCCCAGCGTGCGGATTGCATTCTGCAGCAAGCTCTCGGTGCCCTCGATCATCGAATTGGTGCCGTCGAAGGCGCGCGAGGCCGCGATCAGCTTGGTCAATTCCATCATCGGGTTGGCGCCGGAGCCTTCGACATAGCCTTGCTTGAAGCCGTCACGGGAGAAATCGGCGATGGCGGTCGCAGGCCGGTCCGGCGTCACGCCGGAATTGCCGTAGCGCTCGAGATTGGCATCAGTGGGGATGTTAAACAGGCCGATGGTGCCGATCTCGTTGTTGTCCTGGGTGATCGCGCCGCTGCGCGAAACCGAGATCGGTCCGCCGTTCGGGTCCAGCGTGATCTGCGCGCCGCCGGAATCGACGACGGGGAAGCCGCTCACGGTCTGAAGATCGCCGTTGGGGGCGATCTGGAGCCGGCCGTCACGGGTATAGACCGTGCCGTTCGGGCCGGCGAAAGCGATCCAGCCCTGGCCGACCACGGCGACGTCGAGCGGGTTGCCGCTCTCGGTGATGTTGCCGACCTCGCGCGAGATGATGTTGTCGCCGGGCGAGGAGAAGGCGACCGGGTTCGCTCCAGCCTTGGACAGCACGGTTTCGAACTTCACCACGTCGGTGCGGAACGCCGCGGTGTTGACGTTGGCGACGTTGTTGGCGATCGTCTGGAGTCGCTTTTCGAGGGCGACCTGAGCCGACAATCCCACATAGAGGGCCGATTGCATGAGCTACTTTCCGAGCCGGAGGGACTGAAGTTTCGAGAGCATGTCGATATCCAAGCTGGCCGAGGATGCGCCCCCGATCAGGACGAGCGCGGGATTGGTCGAGCTGTCGCTCTGGGCCTGGGTCGCATCCCACATCGCCGCAAAGCGCTGCACGAATTTGGTGACCTTGGCCGGGTCCTGGAAATCGGTGAGCTTGACCCTGTTCGTGATCATCTTGGCCTGGGCGTCGATGTCGGCCGCGCTGATCGTCGAGGGCAGGCCGAGCGCGGTCTGAACCACCTGCGTCAGCGCCTTGTCCGCGAGGACCTGGTAGGCGGTCGTGATCGTGGACGCCTTGCGGGTGAAATAGAGCGCCAGCCGCAGGCCCTCGTTCTGGTCGCCGGCCTTTTGCTCCATCGTCTGCGTGACATAGTGGGTCGCCGTCCCGGTCGTGGCCTGGGTGGTCTTCGTCGCATTGCTGCCGAGGGCGGCGAAATTGAAAGCGGTGGCGAATTCCCGGTAGCGGGTGTCGGTCAGCTTGTTGGCGAAGGTGTGCTTGTTCGCGACACCCTCGGTCAGCACCTTGCGCATGAACGCCTTGGCATAGGTCATGTCGCTGAGGCCAAAGGCCTTCATCGCGTAGGAGTAGAGGCGATAGTCCTTCAGGAAGTCGTCGATCGTCTTCACGTTGCCGATATGGCTCAGGAAGTAATCGGTCTCGCGGCTGACATCCGGCTGTGTCGCGACCTGGGTCAGCGACTTGCCCATGTCCTTGGTCAGTCTGGTGTAGTCCGCGATGGTGGATAGCATGACACGCGCCCCTCTGGCCGCTGTTGCGACGCTGTCCCAAGCTGCCGCCAATTGCTTGCGCGAGGCTGGCGATGCGGGAAGCCAGCTTCGCGCAAGGCTCGCCGACTAGATATTCCCGATGGGATCGGCGATGGAGCGGCGCGTTGGGCAGTTTCGTGGGGATTTTCATCACGGTGGCGGCGCTGCTCGGCGGATTTGCCGCCATGGGCGGGCATCTGGCCGTGCTCATGCAGCCCTGGGAGTTCGTGATCATCATGGGGACCGCGGTCGGCACCTTCCTCGTGGCCAATCCGTGGAAGACGGTCGTGGACACCGGGGTGGCCTGCATGCAAGCCATCACCGGCGCGGTGCCGAGTGAGCGCTACTATCTCGACCTGCTCGGGGCGCTCCATGCCCTGATGCGCGAGCTCAGGGGCAAGGGCCGCAACGAGGTGGAAGCGCATATCGACGATCCCTCGTCCTCCGAGATCTTCAAGGCGTTTCCGAGCGTGCTCGGCGATCCCTCGCTGCTCCAGTTCATCTGCGACTATGTGCGCCTCATCATCATGGGCAATGCGCGCACGCACGAGATCGAGGCCTTGATGGACGAGGAGATCCACACCATCGTGAAGAGCAAGCTGTCGCCCTATCATGCGCTGGTGACGGTGTCCGAGGCGCTGCCGGCGCTCGGCATCGTCGCCGCCGTGCTCGGCGTCATCAAGGCGATGGGCGCGCTCGACCAGTCGCCGAAGCTGCTGGGCGGCTTCATCGGTGCGGCCCTGGTCGGCACCTTCGCCGGCATCTTCCTGTCCTATGGCGTCCTTTCGCCCTTCGCGATCAAGATCAAGATGACGCGCGAGAAGAAGTGCCGGCCCTACATCATCGTCAAGCAGACGCTGCTGGCATTCATGAATGGCGCCATGCCGCAGATCGCCGTCGAGCACGGCCGCAAGATGATCGCGAGCAGCGAGCGGCCGTCGATCGACGTCGTCGAGAACGAGACGATCGCAGGTCCCAAGGCCGTCGTCACCGAGCCCGAACCCAAGGCTGCCCGCGCATGATGATGGAAGACGTCGAAGTCGATCAGCGCAAGCAGCTACCGAACTATTTGCTGGACGCCGCCGGCATATCGATCGAACGCATGCCGATGCTCAATGTGATCTTCGATCGCATGGCGGCATCATGTACCGACAGCCTGCAGCCGATGGCGGGAACGCCCTGCTATTTCTCGGTCAATGGCATCACCAACGATCCTCTCGGCGACATTATCAAGGACTACGAGGGCAACGCGGTGGCTGCGGTGCTCTATGCCGAGCAGTGGGATTCGCGCGTCATCATCGTGCTGGACCGCGACTTCGTGTTTACGATGGTCGAGGCAATGTTCGGATCCGACGGCGCGGAACCGCCGCTCGATGTCGAACGCACTTTCTCGAACATCGAGATCCGGCTGGTCCAGGCGCTGTTCGAGCGGTTCGCCAAGGCGCTGCAGGGCGCCTTCGCCGGCACGTCCAACGTCACCTTCCGCGTGGAGCGGGTCGAGACGGCGATGGCGTCGCTGGCGATCGGGCGCGCCAGCAACATGTCGATCTGCGCGAACATGATGGTGCAGGCGCTCTACCGCGGCGGCCAGATGTTCCTCATCATTCCGCACTCCGCGCTCAATCCGCTCCGGCAGAAGCTCGCTCATGTCGTCGTCAGCGACGGTCGCGCTTCCGATCCGCGCTGGCGCGAGCAGATGGAGAGCGAGGTTCACCGCACCGAAGTGACGCTGAGCGCGGTGCTCGACGAGAAGATGATTTCGCTCGAGGACGTCGTGAAATTCAAGGTGGGGCAGGTGCTGGAGCTGGAGGCCACGCCGCGCACGCTGGCACGCCTCGAGAGCAACAATCAGGTGCTGTTCTGGTGTCAGATCGGCCAGCTTGATGGCTATTACGCCATGCAGGTGGCCGATCCCGTCGATCAGAAACGGGAGTTCGTCGATGATATCCTATCTCGTTGATGCCGTGTTGCTGATTGCATTGGCCTTCACCAGCATGCGGGTGACCCGGATGCACCGCGAGCTGGCGCGGCTGCGCAGCTACCAGGGCGAATTCTCGACCGTCGTCCACGAGACGGCGGGCGCCTTCGACACGGTCATCACCGCGGCTCATGATTCCACCGCCAATCTCGGACGGCTCGCCAACGTGCTGAGCACCAAGATCGATCAGGCCCACGAGGCGATCGCGGCGCTCGATGCCCGCAGTGGGCTCGGACCGGCCGCGACGGCAGGCGGCACTGAGGTCAACAAGCACTGAAGCCGAAACTGGCGAAACCAATACGATCGGAACGTCACGACGCTCCGGGAGCGGAAATACCAAGAGGCGATACCAGATGGCGCAATCCTTCGACTATGAATCTGCGGCGCGAGCCCCGGCCTCCGACGAGGGCCATACCGAGACCTCTCCGCTGGAGCGGCTGGCAGAGATTGCAGCACGCACGGCGGAGGAGAGCGGCAAGTTCGCCAATGTCGATGCCATCCTGCGCATTCCCGTCACCATGCAGGTGGTGCTGGGGTCGGCGACCATTCCGGTGGCGAACCTGATGAAGCTCGGCCGCGGCGCCGTGGTTCCGCTCGATCACCGGGTCGGCGAGCCCGTCGACGTCGTTGTCAACGGCCGCATCGTCGCCCGCGGTGAGGTGGTCGTCGTCGAAGAGGACAATTCCCGCTTCGGCGTCTCGCTCACGGAGATCGTCGGACCGTTGGGGCAGGGTGATAGCTGACCATGGCGGCACAGGTCGGCATCGCCCCCATCAAGCAGCGAGGCGTTGCCACGTTGGGCGGAACGGAGAAGGTCGCGGCACTTCTGCTGGCCATGGGCCGGCAGGCGGCCGCGAGCGTGCTCGCGCAATTCGAGCCGCAGGACATTCGCATCGTCACCAAGGCCGCGGCCGAGCTGCGGCCGATCACGGCGCAGGAGCTCGAAGCCATCGTCGAGGAGTTCGCCCAGCAATTCTCGATGGGCGCGAACATTCTGGGGACTCTCGGTGGCCTCGAAGCCGTGCTTGGCGATGTGCTTCCCGCCGACCAGGTGACGGCGATCATGTCGGACCTGCTCGGCAATTCGAGCAGGTCGGTGTGGGATCGCGTCTCGTCGGTGTCGGAAAATTCGCTGGCGACCTACCTCTCCAAGGAGCATCCACAGACCGCGGCGCTGATTCTGTCCAAGGTCAAGCCGTCTTGCGCCGCCAAGGTGATGAGTCAGCTACCCTCGAGCCTGCGTAATGAATTGATGCGGCGCGTGCTGAGCCTCAAGCCGATCGTCGACGACGCGATGAAGGTTCTCGAGAAGACGCTGCACGAGGACCTGACGCTCAATTTCGCCCGCAATCTCGGTGCCGACACCTACGCCCGCGTCGCGGATATCATCAACAAGATGGAGCGCGGCCACATCGAGGACATGCTGAAGAGCCTGTCGGAGAAGCGGCCGAAGTCGGCCGAAGTGCTGAAGGAGCTGCTGTTCACCTTCGACGACGTGACCAACCTGACGCCGAAGGCGCGCACCATGATCTTCGACCAGGTGCCGACCGATCGCATCGTCATCGCGCTGAAGGGGACCGACAAGCATTTCCGCGAGCTGATCCTGTCCTCGGTCGCCTCACGCGTCCGCCGCGTCGTCGAGCACGAGCTCGCGATCGGCGAGCCTTCGAACCAGCGCGACGTGCTGGAGGCGCGACGCGTTATCACCGATCTCGCGCTCGAGCTCGCGGAGAAGGGCGAAATCGAACTCAACCCCGAGCAGGAGGATGAGCTGGTCTTCCGCTGACCGCTGAACGGGCATGGCAGAATCATCCGATCAGGACAGCAAGACAGAAGAGCCGACCGAGAAGAAAGTCCGTGATGCGCTCGAACAGGGCAAGATCCCGGTCTCTCGGGAGGCCTCTATTTTCGCCTCGATGGCCGCGCTGCTGGTCATTCAGGCGTTCCTGATCGGTCAGGGCGTGCAGCAATTGACGCCGACGTTGACGAGCCTGCTGGACGATCCCGGAGGCTTCCCGCTCTCGACCGGCGCAGACGCGCAGAACCTGCTCACCGTGGTCGGCCTCCAGGCGCTGCGTTTCCTGGTGCCGCTGGTCGTCATCCTCTCGGTATTCGGGCTCGCCGCCTCGCTGCTGCAAAATGCGCCGCGCCTGGTGCTTCAGCGGATCACGCCGGACCTGTCGCGAATCTCTCCGATCGGCGGCTGGAGCCGGCTCTTCGGAACGCAAGGGCTGGTCGAGTTCGCCAAGTCGCTGTTCAAGCTCGCCGCAGTGACCTCCGTGGTCGTCTTCGTGCTGCGCACATCGGAGGCGAAGGCGTTCGAGGCGATGTACACCGATCCGGTTGCGCTGCCGGAGATGATTCTCAACATTGCGATGCGAATCGTCTCCGCGATCTGCATCGCGACCATCGTCCTGGTGGCGATCGATCTCGCCTGGGCACGCTTCCACTGGCGGCGCGAGCTGCGCATGACCAAGCAGGAGATCAAGGACGAGCACAAGCAGGCCGAGGGCGATCCGCTGATCAAGGCGCGCCTGCGCTCGCTGGCGCGCGACCGCTCGCGGCAGCGGATGATCGCGTCCGCATCGCGCGCGACGCTGGTGATCGCGAACCCGACGCATTTCGCGATCGCGCTGCGTTACAATCGCGAGGAAAACCCCGCGCCGCTCGTGGTGGCCAAAGGCATGGACGTGATCGCGCTGAAGATCCGCGAGGTCGCCGAGCAGAACCGGATCCCCGTCATCGAGAACAAGGCGTTGGCGCGCGCACTCTACGAGGCGGTCCAGGTCGATCAGGTGATTCCGGCGGAGTTCTTCCGCCCCGTCGCCGAGATCATCTACTTCCTCCAGTCGAAACAGGCGCCGCGCACCGAGAAGGTCCAGTAGAATTCCGAGCACGACGTCCGGCCCAACAGCTTGACGAAAGCTTAACGCCCTAGGCTTCTCCCGAATGGACCAGAACGGGGCTGTCGTGGGACCGCTTTATCTCTTCGAACTCGCATCGTCGCAGGCGCGCTATCTCGAGCTCCGCCAGTCGACCATCGCCACCAACGTCGCCAACGCCAACACGCCCGGCTTCAGGGCGCGCGACGTCGAGCCCTTCAACAAGGTGCTCGACGGCATGCCGGTGAGGCTTGCCACGACATCGCCCTCGCACCTGCAGTTGGCCGCGACCGAGACCGACACGCGCGCGACCGCGAAGAAGGACAGCTGGGAAGTGGTTCACTCCGGCAACTCCGTCAGCCTCGAGCAGGAAATGATCAAGGGTAGCGACGTCAGTCGCGACTATTCGATGAACTCGGCGATCGTGCGGTCGTTCCACCGCATGGTCCTGGCCGGTGCCAAGGCCTGAGGTGAACTGACATGCTGGACTCACTAAGCGCCTCTCTGACGGTTGCGAGCTCCGGGCTCGAAGCGCAATCGACGCGCATGCGCATCGTCTCGGAGAATCTCGCGAACGCGACCTCGACGGGGCGCACCGCCGGCGCCGATCCCTATCAGCGCAAGACGATCACCTTCGATGCCGCGATGGACCGCGCCTCGGGTTCGCAGCTCGCGAAGGTCAAGGAGATCGGAGTCGATACCACGCCGTACCGCGTCGAGTACGATCCCGGACATCCCGCCGCCGACAAGGCCGGCTACGTCAAGCTGCCGAACGTCAACATGATGATCGAGATGGCCGACATGCGCGAAGTCAACCGGTCCTATGAAGCCAATCTCCAGGTCGTGAAACAGGTCAGGTCGATGCTCGGCATGACCATCGACCTCTTAAGGAGCTGACAATGCTTGAGGCGATTTCATCCACGGCGATCTCCGCAGGACAGGCGGCGAGCCGCGCGACCGAGACGCAGGCCATCGCGCCCGCGGCGCCGACCGCGATCCAGCCGTCCGACGATGTCGGCTTTGAATCGGTGATGAAGCAGGTGACGACCGACGCGATCGGGACGCTGAAGGCGGGCGAAGCGGCGTCGATCTCGGCGATGCAGGGCAAGGAATCGACGCGGCGCGTCGTGGAGGCGCTGATGTCGGCCGAGCAGGCTCTGCAGACGGCGGTCGCGGTCCGCGACAAGGTCGTGCAGGCCTACCAGGAAGTCGTTCGGATGTCGATTTGATCTGAAGGAGTAACGCAAGTGAAATCGCTCGCCATTGCGGCCACGGGCATGAACGCCCAGCAGACCAACATCGAAGTCATCGCGAACAACATCGCCAACATCAACTCGACGTCGTACAAGAGGGCGCGTGCGGAGTTCACCGATCTGTTCTACCAGATGGACCGCATGCAGGGCGTGGCGAATGTCAACGGGTCCTCGCCGGTGCCGGAAGGCGCCAATCTCGGTCTCGGCGTCAAGTCTGCGGCGATCCGCAAGCTGCACATCCAGGGCGCGCTGACGCAAACCGGCAATCCCTACGACATGGCGATCAACGGCCGGGGCTGGTTTCAGGTGCTCGGCCCGAACAACGAGGTGCAATACACCCGCGCCGGTTCGTTCAACACCAATGCCAACGGCCAGCTCGTCACGATCGACGGCTATCTGCTGGATCCGGCGATCACGGTGCCGCAGGGAACCGTCGAGGTCACGGTCAACCAGACCGGCCAGGTGTTCGCCAAGCTCGACACGGAAGTGAACCCACGGCAGATCGGCCAGCTCAACCTCGCCAATTTCGCCAACGAAGCGGGCCTCGAGCCGCTCGGCAGCAATCTCTACAAGGAGACCACGGCGTCCGGCACGCCGGTCGTCGGCCTGCCGGGCGACGCCGGCTACGGCAAGATCAACCAGAAATATCTCGAAGCCTCGAACGTCGACCCGGTGAAGGAAATCACCGAGTTGATCTCGGCGCAGCGTGCCTACGAAATGAATGCCAAGGTCATCCAGGCCTCGGACGAAATGGCCCAGACGGTCTCGAAGGGCATGCGCTAGTTCCGGTGTCTCGATGTTGAACAGGGTGATCATGCGCGGGTTGGCCGCCGTGCTGCTGATTCTGGCTTCGGCGCGCCTTGCCGCGGCCGAGGAGAAGCGGCTTCCCGTGCCGGCGGTTTCGATCCGCGCCGGCGAGCTGATCCGGGACGACATGATCACCGAGCGCGCCTTTGCGCCGAGCCTGCTCGGCGTTGCCATGTTCATCGAAGGACGCCAGGTCCTGGTCGGCCGCATGGCGCGGCGCGCGCTGTTGCCGGGCCAGCCCATTCCAACCAACTCGGTGGAAGACCCCTGGACCGTCGCCCGCGGCGCCCAGGTCAAGGTCGTGGTGGAAGACAGCGGCCTGTCGATCGTCACTTACGGCGCGGCGATGCAGTCGGGTGCAGCCGGCGCGCTCATCCCGGTGCGCAATACCGATACCGGGGTGATCATCAGGGGCATCGTCCAGCCGGACGGCACCGTCAAGGTCGTGGACGGGTCATGACCAGAGTCCTGCTTGCGCTCGTCCTGCTGCTTTCGGCCGCCAGCGCCCATGCCGCTGTCCGCATCAAGGACATTGCGGACATCAAGGGCCTCCGCGAAAACCAGATCGTCGGTTACGGCCTCGTCATCGGCCTGAACGGCACCGGTGACACGCTTCGCAACGCTCCGTTCACGGAGCAGTCCCTGCAATCGATGCTCGAGAACATGGGCATCAATGTCAGGAACGAGACCACGAGCACCAACAATCCCACGCGTCCGACGACGCTGCGCACGCGCAACGTCGCGGCCGTGATGGTGACGGCGGACCTTGCGCCCTCGATCGGGCCCGGCGAGCGCATGGACGTCACCGTGTCGTCCCTGGGCGATGCGACCTCGCTACTCGGCGGCACGCTTGTCATGACGTCGCTGCGCGCGGCGGACGGCGCGGTCTATGCAGTGGCACAGGGCGCGGTAACGGTCGCCGGTTTCAGCGTCGGAGGCCAGGCGCAGAACGTCAGCCAGGGTACGCCGACGGCGGGGCGCATCCCGAACGGCGCGCTGGTCGAGCGCGAGGTGCAGGGAAGTCTCCATGAGATGGAGTTCCTGGTGTTGGAGCTGAAAAACCCCGATTTCGTCACGGCAACGCGCATCCTCGACGCCATCAACCGCTACGCCGGCGGACGCTACCGCGCGCAGATCGCCTTCGAGCGGGACTTCCGCACCATCGTGCTGTCGAAGCCGCGCCACATCGGCCCGGTCCGATTCCTTGCCGAGATCGGCGAGCTGACGGTCGAGCCGGACACGCCGGCACGGGTGGTGATCAACGAGCGCACCGGCACGGTGGTGATCGGGCGCGACGTGCGGATATCGACCGTTGCGGTGACGCACGGCAATCTGACGGTCCGTGTCACGGAGATGCCCGTGGTGTCGCAGCCGGCGCCGTTCTCGCGGGGGGGCCAAACGGTGGTCGTCCCGCAGACCGTGGTCGAGGCCAACGAGGCCGGAGCGCAGGTGGCGATCCTCAGCGGGGTCGATCTCCAGCGCCTGGTGCGCGGGCTGAACCAGATCGGCCTGAAACCGTCGGGCATCATCGCGATCCTTCAGGCGATCAAGACGGCTGGCGCGCTCCAGGCCGATGTCATCGTGCAATGATGCATAAGCGTCGTGCAAGCTTGGTCGCTCAATGCTCAGGTCTCGACCGAGAATCGCACGCGGCCCGATGCTGAAGCTGGATCACAAAGCCAAATTCCTCCTGCTGGTCGCGGCATCAGTGCTCGCGAGCGCCTCGCCCGTGCTGGCGCTGGACGAAGCCAAGTCGTCGAAGCCGCTCAACCTGCTCTCCTTCGCGCGCGCCCGCGCATCCGGACCGCAGAAGCCGCAGCCGGTCACGGCGATACCAGGCGACAATGCATCGATCCGGGCGACGGCGTGGGTCGCCGAAGATTCGGGACCCGCGATCACCGGCGCGGTGCCCGCTTCCGAGACGCCTGCGCCAGCGGCTGCGCCCGCACCAGCACCGGTACGTCCGGCCAAGCCCGGCAGCGTCACGGTGCCGCCGAAGCCTGCGCCGCCGCAGGCCGCGGCGACCGCCGATAACGAAGTCGCCCTGTTCTGCAGCAACGTTGCCGATCCCGCCGTCGATGCGAGGCTGGCCTGGCAGCTCAAGGAGCTGGAAAAGGCCGAGAGCCTGCTCCGCGAGCGGATCGCGGAGGTCGAGGCCAAGCGCGCCGAATATGAAAGGTGGATGGCGCTGCGCGACGACTTCCTGAAGAAGGCCGAAGCGAGCGTTGTCGAGATCTATTCGCGCATGAAGCCCGACGCTGCGGCGACCCAGATTGCCGGCATGGCCGACGAGACCGCCGCCGCCGTGCTCGCCAAGCTCAGCCCGAGGAGCTCAAGCGCAATCTTCAACGAGATGGATACGGCCCGCGCGGCTCACCTCGCCGACCTCTTGGGCGGAATGCGCCGCGTGGATGACGGAAAGACCAAATAGATGAAGAAGCCGATCCTCATCCTCCCGCTGGCCTCCGTGCTTCTGGCCGGTTGCTTCCATGATCCGGCCGAAGTCCTGACCGGCCCGCAAATGTCGCCGGTCGGTAGCGGCTTGCGGACCCAGGCCGATCCGATCCCGGTGACGCCGCGCATGCGCACGCCGGTCAGCTATCGCTCGACCTGGGACGACGGCACCGATCTCTACCGCGATCCTCGCGCCCGGCGCACCGGCGACGTCGTGACGGTGATCATCTCGATGCAGGACAAGGCCAAGCTCGACAACAAGACCGGCCGCTCGCGCGATTCACAGGTCAAGTTCGGGCTGGACTGGCTGATGGACGTTGCAGGGTGGAAAGACACGGGCTCGGCCAACGCCAATCTCAGCACCAACACCCAGATCAAGGGCAACGGCCAGATCGACCGCACCGAAGATATCAAGCTCTCGATCGCCGCCATCGTCACCGACGTGTTGCCGAACGGCAATATGATGATCAGCGGCTCGCAGGAATTTCGCGTCAACACCGAGATGCGCGTGCTCAACGTCGGCGGCATCGTGCGCCCGCGCGACATCTCGCGCACCAACACGATTTCCTACGAGAAGATCGCCGAGGCGCGCGTGTCCTATGGCGGTCGCGGGAATCTGTCCGACGTGCAGCAGCCTGGATGGGGACATCGGATCTATGATGCCGTGGCACCATTCTGAGATCTGCGCCGGCGAGGCCGCGCGAGGGCAGGGGACGTCATGCGCCTGATTGCGGCCATCGTGGTGCTGACCCTTGTCGCGATCGGCGCGGGCGCGCTGGCCGGCCTGCATCTGTTTGCGGCCGCCGAGCGCGCCGCCGACGCGAAGAAGAGCGCGACCCCGCCGCCGCTTGCGTCGAGCTACGCCGGCAGCGCGCGGCTCAGGAAATTGTCCCCGATTGTGACCAATCTCGCCGCGCCGGCCAACAACTGGGCCCGCATCGAGGCTTCCATGGTGACCGAGAGCATGAACGACGAGGAGGCCGGCATCCTGGCCGCGCACATCAGCGAGGACATCGTCACCTACTTGCGCCGCCTCGGTCGCGCAGTTCGAGGGATCGCGCGGGCTCCAGCATCTGCGCGACGACCTGACCGAGCGCGCCAACATCCGCTCGTCCGGCAAGGTTCGCGAATTGATCATTGAGACGTTGGTGATCCAGTGAGAGTGAAAGTCCTGCTGCTCGCGTTGATCCTGGTGGTGCTGCCCGAGGTGGCGCTCGCCCAGATTCCGGACCTCAACTCGCTGCTGCCGCCCGGAAACGGCTCGACCAGCGGCCGGATCATCCAGCTGATGGCCCTGATCACGGTGCTGTCGGTGGCGCCGGGACTGCTCATCATGGTGACGAGCTTCACGCGATTTGCGGTGGCGCTGTCGTTCCTCCGCGCCGGTCTCGGCCTGCAGACCACGCCGGCCAATCTGGTGCTGATCAGCCTCGCGCTGTTCATGACCTTCTACGTGATGGCGCCGACCTTCGACCGCGCCTGGGAGACCGGCGTCCAGCCGCTGATGAAGAACGAGATCTCGGAAGAGCAAGCCTATCTGAAGATCACGGATCCGTTCCGCGAGTTCATGCTGGCCCATGTCCGCGACAAGGATCTGCAGACCTTCGAGGCACTCGCCGCGGAGAGCTTTCGCAAGAAGTTCGACGACAAGCGCGTCGATTTGCGCGTCATCATCCCGGCCTTCATGATCTCCGAGCTGAGGCGTTCGTTCGAGATCGGATTCCTCATCATCCTGCCGTTCCTGGTGATCGACATGATCGTGGCGACGCTGACCATGTCGATGGGCATGATGATGATGCCGCCGACGATCCTCGCGCTGCCGTTCAAGATGCTGTTCTTCGTGCTGATCGACGGCTGGAATCTGCTCGCCTCCGGACTGGTGCGCTCGTTCTCGTAACGGCGGCGATCGTCGACCGGCCGGTTATGGTTAGCGGAAAGTAATATTAACCATATGATATTGCTGCGGAATTCAAGCCGATCTTAATCCAGCGGCAAGATTCGGCGTGCTAGCACTGCGTCACGGCGGGTTGGACCCCACACAGATCAGTCCAAAGGCATGATGCCGCCCCTCCGTACCGGTGCAAGCCCGGTATGTCCCCTGATGAAAATGTAACGCGTACATAAAGGGACATTCGCAATGTCAAGCCTGCTCACGAACTCGTCCGCCATGACCGCGCTCCAGACCCTGCGGTCTGTCAGCTCGCAACTCTCCACCACGCAGAGCCGGATCTCCACCGGCCAGCGCGTGGCCACGGCCGCGGACAACGCCGCCTACTGGTCGATCGCGACCTCGATGCGCGCCGACAATGCCGCGCTCTCCGCCGTCTCCGACTCGCTCGGTCTGTCGGCCGCGACCGTCGACACCGAGTACACCGCTCTGAACAAGGTGCTCGGCGACAGCAACTCCGGTCTGACCAAGCTCCAGTCGCTGCTGGTCGAAGCCAAGACCGCCGGTATCGATCGCAGCAAGATCCAGTCGGAAATCACGCAAATCCAGCAGGACATGAAGAACGTCGCCAGCGCGGCGACCTTCAACGGCGTCAATTGGCTGAGCACCAACGCCTCCACGCCGACGACCGTCAATCTGGTGTCGTCGTTCTCGCGCGTCGGCTCCACGCCGACCACCAGCTCGATCACCGTGACCGTCGCCAACTACTCGCTCTACACCTCGACCACGACCGGCATCCTCGACACGGTGAGCGGCAGCGCGTCGGTCGACAGCCTCAACATCGGTGCGTTGACCGACTCCGCCGCTGACCAGACCATTCTCGATGGTTACATCGCGAAGGTCACCGCAGCGATCGGCACGGTGTCTTCGGGCGCCGCCAATCTCGGCGCCATCAAGAACCGTATCTCGAACAACTCGGAGTTCGTGAAGTCGCTGATGGACTCGGTGGATCGCGGTATCGGCCAGCTGGTCGACGCCGACATGAACCAGGAGTCCACCCGCCTGGCGGCTCTCCAGGTCCAGCAGCAGCTCGGCGTTCAGGCGCTCTCGATCGCCAACAACAACAGCCAGAGCATCCTGTCGCTGTTCCGCTAAGTCTGAGACAATCTCGGGAGGGCCGCGCTTCTCGCGAAGCGCGGCCCTTTCGTTTGGCGCGATGCCGCCGGCATGATTCCGGTTGCCCTGTTGCAGAGGGATTACTGCGCCACAAGCCTCGCACAAGCTTCGCCGGCTAGTCTGGCCGTTACGACGGATTGGGTTCACGCGCATTTCCGCAGCCCAAAGGCATGATGCCGCCCTGTCGTACCGGTGCAAGCCCGGTATGTCCCCAAATCCAATCTGCTTTCAAAGGGACATCAAAGATGGCTTCCAGCCTGCTTACCAACTCCGCTGCAATGACTGCGCTCCAGACCCTCCGGAATGTCAGCGCCAGCCTGCAGACGACCGAAAACCGCATCTCGACCGGCCAGCGCGTCTCGACCGCTTCGGACAACTCTGCCTATTGGTCGATCGCGACCTCGATGCGCGCCGACAACGCCGCGCTCTCCGCCGTCTCCGACTCGCTCGGTCTGTCGGCCGCGACCGTCGACACCGAATACACCGCTCTGAACAAGGTCATCGGTGACCAGAACTCCGGCCTGACCAAGCTCCAGGCGCTGCTGGTCGAAGCCAAGACCGCCGGCATCGACCGCACCAAGATCCAGGCTGAAATCACCCAGATCCAGCAGGACATGAAGAACGTGGCGAACGCGGCGACGTTCAACGGCGTGAACTGGCTGAGCACCAACGCCTCCACCCCGGCGACGGTCAACCTGGTGTCGTCGTTCTCGCGCGTCGGCGGCACGCCCACGATCAACACCATCACGGTGACGGTGGCCAACTACTCGCTCTACACCTCGACCACGACCGGTATCCTGGACACGGTCAGCGGCAGCGCGTCGGTCAACACCATCAGCATCGGTGCGCTGACCGACTCGGCGGCCGACCAGACCACGATCGACGGTTACATCGCTCAGGTCACCGGCGCGATCAACACGGTCAGCCAGTCCGCCGCCAACCTCGGCGCCATCAAGAACCGCATCTCGAACAACACGGAATTCGTGAAGTCGCTGATGGACTCGGTGGATCGCGGTATCGGCCAGCTCGTCGATGCCGACATGAACGCGGAATCGACCCGGCTCCAGGCGCTGCAGACCCAGCAGCAGCTCGGCGTTCAGGCGCTCTCGATCGCCAACCAGAACAGCCAGAGCATACTGTCGCTGTTCCGCGGCTAAGCGACGGCTTCGAAAACGACCGTGCTCCCTCAGGGAGCACGGTCCCCGCCGTGACCGGCGGACGTGACGGCACGAGACGTGCCCGCAATCACCCCCCGACGCCAGACGTCATACGACGCGCCGCATTCGAGCGCGCTGTCCTGCGCTGTCGCGCGCCCGGTCGTCGGCGCGTTGACGGCAAGCCGATCGCGTCGCCCCCGCTTCTTGTAAAATTGCAACGCCGTGCCTGCGAACTGACACAATCCTGTCCTCGCGCAACCTTCAGACAAGGTTGGCAGCGGAGTGTCCTCACCGTTCGCATTGGTACGAGGTCATATGCTCAGTCGTGCGCAGGTACAGCAACTGCTCAACAATCTGCTGGAGCTTGGGCCGCGACGCCTGATGGCCTTGGGATTGATCGGCTTTGCCGTTCTCGTCACCGTCGTCGGCGGCGCGTACTATTTGAGCCGGCCTGAATTCGAGACGCTCTATACCGGCCTCACCCGCGAAGACGTGACGCGCATGGGTGCGGCGCTGCGCGAGCAGAACATCACCTTCGACGTCAATACGGCCGGAGACGCGCTCTCGGTGCGGCCGAGCCAGACCATGCAGGCGCGGATGCTGCTCGCCGAGAAGGGGCTGCCGACCAGCGCCAATTCCGGCTACGAGCTGTTCGACAAGATCGGCTCGCTCGGCCTGACCTCCTTCATGCAGGAGGTCACCAAGCTCCGGGCGCTGGAAGGCGAGATCGCGCGCACGGTACAATTGATGAAGGGCGTCAAGGCGGCGCGGGTGCATATCGTGATGCCGGTGCGCGGCTCGTTCCGCGCGACGCAGCAGCCGCCTTCGGCCTCGGTCGTGTTGCGCACCGATGGCGCGATCGAAGCGCGCACGGCGCAGTCGATCCGTCATCTCGTCGCCGCCGCGATTCCAGGCATGAGCCGCGACAAGGTGACGGTGCTGGACGCCGACGGCTCGATGCTGCTCGCCGAAGAGGACGAGGCCAGCGCCGCCCCGACCAAAATGGCGAGCCTTCAGAAAACGGTCGGCGGCATGGTGCAGGAGAACATCCGCAAGGCGCTGACGCCGTATCTGGGCCTCGACAATTTCGAGGTCAGCGTCGCGCCGCAGCTCTCCACCGACAAGCGGCAGATCAACGAGACCGTCTACGATCCGGAGAGCCGTGCCGAGCGTTCGGTGCGGAACGTGCGCGAGAAGGAATCCTCGCAGAACGCCGACCGTTCGACGCCGACGACGGTGCAGCAGAATCTTCCCGATCAGCAGGTGAACGCCGGCGGCGGCAAGAACTCCAACGAGGACAAGACCCGCCGTGAGGACGTGACCAATTTCGAGGTTTCGTCCAAGACCACGACGACGGTAAGCGACGGCTATTTGGTGAAGAAGCTCTTCATCGCCGTCCTGGTCAATCGCGCGCGGCTGGTCGCCGATCTCGGTGACAAGAGCAACCAGGCCATCGTCGACAGCAAGCTCGCCGAGATCAGCCAGCTCGCGGCGACGGCCGGCGGACTGGACAAGCAGCGCGGCGACCAGATCCAGGTGACGGCCGTCGATTTCATCGAGGGCTCGCGCGAGCTGGCGCCGGTGCCCCCGATCAGCTTCGTCGAGATGATCAACAAGCAGCTCGGCAGCGTCATCAACGCGGTGACGATCCTGGCCGTTGCTTCAATGCTGGTCTGGTTCGGATTGCGGCCGGCGGTGAACGGCATTCTGACCCATCGCGCGGAGCAGGAGCAGGTCGAGGCCGCCGAGGCCGCGGAGCTCGAAGCTGCTACCGCCCTCGCATTGGCCGAGAGTCAGGACCCCGAGCTCAATCTCGTCGAAGACCTCGAAGGCAAGATGCAGCGAACGCCGCAGAAGCGGCTGGAGCAGATCGTCCGGCTCGATCAGACGCAGGCGGCGGCGATCCTTAAAGACTGGATGCGACGCGAGGAGGCGGCATGAACGCGGCAATCGGAAAGCTCCTGACGCAGTTCGACGCGAACGGCCGGGCCAAGGCACCACCGCCTCCGCCGCCCAGGATCCAGGACGTGCTGACAAGGCCGAAGGAGATCGTGCGCGAGCCTCAACCGCAGCTTCAGGCTCACCCGCAGCCTCTGCCTCAGTCGCCGCCTCCGGCGCCGAAGGCGGAAGCCCCGGCGGCCAATCTCCTGGATGATGCTTACCGGCGCGGCCATGCGGCCGGCGTCGCGGAGGGCGATGCCAGGCTTGCCGAGGAGCGCGTCCGCAGCGCGATCCGGCTCGGCGAGGAGCGCGCCAAATGGTCCGACCAGCAGGCGGTCGCGATCGTCAGCGGCTTCGAGGCGGCTTGCCGCGAGATCGAGACCAACATCGCAAGCTCCGTTGCGCGGATATTGCTGCCGTTCCTCGCTGACGCGGTCCGCGACAAGGCGATCGGATCGCTGGTCGAGCAGATCGCGGCGCTGACCGGCAACTCGTCGGTGCCGGCGTTCAAGGTCACCGGCCCGAGCGAGCTGCTCGACCTCGTGAAGACACAGCTTGAGGCGTCCAGGCGAGTCGGCATCGAATACGAGGCCGCCGAGGCGCTGGAGGTCCGTGTCGTGGCCGACCAGACCGTGATCGAGACGCAGATCTCGGCCTGGAGCGAACGCCTGAAGGAAGCGCGCCGGTAATCCGCCATGGAAGAGGTCAAACATGAGCTCGTGATCGTCCGCCGGCGCAGCGCCTTCGCAGAGGAGGCGCATCACGGTGGCGTCTGGAAGATCGCCTACGCGGACTTCATGACCGCGATGATGGCGTTCTTCCTGGTCATGTGGCTGCTCAACGCGCTCAACCAGGACCAGAAGCAGGTGGTCGCGAGCTATTTCAACCCGATCCAGCTCGCGGAAAATGCCCCCGCGCCGAAGGGCCTGAAGAATCTCTCCAAGAAGGAGCCGACGTCGTTCGAAGGCCAGGATGGCAAGCGCCAGCCGGCCGGCTCGAACGAAGAACGTCGCGGTGACTCGCCGACGATCGAGAAGCCGGCCTCCTTTGAAGAAAAGGTACTGTTCCGTGATCCCTATGCGACTCTCGCCGAGATCGCGAACAGCGCGAACCAATCCTCGGGCCAGCGGCGCGCCGGCGCGCTGACATCCGCCGAAGAGGATGGCCTCAAGGGCGGCGATGCCTACCGCGATCCCTTCGACCCCGGCTATTGGAAGCTGGCGCCGCAAGCGTCCAAGGACGCGGATCGCATGATCGAGAGCGAGTCCAAGCCGAATGCCTCCGCGCGCGACGGCGCGTCCGGCGCAAATCAGAATGAGCCGCAGGCCCGTCGTGCCAGGGCAGACGATGCCGGCGGAAGCGTGGCTCCGAGCACGGATGCGTCGTCCGCGAGCCTGTCGCCGCTGCTGCCGCCAGGGCCCGCGCCGGCGCAATCGCCACGTGAGGGCAGCGTTCAAGCCAACGCCGCCGCGCAGGCGCGCGGCAACGATACGACGAAGGAGAGCGAAGCTCGCGATGCGGCGCAAACCCATCAGCCGACCGTCAAGCAACTTCAGTCCGCGATCGCGGACGCGCTGTCGGACATCAAGGCCGGCGCCGGGCCGGCGGCCGAGGTGCGTCAGGTCGAGGAGGGCCTCCTGATCAGCCTGACCGACGATGCGAGCTTCGGCATGTTCGCGGTCGGCTCGGCCGAGCCGCGGCCCGAACTCATCCGCGTGATCGACAAGATCGGGCCCCTGCTGACGAAACGCCAGGGCATGATCATCGTCCGCGGCCATACCGACAATCGGCCGTATCGTTCGGAGACTTACGACAATTGGCGGCTGTCGACCGCTCGTGCCCAGATGGCCTATTACATGCTGGTTCGCTCCGGCGTCGACGCGCAGCGGATCGAGCATGTCGAAGGTTACGCCGACCGGCGGCCGAAGCTTCCGAACGATCCCGCTGCCGCGCAGAACCGCCGGATCGAGATCCTGATCCGTGAGAAGCGCCCTTGATCAGGCTGCTGCTCCGCATCGCCCTGCTGCTCCTGCCGTTCACGGCGGCGAACGTGCTTGCCCAGCCCGCGCGCCAGCCGGGCGAGCCTTATGAACTCGTCCGCGCGCTGCAGGCGGTGCAGGACGGGATCGCCAACGGCGACACCGCCGCGCACGGCAGCCACGTCGCGCTGATCCGGCAGATCGGAGATAAGTTTCTCGCCGCCGATCCGGGTGTGTGGAGCAATCCGCAGAACAGCCAGGCCGTGGTCATCTATCTGCTCAGCGGCGGCGCGCCGCAAATCGTCCGCAAGCTGCCGCGCGACAAGATGAACGTGGACGAGCGGCTGTTCAATGGTGCGCTCGCCTATGTCGAGGGTCGTCAAGAGGAAGCGAGGGAGCAGCTCAAGGACGTCAAGCCGCGAACGCTTTCCTCGGGCCTGGGCGGACAGGTCGCGCTGGTTCAGGGCGCGTTGTTCGCGCGTGTCGAGGCATCGTTCGCGATCGAGCGCCTGGACGATGCGCGCCTGCTGCTGCCGGGCACGCTGGTCGAGGAAGCGGCGCTGCGGCGTGAGATCCTGCTGGTGGGGCAGGCGGAGGATTTCGACAAGTTCGAGTTCCTGACGCTGGCCTATATCCGCCATTACCGCAACTCGATCTATGCCGGCGATTTCTGGCAGCGCTTCTCCACGGGCCTGACGCAATCGAGCCTGGCGCTCGACGGGCGCCGCTTTGCGCGGATCGCTGCCCTGCTGGAGCAGATCGATCGCGCGAGCCGCCTCAAGCTCTATCTCGTGATCGCGCGCGCGGCGATGCTGCGTGGACAGCTGGCCGTGACGCGGCTTGCCGGCGAGCGGGCGCTGACGCTCAGCGTCGATGCCTCCGCGGATCGCGAGCGGGCGCATTTCTTTCGCGGCGTCTCGCGCGCGCTCGCCGACGAATATGACGGCGGTCTCGCCGAGCTGAAGGCGCTCGACCGGTCGAAGCTGCCCGAGCGCGACGTCCCGCTTCTGAATGCCACGGTGCAGCTCGCGCTCGACGTTCGCAAGCCGCTCCCGGGCGGATCCGCCGCCGACAAGCCTCCGGCAATGCCGGCGCGTCTCGATCTGGCGTCATCGACCATGACGCTCGCGCGCGCGCAGAAGCAGCTTGGCGAACTCGAACTCCTCACCAGGGACCGCCGTCCATGACCAAGCTCACTGGAACCTCCGGACAGCTTTTCTCGGGTCTCGCCGAGAGCCTCAACATGCGCGGGACATCGCGTGCGGCAAAGAGCGCCGGGGCCAAATCGCAGGGAAGCTCCTCGTTCAACGATCTGCTCCACACCGTCTCGAACCTCGCCAGGCAGGCCCTGAACGATGACGGCAGCGAGACGACGGCGAAGGCCGGAACGCTGCGCACGCGTCTGGCTCATTCGACCGAGAAGGAGAGGACGAAGGACGCGACGGTGCACGAACGCATCGCGGCGTCCGAGCCAGCAAAGTCCACGGAGGAGCGTTCCGACAAGAAGGCCGACAGATCGTCGGACAAACAACGTCCGGTCGATCACGCCGCGGACGTCCAGGACCAGTCAGGCATGGCCGTCGTAATCGGGCAGGAGATCGCTGCCGCGCCTGCCGTGAAGCCGCAAACGCAATCCGCCGGTAAGGACGCGACCGCGCGCGACGAGCGGTCCTCCACGACAAAGCGCGAGGTTCAGGGCGCGGCCAAGGCGGCGACGGCCGATAGCGCCCCATCCGGTGTCACACCGACCGCCGCGCGCTCGGCGGCAGCGGCTTCGGAAGCGATGGCCGCGCCGCAATCGACCCCGGCGCAAGGCGGTGAGGCATCGAACGCAATGCCCGCGACATCAGGCTTCGAGGCGGTCACGGGCAATGTCGAGCGCGCTGCCAAGGCCTCGGGGCGTGACGCACTGCCCGAGACGACCAAGGTCACCGTGGTCCAGCAGGAGACCCATCTGCCGCCCGCGCAGTTCAACGCCCCGCAACAGGTCGCCAACGCGGTCGTCGCCGAGCTGAAGGATTCAGCAAGCCCTGCCGCGGCCGCAGCACCCGATCTCGCAGCGTCCCAGACCAATGCCCCGGATCAGCCGCTCAAGATCCTGACCATCAATCTCGAGCCGCCCGCGCTCGGCAACGTCACCGTGCGCCTTCGTCTCGTCGGCACTGAAGTGTCCGTCCATCTTGCGGCCGAGCGCAAGGCCACCAGTCAGATGCTGGACCAGCAGCGCGACCAGATCCGCGATCTCATGCAGTCGGCGGGCTACGTCGCCGACGTCGCGCCCGTCGCGCACGGCTCGCTGGACGGATTCCAGAGCGGCTCCGGCCAGTCGCAGCCGCAGCTCTCGGGCCAGCAACAACCCTCGTCGCAATCGCAAGGAACGTTCGGTGGCGCCGGCACGTCGTCGGGACAGTCCGAGGGTGGCGCCAGACAGGCCCGGCAGGAGCGCGAGTCCAACCAGGAGACGCGTCATGACCAGGACATGGGCCAGCAGAATCGTCGCGGCCCTGTTTATCTGTAACACTGGCACCGTGGCAGCGGCGACCGACAACGCGCGCCCGTGCGAGCGCGAGATGGCGCGCGCGGCCCAGCAGCACGGGATCCCGCTCGGTATTCTCTATGCGGTCGGCCTCACCGAGACCGGGCGGCGCGGCGCGCTGCATCCTTTCGCGCTCGGGGCCGACGGCCAGACCGTGTTCGCCAAGGGCATCGACGACGCAATGGCGAATTTCGAGGCGATGCGGGCTAAGGGGATCAAGTTGATCGACCTGGGTTGCATGCAGATCAACCACTATTATCACGGCGACAAGTTCGCTTCGGTGCGCGCGATGTTCGATCCCGCCAGAAATGTCGACTATGCCGCGCGCTTCCTGAAAGAACTGAAGCAGCGCGAGGGCAGCTGGACCATGGCGGTCGCGCGCTACAATGCCGGCCCCAACAACCAGCCGGCGCAGAAGCGCTACGTCTGTCACATCGTCGCTCATCTCGTCTCGAGCGGTTTCGGCGCCTGGACCGACAAGGCGCGCTCGTTCTGTCAGTCGAAAACGACATGACGACGTGAAGTTGTGCATGGTTCCCAACCATCAGCCCCGCGCAAGCAAGATCCCTCATTGTAACTGCAACCTACCAAAGGAGCCCACTTCATGAGCCTGTATGGTGTTATGCGCACCGGCGTTTCCGGGATGAGCGCGCAGTCCAACAAGCTGTCGACGGTTTCGGACAACATCGCGAACGTCAACACCACCGGTTACAAGCGGGCTTCGACGGAATTCTCCTCGCTGATCCTGAAGAGCGGCTCTGGCAATTACGACTCCGGCGCCGTCGAGACGACCGTCCGTTACGCCATCAGCGACCCCGGACATACCCAGTTCACGACGTCGTCCACGGACCTTGCCGTGCAAGGTAACGGCTTCTTCGTGGTCTCGAACGCCACCAATACGCAGCAGTTCCTGACGCGAGCTGGCTCGTTCGTGCCGGACAGCCAGGGCAATCTGGTCAATGCTGCCGGCTACTACCTTCTGGGTCAGCCCGGCCTCGTGACCAATTTCTCGCAGAACAGCCTGGCGGGAATGCAGATCGTGAACATCGCCCAGGTCTCGCAGGTGCCCGTGCCGTCGACTGCTGGCACCCTGACGACCGGCAATCTGGATCCGAAGGCGGCTGTCATTGCCGGTCCCCCCGGTCCAGCGTCATATTCATCGAAGAGCTCGATCGTCGCGTACAACAACATCGGTCAGGCCGTCACCCTCGACGTCTATATGTCTCACACCGCGACGGCTGCCGGCTCGGATACCTGGCAGGTTCAAGTCTATAATTCCGCGACGGGTACCTCGCTCGCCGCTGCCACCACTTTCACCTTCGACACCACCGCGGCCGGAAAGGGCGCGCTGGCCGCAGCGAGCCCGACGGGTCTCACCGTGACCGTCCCGGGCGGCGCCGCGCTGACCATGGATCTGTCGAACATGACGCAGGTCGGCGCCGACTTCAGCTTCAAGGCGACCGTCAATGGCAGCGTGCCCGCGGCCATCGACAAGGTCGATGTCGACGAGGGCGGCCACGTGACGGCGATCCTCAAGAACGGGCAGCAGCTGACGCTCTACACGATCATGCTCGCCGACGTCGCGAGCCCCGACAATCTGACGCCCGAGCCGGGTAACGTCTATTCGACCAACATGAATTCCGGCAATGCGCAGGCCGGGAATGCCGGCACCGGCGGGCTCGGCACGATCCAGTCCGGCGCGCTGGAAGACTCCAACGTCGATCTCGCGGACGAACTCACCGGGATGATCGAGGCGCAGCGCGGCTTCACCGCGAACTCGAAATCGTTCCAGACAGGCGCCGACCTGCTCGACGTCGTCGTCAACCTGAAGCGCTGAATTCTTCAGCGCTCACCCCGGGCAAGAGCAGATCATGTCCCTTACCGCCGCTCTCGACTCCGCTCGCGCTTCGCTCAAGGCGTCGGGCATCCAGTCGTCGACGATCTCGCGCAACATCGCCGGTGCCAGTGCCGCCGGCTATTCGCGCAAGATCGCCGTGCTGGACAACCTCCCCGGCACCGGCGTCTATGTCGCCGCGATCCAGCGCGCGGCCAGTTCCGGCCTCTATTCGAACGTTCTGACCGCGACGTCGTCGTCCGCCAAGCAGAGCGTGATCTATGACGGTCTGCAGAAGATCGCGGCCGCGACGGTGGACGATCCCGAGCTCGATCAGTCGCCGACCGCCCAGCTCAACAAGCTCAAGCAGGCGCTGCAGCAATACGCCAACTCCACCGACAATGCGACCCTGGCGCAGGCCGCCGTGACGTCCGCCAAGGACATGGTGACCACGCTCAACCAGGCTACCAAGACGGTACAGTCGGTCCGGGAGGGCGCGGACGCCGACATGGCGACGTCGGTCGCCAACATCAACCAGCTCCTCACCCAGTTCCAGACCGTCAACACCGCGATCGTGAAGGGCACGATTACAGGCGACGACGTCACCGACTATCTCGACCAGCGCGACAGCATCGTCTCGAAGCTGTCGCAGGAAGTCGGCGTCACCATGTCGCTCCGTCCCAATGGCGATGCGGCGCTCTATGCCGACAGCGGCGTCGTGCTGTTCGACAAGACGGCGCGTACAGTGAGCTTTGCGCCGACCAACGCCTACACCGCCGGCACCACGGGCAATGCCGTCTTCATCGACGGCGTGCCGGTGACCGGGGCCAACTCCGTCATGCCGCTCAAGTCCGGCAAGCTCGCCGGCCTCGCCCAGCTGCGCGACAAGGACACGGTCACGTATCAGAGCCAGCTCGACGAAGTCGCGCGCGGCCTGATCGATGCTTTCAAGGAACGCGACCAGTCGGCTGTCCCGACGCTGGCGGACAGGCCCGGTCTGTTCACCTATCCCGGCGCACCGGCGATGCCCGCGAGCGCCACGATCTCGGTGGGCCTCGCCGGTACGATCGCGGTTGCCGCGTCGGTCGATCCGGCCGCAGGCGGAAACCCGAACCTGCTGCGCGACGGCGCGATCAGCGGCGTTCCCGCGTACAATTACAACACGACCGGCAACGCCGGCTTCTCGACGCGGCTCCAGCAGCTCATCAACAACATGAACGCGCCGCAGCCGTTCGACGTCACGGCTCAAGGCAAGCCGAGCGGCAGCGTGATCGAGTTCGCCTCGTCCTCGGCGAGCTGGATCGAAAGCCAGCGCAAGACCGCCGACGACAACGTCCAGTACCAGAACACGCTGCTCGACCGCAGCACCGCGGCGCTGTCCAACGTCAGCGGCGTCAACATGGACGACGAGATGTCGTTGATGCTCCAGGTCGAGCGCACCTATTCGGCGTCGTCGAAGATCATTTCTACCGTCGACGAGATGTTGCAGAGCCTGCTGGCTGCCGTGGGGAATTAAGTCATGATGAGCGCCAACTACATCTCGACCCTGATGCTGTCGTCGTCGTTGAGGTCGTCGATCACGAACAACCAGGCCGCGCTGACCAAGGCCTCGAAGGAGGCGACCACCGGCCGTTTCGCCGATGTCGGCCTCGAGCTCGGCACGGGGACGGGCCGCGACGTGGCGCTGCGGGCCGATTTCAACTTCGCCGATCAGCTGGTCGACACCAACGAGCTGGTTTCGGGACGCCTCGACGTGACCCAGAACCGGATCACGCAGCTCGGCACGACCGCCTCGGAATTCCTCAAGAACCTGATCGCGGCCCGCGACGCCGACAGCGGCGCGAAGATCATCCTGCCGAGCGCCTCCGCCAACCTTCAGGACCTCATCGGCGCGCTCAACGTCTCCTACAATGGGTCGTATTTGTTCGGCGGCATCAATACGCAGACCGTGCCGGTCACGAACTACACGGTCGGCTCGCCCAGCAAGAACAGGGTCGATGCGGACTTCCTGGCGACGTTCGGCTTCTCGCAGTCTGCGGCCGGCGTGAGCACGATCACGCCGGCGCAGATGCAGAATTTCCTCGACAACACGCTCGACCCTGAGTTTGCAACCCCGGCCTGGAACACAAACTGGTCGTCGGCCACGGATCAGACGCTGTCGAGCCGCATCTCCACGACCGAGGTGGTCGACAGCTCGGTCAGCGCCAACCAGCCCGGCTTCCGCAAGCTGGCCGAGGCCTACACCATGCTCACCGACCTCGGTAACACCAGCCTGAGCAAGGACACGTTTCAGGTCGTCGTCGACAAGGCCATCGGTCTCGTCAGCGGCGCGATCAACGATCTCGCCGTGCTCGGCGGTACCGTCGGCTCGATCCAGCAGCGGGTCACCGGCGCATCCGAAAAGCTGAAGATCCAGAAGGACATCCTCAACAACCAGATCGTCAAGATGGAGGCGGTCGATCCGACCGAGGCCTCGGTCCGGGTCAACACCTTGCAGACCCAGATCAAGACGGCGCTCGCGCTGACCTCGCAACTCCAGCAGATCAGCCTCATCAACTATCTCTAGAGTCGGGGCTCGCAACCTTTGTCCTGTTATTCGGTCTCCTGCGCAGAGTGGTTCTGATGACGTTTGAAGCCTATGAAGCGGTCGTCGACGAGAGTGGTTTTGAGGCGCGGGGCCGCGAGCGGCAGGCGCTCAGCCTTGGCATCGACCGGCTCGAGCGTCTCCAGAAGGGGCGCTTCAGCCTGGAGGATCTGGTCGAGAGCCTGCTCTATGTGCGGCGGCTGTGGACCATCTTCATCGAGGATCTCTCGCACCCGGAAAACGGGCTCCCGGACAAGCTGCGCGCCGACATCATCTCGATCGGCCTGTGGGTCGTCAAGGAGGCCGACCGCCTTCGCGAGGAGAGATCGAACGACGTGATGCAGCTCATCGAAATCAACCGCCTGATCCGAGACGCTCTTTGATGAAAGTCTCCTTGCGGGCGGGCGAACGGATCTACATCAACGGCGCGGTGCTTCGCGTGGACCGCAAGGTCTCCGTCGAGCTCGTCAACGACGTGATGTTCCTGCTCGAAGGGCAGGTCATGCAGGCCTCCGACGCCACCACGGCGCTGCGGCAGCTCTACTTCATCGTCCAGCTCATGCTGATGAACCCGACCGACATCCGCGATGCCGCGGCGCTCTACGCGCAGCATCACGCGGCCCTGTGTGCCGTGTGCGAGAGCCGCGAGATGCTGGACGGACTTGGCGCGGTTGATGAACTGGTCGAGGCGACCCGCTACTTCGAGGCGCTCAAGCGGATCCGGGCCCTGTTCCCGGTGGAACAGGCGATCCTGGCTGGCGCCGCGACCCATTCCCCATTCGAGGCCGCCTGACAGCGGAGAGCTACATGAACGTCACCAGCGCGACCGACACGACCGGCAAGTCCAGTTCGACCGGCTCTACCACGACGACGTCGAGCAACGGCGTCGACTACAACACGTTTCTTCAGCTTCTCGTCGCCGAGATGAAGAACCAGGATCCGACCAATCCGATGGACACCTCGCAATATATGAGCCAGTTCGCCCAGCTCTCGACGGTCGAGCAGGCGATGCAGACCAATTCGAAGCTGGACGCGCTGCTGTCCTCGCAGTCGTTGTCGCAGGCCAACGGCCTGATCGGGAAAACCGTCAGCTTCACCGACTCCACCGGTGCCAGCTTCAGCGGCAAGGTCGTTTCGGTCGCCATCAACAGCGACGGCTCCATCGCGACCCTCGAGAACGGCACGAAGGTCGCGGTCGGGCCCGGGCTCACGATCAGCCAGTCATGAACGAACGGGACGCTCTCGATATCGTCCAGGCGGCGATCTGGACCATCATCGTCGCCTCCGGGCCCGCGGTCGGCGCCGCGATGCTGGTCGGCACCGCCATCGCGCTGATCCAGGCCCTGACCCAGATCCAGGAGGTGACGCTGACCTTCGTTCCGAAGATCATCGTCATCCTGCTAGTCGTTGCCGTCTCCGGCTCCTTCATCGGCGCGCATCTCTCCACCTTCACCGAGATGGTCTATTCGCGGATCGAGCACGGCTTCTGATCCGGACAGGTCCGGCCACCACCCTCGCGTAAGCTTTGCGCGGCAGATTGCGAACCGGACCCCTCTGCCGGTGACCCATGGCCGATACGTTAGCTGCTAGCCTGCCGACCCCACGACGATTGGGGGCCGACGCTTTCTTCGCCGGCGGGATCGTGGCCATGCTCACGATCCTGTTTCTGCCGATCCCGCCCATCCTGATCGATCTTGGCCTCGCCTTCTCGATCGCGCTGTCGGCGCTGATCCTGATGGTCGCGCTGTGGATCCAGCGACCGCTCGACTTCTCGGCTTTCCCGACCGTGCTGCTGATCGCGACGATCCTGCGGCTGGCGCTGAACGTCGCGACCACCCGTCTGATCCTGTCGCGCGGCGGGGAGGGCGAGCAGGCCGCCGGCCACGTCGTTGCCGGCTTCTCGAAGTTCGTCATGGGCGGCGATTTCGTCATCGGCCTGATCATCTTCGCCATCCTGGTCACGGTCAATTTCGTCGTGATCACCAAGGGTGCGACGCGTATCGCCGAAGTCGGCGCCCGTTTTACCCTGGACGCCATTCCCGGCAAGCAGATGGCGATCGACGCGGACCTGTCCGCCGGCCTGATCGACGACAAGGAAGCCCAGCGCCGGCGCCGCGAGCTCGAGGAAGAAAGCGCGTTCTTCGGCGCCATGGACGGCGCCTCGAAATTCGTCCGCGGCGATGCCATCGCCGGCCTGCTCATCACCGCGATCAACATCTTCGGCGGCATCATCATCGGCGTCACCCATCACGGGTTGACCCTGTCGCGTGCCGCCGACGTCTACACAAAGCTCTCCGTCGGCGACGGTCTGGTGTCGCAGATGCCGGCGCTGATCGTGTCGCTGTCGGCGGGCCTTCTGGTCTCCAAGGGCGGCACCAGGGGGTCGGCGGAGCAGGCGGTGCTGCGGCAGCTCGGTGGCTATCCGCGCGCGGTGTCGGCCGCCGCGCTGATGATGTTCGTGCTCGCCTTGATGCCGGGGCTGCCGTTGGCGCCCTTCGTGCTGCTTGGCGGTGTCATGGCCTTCGTCGGCTATTCGCTGCCGAGGCAGCAGGCGGCCCGCGAGCGCAAGGAGGCGGCCCTCAAGGCTGACGAGCGTGCCCAGACTGAGGCCAAGGATTCCGTCAAGGAGCAGCTCAAGACCGCCGAGATCGAGCTGGCGCTCGGTGGCCATCTTTCGGTCCATCTCCTGGGCTCGCGCACCGAGCTTGCGCACCGCGTGGCCAAGATCCGCAAGAAGTTCGCCAAGCAGTACGGCTTCGTCGTTCCCGAGATCAAGCTCACCGACAATCTGTCGATCGATCCCAAGAGCTACCAGATCCGGATCCACGACACCCGCGTCGCCCATGGCGAGCTCAGGCTCGGCGAGGTGCTCGTGCTGGTCGACAAGGACGGCAAGCCCGACGTGCCGGGCGAAGAGGTGATCGAACCCGCTTTCGGCATGAAGGCGTTGTGGGTGACGGAAGCCTTCACGGACGAAGTCAAGCGGCAGGGCTGCAAGCCGGTCGACAATCTGTCGGTGCTGCTCACGCATATGAGCGAGGTGATCCGGGCGAACCTCGCCCAGCTCTTGTCCTACAAGGACATGCGCGCGCTGCTTGATCGGCTCGATCCCGAGTACAAGCGCCTCGTCGAGGATCTCTGCCCGTCGCAGATTTCCTATTCGGGCCTGCTGGCGATCCTGAAGATCCTGCTGGCCGAGCGCGTCTCTATTCGCAATCTTCATCTGATCCTCGAGGCGATTGCCGAGATCGCGCCCCATGTGCGGCGCTCCGAGCAGGTCGCGGAGCACGTGCGGACGCGGCTTGCCCAGCAGATCTGCGGTGACCTCTCCGACAATGGCGTGCTCAACGTCGTGCGTCTCGGCAACCGCTGGGATCTCGCGTTCCACCAGAGCCTGAAGCGCGACGCCAAGGGCGACGTCGTCGAGTTCGACGCCGATCCGCGCTTGATCGAGCAGTTCGCGACCGAAGCCAGCGCCGCGATCCGCAAGTTCACCGAGAGCGGCACCAGCGTCGTGCTGGCGGTGACCCCTGAAGCGCGCCCCTATGTCCGGATGATCCTGGAGCGGGTGTTCCCGACATTGCCGGTGCTGTCGCATGTCGAGGTCGCGCGCAGTGCCGAGATCAGGGCGCTCGGAGCGGTATCGTGATCAGCGGCCTTGCCGACAGCGTGCTGGTGACGTTCATCGTGTTCTGCCGCATCGGCGCCTGCCTGATGCTGGTGCCCGGCTATTCCAGCGTCAACGTTCCGGCCCAGGTCCGCCTGTTCGTCGCGCTGGTCACGACGTTTGCGCTGGCGCCGATCCTGATCGCGGTGCTGAAACCTCTCACCGACAACGCGGCGCCGCTGACGCTGGCGCTCCTGATCTGCTCGGAGCTCCTGGTCGGCAGCGTCATCGGGCTCGGCGGGCGGGTGTTCTTCCTCGCGCTCCAGACCATGGCGACCGTGATGGCGAGCGCGATCGGCCTGAGCAACATCCCGGGGACGCCGGTCGCCGACAGCGATCCGGCGCCGGCGCTGGTGCCGCTGATCATGGTGTCCGTCACCACGCTGTTCTTCATGACCGACCAGCATTGGCAGGTCCTGCGCGGGTTGATGAACTCCTACGACGTCTGGCATCCCGGCAGCAGGCTCGGCGGCGGCATGGCGCTCGACCAGCTGGTCGGCCGCCTGTCCGAGGCGTTCGTGCTGACGCTGCGGATCACCAGCCCCTTCATCGTCTATTCGGTGATCGTCAACCTGGCGGTCGGCCTGATCAACAAGCTGACGCCGGCAATTCCGGTCTATTTCATCTCAGTGCCCTTCGTGCTGTTCGGCGGCTTCCTGCTGCTCTATCTCACCAGCGACGAGCTGCTGACGCAATTCATGCTCGGCGTCTCGTCCTGGCTGGCGGAGTGACCGCTCATGGCCTCGCGCGCGGACAAGCTCGGCCGGATGGTCTCGCTCGTGAAGCTCCAGCTCCGGCTGTCCGAATGGCAGCTCGCGCAGTTGCGGCAGCAGGAGAGAAGCCTGCAGGACGAGCAGGAATGGCTGGTCGGTGCCCTCAACGATGGCAAGCCGCCGGCGGGCTCGTCGAGCGAATCGATCGCGCGGCGCTTGAACCGGACGAGCGTCGGCGCGCGCGAGGTTCAGGCGCAGGCCGCGCAGCAGCTCGACCAGGTTCGCAGCGAGAACCGCCGCGTGAAGCAGCTCGAGCAGGTCGCGAAGGCAGCGCTGGCCGACAAGCTCCGCGACGCGGAGAAGCGGGTCCTCGAGGAGATGACGGGACGAAGCCCTGCCGTGCGCGCGTGGACGCCGCGGCCAGCCAACCGGAACAAGACATGATCGTGACAGCGACACCCGACCTCGTTCTCGACGTCCTCGAGGCCGCCGATCCCGTGACGCAGCGAGCAGCGACCGCGAAGCTCGATGCGCTGAAATCTTCCGACGCCGACTTCGCCGCCACGATGGATGCGGAGGCCAGCAAGGCCAAGGCGGCGGCCGCGGATCAATCCGCGACGAAAGTGTCCGACGCGCAGTCGAGTGCGGTGAACGGCCCGCCGGTGCGGGTGATCAAAGCGCCGGCATCCGGCGAGGTGTACCGGAAGTTCGAAGCCTTCATCCTCCAGACCTTCGTCGAGACGATGTTGCCGAAGGAATCGGAGGAGGTCTTTGGCAGGGGCACGGCCGGCGGCGTCTGGAAATCGATGCTGGCGGAGCAGCTTGGCAACCAGCTGGCAAAGGGCAAAGGCATCGGCATCGCCGAGCGGCTCGCCGCCGCGCATCCGCCGGCACCGAACACTGCTGGCAAAGCCGGATGACGGTCCGCGAACGGGTGACAGAAGTTGAAGGGTGAATTTCCTATGCAGGCACAAGAAGGCGCGGCGGCCATGATGATCGAACGGCCGGTCGCTGACATCGAGGCGATGACGACGGAAGCGGCAGCAGCCGATGCGCTGCTGCCTGTGCTGCTGCCTATCGTGGGCAGCGAAGTCGTGGTCGACGGCGCGGATGCGGCGAGGTCAGACGAGGTGCGCGGCCTGCTGGCGGCAATCCGCCGGCTCGAGAGCATCGTCGAGGAGGAGACGGTCGCGCTCGCGACCGGTCAGAAAATCGATTTCGACGACTTCAGCGCGCGCAAGAGCCGGAGCATGCTCGAATTCGTTCGCCTGATGCGGGCGCGGATGCATCTCGGCGGCGAAGTCGAGGTCACCGAGGAGATCCAGCGGCTGCGCGAGAAGCTCGAGCGCAATCGCTCGATCCTCGAAATGCACTACGATGCGGTGCGCGAGGTCGCCGGCATCATCGTCAAGGCGATCAAGGAGGCCGAGTCGGACGGCACCTATACCGGTCGCGCAGCACAGGACGGAAAATGATCAGACTGGTGCTGGCTGGGCTCTGGGTATGCATCCTCACCGCGGGCACGAGCTATGCCGTGGCCTATTGGAAGGAAAACGGCAGCCTGCTGCCGGCAAAGGACGAATATCTCGACGGGCTGCAATACCAGAAGACGCGGGCCCTGAGCGTGCCCATGGTCGAGAACGGCAATGTGCAGGGCTATATCGTCGCGCGCTTCGTCTACACCGTGGAGGCGCGGACCATGCACCAGCTCAACGTTCCGCCGGAGCCGTTCGTCGTCGACGAGGCCTTCCGCAGGATCTATGCCGACGACCGTCTCGACTTCAGGAAGCTCGCCCGCTACGACCTTTCCGTCCTGACCACGGCCATCAAGCAGCGCGTCAACGAGCGGATGCAGGCTGAAATCGTCCAGGACGTCCTGGTCGAGGACTTCAACTACGTATCCAAGGAAGAATTCCAGTCGAAGCCGTAGCGCGCGTCGCAGCGTTCTTGCGTTTGGGAGCATTTCCCTGCGGCCATCCTTCGAGACGCCGCTTGAAGCGGGCTCCTCAGGATGAGGGACGGAATGCGTGGTAGCAGCCTCAAGGGGCACAGTGCTGCTTAGCCTCATCCTTGAGGAGACCGCAGAGCGGTCGTCTCGAAGGACGAGGCGCACGCTCGAGCGGCTGCCTGCCGCCTCTACCGCCAAAAACTGCAACGGCCGCCGCGAAGGTGCTTCGCGGCGGCCGTTGCAGGTTTCGTGGCAGGCTCGCGCCGCCTCAGTTTCCGGCCGGGTACGCCGCCGGGACGGCATGCGCCCTGTTGAGGAGGATGCCGACCTCGTCGAGCTCCTGCATCGGCACGTCGATGGTCTCGCCGGCCGGGATGTTGAGGCGGTACCCGACGTAGCGCCGGGCGACGATCGCGTCGAAGCCGAGGCGGTCGCGGAGCTTCTTGCGCAGCTTGCTGACGTGGCTCTCGATCACGCTCTCGTCGAAAGTGGACTCGAAGATGCCGTAGACCGCGTTGAAGATCTGCGTCTTGGTGATCCACTTGCCGTGATTGCTGACCATATATTCGAGAATGCGCAGCTCGCGGCGGGGCAGGGTGAGGGCGTGGCCCGCGATCTCGGGGTCACGGCCGTTGAAGAAGACCTGGATCCTGGTCTCGCAGGGCCTTGGCAGCTCGCCCACCCGGCGGCGCGCGATCGCGGCCGTTCGGGCGAGGATCTCGCGGAGGTGTATCGGCACGTGCACGACGTCGTCGACGCCCGATTCGAACAGCTCAAGCGTGTTCTTGAGCATTTTCTGGCCGCTCACGGCGATGATCGGAGCAGAGGAACGCTTGCGCATCGCCCGCGGCAGGCTTCCGCGGGCGTCGCAATCCCCGAGGAGGAAGGCGTCCACGGCTGCCAGATCCGATTCGCTCGCGGATTGCAGCCAGTCCCAGAATTCCCCGGAGGAGAATCCGATCGACGATACGCCTTCGCGAACGAGCCCTCCGACGTAGCTGTTCGCGACGCTCTCGCGATCATCAACGATAATATACATCAGTCTTTCGCCCCTGTTTCGCAACTGTTGCGGCCGGTTGGTTATTGTGATGCCCCGGCTCGGCAACGATGCTGTTTGACGACATTCCTTCCCGCGAACCGTTGTTATGGTTTCGATATTCGCGGGCAGCCCTACGCATTCAGTGCCTGCGTCTTGCAGGCCTGGTACTTCGACTCGATACTGAACGCTTACTGCGTGAGGCTCGGCGGGTGTCTTACGGATCACCTCGCGGAGCGGATTGAGAAACGACCTAGACCAGTTGCGCCAAGTTGCTCATCGCGTCCGAACACCACTGAAACTGTGTCGATCTCCTCGCCAACGGACGAGAATCACTTGACTAGGACCGTAACGATTGCCGATTCCCGATCAAGCGTGCGCCACAAAGCGATTGCTACGTGTGCTTGATGCTGTTGGTTTGTTTCGGGTTGTTTCTTGATATATTCAATCGCATCAGTTGATTTAGTAACTAAACTAGTTCTGCGCCGTGATGGGTGCATGGTTCCGCATCCCCGTACAATTACAGCTATTTTGGGTGGTGCTGGGGGTCACGCATATTGAGTGGTTTTCAACCCGGGATTGACTCTCTCGCGCGCCTTTCCGCGTGCGACAATTCGACTCACGTGTAGCGGCGAGACTCCAGCTTGGCGAAATCTTGGCGAGTGTGTGTCTTTCGAGTCGCACTCTCGCCACGTGCATGGCGCGTTTAGGCCATGTCACGTCGCATCGCGCGTGATGAAAATCTTTGGATGCGCACGTTTCAGGCAAGCTTCGGCAAATAACGTCACCGTTCGACAGATCGAACCGAACGGAGCATTTTCACATGTTGTCCGATGGACAAGCTCGTCCCAACGCGACCGCTGATGTTTCCGCAACGGCTAAGCCTGCTCCCGAGCCACGCGATACAAAGGACAATACGGCGCACGCGACCAAGCCCGCTGCGGGCGGAAAGCGTGTGTCGGCCGCGGCGAGCGACGAAGTTCTCGCGAAGGAGGCGCTCGAGGGGCTGAAACGTATTCGCGCCAAGGCACGTCTCGACAAGATGGCGATACCCAAGCCCACGCCGACCGTGATCAAGCCGGCCGTGATCGTAGCCAAGCCCCCGCCGCCCCGTCCGACATGGGTTGCGCCGCTCGCAACATTGGCGGTCGCCGCCATGCTTGTGGTGTGCGCCTGCACCGGCGTGATCGCCTATCTCGCCACGCAGCCCGCCCAGAGCAACGTTGCGGCGAATACGGAGATCAGAAATCTGCGCGAGACCGTCGCGCAATTGCGCAAGCAAATGTCGGGCGTGTCCGAAAATCTCGATGGCCTGCGCACCGCGGTCGATCAATCGAGCAAGGCGACCAATGACCGATTCGGCAGGTTCGCCGAGAACCTGGACCGCATCGAGCGGGTGAGTTCGTCCTCGACGGTGAAGCTCGACAAGCTCGCTCAGGCTCAGGTCCAGGCACCGGCACAGGCACCGGCACCGGCAATGGTGCAATCGCAGCCCTCGTCGCAGCAAGGGCCGATGATGGCCTCGGTCGCAGCGCCCGAGTTCACGGGCTCGGTGTCTCCGTCCGAGCGCGCCTCGGCGCCGCGGAAGGTGATCAAGGGGTGGTCGGTCCGCCAGGCCTACGAAGGAATTGCGATCCTGCAGAGTCCGAACGGCGTCATCGAGGCCGTGCTGGGACAGCAGGTGCCCGGCCTTGGCCGCATCGAGGAGATCAGGAACGAGAACGGGCGTCTGGTGGTGGAGTCGAGCGGGGGCGTCATCTATTCGTCACGCAAGGCGACGCCCTGATCGAACGCCCACTTCTATTGGCGGTGGTGCTCAAAGCTGGTGCATAGCAGATCGACCTCCGCCTCCGCGATCGGCGAGCGGAACAGGCGGCAGCTGAATTCGGCCGGCGCCTTGCTGTCGGTGGTGATGCGCTCTTCCCGAAGGAAGATGCATCGCTTGCAAACGTCGGTATGATGCCGCTGCTCGGCCGCGTCGGACTGATCCAGCACGTGACGGAACGTGTCGCGGAAGCGGATCTTGACCTCGTCGTCGAGGACGGCAATCGCCTCGACGAGAACGCTGACGGGGTCTCGCACCAGGAACTTCTTGCCCTGCTGCGTCACGCTCAGCATCACCGAGCGCTTGTCGGTGGCCGAGCGTTTTCGCTCGAGATAACCGAGCCGCTCGAGCTCCCCGATGATGAACGAGGCGGTCCCGCGCGTGGTTCCGACGTAACTCGCGAGCGCCGAAGGCGTCCGGGAAAAGCGGTTGGCGCGGGAGAGAAATCGCAGCGCCATCCACTCGCGGTCGCGCAAGCCGTGCTTGGTGCCTTCGAACCACAGGATTCGTGCGACCTGCTCCAACAGTTCAATCGATTCGCGAGCCAAATTCATTTCAGTTCCGGTCGGATAAAGCTTTATTCAATTGAGCCTTGAGTAAGCGCAATTCGAGTGGACGAGAACGAAGTCCGCGTGGCCCTCGTCCGTTGCCGGACGGCGGGCCGCGCGTGGGGAAGACGCTCTCCGTTGCCGGAGATGGAACTTCCGGACGTGGAACTAGAGCGTCACAAAGAAAGTTCGAGTAAATCGCACGGCTCAAGTCATCTGAAAATTTCAATCAAATGATGGTTGTTCGCGTGGTGGATTCCGATCGCGCGCAGCATCCGGGCAACATGATTCATCGTTGCGACCACCATCGGGCCCATTTGTTGCGGGAGACCGTTTCGAATGGCGCGAGGGAGCGAAGTGTCCGCAACGTCTGACCGTGCGGGGAGTGGCGGAAGAACCCCCATTTTCGGTTAATGGATGTTGCGTTGCAGCGCGGCCACGCGGTTAAATCGGACACACGATCAATCCGGAAAGCTCGCGCATGGCCCAAGCCGCCTGCTCGCAGGCTGGTGACTTGCGTTTCCCCGGCAACTATTGGCGAATGCGTCGCCCTCGGGGGCACGATAGGCAGCAGCAAGGGACTACCGATGAGCTTCGAAACCACCATGACGTCCGACGTCGTCGGATTGACAAAAGTCGCCCCGGTCTCGCGCCGTGGATTCATGAGCGCCACCGCGGCAGTCGCCGCCGGTTACACGCTTGCGGCCGGGCCCGTGCGCGCCGAGGTGATCGCGACCGACACCAATGGTCTCCAGGCTGGCGATGCCAAGATCAAGATCGGCCCCGAAGAGATGCCTGCCTATTTCGCCCGTCCTGCCGGCAACACCAAGGCGCCGGTGATCATCGTGGCGATGGAGATTTTCGGCCTGCATGAATACATCAAGGACGTGACGCGGCGCCTCGCCAAGCTCGGCGCCTTCGCAATCGCGCCCGACTATTATTTCCGCAAGGGCGTCGATCTCACCAAGGTCACCGAGATCAAGGATCTGCTACCGGTCGTCAATGCCAAGCCGGACGCCGAGCTGCTGTCCGATCTCGACGCGACGGTGGCGTGGGCGGGATCGAAGGGCGGTGACACCGCCAAGCTCGGCATCGTCGGCTTCTGCCGCGGCGGCCGCACGGTCTGGGAATATGCCGCCCACAGCGGCACCCTCAAGGCAGGCGTTGCCTTCTACGGGACTTTGGTCGATCCCGAAAATCCGCTGTTGCCGAAGAGCCCGATGCAGCTCGCGGCCGAGATGAAGGCGCCGGTGCTCGGCCTCTACGGCGGTGCCGACACCGGCATTCCCGTCGCGCAGGTCGAGCAGATGAAGTCCGCGCTCGAGCAGAACAAGAAGACGGCCGAGTTCAAGATCTACCCCGAAGCGCCGCACGGTTTCCATGCCGATTATCGCGGCAGCTACCGCAAGGACGCGGCGGAAGATGCTTGGAAGCAGGCACAGGCCTGGTTCAAGAAGTACGGCGTGTTGAGCTGACGCTGAATTTTGCGAGGACGGCCCGATCCGCCGCCCTCGTCTTCACCGTGGTGCCTCACTATCGTCCTTCGGCGCGCCACAGCGCATCGAGGCCGTGCCGGTAGGTCGGGTGGACCAGCGTGATGCCGAGCTCGCGCTTCAATTTCGCGTTCGAGACACGGGCGCTGCTGGCATAGAAGCTGCGGGCCATCGCCGACATCTCCGCCGTCGCGAACGCCTCTTCGGGCGGCGGCGCAACGCCCATCAGCTCAGCCGCATAGGCGATCACGTCCTGCGGCGGCGCGGGCTCGTCATCGCAGACGTTCCAGGTGCCGCCGCTTCCGTGGCGAATGGCGGCCATGATCGCGCTCGCGATATCGTCGACATGGATGCGGTTGAAGACCTGGCCGGGCTTGATGATGCGCCGGGCCGTGCCCGCCCGCAGCGTCGCCAGTGCGTTGCGGCCGGGGCCGTAGATGCCCGCAAGCCGCAGGATCGCGGCAGCGCCGCGCGCCGCCTCCATCCATGCCTGCTCGGCAGCAACCCGCATGCGCGCGCGCTCGAGGGTGGCCTGCGGCGGGGTGCTCTCGTCGACCCAGCCGCCGCCGTGATCGCCGTAGACGCCGATGGTGGAGAGATAGACGATCTTGCGGCGGCGCGCCGCCAGCACGTCGCCGAACGCTGCGATTGCGGGATCGCCAGCGCTGCCGGGCGGAATCGAGATGAGAAGGACGTCGGCCTCGCCGATGCGTTCGGCCGTCGTGCGATCCGGATCGCTCCCGGAAAAAGGATGCACCTCGATGCCGGCGAGATCATCCCGCTGCACAGGATCCCGCACGGTGCCGGCGACGTGCGAGAAGGCGCCGCCGAATTTGCCGACGAAATGCCTCGCGCTGTAGCCCAAGCCAAGAATGAAGAGCCGCATGCCTCTGCCGTGCCGGTCGGAGTTCCCTTCGCGCATGCTGCGCGTCCCCGCTCATAAGAGATTTTTGGGTCCGGCAAAAGATATTGCGATTTGTCTCGCCCGCGGCCTCGGGCGATGGTTGCTCCGCACCGAGGGGCGCCATGATCATGCAGGCAGAAGCAGTCACGATTGCGCCATCCCGCGCCGCGGAACTGGTCCGGCGCGCGGCTGCGCTGATCTTCGACGTCGACGGCACCCTCGCCGAGACCGAGGAGCTGCATCGGCGGGCCTTCAACCATGCCTTCGCCCGCCACGGGCTCGACTGGCAGTGGGACCGCGCCCTCTACAAGGAGCTGCTGCGGGTGACCGGCGGCAAGGAGCGCATGCGCGCCTACCATGGAAGGCTGCCGATCGCTCGGCCATTGCCGGATGCGGACATCGCCGCGCTTCACCGCATCAAGACCGCGCATTACGCCGAGCTGGTCGAAACCGGATGCTGTCCCTTAAGGCCGGGCGTGATCGAGCTGCTCGCCGCGGCGAAGGCGCGCGGCCAGCGGCTTGCGATTGCGACCACGACCTCGCACGGCAACATCGATGCGCTGCTGTCGCAGGCGCTGGGGACGACCTGGGCTGCGGAGTTCGACGCGATCGTCGCCGGAGACGACGTGAGACACAAGAAACCCGCGCCGGACGTCTATCTCGAAACGCTGGCACGGCTGAAGCTGGCTGCGGCGGACTGCGTCGCCATCGAGGATTCCGCCAACGGGCTGATCGCGGCCTCACGCGCCGGCATTCCCGTTCTGATCACCCGGAGCATGTTCTTTGCGGATGATGACTTCAGCGAGGCGCGGGCCGTGCTGGATGATCTGTCGGAACTCGGGAGCGCAAGCCGGAAAACTGAAAAACAACCCCATGCACCGTAGAACGGCCGGCGTGCCGGCGGCGTTCAGTGGACGCGGTGGCTCGTTCTATCGTCTTCTTCCTGTTCGACAATCTGCGCGATCGGGCTGGACTGGTGATGCACCAGGCGCCAGTCGTCCCCGACGCGGCGGAAATGGTTGGCGGCGGCCAACGCGGTGCCGTCGACGATCTCGATGCAGAGCACGCGGGCGCTGTCGCCGTCGATGATCGCCTGCGGCTCGGCGCAGACGATCTGCGGCCGCTCCGGATTTTGCAGGATGTCGCGCCAGCTTCCGATCACGGTGGCGCGCCCGATGATGGCCGGCCAGCCGGGATGGATGCAGGAAATGGCGTCGTCATCGGCCCACATCCGTTCCATGCCGTCGAAGTCGCCGGTCGAAAACGCGGCGTAGAAGGCCGCGTTGGCGGCGATGATCTTGCTGTCCTTTGCCATCGCTCTCGGGTGGGGCAAGGACAGGCAAAAATCAAGCGCGACTTCCGTTCGATTTCGCGTTCGATTCGAACTGCAGTGCAGCATTGCCCGCTTTGTAGTCAGGCCGACACGAGCATTGCCACCGCCCGCCGCGCGCCACCCTGATAGAGTTGGCCGAGCGCCGCGGTCACGGCCTCGCGCAGGCGCGGCTCGGAACCGAGCGGCCCGAACACCTTCTCGACCCCAAGCAATGCGGGCGCGAGCCGCTCGGCGACGGGTCCCGCCTCGCGCGCCAGCGCGGCGAACTCGGCGGCGAGCGGATCGCGCACCTCGATGGCGCGGCCCTGCTCGTCGAGGCCGGTGACGTAGCGCATCCAGCCAGCCACCGCGAGCGCATGGGTGGCGATCGGTAAATCCTTGCGCAGGCGATCCTGCATCGCGCCGAGCAGGCGCTGCGGCAGCTTTTGCGAGCCGTCCATCGCGATCTGCCAGGTGCGGTGATGCAGCGCCGGATTGGCGAACCGCTTCAGCAACGAGGCGCGATAGGCGGCAAGGTCGGTGCCGTCTGGCATCGTCAGCGTCACCGCGGCGTCTTCCATCACCTGCGCGGCGAGGCGCGCGAAATGCGGATCCTGCATGGTGTCGGCGATGGTCTCATAGCCCGAGAGATAGCCGAGATAGGCCAGCGCCGAATGGCTGGCGTTGAGCAGCCGCAGCTTCATCAGCTCGAACGGCTTGACGTCGGCGACGAGCTCGACGCCGGCTGCGGCGAGATCGGGCCGGCCCGCGCTGAAGCGGTCCTCGACGACCCATTGCGTAAAAGGCTCGGTCATCACGGGCCAGGCGTCGCGCATGCCCAGCGCGTTTGCGACCGCATCGCGGTCGCTATCCGTCGTCTCCGGAACGATACGGTCGACCATGGTGGAGGGGAAGGCGACCGTATCCGCAATCCATTTGCCGAGATCCTTCGACCGCAGCGCGGCGAACTGCGTCACGATGCGCTGCACGGTGTGGCCGTTGGCGGCGAGGTTGTCGCAGCACAGCACGGTGAAGGGCGGAAGACCCTGTGCCCGCCGGCGCGCCAGCGCAGCCACGATGAAGCCGGGCGCCGAACGTGGCGCATCGAAATTGTTCAGGTCGTGCACGATGTCGGGATGCCGCTCGTCGAGGTCGCCGGTCTGTGGCGTGTGGCAATAGCCTTTCTCGGTGACGGTGAGCGAGACGATGCGAACGGCGGGATCGGCCATCCGCTCGACCAGGGCTGCCGGGTTTTCGCGTGCGACGACGCTGTCGAGCAGCGCGCCGATCACCCGATGCTCGGTGCCTTCGGCGGCACGTGTGGCAACCGTGTAGAGATGATCCTGCGGGGCGAGGGCGTCGCGCGTGTCCGGGCTGCGCAGGCTGGCGCCGATGATGCCCCAGGACGTGGCTCCTGCGGCAAGGCAATCGTCGATGACGACCGCCTGATGCGCGCGATGAAAGGCGCCGAGACCGAGATGCACGATGCCGGGCGTGATGCGGGAACGGTCATAGGCCGGGCGGCGGACGCCGGGCGGCAGCCGCTCGAGATTGGCGCGGCCAAGGCGCGTTGAACCTGGGCGCATGGACGTCTCCCTTTGCTTTGCCGCTGCTTGACATGGCACCCGTATCAGGTCAATGCTCCGGTCAATTGGTAAGACCAATTTTCCAAAATTGGCGGGCCGCGGGCTGGAATGCCCCGCGCGACCCTTTCGGGAGGACCAGCGTGCCGCTGGAAGCTGTGGAGGCGAGACGGCTTTATCGCCAGGTCGCCGATCAATTGCGAAGCCTGATCGACAGCGGCGAGTACGCGGTCGGCAGCCGCTTGCCGACCGAGCGCGAGCTCGCCGAGCAGCTCAAGGTCTCCAGGCCGACGGTGCGCGAAGCCTTGATCGCGCTCGAGGTCGAGGGACGCCTGCGCATCCGCGTCGGTTCCGGCATCTATGTGATCGAGCCCGCTTCCGTTGCTGCGCCCGCGCCAGCTTCCGTCATCGAAGGCCCGTTCGAGCTGCTGCGCGCCCGTGAATTCCTCGAAAGCGCCATCGCCGAAGAGGCCGCGCGCGTCGCGACAAAGGACGACATCGCCCGCATCGATGCCTCGCTTCTCGCGATGGAGAAGGTCGAGCATCCCGGCGAAGCCTCGATGGTGCACGACCGCGCGTTCCACGTCGCGATCGCCGGGAGTCTCGGCAACGCCGTTCTGGTGCGCGTGGTCGGCGAGCTGTTCGACCAGCGCCTCAATCCCTATTTCGCGCAGCTTGCGCATTATTTCGAGAGCCCGGGCACCTGGCGCACCGCGCTCGACGAGCATCGCGCCGTGCGCGAGGCGATCGCGGCGAACGATCCGGACGCCGCGCGCGAGGCGATGCGCGAACATCTGGCGCGCTCGCAGGAGCGCTTCGCGCAGAACTTTGGCGCAGAAACCGTTGGAGGATCGTCGTCGGGACGCAGCCGCACGGCGCGACCCGCGGCAAAGCCGTCGAAACCGAAGCACGCGCCGAAGACGCGGGTTGCGGGCAGCGGCGCGCGGCGGCGATGAGATTGTACGGCCCGCATCCGTGCCGGGGCGGGTGAACAAGAAGCAGACTTGAACTATGGAGGAAAAGTCGATGTTGAAGAAGATGACGATTGCAGCAGTGATCTCCGCCGCTACGCTGCTGGCTGCGACCAGTGCCAGCATGGCGCAGACCAAGCTCAAATGGGCCCATGTCTACGAGACCTCGGAGCCGTTCCACACCGCCTCGGTCTGGGCCGCGCAGGAGATCGGCAAGCGCACCAACGGGCGCTACGCGATCGACGTCTATCCGGCCTCGCAGCTCGGCAAGGAGGCCGATATCAACCAGGGCCTGTCGCTCGGTTCGGTCGACATCATCATTTCCGGCTCCAGCTTCGCGGCCAAGAGCTTCCCGCCGATCGGCGTGACCTACTATCCCTACACCTTCCGCGATGCCGATCATCTGCTCGCCTACACCAAGAGCGACATCTTCAAGGAGCTCGCCAAGGGCTATGAGGACAAGAGCGGCCACCACATCGTCGCGGTGACCTATTACGGCGTGCGCCAGACCTCGTCGAACAAGCCGATCAAGACCTGCGCCGACATGAAGGGCCTGAAGATGCGCGTGCCCGACGTGCCGGCCTACCTCGCGATGCCCCGCGCCTGCGGCGCCAACACCGCGCCGATCGCGTTCGCCGAAGTCTATCTCGCGCTCCAGAACGGCACCGTCGAGGCGCAGGAGAATCCGCTGACCACGATCGAGGCCAAGAAATTCTACGAGGTGCAGAAGCACATCGTGCTGACCGGCCATATCGTCGATCACCTCAACACCGTGATCGCCGGCGCGCTGTGGAAGAAGCTCAGCGATGAGGACAAGAAGATCTTCACGGACGTGGCGCAGGAAGCTTCCGCCAAGGCGACCGGGGAGATCAAGCAGAACGAGGCCAAGCTGGTCGCCTTCTTCAAGGACAAGGGCCTGAGCGTGACCGAGGTCGACAAGAACGAGTTCCGCGACACCGTGCTGAAGAACGTCGCGTTCGAGACCTTCGGCTATCGCAAGGCCGACTGGGAAAAGATCCAGGCGGTGAAGTGACGACGTAGTCGTCATCCCGGGGCGGTCCGTAAGGACCGAGCCCGGGATCTCGAGGTTCCGGGTCTGGTGCTAGCGCACCATCCCGGAACGACGATTTGGAGAGGAGCAACCCATGTCGACCGCCGAAATCCACCGGCAGATCACTGCGGACGAAATCGCCCATACTTTCGAGGAGGAGGCGACGCCGAAGGTCGATCTCGGCGTCTACGCGTTAGAGGATTGGGTGGCGCTCGCGATCTTCTGGGTGATGGCGCTCGCCGTCTTCCTCCAGTTCTTCACCCGCTACGTGCTCAACGACAGCTACGCCTGGACCGAGGAGATCGCGACCTATTGCCTGATCGGCGTGGTGTTCATCGGCTCCTCGATGTGCGTGCGGCTGTCGCGGCACATCCAGGTCGACCTTGTCTATCGCTATCTGCCTCATCTCGTGGCGCGGGCGCTGTCGACGGTGATCGACCTGATCCGGATCGCCTTCTTCGGCTACGCCATCAAGCTGGTCTGGGTCTACATCCAGATCATCGGCGACGAGCAGATGACCACGATCAATCTTCCCAAGGACTACGTCTATTACGCCGTGCTGCTCGGCTTCGTGCTGATGTTCGCACGCTCCGTGCAGGTGGCCATCCAGAACTGGCGGCAGGGTTATTCGGTCCTCGAACGTCCCGGTGCCTACGACGGATCGGAAGGATAAGACCATGCTGCTGTTGCTCGGAGGCTTCCTCGTCCTGATGCTGCTCGGCGTTCCCGTGGCGATCGCCATGGCCGCGTCGTCGCTGCTCTACATCCTGGTCAGCGGCGTGACGCCCGACGTCACGCTGGCGCAGCGCATGATCGCCGGCGTCGAGAGCTTTCCGCTGCTCGCCGTGCCGTTCTTCATCCTGGCCGGCAATCTGATGAACATCGCCGGCGTCACCGGGCGCATCTACAAATTCGCCGTCGCACTGGTGGGGTGGATGCGCGGCGGCCTCGGCCACGTCAACATCATCGGCTCGGTGATCTTCTCCGGCATGTCCGGCACCGCGATCGCGGACGCCGCCGGTCTCGGCACCATCGAGATCAAGGCGATGAAGGACCACGGCTACTCCACCGAGTTCTCGGTCGGCGTCACCGCGGCCTCGGCGACGCTCGGGCCCATCATCCCGCCGTCGCTGCCCTTCGTGATCTACGGCATGATGGCGAACGTCTCGATCGGCGCGCTGTTCCTGGGCGGCGTCATTCCGGGCGTCGTGCTGACGTTGTTCATGATGGCGACGGTCACCTACTTCGCGCACAAGAACAAATGGGGCAGCGACACGCCGTTCTCCTGGCCGCAGCTCGGTTCGGCTGGGCTGGAAATCGCCATCGTGCTCTCGTTCCCGCTCGCGATCTGGCTGATGGTGCTGGCCGGCATGTCGGTCAACATGGCTGTGGTCATCGGCCTCGGCACACTGCTCTTGATCGACTGGTACTTCGACTTTTCCGCGGTGATGGCGCTGATGGCGCCGGTGATCCTGATCGGCGGCATGACGCTCGGCTGGTTCACGCCGACGGAAGCCGCCGTCGCCGCCGTGATCTGGTCGCTGTTCCTCGGTCTCGTGCGCTACCGCACCATGACTTTCAAGACGGTCGCCAAGGCGACATTCGACACCATCGAGACCACGGCCTCGGTGCTGTTCATCGTCACCGCCGCCTCGATCTTCGCCTGGCTGCTGACGGTGTCGCAGGCAGCCCAGATGCTGTCGGACTGGATGCTCAGCATCACCCACAACAAATGGGTATTCCTGGCGCTCGCCAACGTGCTGATCCTGTTCGTCGGCTGCTTCATCGACACCACGGCGGCGATCACCATTCTGGTGCCGATCCTGCTGCCGATCGTGCTCAAGCTCGGCATCGATCCGATCCACTTCGGTCTGATCATGACGCTGAACCTGATGATCGGCCTGCTGCATCCGCCGCTCGGGATGGTGCTGTTCGTGCTCGCCCGCGTGGCAAAACTCTCGGTCGAGCGCACGACGGTGGCGATCCTGCCCTGGCTGGTGCCGCTGATGCTCGCGCTGATCGCGATCACCTACATTCCCGAACTCACCCTCTGGCTGCCGAAATACATGGGACTTTCCAAATGACCTCTATCGCTCTCGCCGCAACCCTGTTCGGTCCCGAAGATCTGCGTATGGTCGAGCATCCGCTCGACAAGCTCGCAGACGGCATGGTGCGCATCCGCTTCGGCGCCGGCGGCATCTGCGGCTCGGACATGCATTATTTCCGCCATGCCCGGACCGGCGATTTCGTGGTGAAGTCGCCGTTGGTGCTCGGCCACGAGATCTCCGGCGAGGTCGTCGAGATCGCAGGGGCGGCGGCGAACCTGAAGGTCGGCGACCGCGTCGCCGTCAACCCGTCGCGCTGGTGCGGCCATTGCGTCGCCTGCCGCGAGGGCCGGCCGAACCTGTGCGAGAACATCTACTTCATGGGCTCGGCCTCGAAGACGCCGCACATGCAGGGCGGCTTCGCCAATTACTTCGATGCGATCCCCGCGCAGTGCGTGAAGATCCCGGATCACGTGTCCTATCAGGCCGCGGCGCTCGCCGAGCCGCTCGCGGTCTGCCTGCACGCGGTCGCGCGCGCCGGCAATATCGAGGGCAAGCGCGGCATCATCTTCGGCGCCGGCCCGATCGGGCTTCTGACCATGCTCGCCGCGCACCGCGCCGGCATGGCCGACATCACCGTGGCCGACATCGCGCCGGCGCCGCTGGCTTTTGCGACCAAGCTCGGAGCCTCGCATGTCGAGAACGTTTCGGGTGGCGAGGAAGGTTTGAGGGCTCAGGCCGCGTCGCGACCCTACGACGTCGCCTTCGAGGTCTCGGGCACGGCCGCGGGCCTTGCCAGCGCGATTGGCATCGTCAGGCGCGGTGGCGTCGTGGTGCAGATCGGCAATCTGCCAGGCGGCCAGATCCCGACGCCGTCCAACGCGGTGATGGCCAAGGAGATCGACCTGCGCGGCTCGTTCCGCTTCGGCTTCGAATTCGCAACCGCCGTGGAACTGATTTCCGGCGGCAGCGGCGACGTGCTGTCGCTGGTCACCGCCGAGCGTCCGCTCTCGACCGCGCCGGACGCGCTCAGGCTGGCGCTCGACCGCTCGCAAAGCGTCAAGGTCGTGCTGACCGCGAACTGATCCGGGAGAATTTCGATGATGCTCGAAGGTTGGCGTTGGTATGGGCCGGACGATCCGGTCTCGCTCGACGATGTCAGGCAGGCCGGGGCGACCGACATCGTCTCGGCGCTGCATCAGGTGCCGATCGGGGAAGCGTGGACGCGCAAGGCGGTCGAGGAACGCAAGAATTTTATCGAGAACGGCCAGCCGGGTCGCTCGCAACTGACGTGGTCGGTGGTGGAATCGATTCCGATCCCCGACGATGTCAAGCGGCTCGGCGGGAAGGCGACGAAATCCATCGAGGCGTGGATTGCCAGCCTGGAGGCGGTCGCCGGCGCCGGCATCAAGATCATCTGTTACAACTTCATGCCGGTCGTCGACTGGTGCCGCACCGATCTCGAATGGGAGCTGCCGAACGGCGCCCGCGCCATGCGCTTCGACCAGGACCGCTTTGCCGCGTTCGAGCTGCATATCCTCAAGCGTCCGGCTGCCGCGCAGGAATATTCGCCCGAACAACAGGCTCGCGCGAAAAAGCTGTTCGAGCAGATGAGCCAGGCCGATGTCGATTATCTCGTCATGGTCATCGCCAGCGCGCTGCCGGGCTCGACCACCGAGCCGATGACCATCCCGCAATTTCGCGACCGGCTCGAGACCTATCGCGACATCTCGCCGAAGATCCTGCGGCAGCATCTCGCCGAATTCCTTGCGCGCGTGACGCCGGTGGCCGAGCAGCTCGGGGTGTCCCTGACCTTGCATCCGGACGATCCGCCGCGCCCGCTGTTCGGCCTGCCGCGCATTGCGTCCTCAGCCGACGATTATCAGGCGCTGTTCGACGCCGTCCCGTCCAAGGCCAACGGCATCTGCCTGTGCACGGGCTCGCTCGGCGTGCGCTCTGAGAACAATCTGCCCGAGATGGCCGAGCGCTTCGGCCCGCGCATTGCCTTTGCGCATCTGCGCGCGACCAAGCGCGAGGCCGACGGGCTGTCGTTCTACGAGTCCGATCATCTCGACGGCGACGTCGACATGGTCGCGGTGCTGAAGGCGCTTCTGAAGGAGAATGCCCGGCGCTCGCCCGACAGGCAAATCGTGTTCCGTCCCGATCACGGCCACCGCATGTTGGACGATCTCGCCGCGACCAAGCGCACCAATCCCGGCTACACCGCCATTGGCCGCCTGCGCGGCCTCGCCGAGCTCCGCGGCGCCATCAGGGCGATCGAGCATCGTTGAGGCGGCAGGTGCAGTAGCCCGGATGGGCGAAGCGATATCCGGGACAATCCCGCATGTCGCTTTGCGCTTGCGGGCTACGGGTCATCATTCCTGCTGCGCCGTCACCCGATCGCGAAATCCGCTGCCGTCTCGGCGTGAATGGCCGTGGTGTCGAACGTCTCCACCGATGTATCGTCCGGGCCGACCAGCATCGTGATCTCGGTGCAGCCGAGGATGATGCATTCGGCGCCGGCGGCAACGAGCGCTGCCATGACGTCCCGATAGCGACGGCGCGAGGGATCGGCCACGACTCCAAGGCACAATTCGTCGTAGATGATCCGGTTCACATCGGCGCGCGCGTCGGCGGCGGGAACCAGCACGTCGAGATCATGCGCGCGCAGCCGGTCCACGTAAAAGTTCTCCTCCATCGTGAACTTCGTGCCGAGCAGCCCGACCCGCCGATATCCTTCGCCCGAATTCGTTGCGCCGTCGCGTCGCCAAGGTGAATGAATGGAACGGTCACATTCGACATGATGGCGGGCGCCAGTTTGTGCATCGTGTTCGTGCACAACACGATGGCTCGCGCGCCGGCGCCCTCAAGACGCCGCGCGACGTCCGCCAGGCTGGCCGCCGCCTCCGTCCAGCGGCCCGCATACTGCATCTGCTTGATCGCCTCGAAATCGTAGGAATACATCAGCAGCGGAGCCGAATGCAGCTTGCCCATGCGATCGCGGACCCGCTCATTGATGAGCTTGTAGTAAAGCGCAGTGCTCTCCCAGCTCATGCCTCCGATCAGCCCGATGGTTTGCATTCCGGTGCTCCCGACGATTTGGTCGGCCGGATCGTAGACCAAGATGTCGAAGCTCGCCATCTCCAGTCCAGGAGCGCCGCAGCACGAGCGGTCGTGCAAACGGCACCGACGGGCATGACGCCTGCGCAGGCTATGAGAGCCTTTCGACCTTGCGCGCTCTCTCGGCCTGTCTTACGCAGTTCCCGAATAAGTGCGTATCGCCAAAGCCCTGAGGGAGCCGACATGACCATCCGCAACACCCGCACCGGGGGCCAGATCCTGATCGACCAGCTCGTCGCGCAAGGCGTCGATCGCGTCACCTGCGTGCCGGGCGAGAGCTATCTCGCCGCGCTCGACGCGCTGCATGACAGCCCGATCGACGTCATGATCTGCCGCGCCGAGGGCGGCGCGGCGATGATGGCGGAGGCCTACGGCAAGCTCACCGGGCGGCCCGGAATCTGCTTCGTCACCCGCGGCCCCGGCGCCACCAATGCCAGCCACGGCGTCCACATTGCGATGCAGGATTCGACGCCGATGCTCCTGTTCGTCGGCCAGGTCGACACCGGCATGCGCGAGCGCGAGGCGTTCCAGGAGCTCGACTACAAGGCGGTGTTCGGCACCATGGCGAAATGGGCCGTCGAGATCGATCGCCCCGATCGCATTCCGGAACTGGTGGCGCGCGCCTTCCGCGTCGCCATGCAGGGTCGCCCCGGTCCCGTGGTGATCTCGCTGCCGGAGAACATGCTGACCGAGACCGCGGCCGTGGCCGACGCCATGCGCATCGAGCCGGCGGTGAGCTGGCCGGCGCCGGCCGACATCGAAAAGCTCGGCGCCATGCTTGCGAGCGCCAAGGCGCCGCTCGTCATCCTCGGCGGCTCGCGCTGGACGGAAGAGGCGACCAGGAGCATCGCGCGCTTTGCCGAGCGGTTCGACCTGCCGGTCACGACCTCGTTCCGTCGGGCCTCCTTGATCGACGCCGACCATTCGCACTATGCTGGCGATCTCGGCATCGGGCCGAGCCCGGGCCTGAAGGCGCGCATCGAGAATGCCGATGTCATCCTGCTCATCGGCGGCCGCATGTCGGAGATGCCGTCCTCCTCCTATACGCTGCTCGACATTCCGAACCCGCAGCAGAAGCTGATCCATGTACATCCGGGCTCCGAAGAGCTCGGCCGCGTCTATCAGCCTGATCTCGCGATCCAGGCGACACCTGCAGCGTTCGCCGCCGCCGTCGAGACGCTGAAGCCTTCAGGCGCGGTCGCCTGGAAGGGCGAGGCCGCCAAGGCCCACGCCGATTACCTCGCCTGGACCGAGAAGGCGCGCGAGCTGCCGGGCTCGTTCCAGTACGGCCAGGTCATGACCTGGCTGCGCGACCGCCTGCCCAAGGACGCCATCGTCTGCAACGGCGCCGGCAATTATGCCGGCTGGATCCATCGCCATCACCGCTTTCACAGTTTTGCGGCCCAGCTCGCGCCGACCTCGGGCTCGATGGGTTATGGCGTGCCGGCGGCGGTGCTTGCGAAGCGGCAATATCCGGATCGTACCGTTGTCGCCTTCGCCGGCGACGGTTGCTTCCTGATGAACGGCCAGGAGTTCGCGACGGCCGTGCAATATGACGCAGCCCTGGTCGTCATCGTCGTCGACAATTCGCAATACGGCACCATCCGCATGCACCAGGAGCGCGACTATCCCGGCCGCGTCGTCGGCACTCAGCTCAAGAACCCGGATTTTGCGATGTACGCGAAAGCGTTCGGCGGCCATGGCGAGCGCGTCGAGCGCACCGAAGAATTCGCGCCGGCGTTCGAGCGCGCGCTGGCCTCCGGCAAGCCGGCGATCCTCCACTGCATCATTGATCCACGCGCGATCTCGGTCGGCAAGGATTTTGCGCCCGCGGTGAAGGCGTAAGCGATGGCGACCGGCCGCCACGTCGCCATCATCGGTGCCGGCGCGGTCGGTGTGATCAGCGCCATCGAGGCGCTGCGCGAGGGCCATCGCGTCACGCTGATCGATCCGGGCGAGCCCGGCGGCGAACAGGCGGCGAGCTATGGCAATGCCGGCTGGCTCTCGTCCCATTCCGTGATCCCGCCGGCCGAGCCGGGCATCTGGAAGAAGGTGCCCGGCTATCTCATGGACCCGCTCGGCCCGCTCGCGATCCGCTGGTCTTATCTGCCGAAGGCGCTGCCCTGGCTGATCAAGTACCTGCTGTCGGGCTGGACCGAGACGCGGGTCGAGACGACGGCGTTCGCGCTGCGCGATCTGTTGAAGGACGCGCCGCTGCTGCACCGGAAGCTCGCGGAAGAAGCCGGCGTGCCCGAATTGATCGAGCGCAACGGCGTGATGCATGTCTTTCCATCGCGCGGCAATTTCGACAACGATCTCGGCTGGCGTCTGCGCAAGAAGGTCGGGGTCGAATGGCTCGAGCTTTCCGCCGACGAGATGCGTCAGCGCGAACCTGACCTGCATCCGCGCTACACCTTTGGCGTGGTGGTGGAAGAGGCCGGCCGCTGCCGCGATCCCGGCGCTTATGTCGCCGCGCTCGCCAATTATGCGCTGGCGAGCGGCGCGAAATTCGTGCGCGCCAAGGCGACGGGCCTCAAGCTTTCCGGCAATCAGCTGGTCGCGGTCGTCACCGAGACCGGCGAGGTCGCCTGCGATGCCGCGGTGGTCGCCGCGGGTGCCCGGTCGAAGCAGATCACGGCCTCGATCGGCGATCCGCTGCCGCTGGAGACCGAGCGCGGCTATCATGTCATGATCGAGAATCCGGAATCGGGGCCGCGCAGCTCGATGATGGCGTCGGACGCCAAGATGGTGGTGAACTGGACCGACAAGGGCCTGCGCGCCGCCGGTACCGTCGAGATCGCGGGCCTGGAGGCCGCCCCGAACTGGAAACGCGCCGAGATCCTGCGTAACCACCTCGTCAGCATGTTCCCCAAACTGCCGAAGGACATTCCGACGTCGCGCATCAAAACCTGGTTCGGGCATCGGCCGAGCATGCCCGACGGACGTCCCTGCATCGGCTATGCGCGCGCTTCGCGCGACGTCGTGTATGCTTTCGGCCATGGCCATGTCGGCCTGGTCGGTTCGGCCCGTACCGGCCGGCTCGTCGCCCAGCTCGTCAGCGGCAAGCCGCCTGAGATTCCGCTGGCGCCGTTTGCGCCCGATCGTTTCCTCTGAGGTCGCAGCATGACCAGTTCCGCCAATTCGTCCTCTCGCATCGCCCGTGGCGGCAAGGCCATCTACGGCGCGCCTCCCTATACGGCAGCGCTTCAGGCCGAGGTCGGGTTGCCCGTCTACGCCATCTATTCCATGATCACCTGGTTTCATGCGGGGCTGCGCCCGCGCGTCTTTGCGTGAGCGCGTCCGCGAGATCGTCACAAGTCCTGGAGTGAACCCATGAAATTATCCGGCAAGGTCGCCGCCATCACCGGCGCAGCGCGCGGCATCGGCAAGGCCTGCGCACAGCGATTTCTCGACGATGGCGTCAAGGTCGTGATTTCGGATGTCGATGCTGATGGGTTGGCGGCGACCGCCGCCGAGCTCGGTCGTCCCGATGCCTTGCGCACAATCGTCGGCAATGTCGCCAAACGGGCAGACGTGGATCAGCTCGTCGGCACGGCCGTGAAGGAGTTCGGCCGGCTCGACATCATGGTCAACAACGCCGGCGTTGCCCGCAACCGGGACATCCTCGAGATTACCGAAGAGGAGTTCGACGAGATCATCGGCATCAATCTGAAAGGCGCGTTCTTCGGCGTGCAGGCGGCCGCCAGGCAGATGATCGCGCAAGGCAGCGGGGGTGGCGTCATCATCAACATGTCCTCGGTGAATGCGCTGCTGGCGATCCCGGCGCTGGCGACCTACGCGATGTCCAAGGGCGGCATGAAGCAGCTGACGTCAGTTGCCGCCGTTGCGCTCGCCCCGCACAACATCCGCGTCGTGGCGGTCGGACCGGGCACGATCCTGACCGACATGGTGGCGTCATCCATCTACACCTCTGAGGATGCCCGCAGGACCGTGATGTCGCGGACGCCAGCCGGCCGCGGCGGCGAGCCGAGCGAGGTCGCGTCCGTCGTGGCATTCCTGGCGAGTGATGATGCGTCCTACATCACGGGGCAGACGATCTACCCGGACGGCGGCCGGCTGATCCTGAACTACACGGTGCCGGTGAAGGAGAAGTAGGGGCTGCATCTCAGTAGTCATGCCCGGGCTTGACCCGGGCATCCACGTCTTCCAGCAATCGCGGTGTTGCGTGGATGACCGGGACAAGCCCAGCCATGACGGCGGGGTCTGCAAGCTTCACTCCGCCGCAACCGTCATCCCGTGACCCAGCCGCTTCGAGATGCTGCCGGCGCAGTCGCGCAGCGCGTGGGCGATCGGGCTGTCCCAGCGTGCGTCGAAGGTGCCTTCGGGCCCCATCGCGGTGATGACCAGCGCGACATGGCCGGAATGATCGAAGACGGGGGCCGAGAACGCGTTGACGCCGGGCAGGGGATCGCCGAGCGCGCGGGCAAGGCCGTGCTTGCGGACCTCAGCGAGCATCTCGGCGAGCTTGGCACCTTTCACCGCGCGCTTCGGATTGTAGCCGACGCCGTGACGATCGAGGCCGCTTTCGAGCGCGGCATTGATCGTCTTCTCCGGCAGGAACGCCGCGAAGGCCCGGCCGGTCGCGGTCTCCAGCAGCGCCATCACCGAGCCGGCGCGCATGACGATGTGAACCGGCTGCGCCGGCTCCTCGAGCTGCACCACGGTTGGGCCGTGCGTGCCCCAGACCGCGAGTGAGACCGCATGTCCGATCTGGCTCGCGATCGCGGCAATCTTCGGCCTGGCGATGCGCACGCCGGAGAGCCGGCGCAGGCTGATCAGGCCAAGCTCCAGCGCCAGCGCGCCGATCTCGTAGCGACCGGTGGTCTCGTCCTGCTCGATCAGCCCGATGCGGGAGAAGCTGGCCAGATAAGGATGGGCCTTGGCCGACGTCATGCCGGCCTCGCGCGCGAGATCGCGCAGCATCATCGGCTCGCCGCACCTTGCGAGCGCGCGAAGCAGTTCTCCGCCGACCTCGATCGACTGAATGCCGCGGCTTTCTCTCTTCATGCGCCTCCAGGCGTGACGGGTTTACGCCGCGTCGCGCTTGGCGGCGCGCTCGGCGAGATGACGACCGGCAATGTAGCCGAAGGTCAGCGCCGGCCCAAGCGTGATGCCGGCGCCGGGATAATTGCCGCCCATGATGCTCGCCATGTCGTTGCCGGCGGCATAAAGCCCGGGAATGACGCGGCCCTCGGCGTCGAGCGCCCGCGCGTTCTCGTCGGTGACGATGCCGGCATAGGTGCCGAGATCGCCGATCACCATCTTGATGGCATAGAATGGTCCATTCTCGATCGGCGCGACGCAGGGGTTCGGGCCATGCATGGCGTCGCCCTGGTAGCGGTTATAGGCCTTCGAGCCCTTGCCGAAGGCGGCGTCGTGCCCTTGCGGCGCCGTCGCATTGAACTGCCTGACCGTCTCGGTGAACGCCTTGGCATCGATGCCGGCCTTCGCCGCCAGCGCCTCCAGCGTGTCGCCGCGCATGAGATAGCCGGTATTGAGGTGATGACCCAGCGGCATCGGGAAGGGCGGCACGCAGCCGAGGCCGTATTTGCGCAGCGTCTTGTGATCGCACACGAGATAGGCCGCGATCTCCTCACCGGGCTTGGCGGCCTTGACCATGGCCTGGACGAAGTCGTGATAGGAATTGCCCTCATTGGCAAAGCGCCGGCCGTCGCGCACCACCGCGATCACGCCGGGCTTGGCGCGGTCGATGAAGTGCGGCATCACGCCCTTGGATCCGTCCTTGCGCGTCGTCAGCGACACCGGAACCCAGGCCGCCGCGTTCGGCAGGCGATCCTCGACATGTCCGCCGGCGGATTCCGCGAGACGCAGGCCGTCGCCGGTGTTGCCGGAGGGGCCCGGCGAAAAATGCTCGTTGCCCGTGGGCGCATGCGGAAACATTTTTCTGCGGCGCTCGATATCATGCGGGAAACCGCCGCAGGCGAGCACCACGCCCTGCCTTGCGCGGACGCGCACCTCGCGTCCCTCGCGCGAAACGATTGCGCCCGTCACCGTGCCGTTCTCGACCGTCAGCTCGCGCACCGGCGAGGACAGCCACATCGGAATCTTCAGGTCGAGCGCGGATTTGGCAAGGCGCCCGGCGAGCGCATTGCCGTTGGTCAAGGTCATGCCGCGGCCATAGCGCAGCACGTCCATCAGATGTCGCGACAGGCGTTTAGCGACGTAGACCGCGGAAGTCAGCGATTTCGTCACCCGCATGAAGTGGATGATCTCCTTGCCGGAGCCAAGCATCATGCCGAACACGGTGAGCTCGGGCAGGGGCATGCCGAGCGTCTTGATCTGATCGCCGAGCTCGCGGCCGTCGAACGGACGCGTCACCATGGAGCGACCGCCCTGGGTGCCGCCGGGTGCTTCGGCGTGATAGTCCGGAAATACCAGCGGCATGTCGAAGCGCAGCGCCGTCTTGGTGGTGAAGAAATCGACCGCCTCGGGGCCGGCATTGAGGAATGAATCGACGCGCGCGGCATCAAAGTTGTTGCCGGCTTCGTGCCGCAGGTAAGTGCGGGCCTGCTCCGGCGTCTCCTCGATGCCGTACGCCTTCGCCAGCGAGGTGCCGGGGATCCACAGCCAGCCGCCGGAGCGGGCGGTGGTGCCGCCGAAGCGCGGCTCCTTTTCGACGATCAGCACGTCGAGGCCGCGATGGCGCGCGGTGATCGCGGCCGACATGCCGGAGCAACCCGATCCGGCCACGAGCACGTCGCACTCGTAAGTCTCAATTGCGCTTTGCTCGTTGCCGGTCATCTGGCCTCACTTCTTCAAGAGCGGACATTTGGATTCGGAGACCGGGCGGAAGGCGTCCTCACCCTTCACGGTCTTGACGATGTCCAGATAGTCCCACGGCTCCTTGGACTGCTCCGGTGTCTTCACCTTGGCGAGATACATGTCGCGGATGACGCGGCCGTCCTCTCGCAACTTGCCGCCATGGACGAATGTATCCTCGATCGGCAGCTCGCGCATCTTGGCCATCACCTTGGCGGAATCGTCGGTGCCGGCGGCCTTGATGGCCTTGAGATAGTGCAGCACCGAACCGTAGACGCCGGTCTGGATCATGGTCGGCATCACCTTGGTCCGCACGTAGAACTTCTTCGACCAGGCGCGGGTGGCCTCGTCCATGGCCCAGTACGACGCCGTGGTCATGTAGGTGCCCTGCGCGGCCTTGAGGCCGATCGCGTGCACGTCGGTGTCGAACATCAGGAGGCCAACCAGCTTCTGGCCGCCCTGCACCAGGCCGAACTCGCCGGACTGCTTGATGGCGTTATCGGTGTCCTGGCCGGCATTGGCGAAAGCGACCACGTCGGATTTCGAGCTCTGCGCCTGGAGCGCGAAGGAGGAGAAGTCCGCGGTGTTGGTCGGGTGCTTGACGCCGCCCAAGACCTTTCCGCCCATCTCGTTGACGAAACGCGTGGCGTCCTTCTCGAGCTGCTGGCCGAAGGCATAGTCCGCGGTGATGAAGTACCAGGACTTGCCGCCTTCCTTGATCACGGCGGAGGCCGTCACCTTCGACAGCGCGTAAGTGTCATAGGTGAAATGCACGGTATTCGGGCTGCACAGCTCGTCGGTCAGCGAGCTCGCGCCGGGGCCGGAGAGCAGCGCGATCTTGCCCCGTTCGCGCACCATGTTGTGGACGGCGATCGCGATGCCGGAATTGGGGATGTCGACGACAGCGTCGACCTTGCCGTTGTCGAACCAGCCGCGGACGATCTGCACGCCGACATCAGTCTTCATCTGGTGGTCGGCGCTGATGATCTCGATCGGCTTGCCGAGCACGGTCGGCCCGAATTCCTCCACCGCCATCTTCGCGGCCTCGACCGAGCCCGGCCCGCTGTTGTCGCGGCCCCAGCTCGACAGATCCGTCAGCACGCCGATCCGCACCGCGTCGTCGGAGACTTGCGCGGTCGCGGCCGACGTCATGGCAACGGAAGTCATGGCCGCGAGCATGGCGCAGGCCAGAAGCCCTCTCATCGTTGTTTCCTCTCTTTTATTGGCCGCTTGGTGCGGCTGGCAGTTTCGACGTTAAATTAGATATATGCAAACTAGTTTGTCAATGGCGAATACTCTGCCGACGCCGGCGAGCGGACGCGGAACTACGTCAACGCCGTCATTGCGAGCGCAGCGAAGCAATCCAGACTGTTTCCGCGGAGACAGTCTGGATTGCTTCGTCGCAAGAGCTCCTCGCAATGACGGTGGAGGCAGTCGTGCGCGAGCATCCCGCAGCGTGTGAGAGCCAGCACGCCCGCAGGTTGCAACCGTCATCGCGATTAGCCATGATGCCCTCAGGAATCTTGGGGCAGGGCATGACGGCAGCAACGGGGATCTCCGCCGGGGCGGAGAAATCGACGACGGCGCATGTGGTGTGGGCGAGCACGCTCGGCACCGCGATCGAGTGGTACGATTTCCTGATCTACGGCACGGCGGCGGCGCTGGTCTTCAACAAGCTGTTCTTTCCGAGCTTCGATCCATTCGTCGGCACGCTGGCGGCGTTCTCCACCTACGCGGTCGGTTTCGTGGCGCGGCCGATCGGCGGCGCCATCATCGGGCATTACGGTGACCGGCTCGGCCGCAAGACCATGCTGGTCGCGACCATGATCGCGATGGGGCTCGGCACCTTCCTGATCGGCTGCCTGCCGACCTACAGCCAGATCGGCGTCTGGGCCCCGATCCTGCTCGTCATGCTGCGCTTCGTCCAGGGCATCGGGCTCGGGGGCGAATGGAGCGGTGCGGTCGTCATGGTGATCGAGCATGCCGGCGATCGCCGCGGCTTCTACGGCAGCCTGGTGCAGATCGGCTTTCCCGTCGGCGTTGCCGCCTCCACCGGCATTTTCGGCCTGATGACCAGGCTGCCCGAAGCCGATTTCCTGAGTTGGGGCTGGCGCGTGCCGTTCCTGATCAGCATCCTGCTCGTCGGCGTCGGCTTCATCGTGCGGCTCAAGCTTGCGGAGACACCGCACTTCAAGGAGGTGGTCGAGCGCAAGGAGGTGCTGGCGCAGCCGGTGCTGGAAGTGCTGCGCCGCGACTGGCGCAGTTTTCTGCTGGCGATCGGCATCACGGTGTCGGAGGTCGGGCTCGCTTATCTCCTCACCGTCTTCACGGTGGTTTACGCCACGACAAAACTCGGTCTGCCGCGTCAGGTCATCCTGAATGCCGTGGTCTATGCCGCGATCGTCGAATTCGCGACACTGCCGCTCGCCGGCTGGCTCTCCGACATCTTCGGCCGCAAGGCGCTCTATCTTGCCGGCGGCGTGTTCTCGGTGGCACTGGCGTTTCCGCTGTTCTGGTTCCTCGACACCAGGGAGCCGGCGCTGATCACGCTGGCGCTCGTCGTCACGATGACGCTGACGCATGCCCTGCTGTTCGGACCGAAGGCGGCCTTCATGCCCGAGCTGTTCCGCACCCAGGTGCGCTACAGCGGAGCCTCGCTCGGCGCCAATGTCGCGGCAGCGCTGAGCGGCGGCTTCTCGCCGCTGATCGCCGCCGCGCTGCTTGCATGGGCCGGTTCGTACTGGGCCGTGTCGGTCTACATCATCGCGCTCTCGATCATCACGATCATTGCGACGCTGATGGCGCCGGAGACGGCGCGCGACGCGCTGAAATCCTGACGTCGATCGTCTCGCGCGCCGTAGCACGGGGAGCAGGGAGGACCATGTCGGCCAACGGCTGGGTTCCGCCGACCGATTGCCTTTTGTTGGCCGGCAAGCGAACCTCCTGCGGCCATATTTGAGCAGGAGTGATTTCCCGTGAGGGAGGCGCTCCGATGACCAAAGCACTGATCACTGCCGTCGCAATGCTGGCCTGTGTGCCCGTGAGCGCGGTTGCGCAGGAGCGCGCTGGCGATGCTGCGCTCGGCGCGGTTTCCGGCGCGGTTGTGCTGGGCCCGGTCGGTGCGGTCGCCGGAGCCTTGATCGGCTACACGGCCGGACCTTCGATCGCTCGCTCCTGGGGCATGAGAGGTTCGCAGTCGGCAAGACACCGGCAGCCGCCACGCCGCGCGGCCGGCGGCCCATCGCGCACGCGCGAGGCGATGAACGCCAACGGCCAGATGAGAGCTGCCGGCAATCAGGCCCCGCCGGTTCAGGCCGCGCCTGCCGTGCCGGCACAACCCTCGGCACCGCCCGTTCAGGGATTTGACTGAGGCGGGAGTTCCACTCCGGAGTCGTCGGACGCAGTCGATCGACTGGCGAGGCTTGCGCCCCGCTCTAGGATTCGCCGAGGATCTTCTTCGCGGCGCGAAGATGCGGCTTGTCGATCATCTGGCCGTCGAGCCGTAGCGTGCCGGAATTGGGATTGCTCGCGAACGCAGCGATCACCTTCTCCGCCCAGATCCGTTCGGCGTCCGTCGGCTCGAACGCCGCGTTGACGATGTCGACATGCTTGGGATGGATCAGCGCCTTGGCGGAAAAGCCGTCGCGGCGCGCGGCGCGCGTCTCCTGCTCGAGGCCAGCGAGGTTGTCGATGTCGGTGTAGACCGTATCGATCGGCGCGACCTCGGCCGCGGCCGCCGCCATCAGGCAGAGATCGCGCGCGAGGCGATAGGGGCTGTGGAACACGCCGCCGGACGCCTTTTCAGTAGCGCCGAGCGAGGCCGAGAGATCTTCGGCGCCCCACATCAGGCCGGCGAGGCGGGGGGAACATCCCTTGTAGCTGCCGAGGCCGAAGATCGAGCCGGCGGTTTCCGTCGCGACGCAGACGATGCGCGTCGCGCCGACTGCGATGCCGGCCGCAGCTTCCAGCGCTTCGAGCCAGGTCGGGATCTGCCGTACGTCATCGCCGCCCTGCGATTTCGGCAGTACGATGCCGTCGGGCCTGCCGGGCATCACCGCGGCGAGGTCGGCCAGCGTCATGCCGGTATCGAGCGCGTTGACCCGGACATAGAGCTGATGCGGGCCGCGAGAGCCCTTCAGCATCTGAAGCGTCAGCCCGCGCGCCTCCGGCTTCTTCTCGGTGACGACGGAATCCTCGAGATCGATGATCAGCGCGTCGGCCTTGCCTTCGCTTGCCTTCTCGAATTTGCGCGGGGAATCGCCCGGCACGAACAACATCGAACGCATCAGACCGGCCTCTTGTGCATCATCGCCGTGTTGTCCATCTCGGTGACGGTCCGGGTCAGCGGATGCCTGAACTCCTGGCCCACCGAAAAGTCCTCGAAGTAAAGTCCGGCCATCGCGGTTTCCTCTCTGCGAAATAACGGCGCGCTCTTGGCGTCACGCCGCATGACCCTATGCATGGTACACACACTCGATCGACAAATTCACGTATCTGTACCAAGCTTTTCAAGTTAAAGAACGCAAGCGGAAGCACGTCCGGGCGCAGCAATCGGCCACGGCCTTTGCGTGGGAAACGCGAAGAGGAGCGAGATGGCGCGGTCGCGGCTCCCGACAGGGAGATCAAGAATATGGATTTCGCGCTCACCGATCAGCAGGAGGCCATTCGCGACGCCATCGCCAAGATCTGCGAAGGCTTTCCCGACGCCTACTGGCTGAAGAAGGACCACGACGGCGGCTTCCCGCACGACTTCCACAAGGCCTTAGCCGACGCCGGCTGGCTCGGCATCTGCGTGCCGGAAGCCTATGGCGGCTCGGGGCTCGGCATCACGGAAGCTGCGATCATGATGCGCACCATCGCGGAGTCCGGCGCCGGCATGTCCGGGGCGTCCGCGGTGCACATCAACGTGTTCGGCCTCAATCCCGTCGTCGTGTTCGGCACCGAAGAGCAGCGCAAGCGCATGCTGCCGCCAATGGTCGAGGGCCGCGAGAAGGCCTGCTTCGCCGTCACCGAGCCCAACACCGGCCTCAACACCACGCAACTGAAGACCCGCGCGGTCGCCAAGAACGACCGCTACATCGTCAACGGCCAGAAGGTGTGGATCTCGACCGCGCAGGTCGCGCACAAGATCCTGCTGCTGGCGCGCACCACGCCGCTGGAGGAAGTGCGCTCGCCGACCCACGGCCTCAGCCTGTTCTACACCGATTTCGACCGCAACCGGATCAAGGTCCACGAGATCGAGAAGATGGGCCGCAAGATCGTCGATTCCAACGAGCTGTTCTTCGAGGACTTTGAAATTCCGATGGAGGACCGGATCGGCGAGGAAGGCAAGGGCTTCCAGTACATTCTCGAAGGCATGAACCCGGAGCGTATCCTGATCGCGGCGGAGGCGGTCGGCCTCGGCAAGCTCGCGCTGGCGCGAGCCACCGAATATGCCAAGACGCGCGTGGTGTTCAACCGTCCGATCGGCAAAAACCAGGGCATCCAGCATCCGCTCGCCGTGAACTGGGTCGAGCTCGAGGCTGCGTGGCTGATGGTGATGTCGGCGGCCTGGCAATACGACAAGGGCATGCCCTGCGGCGCGGCGGCCAATGCCGCGAAATATCTCGCGGGCGAGGCGGGCTTCTCGGCTTGCGAGCAGGCGGTGATGACCCATGGCGGCTTCGGTTACGCCAAGGAATTCCACGTCGAGCGATATTTGCGCGAAGTCCTGATCCCGCGCATCGCGCCGGTCAGCCCGCAGCTCGCGCTCAGCTTCATCGCGGAGAAGGTGCTAGGGCTCGCTAAGTCTTACTGAACGACTTTTGCGGCGTGAACCAAATAGGCCCGGCTATTCGGAGGCGATGTGCTCCATCGCGATGGCGCGAAGCCGGGCACGCTGGATCTTGACGCCGTTGGCGCTGTCGGTGACGGGGAAGGCATCAACGACATAGACTCGCGCCGGTACCTTGTAGCCGGCGAGCCGGTCACGCAGGTGCGCGATCAGCGTCTCCGGCATCAGCCGCTCCTGTGCCGGGATCACGAACGCGACGCAGCGCGCCTGGCCCTTCAGATCGACGGCGACCACCTGAGCGTCGACCACGCCGGGACATGCTTTGAGCTCGTCCTCGATCTCGCCGGGCGCGACGAGGAAACCGCCGAGCCGCATCGCATCGCCCGCGCGGGTCTCGTAGACGAAGGCACCGTCGCCGCGCAGCCGGCCGATGTCGCCGGTGCGGAAGAACCCGTCGGCCGTGATCGCTTCGCGCGTCGCCTCCGGATTGTTGAAATAGCCGAGGAAGCAAGACGGCGCGCTGATCTCGATCTCGCCGGAAACGCCGAACGACACAAGCTCGCCGGTCTCGCTGTCGCGCACGCGCACTTTTGCGTCGGCTGACATCGGCCAGCCGCCGCCTTCGATGCGATCGGCGAAGGCATCTCCGGCACGGCCAATCGAGAACAGCGCCTGGACTTCGCTCGACCCGTAGAGGCCGTACAGCGGCAGGCCGCGCGCCTCGGCCTCCGCGGCAAGCTCGCGCCAGCCGGGCTGGAACGCAGCGAAGCCGCAGACTTCCAGATGCTTGAATGGGCGTGGCGCCTCGGTGAGGGCGAGGATGCGGCGGAACATCTCGTCGGAGCCGAAGGCGTGCGTGATCCCGTGCTCGCTCAAGACGTACAGCGCCGCTGTCGCCTCGAAGGCGTCAAGCACGTGGACGGTCGCGCCCGCCGCGACGAAGCCGAGCAGGCTTGTCATGCCAAAAGTGCCGCACAACGGCAGCATGGCCAGCAGCGAGTGACGCTGCGGATGAAGCTGGAGCGCGTTGGCGACCGAGGTGGCGTGCGTGGCCAGCGTGCGCTGCGAATGCGCGACGAGCTTCGGCCCCTTGGTGGTGCCCGATGTGGTGTAAAGCAGGACCGGCAGGTCGATGTCGTCCTGAGTCGGCGGGGCGGGGGGATAGGTCTTGTCGAAGACGTCGAAGCGCACGCAGGACCAGTGCGCCGGGATCGCATCAGCCCCGATCACGGCGAGCCGTTGCAACGCGGGTACTTCGTCCTTGGTGAGGTCGGCGAGGATCGCGGCAAAATCAATCGACCGGAAGGCGGCTTCGACCACCATCAGCTTTGCGCCGGACACGCGAAGCAGATGCGCGACTTCCCCATGGCGATAGCGCGTATTGACGGCAGCGACGACGGCGCCAAGGCGGGCGGCGGCGAACAGCAGCGCGACCCATTCGATCCGGTTGATCAGCCAGACCGCGACGACGTCGCCCTTGCCGATGCCATGTGCGGCGAGCCAGGCGGCGGTCTGCTCGACCTTGTTCGAAAACTCCGCGCGCGAGACCGGCGTGCCGTCGAATACGAAGGCGGGATGGGCGGCGGCTTCGGCCCGGATCAGCGATTGCAGCGAAAACGCGTTGGCACTCATGGCAACCGGAGTAACCTGATCGCGCAAACCTGTCTACTTGGTGCCGAACATCCGGTCGCCGGCATCGCCCAGGCCCGGCACGATGTAGCCATGGTCGTTGAGCCGCTCGTCGATTGCGGCGGTCCAGATCGGCACGTCAGGATGCTCTCTCTGGAACTGCGCGATGCCCTCGGGCGCGGCCAGAAGGCAGACGAAGCGGATGTCGCGGGCGCCGCGGGCCTTGAGCAGGGAGGCGCCGGCGCAGGCCGAGTTGCCGGTCGCCAGCATCGGGTCCATCAGGATCACGGTGCGGTCGGACAGGTCCTGCGGCGCCTTGAAGTAATATTCCACGGCCTGCAACGTCTCGGGGTCGCGGTAGAGCCCGATATGGGCGATGCGCGCCGAGGGCATCAGCGCCAGCATGCCGTCGAGGAAGCCGACGCCGGCGCGCAGGATCGGCGCCAGCGTGAGCTTCTTGCCGGCGATCTTGGGCGCCTGCATCGGCGCGATCGGCGTCTCGATCTCGACCAGCTCCAGCGGCAGGTCGCGCGTCACCTCGTAGCCGAGCAGCATCCCGATCTCGTTCAGGATTTCGCGAAAGCTCTTGGTCGAGCGATCCTTCTCCCGCATCAGGGAGAGCTTGTGCTGGACCAGGGGGTGGGCGACGACGTTGACATTGCCAGTGCTCATGAAACCGATCTACACGGTTCCCTCTAATTGCGCCAGATCGGCCGGGCCTTTTCCGCCCGACGGCTGGCCTCAACCGGGCATTGCCACCGCGCTGCGGGCCCGGTTGCTCGCCGCATAGGCAGCCATGGTCAACTCGCGGTCGATCGCTGTGCGCATCGCGTCCATCGCGGGCTGCCGCAGACGCTTCTTGGCAGTCGCATGCGACGGCCTGTGGATGGCGCGCAGCGCGGCGATCGTCTCCGCAAGGGTGCCGTCGACGGCATCCGGCGCAATCACACGATCCAGGAACCCGGCGACCAGCGCCTCCTCGGGCTCGTACATTTCACCGAGCGTGGCGGTGCGGCTGAGCCAGGCCGGATGCAGCCGGCTGCGTGCAAGCTCGATGGCAAAGCTCGGCGGCGCGATGCCGATCGCGACCTCGTTCAGCCCCATGCGATGCGGCCCGCGCGCGCCCAACCTGACGTCGCAGGCGAGCAGCAGGAACGTTCCCATCGGAAAGGCGTGGCCTTCCATCACGCCGACCGTCGGATGCGGAAACGACATCAGCCGCAGCGCAAGCTCCGCGCCGGCGCGGACCATCTCGAGGCTAATGGCGGCATCGCCCGAGGCGAACACCTTCAAATCGAAGCCGGCAGAGAAGATGCCGGGCCGTGCCGAGCGCAGCACCACGATCTCGGCTTCCTTCTCGGCCCGGTCGAAGGCGGCGCCGATCTCCGCCAGCATCGCGGTCGACATCACATTGACCTTGCCGTCGTCGAGCCCGATCCGCGCGACGCCGTCGTTCGCCTCAAAGGTCACTCCCGCTGGCATTTGCCTCTCCTGTCATTGACCAGGCTTGACTGTCGGAGGCTGATGTAGACCAATCAATATAGTTTCATCGACGGGGAGAGCGCCATGCCGGCCGTGCCAAAACACCGCCAGCCCATCATCAATGCCGCGGTGACGCTGTTCCGCCGCCAGGGCTTTGCCCGGACCGGGCTGAACGACATCGTCGACGTCAGCGGTGCGCCAAAAGGGTCGCTCTACCATTACTTTCCGGATGGAAAATCCTCGATCGCGGTGGCGGCAGTGGAGGAGGCGGGCCGCCGCGTGGCGGCGACGGTCGCCAAGCTCGCGGAAGACTGCGGCTCGACCGGCGACCTCTTGCGCGCGCACGCAAGGTTGTTGGCGGGCTGGATGCAGGGCTCCGGCTTTCGCAACGGCTGCCCGATCACGACCGTGCTGCTGGAGCTTGCGCCGCGCGAGCGTGCCGTGTCCGATGCCGGCCGCAAAGCTTATGCGGCGCGATTATCCATCCTCCGAGACAAGCTGCTCGCGGACGGCTTCGTCAGATCTCGCGCCGAAGCGCTTGCCGTGCTCTGCACGTCGGCGCTTCAGGGCGCGCTGATCCAGGCCCGCGTCGAGCGCAGCGGCCGGCCGATCGAGGTGACAGCGGCGGAATTGGCCCGGCTGATCGAGAGGGAAGCGAGGAGCTAGACGCCGAGCCCGCGCGCGACAAGCGTAATCACGAGCGTCAGGATCGCGCCCCAGATCAGGCTCAGCGTCATGGTCAGGATGGTCACGGTGACCGCCTGCTCCAGATTTCCTTTGAGAAGCGGCATGCTAACCGTCCGACGCCGGGTTCGCGGTGAAGCGCATGCCGAGCAGCAATGCGCCCATCAATGCGACCAGGATGGCGATCTTGAGCTCGATCATGTCGTTACCTCGTAATGCGGGCCAGATGTCGCTTCGCCACTTCCAGCCATCGTGCTGCCAGCGCGACCAGCGGGTTGCCGTGATTCTCGATGTCGAGCTCGAGGGTCTCGGCGGGAAATACCAGTGCGCATCGTTCCGGCGCGCTCCGGCGTTTGGCGAAATCGATCGCGGAGCTCTTGAACAGGAAGAGACCGCCGGCGCGCCCCTTCGCCTCGCGGGCGACCCAGAGTCCGGCTCGGTTACGTCCGATGAAAAAAGCGGGAATGGCGGCGCTGACGACATCAGGGTCGAGTGGCTTGAGTGCCGACGTCGCGCCGATTTCAGCCGCCGTCGCTCGCGCCTCCGGCAGACGGCGCGCGGCTTGAAGGGCGATCGCGGCCATGGCGGCCTCCTCACACATCTGCAACGTCATGACGTCTCCCGCGCCGGTCAAGCAGGGAGATGCCAGACATGGATTGCGGTTCTCAGCGCGATCAGCGCGGTGAGCACGCTGCCCATCGAGAGCAGGGCAACCGCTTGGAGCGCGATGCGCTTGAGCTAGGCCTTGCGCGCTTCGGAGATGCGCGCCGTGCGTTCGGCCTCGAAAGGCCCGTCAAAGTCATGTGTCAGGATCGACATTGCGGAAGTCCTCGTCTTGGTGCGGCAAGGTCGCCGCTCCAGTCTGCCGCTTAGGATGTCGATGGTTGTGTAGGATTGCGAGATGAGCGCCGGCGCATGCGCATAGGAATGTCATAAAGACGCCGATCCTCGCGGCGGCAGCCCTCGGAAGAGATCGGGGTTCCGCTGCGGTCGGGCGGCGTGAGACAGTGCCGGATCCGAATGAGCGATCCCGACCGCTGCGGCAAAGGCGAGGCGCAGCCGTGGTTCCTCGATCTGATTGCAGAATCGGTTCAGGGTGTCCGCCGCGTTCTGTGGCTGCCCGCCAACGGCCGCGCAGAGCTGGGAGCCGGTTCGACGGAAGAAGTGGAACGTCTCGTCGGCGGCATGCCGCCGACCGAGCCGATCGAGTTCCGCCGCGAGTGCTGCCACGTTGAGCCTGTCGGACTCATCCCGCGTCACGGCAAAGCGCAGCAGCGCTAGCTTCCAGGCGTGGAGCAGCCTGTGAGATCCATCGACCACATTAAGCATGCCATTTTTGGACGGACTCGCCGCGTCAGGCTCCGACGTTGTCGATCAATTCTTCGTCGGCGATCGCAGCGAGCGCGCGCACCACGCCTCTCTGCGCGGCTGGGTCCAGCGGCACGATCGGCAGCCGGGTGGCGGCTGACATCAGGCCAAGGACGTCGAGTGCGTATTTGAGCGCCGCCGGACTCTCCTTGGAAAGGGAGGCGACGAGCGGGATCAGTCGCTTGTGCAGATAACGGGCGGATTGCAGCCGGCCCTGCCTGAGATGTGAGAAGATCGTGCGGCAGAGATCCAGGGCGATGTTGGCGACCTCTGAGATCGCGCCATCGCCGCCGTCCGCGATGAAACCGAACGCGGTGGTGTCGTCGCCGGAGAAAAGGCGAAAGCCTGCCGGCAGATTGCGGGACAGCCGCATAGGACGGGTGATGTCGCCACTCCCGTCGCGCAGGCCGACGAACTGGCGGGACTCGACCAGACGCAGAAGCGTCTCGTCGGCGAGCGGGCGCAGCGTGCGGGAGGGCACGTCATGCAGGATCACGGGCAGTCCGATCGCGCCGGCAATAGCGCGGAAATGCGCGAGCATCCCCTCCTGCATCGGCTTGTTGTAGGCGGGCACCACCGACATGACGGCATCGGCGCCGGCCGCTTCGGCACGCCGCGCCAGTTCGGTGGCATGGCTGGTTGCGTTCGAGAGCGCGCCTGCGATCACCCGCACGCGGCCGCGGGCGACGTCGACCGCGGTGCGAATGACGAGCTCCTGCTCGGCCGGCGAGAGCGTCGGCGCTTCCCCGGCCGTCTCGCAGACCACGATGGCGGGAGCGCCGGCCGCGACCTGCCGCTCGCACAGTGCAGCGAACGCCTTGAGGTCGATCGCATCTGCTGCGTCGAACGGGGTCGGCAGGTCCGGAATGAACCCGGTGAACCAGGCAGCGGGAGGGATGAGCATGATTCTCGCCCGGCTCAGGCGGCGCGCTGCGCGATGATGGTGTTGGGGCTCTTGCCCATGTCGAGCTCGATCTCGCGCGGCAGCTCGACGATGGTCTCGGGGTGCTGCCCGTTCTCGAACAGCGCATATTTGATCGCATGAGCGCGGCTCACGAACAGGCCGCCATAGAGGCCGTGCTGTTCCTGAGCGATCCATTGTCCCCGGCGATTCCTGCCGATGAAGACGATAGTCGAAGGCAAGCTGCACAAGGGAGGTTCGACGAGTTTCACGGGTTCAATCCTTCTGAACGACGCTGGCCTCGGACGGGCGTCCTTGCCGGCGTGCTCAATATCCTCAGTCGGGGATATGATTTCGAGGGCGGGTGCGCGGCGATTTCATAGGAAGATCATAAAGCCGGACGCTCACGCCAGTTCATTGGCAATATGGGCCAGCGCGAACAGTGCGCCGAAGGCGACTGCTTCGTCCCAATGATTCAGCGCGGCTTTGAAGGCCGGCTCCCGCCTGATCACGCCGGCCAGCGCGCATAGGATGACCGACATCCAAAGCAAGACAGCGAGGCTCCGGCTAAAGCCGACGCTGCCGAATGCGGCAAAGCCAATGAGCAGTGCGAGGCGAACAGCGAAGCGCGCGATCACGCGCGACGGGCCCAGCGTGCGCGGCATGTCCGGAGCTTGCGGCATGGTGTCGATCCGTCGCGCGGCTCTAGCCGAAATTGTCGCAGGCGACCGGTTCGCAAAGTAGATCTAGCGCAGGACGGACGGAAGGAACGCTCGGCCGCGACGTTTCCGCGGTGAGCGTTCGAACCTCGACGAAGGCCGACAGCAAGGCCAGCGCGAGGTCGGCGTGGCGCGCCTCGACCGCGGCGTCCAGCCAGTCCGGTAGCTCGCGCTCGCGCGACAGCGCACAATGCCACTCGCCGTCGTCATAGGCGATGCGCCGGACCTGCCACATCGGCAGCTCAAGCGCCATCAGCGCCAGGGCGGCGTCGGTCCAGGCTTCAGCGTCGATCAGGCAGATGGCGCGCGCCGTACGATCGCTTTGGCCGAGCGAACGAAGGCGCCGGCAGGTCTTGTCGATGATGTCTGACATCAACGGACGCGTCATCGCCGGTGCCGCGCGGAGCTGCTGGCTGAGGGAAGGCGGATCAAGGCGTCGGAGAGTGGCGGTCATGTCAGGCCTCCTGGAAATGGCGTCGGTCAGTCGGCCGGCACTGCCAGGATGGGCCTCAAAGGCATTTGAAAACGAGATGGGGATCGGGCGAGAGATATAGGGATTTCATAAGTGTGAGGCGGACTGGCGAGAGGCACAATCTGTTACCCAACTCTCAAATGTCGTACCCGCCAAGGTCAGGGCAGTCGCATATGAGATGTGGGCTAGGGGACACCGACAGTCACCACCGCGTCATGGCCGGGCTTGTCCCGGCCATCCACGCCTTGCCCCCAGCACAAAGAACGTGGATGCCCGGGACAAGCCCGGGCATGACGACCTCGGCTGAATGTTCAGGTGCGGGGACGACGGCGGGCGAGCATCGCCCGCCCGGCCTTTATGAGATTCCTATAACATCGCCATAGCCCTCATCTCGAAAACCTATGCGCGCGCTGGCATTTCAGCACGGTCAATAGTCCCTGCTGTCATCCGTGGACATGCGTTCCATGTCCCTCGCGAGCCCGCCGGGTCACCGAGAGAAAGTTGCGCCGGACTTTGGGGACGCAACGAGGAGCAATCCGATGATGGACATTCTGATGCTGGCGCTGGGCTTCGGCTTCTTTGCCCTCGCGATCGGTTACACCTACGCCTGCGAACGGCTTTGAGGGAGCGGATCATGATCTTCGATTACGTGCTCGCCGGCGCCGTCTCGTTCGGCCTGCTGGCCTATCTCACCTACGCGCTGCTGCGGCCCGAGCGGTTCTGACCGGTGCTGCTGCTTCTCGAATTGCTGCTGGCGGACGCCGTGCTCGTCGCCGGCCTGCTGACGGTGCTCCTGCCGCTCATGCGCCGGGCCCCAAGCTTGAAGGGTTGATTCCATGACTATGGTCGGTTGGCTCCAGATCATTCTGTTCTGCGTCATCATCGTCGCACTCACAAAGCCGCTCGGCTGGTACATGACGCGGGTGTTTGGCGGCGAGCGGACATTCCTGTCGCCGGTGCTGCGGCCGATCGAGGCCGGCGTCTACTGGGTTTCCGGCGTCGACGAGAAGCGCGAGCAGCATTGGCTGACCTACACGGTCGCCATGCTGCTGTTCCATGTCGGCGGCTTCCTCGTCATCTACGGCGTGATGCGGCTCCAGGCCGTACTGCCGTTCAATCCAGCCGGGCAGGGCGCGGTTGCGGAAGATCTATCCTTCAACACGGCAATGTCGTTCATCACCAACACCAACTGGCAGAATTACGGTGGCGAAAGCACGCTGTCCTATCTGACCCAGATGGTCGGCCTGACGCACCAGAACTTCCTGTCGGCCGCAACCGGCATCGCACTCGCAATGGCCCTGATCCGCGGCTTCTCGCGTGCATCGATGCGCACCGTCGGCAATTTCTGGGTCGACGTCACCCGCTGCACGCTCTACGTGCTGCTGCCGATCTGTGTGGTCTACACGCTGTTCCTGGTCTGGCAGGGCATGCCGCAGACGCTCGGCGATTATGTCGAGGCGACCACGCTCGAAGGCGCCAAGCAGACCATCGCGGTCGGCCCCGTCGCATCCCAGGTCGCGATCAAGATGCTCGGCACCAATGGCGGCGGCTTCTTCAACGCCAACGCCGCGCATCCCTTCGAGAACCCGACCGCGCTGTCGAATTTCGTGCAGATGCTGTCGATCTTCCTGATCGGCGCGGCCATGACCAACGTATTCGGCCGCATGGTCGGCAATCAGCGCCAGGGCTGGGCAATCTTGTCCGTGATGGGGGTACTGTTCATCGCCGGCGTCGCCGTCACCTATTGGGCGGAGGCCGGCGGCACCTCGACGCTCCACGCGTTGGGCCTGACCGGCGGCAACATGGAAGGCAAGGAGGTCCGCTTCGGAATCGTTGCGTCCTCGCTGTTCGCCGTCGTCACCACCGCTGCCTCGTGCGGCGCCGTCAACGCCATGCATGACAGCTTCACCGCGCTCGGCGGCATGATCCCGCTGATCAACATCGAGCTCGGCGAAATCATTGTCGGCGGCGTCGGCGCCGGCATGTACGGTATGCTGCTGTTCGTCATCCTCGCGATTTTCGTTGCAGGCCTCATGGTCGGGCGCACGCCGGAATATGTCGGCAAGAAGATCGAGGCGCGCGAGGTCAAGATGGCGATGCTGGCCATCCTGGTGCTGCCGCTGATGATTTTGGGCTGGACCGCGGTCGGCGTGGTCTACCCGGCGGCCGTGGCCTCCATGGCGAACGCCGGACCGCACGGATTCACCGAAGTGCTCTACGCCTTCACCTCGGCGACGGGCAACAACGGCTCCGCCTTCGCGGGCCTCACCGGCAACACCTTCTTCTACAACCTCACGCTGGCCAGCGCGATGTTCGTCGGCCGCTTCTTCATGATCGTCCCGGCGATGGCGATCGCGGGATCGCTCGCGGAGAAGAAATCGATCCCGCCGTCCATGGGCACGTTCCCGACCACGGGGGGTCTGTTCGTCGGCCTCGTCGTCGGCGTCATCCTGATCATGGGCGGCCTGACCTTCTTCCCGGCGCTCGCGCTCGGTCCGATCGTCGAGCATCTGGCGATGAACGCCGGCAACCTGTTCTGATTGTCTGGAGTGACCTCCATGGATACGACCAAACTACAAAAGCGTGCGCCGATGTCGGCAATGCTCGATCCCAAGATCGTGATGCCCGCGATCCGCGCCTCCTTCGCCAAGCTCGATCCGCGGCTGATGGTGAAGAACCCCGTGATGTTCGTGGTCGAGATCGTCGCTGCGCTGACCACCGTGATCTTCCTGCGCGACCTTGTCACCGGCGGCGCTGGTCTCGGTTTCACCTTCCAGATCATCGTCTGGCTCTGGTTCACGGTGCTGTTCGCCAATTTCGCCGAAGCGGTGGCCGAAGGCCGCGGCAAGGCGCAAGCCGAGACGTTGCGCAAGACCCGTACCGAGAGCCAGGCCAAGCTCCTGACCGGTGGCGGCGCGGCCTTCAAGCTCGTGCCAGGCACGAGCCTGAAGGTCGGCGACATCGTGCTGGTCGAGGCGGGCGACACGATCCCCTCGGACGGTGAGGTGATCGAGGGCGTCGCCTCGGTCAACGAAGCCGCCATCACCGGCGAGTCCGCGCCCGTCATTCGCGAATCCGGCGGCGACCGCTCTGCAGTCACCGGCGGCACGCAGGTGCTGTCCGACTGGATCCGCGTTCGCATCACGGCAGCCCAGGGCTCGACCTTCATCGATCGCATGATCAAGCTGGTCGAGGGCGCCGAGCGGCAGAAGACGCCAAACGAGATCGCGCTGAACATCCTGCTTGCCGGCCTCACCATCATCTTCGTGTTCGCCACCGTCACCATCCCGAGCTATGCGGCCTACGCCGGCGGCTCGATCTCGGTGGTCGTGCTGGTCGCGCTGTTCGTGACGCTGATCCCGACCACGATTGGTGCGCTGTTGTCCGCCATCGGCATCGCTGGCATGGACCGTCTGGTGCGCTTCAACGTGCTGGCGATGTCCGGCCGCGCGGTCGAGGCCGCCGGCGACGTCGACACGCTGCTGCTCGACAAGACCGGCACCATCACGCTCGGCAACCGGCAGGCCACCGCCTTCCGTCCGGTGCGCGGCGTCACCGAGCAGGAGCTGGCGGATGCCGCCCAGCTCGCCTCGCTCGCCGACGAGACGCCGGAAGGTCGTTCCATCGTCGTGCTGGCCAAGGAGAAATACGGCATCCGCGGCCGCGACATGGCTGAGCTCGGGGCCACCTTCATCCCGTTCACGGCGCAGACCCGCATGAGCGGCGTCGATGCCGGCGGCTCGTCAGTGCGCAAGGGGGCGGTCGACGCCATGCTGAACTATGTCGGCGGCGGCGCGCCGCTGGCGGTAGCCTCAGGCAACGCTGCTCGCGCCATCCAGCCCGCCGCGCTCTCGGACATTGGCCGCGAGATCCAGATCATTGCCGACGAGATCGCCAAGTCCGGCGGCACGCCGCTGGCGGTCGCCAAGGATGGCAAGTTGCTCGGGATCGTCCAGCTCAAGGACATCGTCAAGGGCGGCATTCGCGAGCGCTTCGCCGAGCTCCGCCGCATGGGCATCCGCACCATCATGATCACTGGCGACAATCCGATGACCGCAGCCGCGATCGCGGCGGAAGCCGGCGTCGACGACTTCCTGGCGCAGGCTACCCCCGAGGACAAGCTCAAGCTGATCCGCGATGAGCAGGCCAAGGGCAAGCTGGTTGCGATGTGCGGCGACGGCACCAACGACGCGCCGGCGCTGGCGCAGGCCGATGTCGGTGTCGCCATGAACACCGGCACCCAGGCCGCCCGCGAGGCCGGCAACATGGTCGACCTCGATTCCAACCCGACCAAGCTGATCGAAGTGGTCGAGATCGGCAAGCAGCTCTTGATGACGCGCGGCGCGCTGACCACGTTCTCGATCGCCAACGACGTCGCCAAGTATTTTGCGATCATCCCGGCGATGTTTTTGGCGTTCTACCCCCAGCTCACCGTGCTCAACGTCATGAACCTGTCGAGCCCGCAGAGCGCCATCCTATCGGCGATCATCTTCAACGCGCTTGTCATCATCGCCCTGATTCCACTCGCGCTGAAAGGCGTCGCCTATCGCGCCGTCGGTGCCGGCGCGCTGCTCCGGCGCAACCTCTTGGTCTACGGCCTCGGCGGCATCGTCATTCCCTTCGTCGCTATCAAGGCGATCGATCTCGTCGTCGTTGCCCTGCACCTGGCTTGATCGTCGCGCCGCGCAGCGCGCTCCATAGGAGAAACACATGCTCAGAGAAATCCGCCCCGCCATCGTCCTTTTGCTGGTCCTCACCGCCATCACGGGCTTGGCCTATCCGCTCGCGATGACTGCCATTGCCGGCGCGATCTTCCCAGCTCAGGCACAAGGCAGTCTGATCGAGAAGGACGGCAAGGTCGTCGGCTCAGCCCTGATCGGGCAGGAGTTCAAGGATGACAAGTACTTCCACGGCCGCCTGTCGGCGACGCTGGCCCCGGACCCGAATGATTCGACCAAGACGGTTTCGGCGCCCTACAACGCCGCCAACTCGGGCGGCTCCAATCTCGGCCCGACCAGCAAGGCTCTGGCCGACCGGCTGAAGGAGGACGTGGACAAGCTCAGGGCTGAGAATCCGAACCAGCCGGTCCCGGTCGACCTCGTGACGACCTCGGCCAGCGGTCTCGATCCAAATATTTCGCCCGAAGCGGCGCAATTCCAGGTGCCACGGGTGGCGAAGGCGCGGAATCTGCCGGAGGATCAGCTCAAGCAGCTCGTTGCTGCGAACACCGAGGGCCGGCTGCTTGGCTTGCTCGGCGAACCCCGGGTTAACGTATTGGCACTGAATCTCGCGCTCGATCGGGCGGCGGCGAAGTAGCGGTCTAGGCTCGCAGTGCACAGATGATTATATTGGGAACATGGTCCGAGAGCGCCGCGATTCCGAACAACGTCCGTCCCCGGAGGCGCTGCTGGAGGCAGCGCGCCGGGAGGAGAGCGTCAGCGGCAAGCTGAAGATCTTCGTCGGCGCCGCGCCCGGCGTCGGCAAGACCTATGAGATGCTGCAAAGCGCCCACGCCAAGCGCAAGGCCGGCATCGATGTCGTGGTCGGCTTCGTCGAAACCCATGGCCGCGCCGAGACCGAGGCATTGGTACGCGGGCTCGAGATGGTCCCGCGCAAGAGGCTGGACTATCGCGGCCAGGTCGTCGAGGAGATGGACCTTGATGCGGTGATCGCGCGGCGGCCAAGGATCGCTTTGGTCGACGAGCTCGCCCACACCAACGCCGCAGGCAGCCGCCATCCGAAGCGTTATCTCGACGTGGAGGAGCTGCTGTCTCACGGCATCGACGTCTACACCGCCGTCAACATCCAGCACATCGAGAGCCTGAACGACGTCGTCGCCCAGATCACCCATGTCCGGGTGCGCGAGACGGTGCCTGATTCCGTGTTCGACCGCGCCGATGCGATCGAGCTGATCGACCTCACGCCCGACGATCTGATTCAGCGCCTGAAGGAGGGCAAGGTCTATGTGCCCAAGCAAGCCGAGCGGGCGCTGGAGCACTATTTCTCGCCGGGCAATCTGACCGCCTTGCGCGAGCTCGCGTTGCGGCGCACCGCCGAGCGGGTCGACGAGCAGCTGCTCAACCACATGCAGGCGAATGCGATTTCCGGGCCGTGGGCCGCGGGCGAGCGCATCCTCGTCTGCGTCAGCGAGGATCCGCGCGCGGCCGGCCTCGTGCGCTACACCAAGCGGCTGGCCGACCGGCTGCATGCGCCGTTCACCGCGGTATCGATCGAGACGCGACGGTCCCTGCAATTGTCCGATGCGCAGCGCGATCGATTGGCCGATACGTTGCGGCTCGCGGAATCGCTCGGCGGCGAGGCGCTGACCATTCCCGCCGTCGACCGTCGCATCGCCGACGATGTCGTCAATTTCGCGCAAGGCAACAACGTCACTCAGATCGTGATCGGCAAGTCGACCCGCTCGCGCTGGTTCGAGATGACGCGCGGCTCGGTCGTGCATGACCTGGTGCGCCGTGCGGGCAATATCAGCGTTCACGTCATCCCCGGCGACGAACTTCCGGCCGAGGATGCGCCCAAGACGGCGGTACAGACCGCGGCGCGATCCGAGCCGTTCAATCCGCTGCCTTACCTGAAGGCGCTGGGCATCGTCCTGATCGGCCTCGGCGCCGCCGTCCTGCTCCAGCCGCGGTTTGGCATCGAGAATGTTGATCTCGTGCTGTTGACGTCGGTGGTGACGGTTGCGGTCCGCTACGGGCTATTGCCGTCGCTGCTTGCGACTGTCGCGGCCTCGCTCTGTTACAATTTCTTCTTTCTGCCGCCGGTCTACACTTTCACCATCACCGACCCGACCAACGTCGCCGCCTTCGTGTTGTTCATGGCGGTGGCGATGATTGTCTCCAATGTCGCGGCGCGCGTGCGCACGCAGGCCGACGCCGCCATCGGCCGGATCAGGATGTCCGAGCAGCTCTACGCTTTCAGCCGCAAGCTCGCGGGCACCGCGACGCTCGACGACGTGCTGTGGGCGACGGCCTACCAGATTGCGTTGATGCTGAAGGTCCGCGTGGTGCTGCTGCTGCCGGAAGATGGCTTGCTCACGGTGAAATCCGGCTATCCGCCCGAAGACGAGCTCGATCAGGCCGATCTCGCCGCGGCCAACTGGGCCTGGAGCAACGACCGCCCCGCCGGCCGCGGCTCGGATACGTTGCCGGGTGCAAAACGGCTGTTCCTGCCGATGCGCACCGGGCGCGGCCCGATCGGCGTCATCGGCATCGACAACGACCGTACCGGGCCGCTGCTGACGCCGGACCAGCGCCGGCTCCTGGATGCGCTGGTCGACCAGGGCGCGCTGGCGATCGAGCGTGTGCTGCTGGTCGAGGATATGGACCGCGTCAAGCGCACCGTCGAATCCGAGCGCCTGCGCTCGGCGCTCCTGACCTCGATCTCGCACGATTTGAAGACGCCGCTCGCCTCGGTGCTGGGGGCGGCCTCGACCATGCGCGATCTCGCCGGGGCCTTGTCCGACGCCGAGAAGCGCGACCTGCTCGCCACCATCATCGACGAATCCGAACGGCTCAACCGCTTCATCGCCAACCTGCTCGACATGACCAAGCTCGAATCCGGCGCCATCGTGCCGAACACGGCGCTGCACGATCTCGGAGAGATCGTCGGCAGCGCGCTGCGGAGGGCAGCCAAGATCCTTGACAGCCATAAGGTCGAGCTGGTGCTGGGCGCCGATCTGCCGATGCTCCAGCTCGATGCCGTGCTGTTCGAGCAAGTGCTCTTCAACCTGCTCGACAACGCGGCCAAATATTCGCCGCCCGACAGCACGGTCTCGGTCCGCAGCCGGCGCGACAGCGATCATGTCGTGCTTGAGATCGCGGACGAGGGCGCCGGCATCCCGCCCGACGAGCTCGAGAGCGTGTTCGACAAGTTCTACCGCGTGCAGAAGGGCGATCATGTCCGTCCCGGCACGGGGCTCGGCCTCGCCATCTCCCGCGGCTTCGTCGAGGCGATGCGCGGCACGATCTCGGCCGCCAACCGCAACGACCGGAGTGGCGCTGTCCTCACCATCCGTCTTCCCGTTCCGGCACAAAGCCGCGCATTGGATACCGCCGCATGAGCGCTGCGCCGATCAAGGTCCTGGTCATCGACGACGAACCGCCGATCCGCAAATTGCTGCGGATGGGATTATCGACGCAGGGCTATGAAATCCTCGAGGCGTCGAACGGCAAGATTGCGCTGGAGAAGCTCGTTGAGGAGCCGGCGCTGATCATTCTCGATCTCGGCCTGCCCGACGTTCAGGGACACGAGCTGCTGCGCACCATCCGCGCCCGCAACGAAGGCGTGCCGATCGTGGTGTTGTCGAGCCGTGGCGACGAAGCCGGCAAGGTACAGGCGCTCGATCTCGGTGCCGACGATTATCTGACCAAGCCGTTCGGCATGGACGAGCTGCTGGCCCGCCTGCGCGCCGCGCTGCGGCACCAGCTCCAGGTGCAGGGCGAACGCCCCGTGTTCCGCACGGGAGATCTCTCGGTCGATCTCGTCCGCCGCATCGTCAAGGCCGGCGACCGCGAGGTGAAGCTGTCGCCGAAGGAATATGACCTTCTGCGCGTGCTCGTGCAGCACGCCGGCAAGGTGCTGACTCACCGTTTCCTGCTGAGGGAGCTCTGGGACGAGCTGACCGATGCGCAATATCTGCGCGTCTATGTCCGCCAGCTCCGCCAAAAGATCGAGGCCGATCCGGAACGGCCGCAATATGTGCTGACGGAAACGGGGATCGGCTACCGGCTGAAGGCGGGGGATTAACGTTCCTCAGACCCGTAGGGTGGGCAAAGGCGCAAAGCGCCGTGCCCACCATTCTCTCGATTTCGACAAAGGTGGTGGGCACGCTTCGCTTTGCCCACCCTACGAATACTAGGCGAGTAGTCCCTCAGCCCGCCTTCCTGTGCCGCGCCGTCGAACGGTGCGTCTTCTTCGCCGCGCGTTGCCGCCCGGTCGCGCGGCGCGCATGGGACTGCGCCGCCGTCTTTTTTCGGCCGCGTCCCTTCAGGCTCTGCTTCAGCGCGTCCATGAGGTCGACGACGTTGCTCGGCCGCTCCTCGGGTTCGGGCAGCTCGATTGTCTTGCCGCTGGCCTTGCGCTTTACCAGCGCCTTCAGCGCGTTCTCGTACTCGTCCTTGAACTTGCCGGGGTCGAAATGCGCGGCCTTGGTATGGAGGATGTGGCCGGCGAGCTCGACCATGTCCTTGGTGATCTTCGGGCTCTTGATATCGTCGAAGAACTGGTCCTCGTCGCGCAGCTCGTAAGGGTAGCGCAGCGTGGTGCCGAGCAGGCCCTTGCCGAGCGGCTCGATCGCCATGATGTGTTCGCGGTTGGTGAGCACGATCTTGGCGAGCGCCACGCGCTCCTGGTCCTTCATGGCGTCGCGGATCACCGCGAACGCGTCGACCGCGGCCTTGCCGTCGGGCGCCATGTAATAGGGATGGTTGAGATAGCGCTGGTCGATCTCCTCGCTCGGCACGAAGCTCTCGATGTCGATGGTGTGGTTGCTCTCGATCTGGACAGCCTCGAGCTCCTCCGGTTCGATCTCGACGTATTTGCCCTTGCGCAGCTCGTAACCGCGGCCCTTCTGGTCGCTCTCGACGACGTCGCCGGTCTCGGCATCGATCATCTGCTGCTTGAGCCGGTTCCCGGTCTCGCGGTTGATCAGGTGAAATCGCGTCTTCTCCGCTGCCGTCGTCGCCGGATAAAGCACGACCGGGCAACTGACCAGCGACAGCTTCAACGTTCCCTTCCAATAGGCACGCGGGGCCATTCCATTCTCCAGCGTTTTCAGTGCGTTTTGGAACCCCAACCCTCCCATAGGGTTTTGGTTCCGGGTGGGACTTTGGCCGTGATAGGCTTGAATGCCGAAAGAGAAGCGGGACCGGTCGTGCTGCAAAAACTCTCCACTTACCGACAGAAGCGTGACTTCGAGAAAACGCCCGAGCCATCGGGCAAGTCCGCAGTGGCGCCATCGAAGCAGCGGCGCTTCGTGATCCAGAAGCATGATGCGAGCCGGCTGCACTACGATCTCAGGCTCGAATTCGACGGCGTGTTCAAGTCCTGGGCCGTGACCAAGGGACCCTCGCTCGATCCGCACGACAAGCGGCTTGCGGTCGAGGTGGAAGACCACCCGCTCGACTATGGCGATTTCGAAGGCACGATTCCGGAAGGGCAGTATGGCGGCGGCACGGTGATGCTGTGGGACCGCGGCACCTGGGAATCGGAGGACGCGGAGCGCGGATTCAAGAAAGGCGATTTGAAATTCACCCTGCATGGCGACAAGCTGCATGGGAGCTGGGTCCTGGTGCGCATGCGCAACGACCGCACTGGCGGCAAGCGCACCAACTGGCTCCTGATCAAGCACCGCGACGAATTTGTCCGCGAGGGCGCGGACAACGACATTCTCGATGAGGACAGATCGGTCGCCTCCGGCCGTGCGATGGAGCAGATCGCCGAAGGCAAGGGGCGTGCCCCGAAACCGTTCATGCTGACGAAGGGTGCCAAGACCAAGGCCGATGCGGTCTGGCAATCCAACCGCGCGGAGGAGACGAAAGGGCACACGGTCAAGCCGGCCCCGCGCACGGCATTGAAAGCCGGCAAGATCTCCAAGAGCAAAGCGGTGAAGAAGAAAGCCACGACCGCGACCAACGCCAGGAAGGTTGCCGAGATGCCGGATTTCGTGGCGCCGCAGCTCTGCACGTCGGTCGAGCGCCCTCCGGCCGGCGAAGGCTGGTGCCACGAGATCAAGTTCGACGGCTATCGGGTGCAGCTCCGGGTCGAAGACGGCAAGGCAACGCTGAAGACGCGCAAGGGCCTCGACTGGACCGACAAGTTCGCGGCGATCGCGAAAGAGGCGGGGTCATTGCCGGACGTGATGATCGACGGCGAGATCGTCGCGCTCGATCACAATGGCGCGCCGAACTTCTCCTCGCTGCAGGCTGCGCTGTCGGACGGCAAGACCGGCGAGCTGATCTTCTTTGCCTTTGACCTCCTGTTCGCAGAAGGGCAGGACTACCGCCGGCTGCCGCTCGGCGAGCGCAAGGCCCTGCTCAAGGAGCTGCTGGAGAAGCGCAAGCGGAAATCAGCCCAGATCCGCTATGTCGAGCATTTCGAGAGCGGCGGCGATGCGGTGCTGCAATCGGCCTGCAAGCTCGAGCTGGAAGGCGTGGTGTCGAAGAAACTGGACGCGCCCTATCGCTCCGGCCGTACCGAGAGCTGGATCAAGGCCAAATGCCGTGCCGGCCATGAGGTCGTGATCGGCGGCTACAAGACCACGAACGGCAAATTCCGCTCGCTGATGGCCGGCGTGCATCGCGGCGACCATCTCGTCTTCGTCGGCATGGTCGGCACCGGCTTCGGCGCCGACAAGGTCAAGCGCATCATGCCGTCCTTGAAGGCCATGGAAGCCAAGGAAAGCCCCTTCGGCGGCAAGAACGCGCCGAAGAGAGCCAAAGAGGTGCACTGGCTGAAGCCGGAGCTGGTCGCGGAGATCGAGTTCGCCGGCTTCACCGCCGACGGCAATATCCGCCAGGCCGCGTTCAAGGGCTTGCGGCAGGACAAGCCCGCCGAGGAGGTCGAGGCGGAAACGCCCGTCGATACCGAACTCGCCGAGCCCACAGTCAGCAAGCGCGTGACGAAGACGGCCAAGCGATCGAAGGACGCCGGCACGGCCGAGGTGATGGGCGTCGTCATCTCCAAGCCGGACAAGGAGCTGTGGCCGGATGGCGGTGATGGCGAGGGCGCGACGAAGCTTGATCTCGCCCGCTATTTCGAGGCGGTCGGGACCTGGATGATCGAGCATCTGAAGGGCCGCCCGTGCTCGATCGTGCGTGCGCCCGACGGCATCGGTGGAGAGACGTTCTTCCAGCGTCATGCCATGCAGGGCACCTCGAATTTGCTCGAGCTCGCCAAGGTCTCGGGCGATCGTAAACCCTATTTGCAGATCGATCGCATCGAAGGGCTGGCCGCCGTTGCGCAGATTGGCGGCGTCGAGCTGCATCCATGGAATTGCGCGCCAAACGCCTATGACACGCCGGGCCGGCTGGTGTTCGATCTCGATCCGGCGCCGGATGTCGAGTTCGCCGACGTGGTGGAGGCGGCCAAGGAGATGCGGCAGCGGCTGACCGACATCGGCATGGAGAGCTTCTGCAAGACCACGGGCGGCAAGGGTCTGCATGTCGTCGTGCCGCTGCGCCACGGCGCACGCGACAAGGTGAGCTGGAAGGAAGCCAAGGGCTTCGCGCAAGGCGTCTGCCAGTGGATGGCCGATGACGATCCAGAGCGCTATCTGCTCAACATGTCGAAGAAGCTGCGCAAGGGAAAGATCTTCCTGGATTATCTGCGTAACGACCGCATGTCGACGGCGGTGGCGCCATTATCGCCGCGGGCGCGCGCCGGCGCCACGGTATCGATGCCGGTAACCTGGGCGCAGGTGAAGAGCGATCTCGATCCAAAGCGCTATACGCTGCGGACCGCGCCCGGCTTGCTGCCGCGGTCGAAGGCGTGGGAGGGCTATGAGGATGCGGCCGCGTCGATCAAGGCGTCGATCAAGAAGCTCGCGGGGAAAAGAAAGTAAGTCCTCGCTACGGGCGCGACTCCCGTAGGGTGGGCAAGGCGAAGCGTGCCCACCATCTTGTTGCGGCGAGGGAAGGTGGGCACGGCCCAAGAGCGCCTTTGCCCACCCTACGAAATCCTCGCTGTGTCGCTAGATCCTTCCCATCAGGAGCAGGATCAGCAGGATGACGATGACGAGCCCGAGGCCGCCGCCGCCGTAATAGCCGGTGCCATAGAACGGACCGCCGCCGATGCCGCTGAAGCCGCCAAGCAGGGCGATGACCAGAATGATCAGAATGATCGTACCGATTGACATGCGAATCTCCTCCAGCCCTTTGTTGAAAGGGTCGTTTGCACGTGTCCCCGTGGTGCAAGGGCAACTTGCCGCAGGTTTTAAAGTTCCGTCCATGGAAACACCGGTTGCAGGACCAAACCTGCATGGAACGGTTGGCGTTTCGGCCGGCATGACTATGTGAGAATCAATCCACGAGGCACGGCCATGTCAGCACCGCTTGTCGTTTCAATTCCGCATCGTCTCGGTCGCGAGGAGGCGGTGCGCCGGCTCAAGACCGGGCTCGGCCGTGCGGCCGCTAGCATTCCCGTGATGCAGGTCGAGGAGGAACGCTGGACCGGCGATAGCATGGCCTTTCGTATCCGCGCGCTCGGACAGGTCGCGACGGGGCAGGTCGATGTCGCCGACGACCATGTCGAGGTGCAGGTGGTGCTGCCCTGGCTGTTGCAGCGCTTTGCCGAGATGGCGCAAGCCACGATCAAGAAGCGCGGGCAGTTGCTGCTGTCCAAGGACGAGCGAAAGTAACGTCAGGCGCGCATGCGCGGCCGCGCGGGCCGGATGGCATTTGCCGTGCGGGCCTCGATGACGGAGGCGGGAAGATCACGGAAGGCCTGCGAGAGCGGCAATTCGTTGCCTGCAAAGCCCGCCGCGGCATAGCCCGTGATATCGACGGTTGCGTCGAATCCTTCGAGCGCCGGCCATTCCCGCCCGGCTTGCGTGAACGGCGCGAACTGACGCCCGACCACGACGATCGCGGCAGCGCGGCCGTAGCGGCGGGCGAAGGCAACGACATGGTCGGCATGCGCGCCGCGCACCGCCAGCGGCTCGTAGTCGCCTTGTGCGAAAACGTCGGCGAACTCATTGCGCAGTTTGAGAAGACGCCGTGTCCAGGCCAGTTTGATCAGGCCGTCCGGCCAGCTCCTGATCAGGCTACGCCAATCCGGATCGTCCAGTGAGCTCAGCGCCGCCTGCCGCGCGGCAAAGTCGACCGGGCGACGGTTGTCGGGATCGACCAGCGACAGGTCCCAGAATTCGGTGCCCTGATAGAAGTCGGGCACGCCGGGCAGCGTCGCCTTCAGGGTCAGCTGGCTCAGGGAGTTCAACATGCCGAGCAGTGCGAGGCGGCGGGCCAGCGTTCGCAGCGCCTCCAGGAATTCGCCTGACAGCGCGGGGTCGAGGATTTTGTCGACGAAGCTCTTCACGCCGGTCTCATAGGCCTCGTGCGGATTGAGCCAACTGGTCTCTTCCTTGCCCTCGCGTGCGGCCTTCAGCGTATAGGCCTGGATGCGCTCGACGAAGCCGGCATCGACCGGCGTCTGCAGCGGCCAGGCCCCGAGCAGCGTCTGGTAGAGCATGTATTCGAACGTCGCCGATGGCGCGCGTAGATTGCCGTCGAGCGCGAGGTGCGGCGCGTTCGACACCTTCCAGCGCGAAACCGCGCTGGTCCATTCGCCGGGAATTTCGCTGAGCGCCGCGATCCGCGCGCGGGCATCCTCGCCGCGCTTGGTGTCATGCGTGGCAGTCGCCGTCATTCCTTGCGGCCATTCCTTGGCGCGGGCCTGCATGGCCTCGTGGAAAGCGGGAATGGTGAGGCCGGTGCTGGCGGGATCGCCGCCGACTTCGTTCAGGGCGAGCAGTCGGTGGAACTGATAGAACGCGGTGTCTTCCAGCGACTTCGCCATCACCGGCCCGGTGAATTGCTGCACCTTCAGCGCGAAGCGGCGCACGCGCGGGACACTGTGCGGCGGACGGCCGGGCTTGAGCAGGTCCATGGTCAGCGCGTCGCGCAGGAAATCGAAGATGCCTTCGTCCGCGGCGAACCATTCCAAACGGGCGCGCGCGATGGTGTCGTCGATCAGCTTGCGGTCGGGGGCCGTCGGGCCGCTGTTGGTCAGATAGGTGCGGTACACCGGGAAATGCAGCACATGGAGTTCCAGCGCTTGGCGTAGGCTGTCGGCGGAGAAATCGCGGGTCGAGTAATGCCCGTTGGCGATGCGCGCGAGCAGGCGCGTCAGCACGGTGAATTCGCTGGTGAGCAGCGTCTCCAGCACCCGCCGCTTGGCTTCCTTGACGTAAGGCGCGAGCCGCGGCGGCCGGTTGCTGATCTGCCGCCAGGTCTCGTCCAGCGCCGTCAGCCCCTTGGTGTCGACCAGCACCTGGGTGATGACGTTCATCCATTCATAGCCGGTGGTGCCCTGGACGCCGGCAAAGTGCGGCAGGCGTTCGTGCTCGCACAGGATCTTTTCGATCGCCGTATAGAACGGCTTTGTGTTGCCTTGCGCGTCGCGCACCAGCCGGCGCAGGCGCTGGCAATATTGGGCGGGATCGCGCAGGCCGTCGATGTGATCGAGCCGAATTCCCTGCAATTTGCCGTCGACGATGAGCTGCTTCACCAACCGGTGCGTGGCGGCAAATGTGCTCGCGTCCTCGACGCGCAGACCTGCGAGCCCGTTGACGTCGAAGAAACGGCGATAATTGATGTCGCTGGAGGCGAGCCGCCAATGCCCGAGCTTGTAATGCTGGCGCTCCAGCAGGTGATGCAGCGCCAGCGTCTGCGCCGGGCGATCCTTGGCGGCCCGATAGGCGGCAAGACCACGCGCGATGATCTCGGCGGCACCCACGATCTCCCTGAGCTCGGTCTTGAACGCGGGGGCTTCCTTGCGGTTGGGGCGGCGCAGTCCGGTGTATCGCGCTGCGAGCGAGAGCAGGCTTTGACCGGGCTCCGTCTCGGCGGCATCCGCTTCCTTCACGATCATGCGCAGCATCTCGCCATAGCGCTCCGGCGCGATGGGTAAGCGATGCTCGAAATACCAGGCGGAGAAGCTTCCCTGATCCGGATCGTAGCGCAGCTCGATGTCACCGCGCTCGAGCGCCTCGCCGTAGGATGCGCCCAGGATCGGCAGCAGCACGCCGCCGCGGGCGCGGTAGGCGAGCTGATCCCAGTCGATGTCGAAGGAGACCGCGTGCGGCGAGGCCTGGCCCCATTCCAGCACGTCCAGCCACCAGGGATTGTCGGCAAAATGAACGCCGACATGGTTGGGCACGAAGTCGATGATGAGGCCGAGGTCGTTCTTGATGAGGGCCTCGCTCAGCCGCGCGAAGCCGGCCTCGCCGCCGAGCTCCGGATTGAACTGGCCGTGATCGACGGTGTCGTAGCCGTGGGTCGAGCCCTTGCGGGCCTTCATTACCGGTGAGGCGTAGAGATGCGTGATCCCGAGCGCCTTGAGGTAGGGAACGACCGCGGTGGCCTTGTCGAAGTCGAAATCCGCGGTGAGCTGAAGCCGGTAGGTCGCAAGAGGAATGGCGGGAGGCATGTCAACCTCCGAGGCGCCAGACCACCGACCAGGGGGGGAGCCGCTCGCCGGCCCCGCCGCCCCAGATCGGCGTGCCTGCGCTGACATCGGACGTGATCTCCTGGTCCGACAGATTGGCGGTCAGGTGCAACGTCGCGCCTTCCCCCATGCGCCAATGCGCAGTGAGCAGGCCGTTGTCGGCAGCGTCGGCGTCGCCGAAAGTCGCACCCTTCAGCCGCGGCATGATCTCCTTGCGGCGGACTGCGACCAGTTCCCGGACCAAGGCGAGCCGTGCGTCCTGCTCCGCGGTGCGGCCGGTCCAGTCGAGCACGGCCGATTGCAGCGTTGCCGGATCGAGCGGGTCGGGCACTTCGTCGCCGTATTTCTCGTAGGCCCAGGCATATTCCTGCTTGCGCCCCTTGCGGACGGCGTCGGCAAGTTCGCCCTGAAAATCGCAGAAGAACGGGAAGGGCACCGTCGAGCCCCATTCCTCGCCCTGAAACAGCATCGGCACCATCGGCGCGAGCAGGGTCACTGCGAGCGCGGCCTCGATCTGCTGCGGCGATGCCAGGCTTTCGAGCCGATCGCCGAGCGGACGGTTGCCGATCTGATCGTGGTTTTGCAGGAAGTTGACGAAGGTCGCCGGCGGCAGCTCGCCGCTCGGCTCGCCGCGCGGTTTCTTGCCCCAGAACTCCGAAACCTCGCCCTGATAGACGAAGCCTGAGGCGAGCGCGCGCGCGAGGTCCATGCGCGGCGTCTGGTAGTCGGCGTAGTAGCCGGCGAGCTCGCCGGTCAGCATCACGTGCCAGACGTGATGATAGTCGTCGTTCCACTGCGCGCGATATTTGCCGTTTGGTGGATTTTGCGCGGCATCGAGCAGGCTGGCGCGATTGTCGCCGTTCTCCAGCACGAGATGGATCTGCCGCCCCGTCGCCTTGGCGAGCTCGCCGGCGGCGACGCTGAGGTCCTGCAGCATCGACTGCTCGCCGGGGACCGCCATGATGTGATTGGCGGCATCCAGCCTCAGGCCGTCGAAACGGTAATCGCTGAGCCAGGACAGCGCATTCTCGACCGCGAAAGCGCGCACCTGCGGCACGCGATAGTCGATCGCGCTGCCCCACGGTGTGTGCGCGTCGGTGAAGAAGGCCGGCGCATAGCGGCCGAGATAATTCCCTTCGGGGCCGAAATGATTGTAGACGACGTCGAGGAACACCATCAGCCCGCGCAGATGCGCCTCGTCGATCAGCGTCTTCAGGTCTTCGGGGCGGCCATAGGCACTATCTGGCGCATACCACAGCACGCCGTCATAGCCCCAGCCGCGGCGTCCTGCGAAATCGGCCAGCGGCATCAGTTCCAGCGCGGTGATGCCGGTTGCGGCGAGATGATCGAGCTTGTCGATCATGGCGCGGTAAGAGCCCGCAGAGGTGAAGGTGCCGACATGGGTCTCGATCAGCACCGTCTCTTCCCAGGGGCGGCCGCGCCAATCGCGCGCACGCCATGAAAAGCCGTCGTGATCGATCACCTCGCTCGGGCCGAACACGTCCTCGGGCTGGAAGGCCGATGCCGGATCGGGCACGTCGATCTCGTCGTCGATCCTGAACTTGTAGCGACTGCCCACGGGAAGGCCGACAATATCGGCGACATACCAGCCATCCTGGCGGCGCTGCATCGCGTGTCTTCGGTCGAGCAGGAGGTCGACGCGACGCGCCGCGGGCGCCCACAGACGGAACGACACGCCGTCCTTCGTCGGCCTCGCCCCGAAGGATGGCCTCATAGCGCCCCCGCGAAGGCGAGCACGGAGCGCGGCGGTGCCTTGCTGTCGCTTCCGGGCGGGAAGTCGACCGTGTTCAGCTTGGCATCCGTCGTGTTCAGGATCTGCTGCCAGCCTTTGTATTCGGTCATTTTGGGCAATTTGAATGCGATCTCTTCCGGGGCGGCGTTCAGAACGATAAAGATCGCGGCGCTGCCTGGTTCCATCGGCCCCATCACATAGGAGAGGAACCTGCCTTCCGGAAATTTCCAGTCGTTCTCCGTCATCTCGTCGCCGGCCGGGGTCAACCACAGCGCGCCGTAGGAGATGCCGTCCTTGGGGCGGCCGTCGAGCCAGCGATGGCTGCGAAGTTGCGAGAACCGGCGGCGGATGTCGGCGAGATGGGCGACGAAATCGACCATGTCGTCGCCCTCCTTGCCGAGATTGTCCCAGCCGACCCAGCCGATCTCGTTGTCCTGGCAATAGGCGTTGTTGTTGCCGGATTGCGAATTGCCGATCTCGTCGCCGGCGAGGATCAGCGGAATGCCCTGCGCGAGCATCAGACAGGCCAGCACGTTCTTGCGAAGCTGGCGGCGCAGGCCGATGATATCAGGATCGTCGGTCGGACCCTCGACACCGCAATTGTTGCTGTGGTTGTCGTTGGAGCCGTCGCGATTGTCCTCGCCGTTGGCCTCGTTGTGCTTCTCGTTGTAGCTGAAGAGGTCGGCGAGCGTGAAGCCGTCGTGGACGGTGATGTGGTTGATGCTGGCGCGCGGCCGCCGTCCGTCGTGGTTGAACAGGTCGGAGGACGCCGTCATGCGGCTGGAGATGTCGCCGATCAGGCTGCCTTCGCCGCTCCAGTAGCGGCGCATGGCGCTGCGATAGCGATCGTTCCATTCCGACCATTGCGAGGGGAATGCGCCGACCTGGTAACCGCCGAGCCCGAGGTCCCAGGGCTCGGCGACGAGCTTGACCGTCGCCAGCACCGGATCCTGCCGGATCGCGGTCAGGAACGAGATGCCGCGATCAAAGCCGTTCGGGCCGCGCGCGAGCGTGGTGGCGAGGTCGAAGCGGAAGCCGTCGACGTGGCAGACCTCGACCCAGTATCGCAACGAATCCATCACCATCTGCAGCACGCGCGGATGGGTGAGGTTCACCGACGAGCCGCAGCCGGTGAAGTCGTCGTAATAGCGCGGGTTCTCGCGGTTCAGCCAGTAATAGGAGGCGTTGTCGATGCCGCGGTAGCACAGCGTCGGGCCGAGGTGATTGCCCTCGGCGGTGTGATTGTAGACGACGTCGAGCATCACCTCGATGCCGGCATCGTGCAGGCGCGCCACTGTGGTGCGGAAGGAGTCGAGCGCGTTGTCCTGGGCGTAGCGCGGCTCGGGGGCGAAGAAGGACAGCGTGTTGTAGCCCCAGTAATTGACGAGCTTCTTCTCCACCAGGATGCGGTCGTCGACGAAGCTGTGCACCGGCAGCAACTCGACCGTGGTGACGCCGAGCTTCTTCAGGTGCTCGATCATCGCCGGCGAGGACAGGCCGCCATAGGTGCCACGCAGGTTCGGCGGCACGTCGTCGCGCTTCTGCGTCAGACCCTTGACGTGCGCCTCGTAGATGACGGTGTCTTCCCAGGGGATGTTGGGACGGATCTCGCGGCGGCCCCAGTTGAAGGTCTCGTCGACCACGACGGCCTTGGGCATGCCGCGCGCGTTGTCGCGGCGGTCGAAGGAGAGATCCTCGCGCGGGCTCCCGGTGCGGTAGGCGAAATGCGCATCGCTCCAGACCAGGCGCCCCGAGAGCCGCTTGGCATAGGGGTCGAGCAGCAGCTTGTTGGCGTTGAAGCGGTGGCCGTGCTCGGGCTCATAGGGACCGTGCACGCGATAGCCGTAGAGCTGGCCGGGCGAGACGTCGTTGAGATAGCAATGCCAGACGTCCTCGGTTCTTTCAGGCAATTCGATGCGCTCGAGCTCGCGACGGCCCTGGCCGTCGAACAGGCAGAGTTCGACCTTCTGTGCGTTGGCGGAGAACAGCGCGAAATTGGTGCCGCGTCCGTCCCAGCTTGCGCCGAGGCGTGCGGGCGATCCAGCAGTCAGGCGCATGTGTCAGCTTTCCGGAACGAGGAAGATCGCGGCGAGCGGTGGAATGGTGAGGCGAAGCTCGGGCGTCTTGCCGTCAACGGCATGGACCTCGCCGATGTTCCCGACATTGCTGCCGCCATAATGGGCGGAGTCCGAATTGAACACTTCCTTCCACTTGCCGCCAAAGGGGACGCGAACGCGATAGTTCTGATAGACGTTGGGCGAGAAGTTGATGATCACCAGGCATCGCGCGTCCTCGTCAAATCCCTTGCGTAGCCAGGCGAACAGGTTGCGGTTGGCGTCGTCCGTGATCAGCCATTCGAAACCGGCCTGGTCGCAGTCCATCTGGTGCAGCGCCGGCACCGCGCGATAGAGCCGGTTGAGGTCCCGGATCAGCGCCTGGATGCCGGAATGGTATTTGTATTCGAGCAGGTGCCAGTCGAGGGACTGATCGTGGTTCCATTCGCGGCTCTGCGCGATTTCGGCGCCCATGAACAACAGCTTCTTGCCGGGATGGCCGAACATGAAGCTGTAATAGGTACGCAAATTCGCGAAGCGCTGCCACTCGTCCCCGGGCATGCGGCCGAGGATCGAGCGCTTGCCGTGCACGACCTCGTCATGCGAGAGCGGCAGGATGAAGTTCTCGGAGAAGGCGTAGTGCAGGCCGAACAGGATGTCGCCGTGATGGTGCTTGCGGTGAACAGGATCCTTGCTGATGTAGTTCAGCGTGTCGTGCATCCAGCCCATGTTCCACTTGTAGCCGAAGCCAAGACCGCCGAATTCGACCGGGCGCGAGACCTGCGGCCAGGCGGTAGATTCTTCCGCAGCCGTGGTCGCCTGCGGGAAGCGGGCGAACAGTTCGGTGTTGAAGCGCCGCAGGAAGTTGATCGCCTCGATGTTCTCGCGGCCGCCATACTGGTTCGGGACCCAGGCGCCAGGCGGGCGGCTGTAGTCGAGATAGAGCATGGATGCGACCGCATCGACGCGCAGCCCGTCGATCGCGTAGCGCTCCAGCCAGAACAGCGCGTTCGACACCAGGAAGTTCGTCACTTCGGTGCGGCCGTAATTGTAGATCAGCGTGCCCCAGTCGAGGTGGCGCCCCTGCAGCGGATTGGCGTGCTCGTACAGCGCGGTGCCGTCAAAGCTGCCGAGCCCGTGCGGATCGTCCGGGAAGTGACCGGGCACCCAGTCGAGCAGCACGCCGACGCCCTCGCGATGGCAGGCATCGACCAGCGCGGCAAAATCCTCAGGGGTTCCGAAGCGGCTGGTCGGGGCATAGAGGCCGGTCGGCTGATAGCCCCAGGACCCGTCGAACGGATGCTCGCTCACGGGGAGGAATTCGAGATGGGTAAAACCCATGTCGCGGGCATAGGCCGGCAGCTGCTCGGCCAGCTCGCGATAAGTCAGCCATTCATCGCCGTTCTTGCGGCGCCATGAGCCGAGATGAACCTCGTAGATCGACATCGGCGCCGACAGCGCGTTGATGCCATCGGGTGCCGGGCGTGGCCGCGGCAGATGCGCCTCGTCGAACACGATGGAGGCCGTCTTCGGCCGTACCTCGCTGGCGAACGCCATGGGATCGGACTTCAACGGCAGCAGATGGCCATGCGGCCCGATGATTTCGAACTTGTAGTGATCGCCAGCCTTGGCATGCGGGATGAACAATTCCCAATAGCCGGCGCCGCGCACCCGCATGGGATGGCGCCGCCCGTCCCAGAAATTGAAATCGCCGACCACGGACACGCGCCGTGCATTCGGGGCCAGCACCACGAAGCCGATGCCGTCGATGCCTTCGTGCCGCATCGGATGGGCGCCGAGCTTGTCGTAGATGCGCTGGTGGGTGCCTTCGCCGAGCAGATAGAGATCGAAATCGGTCAGGATCGGCGGAAAGCGATAGGCATCCTCGAACTCGACGACGTTGCCGCCGAACTTTGCGCGCAGCTGATAGTGCTTCGAGCCGTTGGGCAGGGCACCGATGAACAACCCGGCATCGTGCACGCGGTCGAGCGAGGCGACCTCGCCATGGTCGCCGACCGCGTCGACATTGGAGGCCTCGGGCAGAAACGCGCGCACCACGCTTCTACCGCCCTCAGGGTGCAGCCCGAGATAGTGGAAGGGGTCGGAGTGGCGGCCCTCGATGATCGCATAGGCTTCGGCAGGCAGTTTAGGCATGGGCTTCGCTCTCGGTACTGGACAGAATGCGAAGCAGTCCGGTCAGCGGCGCATGGAGCCCCTCAGGCCGGTGGGACAGCTCGTACTCTACATCATGGAAGGCCTGATCAAGCTGGAAAAATCTCAACAGGCCTTCCGCGGTTTGCCGGTTCTCCGGCCACAGCTGCCGATCGGTCATGGCGTCGCGATAGGCGGACAGGAAGGTTGCGGCGGCGCGCTCGCGCCATTCGTCGAGCGCGGCCGTGAGCCGGCCTTGCTCGTCGGAGGCACCGGTGAGCGCGCGGCTCAGCGCCGCGTTCACCGAACCATCGATCGAGCGGATCAGGCCCGCGACGTCGCGCGCGGCAGGCAGCTTGCGCCGCTTGCCGGCCAGCGGCAGACGCGGATCGCCGTCGAAGTCGATGATGAAGATATCGTCCTTCACGATCAGAGTTTGCCCGAGGCGGAAGTCGCCATGATGACGGATGTTCAACCCGCCGATCTCTGAAGGCAATAGCGCATCGAGGTGGTCGGGCAGGGTCGTGCGCACTGCGGCGAGCCGGTCGATCAGCGGCCGGTCCGCCTCCCGCAGGCCGTCGCGGCTGTCGGCCAGCCGCTCGAAAACCCGCTCGGCCCGCGCCTTGAGGTCGGACACAAGTCGTTTGACGTGCGCAGGGCCGATCGGCTCCGGGGCGAGATCGCCCGCCTTCGCCGCGGCCAGGGCGACATGCATCTCGGCGAGCCGCCTGCCGATCTGCGCGATGAAGTGCAGATAGGGCGATTGCTCCTGGGTCTCGCGGGGCGCTTCGCCCGCCGACAACACGCGCTGCTCGTCGATATAGCGATCGAGATAACCCGTGGTCACGGTCCAGCCGTCGCCCTGGTTCTCGACATAGGCATGCAGTACGCCCAGCGCGCTGCGGTGATCGCCCTCGACCAGCTCGACGCTGCCGAGCAGTGCCGGCGTATTGGCAAAGCGCGCGACCTCGGTGAGGTAATGGCCGATCTCGATCTCGGGATTGACGCCGCTTTCGAGCTGACGATAGAGCTTGGCGACGTACTGGTTGTCGACCAGCGCGGTGCTGTTCGACTGCTCGATCGCGCGGATCCGTTCGGGCTCCTTGATGGTGTAGTCGGCGAACCGGCTGGTCGCCTTGAACTCGAGCCGCAGATTGTTCTCCTCCACCACCAAATTCTGCGACAGGTTGCGCAGGAAGAGGCCGATGAAGATCTGGTCGGTCGCGACATCGAGCAACGTGCCTTCGCGTGCACCCTGGCGCACCGCGGCGAGCGCCTTGGGGTTGAAGCGCTCCCGGTCGAAGCGCACCCACTCGATCTGCATCGGGAGCACGTAACGCCGCGCGGCGTCCTGGTCCGCCCTCTCAAAGAACGCGATCCAGGGCCTGTTGTCGCCGATATCGCAGAACGGCACGGCCGAGGTCAACGTGGTCTTGATCTGCTTGGGATTGTGTTCGGGATACCACCGCGTCCGTGACAAAAATCCCGGCAGCACGTCGCGCTCGAACACGCCGCGCTCGCGGGCGAGCGACACCCAGTTCGAATTCACCGGCACCACCAGCGTCTCGAATTCCGGCACCGCGCGCGGCGTCACCGGCTCGGACTTGTCGCGCTCCTGAAGCTGGAACCAGTAGAAGCCGTAGGGCCCCAGCGTGATCATGTAGGGCAGCTCGCCGATCGCGGGGAAGCGGGTGCGGCCGAGCATCTCCTGCGGGATGCGGTCCTTCCACGGCGACAGATCGAGCTCGGTCGCCTGCGCGGCGCGCGAGAGATTGGCGACGCACAGGATCACCTCGTCGCGGTATTGCCGGACATAGGCCAGCACGGCGCGGTTGGCCGGGCGGATGAAGGTCATTGTGCCGCGGCCGAAGGCGAGCGTCGACTTGCGCACCGAGATCAGCCGCTTGGTGGCGCTGAGCAGCGAGGACAGGCTGCGCGACTGCGCCTCCACGTTGACCGATTCGTAGCCGTAGACCGGGTCCATGATCAGCGGCGCGTAGAGGCGGGCCGGGTCGCAGCGCGAGAAGCCGCCATTGCGGTCCGGGCTCCATTGCATCGGCGTGCGCACGCCGTTGCGGTCGCCGAGATAGATGTTATCGCCCATCCCGATCTCGTCGCCGTAATAGATGATCGGCGTGCCGGGGAAGGACAGCAGCAGCGAGTTCATCAACTCAATCTTGCGCCGGTCGTTGTCCATCAGCGGCGCGAGGCGCCGGCGGATGCCGACATTGATGCGCGCGCGCGGGTCGTTGGCGTAGGTCGTCCAGAGATAGTCGCGCTCGACGTCGGTGACCATCTCCAGCGTCAGCTCGTCGTGATTGCGCAGGAACAGCGCCCATTGGCAGCTCGCCGGAATGTCCGGCGTCTGGCGCAGGATGTCGGTGATCGGGAAGCGGTCCTCCTGGGCGATTGCCATGTAGATGCGCGGCATCAGCGGGAAGTGGTAGGCCATGTGGCACTCGTCGCCACGGCCGAAATATTCCTGCACGTCCTCCGGCCATTGATTGGCCTCGGCCAGCAGCAGCTTGCCCTTGGAGTAGGAGTCCAGCTCCTGGCGCAGACGCTTGATGATGGCGTGAGTCTCGGGGAGGTTCTCGTTGTTGGTGCCGTCGCGCTCGCAGAGATAGGGAATGGCGTCGAGCCGGAAGCCGTCGACGCCGGCATCCAGCCAACGCTTCATCACCTGGATGAGCGCGCTGACCACGCGCGGATTGTCGAAATTGAGGTCCGGCTGGTGCGAGAAGAACCGGTGCCAGTAGAACGCCCCGGCCTCGTGATCCCAGGTCCAGTTCGACTTCTCGGTGTCGGTGAAGATGATGCGCGTGCCCTGGTATTTCTGGTCGGTGTCGCTCCAGACATACCAGTTGCGAGCGCTTGAGCCCGGATGGCTGCGGCGCGCGCGCTTGAACCAGTTGTGCTGGTCCGAGGTGTGGTTGACGACGAGCTCGGTGATGACGCGCAGGCCGCGCTTCTGCGCTTCCTGGATGAAGCGCTTGAAATCTTTCATTGTCCCGAAATCGGGATTGACCGAGCCGTAGTCGGCGATGTCGTAGCCGTCGTCGCGGCCGGGCGACGGGTAGAACGGCAGCAGCCACAGTGCGGTGACGCCGAGCTCCTGGAGATAGGGCAGCTTCTCGGTCAATCCGGCGAAGTCGCCGATGCCGTCATTGTTGCTGTCGGCGAAGGCCTTGACGTGGAGCTGGTAGATGATGGCGTCCTTGTACCAGAGCTCATCCACGATCTCGGCAGCCTCGGCTTTCTTGGTGTCGACGGAAGATAGAACATTCATGGCGTGCCCCCCTTACGCCAGGCAGCGGAACAAGAGCGCCGGATCGCGGTCGGGATCGATACGCAACCTGATCCCGCCCCATTCGATGTGAAACCGTTCGCCCGTGAGGAGGTTTTCGAGTGTCGTCACATGGTGTCGCTGCCCGCCGGTGTCAACGGTGACGTCGCCGAGCGGCAGCCAGCATTCGCGCACATGGCGCGACAGTGCAATCACGATCACGACGGTGTTGGCGGGCTCAACCGCCTCCTTGACGAAGGCGATGGTCTCGCCGTCTTCGATGCCGAGAAAACGCAAGTTCGCCATTTGCTGAAGTGCGGCGTTGTCGTTGCGGATGCGGTTGAGTTCGGCAATGTAGGACTTGATGTTGCCGGGCTTGTCCCAGTCGCGCTGCTTGATCTGGTATTTCTCGGAATCGAGATATTCCTCGCGGCCGGGGACCGCCTCGTGTTCGAGCAGCTCGAACCCGCTGTAAACGCCGTAGCTGCCCGACAAACCCGCCGCCAGCGCAACGCGCGACTTGAACGCCCAGGCTTCTCCGCTCTGGAGATGATAGGGCAGCAGATCGGGCGTGTTGACGAACAGGTTCGGACGATAGAAGTCGCGCTCGGGATAGCGCGTCAGCTCGCCGAGATATTGCTCCAGCTCCCACCGCGAGGTGCGCCAGGGGAAATAGGTGAAGGACTGCGCAAAGCCGAGCTTGGCGAGGCCCTTCATCAGCTTTGGCCGCGCAAAAGTCTTGGAGAACAGGATCACCTCGGGATGCCGGCGGCGGATGTCGCGAACCAGCCAGTCCCAGAAGGCAAGCGGCGCGGTGTCGTGGTTGTCGATGGCGAAGATGGTGACGCCATGGTCGATCCAGAACAGCATGGCATCGCGAAAGGCGTTCCACAGGCCGATGCGGTCGACCGAGGCGAAATCGGGGATCACGATGTCGGAATAGGGGCCATCCGCCGTCCGCACCGAGCGGTCCGGCCGCCATTTGAACCATTCCGGATGCTGCGTCAGCCAGGGATGGTCCGGCGAGCATTGCACGGCGAAGTCGAGCGCGAACTCAAGGCCGTATTCCAGGCAGGTCGCGACCAGCGCGCGAAAATCCTCGATGGTACCGAGCTCGGGATGCAGCGCATCGTGGCCGCCTTCGGCAGCTCCGATCGCATAGGGCGAGCCGGGTTCGCCTTCGGTTGCCACCGGCGCATTGTTGCGACCTTTGCGGCGGCGACGGCCGATCGGGTGGATCGGCGTGAAATAAAGTACGTCAAAACCCATCGCCGCGACGTCGGGCACGCGGGCGATGCAGTCGCGGAGCGTGCCGTGCTGGCCGGGGATCCGGCTCTGGCTGCGCGGCATCATCTGATACCAGGCGCCAAACCGCGCTCTGTCGCGGTCGACGGTCAGCGGAAAGGGCTGTGAGCGGGTCAGGTCAGGCCGGGACTGGCTCTCTGCCATGGCATCGCCGAGCTCGGTCGCAAGCAGCGAGGTGACATCGCCGGTTTGAAGATAATCCTCGCATTGCCTGACGATGATCGCCGCGGCGGCCTGCGGAGCGCCATGCGCCTTGGTCAAGAGCCCGGCACCCTCGATGGCATCGAGGCTGACATCGGCGCCAGTTCGCTGCTTGCGCACGACCCCATGGGACCAGGTGGCGAACTCGTCGGTCCAGGTCTCGACCGCATAGACGTACTGGCCGGGCTCGGCCGGCGTGAAAGCACCGGACCAGCGGTCATTGCCATGATGGATCATCGGCTCGCGCCGCCAGTCCCGGTCCTGCTCAGGACGCCAGAGCAGCGCGGCGCTGACCACAGCGTCGCCATCGCGGTAAACATCGGCCCACACCTCGACCCGTTCGCCCGCGATCCGCTTCACGGCGAAGCGGCCGCCATCGATCGCGGGATAGACGTCTTCGATGAGGAAAGCGCTGCCGGCTGCGGCACTTTCGACAGTTTGAATTGTCTTGTTCACGGTGATGCCATTGACAAGAAAGCAGGAGCCCGTTTCCCTTGTCGGGAACCTACGCTTGATACCTATATAGAAAGCCGCTTGTGTGTCATTAGTTCCCCCTGGGAACGGCAACCGCCGTTTGTGCGTTAAGGCCGACTAACGTCTTCCGCTGCCTCGTTAAAATCGATGCCCCCGGCAAACGGGTGGCCTGCAAGCTGCGTGCCGAATGGATCTTTTAGCTCAAGCCCGGATCAAGGGCGTTCAATCCGAATTCGTCGATGCCCTGGGGAAGTTGCGGGTCACAGACCCCGTGGCCCTCAAATCGATCCTCGACGCCCTGCCGGAGAAGCGGGTTTACCGCTTCGTGAGCGGGCCGGTGGTGGTTCGCGCGCTCGGCCATCCGCGCACGGAATTGACGGCCATCGGCGCGCCGCCGCTGAAATGGACATTGGCCGCAAACGGCAAATCGATTGCCCAAGGATTGATTGCCCAAGGATCGATTGCCCAAGGCGAGACGCGCGAGCCCGTGATCGCCTGGCCCGCCGGTCTGCCGCTCGGTTATCACCGATTGACACTGACCGATGCCGAAGGTGTGACGGAAGAGGTGCCGATGATCGTGGCGCCCGAGCGGGCCTTCGGCGGCGATTTCGACCGCGGATGGCTGCTCGCCGTGCAGCTCTACAGCGTCCGATCGGACCGCAATTGGGGCATCGGCGATTTCACTGACCTTGCCGATCTCGTGCGGCTCGCCAAGCAGCTCGGGGCCGACGGCGTCGGCCTCAATCCGCTGCACGTCCTGTTCGACGACCACCCCGCCGATTGCAGCCCCTATTCGCCGAACAGCCGGCTGTTCCTCAATCCACTCTATATCGACGTCGAGGCCATTCCCGAATTCTCGGGGGACTTCGTGCCCGACGCAGCCGCGACCGCCGCCCGTCTGCGTGAAGGCGATCGCGTTCCCTATGCCGACATGGCGGCGCTGAAATGGCTGGCCTTGCGCGCCGCCTTCAATAGCTTCGTGACAAGCGCGAGCGAGGCGCGCCGCAAGGAATTCGACGCCTTCCGCGCTGCCCGTGCACCGCTGTTGTCGCGCTTTGCCTGCTTCGAGGTGCTGCGCCATCGTTTCACCGCGCCGTGGTGGGAATGGCCGGTGGAATGGCAGCAGCCTGACGAGGCCAAATGCGCCGGGCTGCGCAATGGCCCTGACAAGCGCGAAGTCGAGTTCGTCGAATTCGTGCAATGGACGGCTGACGCGCAGCTGCATGCCGCCAAGGAGCTCGCCAGCCAGCTCGGCATGCGCGTCGGGCTCTATCTCGACGTTGCCGTCGGCGTGCAGTCCAACGGATTCGATGCCTGGAACGAGCAGATGGCGATCTCCCGTCATCTCGCCGTCGGCGCGCCGCCCGACGTGCTCAACACCATCGGCCAGGACTGGGGCCTTGCCGGCTTCAACGCCGGTGGCCTGGAAGCGCAATCCTTCGTGCCGTTCGCCGACATGCTCGCGGCTTCGATGCGCCATGCCGGCGCGATCCGCCTCGACCACGTGCTCGGCCTGAAGCGGCTCTATCTCGTGCCGCGCGGCTTCAAGCCGGACAACGGCGCCTATGTGCAGATGCCATTCGAGGCGCTGCTCGGCGCCGTGGCGCGCGAGAGCGCGGCCCACAAATGCATCGTGATCGGCGAGGACCTCGGCACCGTGCCGGAAGGTTTTCGCGAGATGATGCAGGATTTCGGCATCTGGTCCTATCTCGTCATGATGTTCGAGCGCGACGACGCCGGCCATTTCCGCAACGTCGACCATTACCGGCCCAATGCGCTCGTCACGCTGAACACGCATGACCTGTCGACCTATGCCGGCTGGCGCTCCTTCAGCGATCTCAAGATGAAGCGCTCGCTCGGGCTCGATCCCGGCGAGAACGACCAGGCGCGCTGGGATGCGCTCGGCAGGCTCGACGAGATCCTGCGCCAGAACGGCATCAAGGCCAACGACCTCTATTCGGTGCTGGCGTTCCTGTCGCGCACGCCGTCCCGCTTGCTCGCGGTGTCGATGGAGGACCTGCTGGGCGTGATCGACCAGCCCAACATTCCGGGCACGATCGACGAACATCCGAACTGGCGCCAGCGCCTTCCCGTCGCGCTCGACAAGATCGCCGCCAAGATCGATCTCTCGGCTTTGAAGGCCGCGACGCGGGAACGTTCGCTGACCGGCGGGAGTTGACGCGCGAGGGGTTTCCAGGGGCTATTGTCCAGGCTCGCACGACATTGTCTCAGAGGATCGAGGACTATGCGCTGATCGGTGATTGCGAGACCGCGGCGCTGGTCGGGCGCAACGGCTCGATCGACTGGCTGTGCTGGCCGGCCTTCGATTCCGATGCCTGCTTTGCCGCCATCCTCGGCAACCACAAGAACGGCCGCTGGCTGATCGCACCGAGCGAGGACGTCACGAAGACGTCGCGCCGCTATCTCGGCGATACACTCATCCTCGAAACGCGTTTTGAGACGAAGAGCGGTACCGTCGCGCTGATCGACTTCATGCCGCTGCGCGGCAAGGCGTCCGATATCGTGCGGCTGGTGCGCGGCGTCAGCGGCACGGTGAAGATGCGGATGGAGCTCGTCATCCGCTTCGGCTTCGGCGCCGACATTCCCTGGGTGCGACGGATCGATCATTCCCTGATGGCGATCGCCGGCCAGGACATGACGGTGCTGCGCACGCCGGTCGAGAGCCGCGGCGAAAATCTGACCACAGTCTCCGACTTCGAGGTGAAGGCCGGCGAGACCGTGCCTTTCGTACTGACCTACGGCCCTTCGCATCTCGACCCACCCGCGCCGATCGATCCGGAGATCGCGCTCCGGGACACCGAGGAATTCTGGAAGGACTGGTGCGGCCATTGCACCCGCGACGGCGACTATCGCGACCTGATCCTGCGCTCGCTGATCACGCTGAAAGCGCTGACTTTCGGCCCAACCGGCGGCATCGTCGCAGCGCCCACCACCTCATTGCCGGAGAAGCTCGGGGGCAGCCGGAATTGGGATTATCGCTTCTGCTGGCTGCGCGATGCCACCTTCACGCTGCTGGCGCTGATGAACTCGGGTTACACCGAGGAAGCGTCGGCCTGGCACAATTGGCTCTTGCGTGCGGCCGCCGGCGCGCCGGCGAACATGCAGATCATGTACGGCATCTGGGGCCAGCGGCGGCTGCTGGAATGGGAGGCGGGCTGGCTCGACGGCTATGAGGGCGCCCGTCCGGTGCGCGTCGGCAATGCCGCGCATGCGCAGCTCCAGCTCGACGTCTACGGCGAGTTGATCGACGCCTTCCACCAGTCGCGGATGGCCAAGCTCAAGCTCGACGAGCAGACCTGGGCGCTGGAATGCGCCGTGCTCAATCATCTCGCCGAGGTTTGGGACCGGCCCGATCACGGCATCTGGGAGCGCCGCGGCGAGCCCAAACACTACGTCTTCTCCAAGGTGATGACCTGGGTCGCCTTCGACCGCGGCATCAAGAGCGCCGAGACCTTTGGCTTCAAGGCGCCGCTGTTGCACTGGCGCACCCTGCGTGAGGCCATTCATCGCGACGTCTGCAACAGGGGATTTGACGCGGAGGAAAACGCCTTCGTCGAATCCTACGGCTCGAAACTGCTCGATGCCAGCGTGCTGCTGCTGCCTTCTGTCGGTTTTCTGCCGGCGGACGATCCACGCATCCGCGGCACCATCGCGGCGGTCGAGACATGCCTGATGCGCGATGGCTTCGTGCTGCGGCACGATCCGCGCGAGTTGCCTGCGGGGCAGCCGCCGCTCGAAGGCGCGTTCCTGGCCTGCACATTGTGGCTGGCTGATGCCCATGTGCTGTCGGGTAATCTCGACAAGGCGCAAGGCTTGCTCGACCGCGTGGCCGGCATCGCGAACGACGTCGGTCTGCTGGCCGAAGAATACGATTCGGTCGCCCGGCGCCAGACCGGAAATTTCCCGCAGGCGCTGACCCACATCGCGCTGATCAACACCGCGCACAATCTGTCGGCGGCACGGCAGAGGAGCGAGAAGCCGGCGATGCAGCGGTCGAAGTAGATCGGCGCGGCTAGTCCCGACTGTATCCAGAGCGGAAGTGCGCTCCCTCTCCCGCTTGCGGGGGAGGCGTAGGCGGCCTTCGGCCGCCGTTCTTAATTAAGAACGCCGATGCGGAGCATCGGCTATGGGTGGGGGTGTCTCCGCTGGGCGAGAACCCCCAAGAGGAGAGAACCCTCACCCGCCGCTACGCGGCGACCTCTCCCGCAAGCGGGAGAGGTTACAGAGAGCCCGCGGCTCGATTAACCTGCCCAAGGCCAAGTGGCTCGAGACTAGCTAGCCCACCCCATTCCGCTTCAAAATCATCTCCATCGCTTCCGCAAAACCGTCCTGCTCGTTGGTCGCGGTGACGTGGGTGGCCTGGTCCTTGACATTGTCGGCGGCGTTGCCCATGGCGATCGAGACGCCGCTGACGGCGAACATCGCGAGGTCGTTCTGCATGTCGCCGATGGTGGCGACTGCGTCGGTGGCAATCCCCAGGCGCTTGGCCATCGCCTCGACGAACGTGCCCTTGTTGAAGCCGGGCGGGGTGATGTCGAGATAATAGGTCTGCGAGCGCACGGCGGTGGCTTCGCTGCCGAGCGCTTTCTGCATCGCCTTCTCGCAAGCGGCGAGACCCGCCGCATCGGCGCTGGCGCCGACGATCTTGCAGGCGCTGGCAAGGTAGGGCGAAAAATCGGTCACGATGGTGGGATCGGAGCGGATCGTGTGCTGCTCATGCGCGACGTACTTGCCGCTGGGGTTGTCGATCAGCCATTTGTCGGTGGTGAACAGCCAGATATCTGCGCCGAATTCGCGGAGGATCTGCAAGGACCGCTCCGCCGCCCCCGGCGGAATGAGATGCTGCTCGACCGGCCTCATCTCGGGATCGACGATCGAGGAGCCGTTGAACGGGCCGACCGGAAGCCACAGCGCCAGCGGCTCGATCAAAAAGCGCATGCCGATGGCGGGACGGCTGGAGGTGATGGTGAAACCGATGCCGGCCTTGTGCAGCCGCTGCACCGCGGACCTCGCGCGTTCGGTCAGCGTCTTGTCCTTGGTCAGCAGCGTGCCGTCGACGTCGGACACTACGAGTGAGATTTGCGTCATGGCAGGACCTAACGTTCCTCTTGCCTCAGCGTTTCGCGCCGCCCAGTTTCAGTTGCCGCACGATGCCATCCACGATCGCCTCCACGGTTTCGTCGATCGAAACGGTGATGACGTGCTCGCCCGCCGCCGGCGGTTCCAGCGTGTCGAACTGACTCTTCAACAGCTCGGGCGGCATGAAATGGCCCTTGCGCTGCGCGAGCCGCTCGGCGATCAGCTCTTTCGTACCCTTCAGGAAGACGAAGCGCACGTCGTCGCGTCCGCGCAGCAGCACGTCGCGATAGGTGTGCTTCAGCGCCGAGCAGGCGATGATGATGTGCCCGCCGCGTCCGCAGACCCGCGCGATCTCGTCGGCGATGGCGTTGAGCCAGGGCCAGCGGTCCTCGTCGGTGAGCGGATGGCCCGCCCGCATCTTCTCGACATTGCTGGCGGGATGGAAGCTGTCGCCGTCCTCGAAGCGCCAGCCGAGCCGCTGGCCGAGCGCTTCCGCGATCGTGCTCTTGCCCGACCCCGACACGCCCATCACGATCAATGCACAAGGTGCTTCAACGCCCGCCACGAATGTCCTCCGGAAGCGCGGCCCTATCGACCAGCCAGACGGTCTCACCATTCGAGCGCGCGCGTAAGGCCGGCAGAGTCTCGCCATTGAGGAGGCGCGTCAAGATCGCCTGCTTGTCATGCCCGGCAATCTCGAACAGCATTTCGCGGCAGGAGGCCAAAGCGGGCAGGGTGAGCGAGACCCGCGGCACGAAGGGCGCGACATTGGCCTTGGGCACTCCGACCACCCAGCGTTGGGTCTCCTCGATTTCGGGGAAGCCGGGAAACAGCGAGGCGGTGTGGCCGTCGGGGCCGACGCCCATCAGGACCAGGTCGAACAGCGGCCGCGCCGGATCGAGGTTTTCGGCCCCGTAAAAGGCTTGCAGCTCGCGCGCATAGGCCTCGGCGCTGCGATCGGGATTGTCGGCTGTGGTCGGGATCGGGTGGATATGGCCCGAAGGCGCACTGCGATCGAGGAAGGCCGCGCGCGCGACCGCCATGTTGTTGAGGGGATCGCTTTCCGGCACGAATCGCTCGTCGCCGATGAACCAGTGGACGCGCTCCCACGGAATCGTACCGCGCCAGTCGTCGCTGCCGAGCAATCGATACAGCTTCTTCGGGCTCGAACCGCCGGTCAGGCAGATTGCGATGCGGCCGGGATTGGCGGCGATCCGCGCCATCACCCGTTCGGCCGCGGCGCGCGCCAGGGCTTCGGCGTCGGCCGCGACGATCAGCTTCGGCTGCTCGGCCGCCGCCATCACGACAACTTCCGCCAGCTTCGCCCGTCGCGTCGGAGCAGCTCGTCTGCGCAGGCTGGGCCGTCGCTGCCGGCCTCATAGGTCTCGATGCCGTTGGTGCCTGCACTCTTCCAAGCGTCCAGGAACGGCTGCACGGCCTGCCATCCGGCCTCGATGCCGTCGGCGCGCTGGAACAGAATGTTGTCGCCGATCATGCAGTCGTAGATCAGCGTCTCGTATCCGGTCGAAGGATCGGCGCGGAAATAATCGCCATAGCGGAACTTCATCTCGACGCCGTCGATGGTGACGCTCGGCCCCGGGATCTTGGCGTTGAACTGGAGCTCGATAGTCTCGGTCGGCGCGATGCCGATGGTGAGGAAATTTTGCGAGAGGCGATCGACCGTCGTGCCTGAGAACATCGACAGCGGCGCCTGCTTGAACTTGATCGCGACCTCGGTTCGCTTGTGGCCGAGCGCCTTCCCGGTGCGCAAATAGAAGGGAACGCCGGCCCAGCGCCAATTGTCGATCATCAGCTTCAGCGCGACAAAGGTCTCGGTGCTGCTGCCGGGCTTGACGTCCTCGGTCTTGCGATAGTCCGGGATCTCGTCGTCGCCGCTGCGCCCTGCGAGATATTGCGCGCGCACCGAATTCCTCAGTGCTTCCTCCGGACTCGGCTGCTGGATCGACGTGAGCACCTCGGCTTTTTCGGAGCGCACGGAATGCGCATCGAATCGCGCAGGCGGCTCCATCGCGACCAGCGACATCAGCTGGAACAGATGGTTCGGCACCATGTCGCGGAGCGCGCCGGTGGCATCGTAGAAGCCGCCGCGATGGCCGACGCCGAGCTTCTCCTCGACCGTGATCTGGATGTGGTCGATATGGTTGCGATTCCAGATCGGCTCGAACATGCCGTTGGCAAAGCGCAGCACCAGGATGTTCTGCACCGTCTCCTTGCCGAGATAGTGATCGATCCGGTAGATCTGGTGCTCCTCCATGATCTTCAAAAGCTCGGCGTTGAGCGCGCGCGCCGAGGCGAGATCGGTGCCGAACGGCTTTTCGATCACCAGCCGGCGCCAGGCGCCGTTCTCCTTGGTCAGGCCGGTGCGGCCAAGCTCCCGCGCGGTCGGCGCGAACGCGGCCGGCGGGGTGGCGAGGTAGAACAGCCGGTTGCCGCCGGTCCCTTCTGAGCATTCCAGCGAATCCAGGTGCTCTCGCAGGCGATCGAACGACGGCGGATCCTTCGGATCGGCCTCGACGAAGGTCACGCATTGCAGGAGCTGTTTCGCGACGACGTCGTCGACGGGGCGGGTGGCGAACTCGCGCAGGCCCTTCATCAGGCTGTCGCGCAGTTCGCCATCCGACTGCGCCTTGCGGCCCACGCCGACGACGCAGAATTTCTCCGGCAGCATGTTCTCGGCCGCCAGATTGTAGAGCGACGGCATCACCAGGCGATGGGTGAGGTCGCCGGTCACGCCAAAGATGACGAAGGCGCAATTTTCCGGCTTGCGCTTTGCTTGCGGGTCTTTTGTCACGAATTGTCAGCCTTCGTTTTGTTACGCCTACTTGGGCTTCGCTGCGCCCGGCTGCTTCGGCTCCTTGTGGCCGCCGAACCCCGCGCGCATCGCGGAAAGAATTTTTTCGGCGAAGGTGTGTTCCTTGCGGGAACGGAAACGTGCGTAGAGCGCCGCGGTGAGGACCTCGGCCGGCACGGCCTCGTCGATCGCCGCATTCACGGTCCAGCGCCCCTCGCCGGAATCCTCCACGAAGCCGGAATATTCCGACAGCTGCGGGCTGTCGGCGAGCGCGGTTGAGGTGAGGTCGAGCAGCCAGGACGGGATCACCGAGCCACGCCGCCACACCTCCGCGATGTCGGCGAGCTCGAAATCGTAGCGGTGATCAGCCGGCAGCGCCTCGATGTTGGCATTCTTGAGAATGTCAAAACCTTCGGCATAGGCCTGCATCAGGCCGTATTCGATGCCGTTGTGGATCATCTTGACGAAATGGCCGGCGCCGACGGGGCCGGCATGGATGTAGCCCTGCTCGATGCGGGGATCGCGGCCCTCGCGTCCCTCCGTGCGCGGAATGTCGCCGGCGCCGGGCGCGAGTGCGGCGAAGATCGGATCGAGCCGGTCGACGACCTGCTTCTCGCCGCCGATCATCATGCAATAGCCGCGATCGAGGCCCCAGACTCCGCCGGAGGTGCCGACGTCGACATAGTGGATGCCGCGCGCCTTCAGTGCCTTGCCGCGGCGAACGTCGTCCTGCCAGAAGGTGTTGCCGCCGTCGATGATGACGTCGCCGTCCTGCATCACGCCCGCAATCGTGTCGATCGTCGTCTCGGTGATGTGCCCCGCAGGCAGCATCACCCAGGCGGTGCGGGGACGTTCGAGTTTCGAGATGAATTCCTCGAGCGTCGCCGAGCCTACTGCGCCGTCGGCGGCAAGGCCAGCGACGGCCTTGGCGTCCTTGTCATAGACCACGGTCGAATGTCCCTGGCGCATCAGGCGGCGAACGATGTTGCCGCCCATCCGGCCGAGGCCGATCATGCCGAGTTGCATTTGCAATCTTCCTTAGTTCAGTGCGTCGTTAAGCGCCGCATTGAGGGCCGCAAGACCCTTCTTGAGCCCACCCTTGAGATGGACGCGCAGCGCGCGCCGGCCGCGCTCGGTGAGCACGTCGAAATCGCCGCGCGCCTGCGCCGCCTTGATCACACCGAAGCTCGCCTTTTGGCCAGGCACCGGAAGATCCTTGGCATCGTCAGCCGTGATCTGGAGGAACACGCCGCTGTCGGGCCCGCCCTTGTAGGCCTGCCCGGTCGAGTGCAGGAAGCGAGGTCCGAATTCGGCGCAGGTCGCGACCTGACGCTTCTCGCGCACCTCTAACCGCATGGCCTGGAGGGCATCGATCGTGATCTTGTCACGTGCGATATAGCCGAGCAGGGCGACATAGTCGCCGTCGCCCGAGCGGGAGAGATGCGCCTTCAGCCAGGAGGTGAGATCGCCATTGGCGCCGGCGGCGCGCAGCGCCGTTGCGTTGGCCTCGTCGGTATAGAGATCGGCTTCGTCCGTGCTGACCACCGGCTCCTCGGCCGGCAGTGCGCCGGTCTTCTCGAACGACGCGGTGAGCTCGCGGGTCTTGATCTTGGCTTCTTCTACGTCCGGCTGGTCGAACGGGTTGATGCCGAGGATCGAGCCCGCCACCGCGGTTGCCATCTCGAAGCGGAAGAACTCCTGGCCGAGATGGTCGATCGACTTCATGACGATGCGCACCACGGGGTGGCCGGCCGCTTCGATCGCGGCAAGCTTGGAGTCATGGGCAGCGTCCGCCTCGCCTTCGATGCGGATGTCGATGAAGAACCGGTCGTTGCCGTAGACTGAGGGGTCGCCCAGCGGCTCGCCCTCGATCGGGATCAGGCCCTTGCCTTCCTTGCCGGTCGATTCCGCGATGAGCTGCTCGGCCCAGGCGCCGAAATCGGCGATCTTCTTCGAGGACAGGATCGTCACCTTGTCGCGGCCTTCAAGGCCGGCGTGGCCGATGGCGAGGCCGAGCTGCACGCCCGGATTTTCACTGGGCGGCACGTCCGGTCCGCAGGAGCGGGCCATCGCCAGCGCATGCTTGACGAAGGTCTTGACGTCGATGCCGGCGGTCGCTGCCGGTACCAGGCCGAACGGCGAGAGCACGGAGTAGCGTCCGCCGATCGAGGGCTCGCCATGGAAGATGCGGGCGTAGTTGAGGCTCTTGGCCGCCTTCTCCAGCGACGAGCCCGGATCGGTCACCGCGATGAAGCGGTGGCCGGTCCTCACCTTCGGCCCGACTGCCTTGGCAACCTGCTCATGGAAATAGTCCTTCATCGCGTTCGGCTCGGTGGTGCCGCCGGACTTGCTCGACACGATGAACACGGTGTTGGCGATGTCGATCCTGGCCTCCATCGCCCGCACTTGCGCCGGATCGGTGGAATCCAGCACGTGCAGCTTCGGGAAGCCCGGCTTCTTGCCAAAGGTCTCGGCCAGCACCTCCGGGCCGAGGCTCGATCCGCCCATGCCGAGCACGACGGCGTCGGAGAATTTCTGGCCCTTCACCCGGCCCGCATAGTCCTCATAGTCGGCAATGTCGGCCTTGGCTGCGCAGTCGAGCCAGCCGAGCCATTTGTCCTCGTCCGCGCCGGTCCAAACCGACTTGTCGCGCTGCCAGAGCCTGCGGATTTTTGCCGATGCGCGCCATTCCTCGGTACTCTTGGCCACCGCCTTGCCGAGCCCGTCGCCGAGCGAGAGAAGCTGGCGGTCGATCGCGGGCCCGAGCACGGTGGCGCGCTTGTGGGCGACCGCGCCGTAGAGCTTGTCGGCGGCATCAGCGAACTGCTTGACGCCATCCTTGACGAGCTCTTCGGTGATGGCGTCGAGCGAGACGCCGGAGCGCTCCAGCTCTTCCAGTACGCGCTGCGCGTCGTCGACATTCTCCTCAAGGCTGTCGCGCGGCTTGCCGTGGTCGCGGAACGCGTCCAGCGTCGCCGGCGGCACGGTGTTGATGGTGTCGGGGCCGATCAGCTCCTCGACATAGAGGACGTCGCTGTAATCCTTGTTCTTGGTGCCGGTCGAGGCCCACAGCATGCGCTGCGGCTTGGCGCCCTTGGCGGCGAGCTTGTCCCAGCGCGGACCCGAGAACAGGCGCTTGTAGTCCTGGTAGGCGACCTTGGCGTTGGCGATGGCGACCTTGCCCTTGAGCGCGGCGAGCCGCTCCTTCTCGCTTGGATCGTTGGCGCGGGCGATCTTCTCGTCGAGCTGCTTGTCGACCACCGAGTCGATGCGGCTGACGAAGAAACTCGCAACGCTCGCGACGTGCGAGGGGTCGCCGCCGCCGGCGACGTATTTTTCGAGACCGGCGATGTAGGCTTCGGCCACCTCCAGGTAGACCGCTCTGGAGAACAGCAGCGTGATGTTGATGCTGATCCCGTCGCCGATGAGCGTCTCGATCGCCGGCAGGCCCTCGGGCGTCGCCGGCACCTTCACCATCAGGTTCTTGCGGCCAACGTCCTTCCACAGCCGCCGTGCTTCAGTGACTGTGCCGGCGGTGTCCATGGCGAGATAGGGCGAGACCTCCAGGCTGACATAGCCGTCGCCACCCTTGAGGCGGTCATAGACCGGGCGCAGCACGTCGGCTGCGTTCTGGATGTCCTCGACGGCGACGGCCTCGAACAGGTCGGCCACGGTCCGGTCGCCGCGCTTCAGCGCCTTGCCGATCGGGGCGTCGTATTCGTCCGAGCTGGCGATCGCCTTCTCAAAGATCGAGGGATTGGAGGTGACGCCCTTGACGCCGTCGGTGTCGATCAGCCGCTTCAGGTCGCCCTTGGCGATGAAGCCGCGGGCGAGGAAGTCCAGCCAGACGGCCTGGCCGTGCTTTTCCAGTTCTTTGACGGGATTCATGATGCTTATTTATCTCCAAGCCTGCGGGCGAGGGGTTTCCGCGCCGGTCCTGACGCGCTATCCTCTAACTTACATGCTCCCGGGAGGGAACCAATCAAGGGTACAGGCGTCATACCCTCCAGTGTAACTCCGTCGCGATCATGGCGATCCGGGCGGGAGTAGCCCTTGTTGCGTAATAAAGTCGTTGGCCGAAGGTTCGGCCTGGTCTCGTTGCGTAACGTCGGCCGCTTCGTTTTGTCAGCCAGGGGCTGCGTGGAGTGCCATCGGCGGATTCCGGTCCGTCTGGTGTATCGTCGCTCGGCCGCGAATGGCCCATGCTGGGGGAAAGCATGCACGTTCAAAATGACGGTGTCGCCTTCGCCGTCCCCAACGGTCCGCCGCCGGACGCGCCGGCCGGATGCGTCGACGCATTCCACGATCTCGAAATCAGCCCGTGCACGACCTCGCTGCGACTGCTGGTCGCGGCGGGCTTTGCCATGACGCTGCTCAGCGCGAGCCTCGCCTTCGACTGGTGGGATGGTCTTGGCGAGTACGACACGATGGTCGGATTTGCCGGCGTCCTGGTGTTCGCCCTGATGACGATCCGTCTGATCTGGATGCTCCCGACCGAGCGGGGAGCGGTGGTGGTGGTCACCCCCTACGGCATCCGCGATCTCCGCATCGGCAATGAATTTCTGCCGTGGGATTCGATTGCGGAGATTTCGGCTGAAGAGCGCGGCGGCCACAACATCATCGTGCTGACGCCGACGCCGGGCTTGCAGCGCCAGCTCTGCAGCATCCGCAATTTGGCCGATTGCGCGCGGGACGGTCGCATCGTCATCCGGTCGGAGGGCCTGGCGGCCGATTTTGATACATTGCTGCGCGCTTGTCGCGACTGTCACATTGCTGCCAGCAATCCGCGCACCGCATTGCAGCAGGAAGATGAACGCGGCACCCAAGGCGGCGCTCAAGGCTTCGCCGTACAAGCGTCATAAGATCGCCGCTCGCCGATCGCTATGCTGCAGCGCCGGATGGACTCATCCCCGGTAACGCCCGGATGTTGCGACCAAGTGACAATTTCTGGAAATGAGCCAATATATACAGAGATTCGCACAAATTACGGGCAGGTGCCTGTTCGTAACTCAGCGACTGCCTACGTTGTGCGTTGCGTCGTGTTGGCACCCGGGTGTCCAATGATCGTCATGTGCTCACGCTGATTCGAAACGGCCTGAGGAACGGTCCGGTAACTGCTTTCGTTTCAGCTTGTAGCGGAACTCACGCGGAGAGGGATCATGTACAACGATTCTCTATTCAACGCTTTCGCTCGGTCGTTCGAGGCGAGAAGCCAGCACGACATGTCGATGGCGGAATATCTGGAATCGTGTCGAAGCGATCCCATGAAATACGCGAACGCGGCCGAACGACTGCTAGCAGCGATCGGTGACCCCCAGACGATTGACACGGCCAAGGACCCACGCCTTGGCCGTATTTTTTTGAACCGCACGATCCGTACCTATCCGGCCTTCGCCGGCTTCTACGGCATGGAAGAAACCATCGAGCGCATCGTTGGTTTCTTCCGCCATGCGGCGCAGGGTCTGGAGGAGCGCAAGCAGATCCTCTATCTGCTCGGGCCGGTCGGCGGCGGCAAATCCTCGCTCGCCGAGCGGCTGAAGTCGCTGATGGAAGTGCATCCGATCTACGTGCTCAAGGCCGGCGATGAACTCTCGCCCGTGTTCGAGAGCCCGCTCAGCTTGTTCGATCCGGATAACCTCGGGCCGATGTTGGAGGAGAAGTACGGCATTCCGCGCCGGCGGCTCACCGGCCTGATGAGCCCGTGGTGCTACAAGCGGCTCGAAGCCTTCGGCGGCGACATCTCGCAATTCCGCGTCGCCAAGATTCAGCCGTCGCGGCTGCGCCAGATCGCAGTCTCCAAGACCGAGCCCGGTGACGAGAACAACCAGGACATCTCCTCGCTGGTCGGCAAGGTCGACATCCGCAAGCTCGAGACCTACGCGCAGAACGATCCCGACGCCTACAGCTATTCCGGCGGCCTCAACCGCGCCAACCAGGGCGTGCTCGAGTTCGTCGAGATGTTCAAGGCGCCGATCAAGATGCTGCACCCGCTGCTGACCGCGACGCAGGAAGGCAACTACATTGGCACCGAGAATATCGGCGCCATTCCCTTCACCGGCGTCATCCTCGCGCATTCCAACGAAGCGGAGTGGTCGAGCTTCAAGGCCAACAAGAACAACGAGGCCTTCATCGACCGCATCTGCGTGATCAAGGTGCCGTACTGCCTGCGGATCACGGAGGAGCAGAAGATCTACGAGAAGCTGATCCAGGGCTCCGAGCTGGCGGCGGCGCCTTGCGCGCCCTCGACGCTGGAGACGCTGGCGCGGTTCTCGGTGATGTCTCGCCTGCGCAAGCACGAGAATTCCACGGTGTTCGCCAAGATGCGGGTTTACGACGGCGAGAGCCTGAAGGAATCCGATCCGAAGGCGCGTAGCGTCCAGGAATATCGTGACGCCGCCGGCGTCGACGAGGGCATGGACGGCGTCTCCACGCGCTTCGCCTTCAAGATCCTGGCTGCCACTTTCAACCACGATCCGCAGGAAGTCGCCGCCGACGCCGTGCACCTGATGTACGCGCTGGAGCAGTCGATCAAACGCGAGCAGCTGCCGGAGGAAGTCGAGAAGCGCTATCTCGAATTCATCAAGGCGGATCTCGCGCCGCGTTATGCCGAGTTCATCGGCAACGAGATCCAGAAGGCCTATCTGGAATCCTACTCGGATTACGGCCAAAACCTGTTCGATCGCTACGTCGACTATGCCGACGCCTGGATCGAGGATCAGGACTTCAAGGATCCCGACACCGGCCAGCTGCTCGATCGCGAGCTTTTGAACCAGGAGCTGACGAAAATCGAGAAGCCGGCGGGCATCGCCAACCCCAAGGACTTCCGCAACGAGGTCGTCAAATTCTCGTTACGGTCGCGGGCCCAGAACGGCGGCAAGAATCCGACCTGGACCTCCTACGAGAAGATTCGCGACGTGATCGAAAAGAGGATATTCTCCCAGGTCGAGGACCTGCTTCCGGTCATCTCCTTCGGCTCGAAGAAGGACGGCGAGACGGAGAAGAAGCATGGCGAGTTCGTCGCACGCATGGTGGAGCGCGGCTACACCGAGCGTCAGGTTCGCCGGCTCGTCGAATGGTACATGCGCGTGAAGCAGGCCGGTTGAGGCGGAGTGGGAGGCGAATGGTAAAGTGCCCATTCACATTATTGACAGGCGCCTGAATCCAGGCGGCAAGAGTCTTGAGAACCGCCAGCGGTTCTTGCGTCGGGCCAAGTCCCTGGTGCAGGGCGCCGTCAAGAAGACCTCGCAGGAACGCGACATCAAGGACGTCCTGGAGGGGGGCGAAGTCACGATTCCCCTCGACGGCATGCACGAGCCGCGCTTCCGCCGCGAAGGCGGAACGCGCGACATGGTGCTGCCCGGCAACAAGAAGTTCATCGAGGGCGACTATCTCCAGCGCTCCGGCCAGGGCAGTGCCAAGGATTCCGGCCCGGGCGAAGGCGACAGCGAGGACGCGTTCCGCTTTGTGCTGAGCCGTGACGAGTTCGTCGATCTCTTCCTCGACGATCTCGAGCTGCCGGATCTCGCCAAGCGCAAGATCGCGCACACCGAGAGCGAGGGCATCCAGCGCGCCGGCTACACCACGTCGGGCTCGCCCGCCAACATCTCGGTCAGCCGAACGGTGCGGCTCGCGCTGGCGCGCCGTATCGCGCTCAAGCGTCCCCGCAAGGAGGAGATCGAAGAGCTGGAAGCCGCGATCGCCGCATGCACGGACGAGGACGAGCGTTTGGAGCTGATCGCCCAGCTCGAAAAGCTGAAAGCGAAAACCAAGCGCATTCCCTTCATCGATCCGCTCGACATCCGCTACCGCCGTTTCGAGACGGTGCCCAAGCCCGTTGCGCAGGCCGTGATGTTCTGCCTGATGGACGTGTCGGGCTCGATGTCCGAGCACATGAAGGATCTCGCCAAGCGCTTCTACATGCTGCTCTACGTGTTCCTCAAGCGCCGCTACAAGCATGTCGAGATCGTCTTCATCCGCCACACCGACCGCGCCGAGGAGGTCGACGAGCAGACCTTCTTCTACGGCCCGGCCTCGGGCGGCACGCTGGTCTCCAGCGCGCTGCAGGCGATGCACGAGATCGTGCGCGAGCGTTTCAACCCGTCGGACTGGAACATCTATGCCGCGCAAGCCTCCGACGGCGACAATTCCTATTCCGACGGCGAGCTCACGGGCATGCTGCTGACCGACAAGATCCTGCCGGTCTGCCAGTTCTTTGCCTATCTCGAGGTCGGGGAATCAGGCGGCAGCGCCTTCGATCTGTCCGACTCCTCGCTCTGGACCCTCTATGAGCGCCTGCGCAACAGCGGCGCACCGCTCTCGATGCGCAAGGTCTCGGAACGCAGCGAGATCTTTCCGGTGTTCCACGATTTGTTCCAGCGTCGCGATACTGCCCAGGAGAAGGCCGCTCCATGACGGAACGATTGTTCGAAGGCGCGGATTGGGATTTCCACACCCTGCAGCGCATCACCGATGCCTGCGAGGAGGTGGCGCTGAAAGATCTCGGGCTCGACGTCTATCCGAACCAGATCGAGGTCATCACCGCCGAGCAGATGCTGGATGCGTATTCGTCGGTCGGCATGCCGCTGTTCTACAAGCACTGGTCGTTCGGCAAGCATTTTGCGTACCACGAGGCGTCCTATCGCAAGGGCCTGATGGGGCTCGCCTATGAGATCGTGATCAACTCCTCGCCTTGCATCTCCTATCTGATGGAGGAGAACACGGCGACGATGCAGACGCTGGTGATCGCCCACGCCGCCTTTGGCCACAACCACTTCTTCAAGAACAACTATCTGTTCAAACAGTGGACCGACGCCGACGGCATCCTGGATTATCTCGACTTCGCCAAGACGTATGTCATGCAGTGCGAGGATCGCTACGGCCGCGTCGAGGTCGAGCGTACGCTCGATGCCGCGCACGCGCTGATGTCGCACGGCATCGACCGCTATCCCGGCAAGAAGAAGCTTGATCTGCGCGCCGAGGAGAAGCGGGCCGGCCGCCGCCGTCAGCACGAGGAGGAGGTCTTCAACGACCTCTGGCGCACGGTGCCCAAGGGCGCAGCCAAGAGCCGGACCGCGCTCAGCATCGAGCGCCGCCGCAAGCTGCTCGGCCTGCCGCAGGAAAACCTGCTCTACTTCCTGGAGAAGAGCGCGCCGCGCCTGGCGCCGTGGCAGCGCGAGCTGCTCCGCATCGTCCGCCACATCGCGCAATATTTCTATCCGCAGAGCCAGACCAAGGTGATGAACGAGGGGACGGCGACCTACGTCCACTATCGCATCATGACCAAGCTGCATCAGCAGGGCCGCATCACCGACGGCAACTTCCTCGAATTCCTGGGATCACACACCAACGTGGTGTTCCAGCCCGAATTCGACGATCAGCGCTTCTCCGGCTTCAATCCCTATGCGCTCGGCTTTGCCGTGATGCAGGACATCGAGCGCATCGTCACCCGGCCGGAAGACGAGGACCGCGAATGGTTCCCCGACATCGCCGGCAAGAACGACGTGATGGGCGTGCTGCGCGACGTCTGGGCCAACTATCGCGACGAAAGCTTCATCGCGCAGTTCCTGAGCCCGAAGCTGATGCGGCACTTCCGCATGTTCCACCTGCATGATGATCCCGAGGAACGCGCCGGTATCCGGGTCGATGCCATCCATGACGAGCGCGGCTTCCGCCGCGTTCGCCGCGAGCTGGCGCGGCAGCACGATGTCGGCTTCATCGACGCCAATATCGAGGTGGTCGACGTCGATCTCTCCGGCGACCGCCGCCTGATCCTGCATCATCACGTCATCAAGGGCTCGCAGCTCAACGAGACCGATGCCAAGCGGGTGCTGCAGCATCTGGCCGATCTCTGGACCTACGACGTCTCGCTGATTGAGGTCGATGCCAACGACAAGGTCATGCGCGAATATGTCGTGAGCCCGCGCCCGATCCCCGCGGCGGTGGCGTGAGGCGATCTGCCACACACACACAGATGCGCGTTGATGTGCCCTCGCCCCTTGTGGGAGAGGGCAGCGACGCCGGCAGATACAAGCTCATTTGGGTGAGGGGTATCTCTCCGCACCGTGCCTTGTCGATGGAGACCCCTCATCCGGCGCTTCGCGCCACCTTCTCCCACAAGGGGAGAAGGAAGGCGTTCGAGGCTGCACAAAGATTTCTCTAGGCCGGCCGCTTCTTCGCCGGCTTCTTCTTCGCCTTACTCACATTCAACGCCACCGCGGCGCGGATCAGCGCCTTCAGCGCCTTCTCGTCGATCTTGTCGCCTTCGCGAATATCGATCGCGCGGCGCACATTGCCGTCGAGGCTGGAATTGAACAGACCGGCCGGATCCTCCAGCGCCGCGCCCTTGGCGAAGGTCATCTTCACCACCGCCTTGTAGGTCTCGCCCGTGCAGATGATGCCGTCATGCTCCCATACGGGAACACCGCGCCATTTCCACTCCTCGACGACATCAGGATCGGCCTGCTTGATCAGGCCGCGAATCCGCCCCAGCATCTCGCCGCGCCAATCGCCGAGCTCCTTGACCCTGCCGTCGATCATTTTGGAGGGCGATGGCCCATCCGCGTCCTTCGCGCTGCTCTTCTTCGCCACCGCCTTCTTCACGAGCTTGCCTCACTGCGCGCGCCGCCACGCCGGCCGAGATAGGGCAGCGCGAACAGATAGAGCCCCGTCGCCAGCAACGGAATGAACGGCACCAGCGCCAGGAAGCCGATCCACATGGCCTGGACCTGCATGGTCATCGCCACGATGTTGGCGATGACCGCGAGCGTGAAAGCCATCGACAGCCAGCGATGAATCTGCCGAACCCACATATGCGTGCTCACGAGAGACCTCCTTTGAGATTGATCGGAATGGACGTTGGCGGAGCTAGTCGGCCCGCGCCAGCACTTCGTCCAGCTTGTTGAAGAACTGCTTCCAGCCGGCATGCGCGCCGCCGTAGGCCTGCTTCTGCGTCGGGCCGAAGCCCGCCTGCTCGACGCGCAAATGCGTGCCCGCGCTCGTCGGCGTGAGCGTGAAGGTCACGACACTCTTGAGGTCGAAGGCGGAATCCTCATGCGAGAAATTCCAGGTGTAGGCGAGGCTCTTCTGCGGCTCGATGGTGAGCACCTCGCAGTCCAGCACGCCGCCCCATTCGCCGCGCAGATTGAAACGATGACCGACTGAAGGCTTGAAGTCGTTCTTCATCAGCCATTCCTCGATCAGGTGCGGCTGCGTCAGCGCGCGCCAGAGCCGCTCGGGCGGAAAGGCAAATTCGCGCTCGACGACCACGGAGCGCGTCTGGCTGGAGGCTTCAGTCATTGGTCCATCCTCTTCAGGAGATCGTCGAGCGCGTCGAGCCGCCTCTGCCAGAACCCGGCCATCTGGCTGGTCCAGTCGATCAGCGGATCGAGCGCGCCGGGCAGCGCGCTGTAATGGGTCTGCCGTCCTTCATGGCGGTCACGTACGAGGCCGGCCTGCTTCAGCGCGCCGAGATGCTTCGAGACCGCCGGTTGCGAAACGCCCGATAGCGCCGTCAGTGCCCCGACCGTCTGCTCGCCCTCGCGGCACAGCCGCTCGAAGATCGCCCGCCTTGTCGGGTCGGCGAGCGTCCTGAACAGAAGGTCGGGGGCGGGGGACATGGAGATCCATAACCAGGAAGTTATGGATTAACTCATAACCGCGGAGTTATGGGTGAGTCAAGCGACATCGCGGCGTTGGGAGCTACGAACCGAAAGCCTATCCGCGGGCTCCTCTTACCTCTCCCGCTTGCGGGAGAGGTCGGCGCGGAGCGCCGGGTGAGGGTTTTCTCCTCTGGGGGAGTCTTCGTCGTTCATTCACCCTTCCTCCAACCCTCCCCGCAGCGGGCGAGGGAGCGCACGGATGTCCCGGCTGCTAAGGCCGCAGATACAAATACCCCTGCGACTGCAGCTCGGCCAGGCGGACCACGCCGCCTTTCTCAGCACTAACAAAGCCCGGCAACAGATCCGTCAGCGTGACGCTCTGCGCCTTCATCGTGTTGCCGCAGGCGGCGAGCTCGACGCCGTCCTTGGAGAATTCGCCGACCCGCTTGCTGACATCGGGGTTGGCCTGCGCCCCGTGGAATGCCTTCAACGCGGGACCGTGGATCACCAGCGCGAGCGTGACGTGCTCGGGGCCGCCGACGCCGTCGATGTGGTTCTGAAGGTTGCCGAGCACGAAATTGACCTTCTCGGCATCGCTGAGGTGATAGACGACCTTCAGCTTGTTGCCCGCGCTGGCTTCGGTGGCGGCTCGTGCACGCGAGGCGCCAAACGCTGCGCCCAAAGCCGAAACGGCGCTCCACAAGATGTTCCGGCGATTCATGGCGACCTCCCTCGACTGATCCCAGTTCGCCGGACAAATATCATTTGTGGCGCAGCGCTGCGAGTTCCTTGCGGTCGGTCACGAGCGAGGCGCATTCGCTATTGTCGGTGCGATCGAGGCGAAAGATCTTGTCATCGGCGCCGGCCACCAGCGATTGCTCGGCATCGTCGTCCGGCTTGTTGTTCTGCCAGACTCGCACCCGTTCGAGCCGCACGATCGCCGACTTGTCGTCCTTCGACAGCGCAACGCCGATGCCGCCGCCCTCGCAGTCGACGCCGCAGCCGAGACGAACCTCGCTGCCGTTCCTGGTGAACACGGCGTGGTTACACGAGCCGCTGGAGTCGAAATCGCCGTTGCGGTGACGGTACCTGAAGCCGAGACGGAAGGAGTTGTGCAGCTCCTTGTCCTCCTTGTCGACCTCCGCGGAGATCAGCAGCTTCATCGCGGCGACCTTCTGCTTGGGGTGCCGCGCCAAATGATCGGCATCGTATCGGCGGACGAAGCAAGCGTAGGCCTTGTCGCCGGGCGCGCCCGCATACATGCGCGTATTGAAGGTTTCGGCTTCGGCCTTGCTGGCCTCACGAATGTCATCGCCTTCCTCGGCCACGGCGGCGCTGGTCAGCGCAGCCAAAATGAAGGCAGCAAAGATGGAGTGCTTCATGACGGCCTCGAGCGCGTGGCGATTTCTATCGCAGCAGGACAGAACTGCTGTCTGTTAGACGCAGGCGCGGTGCCCCGCGTTCAACCGTCCCAAGTCGCTCCAGCCGCCATCGCGATGCCGACTCGGGCCAGTTGTTTTCAGGCCGAGCCTTAGTCACAGAGGGGATCAAGAAGGTTCAAGCGGAGGAGCGCCTTCATTCCTCGGAACCCGACGCCCTCCCGTTGCTCTGACATTGTCTCGGTTCGTCAATGTGATAGCCTTCACAGACGGCCGCCTTTGGCAGTCGTAGGCTGGGGCTGCCTTGTAAGTTTGTGGAGTCCCCTGCAATGGGCGAAATTCGCAACTTCAGATCCGGAAATCAGGATGAGCCGCCTCCACACGGCCCAATGCCTCGCCGCCTCGCAGCCATCATTGTCGGTGACATCGCTTCCTACAGCCGCATGATGCAGGCTGACGAGGAAGGCACGCATGTCCGCGTCAAGCGGATCGAGCGGGATCTCATTCAGCCAAGCATCGTCGAGCACCATGGGGCGCTGGTGAAGACGACGGGCGATGGTTTCATCGCGATCTTCGACAGTCCCGTCGAGGCCGTTCGCTGCAGCATCGTCATCCAGCAGAACCTCATCGGCCGCAACGCCTCGCTTCCGAAGCATTCGCGGCTCGAATACCGGATCGGCGTCAATCTCGGCGATGTCATCGTCGAGCCGGACGACATCTACGGCGACGGCGTCAATATCGCCACGCGCATCGAAGGCATCGCAGAGCCTGGTCAGGTCTTCATCTCAGGCGCGATCTACGAGCAGATCAAGCACAAGGTGGTATGCGGCTATGAGTCGCTCGGGGACCGCAAGGTCAAGAACATCACCGATCCTGTGCGCGTCTATCGCGTGCTGCCAGACGCGGATGCGGTCGGCAGGACGCGAAGCCGGCGCGAGCGTGTCCTGCTCCTTCTTCTGATCACGGCATTGCTGGTGATTGCGGGCTACGTGCTTTGGTACGTGCTGGTGCAGCACCGCAGCAAGGTGGGGCAACAGGCTGCCGCTCCTCCGATCGCGGCGCCGTCAGCTTCGCCGACGCCGCCATCCGTTCCGTCGTTACCGAGCCCGGCAGTACCGGCGCCACAAGCCGCACCCGCGGCTTCGCCGTTGCCCACAACGACGCCATCGCCCTCACCATCTCCGACGCCCAGCCCGTCAGCGATGGCGGTCCGCGAACCCGAGATGATCGCCATTCGCGGCGGCAGCTTTGCGATGGGAAGCAATGATGATCCGACCGAACGTCCCGTTCACCAGGTCGCGATCAAGCCGTTCTCGATCGGCAAATATCCGGTGACGGTGCAGGAGTGGAACGAATGCGCCGCCGCCAAGGCATGCGGCTTCACCGCCACCGGCAAGGACGATGCCCCGGTCAGCAATGTGAGCTGGACCGACGCGCAGCAATATGCCGCCTGGCTCGCGCAGGCGACGAAGAAGCCCTACCGGCTCCCCAGCGAAGCCGAATGGGAATATGCGGCGCGCGGCGGAACGCAGAGCAAATATTGGTGGGGCGACAAGCTCCAGCCGGGCATGGCCGGCTGCAAGGATTGCGGTGATCTTGCGGCCGAGCAGCCGGCCAAGGTCGGCAGCTTCAAGCCCAATCCGTTCGGCCTCTATGACATGGGCGGCAGTGTCGATCAGTGGGTCCAGGACTGCTGGCACAGGAGCTATCAGGGAGCGCCGGGCGACGGCTCGGCGTGGAGCGGCAGCGACTGCGCCTCGCACGTCCTCCGCTCCGGTTCCTGGAAGAACGATTCGAGATACGTGCGGCCGTCCAATCGCGACGGCTACGACACCAACGTCCGTTACCCCACGCATGGATTCCGTGTCGCGCTCGGTCCTTAGGTGCTGGAGTATAATTGATGAGGATCATTTCGTGTGTCGCGCTGGCGGCCGCAATTGCATTGCATTCGGGCGCGGCCAACTCGCAAGGCAAGACCGCGCCCAAGGACGCGAAGCTCTATTTCATCACGCCGCATGACGGGCAGAAAGTTCGCGGTGGATTCTGGGTCCGGTTCGGCTTGCGCAACATGGGCGTGACGCATGCCGGCGACGAGTACCAGAATGCCGGTCATCACCATCTCTTGGTCGACGTCAAAGAGCCCATCGATTCCAAGGAGCCGATCCCGCAGGACAAGTCGCACCTGCATTTTGGGGCGGGGCAGACTGAAACCCTCCTCGAGCTTCCGCCCGGCACGCACACGCTCCAGCTTGTGCTGGGCGATGCGAAGCATTATCCGTTCGAGCCGCCTGTCGTGTCGGAGAAGATCACGATACGCGTCAGGCCGCCGGCTTCGGCGCGGAAGTAAACGATCAGCGCAGGCTGGCGTTGATCTTGTCCAGCACTGCCGAGCCCGGGCAGAGCGTGTCCGCCTCCAGCGTGTTCAGTGGCGTCTCGACCGTGTTGAGATGCTCGTGCAAATCTTCCGCGTCCGGGTCGACATAGAGCAGGCCGGTGACGATCTGACCCTTGGCGGCGTGCCTTGCGAGGAAGGTCTGGGCCCCTAACCGGTCATGCGGATCGTAGTCCGCGTCGATCTTGCGCAGGGCGATCTTGCTGCCGTCATGCTGCTCGACCATTTGCACCGTGCCCGGCGCATAGTCGACGGCGATCGGATCTCGCCCGACCAGCACGTCGAGCCGGTTCACCGCGTCGTTGTGCTCGCGGACATAATCAAAACTCTTGGTCGAGCCGGCATGGTTGTTGAAGGCGATGCAGGGACTGATGACGTCGATGAAGGACGCGCCCTTGTGGCGGATCGCGGCCGCAATCAGCGGCACCAGCTGGGTCTTGTCGCCGGAGAACGAGCGCGCGACGAAGGTGGCGCCGAGTTGCAGCGCGATCGCGACGAGGTCGATGGCGTTGTCGGTGTTGGTGACGCCCTTCTTGGATTTCGAGCCGCGGTCGGCGGTCGCCGAGAACTGGCCCTTGGTCAGGCCGTATACGCCGTTGTTCTCGACGATATAGGTCATGTTGACGCCGCGCCGGATCGAATGCGCGAACTGGCCGAAGCCGATCGAGGCGGAATCGCCGTCGCCGGAAACGCCGAGATAGATCAAATCGCGGTTGGCGAGATTGGCGCCGGTCAGCACGCTGGGCATGCGGCCGTGCACGGAGTTGAAGCCGTGCGAATTGCCGAGGAAATAGTCCGGCGTCTTCGACGAGCAGCCGATGCCGGAGATCTTCGCTACCCGGTGCGGCTCGATCGAGAGCTCGTAGCAGGCCTCGATGATCGAGGCCGTGATCGAATCGTGGCCGCAGCCGGCGCACAGCGTCGAGATCTTGCCCTCGTAGTCGCGGTGGGTGTAGCCGAGCTCGTTCTTCTTCAGGCTCGGATGATGGAATTTCGGCTTTGCAATGTAGGTCATCAGATCACCTGCGATCCCAAGCCCGTCATGGCCGGGCTTGTCCCGGCCATCCACGTCGTGGCCGGGAAGAAAGGCGTGGATGCCCGCGACAAGCGCGGGCATGACGACGGAGAGAGCGAAACGTGGATCATGACACGGCCTTGCGGAGCGGGGTCACCTTGAGGTGATCCTGGTGGTCGCCAATGGCTTTCGCGATGAAACGGGCGGTGATCGGCGAGCCGTCATAGTGCACGATCGGCACCAGCCGCACCGGGTCGATGCCGTTCTCGTTGACGATGAGCTGGCGGAGCTGGCTGTCGCGGTTCTGTTCGACCACGTAGACGAAGTCGTGCTCGGCGAGGAAGCTCGCCACGCTCGAATGGAACGGGAAGGCGCGGATGCGCAGGCGGTCGAGCTGGTGCCCGCGCGCTTCCAGCAGGCCAATCGCCTCGTCCATCGCCGGCGAGGTGGACCCGAAATAGATCACGCCATATTTGGTCGGTCGCTCCGCATTAGCCTGCAGCGGCCGCGGCACCAGGTCCTGTGCGGTCTCGAATTTACGCATCAGGCGCTGCATGTTGTCGGCGTAGACCGAGCCTTCCTCGGAATAGCGCGCATAGCGGTCGCGTGAGGTGCCGCGGGTAAAATAGGAGCCCTTGGTCGGATGCGTGCCGGGATAGGTGCGGTAGGGAATGCCGTCACCGTCGACGTCGAGATAGCGGCCGAAGTCGCGGCCCTCATCCAGCATCTCCGTGGTCATCACCTTGCCGCGGTCATATTGCTTGGCGTCGTCCCATTTCAGCGGGCGACAGAGCCGGTGGTTCATGCCGATGTCGAGGTCGAGCATCAGGAAGATCGTGGTCTGGAGCCGCTCGGCGAGATCGAACGCGGCGGCCGCGAATTCGAAGGCCTCCGCGGGATCTTCGGGGAACAGCAGCACATGCTTGGTGTCGCCGTGCGAAGCATAGGCGCAGGCGATGATGTCGCATTGCTGGGTGCGGGTCGGCATGCCCGTGGAGGGGCCGGCGCGCTGGATGTTCATGATCACGGCCGGGATCTCGGCAAAGTACGAGAGGCCGATGAACTCGGTCATCAAGGAGATGCCGGGACCGGAGGTCGCGGTGAAGGCGCGGGCGCCGTTCCAGGACGCGCCGATCACGATGCCGATGGAGGCCAGCTCATCCTCGCCCTGCACGATGGCGTATTTGGCTTTGCCCGTCTCGGGATCGTGTCGGTACTTCTTGCAATGCGCGGTGAAGGCCTCCGCCACGGATGAGGACGGTGTGATCGGATACCAGGCGCAGACGGTGGCGCCGCCATAGACCGCGCCGAGCGCGGCGGCGCTGTTGCCCTCGATGAAGATGCGGTCGCCGACTTTGTCGGACTTCTTCACCCGAAGCCCGGTCGGGCACTTCAGGTTCTGCAGCGCCCAGTCGCGGCCGAGATGCAGCGCATGGACGTTGGAGGAGAGCAGTTTCTCCTTGCCCTTGTATTGCTCGCCGATCAGTTGCTCGATCAGCTTCGGATCCATGTCGAGCAGCGCCGATAGCGCGCCGAGATAGATGATGTTCTTGAACAGCTGGCGCTGGCGCGGATCGGTGTAGGTCGAGTTGGTGATGGCGGTTAAGGGGACGCCGATCACGGTGATGTCGTCGCGGAATTTGGTCGACGGCATCGGCTTGGTGGAATCGTAGAACAAATAGCCGCCTGGCTCGATGCCGGCGACGTCCTTGTCCCAGGTCTGCGGGTTCATGGCGACCATCATGTCGACGCCGCCCCGGGCGCCGAGATGGCCGTCTTCGGTGACCCGCACCTCGTACCAGGTCGGCAGGCCCTGGATGTTGGAGGGGAAGATGTTGCGCGGGGACACCGGCACGCCGTGACGCAGGATCGCGCGCGCGAACATCTCGTTGGCGCTGGCCGAACCCGAGCCGTTAACGTTGGCGAAGCGGACGACGAAGTCGTTTACGCTGCTGATCGGCTTCTTGTCGGGCATGTCGAACCTGCGTGGGTCATCTCGATGAAATATTTCTGCATGTCCCAGGCGCCGGTGGGACAACGCTCGGCGCACAGCCCACAATGCAGGCAGACGTCCTCGTCCTTCACCATGACGCGCCCGGTCTTGAGATCCGAGGAGACGTAGAGATCCTGGTCCGGATGCGGCGAGGGCGCCTTCAGGCGCTGGCGCAGATCGCTTTCCTCGCCGTTACCGGTGAAGGTGATGCAATCCATTGGGCAGATGTCCACGCAGGCATCGCATTCGATGCAGAGCGAGGTCGAGAACACCGTCTGCACGTCGCAGTTCAGGCAGCGCTCGGCTTCGCCCAAGGCCAGCTTGACGTCGTAGCCGAGCTCGACCTCGGCGCGGATGTCCTTCAGCGCGACGACCTTGTCGCGATGCGGCACCTTGTAACGCTTGTCGATGGAGATGTCGTTGTCATAGCTCCACTCATGGATGCCCATCTTCTGCGATGAGACCTGCACGTCCGGCAGCGGGCGCTCGGTAATGTCCTCGCCCGAGAGCATCTTGTGGATCGACAGCGCGGCGTCATGGCCCTGCGCCACCGCCCAGATGATGTTCTTCGGCCCGAACGCGGCGTCGCCGCCGAAGAACACCTTTGGATTGGTCGAGACGAAGGTTTTCGGATCGACCTTGGGCATGTGCCATTTGTCGAACTCGATGCCGCAATCCTGTTCGATCCAGGGAAAGGCGTTTTCCTGGCCGACCGCGACCAGCACGTCGTCGCAGGCGATGGTCTCATCCGGCTCGCCCGACGGCACGAGGTTGCGCCGGCCCTTGGCGTCGTACTCGGCTTTCACCTTCTGGAAGGTGACGCCGATCAGCTTGCCGGCGACATGCTTGAAAGCCACCGGAACCATGTAATTGAGGATCGGAATATCCTCATGGAGCGCGTCTTCCTTCTCCCAAGGCGAGGCCTTCATCTCCTCGAAGCCGGAGCGGACGACAACCTTGACACTCTCGCCGCCGAGGCGGCGCGCGGTGCGGCAGCAATCCATCGCGGTGTTGCCGCCGCCGAGCACGATCACGCGCTTGCCGATCTTGTCGATGTGGCCAAAGGAGACCGAGGACAGCCAGTCGATGCCGATATGGATGTTGGCGGCTGCCTCTTTCCGGCCGGGAATGTCGAGCTCGCGGCCGCGCGGCGCGCCGGAGCCGACGAAGATCGCGTCGTACTTCTCCCCGAGCAGCGCCTTCATGCTCTCGATGCGGTGGCCGCCTTTGAACTCGACGCCGAGACCCAGGATGTAGCCGGTCTCCTCGTCAATGACGGAATTCGGCAGGCGGAATTTCGGGATCTGCGTGCGCATCATGCCGCCGGCTTCCGGATCGCCGTCGAACACGGTGCAGTGATAGCCGAGCGGCGCGAGATCGCGCGCCACCGTCAGCGAGGCCGGGCCGCCGCCGACGAAGGCGACGCGCTTGCCGTTCTTCGCTGCGGGGCGCGGCAGGCGCTGCTTGATGTCGTCCTTGAAATCGGCGGCCACGCGCTTGAGCCGGCAGATCGCGACCGGCGTTTCCTCGACGCGTCCGCGGCGGCAAGCCGGCTCGCAGGGACGATCGCAGGTGCGTCCCAGAATTCCGGGAAACACGTTCGATTTCCAATTGATCATGTAGGCGTCGCTATAGCGGCCTTGTGCGATCAGTCGGATGTATTCGGGAACCGGGGTGTGCGCAGGACAGGCCCATTGGCAATCGACCACTTTGTGAAAGTAGTCGGGGGCCGCAATATCGGTCGGTTTCATTCCTACCCTGTCCGCGCAGGCTCAAAGACCCGGCGGCCTCTTCTGAGCTTGGCGAACGCTTAACGCGCGTCGATCTGGTTTCTGAATGACGTCATTGGGTTAGCTTATTAGAACCCTTCCGAAGTACAACGGCAAATTTGCGCGCTTCCCCTGTTTCATAGGAGCCAAGCGCGCACAGCATTAACGGCGCGGACGATGTGCGTGCGGTGCAGCATGTTGCAATGCGTGTGAGCGCGTCAGCCGCGCGCGATGTCGCTCTTCGCCAGATCCCACATCAGGCTGTAAGTGCCGACCGAGACGGGGAGCGGGAAGGGCGTCGCGGCAGGGCCGGTGAAGCGTTCGGCAATCACGGCCGAGACCGCGCCGACATGCGTGCCGTCGATCAGCACGAACCAGTCGCGGGCGCCTTCATTGCGCACCGCCGGAATGCCCGCCGTTGCGCCCGACAATTCCGGCTCGCTTTCGAGCAGATGCATCGAGATGATGCCGTCGCGCCCTTCGGGCCTGAGCTTGTCTTGCAATGCATCACGCCAGGACGCGGCATTGTCCGGCGTCGGCCGCAGCCGCACCACGCCGAGCGCAGCCCCGCGCCCGGTACCGTTGCTGATGGTAATGCGCGCGACGACGCGCAGCATGTCCTTGAAGCGCGCCATGCTGCGCCGCGACCAGTCGGTCTGATTGGCGAGCCGCGCCCGGTAGGCGGGACTGTCGAGCACGTCGAGTGTCGCGGTCGAGTACAGCGAGAGATATTTGGGGTTGGCGGCATGCGCGACATAGCGCCGTGCTTCGAGGAATCCGTCGATCGCGACCCGCTCTTCCAGATGCTCGCGATCGTACCAGCGGTTGAAATCGGCCTCATCGGCTGCATCGACATTCATCGACGTCAGCAGCATGCCTTTCCCGGCGAGCGGCATTCTTCTTGTCCTCTCATCGCCCGATCTTCGATGCGAGGTCGGCGATCGACTTCATCACCGCATCCCTCACGCCGGCATCATAGAGCGAATGCCCGGCTCCTTCCACGACGCGAAGCTCGGAACCGGGCCATACTTTCGTTAGTGCCTGCGATGTCTCAGGAGGACACAGCAGATCGTAGCGGCCCTGGATGATGATGCCGGGAATGCCTGTGAGCCGGCCCGCGTTCCGCAACAGCTGCTCTTCGCTCATGAAGGAGTTGTTGATGAAGTAATGCGCCTCCATGAACGGCGTCGCCGGCAGCGTGCGCCAGACGTTCAACGAGGCCAGGTCGAGCCGCGTCTTGGCGGGCTTGTGCTCGGACAAGGCGCGCTCGGTGTCGTGCCAGGCACGTGCCGCCGGTCCGTGAACGGCAGGATCGGCATCGAGGATGCGGCGCCAATAGGCGTCCACCGGCCGCGCTTGCTCTTCCCTTGGCAGCACACTCAGAAAATCCTCATAGAGCGCGGGATAGAATTGCGGCAGGCGCGAGGTGAACGCCGTCTCGACCTCCGTCCGCGTGCCGAGAAACGTCGCGCGCAGCGCAATGCCGGACACGCGCTCGGGATGCGCCTGCGCGTACGCCAGCGCCAGCGTCGCGCCCCAGGAGCCTCCGACCACCATCCAGCGTGTGATGCCGAATTTCTCGCGGATCTTCTCCATGTCCGCCATCAGGTGCGCCGTGGTGTTGTGCTCGCGCGATGCCTTGGGACGGCTGCGGCCGCAGCCGCGCTGGTCGAACAGCACCGCATGCATACGCTCGGGATCAAAAAGCCGGCGATGGTCGGGCTGGCAGCCTGAGCCGGGCCCGCCGTGCAGATAGATCGCGGGGATACCGTCGCTGCGGCCGACGCTCTCGACATAGATCTCATGGCCGTCACCGACGTCGAGCATGTCGGAGGTCAGCGGCGCAAAGGGATCGGCACGCCTGGCGGATGCGGCCGCGTCGGCGTCAGGTCCCATTCTCGGATTCCAGGGTGCCGCCGGCGAAGTTGCGATAGAGGAATCGGCTGGTCTCGCCCTCGGCCTCGCGCTCGGCCTGCTTGAAGATGGTCTCGTGCAGCGGCGACAGCGCGCAGGCCGGATCGGTATTAGCGGCATCGCCGGTCAGCGCAAAGGCCTGGCAGCGGCAGCCACCGAAATCGATCTCGCGGAATTCGCAAGTCTTGCACGGCTCCTTCATCCAGCCGGTGCCGCGATAGCGGTTGAAGGCCTCGGAGTTCTGCCAGATCCAGGCGATCGAATGGTTGGAGCGCACCGACTCGAACTCGAGCCCGGTGATGCTCTCGGCGGCGTGACAGGGCAGCACCTTGCCCGCGGGCGAGATGTTGAAGAACTGCCGGCCCCAGCCGCCCATGCATTTCTTCGGCCGCAGCGCGTAATAGTCGGGAACGACGTAATCGATCGTCAGCCGGCCCTTGAGCCGCTCGCGCGCCTCCTCGACGATTTCAGTGCACTCATCCAGCTGCGCCACCGTCGGCATCAGCGCGGCGCGGTTCTTCAGCGCCCAGCCATAGTACTGGACATTGGCGACCTCGAGCCGGTCGGCGTCGAGATCGACAGACATCTGGATGATGTCAGGAAGCTGGTGCAAATTCTGCCGATGCATCACCGCGTTCACGGTCAGCGGCAAATCGAGCTCGCGCGTCCATTTCGCGACTTCAAGCTTCTTGCGATGGCCGTTCCTGTAGCCGGCGACTCGATCGGCGAGGCCTTCCTCGACGCCCTGGAAGCTGATCTGCACATGGCACAGCCCGGCATCCGCGAGCTCGCTCAGCCGCTCGCGCGTCAGCAGCACCGCGGAGGTGATGAGGTTGGTGTAGAGCCCGACGTCGCTGGCATGCTTGACCAGTTCGACCAAGTCTTTGCGCGCCGTCGGCTCGCCGCCGGAGAAATGCACCTGGAGCACGCCGATCTCGGCAAGCTCGCTCAGCACCTTCTTCCACTCTTCCGTCGTCAACTCTTTGCCGGAGCGGTCAAGCTCGACGGGATTGGAGCAATAGGGGCATTGCAGCGGGCAGCGATGGGTGATCTCGAGCAGCACCGCGAGCGGAATGCCGAAGGTCTCCGCCGTCGAGCGCTGCTTCTCCAGCACCGCGAGGCTGTCGCTGGGTGGGATGGTCACGTCGCTCATGACGTCTTCTCCCTGATCTCGGTGAGGAAGCCCTTGTCGGCGAGGTCCTGCAGCATGACGATGACGTCGGCCAGGATCGCCTCGCGCGGCGCTGCGTATTTCGCCGCGAGCTGATCAGACACGTCGCCGACACTGCGCTTGCCGTCGCAGAGTTGCAAGACCTCGACCGCGATCTCGTCGGGCGCCAGCACCCGCTCCGGCGCCAGGATCACCCAGACTTGTCGCGTCTCGTCATATTTCAGCTTGGCATGCCGCGGCAGCACCGGGCGGCTTGCCTCGCTGACGCTGATATTGCGCGGCCCGGCCATCGCTGTTCCCTCAGCTCGCTTTGGGCACGAACGCGCCCGGCGGAATGTGGCCCTCGACATAGGCGTGCTGGAGCGCATCGAGCTGCACCCACAAGACGTTGGTCTTGAAGATCAGCGCGTTGCACACCTGCGCGCGCTGCTCCGGCGTCGTGGCGTGCGCCTTGACATAGTCGAGCGCAAAGCCGGCATCGCGCGGCGCCTGGGCCAGGCGGCGCTTGAAATAGCTCATGATGTCGGGGTTGACGAAGTCATAGTGCTCCAGCATGCCGGCGATGCGCTCTTCGTGCAGGTTCGGCGCGAACAATTCGGTGAGCGAGGAGGCGATCGCCTCCAGCGGGCTCTTCTCGCGACAATAGTGGACATAGGCCTCCACCGCGAAGCGCGTCGCCGGCAAAATGCCTTCCGTCGATTCCACATAGGCCGTGTCGAGACCGAGGCCTTCGGTCAGCTTCAGCCAGCGCTCGATGCCGCCTTCGGAGCCGACATCGCCGTCGTGGTCCTCGATGCGGTGGCGCCATTCCAGGCGGGTAGCGCGGTCGCGGAAGCGCGAGATCACCACCGCGTCCTTGATTGGAATCGTGCTCTGGTAATAATAGCGGTTCAGCGCCCAGGCCTGCACCTGGCCCTTGTTAAGCTTGCCGCCGTGCAGCAGCTTATGAAACGGATGCAGGCTGTGATAGCGCGTCGCTCCGATATGGCGCAGCGTCGCCTCGAGCTCATCGGCGCTGGTAAGCCGGATGTCCTTGCCGATCGAGAGCGCAGTTATTCCAGTCATTGACGCCGCATTCACAGCACGATCTCCGTTCCGTCGGCCGGTATCTGCCAGCCTGCCGCCTCCGTGGCCTTGCGCTCCGGGGAGGCAGGCAGCAGCGCCGGGTTCGAGTTATTGATATGCAGAAAGACCTTCCTGTCGAGTGTGAGGTCGGCCAGCCGTGCGATGGCGCCGGCCTCGCCGGACATGGCGACATGGCCCATGCTCTTGCCGGTCTTGTGGCCGAGCCCGGCCCTGATCATCTCGTCGTCCTGCCAGACCGTGCCGTCGAAAAACACCAGCGCGGCGCCGTCGATCTCGGCCTTGAGCGCATCGGTGACCTCGGCGCAGGCTGCGATGAAGTAGAAGCACTTGCCGGTCGCCTTGTCGGTGATCTTCAGCCCCAGCGTATCGCCGTCGCCGCTCTCCCCGCCGGGATGCGCCTTGCCTTCCAGATACCAGGCGGACTTGCCTGAGACTGCGAAGGGCAGCACCTCCAGGCCCGAGCGCGCGCCGTCGGTGAGGCGCGGCTCGAATGGCTCGCCGATAGCCATCGGCTGGCGCCGCACGTGCTTCTCGTTCAGCACGTTGAAGATGCTGTTGCTGGCAAGGATCGCCAGCACCTTCTCGTGCGCATAGATCGTGAACGGCGAGCTCTCGCGCATCGACAGCAGGCCCGCCACCGCGTCCACTTCGCTGTTGGTCAGGATCACGCCCGCAATCGGCGTATGGCGCAGCGCCCCGGTCTTGGGGTGCAGTTGCGGCGTGGCATTCAATTGCTGGCGCAAATCGGGGGAGGCATTGATCAGGAACCAATGCTCGTCGTCGCCGCTGAAGGCGACCGAGGCTTGGGTTCTCTGAAGCTCTGGGCCGTTTTCACGGGCCGCCCGGCAACCCTCGCAGCCGCAATTCCATTGCGGCACTCCGCCACCGGCTGCGGCGCCCAGGACGACGACGCGAAGCATGATCCGTCTCCTGGAGGCAACGTCGCCAGGTGGATCTCAGGCCGACACAGTTTTTGTCTTCCGGAAACTGATTGTGACCGAAAGAACGTGGGCCGAAAGATCCACCTGCACAGAACGCAAACTCACCAACCGCTTACTTGCGGGTGGCGCTCACATACATGTTGATTTCCATGCCGCAGGGCACTTCGACGATCTTCGGGGCTTTCCAGGCCATATTGGCACTCCATTTTCGCGAAATCGGACGTATCCGCCCGGCCGTTAAGTTAGTGCGCGCCGAAAACTTCGCCAGTGAAATTTTCCCGAGAAAGGCCATGTTGCGGCGCGAAAAGTGCCTCAGGAACACCACTTCTGAGGCGCTGCCTTGCGTCCGGCGCATTCGGTCGCGAACCCTGTCCTGATAAAGCAGTTGTGAGTGCAGTGCAGCCTTCAATTCGGTACAGGCGACCCAAACTGGATCTTCGTGATGCCCAAATATTTCTTCAACACCCGCATCGGCGACGAACTGATCGTGGATCCCGAAGGCGAGGATCTGCGCAACCCCGACCGCGCCTGGGAGGTCGCCCGCCAGATGATCCTGGAGGTGGTGAAGTCCGAGGGCGCCCAGCGGGCCCTGCTGGACGCCGTGATCGAGGTCACCGACGTCGAAGGCGACATCGTGCTGGAGTTCCCCTTCACCGAGGCCCTGCTGGACATCCCGGATCCGTCGGCGACGCGGCATTAGGCCCAGCTCTCCCCCCGTCCTTGCATAGCGAAGCAATCCAGAGTGCCCCCCCGGAGGCAGTCTGGATTGCTTCGTCGCAAAGGGCTCCTCGCAATGACGGGGAATCGGGCAATTCGGGCCCTTCGCCCCTGCGAAATCCGCATGGCTTTGCCGCGTTCCCGGCGCTAAAAGACGCCGGTCATACGGAGCAAGCCATGCAAGATCTCTGGCGCCTGTCGGCTGCCGACCTCGCCACCCTCGTCAAGTCCAGAAAGGTCTCCGCCAGGGAGGCCGCCAAGGCCGGTCTCGCCCGCCTCGATGCCGTCAATCCCCAGCTCAACGCGGTGATCGATCACCGCCCGGACGACGTGCTCAAGCAGGCCGATGCCGTCGATGCCGCCATCGCGAGGGGCGAGGACCCCGGCGTGCTCGCCGGCGTGCCCGTCACCATCAAGGCCAATGTCGACCAGGAGGGCTTTGCCACCACCAACGGCCTGAAGCTCCAGCGCGATGTGATCGCACGCGAGGACAATCCGGTCGTCGCCAATTTCCGCAAGGCCGGCGCCATTCTGCTCGGCCGCACCAATTGCCCGGCCTTCTCCTATCGCTGGTTCACCACCAATCTGATCCATGGCGACACCAAGAATCCCCGCGACGCCGCGCTGACGCCGGGCGGTTCCTCCGGCGGCGCGGGCTCGGCGGTCGCGGCCGGCATCGGCCACATCGCCCACGGCACCGACATCGCCGGCTCGATCCGCTATCCCGCTTATGCCTGCGGCGTGCATGGCCTGCGCCCGACCCTCGGCCGCATCCCCGCCTTCAACCCGGCGCTGCCGGAGCGCCCGATCGGGCCGCAGATCATGGCGGTCTCGGGTCCGCTGGCGCGCACGGTCAACGACATCAGGATTTCGCTCGAAGCCATGTCGGCCCGCGACATCCGCGACCCCTGGTTCGTGCCGGTGCCGCTGCAAGGCCCCGCACGGGACAAGCGCGCCGCGCTCTGCCTCAATCCGGGCGGGCTTGCCACCACGCCGGAGGTGAAGGCGGCGGTGAGCGATGCCGGCAAGCGGCTGGAGCGCGCGGGCTGGACTGTCGACGTGATCGAGGACACGCCGCCGATGCGCGAAGCGGTGGAGTGGCAGATCAAGCTCTGGCTCGGCGACGGCTATGAGGCGCAGCTGGAGGCGGCCGAGCGTGAGGGCGATCCCGGCGCGCTGGCCTGCCTGCGCGGCAACCGCAGCAGGGTCACGCCGATGGACCAGGCGAACTACGCGAAGGCGTTGACCCGACGCGCCACGCTCACGCGTGAGTGGATGCTGTTCTTCGAAAAATATGCCGTGTTGTTGACGCCGGTCTCCGGCGAGTTGCCGTTCCCCGATCATCTCGACCGCAAGGACGAGGACTCCTTCAAGCGGGTCTGGGAAGCGCAGCTGCCGCAGATCGCAATTCCCTTCATGGGATTGCCCGGCCTCGTGGTGTCCACCGATCTGGTCGGCAAGGCGCCCGTCGGCGTGCACATCGTCTCCGGCCGCTATCGCGAGGATCTGTGTCTCCTCGCAGGCGAAGCGATCGAGGCGGGCGGCGTGCCGCCGTCGCCGATCGACCCCGTGAGCTAGCGATGACCGCGATCTACGACTTCAAGGCCAACTCGCTTGCCGGCGACGAGATCGCCATGAGCCGCTTCGAAGGGCAGGTCCTGCTGATCGTCAACACCGCGAGCAAATGCGGCTTCACGCCGCAATATCGGGGCCTTGAGGATCTCTATCGCGATCTGTCGCCGCGCGGCTTCTCCGTGCTCGGCTTTCCCTGCAACCAGTTCGGCGCGCAGGAACCGGGGCAGGCGAACGAGATCCAGGCGTTCTGCTCGACCAATTACGACGTCACCTTTCCCCTGTTCGAGAAGATCGACGTCAACGGCGCAAATGCGCACCCTCTGTACGAGTACCTGAAACGCCAGCAATCCGGACTTCTCGGCGCCTCCATCAAATGGAATTTCACCAAATTCCTGGTGGACCGTGCCGGCAAGGTGATCGCGCGCTACGCGCCGACCGCGCGGCCCGAAGGATTGCGCAATCAAATCGAGACCCTGTTGTGAGCGAGACAATCATGAGCGACGAATTTCCGGACCGCCTGTCGGTCGATCCGAACAGCCCCTATTACAACGCGGACATCCTGTCGCGCGACGTCGGCATCCGCTTCAAGGGCGTCGAGAAGACCAATGTCGAGGAATACTGCATCAGTGAAGGCTGGGTCCGCGTCACCGCAGGGAACGCCAAGGACCGCCACGGCAACCCGCTGACCATCAAGGTGCACGGGCCGGTCGAGCCGTATTTTCGAGACAAGAAATAGCGTGAGCCGTCATGCCCGGGCTTGTCCCGGGCATCCACGTTCTCTGAGCGGCAAAGACGTGGACGGCCGGGTCAAGCCCGGCCATGACGAGACGAGAGAGCCCGCGAGAAAGCCACCCCCATGTCCGTCCGCATCGTCGACGTCCGAGAGATCACCAAACCGATCTCCTCGCCGATCCGCAACGCCTATATCGACTTCACGAAGATGACGACCAGCCTCGTCGCCATCGTCACCGACGTCGTTCGCGACGGCAGGCGCGTCGTCGGCTACGGCTTCAATTCCAACGGCCGTTACGGGCAGGGCGGGTTGATCCGCGAGCGCTTCGCCTCGCGCATTCTGGAGGCCGATCCGAAGTCGCTGCTGAACGCTTCCGGCGACAATCTCGACCCCGACAAGGTCTGGGCCGCGATGATGACCAACGAGAAGCCGGGCGGCCATGGCGAGCGCTCGGTCGCGGTCGGCACCATCGACATGGCGGTGTGGGATGCGGTGGCGAAGATCGCGGGCAAGCCGCTGTTCCGCCTGCTGGCCGAACGTCATGGCGTCAATGCCAATCCGCGCGTCTTCGTCTACGCCGCCGGCGGCTATTACTATCCCGGCAAGGATCTCTCGATGCTGCGCGGCGAGATGCGCGGTTATCTCGACCGCGGCTACAACGTCGTGAAGATGAAGATCGGCGGCGCGCCGATTGATGAGGATCGCACCCGCATCGAGGCGGTGCTGAAGGAGATCGGCAAGGACGCGCAGCTCGCCGTCGATGCCAACGGCCGCTTCAATCTGGAGACCGGCATCGCCTACGCCAAGATGCTGCGCGATTATCCACTGTTCTGGTACGAGGAGGTCGGCGATCCCCTCGACTACGCGCTGCAGGCCGCGCTGGCCGAATTCTATCCGGGCCCGATGGCGACAGGCGAAAACCTGTTCAGCCACCAGGACGCCCGCAATTTGATCCGCTACGGCGGCATGCGCCCCGATCGCGACTGGCTGCAATTCGACTGCGCGCTGTCCTACGGCCTGTGCGAATACCAGCGCACGCTGGAGGTGCTGAAGACCCACGGCTGGTCCCCCAGCCGCTGCATCCCGCATGGCGGCCACCAGATGTCGCTCAACATCGCGGCCGGCCTCGGCCTTGGCGGCAACGAAAGCTACCCCGACCTGTTCCAGCCCTACGGCGGCTTCCCCGACGGCGTGCGCGTCGAGAACGGCCACATCACCATGCCCGAGCTTGTAGGCATCGGCTTCGAGGGCAAGTCCGATCTCTACAAGGAAATGAAGGCGCTGGCGGAGTAGGGCGGCTGAGGGCAATTAGAGCGCGACGGCCGCTCCACATTCTCCGTCATTGCGAGCGCAGCGAAGCAATCCAGAATCTTGCCGCAGCGGCAGTCTGGATTGCTTCGTCGCTTTGCTCCTCGCAATGACGGCGGGGAGTGAGCGCTCGCTACGACAACCGCATATCCAGCAGCCGTCGCCCTTCGCCCTTCAGCAGCTTCTTCACCGCGCTGGAGGCCACGACCTCGCCGTCATTGGCATACGCTTCGTGGTTCTTCTCGATGTCGTCGAGGCGGTAGAGGTAATTGACCATCACGCCGGCCGATTCCCGCAACCCCTTCGGCGAGAGGTCCCCGAGCCAGTTGATGCGCTCGAGCCGCGCGCCGTTGCCGAGATGGAAGCGGGCGACGGAATCGATCAGCTTGCCCTTCGGCGTGCGCGCCTTGAGGAAGTAGTGCGCAGCTAACGGCTCCAGCACACTGCGGAGCAGCGCCGTCGTCTCGGGGCTCTCGAACCATTTGGGATCGTCGAGGCGCTTCAGCGCCTCGCGGTCCTCGTCCGACAACGGCAGGTCCTTGTCCTGCTTCACCCATGGCATGAAGCCGGGCACCGGTGACAGAGTCACGAAGCTGTCGAGCTTGGGCGTCTCGCGGCGCAGCTCCTCGACCACCTGCTTGATCAGGAAGCTGCCGAAGGAGATGCCCCCTAAGCCGCGCTGGGTGTTGGAGATCGAATAGAACACGGCGGTGCGCGCTCGGTCGATCGGCAGATGCTGGCGGTCGACCGCAAGCAGCGGCGCGATCGCGCCGGGGATGGTCTCGGTCAACGCCACCTCGACGAAGATCAGGGGCTCGTCGACCATCGCGGGATGGAAGAAGGCGTAGCAGCGGCGGTCGACCGGATCGATGCGCCGGCGCAGGTCGTCCCAATCGCTGATCTCGTGCACGGCCTCATAACGAATGATCTTTTCGAGGATGTTGGCCGGGGTCGACCAGTCGATCCTGCGCAGCACGAGAAACCCCCTGTTGAACCACGAAGAGAGAAGATGCGAGACGTCGCGATCGAGCGCGGCGAGATCGGTGTGTCCGTTCATCATGCCGAGCAGATCGGCGCGCATGTTGACGAGATCGCCGGTGCCGCCGGGCGCGCGGTTGAGCCGGCGGATCAGCTCCTGCCGCCGCGGCTCCGAGGCGAAGTGCAAGGAGCTTGCGTCCTCGTCGCTCGGCTCGGCGCGCCATTTCTCGATCGCCTTGGACAGGCGCTCCCGATCGGGGCCGAAATCGCGCACCAGTCCGTCAAAGAAGGCGCGGCGTCCCGCCGCATCCAGCTCCCGGTAGATGTCGAGCACCTCACGCGCCATGGCGGTGCCGGAGGCTTCGCCCCGTCCCGACAGCAGCGCATCGCAGAGCTCGATCAGCCCATCGGCATCCCGTCTGGTGTCAGCGGAGTCTCCCCGACGAAGCAGCGTGCGGCCGCGCTCGGAGATGGTGGCGAGCAGGTCGGAGAAGAACGCGTTGGCCATCTGGGCTTTCGTGTCAGGTTTGTGCGTTGCGGGAAGCTTACACGGGATTTGGGTGGAAGCCGATCACAATCAAGCAGGGGAATGCGGCAACTTTAGCTGGGGGGTGCCTTTGAAGAATGCTGGCATGTCGGAAGAGGCGAGCATCGCATATGGCAGTTTGAGGCATTCCAATTTCCACATCGTCATGGCCGGGCTTGTCCCGGCCATCCACGCCTCGCCACGCGGCACGAAGAACGTGGATGCCCGGGACAAGCCCGGGCATGACGACCTCTTATGAATGCCGGCAGTCTACTTCCCCACAAACTCCGTCGGCGTCCGTCCCGTCACCTGGCGGAACGCCGCCGAAAACGCCGGCACGCTGGCATAGCCGAGCTGCGTTGCGAGTTGCTTCACCGACACGCTTGCATCCGTCGACAGGCGCTGGATTGCGGCGGCGATGCGGGCGCGCTGGCACCAGCTCTTGAAGCTCAATTGCGTCTCCGTCGAGAACAGCCGCGACAGCGTGCGTGCCGAGGTTCCCACCTCGCGCGCGAGCGTGTCGATGTCGTGCAGACCGGTGGGGTCGTCGAGCACGATCATCGCGGCACGGCGGCAGCGCACCTCGCGCGGCAGCGGCACGAAGGTCGCGGGATCCTCGGCCTGGTGCAATTCCAGCATCACGAGCCGAACCAGCAGCTCGGTGCGCTCCTCCGTGTTGCGCGCGTCGAACAGCGCAAGGATCGCCTGGTTGAGCAACGGCGAGACCCGCACCACGAATTCCTTGGTCAGTCCCTCATGGCGCTGCTCGCGCTTCAGCCAGGACAGGTCGAAATACAGCGTCCGCATCTCGATGTCGGCGAGCAGGTCGATGGCGTGCTCGAGCCCGGCCGGGACCCACACGGCCCGGTCCGGCGGCACCAGCCAGCGCCCCCCGGGCGTCGTCACCTGCATCGTTCCCTTCGCGGCATAGATCAGCTGCGCCTCACGGTGCAAATGCGGATCGATCCGCAAACCTCTCGGATAGTCGCGCGCGACCAGGTGAACGCCGGCGGGCGAGCGGTGGTTGCTCCGGACCTCCCGGAGGATTGGCGTTTCCAAGACAGTCATTGGCAGCATCCCGTCATGGGGAGGACATATAACTCATTTCGCAGCAGGAGAGGATTCGGGAAATGAACAGCCCCAGCCGGGTGATCAGTTTCGTCAACGCAGGCCATTTCATCGACCATTATTCGATGCTGATCTTCGCCGCGGCCGTCATCATCATGGGGCCGGCGCTCGGCATGGCCTATTCGGAACTTTTGCCTTACGCCACACCGGGCTTCGTCGCCTTCGGCGCGGGTTCGCTGCTCACCGGCTGGCTGGGAGACCGCTGGAGCCGCCGCCACATGATGCTGATCTTCTTCGTCGGCATCGGCGCCTCCATGATCGCGGTCGGTTTCGTGCAGACCCCGGCGCAGCTCGGTGCCGCGCTGCTGGCGATCGGCGTCTTTGCCTCGATTTATCATCCCGTCGGCACCGCGATGATCGTGTCCTATGCCGACCGGCTCGGCCGCGAGATGGGGATCAACGGGGTCTGGGGCAATCTCGGTGTCGCCTCCTCGGCGCTGGTGACCGGCGTGATCGGCCAATATCTCGGCTGGCGCTTTGCCTTCATCGTTCCCGGCGTGGTCACGATCCTGATCGGCATCGCGTTTGCGACGATGGTCGTGCATGAGGACCGCAAGGGCGCCAAGCAGGCGGCGGCGCAGGCACGCGTCGCCAAGCAGGACATGTGGCGCGTGGTGCTGTCGCTGCTGATCGTCGTGATCGCGATCTCGACCACGTTCAACGCCGTCACGGTGGCGCTGCCAAAACTGTTTGCGGAGCGGCTCGCGGATTTGACGAAGAGTCCGGCGCTGCTCGGCGTCATCGCGGCCTGCGTCTACGTGTTCGGCGCGATGACCCAGTACACGATCGGCCGGCTGCTCGACCGTTACTCGCTGAAGACGGTGGCGCTGCCGCTATCCTTCATGCTGGCGCCGTTCCTGTATCTGGCCGCGACCCTGAACAATCTGCCGCTGATCCTGGTTTCGATCGGCATCGTCATGGGCGCGTTCGGGCAGGTCACGGTGAACGACGCCATGGTCGGCAAATACACCAGCGAGGAATGGCGCTCGCGCGCCTACGCGGTGCGCTATTTCATCGGCTTCACCGCGGCCGGCGCCTCGGTCGGCCTGGTCGCCTGGCTCTACGAGCAGGGCGGCTTCGTCACCATGCTGCACGCCTTCGCCGCGCTCTGCCTGCTCGCCATCGCGGCCGCGATCATCCTGCCGCGCGAGATCAGGACGCCGCAGGCGGTGTGAAGGACCTCGTGTCCCGGACAAGCGCAGCTCTGCGCAACGGGTAGCGTTGTCCTGAGCGGAGCGCAGAGCCGGGACCCAGAAGCCGCGAATTCCCGTGTCGAATGGGCCCCGGCTCTGCAGCGCACCGCCGAAGTGGCGCTGCGCTGCGTCCGGGGCACGAGCCGGGCGTGAGGCCGCAATTCTCTCCCCCGTCATTGCGAGGAGCTCTTGCGACGAAGCAATCCAGGCTACGTCCGCGGAAGGACTCTGGATTGCTTCCGCCTTCGCCAAGGCTTCGGCGGACAAGTCGCTACGCTCGCAAGGACGGGTGAGGCGGCACGCTGGGCACACCAACCACGATGTCATTCTGCCGGTGTTTTGCCCGACGGCGCAAGTCATTTCGGCGATGCCGAAATTTTTCAAGCTTTGCCAACGCCATCTCTACTGCGCATGGGGTTGTTTTCGCCTTTTGGCTTTCGGCGCCCAACCTTGCCGCGGACGGCGGGAACCCGCTCCACCTCCCGCGGGTTCTACTCCCGGTCGCCACAGGCATCCCGCCTGGGCGGACGAAGGGGGAAAATCACCTGCATGCGATGGAGCCTGCTCCGACCGGTTGGCCTTGTCTCCGCGGCGCTTGTCTTCACCCCCGCTGCGGCCGGTGCCGCGGGCGGCACGTCGGCCGGCCCGTCCGAATTCCTGCTGGTGGCGCAGATCGTGCTGTTGATCGCAGTCGGCCGGGGCCTCGGCGAGATCATGCAGCGGATCGGCCAGCCCTCGGTGATGGGCGAATTGCTCGCCGGCATCATTCTCGGGCCGTCGCTGTTCGGCTGGATCTGGCCGGAGGCCCAGCACGCGATCTTCCCGAGGACACCCGAGCAGAAGGCGATGATCGACGGCATCGCGCAAGTGGGCATCCTGCTCCTGCTGCTGCTCACCGGCATGGAGACCGACCTCAAGCTGGTCCGGAAGGTCGGCAGGGCCGCGATCGCGATCTCGATCGCCGGCATCCTCGTGCCCTTTGCCTGCGGCTTTGCGCTCGGCGAGTTCCTGCCGGACGCGCTGCTGCCCAATCCGCAGCAGCGCCTGGTGGCTTCGCTGTTCATGGGCACGGCGCTGTCGATCTCCTCGGTGAAGATCGTCGCGGTGGTCGTGCGCGAGATGAACTTCATGCGGCGCAACGTCGGCCAGATCATCGTCGCGACCGCTGTCATCGACGACACCATCGGCTGGATCATCATCGCCGTCATCTTCAGCCTGGCTTCGCACGGCACGCTGGATATCGCCTCGGTGGCGAAGGCCGTGCTGGGAACGCTCGCCTTCCTCGCCGTCAGCTTCACCATCGGCCGCCGCCTGGTGTTCCAGCTGATCCGCTGGGCCAACGACAATCTCGTCAGCGCGGCGGCGGTCATCACGGTGATCCTGCTGTTGATGAGCGTCATGGCGATGATCACGCACCTGATCGGCGTTCACACCGTGCTCGGGGCCTTCGTCGCCGGCATCCTGGTCGGGGAATCCCCGATCCTAACGCGGCAGATCGACGAGCGCCTGCGCGGGTTGATCTCCAGCTTCTTCATGCCGGTGTTCTTCGGCCTGGCAGGCCTTGCCGCCGATCTCTCGGTGCTGCGCGATCCCAACCTCCTGATGCTCACCGGCCTGCTGGTCGTGATCGCCAGCGTCGGCAAATTCGGCGGCGCCTTCGTCGGCGGCACATTGGGCGGCCTGAACAATCGGGAGTCGCTGGCGCTCGCGAGCGGCATGAATGCCCGCGGCTCGACCGAGGTCATCATCGCCACCATTGGCCTCTCCATCGGCGTGCTCAGCCAGAACCTGTTCACGATGATCGTGACCATGGCGATCGTGACCACGATGGCGATGCCGCCGATGCTGCGCGCGGCGTTGGCAAGGCTGCCGATGAAGGAGGAGGAGAGGGAACGGCTGGAGCGGGAGGAATTCGACAAGCGCGGCTTCCTCGCCAATCTCGAGCGCCCGTTGCTGGCGGTGGACGAGAGCGTCAACGCCACCTTTGCCGCCCACATCGCGGGCCTGGTCGTCGGCATGCGCGGCCTGCCGATCACCGTTCTCCACATCGGCAAGCGGCCTGAGGAGCAGGAGAAGGGCCGCGACGAGGAGGAGAGCCACGAAGCCGTGGTGAAGAAGGCGGCCGAGGCGGTGTCCGCGCATGGCGACGGCGGGGCCGGCAGCGTCGATGTCGTCACCCGCGCGCGGCGTGCGGAGCTCTGTGAGACCATTGCCGACGAGGCGCGCAAGGGTTTTGACCTGCTCGTCGTCGGTATCGACAAGGTCGCTGCGACCAAGGATCGCTTCGACCGCAAGATCGAGGACATCGCAGCGACGTTCGAAGGACCGCTCGCGATCGCCGCGGCCAAGGGCAAGCATCTGAAGCAGCCGATGCCCGAAGGGCTCAACATCCTCGTTCCGGTTTCCGGCAGCGGCGTCTCCAAGCGCGGCGCCGAGGTCGCGGTCGCGCTGGCGCAGGCCGGATCAGGCTCGCTTCGGGTGATCTATGTCGCGACGACGCGCGACAAGGGCGCGCAGCGCGGCGCCTCCCGCGGCCTCAGCCACGAGGCGAGCATCCTCAAGGACGCCAGCGATCTCGCCGCCCGCTACGACGTCGACATCACCAGCACGCTGCGGGTGAACCGGGCGCCGGAGGCCGCGATCCTGCGCGAGATCGACACCACCGACGTCGATCTCGTCGTCATGGGCGTCGACCGCATCCAGGCCGATCATCTCTCCTTCGGCGGCGTCGCCGACGCCGTGCTCAGGCAGTCGAAGGTCTCGGTGCTGCTGGTGTCGAGCGGCGAGGCCCGGCAGGTGCCGGCGGAGAAGGCTTGAGGGGCAAGCTATTTCCGCCTGGGCGGTGCGCTCCCTCTCCCGCAAGCGGGGGAGGGCAGGGTAGAGGGCTTTCTCCTCATTGGGACACTCCCGACGAGGAGAGAGCCCTCACCCGGCGCTACGCCCGACCTCTCCCGCAAGCGGGAGAGGTTACACCGAGCACGCGGCACGGCCGATCCGACTCAACGGCTCTTAAGGCTTCACCTCCGCCACTTTCTCCACCTTCGGTGCCTTCTTCGACGCCCGCCAGTTCTCGAACCGCTGCACCACCACGAAGAAAGCAGGCACGAACAGCACCGCGAGGCAGGTCGAGGCCAGCATGCCCGAGAACACGGTGATGCCGATCGATTTGCGTGCGCTGGCGCCGGCGCCGGTCGCGAGCACCAGGGGCACCACGCCGAGGATGAAGGCGAACGAGGTCATCAGGATCGGGCGGAAGCGGGCGCGCGCCGCTTCGATCGCGGCCTCCAGCACCGGCTTGCCGTCGCGGCCGTGCAGCTCGAGCCCGACCTCGACGATCAGGATCGCGTTCTTGGCCGACAGCGCGATCAAGAGGATCAGGCCGATCTGGCAATAGAGGTTGTTGTCGATCTTGAGCGCAGAGAGGATCAGCATCGGCCCGAGCAGCGACAGTGGCACCGCGAGGATCACCGAGATCGGCGCGTACCAGCTCTCGTATTGGCCGGCGAGCACGAGATAGACCAGCAGCATGGCGAGGCCGAACACCCAGTAGATCTGGTTCGAGACCGCCTTCTCCTGATAGGACATCGCGGTCCATTCATAGCCGGTGCCGGGCGGCAGCGTCTTCTCCGCGATCTCTTCCATCAGCTTCAACGACTGGCCGGAGGAGTAGCCCTGCGCCGGCAGGCCGATCACGGTGGACGATGGATAGAGGTTATAGAGGCTGATCAGCGACGGGCCGGTGGCGGGCGTGATCTTGGCGATAGTGCCGATCGGGATCATGTCGCCGTTCGAGTTGCGCACCTGCATGTTGGCGATGTCGCGCTCGGTGACGCGGAAGGCGGGATCGGCCTGGGTGTAGACCTGGAACACACGGCCGAACTTGTTGAACTGGTTGACAAAGGACGAGCCGAGATAGGTCGACAGCGCCGAGAAGACCTGATCGGTGGTGACGTGCAGCGTCTGGGTCTTGACGCGGTCGATCTCGATGTTGAATTGCGGCACCGAGGAGCGGAACGAGGACTGCACGCGCTGCAGCGCGCTCTGGCTCTGGCCGTTGCTGACCATCGCCCCGGTGATCGCCTGCAGCTTGGCGAAGTCGCTGTTGCCGTCGCGCAGCTCGACCTGCATCGAGAAGCCGGCGGCGTTGCCGATGCCCTGGATCGGCGGCGGCGGCAGCACCAGCGTGCGCGCTTCCATGATGGTCGCGAGCTTGTCGTTCAGTCCGTACACCAGCGAGCGCAGATCCTCGCCTGGGCCTTTGCGCGCCTCCCAGTCCTTCAGGATGATGTAGGCGACGCCGGCATTGGCAAGGCTGGCGCTGTTGTCGAGCGCGGAGATGCCGGCGATGGTGATGACCTGCTGGACTCCAGGGGTGTCCTTGATGATCTCGCTCGCTCTGTCGAGCACGGCTTGCGTCCGCTCCAGCGCGGCGCCGTCGGGCAGTTGCACGGCGGCGATCAGATAGCCCTGGTCCTCGATCGGCAGAAAGCCGGTCGGCACCCGCGACAAGCCGTAGCCGCTGGCTCCGATGACCAGCAGCGCGAACGCGACCGAGACCGTCGCGTGCCTGCACAGGAAGGTGATCAGCCGCGTGTAGCCGCGCTCGACGCGGTCATAGACCGCGTTGAAGCCGCGATAGAAGAAATTGCGCTGCTCCGGCGGCACCGCCGGCCGCAGCCACAGCGCGCATTGCGTCGGCTTCAATGTCGCCGCGTTGATGGCGGACAAAAGCGCGGTCGCCGCGATCACCAGCGCGAATTGTGAATAGATGCGCCCGGTGAGGCCGGCGAGGAACGAGGCCGGCAAGAACACCGAGATCAGCACCAGGGTGATGCCGACGATCGGCGCGAACAGCTGGTCCATCGCCTTGATCGCGGCGTCGTGGCCGTTCAGCCCCTGCTCGATGTTGTGGGCGGCGCCTTCGACCACGACGATGGCGTCGTCGACCACGATGCCGATCGCGAGCACGATCGCGAACAGCGTCGACATGTTGATGGTGAAGCCGAGCGCCGCCATCGCTGCGAAGGCGCCGATGATGGTCACCGGCACGGTGGTTGCCGGCACCAGCATCGCGCGCCAGTCCTGCAGGAACACCAGGATCACGACCAGCACCAAAAGGCCGGCTTCGATCAGCGTCATGTAGACCTCGTGCACCGAGGCTTCGACGAACTTGGTGGTGTCGAACGGCGTGTCGTATTTGATGCCTTCCGGGAACCGCTTGGCGAGCTCCGCCATCTTCTTCTCGACGGCCTGCTCGACCTGGAGCGCGTTGGCGCCGGGCGACTGGAACACGCCGATGCCGACGGCCGGTTGCTTGTTGAGCGAGAAGATCTGGCTGTAGGTCTGCGCGCCGAGCTCGACCCAGCCGACGTCGCGCACGCGCGTGACGTCGCCGCTGGTGCCCGACTTGACGATGATGTTCTCGAACTGGCTGGTGTCGTCGAGCCGGCCGTTGACGTTGAGCGTGTACTGGAACGCCTGCCCCGGCGGCGTCGGCGGTGCGCCGACCTGACCCGCGGAGACCTGCTGGCTCTGCTGCTGGATCGCGTTGATGACGTCCTGCGGCACCAGCCCGCGGACCTGCAGCTTGTTCGGATCGAGCCAGACCCGCATCGAATACTGGCCGGCGCCGAACACGGTGACGTTGCCGATGCCGGGCAGGCGCGAGAGCTCGTCGCGGATGTTGATGGTGGCGTAGTTGCTCAAGTAAAGGCTGTCGTATCTGGAGTCCGGCGAGGTCAGGGTCACGAACAGCAGGATCGAGGTCGACCGCTTCTGCACGGTGACGCCCTGGTTCTGCACGGCGCTCGGCAGTTGCGACAGTGCGCTGGAGGCGCGGTTCTGCACCAGCACCTGCGCGAAGTTGAGGTCGGTGCCGATCTTGAAGGTCACCGTCAGCGTGTAGGTGCCGTCCGAGCCGCTATAGGACTGCATGTAGAGCATGTCCTCGACGCCGTTGACCTGCTGCTCGATCGGCAGCGCCACGGTGTCGATCACGGTCTTGGCGCTGGCGCCGGGATAGCGCGTGGTGACCTGCACGGTCGGCGGCACCACATCGGGGTATTGCGCGACGGCGAGATTGAACAGCGCGACGCCGCCGATCAGGATCATCAACAGCGCGATGACGTTCGAGAGGACCGGCCGCTCGATGAAGAACTTTGAGATCATGGCGCGGCTCCTACTTGGCAGATGCCTGCGGCTGCTCGATCTTCGTCACCTGCGGGTCGATCTTCTGGCCCGGTATCACCCGCAGCAGCCCAGCGATCACCACGCGGTCCTCTGGCTTCAAGCCGCTCTCGATGACGCGCAGCCCGTTGTCGACAGGGCCGATCTGCACCTTGCGCTGCTCGACGATGTTGTCGCCGTTCACGACGAGGAGGTAGCGGCCGCCCTGGTCGCTGCCGAGCGCCGTGTCGGGGACGAGCAGGGCACTCTTTTCCTGGTCGAAGGGCACGCGGACCCGGACGAAATAACCTGGCAGCAGCGCCCGCTTGTCGTTGGGCACGACGCCGCGCACCGCGAGCGTGCCCGTCGATGTATTGAGGGTCGGCGAGACGTAGTCGAGGTGGCCTTCATGCGGATATCCAGTCTCGGTCTGGAGGCCCACCTGGACCGGTAACTGCTTGAGGTCGGCGACGGTCAGCCCGCGGCGGGCCGCTTCGGCGCGAATGCGGAGGACGTCCTGCTCGTTGACCGTGAAGTTCACCCAGATCGGGTCCATCGCGACGATGGTCGCAAGCTGGGTCGGGGAGGAAACGCCGACGAGCTCGCCGACCGAGACCATGTGGGCGCTGACGATGCCGTCGAACGGCGCGGTCACGTTGGTGTAGCCGTAGTTCACCTGGGCGAGCTTGGTGTTGACCTGGGCCTGCGAGAGACTGGCCTGCGCGTTGTCGCGGGTCGATGTCGAGGTGTCGAGCGTCGACTGCGAGACCGCCTGGCGCTGCACCAGCTCGACCTGCCGCTTGAAGTCCGCTTCCGCCTGCTTGACCGTGGCCTGCGCGCCGGTCTCGGCCGCCTGCGCCTGCTCAAGCTTGAGCTTATAGGTCTCGGGCTCGATCGTGAAAAGCTGGGTGCCCTGCTTGACGAAGCTGCCGTCCTGATAGTCGATCGATTGCAGGAAGCCCTGCACCCGCGCCACGAGATCGACGCTCTTGATCGGCGCGGTGTTGCCGGTGGCCTCGATGTAGCGCGTGACCGGACGCTGCACCGGCGTTGCCACGTCGACCTTGGGGGGCGGCGGTGCCACGAACGTGTTCTTGTCCTCGCAGCCGGTCAGCGCGATCACGACCGCCGCGGCGGCCAGTGTCCGCCCGGCCTGTCTCCACGCTTCATTGCGCCGTGCAGGGGATGCGGGATTGGATGAGGTCATTCGGTAGCCCCCCGAGTATCGTCTATCGGTGCGGCAGGCTACCAACAAATGTCCGGCCGTGAAACACCATGGCTATGGCAGTCGCGGGCCTTGCGCTGCCCGGGGCGGTGTGGCCTTTGACAGATTTGTCATGACAAACCGCTTTTCACCGAGCGCACGATCGACCAGAATTATGTCAAAGACCGTGTGACGATGCGCGAGCGAGCCGGGAAGAGGCCAAGAAGAAAAGGTGAGGAGACCATGACATGCCCACGCCCCTCCAGTCGGCCCTCGCCGGCCTCGTTCTCGCAGCGATGGTTGCGATGCCCGCGCTAGCAGACGCTCTGAAGGACGAGATCGCACCGACCGGCAAGCTGCGGGTCGCGATCGCAATCAGCCCCGCGGGCGGCGCATTCTGGTCGACCAAAACCGAATCCGGCTATGCCGGCGTTCCCGTCGATCTCGGCAAGGCGATGGCCGCACAGCTCGGCGTATCGGTCGAATATGTCGTGCACCAGAATTCCGGACAGATCACCGATGCCGCTGGCAAGGGGACCTGGAACGTCACCTGGCTCCCCAGGGATCCCGAGCGCGAGAGTAAAATGATGTTCGGCCCGATCTACGAGGTCGCGGACGCCACCTACATCGTCAAGCCCGGCTCCGCCGTCACGAACTTCGCCGGCCTCGATCAGCCCGGCGTCAAGGTGGCCGCCGTCAACGCCACAACGACCATGCGCGGCGCGATCGCGCATCTGAAGAACGCAACAGTCACGGGCTATCAGACCTACGACGAAATCTTCAGCCTGCTGAAGAACGGTGAGATCGATGCCTTCGCGCTGTCGCGCGACCAGCTCAACAAGATGGCGCTACAGATTCCCGGCACGCGCGTCCTGGACGAGACCTTCAAGAAGACCTTCACGGCGGTCGCCGTGCCGCTCGGCCATAACCAGGCGCTGGCGTTCGTCACCAAGTTCATGACGGACGCGAGGACGAACGGCACGCTGCGCAAGGCCTATGACAATAATGGTCTGAAGGACGCGCCGATCCGGACGGAATAATGCTGTCGAATTCTCGGCTTGCACCACACTTCGTGGTGACGCGGCAGCGCCCTGATCGCTCCTGGCTGGATAGACAATTTTGTCTGAGCAATTGCGCAAATTGTCTCGTGCGTCAAACTGACACAGCTTTGTCATCGCCCGTCGCTAATGTCCTCAAGGTCGGCGTCAATCCTTCGGGGCAACACAACAATGAAATCCAGACTTCTGACGACGGTCGCGTTTTTCGCAGCCGCGGCCGCCCTTGCATGCAGCATTCCCGTCCTCGCGGACGATTTCGGCCGGGATCGCGGCCAAAGCCATGATCATGACAATGGCCGTGATCATCACCGTCATCCGCATGACATCCACACCGAGACGCCGATCAAGCATCTCGTGATCGTCTTCAACGAGAACCGTTCGTTCGATCATTACTTCGCGACCTATCCGACCGCGGCCAATCCGCCGGGCTCGCTGCCCTTCGGGCCGAAGCCGCATACGCCGAAGGTCAACAACCTCGTCACGGCCAACCTGCTGGTCAACAATCCCAACAACAATCCGGCCAACGGCACCGGCGCGACGGACCCGTTCCGCCTCGACCGCACCCAAGCCAACACGCGCTCGCAGAACCACAGCTATACGCCCGAGCAGCAGGCCGTCGACAACGGCAAGGAAGACCTGTTCCCGAAATTCACCGGCCGCGGCACCGCCGGCGGCGCCGGCGCCTTCGGCACGAACGGGCAGGTGATGGGCTATTTCGACGGCAACACCGTCACCGCCTTGTGGAATTATGCACAGCACTTTTCCATGAGCGACAATGCCTGGACCGACACCTTCGGTCCGTCGACGCCGGGAATGCTTGAGGTGATCTCCGGCCAGACCAACGGCGTGCAGAACGTCGTCGGCACGTCGTCCTCGATCGCCGACGGCCAGGGCGGCCTGACGCTGATCGGCGATACCGATCCGGGCAACGATCCCTGCTCGAGCACGACGAGCACGATCCTGATGGACGGCAAGAACATCGGTGATCTGCTCAACGACGAGCACATTAGCTGGGGCAGCTTCATGGGCGGCTTCGACCTCACGCTGAAGAATGCCAACGGCACCACGGGCTGCGGGCGCAGCACCTTCTCCAGCAACGTCAACGGCACCATCGTGGACTACATCCCCCACCACGCCTGGTTCCAGTACTACAAGTCGACCGCCAACCCGACCCATGCGCGGCCGAGCTCGATCCATGCCGTCGGCCACACCTATGCGATGGACGGCAAGATCGATCCGGCCAATCACGGCTACGATCTCGACGACTTCTACGCCGCGGTGAAGGCCGGCAATTTCCCGGCCGTCTCCTACGTCAAGATGCCGGCCTTCCAGGACGGTCATGCCGGCAACTCCGATCCGCTGGACGAGCAGGTCGGCAATGTCGAACTGATCAACTTCCTCCAGAAGCAGCCGGAGTGGCGCGAGACCGCCGTCATCATCACCTATGACGATTCCGACGGCTGGTACGACCACCAATACGTCGCGCCGAGGAACGCCTCCTATGATCCGACCGCCGATCAGGTCAACGGTTCGGGTCGCTGCGGCCTCGGCGCCGACAGGCAGCCCGCGCCGAAGGGACTGGGTGGCAAGCCGGTAAACGGCCGCTGCGGTCCGGGCACGCGCATTCCCTTCATCGTCATCTCGCCCTATGCCAAGACCAACTTCGTCAGCCACACCTACATCTCGCAGGCTTCCGTGGTGCGGTTCATCGAGGACAATTGGCTGCGTGGCCGGCGCCTCGGCGGCGGCTCGTTCGATGCCAGCGCCGGATCGATCATCGACCTGTTCGACTTCGATCAGGATCACAGCCATGACTTCCGGACCGACGCGCTATTCCTCGATCCGACCTCCGGCACGGTGATCACCAGCCCGCCGGACGAGCACCACCACCACTAGTCCAGCGGGGCGCTTCATGAACAGCCGCACCATGTGGCTCCTTGGCGCCGGCCTTCTTGCTTGGGCCGGCGCCGTCTTTGCAGCGGAGACGCAAGGACTTGCGCCGACGGGCCGTACGGGCGCGAATCCGAATCCGGTTCGTCTCATGCGTCCGCCCGTCGCGCCGTTGTCGGCGATGGCGCGGCTGGGCAAGGAGATTTTCTACGACGCCTCGCTGTCGTCGTCCGGCGCGCTGTCCTGCGCGTCCTGTCACAGCCCGGATCACGCATACGGCCCGCCCAATGACGGGCCGGTCATGCTCGGCGGCGCGACCCTGTTGCGGCAGGGCGCCCGCGCGGTGCCGTCGCTGACCTATCTCGATCGTCACCCCAATTTCAGCATCGGTCCCGACAAGGGCGATGACGACAACGTCATCGACCTCGCGCAGATGGCCGCGCTCGGACAGCAGGCGGCGCGCACCACGAAGACGGCGGGCGGCAGCGGCGCGTCGGCGAACATCGTGCCGCAGGGCGGCCTGTTCTGGGACGGCCGCGCCGACACCCTCCAGGACCAGGCGCTGTTTCCGCTGCTCGATCCCAACGAGATGGATGGCGGCAGCGCCGAGATCGTTGCGGACAAGCTGCGCCGCGCGCCCTATGTGCAGCGCTTCGTCGAATTGTTCGGCGCCGGTGTGCTGAGAAATCAGCGGCTCCTGATCGCGGAGGCGATGTTCGCCGTGGCGCGCTACCAGGTGGAGGAGCCGAGCTTCCATCCCTACACCAGCAAGTACGACTATTGGCTCGAAGGCAAGACGCGGCTGTCCGAGAGCGAGCTGCGCGGCCTGGAGGTTTTCAACGATCCCGACAAGGCCAATTGCGCCGGCTGCCACACTTCGGCGCCGACCCGCGACGGCCTGCCGCCGCTGTTCACGGATCACCAATACGAGGCGCTCGGCGCGCCGCGCAATGCCGCGCTCTCCGGCAATCGCGATCCGGACTATTTCGACCTCGGCGTCTGCGGTCCGCATCGCACCGACATCCCTGAGCAGACGCAATATTGCGGCATGTTCCTGACACCGACGCTGCGCAACACGGCGACACGCCACGCCTTCTTCCACAACGGGGTCTTCCGCAGCCTCGAGCAGGTGCTCGACTTCTACAACTTTCGCGACACCAATCCCGAAAAGGTCTTTCCGCGCTCGGCAGACGACACGGTGCGCAAGTACGACGACCTGCCGCAAAAATATCACGCCAATGTCGACGTCACCGATCCGCCGTTCGACCGGCATCTCGGCGACAAGCCAGCGATGACGGAGCAGGACGAAGCCGACGTGATCGCATTCCTGAAGACGTTGACGGATGGCTACGTGCCGGAGAACTAGCGCGCCTTGTCCGCGTGCCAGGCGGCGAGCACGTGCTTCTCCTCGTCGGTTGTCAGACCGACCACTGGCCCGTTGCCGGCGCGGAGCCAATGAAGCGTATCGCGCGCGGTGACGCCGAGCGGCCGCGCCGTCAAGCCGGCCGCGCGCGCCGGCGAGGGGTCGCGCGTCATGAAGCCGGCGAAGTCGGGCAGGGGAAGCCACAGCGGCAGTGACCGCGGACCCGCCCAGCGCCGAACGTCGTGTGCCTCGAGAAACGCACGGTCAATCCAGGTGAACGTGCACGACGCGTTCAGCGCGGCTGCGCATTCGGCGAGCAATTCGCCCCGCGTGCGCACCGGTCCGATCCCGTCATAGATGCCGGTGAGGCGAACCGCTGCGGCATGCACGATCCATCGCGCGAGATCGCGCACGTCGATGAACTGGACGGCATCATCAAGCGATCCCGGCGCCAGCACCTCGCCGCCGCGCGCGAGCCGCGCCGGCCAATAGGCGAAGCGCCCGGTCGGGTCCTCCGGCCCGGCGATCAGGCCGGCTCGGCAGATGAAGGCGTCGGCTCCGACCGCCTGCTCGCAAGCGACCTTGGCGGCACCGTAGATGGCATCGGTACTGTGCTCGATCTCCGCCGTAACGGGCTCGCGCAGCGGTGCCGTGTCGGCGCGTTGCCCCGGTATGCGATTATCCGCGTACACGCTGATGGTCGAGACGAAGGTCCAATGCACGCCCGGCCGTTTCAGCGCGGCAACGGCGCGGCGGACCTGGCCGGGATGACGCGAGACATCGACGATTGCATCGAACGTCTCGCCGGTCAGTGGCGCAAGTCCGTCAGTGACGTCGCGATCGATCCGCACAAGGCGCGCGCCCGGTGCGATCGGCCCCGCGAGACCGCGGGCGGCGCAGGTCACGTCATGGCCGGCAGCACAAGCATGGGAAGCGATCGCGCGGCCAAGGAACTGGCTGCCGCCGAGAATGAGCAGGCGCATGGAATGTCCGTGCTTTCGTCGAGGCGAAGAGTCTACAACGTCCGGTAGCGGTTGCAACCGCCTCCTCAGTTCGCCTTGATCTCCGCGTATTTCGCCATCGCCCGTTCGAACTTGCGATTGAACAGCCACATCGCAGCGAGAATCTCGCGGAAGCTGGCCGAGGTGCGCGCCCGGTCGGCCTGCCCGAACGCAAAGATGCTGTTGTTGCGTAGATGCTTCATGATCGTCGGGCTGGACACCCTGTAGTTCAGGAGGTCACCCGACTTCAGGGCCGATCTGGTCGGGGTGGGAACGATCTGGATCAGCTCGAACAGCTTCATCTGGTCGATCGGGTTGGGCAGCGTCTTCACGATTCCAGGGATTTCACGGAACACATCTGCATGTGCGTTCATCAGCCCGTCGCGCACGTTGGTCCAATGATTGAAGCGGTGGTCGGTCCCGCGGGCCCGCGCCTCCTCCTTGTCGTCACGCGCGCTCAATCCCGGATCGATCGCCGCGATGCCGCCCTTGATGGCCTCCCATTTCCTGCGGCCGTTGCGGTCCTCGGACGGGCCGGTCTGGAAGCTGCCCATATAGGTGTTCGAGCGTCCGTTGCGAACATTCTGCTTGCCGTTGGTCTCGGCAAAAAACAGCCCGAGGCTGATGCGGCCGGCAGCGTCGGCGTGGTCAGGCGCAAGCCCCTTGGCGCGCGCGATCACGGTCGCGAGATCGACGACGTCCTTGAACGGTGTCGCCGAGTTCTGCGCGCCGGTGGGCGGCGCCTCCATGATGTCGAACAGTTTTGAATATTCGTCGATCAACGGCTCGATCTCGGCGTCGAAATAGGCCGGGGGAATCTCGAACTTGTTGGGCCTGCCGATCCGCGACGGCATGGCGTCGGTGAGATCCTTGTAGCTGCTGATCACGGCGACGCGCGCCAGATAGAGTGCCTGTCCCGGCAGGTTCGGCAGCGGCTGCTTCGCCTCGATCTGGCGCCGCCGCTCGGCCAGGACTGACTTGAAGTCGGCGAGCGCGCGGTCATAGGCAGCGAGCGCCTCTGATTGCCGGGTCGTGAGCGCGCGCTGTTGTCCGACGGCGGGCGCCGCGGCGAAGAATGCAACAGCCGCAAAGACTGCAAGACGTCTGAATCCCATGGCCGTTTCCCCATCGATTCGCTGGCCAGGGAGATCGTAAGCATCAGAAGCGCGGGCTGGCGAGACGCAAATCCCGCTCAGCCGCAATTTGTCGCTCAGGCCACCCGGTAGTCCGGCGCCGTCGCCAGGAATTTCGCATAGGCATCCGCATCCGGCGGTTGGAAGCGTCCGGCAAGCCCGCCGCGTTTCTGGTTCTTCGCGCCGATGTCGGCCATCAGCTCGTCGAAATGACGGTAGTGATAGGGCGCGACGCAGAGGCCGCCATAGACGCCCGCGGCCGGCCGTTCGACGCGCTTGAAGTGCAGCATCATCTCGATGTTGTCGTGCATCTGCGCCGCCGTCGGCTGGCTGGCGAGCCGGCCGTCGGCATAGCGCACCAGCCAGTTGGCGGCGAGGTCTGCGCAGAGCACGGTGCAGAACGACGAGTTGAAACCGACGAAGCCAAGCTCGGGCAGGTCGGGGTTGGCGATCAGGCGGTAGAGCCGGTACTGCCCGTCGGCATCGACCAGCTTCTGCTTGTAGGTCTCGGGCAGGAACGGCACGCCGAGCTTGTAGCCGATCGCGAGCAGTGCGATGTCGGCACCGACACGCTCTCCGCCGCTCATCATGATGCTGTCGCCGTCATAACGGTCGAAGGTGCCGAACACCGCCTTGATGCGGCCGTCGGCGACCATCGGATAGAAGCCCGGTGTTGCGATCGGCACCGAGCAGTTGACGCCGTCCTCGATCCGCTCCTTCGGCACCATCTTGCAGCGGCCAAGCTTGAGCTGCGCTTTCAACAGGCTCTCCAGCCCGCGCCAGTTCGCCCACACCAGCGGCGTGGCGAGGCGGTGTGCAAGCCGTGCCATCGCGCCGATGCCCCAGCCCGGGAACATCTCTTCCTGCGCGCGGATGTAGAGGATACGCTTGAAGTTCACGAGCCCGCCGATGAAATAGGGGATGCGCCATACCGGCTCGCGCATCACGATCGTCACCTCGCGCGCACCCGACTTCACCGCGTTGACCGCGATGTCGGTCGCCGATTTCGAGCCGCCGAGCACAACGATTCGGCGTCCTTTCGCCAGCGTCGGATCGCCGTATTTCGACGAATGCAGGATCTGGCCGCCCTGTGCCAAGAATGCATCCTCGCCGGGGCAATGCAGCTCACGCGGCTCGTTGAACTGGCCGGTGCAGACCGCGACGAAATCGAAATCCTCGTTCGTTGTCACGCCGTCCTTGCCGCCGAGCGCGAGTGTCCAGCCGGGCTTGCCATCGGCGCGTCGAGCCATCGCGGCGACCTCGGTGTCGAGGCGCAGCATGCGGTCGAGGCCAAAACTCTTGGCATAATCGGCGAGATAGGCATGGACCTGCGGCCCGGTCGGCCATTCCGGATAGGCCTCCGGCATGGCGCGGTCGGTGTAGCGGTAGAGTTCTTTCGGACTCTGGGTCTGCACGTCAGGATAGGAGCGCGCCGGCTCCCAGACGCCGCCGAGATCGGCACTGCGCTCGACGACGGTGACGCGGTGGCCCCGGGCGGAGAACGCCTTGGCGGCAGCAAGGCCGGAGACGCCGGCGCCGATCACGCAGACATGCTTAGGGGTGATCATGGGATGGCTCGCAATCATGTGTTTCGCGCGCAAGCGGCTTCGTTCGGCCGCAAGGCGCAGCCGGCGGAACCGCAAGCAAATGGAAGTGGAGGCGGCGCCTAGTCGTTGGCCTCGGGCGGCAGGAAGTCGACCTCATGCTGCGCCGAGATGCGCACGACCTCGGCAGGGTCGGTCAGATTGTGCAGCTGGTTGAACAGTGTTTCCAGCCTCTGCATCGGCGAGACCCAGAACAGCGCGCGGCACGGCTTGTCGGATTTGTTGAAATAGCCGTGCGGGATGCCGCGCGGCATGCGCACGAGATCGCCGGCATGGGCCTTGACCCATTTTCCGTCGAGCTTGAGGTCGAGCGTTCCCTCCTGCACCAGGATGAACTCGTCCTGGGTCGGATGGATGTGCACCGGCACGAACTGGCCGGGCTCGCTGTTGGTCTCGAACGCGAAGGTGGACTCGGTGACGGCCTTGGGGAAATAAACCTGGCCCAGGATGTTCCAGCTCTTGCCGCCGTAGCCTGTGCCGTTAGCGGTAATGCCCTTTTCGAGTGCAGTCATGGCGCGCTCCCATTGGATTCCGGCGAGGATGGAGCTTCAGTCATCAATGGGCCGCCTGTCTATCCGCTAAACGAATCCGGAGGGGCCTGTTGCCGTGCAGCATGACGATTTTGCCGACGCCGCCCTTTTCGGGTCCGGGGAACTATTATAGGCTTAAAGCAATTCCGTGACGCGAACCGTGGTCGACCATGTCCGCAGCCGTGCTGGAAATGAGCGCAAGGGTGCCCCCGGCCGAACGGCTCGCGGATTTCGCCCGCGTCACCACCGACGATGTCGACGAAGCGGCCGAAGAGATCGGGCGCATCTTCTGCCCGCACGACCTCAAGCCGGCAGGCGCGCGGGCGGCGGGCTTCTCCGCCCGGCACAATTGTGCGGCCTTCGACGGTTTTTCCATCAACTACGTTGCCTATGGCGGAGTGGTCGGCATCGATCCCGGCTGCCTCGAGCGCTTCTTCCTGGTGCAGGTCCCGCTCACGGGCACGTCCCATATTCGCGCCGGCGTCACCGAGCTCGATGCCGCGCCTGACAGGACGGCGTCGCTGCTGTCGCCGACGATCCCGACCCGGATGATGTGGCGCGACTGCGCGCAGGCGATCCTGCTGTTCGACCGCCGCATGGTCGAGCAGCGCGCCGCGGCGCTGTCGGGCAGGGCGTCAGGCACGGTCGAGTTCGATCCCATGATCGATTTGGAGGCGCCGTCGGGGCGCGCCTTGCGAACCAGCCTGGCCGAGCTGATGATGCTCGCCGAGCGTCTTGGTCCCTCCGGCAGGCTGTCAGCGGTCGCGATGGCCGATTGGCGCGAGCTTCTGCTCGATCATCTGCTCAATGGCCAGCGGCATGGCCTGTCGGATGCGATCGCGACATTCTCCGGCCGGGCCGAGCGGCTGCCGCGCGCGCTCCGCGCCGCGCGGGACCATCTTGCGGACAGTGCCGGCGAGCCGCTCGACCTCGCGCAGCTCGCCTGCGCCGCCGGCATCGGCATCCGCGCGCTCCAGCTCGGATTCCGCCGTCACTTCGGCCTGTCGATCTCGCAGATGCTGCTCGACATGCGCCTCGCCGGTCTCCACGCACGTCTCGCGCAGGCGTCACCCGATGTCTCCATCACCGACCTCGCCTTCGATCTCGGCTTCACCCATCTTGGCCGCATGGCCGGCGCCTACCGCGAGAAATTCGGCGAGACGCCGTCGGCGACGTTGCGGAGAAGGTTGAGCTGAGGCAGGACGAGTTTTGGTTCATTCGATGCGCACCGAAAGCTCATCTCTGCGTAGGGTGATCGCATTGGCACCTGCTCAAGAGGTCGTCATGCCCGGGCTTGTCCCGGGCATCCACGTTCTTCGTGCCGCAGGCAAGACGTGGATGGCCGGGACAAGCCCGGCCATGACGACGCAGAGGCTAAGGCACTCCAGCTAGGAGGAAACTACTTCCGCGGCTTCCCCGTGCCGCTGTCTTCCGCCGCCTGCCTGCGTAGAAAAGCCTCGACATCGGCCTGCACCGAGTAGGGCGTCGGGATCGCGTCGCCGGCGGAATCGACGGCGGTGTCGAGGCAGCGGCGCAGCATGCGTGCGAGCTCGGCTTTGCGATAAGGCTTTCTCAGCAGCGGTGCGCCCATGGTGGCGCGTCCATGCGCGTGCAGCGAGTCGTAGGCATAGCCCGACGTGAACAGGACCCGCAAGGAGGGGCGCGCGGCCACCATCTGCTCGGCGAGCTCCCGTCCGTTCATGCCGCCGGCCATCACGATGTCGGTGAAGAGCAGGTCGAACGGCGTGCCTTCGGCGGAGATGGCGAGGGCCTCGGTCGCATTGGCGGCCGCGATGACCTTGTAGCTGAGGGCTTCGAGCTGAACCGTCACATATTGACGGACATCGCGATCGTCTTCGACGCAGAGAACGGTTTCCTGGCCCCCCACGATCTTGCGGTCGTCATAGCCGGTCGGGCGCAACGCGCTCGCCTCCGCCTTCGGCAGATAGACCGTGAAGATCGTGCCGCGACCTTCTTCGGAGGCGACCTTGATGCCGCCGCCGGACTGCTTGACGAAGCCGAACACCATGCTGAGCCCGAGCCCCGTGCCCTTGCCGACCTCCTTGGTGGAGAAGAACGGATCGAAGATGCGTTCGAGGATGGCCTGCGGAATGCCGGTGCCGGTGTCGGCAATCTCGATCTCGACGTAGTCCCCGGCATAGCCGGCGCCGACCGCGACCGCCTCGCGCACGCCGAACACGACGTTGCGCGTCTTCAGCGTCAGCCTGCCGCCGTCCAGCATGGCATCCCGGGCGTTGATCGCGAGGTTGAGCAGCGCCGAGCTCAGCTGGCTGCGATCGGCGAAGGCGAGCCAGACGTTGCGGTCGAGCCTGGTGGCGATCTCGATCTTCTTGTCGAAGGTTGCCAGCAGCAGCTTTGCCAGCTCTTCCAGCAGCTCGTTGACGTCGATCTCGGCCGGCTGCAGCGCCTGCTTGCGGGCAAAGGACAACAGGCTGGATGTCAGCGCGGCGCCGCGATCGGCGGCCTCGCTGATCAGCTTGGTGATGGTCGCAAGCGGCGGGTTGTCCTTGACGGCGTCGGCGAGGATCTCGATCGTGCCTGTAATCACCGTGAGCATGTTGTTGAATTCGTGCGCGATGCCGCCGGTGAGTTGCCCGACCGCCTCCATCTTCTGGGACTGGACCAGTTGCTCCTCGGCGGCGCGCTTCTGCGTGATGTCCCGGACGAAAGTGTTGACGATGGCGCGCCCGCCCAGCCGCAAGACCGTGCTGGACGCCTCGGCCAGGATCCGGTCACCGTTCCGGTGGATCAGAGTGAGCTCGAAGCGCATGCCGGCAGGTGTGTCCGACAATTCCGGAACCAGCCGCGCCATGCGCTGCCTGAAGGCGGCACGCAGCGGCTCGGCGACGATGAGATCGACGACGTCGGCACCGAGAGCCTCCTTGCGCGTCCATCCGGTCAGGGCCTCCGCTTGAAAGCTCCATTCCAGCACGGCGCCGCTGTCGTCGATCTGAATGAAGGCATCGAGCGCGGTCTTGATGACGGCTTGCATCATCTGTGCGCTGTCGCTGCCTGCCCGCGCCAGCTCAGCCGATTGCGCGGCGGCGCGCTTTTCCTCCCGCGTCTCGATCGTGCGGGTGCAGAGGCGAGCCATCAGCACCGCGACGACGGCGCTTGCCAGCAGGGCGACAAGCTGGGGAATGCCGAATTCACGCGTGCCGCTGCCGGTCACGGCATAGGAGGCGAAAAGGGCTGCGGCCGTCACGATGACCTGTGCGGCCAGCGCGAGTGTCAGAAGCCCCCTGAGTTTCATGGTCTCACACCAAAGACGCCAGAAGCGGACCGCATCGGCCGCCCGGTCCAGGGGGCCGCTCGATGTGAGCTACAGGCTCCGCTTGGCGGCGTCGAGGGTCAATTTGCGGTGGTACCGGCGGCGGGCGAGCGCAACCTGCGGGCGAATCAGTCTGGCGCGGCCGTCCGCTTCGATCGTCGGGGCGTCCTTCGGACTGTTGGTGTCGCGGCGCGGAGTGAAAAGGTCGCGCATACTAGCAATGCGATTGACAGCTGTATTTGGTCATGATCGTTCGAACTGAAGTCCAGGAGTGTCCCGTGTCTCCGCCGCTCAACCGCATAGCAAGCGACCAGACCCTGCCGGCGCAGGTGGATGTCGTCGTCATCGGCGGTGGCGTGATCGGCGTCTCCGCGGCCTATCATCTGGCGAAGAAGGGACACTCCGTCGCGCTTCTCGAGAAGGGCCATGTCGGCGGCGAGCAGTCGAGCCGCAATTGGGGCTGGTGCCGGCAGCAGGGCCGCGCCCGCGAGGAGATTCCGCTGGCCCGCGAGGCGCTGCATCTGTGGGAAGACATGCAGAACGATGCCGGCGTCGATGCCGGTTTCCGCCGTACCGGCGTGTTGTTCCTGACCAAGAGCAAGGAGGAGCTCGCGAGCTGGGAGCGCTGGGCCGCGGTTGCGCGCGAGATGCAGGTCCACTCCACCGTCCTGACGCCAACAGAGGTCGCCGAGCGCATGCCGGGCAATACCGACGCATGGGTGGGCGGGCTGCACACGCCGAGCGACGGTCGTGCCGAGCCCTCGATGGCCGTGCCGGCGCTCGCCACTGCCGCGCGAAAACATGGCGTCACCATCCATCAGGGCTGCGCTGCGCGCGGACTGGAGACGCAAGGCGGCCGCATCAGCGCCGTCGTCACCGAGAAAGGTACAATCCGCACCCCATCCGTGCTGCTGTCGGGCGGCGCGTGGTCGTCTCTGTTCTGCCGCCGTCACGGCATCGAGCTGCCGATCGGCCTCGTCAACGCCACCGCGTGCCGGACCACGCCGGGTCCGGAGATCACCTCGGGCGCGCTCGGCACGGATCTCTATTGCATTCGTCGCCGCCTCGATGGCGGCTTCACGCTGGCGCTGCGCAACCGCGGCACGGTCGAGCTGTCGCCCGACCTGTTCCGCTATGCACGCACCTTCTGGCCGACCTACCAGCATCGCAAGAACGGGCTGAAGCTGTCGTTCGGCAAGTCTTTCTTCGACCAGATCGTGCGCGGCATCAACTGGAGCTTTGACAGGCCGTCGCCGTTCGAGACCGAGCGCGTACGCGATCCCGAGCCCGACATGTCGCTGGTCAATGCCGCGCTGGCGTCGCTGATCAAGTCAAACCCGGAACTGAAGGACATCGCAATCGCTGAGGCCTGGGGCGGTACCATCGATTGCACGCCCGACACGATCCCGGTGATCTCGCCGGTCGATGCCTTGCCGGGCTTCTTCCTTGCGACCGGTTTCTCCGGCCATGGCTTTGGCATCGGCCCCGCGGCCGGCAAGCTCGCCGCCGACATCGTGACCGGCGCGACGCCGCTGGTCGATCCCGCCGCCTACAGCCACAAGCGCATGATCGACGGCCGGCGACTGGTGCCAGTCAGCCCGTTCTGAGAGTGTTGGAGGCGGAAAGTCCTCGCCCGGTGGAGCGCCTCTGTGCTCGGAGGCGAGCAGTGGTCGGCCTGAAGGCGCGCCGCCCCGGCGCGAACCGGAGACCGAAAGCGTGTTTCACGATCAGCGTTCTTCGCCTCCGTCAGCTTGTCGGCGCCATCCCGACCGGGTGGAGATCGCAAGCCCGCCCGGCCTTGGCCACTTGTCCCGGTACGGCGTGCCCGATCATCGACGGCAGCTCGCGGGACAGTGCAATCAGGCCTTCCAGATCGAGGCCGGTGTTCAGACCGATGTCCTCGCAGAGATTGACGAGGTCTTCGGTGCAGACATTACCCGAGGCGCCCGGTGCAAAGGGACAGCCGCCGATACCGCCGAGAGACGCATCGAAACGGAGCGCGCCGGCGTCGAAACCGGCCATCACGTTGACGAGTCCGAGCCCCCTCGTATTGTGGAAATGCAAGGTCAACTCGTCGCGAGGGACGAGACCGAGAACGGATTTCACGCGCTGTCTCACGAGCTTCGGATTCGCCATGCCGGTTGTATCTGCGAGGGTGATGCTTTGCGCGCCGCGGCGGAGATATGCCTCGATCAGGCGTAGCACCTTTCCCTCGTCCTGCTCGCCTTCGAACGGACATCCGAAGGCGGTCGCGAGGGTTGCATTGATGTGAATGCGTACGCCGGTCGTCGCGGTCACTTCGGCGAGGGCCGATAGTGAACCCTCGTGGTCCATGCCCATATTGGTGCGATTGTGCGTCTCGCTCGCCGACATCACGAAATTTAGCTCATCGGCGCCGGCCAGGATGGCGCGTTCGGCGCCCCTGCGGTTGGGGATAAGCGCAACGAACGTCACCCCTTGGCGTCGAACGATGGAGCGGAATACGGCATCCCCGTCGGCGAGGGCGGGGACCGCTCTTGGCGAGACGAAGGAGCCCGCCTCGATCCGGCGAAACCCCAACTCGGACAAGCGGTCGATCAGAGCGATCTTGCGTTCGGTCGACACGATGACCGGCTCGATTTGGAGGCCGTCGCGCGGGCAGACCTCCTGAATGGCGATATCGGGTGTGTCGCTCATTGGACGACACCCCGCCGCCGCAGCTCCCGGATGTCCTGATCGGTCTTGCCGAGTTCGGTGAGGATCACTTCGGTGTGCGCACCGAGTTCTGGGCCGCTCCAGAGTACCGCGCCGGGAGTGTCCGAAAGCTTCGGGACAATGCCGGGCATTTTCACGCGCACGTCGCCGGGCAGTACGGCCGGGACGATCATCTCGCGCGCGAGATAGTGCGGGTCGTCGACAATGTCGGCTACCGAATAAATGCGGCCGGCGGGAACGCCGGCCGATTCAAGAACCGCGAGCGCCTCTGCAACGGTATGCCGGCGGGTCCAATCGGCAATGGCACCATCGAGTTCGGCATTGCGAGCGACACGCCCGTCGTTGGTTGCCAGCTCTTCATCGGCAGCCAGATCAGGTCTGCCGACCGCCACCATCAGCCGTTTGAAAATCGCATCACTGTTTCCGGCAATCACGACGTAACCGCCATCGCGCGTCGGATAAGTGTTGGATGGACTGATGCCGGGCAGCGCACCGCCGCTGCGCGTGCGAACATGGCCCATCAGATCGAATTCCGGAATGAGGCTCTCCATCAGATTGAAGACGCTCTCGAACAGCGAGACGTCCACGATCTGTCCCTTGCCGCCGCCGGCCTTGACGTGCAGCAGCGAGATCAGGGCGCCGATCACGGCGTGCAGCGAGGCGAGGCTGTCGCCGATGCTGATACCGGTGCGCGCGGGCGGGGATTCGAGATCGCCTGTCGTGAAGCGGAGGCCGCCCATTGCTTCACCGATGGCGCCGAAGCCGGGGCGGTCGCGGTAAGGGCCGGTTTGCCCATAGCCGGAGATGCGCACCAGCGTCAGACTGCGATTGAGTGCGGAGAGCACATCCCAGCCGAGGCCAATCTTCTCCAGCATGCCGGGCCGGAAATTCTCGATAACGACATCGGCCTTTGCCGCGAGAGCCTTTGCAATCGCAAGGCCTTCTTCGGACTTCAGGTCGAGCGCGATTGATTTCTTGTTGCGGGATTGCAGGTACCACCATAGCGACGTGCCCTGATGCAGCTTGCGCCATTTGCGCAAGGGATCGCCTTGGCCCGGCTGCTCGATCTTGATCACCTCTGCGCCGAATTCAGCGAACAACCTCGCTGCAAATGGTGCCGCTACCAGCGTGCCGAACTCGAGCACACGAATGCCGCTGAGTGGACCTTCCATATTGTCTCCTCCGAACGATGGGCTAAATCTCCTATAGAAGATTTCTCTTTTATAATAGAAAATTTCTGCTAGGCTTCGTTTTGCAAGGCGCGGATCAAGACGCCACGCAGGGACGTAAACGCTAAACGGGGGATCGCCGTGAGACTGAAGTCAGCGGTACCGGCCGCAGCATTGCTGCTGGCCGCGGGAATGCCTGTGACCTGCGCGCAGGCGCAGCAGGTCGGGACGATCTACGGCTTCGGCGACAGCCTGCTCGACGTGGCGCGCAACTGTCCGATCGCGTTTCCGCAATCTGCGCCGTACGGCGCCTGCGGCAACGGCCAGGGGACGCTGCAATGGCTGTCGCAACTCACGAGCTATAGTTTCATCAAGAGCAACGACTACGCCTACAACGGCGTGGGCAATGGCGTCTTTCCCGCCTTCAATGGCGGGCCGACAGTCGCCCAGCAGATCGTGGAGTTCACGAGCGCCGGCCGAAGTTTCCAGCCGAACGACGTGATCGTCGTCGGTGGCATGCCCAACAATTCGGCGGCACCGTTGCTGGGCATTCTCGATCCGATCGGACTTGCGTACACGCCGCAAACGCTGTCCGCGGCAACCTTGTCTCAGCAGTACAGCAACATCTCGCAATTGATCAAAGCAGGCGGGCACAATTTCGTCGTCGAGAACATGTTCTCCTCGTCGGCCTATAATTTCTATGTCATCGGCGGCTTCTATCCGCTCGGCGCGCCCTACGCGTTTCCGAACATTCCGGGGGCGACGACGTTCTTCGGTCTGGTCAACGATAATCTTGCGGCCACGCTCGCGCCGCTGGCCCGGCCCGGCGTGCGCCTTCACGTCGTCGACCTTGCCGCGATCTACACCAAGGCCTACACCGATCCGACCAGCCTGGGTTTCAAGACCGGTACGGCCTGCATTTTCGACGGAAACTGCCTCACCGCGTCGAAGGACGTGCAGAACCAGCATTTCATGTTCGATCTGCACCCGACCGACGCCGGGTATGCGGTGATTGCGCGCTATGAGGCCAATATACTTGCGGCGCAGGACGGACTTGCCGCGCAGGGCGACATCGCGCAACTCACCGCCCAGAATTTTTCGAATTCGATCTTCTCGCGACTGGATGCCTATCGCGGCAACGATCCGCGTGTCACAGGGGCGGCGTCACCGTCGCAAGCCTTTGCATCCATGGACCGGTCCGGCATGAGTACGAAGACACCGTCGCGTGTTGCGCCCGAATTGCCGCTCTCGGTCTATCTCGCCGCAGCCTATGGCAGCGGCAGCCGCGGCGATCGCTTCGGCGCCGACGGAAACGCCGTCGGCTTCGACTATACCCTGGCCGGCGGCACCTTCGGCGCCGACGTCAAACTCGATCCCAACATTCGCGTCGGCGGCGCGCTCAACTATACCAATCCGGTTGCCAATCTGCATGGTGGCACCGGTCACCTCAATCTCGACAGCTATCAGGTCGGAGGCTATGCGTCCTTCACCTATCCGCATCTGCTGACGGACATCGTTGCGACCTACGGCTACAGCAACTACCGCATCGATCGCCCCGGCGTCGTCGATACGATCCGCGGCAGCACCACGGGCGACACCTTCACGGTCGGCGTCAAGTCAGCCTATCTGTTCGACGTGGGCGCCATCAGGATCGGTCCGCTGGCCGGGCTCGTCTACGACTACACCAACGTCAATCCGTACACGGAGACGGGTGATCCCATCATCACCCAGTTCGTCGCTCGGCAGAAGCTCGAAGGCCTGACAGGCAGCGCGGGCGTGCAGGTCCGTGCGCCGTTCATGGTCGGGACGCGCCCGTTCAATTCATTCATCAATTTGACGGCCGAGCACGACTTTCTCGGCGGCGCGCGCACTTTGCTTGCGGCGGAGACCGTGGCCCTCGCCTTGCCGATCTACACTGTCGTGGCGGGCAATCCCGATCGGACCTACGGCAAGGTGGTTGGGGGTCTCAGCACGGCGCTATCGGGTAATGTCAACGCTATGCTGACCGCGGCGGGAACGTTCGGCACCAGCACTCCGCAATTCGCCCTGCAAGGCGCGGTCAAAGTAGCGTTCTAGCGACGATGAGAAAGAGCAATCAGCGATACATCAGGGAGGGAAACATGACCTTGTCACTGCTTCGCGCCGCAGCGCTCGCAATATTGCTGGGCGCTCCAGCGGCGGCGTTCGCGGAGGACGCGCCGTTCCGGATCGGCGTGATCGACGACATGTCCGGCGTCTATTCCGGCAATGGCGGGCCCGGCACGGTGCTCGCCACCAAGATGGCGGTGGAGGATTTCGGCGGCAAGGTACTGGGCCGTCCGATCGAGGTCATCTCCGCCGATCATCAAAGCAAGCCAGACATCGGCGCGGCGCTCGCGCGCCAATACATTGAGCAACAGGGCGTGAGCGCCATCATCCCGGGCGGTGCGAGTTCGGTTGGGCTCGCCGTGCAAGCGATGGCGCGCTCGCTGAAGAAGACCACCCTGGTCAGCGGCGGCTATGCTTCGAATTTCAGCGCCGACGGCTGCTCGCCCTATGGCACCCAGTGGGCGCCATCTACCAGTGAACTCTCCAAGACCATTGCCAAAGGCATCGTCGAGGGGGGCGGCAAGAAGTGGTTCTTTATCATCGCTGATTACGTGTTCGGCAAGAATCTCGCGGCGGACGCTGGCGAGACCGTGAAGACCTCCGGGGGGCAGGTCGTAGGCCAGGTGCTGCATCCCCTCAACGTGACCGATCTCGCATCCCAGTTGCTGGCGGCGCAAGGTTCGGGGGCCGACGTGATCGGGCTGGCCAATGCCGGGCCCGATCTGGTGCTCGCGATCAAGCAGGCCAAAGAGTTCGGCGTGAGCGCCAAGCTCGCGACCATGCTGGTGTTTGAGAACAACGTCACCGCGCTCGGGCTTTCGACCGCACAGGGCCTGCGACTCGCGGCATCGTTTTACTGGGATCTGAACGACGAGACCCGCGCATGGTCGAAGCGCTTCATGGCCCGCAACGGCAACGCCGTGCCGACCATGGGCCACGTGCTCGCCTATCTCGCGACCACGCACTATCTGAAAGCGGTCGCCGCGGTCGGCTCCGACGATGCCGCGCAAGTGCAAGCCAAGATGCTGCAGCAGCCGATTGAAGGCAATCTGATCCAGCACGCGCATATCCAGCCCAACGGCCGCGTCGTTTCCGACATGCATATTTTCGAGGTGAAGAGCCCGCAGGACTCCAAGAGCCCGGCGGATCTGTACAAGCTGGTCGCGACACTGCCGGGCGATGGCCTGTTCGTCCCGGCCGAGAAGAGCGGATGTCCGTACCTCGCCGTGAGGTAGGCCAAACTTGGGAATTGAGGTGCCGGCATGAATGCAGAAGGTACGACGCGCGCGACGTCGCAGGATCAGGTGCGGGGCGATGCCCCGCATCAGCTCCAGGCGTTCAAGATGTTCATCGACGGCGAATGGTGCGAGTCGGCTTCGGGGCGTTGGCTGGAGACCAAGAATCCGTATACGGGAAAGGCATGGGCCGTCATCCCCAGGGGGAATGCGGAGGACGTCGACAGGGCCGTCCAAGCGGCGAACCGCGCCTTCGTGAGCGGACCGTGGGCCAGCATGCACCCGAGCGACCGTGGCGTCCTGCTGAACCGGGTTGCCGACCTTATTGCGGCGAACGCGGAGCGGTTGGCCGAGTTGGAGGTGCGAGATAACGGCAAGCTCAAGGTCGAGATGCTCGGCCAGATGAGATACCTGCCGCGCTGGTTTCAATATTACGGCGGGCTTGCCGACAAGATCGAAGGCCGCATGCCGCCGACCGACAAGAAGGGCATGCTGCACTACGTCTCCTACGAGCCGGTCGGCGTCGTCGGCGCGATCACGCCATGGAATTCGCCGCTGCTGCTGACGGTCTGGAAACTGGCCCCCGCGCTTGCCGCCGGCAACACCGTGGTCATCAAGCCGTCCGAATTCGCGTCGACCTCTCTGCTCGCCCTGGTCGAGCTGTTCGAACAGGCCGGTTTTCCGAAAGGCGTGGTCAACGTCGTCACCGGCCTCGGCGCCGAGACCGGGGAGCCTCTGGTGGAGCATCCCTTCGTCGACCGGATTGCATTCACGGGCGGCAATCTTGCCGGCCGCAAGATCTATGAAGCAGCGGCGCGGCAGTTCAAGCGGGTGTCACTCGAGCTCGGCGGCAAGTCGCCGAACATCGTCTTCGGCGATGCCAGCATCGAGGATGCGGTCAAGGGCGTCATCTCCGGCATCTTCGCCGCGAGCGGCCAGACCTGCATGGCGGGATCGCGGCTGCTGCTGCATTCGTCGATCCACGATGCGTTTCTTGCGCGTCTCGTCGAGGTGATGAAGGTGGCGCGCCTCGGCGATCCCGACAGCCTCGATACCGATGTCGGACCGGTTGCGACCGAGCAGCAGTTGCAGAAGGTGCTTAACTACATCGAGCTCGCCAAACAGGAAGGGGCTCGCTGTGTGCTCGGCGGCCGGCGGGCTTCCCGGCCGGAATGCGGCGATGGCTGGTTCGTGGAGCCAACCATCTTCGCCGACGTCACCAACGACATGCGGATCGCGCGCGAGGAGGTGTTCGGTCCGATTCTGAGCGTGATCAAATTCGATTCCGACGACGAGGCGGTCGCGCTCGCCAATGACACGCCGTTTGGCCTCGCCGCAGGCCTCTGGACCACCGATCTTGCCCGTGCGCTCGCGATGCCGAAGCGTCTGCGGGCAGGGACGGTCTGGGTCAATGCTTATCGCGTCGTCAGCTATCTGTCGCCATTCGGCGGCTTCAAGGAGTCCGGCCTCGGCCGGGAGAACGGGCTCGAAGCGATCTACGAATATCTGGAGGCCAAGAGCGTCTTCATCAATCCGACGCCGTCGATCTCCAATCCGTTTACGTTGCAGTAATTCGGGCAGTCATTCGGGTCAGGAGCGGCGCCGCCGGATGACGAGATAGTACGCGCATGGTGTCTTGCCCGCATTGGTGAAACGGTAGGGCTCACGCACATCGAAGTAGAAGGAGTCGCCAGTCTCAAGGACGTAATTCGCGTCGCCCGTCTGCAGCGTTAGCTGGCCCTCGTGCACGACCAGGTATTTTTCCGTCGCCACCTTGTAGGGGGGCAGCTCACCGGAGGATTCGCCTGGCGGAATTCGATGCAGCAGGAACTCGAGGTCGTTGTCCAGATGGGACGGCGATAGATTGTGACGTTCAAAGCCGGTCTCTGGATCCCTGAACGCCAAACGGTTGGCGCTGCGGATGACCGCGACCTGCGCAGGATCGGGCTCTGCGCCCATCAGCGTGGACATCGAGACATTGAGCCCCTTGGCGATGCGCACGATGATCGCGAGTGTGGGGCTCTTCTCGCCACGTTCGACCTTGGACAGCATCGCGCGGCTGACGCCGGACTGCGCTGCAAATTCCTCCAGCGTCAGGCCCGCCTGCGTCCGCAGCCGCTTCACCCGGCTGCCGAGCTCGATGATGAGGGCATCGTCGGCCGTGCGGCCTGTTCGCGGCTGCCGCCTCGATTTCGTCGATGCTTTACGGGAAATTGCGCCCTCGTTTCCGGGCGCTTCCGAAATTTTGGGACGTCGTCCAGGCAATCTGTCATGCATGCGCCGCATATTTTCAGAAGTTGCGGCGCCTCACAAGGTTGTATGTGCCCCGGCGCTCGCCGAAGCGCCGTTCCGTCGCACCGGCTCGGGCTGTGCGGCAAGGGGGGCGCTGTGCAGACGTTGCCCGACGCCCCCGGCGCAAACGGCAGCCGCCGAGGCCATCGAGGGACGAATCGAACCGGAGCGCGCCGGCATCCAAACCCGCCGTCACATTGATGCAGCGTCAACCTGCCGCGCTGGACGAGATCAAGCACGGCCTTGACGCGCTGTCTCACGAGATTCGGGGTGGCCATGCGAGTCGTGTCTGCGAGCGTGATGGCCGATCACCTGCCGGACCACGTCAACTCCGGAAATTGTGACCGGCTGAAACGCCAGGGTGCTGCGATATGTGAACCGCTTCATATTCCGTCATTCTCCTAGGGTCTAACACTCCCGCAAGAAATTGCCGCACCCGGAAGCTGACCGACAGGCACGGGTGAGATGCAATGCCTGCGCAGCCACGTGCTCGCAGCTTTGGATTGGCTCTCGTCTTGCTCACGAGCAAGCCAGCCCCATCACTCACAGATCTTTCAGAAATTGGAATCAAGGGCATCGCGAAACGCGTTCACGCAGCTTCTGTTCGGGATCGGCCGGTAGGCTGCTACTTACGAGGAGCCCCCAATGAAGATCAGCAACCCGATTTCCAGCGCATTTTCTCTGACAAAGCACGCCGGCAATCTTCGGATCGCCCGTTCCAGTCTTATCAAGACTGCCCATCTTCTTGAAAGAATTGGACTTGCGGCTGTTGGGGCCTCTTGCGGCCTCTATGTGGGTGCGACCCTGTTGCGTCAGAAAGGCGGCCTTTTTGAAAGCGGCTGGATCGTGCTGCTGACGATGTTCTACGGAGCTCTCAGCTATTATGTTGGGATTGATTTGTCGCGCAGTGTTGCGCGGACATCGATTGCGAGCACCTCGGAGGAATACAACGGATCCGAGGTGGCTGAGCTCATGAGTGCGGCCGGAACGTTCGGGGCTGCGATCGCAGCAACTCTGTCCGTCAGCATCCTTGTCCTTGATCAAAACCTTCCCAACGGCCTCATCGGCTTTGTTGCCGGCTGTTGGGTGGTCGGTTCTTCGCTTCAAGTTGCGGCGGGAACGATGGCGCGCAACCATGAAGTGCCCATGGACAAGGAATGAAGGCTGCTGTGCTCACGGAAAGGCGTCCGCTCGGTGTCGTGACGTCAGCACAAGCCCTAGTGCCGGATTCAGCTTGAGTGAGTGGCTGACGGCTCATCGCAACCTTTGTCGTCCAACGCGGCGTGCAGACGATTTTGAGTAGCGCGGCCGTTCGCATCGAGCAAAGTACGTGCCTCGCAGCGGTGCCGGTACTGAGTAACCTAATTATTGCGCAGCAAACAAGACGTGCCATCATGATGGCGTTGGGATATTGTTCCCGCGCGCCGTGGTCCAAAATTCTGCGAACCGCCAACCACACGATCGGTGGAGCCAATGCAGATTGCGGAGTGGCTCGATACGCTGGGGCTTGGGCAATACGCAGAGCGTTTTGCCCAAAATGGGATCGACATGGGCGTCGTTCCCGAACTTATGGACGAGGACTTCGAAAAGCTCGGCGTCCTGCTCGGCCATCGTCGCAAGATGCTTCGCGCTGTCGCCGACCTCGATCCAGCCGCGTTGATCGCATCGCAGTCTCCTCCTCATGACGCCGAGCGGCGTCACCTCACCGTCATGTTTTGCGATCTGGTCGGCTCGACTGCGCTCTCGGCGCGTCTCGATCCCGAGGATATGTGGGAAGTGATCCGAGCCTACCGCGCCGCCTGCGCAAGCGTCATTGCTGCCTATGACGGTAGGATAGCAAGGTTCGTCGGAGATGGAATACTGGTCTATTTCGGCTATCCCCGCGCTCACGAGGATGATGCCGAGCGGGCAGTTCGAGCGGGCCTCGACGCCATCTCTGCGATTGGGCGACTCAAGACGGGCACCGACGAACGGGTCGAACTGCGGATCGCAATCGCGACCGGGCTTGTGGTGGTCGGTGACCTCATCAGCGGAGATGCGTCGGAGGAGCACGCCACGGTCGGCGATACACCAAACCTCGCTGCGCGGCTCCAGAGCCTCGCCGAACCGGGAGCGGTCGTCGTTGCCTCCTCGACGCGCAGGCTGCTTGGCGATCTCTTCACGTTTCGCAATCTCGGCCGTCGCGAGGTCAAGGGGATAGCCGAACCCATCGCGGTCTGGGCCGTCGAGGGGGCGACTGCATCGGAGAGTCGCTTCGAGGCGGTCCGCGCGGCGCGCTCGATCGGCTTTGTCGGCCGCAAGGAGGAGATTGAATTTGCGCTCTCGCGCCAGCTTCTGGCCTGGCAGGGGCACGGCCAGATGGTGTTGATTTCCGGCGAAGCCGGCATCGGCAAGTCGCGCTTCGTCGCAACGCTGTGCGAAAGCCCCGCGTTGGGAGCGCACCGGCGGGTGCGATACCAGTGTTCGCCCTACCACACCAACAGTGCGCTTCATCCCTTTGTCGCGCAGCTCGAGCGCGCCGCCGGCATCCGCTCGCACGACACGCCGGGGCAAAAGCTCGAGAAGCTCGAGGCCATGCTGGCCCTTGGAACACAGCAGGTCGCCCAGGCGACACCGCTCATTGCGGCTCTCCTTTCGATTCCAACCGGCGACCATTGTCCGCCGCTTGGTTTGAGCCCCGCGCAGCAGCGGCGACAGACATTTGCTTCGCTTCTCGATCAGCTCGAGGGTTTGGCGCGAGAGCAGCCCCTGCTGATCATCTGCGAGGATATGCATTGGGCCGACGCCACGACGCTTGAACTGTTCGACCTCGGGGTCGACCGGATCAGGGCGCTGCCGATCCTCGTGCTCATGACATCCCGGCCAGAGTTCGAGCCCTCCTGGTCGGGCCTTGCCAATGTCAGTCTGTTGCAGCTCGACAGACTAGACCGGCAGGACACGCGTGCGTTGGTCGAGCAGGTCACCATGGGCCGCCAGCTGCCACGCGAGATGATGAAACGGATCATCGACAAGACGGATGGCATCCCGCTGTTCGTCGAGGAACTGACCAAGATGGTGCTGGAGTCTGGATTGCTCGTCGAGGAGTCCGGGGGCTATCGCCTCGATAGTCCACTCCCGCCGCTTGCCATTCCGGCGACGCTGCAGGATTCGCTGATGGCGCGGCTCGACCGGCTGGCTCCCGTGAAGGAGGTTGCGCAAATAGGCGCCGCCATCGGCCGCGACTTCTCGTACGCGCTGCTGCGATATGTGGCTGGACGCGATGATCTGACGCTGAGCGCGGCGCTCGGGCAACTCGAGGAAGCGGAATTGCTGGTGCGTCGCGGCGCTCTGCCCGAAGCAAACTATAGTTTCAGGCACGCCCTCGTTCAGGAAGCAGCCTATGAGGGCTTGCTCAGGAGCAAACGGCAGGTGCTTCACAAGCGCATCGGCGATGTCCTGCGTGAGAAGTTTCCAGTCGTCGCCGAGACTGAGCCGGAGGTTCTGGCGCATCACTTCACCGAGGCGGGGCTGAGCGAGGACGCCTTCGAGTGGTGGCGCAAGGCGGGCCAGCAGGCGCTGAAACGCTCGGCCTATTCCGAGGCGATCGCGCATCTCGGCAAGGCGATCGCGACCGCCGATGAGCTGCCCGATGAGCCCCGCCGGATGATGAGCAGACTGCATCTTCAAATCGCATATGGTCGTGCATTACGGGGCAGCCTCGGTCACAGCGCTCCCGAAACGGTCGCTGCTTGGACGCGCGCCCGGCAGTTCGCAGCCGACATCAATGATCCCGTTGAACTTGCGCCGGTCCATTCAGGCCTTTTCAATGCCTGCCTGACACACGGCGAACTCGCTCCGATGCGGGAGCTGGCGGATGCCATCAGGAGTGCCGCTGAACGACGACCGGACTCGCCGGTCGCCGCCGTCGTCGGACATTGGACGGGCGGCGTCACCTGCTGGTTCGGTGGTGATTACCTGAGCGCGAGAGTTCATCTCGAGCAGGCACTGAAGATCTATGGCGCCGAGCCGGATCCGGCGACGTTCAGGGCGTCCGCGCTGGATCTCCCGTTCGTGATCATGAGGTTCCTTGCCCTCGTGCTTTGGCCGCTCGGCGGGATCGCTCGCTCGCGTCAGCTGGCCACCGAAGCCGTGAGTGCTTCCGGAGAAAAACGCGCGCTGTCCCAGGCCAATGCGCTCGTTCACCGCGCTGTGTTCGACGGGCTGTGCGGGGGCATGTTGCAGCAGACAGAGACGATCCTGGCGCTCGGTCTCGCGCGCGACCACACGATGCCGCTGTATGTGGCCGCCGGCACCTACCTCAATGGCCTGGCCAAGTGGCGCGCCGGCGACCGAACGGCCGGACTGACGGAAATGCGTCGCGGCTGGACCTTGTTGCACGAGAATGACTGCTATCTCTGTGAACCATTTTGGGGAATGCATGTCGCCATGGCGGACGCGGAGGTGGGCCAACTCGAAACCGGACTGGAAATCCTGAGCGAATTGATTGCATGGACGGAGCAGTCCGGTCAGCATTGGCTTGATGCCGAGCTGCACCGCGCCCTCGGCGAGCTTTTGTTGCGTCGTGACCCGCGAGAGGATTCCGGTGCCGAAAATGCCCTCAAGCGAGCGCTGGAAATCGCACGAGGCCAGCAGACGAAGACCTTCGAGTTGCGCAGCGCCCTTGGACTTGCTCGCCTGCACAAGACAAATGGCCGAGCGGGTGCGGCATCCGAAGTGCTCGCACCCGTGCTCGCCGAATTCGATGCGGAGCGAAGTCTTCCCGAAGTCATGGAAGCGAAGGAGCTGCTCGCGCAAGCGCGTTAGGCGTGTGCCGTTTCCTTAGCGAGCCATCCGCGGGCAGGGAATGACGGTCACGAATTGACGTGGACGAAATCCCGCAGCAGCGGATAGATCTCGTTGTTCCAGCGTTTGCCCGAGAACACGCCGTAATGGCCGACGCCGGCCTGCATGTGGTGCACCCTGCGATAGGCGCGCACGCCGGTGCAGAGGTCTTGTGCCGCCAGCGTCTGGCCGATCGAGCAGATGTCGTCCTTCTCGCCCTCGACCGTCATCAGGCCCATGCGGCTGACGGCTTTGGTGTTCACGGGACGGCCGCGATGCATCAGTCTGCCTCGCGGCAGGAGATGCTCCTGGAACACGTCGCGCACGGTCTCGATGTAGAACTCGGCCGGAAGGTCCATCACCGCGAAATATTCGTCGTAGAAGGTCTTGATGGTCGCGGCCTTGTCCTTCTCGCCCTTGGCGATGTGGTTGGCGAGATCCATGTGCTGCTTGATGTGGCGCTCGAGGTTCATCGAGACGAAGGCGGTGAGCTGCACGAAGCCGGGATAGACTTTCCGCAGGGCGCCGCGGCACTGCATCGGCACATAGTTGATCAGGTTCTGCTCGAACCATTCGATCGGCTTGCTCTTGGCGAAGTCGTTGACCCTGGTCGGCTGGATCCGCGTGTCGATCGGTCCCGCCATCAGCGTCAGCGTCGCCGGGCGCGAGGGATGGTTGTCCTCGCACATGATCGCGGCCGCCGCGAGCGCCGACACCGATGGTTGGCAGATCGCAACCATGTGCGGGCGCGGGCCGAGCTGCCCCAGGAAATCGATGAGATGCTCGGTGTAGTCGTCGAGCCCGAAGCGGCCCTCTCTGCGCGGAATGTCGCGCGGGTTGTGCCAGTCGGTGATGTAGACGTCGTGGTCCTGGAGCAGCGTCTGCACGGTGCCGCGCAGCAGCGTTGCGAAATGGCCGGACATCGGCGCCACCAGCAGCATGCGCGGCTGCTCCGACACGCCGTCTTTCCTGAAGTGCAGCAGCGAGCCGAACGGCGTCGCGTAGGCGATCTCCTCGGTGACGGCGACCTCGCGATTTCCCACCATGACGCTGTCGATGCCGTAGGCGGGACGGTGATAGGTGAGGGTGGAGCGCGAGATCAGCTCCAGCGCGGCCGACAGCCGGCCGACGACCTGATCCGACACGCCCTGCGGCACCAGATTGAGCAATCTGAGCGCGGACGAAGCCCCCGCGCGCCACGGCGCGGTCAGGTCCATGTGGTTCTGAAAAGCCTGATAATACATCGACATCATACTGAAACGCCCACCCCTTCCGCAGGGCTATGCAATAACGGCGCCAAACGTCGGCCGGACCCGCCGCGAAATTGGCACGTCGCTTGCTGTTCACGTCACGGCAAGCACAGGGCAAGTCCGCGAGCCGGCGGAGGCGGGATCAGGGAAGGGCCATATGGCAAAGGCGACACTGACCATCAGCAGCAAGAACTATTCGTCCTGGTCGCTGCGCGGCTGGCTGCTGGCGAAATTCTCCGGGCTCGATTTCGAGGAAATCGTCACCGCGCCGGACGATGCGTCGGCGCGCGCCGAGATCCTGCTGCTGTCGTCGTCAATCCTGGTGCCGTGCCTGCGGCATGAGGGTGCGGTGGTCTGGGATACGCTGGCGATCGGCGAATATCTCAACGAGGTGATGCCGTCAGCCGGCCTGTTGCCTGACGACCGCGTGCAGCGCGCCCATTGCCGCTCGATCTCGGGAGAAATCCACTCCGGCTTCACCACGCTGCGCGCCTCGCTGCCGGTGAATCTGAAGGGACATTTCCCCGGCTTCAAGATCTGGTCGCGGGCGCAGGCCGACATCGACCGCGTCTGGTCCATCTGGCGCGACTGTCTGGCGGTATCGGGCGGCCCCTTCCTGTTCGGGGCGCAGCGCACCATGGCGGATGCGATGTACGCGCCGGTGGTGACGCGCTTCGTCACCTACGACGTCAAGCTGGAGCCGCTGCTGAAGGCCTATGCCGACACCATCATGGCGATGCCCGAGATGCAGGAATGGATCGCGGCAGCGCGGGAGGAGCCGGCCGAGATCGAGGAGCTCGAGGTCGAATATTAGGCAGGCCTCGCGCGGCCTTGCCTGTTTCGGGGGCGGGACCGGTCGCGGCGGCCTGAGAGAGCTATGCCCTTGTCAGGATTAACCTTTGGCGCCTGCCAGTGGTCGATGCCGCTCGCCGCGCCGCACAGATATTGTACACGCCCGCGCAGCCGCATCGACATCTAGCCGTGAACAGCTGCGTACAAGGCCTTTCGGCTGATTCGGGCGTGATTTGTTCAGGCCGCGTTCCGTCCGTTAAGGCGGAGCGCGGCGCCGTTGCATTTTGGAACAAATGCAGGCGTCAAGCGGCCCCGCGGTGCCTCACGCGGGGCAGGCGCCAGCCGATGACGGTGGCTTCGACCGCGATGCCGGCCTCGTGGTTCTGCCAGCGTCCCTCGACATAGCGGCAGGCGAACGGCAATTGGTACGTTCCGCTGTGGTCCTCGCACAGCACTTCGAGCGCCAAGCCCGGCGGTGGTTCTCCGGCGCCATCGAATTCCGCCAATCGTCTATCGCGCGTTGCCATTCCAAAAATCTCCCCTAAACAAAGCCGCGGAAAGAGCGCCCACTATCTGCCGCGTGCGGATCATCGTTCCCCGTCCGAGGGAACGGGCACAAGCTCAACGCGAGAATGCGGTACGAGTGTGGTAGCCTCATCTGGCTGTGCGCAAAAAGCGCACATTGACGTGATCGATCGGACGAGGAACCTTCATGCTGCTTCGAAACGCCGGCATTTGTTTCGCGATATTGCTGCTCGCAACGCTGGCGAATGCCCTGGTGCACGCGCAGGACGTGCCCGGGATCGAGATCTGCACGGTCGAGAAGACCATGGAGCGCCGCACCAGCTGCCTGCAGAGCAATGTCGACTTCCTGCAGAAGACGATCACCAAGCTCAACCTCGATCACCAGCAGAAGCTGGACGCCGCGGGTCGCCAGATCGATGCGTTGAAGACGGGCATCGCCGGCCTGCAGAAGACGCTCGGCGATCTCCAGGCCGCGCAAGCGAAGACGGCCGAGGATCTGAAGAAGAAGCAGGACGCGCCGCCGGCAAAGGACGCTGCGAAATAAGCCTGCCGATCACGTCACGCGATATCGTTCCATCACGCCGCGATCAGGCTCATAGCCGAGCCCGGGTCCTGTCGGCACCGCGACATGGCCGGTGGCATCGCTATCCGCGCGGCCGCCCCAAAGACACGCTTCGCGTTTCAGGTAGAACATCTCGACGAGCCCGTCGTCGCGCGTCGCGAGCAAGTGCAGTGTCGCGAGCAGGCCCGGACCGAAATACGGGGAGTGCGGAACGATCTTGACGCCGAGCTGATCGGCCAGCGCCGCGACCTTCAGAAATTCGGTGATGCCGCCAACCTTGGTCACCGACGGCTGGGCGTGGCTGACCGCGCCCGCCTCCATCATCTGGCGGAATTGATGTTCCGTGCAGGCATTCTCACCGGCGGCGATGTCGAGCCCGCCTTTGCTGCGGACCTCGGCGAGCCCTGCGAAATCTTCCGGCGGCCAGACCGGCTCCTCCAGGAACATCGGTCGCGCGTCGCGGCACGTCGCGGCGAACGCGATCGCCTGCTCAGCCGTGAGCGGGCAGTTCATGTCGACCATCAGCGGAATGTTGGGGCCGATCGCCTCCCGCGCGGCGAACACCGCCGGCGTCGTGGTCTCGTGCAGCTTGATCGCGCCATAGCCGAGCGCGAGCGCCTTCCTGCATTCGGCCGCGATGTTGTCGGGCGAGCCGATCCGCAACAGGCTGGCGTAAGCTGGAATGGCTGGGCGCCTGGTCTCGCCGAGCAGGCGATGCATCGGTACGCCCTCGATCTTGGCAGCAAGGTCCCAGAGCGCGATGTCGAGGCCGGAGATCGCGAACATGGTGATGCCGTAGCGGCCGAACAGATGCAGATTTCGCTGAATCTGCTCCATGACCGCGGGGATGCCGGCCGCATCGGGCACCTTCAGCCCGCGGGCCTGCGGCGCGATCATCTCCTCGACGGCGCTGCGCGTGGTGCGCGGGCAGACATAGGCGAAGGCATCGCCCCAGCCGGTCAGCCCGGCATCGGTGGTGACCTCGACCAGCACCATGTCGAGGGCCGTGATCGCGGAAGCGCCCTGGCGAAAGCTCGCGACGCCGGCGTCATAGGGGATGCGGATATGGTGCGCCCGCACATCGGTGATTTCCATGGCGCGGTTCCCCTTTCTCGTGAGCGGTTCGGGGGAGTTTAGCCACGAACGCCAAGGCGTTGCCAGTGGCCATTCCCGGACTATCCTCCTGCGCGGACAGCAACGCCGATCAAGCGAAGCGGGCATGACCGGCGCACCATTGCGACGCTTCGAACGAGGGCCCAAATCGCCATGAACCCAGCCCAGCGCGCGCTCTGGTATATCGAGAGCCATCTGGCCGAGCCGATGACGCTCGACGAGATCGCGGACATATCCGGCGTGTCGCGGTTCCACATCGTGCGTGCGTTTGCCGCAGCCACCGGGCTTCCGGTGATGCGGTATGTGCGCGCGCGGCGGCTGTCGGAGGCTGCGCGCAGTCTTGCAAACGGTGCGCCCGACATCCTGTCGCTGGCCCTGGAAGCGGATTACGGCTCGCACGAAGCATTCACCCGCGCGTTCCGCGACCAGTTCGGCACGACGCCCGAAGCGGTGAGGGCGGCAACGTGTGTGAGCCACCTCAAGCTTCAGGAGGCGATCCTCATGGACTCTACCATGCTCGACCATCTTGCCCCGCCGCGGTTCGAAACCGCAAAGGCCTTCCTCGTCGCCGGTCCCGCCGAGCGCATCGCCTGCGACAACGGCGCCATGATCCCCGGCCTATGGCAGCGCTTTCACCAGGACGTCGCCGACATCCCCGCGCGCGTCGGCCAAGGGAAAAATCAAGTCGCCTATGGTGTTTGCTGCAACGGCGATGATGCCGGCAATTTCGATTACATCGCCGGCGTCGAGGTCGCCGATTTCTCGGACCTGCCGCGCCGCTTCGGCCGCATCCGCATCCCCGAGCAGCGCTACGCCGTCTTCACCCACACCGATCACGTCGCCTCGATCCGCCGCACCGTCAACACGATCTGGAATCAGTGGCTGCCGGCATCGGGCCTGAAAGCCGCAGACGCACCGAACTTCGAGCGCTATGACGAAAAGTTCGATCCGGCGACCGGAAATGGCGGCTTCGAGATCTGGGTGCCGGTGACGGAGTAGCACGCAACGCTGGCATACCGTCCGCCTTGCTTGGCAAGCCCCAGCGACTTTGTCATAACCGCAGGCAAATCTTGCCTGCGGGGCCCGTGCCGGACATCCCGTGCAAGTCATAACAAGCAGCCGGGAGGGTCCCACAATGTCTGACGTCCGCGTTCTCGCCACCGACCTCGAATTTCCCGAAGGGCCGGTCGTGATGCCGGACGGCTCGGTGGTACTGGTGGAAATCCGCGGCCAGCGCCTGACGCGCGTTTACCCCGACGGCCGCAAGGAGATCGTCGCGAAAATTCCGGGCGGCCCGAACGGCGCCGCGCTCGGCCCCGACGGCAAGATCTACATCTGCAACAATGGCGGCTTCTCCTGGATCCCGACCCGCAACATGATCATGCCGGGCCCGCAGCCCGACGATTATCTCGGCGGCTCGATCCAGCGCGTCGACCTGCAATCCGGCAAGGTCGAGACCGTCGTGACGAAATGCGGCGCGCACGATCTGCGCGGGCCGAATGATCTGGTGTTCGACAAGCAGGGCGGCCTCTGGTTCTCCGATCTCGGCAAGCGCCGCGCCCGCGAGATGGACGTGGGCGGCATGTATTATCTCAAGCCCGGCATGACCGAGCTCGTCGAGGTCGTGCATGGCGTTCTGCCGGCCAACGGTATCGGGCTGTCGCCGGACGAGAACATTGTCTACATCGCGGAGACGCCGACCGGGCGGCTCTGGGCCTACGAGCTCTCCGCGCCCGGCACGCTCAAGCCGCGCGATGTGATCTATCGCGGCGAGCGCGGCAAGCCGATCTGCGGCCTCGGCGGCTACCAGATGTTCGACTCGCTCGCGGTCGAGGCAGGCGGCAATGTCTGCGTCGCCACCCTCGTCTCCGGCTGCATCTCGGTGATCGCGCCCGACGGCACGCTGGTCGAGCAGGTCCCGACCGGCGACCGCGTCACCACCAACATCGCCTTCGGCGGCCCCGAGCTGAAGACGGCCTACATCACCCTGTCGGGCAAGGGCGAGCTGGTCGCCATGGACTGGCCGCGCGGTGGTTTGCCGTTGAACTTTTTGAACAAGTGAGCCAAGCCGTCATTGTACGGGAGGCGAGGCAACTCCCAGACCCTCACCCTGAGGAGCGCGCCCTTAGCGCGCGTCTCGAAGGGCGAGGCCACCAGCCGGGCCTTCATCCTTCGAGACGCGCGAAGACGCGCTCCTCAGGATGAGGATATGGCAGTGTGGATTGCTTCGCTTCGCTCGCAATGACAACGGAGAGTGACTTCAATGCCCTGGCCCGATCCCGTCACCCTGCGTGGACAGCACGCCCGTCTCGAGCCGCTGTCGCATCAGCATCGTGAGGCGCTGGTCGAGGCCGTGAAAGACGGCGAGCTCTCGAAGCTCTGGTACACCGCGATTCCGCTGCCGGAGAACATGGGCAAGGAGATCGACCGTCGCCTCGGTCTGCAGGCCGCGGGCTCGATGCTGCCGTTCACCGTGTTCGATGCCGACGGCAACGTCGTCGGCATGACGACCTACATGAACATCGATGCCGGCAACCGCCGCGTCGAGATCGGCTCGACCTGGTATGGCAAGAGCGCGCAACGCGGCCCGCTTAACACACAGTGCAAGCTCTTGCTGCTGCGCCACGCCTTCGAGACGCTGAACTGCATCGCGGTCGAATTCCGCACCCACTTCTTCAATCACCAGAGCCGCCGCGCCATCGAGCGCCTGGGCGCCAAGCAGGACGGCATCCTGCGCAGCCACCAGGTCGCGCCGAATGGCACGCTGCGCGACACGGTGGTCTACAGCATCACCGCGGCCGAATGGCCGACGGTGAAGACGCATCTGGAATTTCAACTCAACGACAAGCCGCGCTAGAGGCGGCCGAGGCACCATGGATAGATTTGATTATGTGATCGTCGGCGCGGGCTCCGCCGGATGCGTGCTCACCAGCCGGCTCAGCGAAGATCCCAACACCAGCGTCTGCGTGCTCGAGGCGGGCCCTTCCGACTGGCATCCCTACATCCATCTGCCGGCGGGCTTCATCAAGACCTTCCACATGAAGAGCATCAACTGGGCCTATCAGCAGGAGCCGGGGCCCTGGACCGGCGGGCGCAGCATCTACGCGCCGCGCGGCAAGACGCTCGGCGGCTCGTCCTCGATCAACGGCCACATCTACAACCGCGGCCAGCGCATGGATTTCGACACCTGGGCGCAGATGGGCAATCGCGGCTGGGGCTATGCCGACGTGCTGCCGTACTTCCGCCGGCTGGAGAAGCGCGTGGGCGAGGGCGAGGACACCTATCGCGGCCGCGACGGCAGCCTCACCGTCACCACGATGGAGTGGCGCGATCCGCTCTGCGAGGCCTTCATGGAAGGCGCGGTCTCGCTCGGCATTCCCCGCAACCCCGATTACAACGGCAAGACACAGGAAGGCGTCTCCTACTGCCAGCGCACCATCGACAAGGGCCTGCGCGTCTCCGGCGCGACGGCGTTCCTCAAGCCCGCGATGAAGCGGCCGAACGTGGATGTGCACACGCATGCGCATGCGACGGAGATCATCTTCGAGGGCAAGCGCGCCGTCGGCGTGCGCTACATGAAGGGCGGTCCTCGTGGCACGCCCGTGGAGGTGCGCGCCAACAAGGAAGTGATCCTCTCCGGCGGCACCTATAATTCGCCGCAGCTGCTGCAGCTCTCCGGCATCGGCTCGCCCGGCCTACTGCAGCAACACGGCATCGCCGTGCGTCACGCGCTGCCGGTCGGCGAAGGCCTGCAGGACCATTACGCCCCGCGCACGGTGGCGCGCGTCAAGGACATCAAGACCATCAACGAGCTTCGCCGCGGCTTTTCGCTGTGGATCGAGGCACTGAAATGGGCGACCGCGCGCAAAGGCTTGCTGTCGCTGTCGCCGACCATGGTCTATTGCTTCTGGCATTCCGGCGAGAGCGCCGACAGTTCCGACCTGCAGCTCACCTTCACCCCGGCGAGCTACAAGGAAGGCGTGCAGGGCCAGCTCGAGGACGAGCCCGGCATGACCGTCGCCTCCTGGCAGCAGCGCCCGGAGAGCCGCGGCTATGTCCGCATCCGCTCGTCTGATCCGTTCGCGCCGCCGATCATCCAGACCAACTATCTTGACGCCGAGCTCGACCGCCGCGTCATCGTCGGCGGCATGAAGCTCGCGCGGCGTCTGTTGAAGTCCGCGCCGCTGTCGCCCTATTACGCCTACGAGGATTTCCCCGGCCCCAACATCAACACCGACGACGAATTCCTCGCCGCCGCCACCGAGCGCGGCACCACCACCTTCCACCCGGGCTGCACCTGCCGCATGGGTCCGGCTGATTCCACCTGGGCGGTGGTCGACGACCAGCTCCGCGTCCACGGCCTCGAAGGCCTCCGCGTCATCGACGCCTCGGTCATGCCGCGCATGATCTCGGCCAACCTCAACGCCTCGACCATGATGATCGCCGACCGCGCGTCGGACCTGATCCGCGGCAAGGCGCCGATGGAAGCTGCGCGCATCCCGGATACGGCGGTGGCGTAAGGGCGCTCTCGTGCCCCGGACGCAGCGCAGCGCCTTGGCGGTGCGCTGCAGAGCCGGGGCCCATCTCGCCACGATCCCCGCGTGACTTCTGGGTCCCGGCTCAGCGCAGCAGCGTTGCACGCTGCAGCGCGTCCGGGACACGTTCGCTGGCTCCTGGCCTGCGAAACTTGCTGTGTCGCCGCCTCGTCAACCCTTCCCCGCAAAAAGATTCCACTTTACCGAAATTCGGTTTTACGGCATAAGTCGACACAGCCCGGCCCGACGAAGAGGGGCGGTTCGCGAGTCGTTCGAAGCGCGGGCCGGGTTGCGGTGGACGCGACAGCGTCGTGCACGAGATGGGGCGGGCAGGGCGGGTAGTCTCTGTGAGCCCGCAACCCGCGTGCGGACGAGCGGCGCTGTTTGCGTACGGCAAAACCGTGTGGTCCTGGCCGTCGTTGCTACGGTCAAGCCGGTCGAAGATGTGCGCGAGCCCAACCGGGTAGACGGCATCGTCACTTCGAGCGGCGAGGGAGGCCAGAAGGAAAGTTCGGCTCCCGGGAGAGCACGGCATAAGCCGTCCGACCATCGCGCAGGGAAGGCCGAGTGTTCGGCGCCACCTGTATGCTGCTGTGCGGTTTTTCTGCGCGTGCGTTTCGCGCAGCAGACCGCGGGTGCGAGCTGGCACCCGGCCTTCCCTGCGCCCTCTTTGATTTGAGGGTGGAGAGACCAAGCAAAGCTCGGGCGAAATGCTCCGCGAGGCTGCGAAGGCGTGTCTGCGATTACGATGCGGGTTTGAGAGCGATGTCCATGCCACTAGCTCCGTCATTGCCAGCGCAGCGAAGCAATCCAGAGTCTTTCCGCGGAGGGATTCTGGATTGCTTCGTCGCAAGGGCTCCTCGCAATGACGGTGTGGAGAGAGCGGCTCAAACCTCTCACCGTCGCCCTGAGGCGCTCGCCTCTTCGGCGAGCCTCGAAGGGCGACGGCCCGGCTGCATCTCGGCCGTTCATCCTTCGAGGCTCCCGGCGGGATGCCTTGCATCGCGCCACTCGCACCTCAGGATGACGGGACCGGGAGCGAGCTCACACTTCCCGTCGGCTCAAGAACGCCAGCCGCTCGAACAGATGCACGTCCTGCTCGTTCTTGAGCAGCGCGCCGTGCAGCGGCGGGATCAGTTTGCGCGGGTCGCGCTCGCGCAGCTGCTCGACGCTCATGTCCTCGTTGAGCAGCAGCTTGAGCCAGTCCAGCAGCTCGGACGTGGACGGCTTCTTCTTCAGGCCGGGCACCTCGCGCACCTCGAAGAAGATCCGCAAGGCCTCTTCGACCAGGCGCTTCTTGATGCCGGGGAAGTGGACGTCGACGATGCGGCCCATCGTGTCGGCGTCGGGAAACTTGATGTAGTGGAAGAAGCAGCGGCGCAGGAAAGCGTCCGGCAGCTCCTTCTCGTTGTTGGAGGTGATCATCATGATCGGGCGCTGCTTGGCCTTGATCGTCTCGCCGGTCTCGTAGACATGGAATTCCATGCGGTCGAGCTCGAGCAGCAAATCGTTCGGGAATTCGATGTCGGCCTTGTCGATCTCGTCGATCAGCAGCACCGGGCGCTGCTCGGCGGTGAAGGCCTCCCACAGCTTGCCGCGCTTGATGTAGTTCTTGATGTCCGACACGCGGGCATCGCCGAGCTGGCTGTCGCGCAGGCGCGACACCGCGTCGTATTCGTAGAGGCCCTGCTGCGCCTTGGTGGTGGACTTGATGTGCCAGGTCAGCAGCGGCGCGTTCAGCGCTTTCGCCACTTCCTCGGCCAGCACGGTCTTGCCGGTGCCGGGCTCGCCCTTGATGAGCAGCGGGCGCTCGAGCACGATCGAGGCATTGACGGCGACCTTGAGATCGTCGGTCGCAACATAGTCCTTGGTGCCGGTAAATTTCATTGCGTGTCCTTGGGTCATCGTCGGCGAGAGGCTGTCGCCCCGGCGCGACAAGCGAACGGCCTCTCGCGGCGGCCGTTCCTGGTTCGGTCAGGCTTTCAGACCCGTTTTATCAGCGAAAGGATGACGAGCACAATCACTGCGCCGATGGTGGCGTCCACGATGGCGCCGATCGTGCCGGTGGCGAGCTGAATGTGCAGCTGGGGCAGCACCCAGCTTGCGACCAGCGCGCCGATGATGCCGACGACGATGTTGCCGATCAGTCCAAATCCCGCCCCGTGGACAATCTTGCCCGCGAGCCAGCCTGCGATCGCGCCAATGATGAGCGCGGCGAGAATTCCCATGCCAAACGTCCCCAAAACAACCCCGTGAGGGCGCCAATTCTAGAGCAAAAAGCACCCGGGTCCAGCGCGGAGCGATGGCCTCCGCCCCTTGACGTCAGCCACCCGACGGGCAATCTGTCACCCATGTTCCTGCAATTCTTCACCTCTCTGCGCGACGCGCAGGTCCCCGTGACGCTGCGCGAATACCTCACGCTGGTGGAGGCGCTCGACGCTGACCTTGCGGACTACTCGGTCGAGAATTTCTACTATCTGTCGCGCACCGCGTTGGTGAAGGACGAGCGCAACCTCGACAAGTTCGACCGCGTCTTCGGCTCGGTGTTCAAGGGGCTCGAAAGCCTGCTCGACGCCATGGAGAAGGCGGAGATCCCCGAGGACTGGCTGAAGAAGCTCGCCGAGAAATATCTCACCGAGGAAGAGAAGAAACAGATCGAGGCCATGGGCTGGGACAAGCTCATGGAGACCCTGAAGAAGCGCCTCGAGGAGCAGAAGGGCCGCCACCAGGGCGGCTCCAAGTGGATCGGCACGGCCGGCACCTCGCCATTCGGCGCCCACGGCTACAATCCCGAGGGCGTGCGCATCGGCCAGGAGAAGAACCGCAACAACCGCGCCGTGAAGGTGTGGGACAAGCGCGAGTTCAGGGATCTGGACGGCAATGTCGAGCTCGGCATCCGCAACATCAAGGTGGCGCTGCGGCGCCTGCGCAAGTTCGCGCGCACCGGCGCGCCTGACGAACTCGACCTCGACACCACGATCCGGGAGACCGCCAATCACGGCTATCTCGATGTGCACATGCGCCCCGAGCGGCGCAATGCGGTGAAGCTGCTGGTGTTCTTCGACATCGGCGGCTCCATGGACGCGCATATCGAGCAGGTCGAGGAGCTGTTCTCGGCGGCGAAGAGCGAGTTCAAGCACATGGAGTATTTCTACTTCCACAACTGTCTCTATGAGGGCGTGTGGAAGCAGAACAAGCGCCGCTTCACCGACCGCACGCCGACCTGGGACGTGCTGCACAAATACCCGCACGACTACAAGGTCGTGTTCGTCGGCGACGCCTCGATGTCGCCTTACGAGATCATGGTGCCCGGCGGTTCGGTCGAGCACGTGAACGAGGAGCCGGGCTCGATCTGGCTCGACCGCATCATCCGCACCTATCCGCATTCGGTGTGGTTGAACCCGGTCGCTCAGAAGCATTGGGACTATTCGGAATCGACCACCATCATCAAACGCATCTTCGCCAACCGGATGTATCCGATCACGATCGAGGGGCTCGAAGGTGCGATGAAGGAATTGACGCACTGATCTCCTCCGTCGTCATTCCGGGGCGCCCGGAGGGCGAACCCGGAATCCATCGGGCGACATAGTTAGTGGATAAATGGATTCTCAGGTGCGCAATTGCGCACCATAGTTCGCGCTGCGCGCGCCCCGGAATGACAAGAAGAGGGAGGGAGAACCACATGCCCCAGAACATCACCCGCGGCATCAAGGCGCTGATCGACGAGGCCAATGCCGAGATCGAGACGCTCAATGCCAAGGACGCCATCGAGATCTCCAGGAACGGCGACGTCGTCATCGTCGACATCCGCGACCCCCGCGAGATCGAGCGTGAGGGGCGCATCCCCGGCGCGTTCGCCTGCACCCGCGGCATGCTCGAATTCTGGATCGATCCGCAGAGCCCGTATGCAAAACCGATCTTCCAGGAGGACAAGAAGTTCGTCTTCCACTGCGCCGGCGGCCTCCGCTCCGCGCTCGCCGCCAAGACCGCGCAGGACATGGGGTTGAAGCCCGTCGCCCACATCGCCGGCGGCTACGCCGCCTGGCGCGACGCCGGCGGGCCGACGGAAGCGTGGGAGCCGAAGAAGAAGGGGTGAGGTGGATACCGCACGTACTACACACTCCGCCATGCCCGGGCTTGTCCCGGCCATCCACGTACTGGCCCGCGCGCCGAAGGACGTGGATGCCCGGGACAAGCCCGGGCATGGCGACCCAGAAAGTTGCCAGAGAGTGCATCAATGACTGACACCCCCACCGACCCCCTCGTCTCCACCGAATGGCTCGCCGCCCATATGGGCGACGCCAACGTCAAGATCCTCGACGCCAGCTTCAAGCTGCCGGGCGTGCTGCCGCTGCCGAAGGACGACTATCTCGCCGCGCATCTGCCGGGCGCGGCCTTCTTCGACGTCGATGCCGTGTCGGACCATTCCAACCCGCTGCCGCACATGTATCCGAGCGCCGAGCAGTTCGGTCGCGACGTCGGCAATCTCGGCATCGGAAATAGCGACACCGTCGTCCTCTACGATGCCGGCGGCTGGGTCGCGGCTCCCCGCGCGTGGTGGATGTTCCTGGCCTTCGGCCACGGCAATGTGCGCATCCTCAACGGCGGCTTGAAGAAGTGGCGCGCCGAAGCGCGTCCCGTCGAGAGCGGCGAGGTGAAGCCGAAGCCGGCGACGTTCAAGGCGAGCTACGATCCAAAGCGCGTGCGCAGCATGCAGCAGCTGATCGCCAACGTCGAAAGCCGTGCCGAGCAGGTGATCGACGCGCGCGCCGCCGAGCGCTTCGAGGGCCGCGCGCCCGAGCCGCGGCCGGGCATCCGCTCCGGCCACATCCCCGGCGCCCGCAACGTGCCCTACAATCTCCTGTTCGATGCCGCGACCGGCGAGATGAAGCCGCTCGACGATCTCCGCGCCGCTTTCACGGGCGCAGGCGTCAAGCTCGATGCGCCGATCGTGACGAGCTGCGGATCGGGTGTGTCGGCCGGCGTGCTGACACTCGCGCTCTATCGCTTAGGTGTCACCGACACCGCGCTCTATGACGGCTCCTGGTCGGAATGGGGCCAGGAAAAAGGCCCGGCAATCGCGACCGGGCCGGCGTGAGTCATTCGACTGTGGCCGCGCTGAAGGTGCGCTCCCTCGCCCCACGCTTCCACGGCGTCATGGCCGGGCCTGACCCGGCCATCCACGTCTTGAAGCGCGGTACGAAGAACGTGGATGCCCGGGACGAGCCTGGGCATGACGACCTCTTCTGAGCGTTGACGCCAGTCACCTTGTGCGCGTGGTCGTGGTCGCGAAGGTCTGCTGTCCGAACGGATCGAGCTGTTGCTGCAGCTGCTGAGGCGGAGGACGCCGCACCACGCGATGACGCTTCTTGGCCGCCTTGCGCTTGGTCGCCTTGCTGTCCGAGGCGCCGCTATCGACCTTGCCATCGACCTTGGCCTTCGCCGGCGGAGCCTTCACGGCCGTCGTCGCCGGCTCGTTCAGTGCGGCCAGCTTGGCCGCGGCGACGTCGAGCGCAGAGGAGGCCAGGGCCGCGCTGGGGTCAGCCGGCGCCGGCTCGCCGGCGGTTGCGACAGCGGCAGGCTTAAGGTCAGGCTTGGCTTCGGGAATTGAGGCCGTGGTGTCGGCGGGGGTGAGCGTGTCGGCGGGCGCCGGCGCTGCGGCCTCCGTCGTCGTCTCGGCCTTGGCCGGTTCGGCGGCCACGGGATCGGTCGCGGGTGCGGCGACCTGCGTCGGTACGTCAGCCTCGGTCGTCAGCACGGCGACCGGCTCGGGCTCGGTTGCCGGCAATCCGATGGTCGGCACCTGGTCGCGCAATGACGGCTCGGGCTCGGCCGTCACCTCCGGCTCCGCGCGGAGGACCGCGAGCACCGGCTCGGCAGGCTCGGACGCCTGCGCGAACACCTGCTCCTGCGGGCCGTGCCGCCAGGAGGGGTTGTTGGCATACTGCTCATGGCTCGCCCGCAGCAGCGCGGCGGCGCCCAGGCCGAACACCAGGATGGAGGTTGACAGCAGGATCGCGGCAAACAGGAAGCGAAAGCCGGGAAGCATCGAGCGGTTGCGAATTTCCGCCCCGGCGGCGAAGTGGCCAGGGCCCATGAGCCATCTGAAACGCGGTGACGGTACTGTTTGCCGCGTTCGCCACGCGGAGTTGGAGCTCAAAGCGGGGGCGAATCAGGCTGATTCGAACATACCGCAACGATTCCGCCCCGTTCCCTTAAATTCGGGCCTCATGACTCCGGCAATCCACGGCGTGATGCGATTTCCGCCCCGTGATGCAACGGGGCAACGGTAGTCTTGCGGATCACAAATCGGCAAATCCGGCGCAAATAAGCCTGATATGTCTTGAATGTGCCGCTATCTTCGGCCATCTGGCCGTTAACGGTCCGATCGGGCTTGGGGACTATACAAGAGCGATGATGATCAAACATTTTCTGACGATATGCGCTGCCGCAACAGTCGCTGCGGCGGGAACCTCGCTCGCGCAGGCTCAGAGCTATCCGGTCCAGCAGACGCCGAGCTATGGCGCCCCGGCTGAATATCGGCCCGGCGACCGCACACCGAATTTCGACGCGCTGGAAGATGACGACGACGCGATGCCGCAGGCATCGTTGCCGCCGCCCGGCCCGGCCGACGATCCGCGCTATGGCCGCCCGGTCGGCGCGCCCCCGGTCTACTCGGCCGCGCCGCCGCAGGGTCCGGTGATGTCGCCGGATGATCCGCGTTATGGCCGCCCGGCTGGCGCTCCTCCGGTCTATTCGGCCGCCCCGCCGCAGGGCCCCGTGATGTCGCCCGACGATCCCCGCTACGGCCGCCCCGCCGGCCCGCCGCCGGTGATCTATGCCAATCGTCCGGGTCAGGGCCAGGCACCGGCCAATGACGGCATGCGTCCGCCGGAAGCCGTCGGTGGTCCCGCCGCAACCGGAACGGTCCAGGCCGGTCAGCCGCCAGTCGGCGCCGATGGCCGGCCGATGACAATGGCCGCGCTCCCGCCCGAGGAGCAGCCCGATGCTGCGCCGGTGCAGTTGCCGCAGAACCTGCGCCGCCAGGAAGTCGCGTTCCAGACCAAGGAGCCGGCCGGCACGCTCGTGGTCGATACGCCGAACACCTACCTCTATTACGTGCTCGGCAATGGCCGAGCGATCCGCTACGGCGTCCGCGTCGGCCGCGACGGTTTCACCTGGACCGGCGTGCAGAAGATCACCCGCAAGGCCGAGTGGCCGGATTGGCATCCGCCGACCGAGATGATCGAGCGCCAGCCCTATCTGCCGCGCTTCATGGCCGGCGGTCCCGGCAATCCCCTCGGCGCTCGCGCGATGTATCTCGGCTCGACCGTCTACCGCATCCACGGCACCAACCAGCCCTCCACGATCGGCAAGTTCGTGTCGTCCGGCTGTATCGGCATGCTGAACGAGGACGTCTCCGACCTGTTCGACCGCGTCAAGGTCGGCACTCGCGTGGTGGTGATGCCGGGTGGCCCGCCGCCGGGAACGGCGACCGCCTCCGCTGCGCCCGCACCCGCTGCTGCCGGTCCGGCTCCGATGGCCGCCCAGGCCGGTCCGGTCCCGGGCACGCAGCCGACCGTGGTGCCGCCGCTGCCTGCGCCGGTCACTGTGCGCTAACAGCTCCACGAAATCTGATCGAGCGAAGGGCGTGCCATCGGCACGCCCTTCATCGTTTCAGGCCAGCTTGCGCGGCAACTCGCGGCCCCCAGTGAAGGCGTCGATCGCCTCGACCATCTGGCCATAGTGGATGCGCAAGCCGTCCTCGGTGGCGTAGCCGAGATGCGGCGTCAGCACGAGATTGTCGAGCTTGCGGAAGGGATGGTCGACCGGCAGCGGCTCGACCGCGAACACATCGATGCCGGCGCCCGCGATCTTGCGCTGCTGCAACGCCTCGAGCAGCGCCTGCTCGTCCACGATCGGCCCACGCGCGGTGTTGACGAGAAAGGCCGTCGGCTTCATCCGCGCGAGATCGGCAGCGCCGACGAGGCCACGCGAGCGCTCGCTCAGCACCACATGGATGGTGACGATGTCGGCCTTGGCGAACAGCTCCTCCTTGGTGGCGTAGCCGACGCCTGCGCCTGCGCACTTCTCCGGCGTGAGGTTCGGGCTCCAGGCGATCACGTTCATGCCGAACGCCTTGGCGATCCCGGCCATCTTGCTGCCGAGCTTGCCGAGCCCGACGATGCCGAGCGTCATTCCCTCGATCTCGACCCCGGCAAAGGTCTGCCACGGCTCGCCGGCATGCATGCGCGCGTTCTCGCGGCCGATGCCGCGGGTCAGCTCCAGGATCAGGCCCATGGTGAGCGGTGCGGTCGGGTCGCGCGAATATTGCGTGCCGCCAATGGCGACATTGCGTGCCTTCGCGGCTTCCATGTCGATCGCGGCATTGCGCATGCCTGACGTGAGCAGCAGCTTCAGCTTCGACAAGCTCTCGAACAGGCTCTTGGGGAATGCGGTGCGCTCGCGCATCGCGCAGATGATGTCGAAATCGGCGAGCGCGCTGACTGCTGCCTGTTCGGAGGCGAAGGGATGGCTGAACACGGTGACGTCGAGGCGGTCGGACAGTTTCTGCCAATCGGCGACGTCGAGCGCGAGGTTGAAATAGTCGTCGAGAATTGCACAGCGCAGCCGGCTCATCAGCGTTCATCCATGGCGAGAGGTGAGGGCGCCAGGCGAGCGCCGTCGTCGGAACCAGGCCATGGTTGCGCGCAATCAGAGCGTTGCGCAAGCAGCTTGCGTCTTCAAAAATCCGATAGGACAGGCGGCTCAGAAATCGCGGGGCTTCAGGCGGAACGGCGCATCCATGCCGTGCTTGGCGCGCCAGGCGGGGCCGGGTCCGCGCATGTAGTGCAGTTCGGGGCGGTAGGGATTGAAGGCGGTGGCGAAGAAGCGCTTCCAGAATCCCTTGATCTCCGAGGCGAAGTCGGAGACGTGGCCGGCTTCTGCCGGAACAGGAAGAGAATGGGTCTCGATCAGAGCCATGATGCGGCCTCGCTGTGCTCCCGTTCGTTCTGAGCGGGTGGCGCTGTTTCCGCGCGAAACCGAGCTTTCGGCCTGATTTATTAAAAGATGGTTTCAATTGTCCGGATCGGTGGCCGGATGGTGTCCGTCCCGTATTCATCCGTGGTGAACGGACGGAAAACGTTGCCCTTTCGGGGCGGGATCGCTACATCGGCGGCAAGCAAATTTCCTCAAATCGAAGGTTTTCGGGACCGATGGCGCGCCAGTTCATCTATTTCATGCAGGGCCTGACCAAGAGCTACCCGACCCGGAAGGTGCTCGATAACATCCATCTGAGCTTCTACCCGGACGCCAAGATCGGCGTGCTCGGCGTCAACGGCTCGGGCAAGTCGACGCTGCTCAAGATCATGGCCGGCCTCGACAAGGAGTATAACGGTGAGGCCTGGGTCGCGCAGGGCGCCCGTGTCGGCTATCTCGAGCAGGAGCCGCATCTCGATCCGGCACTCAGCGCGCGCGAGAACGTCATGCTGGGCGTCGCCAAGCAGAAGGCCATCCTCGATCGCTACAATGAGCTGGCGATGAACTACTCCGAGGAAACCGCCGACGAGATGACCAAGCTGCAGGACGAGATCGAGGCCCAGGGCCTCTGGGATCTCGACAGCAAGGTCGACCAGGCCATGGACGCGCTGCGCTGCCCGCCCGACGATGCCGACGTGACGAAGCTCTCCGGCGGTGAGCGTCGCCGCGTCGCGCTGTGCAAGCTGCTGCTCGATCAGCCCGAGCTGCTGCTGCTGGACGAACCGACCAACCATCTCGACGCCGAGTCGGTGTCCTGGCTGGAAGGCCATCTGCGCAGCTATCCCGGCGCGATCCTGATCGTGACCCATGATCGCTACTTCCTCGACAACGTCACGAGCTGGATTCTCGAGCTCGATCGCGGCAAGGGCATTCCCTACGAGGGCAACTACTCGTCCTGGCTGGTGCAGAAGCAGAAGCGGCTGGAGCAGGAGGGACGCGAGGACGCCGCGCACCAGAAGACGCTCGCGCGCGAGCAGGAATGGGTCGCCTCGTCACCGAAGGCGCGTCAGGCCAAGTCCAAGGCGCGCTATCAGCGCTACGAGGACCTGCTCAAGCAGGCGAGCGAGAAGCAGACCCAGACCGCTCAGATCATCATTCCCGTCGCCGAGCGCCTTGGCGCGAACGTCGTCGACTTCGAAGGTCTCAGCAAAGGCTTCGGCGACCGCCTGCTGATCGACGATCTCACCTTCAAGCTGCCGCCCGGCGGCATCGTCGGCGTGATCGGCCCTAACGGCGCCGGCAAGACCACGCTGTTCAAGATGATCACCCAGCAGGAACAGCCGGACAAGGGCACCATCACGGTCGGCGAGACCGTGCACCTCGGTTATGTCGACCAGTCGCGCGACGCGCTCGACGGCAGCAAGAACGTGTGGGAGGAGATTTCCGGCGGCAACGAGCTGATCCTGCTCGGCAAGAAGGAAGTGAACTCGCGCGGCTATTGCTCGGCGTTCAACTTCAAGGGCGCCGACCAGCAGAAGAAGGTCGGCGCGCTCTCTGGCGGTGAACGCAATCGCGTGCATCTCGCCAAGATGCTGAAGTCCGGCGCCAACGTGCTGCTGCTCGACGAACCGACCAACGACCTCGACGTCGACACGCTGCGCGCGCTCGAAGAGGCGCTGGAGGACTTTGCCGGCTGCGCCGTCATCATCAGCCATGACCGCTGGTTCCTCGACCGTATCGCGACCCACATCCTGGCCTTCGAAGACGACAGCCACGTCGAATGGTTCGAAGGCAACTTCCAGGATTACGAGAAGGACAAGATGCGCCGGCTCGGCCAGGACAGCATCATTCCGCACCGCGTGAAGTACAAGAAGCTGACGCGGTGATGGCGGCATGATGCGGCGGGCGCTCATCGCTGCGGTGATCGCGGTCACCTGCGGCTCGTCGTCCGCCCGCGCTGCCGACGCGGCCTTCACGCAGTTCATCGCCTCACTCTGGCCGGAGGCGCAGGCCGAAGGCGTCTCGCGCAAGACGTTCGACGAGCAGACGCGCGGGCTCGAGCCCGACTACAAGCTGCCCGACCTGATCCTGCCTGGACGTCCCGCGCTAGGTGCGCCGTCGCAGGCCGAGTTTGTGCAGGTGCCGGCGGATTACGTCAAGGAAGCCTCGATCGCGCGGCTTGCGGGCGAGGGGCAGCGGCTGCTGCAGAAATATCGAACCTCGCTGAGCGAGATCGAGAGGAAGTCCGGCGTGCCGGCGACTGTCATGCTCGCGATCTGGGGCCGCGAGACAAACTATGGCCGCTACACGTTGCCTTACGATCTCGTCCGCGTGCTGGCGACGCAGGCCTATGTCGGGCGGCGCAAGGACCAGTACCGCAACGAGTTCATCCTCTCATTGAAGATCCTCGGCGAGGGCATAGTGACGCGCAAGGACATGCGTTCGTCCTGGGCGGGCGCCACCGGGCTCACGCAGTTCCTGCCGTCGGAATATTACAAACACGGCGTCGACTTCGACGGCGACGGTCGCATCGACATCTGGCATTCCGTGCCCGATGCGCTGGCCTCCGCCGCGCAGCAACTCGTCAACAAGGGCTGGCAGAGCGGCGTGCGCTGGGCCTACGAAGTGCAGGCGCCGGCCAAGGTCGATTGCACGATGGGCGTGCCGGAGGTGACGAAGCCGATCGGCCAGTGGCTGCGCGAGGGTTTTGTGCCGGTGCGCGGCCAGAAGCTAAGTGCCGCCGAGCAGGCGCAGCCGGCTTCGCTGCTTCAGCCGGAAGGCATCTACGGCCCGTCGTTCCTGACCACGAAGAACTACTTCGTCATCAAGGAATACAATTTCTCGGACCTCTATGTACTGTTCGTCGGCCATCTCGGCGACCGCATGACGAGCCCGCTTCCGTTCGCAACGCCCTGGGCGGCCTCCAAGCAATTGCGCACCAAGGATGTCGAGACCATGCAGCGCGGGCTGACGCGCGTCGGGCTCTACAAGGACAAGATCGACGGCAAGGCCGGCATGCTGACGCGGGCGGCGCTCGGCGCCTATCAGAAGTCGGCCGGCCTCAAGGTTGATTGCTGGCCGAGCGAAGAGGTGCTGCGCTCGATCCAGGCGGCGCGATAGGGTTTGACCAAAAAGAAAAAGCCCGGCCGAAGGTCTCGGCCGGGCTTCGATCGCGGCGCTGGTGAGCGCCGTGCGATCAGATCAGTAGCAAACGCGAACCGGGCGAACGACCCAGCCGTAGCCGTCCCAATAACGCTGGCGCTGCCAGTAGCAGGGCGGGGGCGGCGGGCCGGGCTCGGCGACGTAAACCGGACCACCATAGGCCGGACGGCTCGACGCGATGGCACCGCCGACGATGGCGCCGCCGATCAGGCCCGCTGCGATACCGGCGCCAATGTTGTCGCCAGCTTTCGCGGGCGGCGTGACCGTCACCAGCGAAGCAGCAACCGTCGCTACCGTAAGGGCGGCAACTAAAGTCTTCTTCATGCTCTAGGCTCTCCTGGGAGATGGGCTCCTCTTGTTAGAGGCGCCCGGGTTTCAAAGGTTCACGCAACACGCTGATGGAAGTGACCGTGCAGCTAGGAAGCGCGCAATTGGTCAATCCACGGTAAACGCGCACGGAGCTGTGACGAGAAAAAGCGGTCTTTTTCGGGCCCGGAGATGAACGGCACATCCGTAGTGAACCGGTCCAGACGAAACCGGCCCGCGACGTTTTCAGCCGCAGACTCTGACGCGGCGGACGCGCCAGCCGTAGCCGTCCCAGAAGCGCTGCTTCTGCCAGGTGCAGCCGCCACCATAATAGCCGTCGGAGACATAGCCCGGACCCGGCGCGTAGTAGCGGGGTGGGTAATAGCCGGGTTCGTAATAGCCCGGGCCGGGTCCGTAATAATGCGGAGAGGCCAGCGCGCCGCCGACAATGGCGCCGCCGATGATCCCGGCCGCCACGCCCGCCGCGACGCCGCGCTGCGCATGGACCGGTGTTCCGGCCGCAAAGGCCAAGGTAGCGACGGCAGTAACCGCCAGGAGCAACTTCTTCATGGGCTTGGCCTTTCGCAGGAACACGCGGGAACTCTTTGGGAGCAGAGTTCCATACTTCGTTTGAATGATCAATGAACGGCCCCTTTGCCGGGCGCGACCAATGAATATCGGGCACAGATGTGCCTGGGAGGCGAGTTGGACCACGATGATAGGTGCATTGATCGCTGCTGGAGTTGTCTTCGCGATCGGCTACGGCTGGATCGTGCATCTTCAGAACCGCAGCCAGCGCCGCTCGCGGGCCGCGGCCGGCGGCGACGGCGGGAGTGGCGGCGGCGACAGCTACACGGGGACGAATGACGGCTTCTCGCTGGGGAGCTGGTTTTCCGGGGGCGGTTCGGGGAGCTCGAGCGACGGCGGCAGCTGTTCCAGCAGTGACAGCGGCAGTGGTGGCGGGGATTGCGGAGGCGGCGACGGTGGTGGAGGGGGCGGCGGGGACTAGATCCGCTCTAATCTTGATTCAGCGCAACGCTGGGTTTTGGAGCCGTTCTAGGCTGCTATTGGGCCAGTTTGGAATAGCTTCAAATACCGCTTTTTCCTTTTGCATCCGGCCGGCCCGTTAAATATCGATGGTGAAGCATCACCGAAGGGCCTGCCGCTTCCATGATCGTTTGTTCCTGTAACGTGCTGAGCGACGACGACATCCGCGCCGCCGTCGCCGAGTCCGACGACGCTGTGCGCCATGCCAAGCAGGTCTATGGGTGCCTCGGCTGTAGCGCCGAATGCGGCCGCTGCGCCCGGACGATCAAGACCATCATCGACGAAGCGCTTGGCCCCTGCGCCCAGTCCTGTTGCTCCGGCTGCCCGCATAGCCACACCGTGGCCGCCAATGACGAGACGGCCCAGCCCGCTCAATTCGCCCTCGCGGCCTGCTGAAAGCCTTCGCCAGCTCGGTCGAGCTTTTCCTCGGCTGCGTCTCCGTAGCCAGTTGCCCTCATTCGCAAACTGACTTAGAAGCGTTCTAAACTCGGTTAGGGCCGATTTGGACTGCAAGAGCTGGAGTGAACCATGCAGGGCGACGCAAAAGTCATCGACTATCTCAACAAGGCACTGCGTCACGAGCTGACTGCGATTAACCAGTACTGGCTGCACTACCGCTTCCTCGACAATTGGGGCCTCCTCGACATGGCCAAGGTCTGGCGCAAGGAGTCCATCGAGGAGATGGAGCACGCCGACAAGCTCACCGCGCGCATCCTGTTCTTCGACGGCTTCCCGAACATGCAGGTGCTCGACCCCTTGCGCATCGGCCAGAACGTCAAGGAGATCATCGAGTGCGACCTCGCTGCCGAGATGAGCGCGCGCGCGCTCTACCAGGAAGCGGCAACCTACTGCCACGGCGTCAAGGACTACGTCACGCGTGACCTGTTCGAGAAGCTGATGAGCGACGAGGAGCACCACATCGACTTCCTCGAAACCCAGCTCGATTTGATCGGCCGCATCGGTCTTGAACTCTACACCCAGAAGCACGTCGGCGGGCTCGAGGGCGAGGGGCATTAAGGCTTCGGCGTCGCGATAGACGTCATCGCCACACACTCCAATGTCGTCCCCGCGAAAGCGGGGACCATACCGCGGAATCTTTCCGTGGCACTGCGGAGCTAGTACCGAGCAACAAACGTTTTCCTGTGGCTATGGGTCCCCGGATCTGCGCTTCGCTTGTCCGGGACGACACTGTGATTGCCGCGCAGTTATGTCTACCAGCAACCGCCCCAGCTACAGCTGCGTCTTGTAGAGTTCTTCCACGATCTCCTGGCTCGCCGGTTCGCCGAGGCCAGTCTGATCGTGAATGACCTCGACGATGCTCGGCATCACCGAGCGCTGCACCTTCTCGGGCGACCACAGCTTCGAGCGCATCAGCGCCTTGCCGCAGTGGAAATAGACTTCGCTGACCGCGACGTTCAACACCGCGCGCGGCGGCTTGCCGAATTCCACCATAGAGTTGATCAGCTCCGGATCGGCCGACAGCGTGCCGCGTCCGCCGACGCGCAACGTCTCGTCGATCCCTGGCACGAAGAACAGCAGATGCACGAAGCCCGAGCCTTCGACGACGTTGCGAAAACTGTCGATCCGGTTGTTGCCGGAGCGGTCAGGCATCAAGAGCTGGTTGGGGCCGGCGACGTGGACGAAGCCGATGCTGCCGCCGCGTGGGGAGGCATCGACGCTGCCGTCCGCGCCCGACGTCGCGAGCACGCAGAACGGCGACATCTCGATGAACTTCTTCGCATGCGCATCGATCGCAGGACGCGCTTTCGCGATCACGCGCGGGCTCGGCTTGGCATAGATGGTGGCGAGGTCTTCGGCGCAAAGATCGGTCAACGGCGTGCCTCCGCATCAGCTTTGCGACAAGCTACCCGATCGGGCCGCCTCAGCCAACGAAATCCATCATGCTAGACTGCATCCGCCGGCACGAAGCAGCTGATGATGATGGCGCCGCGGTGGTGAACGTACCAGACCACGGCCTGGCCGACCGGATTGCCGTGGCCGCGGATGATGGCGCGCTCGGGCACCTCCATCCATTGTCCCTCGATCGGCACCCAATAGGCGCCGCTCCGCACGTCGTAGTCGGTGCGATGGCCGTCGGAGATGTCGCAGCAGGGCACGCCGTTCGGCGCGATCACGCTCTTGAACCAGGCGCGGATGTCGGGCGGAACGTGATCGTATTGCCCGTTGTCGAACGCGAATGCGGCGCTCGTCAGCGCCGTCATCGCGGCCAGCCAAACGCACAGTGCGAGCCTGTGCATGCCATCCTCCTCGTCGCGTCTTGCTATTCGCGCGAGATTCTTGCTCGCGTCCATTCCATCGTTGACGGATTAAGCCCGAGCTATCAGTGCATTGCATGCCCAAATAATATGCGGCTCCGATGCGCCGCACATGATGCGATGCAAAATCAGCGGCGCGCCGCTTCAGTCGTTTGCTGAGGCGTGGTCTCCAGCAACTGCCGCACCTGCTCGCTGTAGAATTTCGCATTGCCGGTGGTACCGTGCCCGCGTGTCTCGGTGCTCGCCGGGATCAGGAGCAGGCGCCCGTTCTTGACCCGCTTCATCGCAGCGTCCGTGATGCCGGTCTCGGGCGGATTGCGCTCGTCGTCGGCGGAATTGATTAGCAGCAGGGATGCTTCGATTGCCTCCAGCTTCTCGCCGGCATTGTAGTCGTGCGAGGACTCCCACTGATAGACGAAGTCGTTGGCATCCGCCGTGATCGGCGTCGCCAGTCGATCGTCGACGATCTTGTCGGCTTTCGCTGCCGTCGGCGCCTGAGATTGATAGGCCAGTGTGCCGCCGATGCTCGCGATGCCGTAGGCGGTGATGGCATATTTCATCATGCGCGGCTGGCTGGTGTAGTTGCCGCCGTTGTAGTCGGGGTCGTTGCGGATGGTGTCGAGCATGATCCGCCGCAGCATCCAATTGCGCGACGCCATTTCGGTCGGCTGCGAGGCCATCGGGATCAGCGCATCCATCGCCTTCGGATATTTCTCACCCCACAGCCAGGTCTGCATGCCGCCCATCGAATTGCCGATGACGAGCCGCAGATGCTTGACGCCGAGGCCTTCCGTCACCAGGCGATGCTGCGCCTCGACCATGTCGTCGTAATCGTATTTCGGGAAGCTCGTCTTCATCCCGTCCGACGGCCTCGATGATTTGCCATGCCCGACGCTGTCGGGAAGGATGATGTAATATTTGGAGGCGTCGAGCGGTTGCCCTGGCCCGAACAGCTCACCACCGAAGGAAGGACCCAGCATGCCGGTGCCCGAGCCGCCCGTTCCATGTAGCACCAGCACAGGTTGGCCGGTGGGCTCACCGACGGTGGTGTAGTGCAGCTTCAGCTCCGGCATGGTTTCGCCGGTGTGGAACTTGAAATCCCTGGCGATCCAGTCGCCCTGCTTGGGTGCCGGATAGTCGGCCGCCCATACCGGTGTCGAAAAGGAAAGCAGGACAGCCGTCAACGCGACGCAACAAGCCTTCATGTTTCTCTCCCCCATTGCGGCTCATGGTCGGCGGCCGCGTTGCGGCGGAACTTAGCAGAAGTGCGGAGAAGGATGTAGGATTTCGGCTTCGCCGATCGTCTTCAAGGAAACATCCGGAGAGAGAGCCTGCATGTGTCGCAACATCAAGACGCTGTTCAACTTCGAGCCGCCGGCGACGGAGGATGAGATCCACGCCAGCGCGCTCCAGTTCGTGCGAAAACTGTCCGGTTTCAACAAGCCGTCGCAGGCCAACGAGGCGGCGTTCGACCGTGCGGTGGCGGAGGTCTCGGAGGCCGCGCGAAACCTCCTGACTTCGCTGCACACCCATGTGCCGGCGCGCGACCGCGAGGTCGAGGCGGAAAAGGCGAGGGAACGCTCCCGGCTGCGCTTCGGTTAGCGATCGCTGACGAGCCATTCCGTGATCTGGCTCACGGAAGAAGGCCTGTTCGTACGCGATGATGTTCGCCGGGGTTTTGACAGCCCGGAGCACGATCATGAGCCGCCCCCTTCTTCCGCTCAAAGCAGGTGCCATCGTCTTCACGCTGCTGTGGACGGCGTGGATGATGTGGTGGAGCGGCTCGTTCTCGAGCGCGAACGTGATCATCCTCGCTCTGTGCGGCGCGGCGGTTGGCTATCTCTGGTATCGCGCCATGCGCTGGCAGTTCGAGCGGATGGGCATGCTGCCGCGGAAAGATGATGCTTCCGGCGCGTCTTGATTTGGCGCGTGTCCCGGACGCGGTGCGGCGCGAAGTGCCGCTCCGCAGAGCCGGGACCCAGAAATCGTCAGCGCAGGTCTCAGGGACATGGGCCCCGGCTCAGCAGCGCAGCATTGCATGCCGCGCTGCGTCCGGGGCACGAGCAAGCGGCTAGACTTTCTGACCGTGCTTCCTCTTCTTCTTCTTTTTCTTGTGCTCGTCGCCTTCGCCGTCGTCGCTCTCGTCGTGGACGATCGCCTCATCGGGCTCCTGCACGGCGGTCTCCAGCGCTTCGCGCTCGGCGGCTTCGCGCTCGCGTTGGCGGCGGCGCTCGTCCCAGGCGTCGAACAGTTGATCGAGCCACGGCAGCACCTGTTCGATGGACGGCAGCTGACCGGGCGGCCCGGCCTCGCCGCGCGGGCCTTGCGACCCTACTGGCCCCTGTGGTCCGGCAGGACCCTGCGCGCCAATTGCCCCGCGCGGGCCGGCCTCGCCCTGCTTGCCTTGCGGACCGGGCTTGCCCTGAGGTCCCGCCTTTCCGATCGGCCCCGGCTTGCCCTGTGGACCAGGCTTGCCGCGCGTGCCATCCGGCCCGCGTCGGCCCGGATGACCCTGCGGTCCCGGCCGTCCCGGCTCACCCTGCCGCCCGCGCGGTCCCTGAGATCCCTGCCGTCGTCCCTGATCGTCTGCCACGCCACTGCTCCCTTGACCGGAAGCAAGCTACTTAGCGGCGTTTGACGACAGCAGCAATTCCGCCCGCGCTTCGCGTGGGATCGGTCAACATCAATCGGCACGCAACCGCGCGTCAATCCTGATAGGCGGGCACGTCGATGCCGGAGGCGGCATAGATCCTGATCTTGTTGCGCAGCGTGCGGACCGACAGCCCGAGCACGCGCGAGGCGCGCGTGCGGTTGCCGTCGCAGCGCGCTAGCGTCTGGAGCACGAGCTCGCGCTCGACCTCGTCGACGGTCGCGCCGATCAGCAACGGAACGATCTGGTTAGGAGCAAGAAATTGTGCGCCCGACTCGGACGCGGCGACATGAACAGTGGTCATCAACATACTCCCCGATCAACGCCCGCTTCCATCGTTGGAAGCGGATCGAGAACAAACGACCCCCAAGCCGTACATGTACGGTGGTCCGGTTTGGTTAACGGAAGGTTAACCGCGGCCCATCGCACCAGATGACCTCAGGAATGCCGCGAAGCCGCCGCGATTGGCAGCGGCCGAGTAAGGGGCCCGCTCACACCGTCCGATACCCGCCGTCCACCATCACGATGGTTCCGGTGACATAGGCCGACAGATCCGACGCCAGGAAGATCGCGGGTCCGACGATGTCCTCGGGCTTGCCGGTGCGCGCCAGCGGGGTGTGATCGACGAAGGCCTGCACCAGCGCCGGGTTGGTGGCGCGCACATTGGCGTTGATGTTGGTCTCGATGAAGCCGGGCCCGATCGCGTTGACGCGCACGCCCTCCTTGCCGAGCTCGACCGCGAGCGCCTTGGTGAAGCCGAGCACGCCGTGTTTCGAGGTGGTGTAGGCCGCCGAGCTCGGCGTGCGCAGATGCACGAAGGACTGGATCGAGCCGATATTGACGATGCGGCCCTTGCTCGCGCGCAAGGGGCTGAGGAAGGCCTGCGTCATGTTGAAGACGCCGTTGAGGTTGAGCGAGATGATGTCGTTCCAGTCCTTCGCCACGGTCTCGGTCTCCGCGGTGAAGGCGTTCCGGCGGGTGATGCCGGCATTGTTGACGAGGATCGAGATCTGCCCGACCTTGTCCGCGACTTGGCTAGCCAGTGCGAAGCAATCCTCCCGCCGGGTCACGTCGAGTGCGAAGCTCTCGGCCTTGCCGCCCGATTTTCGGATCTCCTGGGCGGCGTCCGCGACGGTGTCGGAATTGACGTCGAGCAGCACCACTTGCGCGCCCTCGCGCGCATAGCCGGCGGCGATGGCGCGGCCGATGCCGGAACCGGCACCGGTGACGACGGCGATGTGGTTTGCAAGCAGTGCCATGACATATTCCTCCCGATTTCGTTTCGAAGTTTCACGAAACGCTAACTCGAAATTAAGGGGTCGGAAACGGCAGCCTTGGCATACTGATCTTCATTGCTAAACGTTGCGCGCATGATGGAACGGCTCGACTCCTGGAAACTCGCCCTTGAACGCCTCCGGTCGGCGCCGTCAGCCGACTTCGCCGAGGCGGGCCGGCTCGTGGCCGAGATCGCGCGGATGAGCACGGATACCATGCTGCGTCAGGCCGCCGAGCAGGCGCTTCCGGTGCTGCGCCAGGCCGCGGGCAATGACGATCACGGCGTCACGCTGGCGGCCCAGCGCCGCCTCGGTGTGGTGCTCGATGTCGTCCACGATTTGACCGCGCCGCGCTTCGGCCGCCGCAATGCCATGCCGAAGAAGCTCTCCAGCGAGGATCGCGCCCGCAAAATGCTCGGCCTGCCGCTGGCGGTGCAGCTCACCTGCGAGGATATCAACCAGGCCTATCGCCGCGCCGCCAAGGGCATGCATCCCGACCACGGCGGCAGCGCGCAAGCCTTCATCGACCTCGCCGCCGCCCGCGACGTCCTGATCCATCCCGGCGCGCACAAGGACGCGTGAGAGCGCGTCCGCTTCTTTGTTCACACAAAAGGTCTCGTAGGGTGGGCAAAGGCGCACTTGCGCCGTGCCCACGTCTTTCTCAGATCGCGCACAATGGTGGGCACGCTTCGCTTTGCCCACCCTACGACATCTCGAAAACAAACCGGGCAAGAACGCATGCCCGCGTCCTTGCCCGGCTCTTCGTCCGCCGATCGAAACCTTACCAGGTGCAGCTGCCGTTCTTGAGCGCGGCGTCCTTGGCCGCGAGTGCGTCGATGAAGGTCGGCACGGTCGCGCTGGCGCGGTGATAGCCGGCCGGCCACGGCGTGGTCGGGATGCTGTCGTCCCAGATCTGGCAGAAGCCGGTGTCCTGCCAGCGGATCAGGTGATAGCTCGCCTCCGCAGGGCTCGCAGCGACGAACGCAGTGACGGCAAGGCCGGCGGCAGCGCACAGCAGGGAAAGACGACGCATGATCAGCTCCTTCAAATGAATGATGTGATGCGCCTCCCGGCAATGACGGGGAGGGCTGGTGCCGGACGCTCTGGGGAATGCGCGCCGGACAAGATGTGAGTAGTTCGGTGTGCTGATCAGGTTCAACGAGCGCGCGCGGGACACGGCTGATTTCGGCCGAAAAACGCGAAGGTCCTGCAAAAACGAAAGGGCGGAGCGCTCGCGCGATCCGCCCTTGAAAACCGTTTTGTCGCGTCAAGCCTAGAGCGTGCAGCGGCGCTCGGTGCGCAACTTGATCTGGACGTCGGAGGCGGCCTGGAACGTCGGCAGCGGCTTGCTGACGACCTTGTAGGTCGACACCCCAAACTGGAACGGCTTGTACTTCAGGTCCTCGTTCCAGACCTGGCAGATGCCGGTGTTGTCCCAGCGGATCACGTAATAGCCGACCGCAGCCGAGGCCGGCACGGCAAAGACGGAGGTGGCGATGCCGGCAACGGCACAGAGCGCGAGAACGCGACGCATGAAGTATCTCCTTGTGGGGACGTGGGATCCGAAAATTCGTGCGGTAAAAACAGGTTCTTTGCAAGCCGGGGGGCGGCCGTTCACGGACATGTCAGTCGCGCCTGCGCATTTGGTTTGGCCGCGTGCCCGACAGGTCACAGGCGTGGCTCACTTCGAAAGCGCGGCCACCGCCTCGAATTCGATCAGCATCTTCGGATCGGGCAGGGCCTGCACCACGCAAGTGGTGCGCGCCGGGTAAGGCGGCGGGCCGAAGGCGCCGGCATAGAGCGCATTCATGGCGGCGACATCGGAGGGGCGGGTCAGGAGCACGTTGACCTTGACGAGGTCGCGGACACCTGCGCCGGCCTCGTCGAGCACGCGCTTGATGTTGACCACGACGTTGGCGAACTGCGCCTCGAAACCATCGGGCAGCGCACCATTGGCATCGAAGCCGGGAATGCCCGAGACGAACAGGAGATCGCCGACGCGCGTCGCAAAGGACAGCGGCGGCGCCTTGACGTGCGGCGGGGGCGCAAAATGCTGGATCGGCATGGGATCACCTCGACAGGACCCTGAGTAGCTCGCATGAGCGTAGCGACATGCGGGACAGTTGCAACCGCATTCGCGATGTCCCGATGCGGGCCCGCTCCAAGAAAGTTGCGAAAACAACCCCATGCACAGTAGCGATCATGCGGAGATCGTTGGGGTTTCTCAAATTCGGGAAGAGCGAAATCTTCGCTTGCTTCGTCGGGCAACACAGGGGCAGAATGGCATGATGGCGGTTGGCCTCAGCTGTGGCCCCAAACCCCGCCGTCATGCCCGGGCTTGTCCCGGGCATCCACGTTCTTTGTGCCGAGAGGAAGACGTGGATGGCCGGGTCAAGCCCGGCCATGACGCTGTGGAGGCACCATGGCTCCGATGACGACTTGTGAGATGCGGCGTTGCTGCGCATAAGGAAGCAGCCCCTGCCAAGCCTCACGCGCCCTGATCATGTTGCCGCCGCGATCCATCGGGTAGATTCGCCGCGTCTGATTCGATTCCCCCTGAAAAATAGCCCCCGGAGACACAAATGAAGATCGCATCCACCTTCCGCGCCGCGCTGGTCGGCATTGCTGCCCTGGCCGGGCTCTCGACCTCGGCGATGGCCGACGGCGGTTTCGTGACGCTGACGATCTACAAGGCGGGCTGGATCATCGGCGGCTCCGGTGGCTCGGGCGTGCTCAACTTCCGCGGCCGCGCCTATGGGCTCTCCACCGGCGGGCTCGACTACGGCCTCGTGTTCGGCGGCTCGAAAACCGTGCTGCGCGGCCGCGTCTCCAACATCAACCGTCCCTCCGACGTCGCCGGCGTCTACGGCGCCGCCGGTGCCGGCCTTGCGGTCGGCCGCGGCGCCCGCGCCATCGTGCTGACCAACCAGAAGGGCGCGGTGCTGGAATTGACGGGCACGCAGGTCGGGTTGATGGCGAATGCTGATCTCAGCGGCCTTGCGATCACGATGCGGTAGGGCGAGGTGCCGTAGGGTGGGTTAGCTCTGCGGATGCGCGAAGCGCAATCCGCTGGGCGTAACCCACCTCTTTCCGCGGTAACAGAACTGGTGGGTTACGCTGCGCTAACCCACCCTACGAACTACGAACGCGATGCGGCGGTGAACACCGCAAGCTGCGCGTCAAACGCGCGCCGGAACGCCGGCCGCGCCTCGCCGCGCGCGACATAGGCGGCGATAGCGGGATACTCGTCCAGCAAACCCGATGTGTTCAGCCGCCGCAGCACCGTCACCATCATGAGATCGCCGGCGCTGAACGCGCCGTCGAGCCAGTCGGCATGGTCAAGGCGGCGGGACAACTCGCCGAGCCTGACGCGGACGCGGTCCTGCAGCATGGGCAAGCGCTCCGCGTACCAGCTCTTGTCGCGCTCGAACAGCATGGCCATGGTGAGCTCGACGATCGGCGGCTCCACCGTGCTCAGCGCGGCGAACATCCACGCGATCGCGCGGCCCCTCGCATTGGCGTCGTCAGGCAGCAGCCCGGCATGGCGCTCGGCGATGTGCAGCACGATCGCGCCGGATTCGAACAGGACGAGATCGCCGTCCTCATAGGTCGGGATCTGTCCGAACGGATGCAGCGCAAGATGCGCGGGCGCCTTCATCGCCGCGAACGAGACAAGGCGGACGTCGTAGGGCTGGCCGACTTCTTCCAGCGCCCAGCGTACCCGCATGTCGCGGGCCTGGCCCCTGCCGCGGTCGGGGGAGTTTTCGAAGGCGGTGATGGTGGGAGGCATCTGGGGTTCCGCGTTGATGGTGCTTGGTCTGCAGAGGACGAACGATGGGAGCGGATTCCGACATCCGGCCTCGTCCTTGTAGGGTGGGTTAGCCGTTCACATGCGCGGTCCATCAACACGTTACGGCGCAAGGCGTAACCCACCAACTTGCCGTCAGCGGAGCCAGCGCCATCGGTGGATGACACGTCCGCCTTCGCGGCGGACAAGTCGCCTGATCCACCTTGCACCTGCTACTATGCAGACATACCGGGCCTTGCTTTATCTCACCCTGCACGAAACGCGCAAAGAGGCTCGTCAAGGAATGGTTCGATGAATGAGGCCTTGCCGATGAATCGGGAACAGCTGGTCGCGGCCTATGCGGCGGCCGGCCGCCACTATCACAATCTCTCGCATATCGAGGATTGCCTGGCCTCGCTCGCGCGCGTCGAGGGTCTCTCAGTCGCCGAACGCGAAACGCTGTCGGAGGCGATCTGGTGGCACGACGTCGTCTACGACCCGACCCGGTTGGACAACGAGGAGCGCAGCGCGGAGCTCGCCGAACAGCACGTCCGCACCGAGCTTCGTCGGGAGGTCGGCCGTCTGATCCGCCTGACCAGGACGCACGACGTTGCCGCCGGCGATCGCCTCGGGGCAATCCTGATCTCGATCGACCTCAGCATTCTCGGCACTGATTCCGCGCGATATGACGCCTACGCCGCCGCGATCCGCCGCGAATTCATCCATGTCGGCGAGGAAGACTATCGCGTCGGCCGCGCCCGCGTGCTCCGCCACTTCGCGGCCCGCGAGGTGATCTTTCCCGATCCCGACTTCGCCGCGACATTCGATCGGCAAGCCCGCGCCAACCTCGCGCGCGAGCTGGCGTCGCTGAGCTGAGGCAATGGTGGTGCATAGGGTGGTGGTGCGTAGGGTGGGCAAAGGCGCGCTCTTCGCGCGCTGTGCCCACCATCCTGAGGGATCGCGGGAAGACGGTGGGCACGGTGCAAGGGTGCCTTTGCCCACCCTACGCCGCGATCCACTTCGCAAGCTCGCGCCACGGCTCGATTGTCCAATTCCCCGACGCCGCGCCGGACGGCGAGGGCAGCACGAAGATCTCGGGCAGGCTCCCATCGCGCTCCTGCCGCCCCAGCGCAATCCCGCTCGACGGCCTGCCGTAAAACAAGCTCGCCGCCTTCTTGCTCGTGAACGCAATCGTCCGCGGCCGATATGTCTCGATCTTGGCACTGAACCCCGGCACGTCGATCGTCTCCGCCGCGATCTGGTGATCCATCCCGGCGCCCGTCTTGGAGAGATCGGTGAAGCCGATCCCGAGCGCGATCAGCGATGCGAACTCGCTTGGCTGATATCGCCGCGGCGTAATCCCGGCTTCATGGATCGCGCGCCAGAGGCGGTTGCCGGGATGGGCGTAATAGTGCCCGAGCTCGGCCGAACGCGTCGAGGCGGCGGTGCCGACGAAGACGAGGCGGAGGTTGGGGCGGAGCTGGTCGGGGAGGCGGTGGAAAGTGGCGTTCAACGTATCAATCATCCGCTGCTGTGGCCCGCATGAGCGGAGCGATATGTGGGACGACAAAGACACCGGATGCCGCTACGCTTATCCGGCTTTGCTTTCTCTCGCGGTGAATCTGGAAGAAAATTGATATGGCAATTGGTTTTACCCAACGCTTTGATTTTTGCCCCATCATAGGATGGGAACTCTATCAAGTGACAATCGATAAATATCACATCATGTTCTGGTTCGAGGACGAGAATGCGCTGTTGAATGTGGCGGACCGTTTTTCATTCCGATCCTCCGACGGCGCAGTCAATTTCCTTTACGAGATCTACGGCAATCATAAATCCTTGAATGTTGATCGCATTCTACGAGTTAAAATCGCCGAGACAAAGATTGTCAGTAAGGACCAGCTCGATCTTGTGTTTGAAAATGGAGACGTGCTGTCTATCTACGACAATCCGGAATTCAGATCCTGGTGGTTTCTCGGGGGGCGCCAAAACGATCCGACTATCCAAAGGGCGAGTTGGTCATTTGCAATCTGCGATCACGATCCCGAGGACCTCACAGAACAAGAGTACCAAGATCGGCGCAACTTATGAGTCCGACATCTATCTAGCGACGATCACCGGGCGCAAGCTTTCCAGCGCCTTGTTGAATTGACACTGTTCCAAAAAAAAGGCCGGGCACCTGCCCGGCCTTCCATTTTCAGAGGAATGCCCGAGTCAAGCCCGAGCATGACGAGCGGAGCAGCACTCACAACACCCGATTGCTCTCCTTCACCTTCTCCGCATCCAGATACACGCTGCTGCCCATCTCCTTGAACTTCGCGCTCATCTTGGCCATGCCGTCCTCAGCCGTGCCGGCCATCGACATGCCGACGCTGTTCGGATCGTTCAGCGTCGCCGCATAATCCCGCACGTCCTGCGTGATCTTCATCGAACAGAACTTTGGTCCGCACATCGAGCAGAAATGCGCGACCTTGTGGGCTTCCTTCGGCAGGGTCTCGTCGTGGAAGTTCTTGGCGGTGTCAGGATCGAGGCCGAGGTTGAACTGGTCGCTCCAGCGGAAGTCGAATCTCGCGCGGGAGAGGGCGTCGTCGCGCAGTTGCGCGGCGGGGTGGCCCTTGGCGAGATCGCTGGCGTGGGCGGCGATCTTGTAGGTGATGACGCCGGTCTTGACGTCGTTGCGATCGGGCAGGCCGAGATGCTCCTTCGGCGTGACGTAGCAGAGCATGGCGCAGCCGAACCAGCCGATCATGGCGGCGCCGATGCCCGACGTGATGTGGTCATAGCCCGGCGCGATGTCGGTGGTCAGCGGTCCAAGCGTGTAGAACGGCGCTTCACCGCACTCCTTGAGCTGCTTGTCCATGTTGATCTTGATCTTGTGCATCGGCACGTGGCCGGGACCTTCGATCATGACCTGGCAGCCCTTGTCCCACGCGATCTTTGTCAGTTCCCCGAGCGTTTCGAGCTCGGCAAACTGCGCGCGGTCGTTCGCGTCGGCGATCGAGCCCGGACGCAGGCCGTCGCCGAGCGAGAACGAGACGTCATACTTGCGCATGAGGTCGCAGATCTCGTCGAAATGCGTGTAGAGGAAGCTTTCCTTGTGATGCGCCAGGCACCACTTCGCCATGATCGAGCCGCCGCGGCTCACGATGCCGGTGACGCGGTTGGCGGTGAGGTGGATGTATTGCAGGCGCACACCGGCGTGGATGGTGAAATAGTCGACGCCCTGCTCGCACTGCTCGATCAAGGTGTCCTTGTAGAGCTCCCAGGTCAGCTGCACCGGATCGCCGTTGCACTTCTCCAGTGCCTGATAAATGGGAACGGTGCCGATCGGCACCGGCGAGTTGCGCAAAATCCATTCACGCGTGGTGTGAATGTTGCGGCCCGTCGACAGGTCCATCACGGTGTCGGCGCCCCAGCGGATCGCCCACACCATCTTCTCGACCTCTTCCTCGACCGACGAGGTCACCGCCGAGTTGCCGATATTGGCGTTGATCTTGGTCAGGAAGTTGCGGCCGATGATCATCGGCTCGAGTTCGCTGTGGTTGATGTTGGAGGGGATGATGGCGCGGCCGCGCGCGATCTCGTCGCGCACGAACTCCGGGGTGATGAAGGCGGGCACCGATGCACCGAAGCTCTCGCCGTCGGCGAGCGCGGCTTCGGCACGCTCGAGCTGCTGCTTGCGGCCAAGGTTCTCGCGGGCGGCGACGTAGATCATCTCCTTGGTGATGATGCCGGCGCGGGCGAATTCGAGCTGGGTGATCTTGTGGCCGTCGAGTCCGCGCAGCGGCTTGTGATAGGCGCTGAACGCGCGCGCGGCCTTGTCGGTGGAGACGCTGCCATTGTCCTCCGGCTTGATCTGGCGTCCGTCATATTCCTCGACGCCGCCACGCTCCAGCACCCATTGCTTGCGGTTGCGCACCAAGCCGGCGTTGACGTCGATGGTCACGGACGGATCGGTGTAGGGGCCGGAGGTGTCGTAGACCGGCAGGTTCGGCTCGCCGGCGCCCTCGGAGAGAATGATCTCGCGCAAGGGCACGCGCAGGTCGGGCGCGGCATCGGGCGATGCGAAGATCTTTCGCGAGGAGGGGAGCGGGCCGGTGGTGACGGCGGGGACGGTCTTGTCGGGGTTGGAGCGGATGTTCATGGGATCCTCCGGTTTAATTCGTGTACGCGATATTCGTTCTCGTCATCCTGAGGTGCGCGCAATTGCGCGCCTCGAAGGATGAAAGAGCCGGGCTGTCGCCCTTCGAGGGCCGCTTGCGCGGCCACCTCAGGGTGACGGAGTGAAGGGAGACTGACGCCGCTAAGGTCTTGCTCCGTCATTGCGAGGAGCTCTTGCGACGAAGCAATCCAGACTGCCTCGGCGGAAAGATCCTGGATTGCTTTGCTGCGCTCGCAATGACGGTGAGGAGAGAGTGTGGGCATCACGCCGCCTCCTCGGACAGGCCGAGCCATTGCCGCACGCGGGCATCCGGATCGGCATTTTGCGTGACGTCGCTGACGACGGCAATCGAATCCGCGCCGGCGGCAAAGATCTCAGCGGCGTGCTCGAACTTGATGCCGCCGATGGCGACCAGCGGGACGGGGCCGATGCGCTTCTTCCACTCCGTGATCTTGGGAATGCCCTGCGGCTCGAAGCGCATCGACTTCAGCGTGGTGAAGAAGACCGGGCCGAGTGCGACGTAGTCGGGCTTGGCTTCGAGCGCGGTCGCAAGCTCGGCATCGTCATGGGTGGAAATGCCGAGCGACAGCCCGGCCTCGCGGATCGCCTTGAGGTCGGCGTCGGCGAGATCCTCCTGGCCGAGATGCAGATATTTCGCGCCGGCGACGACGGCCGCGCGCCAATAGTCGTTCACGACCAGCTTGGCTTGCGTGCCGTTCGTGATCGCCAGCGCGTCGGTGACGATCTGCAGCGCGTCGGCGTCGTTGAGGTCCTTGGCGCGCAGCTGGATAGTACCGACGCCGAGTTTTGTCAGGCGTTCGACCCATTTCAGGCTGTCGACGACGGGATAGAAGCGATCAGGATACGGCATGCCAGAACGGGGTCCCAACGACAGGGGTGGAGGGCGAGGCGAAGTCGCGGGCGTTCATCAGCCCGGCTTCGTAAGCGGTGCGGCCGGCATCACAGCCGAGGCGGAAGGCTTTGGCCATGGCGACGGGATCGGCGGCTTTGGCGATGGCGGTGTTGAGCAGGACGGCGTCATAGCCCAGCTCGAGCGCGTGGGCGGCATGCGAGGGCGCACCGATGCCGGCGTCGACCACCAGCGTGATGTCCGGCAGCCGATCGCGCAAGAGCTTCAGCGCATCGCGATTGGTGATGCCCTTCGCGCTGCCGATGGGAGCTGCCCACGGCATCACCACCTTGCAGCCGGCGTCGACCAGACGGTTCGCGACCGAGAGATCCTCGGTGCAATAGGGGAACACCTCAAAACCGTCCTTGATCAGGATGGTCGCGGCCTCGACCAGGCCGACGACGTCGGGCTGCAGCGTGTCGTTGTCGGCGATCACTTCGAGCTTGATCCAGGACGTGCCGAACAATTCGCGCGCGAGCTTGGCCGTCGTCACGGCTTCGCGCACGCTGCGGCAGCCGGCGGTGTTCGGCAGCACGGTGACGTCGAGCTCGCGGATCAGATTCCAGAACGTGTCGCCGGTTTTGCCGCCGGCGGATTCGCGCCGCAGCGACACCGTGACGATGTTCGAGCCGGAGGCGCGGATCGCGGACTGCATAATCGCAGGCGAAGGATAGAGCGCGCTGCCGATCAGGAGGCGGGAGGCGAAGGTTTTGCCGTAGAAGGTCACCATGTCCTAATTTCCTTATAGGCAACTTGCTCGGACCGTCATCTCCGCGCGAGCGCGAAGCGCTCGTCGCTGAAGGTGCGCGCTCTTGCGCGCCTCGAAGGATGACAGCCGCGTGCGTGGCCATCCTTCGAGGCGAGCCGAAGACGGCTCGCACCTCAGGATGACGGCGGAGTTCGTGGCGGCAAATCTCACCTCACCCTCCCTGCCGCGGCGTGATGATCTCGATTTCGTCGCCGGCCTTCAGCGGCGTCTCGGCCCAGCGGCTTTTCGGCACGACGTCGTAGTTGAGCGCGATCGCGAAATGGGTGCCCTCGTAGTCGAGCTCCGAAAGCAGCGCGTCGACGCTTCCCGAGTTCACCTCGCGCTGCTCGCCGTTGATGATCACAAGCATTGCATCACCTCGTTGTCGATCTGGCCGCGCTCGACATAGGCCAGCGTCAGCTCGGCGAGAACAGGCGCGATCAGGAAGCCGTGACGGTAGAGGCCGTTGATGCTGATCTTGCGGCCGCGAATGCCGATGCGCGGCAGATTGTCGGGGTAGGCGGGCCGAAGCCCCGAGCCGAATTCGACGATGCGAGCCTCGCCGAACGCCGGGTGCACCGTATAGGCCGCGCCCAGCAGCTCCAGCGCGGAGCGGACGCTGACGCCGGTGTCCTCGGCCTCGATCGAGGTCGCGCCCAGCATGAACAGATTGTCCGCGCGCGGGATCACGTAAAGTGGCCAGCGCGGATGCATCAGCCGCACCGGGCGCGCAAGCTGCACCTCGTCCGTCTCGATCAGGATCATCTCGCCCTTGACGCCGCGCAGGTCAGGCTGTTCGTCGCGCGCGCCAAGGCCGCGGCAGTCGATCACGATGCCGTCTAGATCGCTTGCTGTGACGTCGCTCGAGAATTTGATAGTGCCGCCGGCGGCGCGGATGCGCTCGTGCAGCTGCGGCAGCACGCGGCGCGGCTCGACATGGCCCTCGGCCGGAAAGAACAGCGCGTCGCGGAAGCGGCCCTCCAGCGACGGCTCGAGCTCGGCGAGGCCGGCGGCGTCGAGCCGGCGGTGGTCCTCGGTCATGCGGGCAAAACGCTCGAAATCGTTGCGTTCGCGTGGATGGGCGACCACGAGCGAGCCGTTGAACGGCGTGTCGGGCAGCTCGCGCCGCCAGATGTCGAGCGAGCGCAGCCCCAAGCGGCTGATGATGGGTTCGGCGACCTCCGCCTCGCAATAGGGTGCGAGCATGCCGCCGGCCCAATGGCTGGTGGCGTCCGTCATCGCCTCGTCACCGCGCTCGTGCAAGGTCACGGCATGGCCGGCCTGCGCGAACAGCAGAGCTTGCCAGGCGCCCGCAATGCCTGCGCCGATGATGGATACCGGTGAATCCGGTCGCTTGGTCGTCTGCAACATCCCTGTCCCTTCGCCGGCATGACCCGGATCAGGTTCAAAGGGTCACCGCGGTCCTGGGCGGTATTGCCCATTTAGCGGTATCTCAGCTCCTCCTCGGAGCACCCCTCGGAACGGCTCTAATGTATGCCAGTGACAGACGGTGTCAACGCGTTAACGGTCGTCATGCCCGGGCTTTGTCCCGGGCATCCACGTTCTTGGCCGCGGGGACAAAGACGTGGATGGCCGGGTCAAGCCCGGCCATGACGGCGATTAGTGTGGAACCTGCGCTCGCGCGTTGCGGAGGCGCTGGGCCAGCTTCCTGTGCGGTGTGGTGCCGAACATCGGCTGCGGGTTGCCGTTCGGCTCGAGCCAAGGCTGACCCATATTGGGCTGGCCCAGATCGGTCGCGCCCATATTGGCGACCTGCACGGCTTCCTGCCGCTGACGCTTTGCAGCGTAGTAATAGCCGCCTGCGAAATAACGCACGGCCCGGGCGTGGTCACCATTGGCGGCGCGATAGGCGCCGGCGAGGTATTTCACGGCATAAGTGAGGTTGGTGTTGGGATCGCGCAGGCCGGCGGCATCGCCGGTGTAGCCGACCCCGCGGGCGGTCGCGAGCTTGATCTGCATCAGCCCGATGGTGCCGCCGCGGCCGACGAGGTGAGGCTGATAGCGGCTCTCGCGCATGATCACGCGGTGCACCAGCGCTTCCGGCACGCCGTTGGCGCGGGCGTGGGCCGCGACCATCTCGGCATATTCGGCTTCGCCGGCGAAGGCGGCCTGCGGCAATGTCAATCCGGCCGCGAGCAGCGCGGCAATGCATAAAATTTTCATTTGTTATTCCTGAGGTCCCCTGACGTGACCTGCCTCCAATTGCCGTTAGGCCTTCCGAACGCGGCGATGATGTGACCAAACGCCGCCATCGCCCGATTTTGCAGTGCCGAGCCGCCATTACGACTCAAAGCCGGTGCAAGAGAGCCTGCAAGCGGAAGCTTCGGGGCCGACGTCCCCGCCCGCGGCAGCACGCCTGTCTATTCGCGCGTGCCGGCGAAAGCGAGTAAGAAGACGCTGCAAATCGGGAGAGGTGCCATGACAAAAGCAATCCTCAGCGACATCCCCACGCAAAACCCCTGTGCCCAATGCGGCACGCCGATCCCGCGGCCGGACTGGATCGAGGCGGGCGAGGGCCGGGTCTCCTATCTCTGGACCTGCCACGCCTGTAACTATCGCTTCGAGGCGGTGGCGATCTTCGACGAGGTCGCCGTCAAGCACCCGCCGCTCGCGGCGTAACGCGTTGTCTTAAGAGGGCATGATCTTTCCGGAAAACCGCTGCACTCTTTTCCGGATCATGCCCTAAGCCGCCGCCAGCCGCGGCTGCTGCCGGAGCGGCAGTTGCATCCGCACGATTAGTCCGTGCGGCGCGCGGTCGTGCAGCGACAGCTCGCCGCCATGGGCGAGTGCGATCGCGCGCGCGATCGACAGGCCGAGCCCGAAGCCGGTGGACTCGTCCATGGTGCGCGCGTCGTCGCCGCGCACGAACGGCTCCAGCATCTCCTGCTTGCGTGCATCCGAAATGCCGGGGCCGTCGTCCTCGACGTCGATGACGAGCTCGGTCCCCGACATGTCGAGGCGGATCGTCACCTCGGCGCCGAAGCGCACCGCGTTCTCGACGAGGTTGGTGACGCCGCGATGCAGATCGTCGGGCCGCGCGGCGGCGGTCGCGGAGGCCGGCCCGTCATAATGCACGACATGGCCCATGTCGCCGAACTGGTCGGCGATGAGCTGGAGCGTGCTCGCGATGTCGACCAGCGTCACGGCCTCGATCTTGCGATCGTTGCGCAGCAGCGACAGCACCGATTCCAGCATCGCGCGCATCTGGTCGAGGTCGATCAGCATGCGCTTGCGGTTGCCCTCGTCCTCGATGAACTCGGCACGCAGGCGCAGCCGCGTGATCGGCGTGCGCAGATCGTGGCTGATCGCGGCCAGCATCCGCGTGCGATCCGACATCAGACGCGCGATCCGCTCATGCATGCGGTTGAGCGCGCGCGCCACGGAGCGGATCTCCTCCGGACCGCGCTCGGGCAGGGGCTCCGCCCCGCCGTCCAGGCTGAAATTCTCGGCGGCCTTGGCGAAGGACGACAGCGGTGCTGCCAGCGCGCGCGCCGCCCACAGGCTAAGCACGGTGACACAGATGAACGCGGTCATCAGCGCCATCAGCCACGGGGCGCCCCAGAACCACGGCCGTGGCCCGCGATCGACGCGGGCGGCGATCACGGTGCCGTCGGGCAGTTCGATACCGACGCGATGCGCGGCACCGTCAGGGGCGAGCTGCATCGCCTTGTAGCCGCGCCCGAGATGGCGGCGTATCCCGTGCAGGCTGTCGCTCTCCTCGCCGCTTGCGGTGCCGGGTGAGAGCATTTCGATGCCGAGCTTGGGGAAGGCGCGCGCGAGATCGGCGACGAGGCGCGGACGCTCGCCGGCCTCGGCCGAGCCGAGCAGCAGCGCGGCATCGGTCAGTTGATGGGCCCCGTCCGGCGGCGCGTCGGCGCGGTCCGGCCGGCTGATCAGGAACGCGGTGGTGACGACGAGATGGAGCGCGACGGTCGACGCCAGCACCAGCGCGGCGATCTGCCCGCCGATCCCCTTGAGGTGGAAGAACCCGAACGGCTTCATCGTCGCGTCCCCTTCAGCTGCTCAGGGGTGCCGCAACCGCTTCAGTTCTCGCTGGTTCAGTCCTTGCCGCTTCAGTTCTTGCCGCTTCAGTCCTTGGCGTGAACAGATAGCCGCCGGAGCGCACCGTCTTGATGAGGGTGGGATCGGCCGGATTGGGCTCGATCTTGCGACGGATGCGGCTGACCAGCACGTCGATGGAGCGTTCGAACGAGCCGGTGCTGCGCCCCTGCGTGAGGTCGAGCAGGCTGTCGCGCGACAGCACGCGGCCGGGTCGTTCGCAGAACGCGCGCAAGAGATCAAACTCGGCGCTGGTCACCGCGACGCGTGCGCCTTCCGGATTGCGCAGCTCGCGCAGGCGCAAATCGATGTGCCAGCCCTCGAAGGCGAGCGTGGAGGCGCCCTCGATCGAACTTGCCGTTTGAGCTGCGGCCTGGCGGCGCAGCACCGCGTTGATGCGGGCGAGCAGCTCGCGCGGGTTGAACGGCTTGGGCAAATAGTCGTCCGCGCCCATCTCGAGGCCGACGATGCGATCGACGTCCTCGCCGCGCGCGGTCAGCATGATGATCGGCGTCTGCGCCTCGGCACGCACCTTGCGGCACAGGCTGAGCCCGTCCTCGCCGGGCAGCATGACGTCGAGAATGATGAGGTCGATGCGGTGATCGGCCATGGCGCGCGACATCTCGCGGCCGTCGCTCACGGCGGTGACGTTGCAGGCGTTGTTACGCAGGTACTTCGCAATCAACGTCCGGGTTTCGCGGTCGTCCTCGACGACCAGAATGTTGGGATTGGGAATGGCCATGCGCTTTGTTTGTCCAAAATTCGGGCCAAATGGCGAAGATTTTTGTTTCGGATTGTTTCTGTCCGGCTTGCCGCAACAGGCGGCAATCGCGCCGTCGCGGAGCGGCAAGGTCTCGTTAAGTCCGTTAACCATAGCGTGGCGTGGTCCGCGACAACACCCCGCAACATCCACGGAGCCATCATGACCTCGATTTCGGCGGCCTCCGCCGGCAACACCCAGTCGCCGCTTCAGCGGCTGCAGCAGGAATTGCAATCGGAAGTGTCCGCCGGCACGATCTCGTCGTCGGACCAGTCCGCGCTCTCGACGGCGCTGACCGACATCGACACGGCACTCCAGCAGAGCCGGTCGGGCAGGGAGGCGAGCGGCACGCGTCCCTCTAAGGACGACATGCAGTCGAAGATCGACGACCTCATCTCGAACGAGGTGTCGAACGGGACGCTGACCTCGGACCAGGCCGAAGAACTCAAGGGCGTGTTTCAGTCCGCCTTCGCGAAGGGTCCGGGCGGGGCGGGTGGCCCCGGTGGCGCAGGCGGACCGCCGCCCGGTCCGCCGCCGGGTGACAACTCGTCGGATGCGTCGTCCACGGACACGACCAGCACCGCCTCCAGCGGCCAGACCACCGCCGAGATCCTGCAGCAGTTCCTCCAAGCGCTGCAGCAATCGCAATCCTCGGCATCGTCCTACGGCGCCAACGGCAGCTCATCCGGCAATGCCGACTTCTCCGCGCTTCTGATCGACTACAAGAGCTGACCCTGAGCGACGCGGGTCGGCGCGGTCCTCGCCGCGATCGTGCTTCACCCAGGGCGCACGATCGTCGGCGGGGAACCGTGCGCCGCAATATGTTCCTGAGTGACGCAGGAACAGCCCGTGCGAGACTTCGCGCTCGCGCAATGCGCGACGAAATTGCCGCGCGCACGGAACTGCGTGTGATCAGCGCTGTTTTCTCAACACGAGTTTCTAGTGAAGGAGAGGACACATGATGAAGTCGATCATCGCCGGCCTTGCCGGCACCGCACTGCTCACGACCGTTGCGTTCGCGCAATCGCCGACCGCCACCACCGACAAGGCGCCGACCGCGGCCACCGCCACGACGACGTCCACGACCGCGTCCGGCCAGTGGCGCACGTCCAAGATGGACGGCCTCAAGGTCTATAACGAGGCCAACGAGAACATTGGCACGGTCAACGACCTGCTGATGGACAAGAACGGCGACATCAAGATCGCCGTCATCGGCGTCGGCGGCTTCCTTGGCCTCGGCGAGCATCTCGTCGCCGTGCCCTATGAGAAGTTGAAGTTCGTCAACGAGGCCGTCGCCTACACCGGCACCGGCACGAACCCGGGCGCGAAGCCCGCCGCGAGCACGACGACGGGCGCTGCGACCGGCACCGACAACAAGCCTGCTGCGACCGCGACGTCGACCACGTCGAAGTGGTATCCGGATCACGCCGTGTTCAATGCGAGCAAGGACGAGCTGAAGAACATGCCGGAGTTCAAGTACTCCGAGTAATGCAGCTCTGATCACCTAAACGAAGCGCGCCTGGTTTTCACCGGGCGCGCCGTCGTGTCGTTTCGTCTCCGTGCCGTCATGCCCGGGCTTGTCCCGGGCATCCACGTTCTTCGCGCAGCCGGAAAAGGCGTGGATGGCCGGGACAAGCCCGGCCATGACGTTGTCGAAGCTTCCGCACCACAACAGTGACGATCCTAAATGCTGTTGCCCGTCGCTATTGAGGAAGAGGCAAATTCTCAATGCGTCACCAGCGGGCAGCCGCCCTTGTCGAGCGGCCGGAAGGCCTCGTCGCCGGGCACGGTGGCGATCAGCTTGTAGAGGTCCCACTCGCCCTTGGACTCCTCGGGCTTCTTGACCTCGAACAGATACATGTCGTGGACCATGCGGCCGTCGATGCGGATCTTGCCGTTTTTGGCGAAGAAGTCGTTGACTGGCGTTTTGCGCATCTGCTCCATCACCTTCGGCGCCTCGTCCGACTTGATGGCGTCGATCGCCTTCAGATAGTGCATGGTCGCCGAATAGAGGCCGGCCTGGATCATGGTCGGCATGTGGCCGACCTTCTCGTTGAAGCGCTTGGAGAAGGCACGCGTCTCCTCGTTCATGTCCCAGTAGAAGGCGTCGGTGACGATCAGGCCTTGCGTCGCCTTGATGCCAAGCGAATGCGTGTCGGTGATTTCCTGCAGCAGCGCGATCATCTTCTGGCCGCCCTGGGTCAGGCCGAACTCGGAAGCCTGCTTCAATGCATTGGTGGTGTCGCCGCCGGCATTCGCCAGCGCGACCACCTTGGCCTTGGAGGCCTGGGCCTGCAGCAGGAAGGAGGAGAAGTCCGACGAGTTGAGCGGATAGCGGACCTCGCCCAGCACCTTGCCGCCGCTCTCCTTGACCACGTTGGCGGCGTCGCGTTGCAGCGCCATGCCGAAGGCGTAGTCGGCGGTGACGAAGAACCAGGAGTCCTCGCCGCGCTTGACCATCGCCTTGCCGGCGACGTTCGACAGCGCATAGGTGTCGTAGGTCCAGTGCACCGTGTTGGGCGAGCAGGCGGTGCCGGTGATGTCGGAGGAGCCGCCGCCGGAATTGATGTTGATCTTGTTCTTCTCCCGCGTCAGCGCCGAGACCGGCAGTGCCACAGATGACGTCGGCACGTCGAAGATCGCGTCGACCTTGTCGTTGTCGTACCAGTTGCGGGCGATGTTGACGCCGACGTCAGGCTTGTTCTGGTGATCGGCGGCGACCACGGCGACCGGCTTGCCGGCGACCTTGGCGCCGTAATCGGCGACCGCCATCTCGACGGCTGCGAGCGAGCCCTTGCCGGTCGCGTCCGCGTAGAGGCTCGACATGTCCGTGAGCACGCCGATCTTGACGACATCATCGGAAATCTGCGCTCGCGCGGTGCCCGCTGTGGCGGCGAGGGCGATGCCGGCCGCGACGGCGGCGATGAGTTTTTGCATGGTTGTTGTTCTCCCTGTGTGTTGTTGTTTGGGCTTTGTTGCAGGGGAGAGTCTTAACGGCTAACCGCAGCCGCAGCTAAGCGATCCGCGCCGTAGCGGGATGCAAAATAGGAAGGGGCCAGTGGTCTTCCGGGGGAAGGAGGAGTACCGCAACGGCACGATGCGGGTTGCTGTGCCCTCTCCCCTTGTGGGAGAGGGCGGCGACGTCGGCGGACACAAGTTCGCTCGGGTGAGGGGTCTCTCTCCGCGCGTGACATCGTTGCGATGAGTTTGCGGAGACACACCCCTCATCCGGCGCTTCGCGCCACCCTCTCCCACAAGGGGAGAAGGAAGAAACGTGCCGCTCAGCTCCCGCCACCCTTGAGCCGTTCGTTGCGTCGGCGCAGGCCTTCCATGGTGGCGAGCAGGATGACCGAGACCGTCGTCAGGATCACCGCCGCTGCCGTCATGGTCGGGCTGATGTTCTCGCGGATGCCGCTGAACATCTCGCGCGGCAGGGTGCGCTGCTCGGGACCTGCCATGAACAGAACGATCACCACCTCGTCGAAGCTGGTTGCGAAGGCGAACAGCGCGCCGGATGCGAGGCCGGGCAGGATCAGCGGCAGGATCACGCGGCGGAACGCATACAGCGGCGAGGCGCCGAGCGAGGCGGCGGCGCGCGCCAGATTGGTGTCGAAACTTTGCAGCGTCGCGCCGACCGTGATGACGACAAAGGGCGTCGCCAGCGCGGTGTGGGCCAGGATCAAGCCGAGATAGCTGCCGGTCAGTCCGATCGGCGCGAAGAAGAAATACAGACCGACCGCGGTGATGACACCGGGCACGACGACGGGCGAGAGCACGAAAGCCAGCACGAGCGGCTTGAAGCGGCTCTTCCACTGCGCCAGCCCCAGCGCGGCCAGCGTGCCGAGCACCATAGACAGCGCGGTCGAGGCGACGCCGATGATCAGGCTGTTCTTCAGCGAATTCATCCAGCGCGGCGAAGTGATGAAGTCGTCGTACCAGCGCCAAGACAGGCCGGGCAGCGGATAAGTGAGATATGAGCCCGAGCTGAAGGACAGCGGCATGATCGCCAGGATTGGCGCGATCAGAAAGATGAACACCAGCGTCGAGACGACGATAGTCGCGGTCCACGCGATGCGCTGGCTGGGCGTGCGGAGGGAGGAATTGTCGTTCAATTCTTCATCCCTCCCGTGACCTGCTGGCCCTGCACCAGTTTGCCGTAGACGAGCGCCAGCAGAAGGGTGGCCAGCAGCAGCACGGCACCCAACGCCGAAGCAAGTCCCCAGTTGGCCGTCTCGGTCGTGTAGAGCGCGATGAAATAGCTGATCATCTGGTCGGCGGCGCCGCCGACCAGCGCCGGCGTGATGTAGTAGCCAAGCGCGAGGATGAAGACGAGCAGGCTTCCCGCGCCGATGCCGGGCAGCGTCTGCGGCAGGTAGATTCGCAAAAAGGCGGTGACCGGTGGCGCACCGAGCGAGGCGGCGGCCCGCATGTAAGCGGGCGAGATCGCCTTCATGCTGCTGTACAGCGGCAGGATCATGAAGGGCAGGAGAACGTGGGTCATCGCCACGCAGACGCCGAAGCGGTTGTAGATGAGACGCAAGGGCTCGTCGATGATGCCAAGCCAGTGCAGGCTGTCGTTCACGACGCCCTTGCTCTGCAGCAGCACGATCCAGGCGCAGGTGCGGACCAGGAGCGACGTCCAGAACGGCAGCAGGACGAAGATCATCAAGAGGTTCGACCGGCCGGGCGGCAGCGTCGCCAGCAGATAGGCGACCGGGAAGCCAAGGATCAGACAGAGAGCGGTGACGCTGAAGCTGATGATGAAGGTGCGGGCGAACAGGCTGCGGTAAATCGCCTGGTCCGGCGAGGCCGCGACGATCGCGCCGTCCACGTTCCGCGTCAGGTCGAGCGCCGCCAGAAGGTAGAAGCCCGTGATGGGGCCGCCGGCGTCCTTGATCGTCGTCCATGTCGCGCGTTCGCGCCAGGCCGCATTGATCCTGCCCAGTGTCTCCTTGGCGGTGCCGGGCTCCGGCACCGCTTTGAGATTGCGAGCCGTGCTGGTCAGGATCGTGCGAAAACCGTTCAGCGCGTAGTTCAGCCGCTTGGCCGCGATGGCAACAGTGCCCGAGGCGCGTGCCGCCTGGATGTCGCTTGCCAGCGCAGCAAAGGCCGTTTCGTCCGGCAGGTCCTTGCCGTCCCAGGCGGCGAGAGCAGCAACGGTTTGGGGCAGAACCTGACGCACCTCCCTGTCATCGACCGAGCGCCACAGCATGCCGGCGATCGGCCCAGCGAAGGTGAAGAGCAGGAAGACGAGAAGCGGCGCTACCAGCGCCAATGCCTTGACCTGGCGTGTTCGCTCAGCGCGCCTCAATCGACGCTTGAGCGGCACCTCGGTCGACGCATTGGCGCCGGTCAGGGACGCTGCTGTCATGGGGTGAGCCTTGCGCGGCGCGCTATTTCGCCGCCCATTTGTTGAAGCGCTCGGTCAGGCGATCGATGTTCTCGAGCCAGAAACCAACGTTGATCTCGACCGCGTTCTTGATGTTGTCGGGCGCTGTCGGCAGGTCCTTCAGGACGGCGGGCGCGAGCCTTCCGGCCGCGTCCTTGTTCGAGGTGCCGTAGGCAATGTTCTCCGACAGTTTGGACTGGTTCTCCGCCTTGCCGACGAAGTCCAGGAATTTGTAAGCCGCATCCTTGTTCGGGCTGCCCTTCAGGATGACCCAGCTGTCGAGCGTGAAGAGCGCGCCGTCCCACACCATGCCAAAGTTCTTCTTCTCGTTCTTGTTCGCGGTGTCGATGCGGCCATTGTAGACCGAGGTCATCGCCACCTCGCCGGCGGCGAGCAATTGCGGCGGCTGGGCGCCGGCCTTCCACCAGACGATGTCGCCCTTGATGGTGTCGAGCTTCTTGAAAGCGCGCTCGACGCCCTCATCGGTCGCCAGCACCTTGTAGACGTCCTTCGGCGCGACGCCGTCCGCCATGAGCGCGATCTCCAGCGTGGTCTTCGGGCCCTGACGCAGGGCGCGCTTGCCAGGAATCTTCTTGGTATCGAAGAAGTCGGCCCAGCCGAGCGGGGCCTCCTTCAGCTTGTCCTTGTCGTAGCCGAGAACGAAATCGTAGAGGATGGAGCCGACGCCGCAGGGATTGACCGCCGGCGGGATATAGGCGGCCTCGCCACCGATTTTCGAATAGTCCATCTTCTCGAACAGGCCTTCCTCGCAGCCGACCGCGAGCTCATCGCTCTCGACCTGGACGACGTCCCAGGTGGCGGCGCCGCCCTGCACCTTGGCGCGCAACACGCCGACGCCGCCGTCCCAGGACTCGTCGTTCATGGCAATTCCGGCCGCCTTCTTGAACGGCTCGAAGTAAACCTTCTTCTGGGCATCCTGATAGGCGCCGCCCCACGACACGATGGTGAGGTCACGCGCCTGCGCGACGCTCGCCAGCGCAGCGCTGGCACCGAGCGCCGCGGCGAAACCCAGAGCAATCTTGCCAGTCTTGCGCTTCAGCATGGTCTTGGTTCCTTCTTCATGTCAGTTGCGTTGAGGTTGATTGTCTCAGGCCGGTTTGCGTTGGCAATGCTGCAGGGTTGGATCAGACCGGATCGAGGGCCAGGCAGTCCTCGGGGCGAAAGGTGACGAACACGCTTTCACCATGTCGCAGGCTGTCATGCGCGCCCGGCTGAAGCTTGACCATGAACTCCCCGTTGCCGGCGACATCGAGCACGGCCAGCGCATGGTCGCCGAGATAGATCGCGTTCTGCACTTTAGCCGGCAGCCGGTTCGGTCCGTCGCTGGAGCTGCCGTCCGGGACAATGACGATCCGCTCCGGCCGCACTGACAGCGAGGTCGATGCGCCCGCGCCTGCTATGTTGACCGCCCGTGCCGTCACAGTGCCGCCACCAGCCAGCACGACGCGGCAAAAGTCCTTGTCGACGGCCTCGACGGTGCCGGCCAGCACGTTGTTCTCGCCGATGAAGTGAGCGACGAAGCTGTTCACCGGATGCTCATACAGCGCGTCGGGCCTGTCGATCTGCTGCACGACGCCGTCGTTGAACACGGCGATGCGGTCCGACATGGTGAGCGCTTCACTCTGATCATGGGTGACGTAGACGACGGTGATGCCCATCCTCTCGTGCAGTTGCTTGATCTCCAGCTGCATCTGCTCCCGCAGGCGCTTGTCCAGCGCGCCCAGGGGCTCGTCCATCAGCACGAGCTGCGGATTGAAGACCAGCGCGCGGGCCAGCGCCACGCGCTGCTGCTGACCGCCGGAGAGTTGTCCGGGCCGCCGGTGTGCCAGGGCTTCCATCTTGATCATGCGCAGGGCCGACTTGACGCGCTCCTGCGCTTCCGCCCTGCTCATCTTGCGAACGGATAGCGGGAAGGCGATATTCTCCGCGATCGTCAGGTGCGGAAACAGGGCATAGTTCTGGAACACCATGCCGATGTCGCGCTTGTGGGGCGGCATGTTCTTGATCGGCCGGTCCGCGAGATAGATCTCGCCATGGGTCGGAACCTCGAAGCCAGCCAGCATCATCAGCGTGGTCGTCTTGCCCGAGCCCGACGGGCCAAGCAGGGTGACGAACTCGCCCTTCCTGATGTCGAGATCGAGGTTCTTCACCACGAGATGCTCGCCATCATAGGACTTCTGAATGCCGGAAAAGCGCACCAATGCCGGCGCGGGCGTGACCATGCCGGCTTCCATGTTATCCTCGGCTTGCCGCTACAATGCTGTCAGCACCTCGTTCGAGGGTGCGAGGAACAGCTTAGCACCCTCCGATCAGAATGCCAGCGGCGCAAGCGATGAAGACGCGGGCGGACCCGCGCTACATCTACGGCAGCTTCGTCACCGACACATTCAGCGTGCCGCCGGCTTCCGCGACCACGCGCAGCGTCTTGGAATCGAAGGCGATGTCGGCGAGGGTCAGGCTGTCGATCTTGGCCTCGACCTTGAGGCCGTCCTCCGTCTTCTGGTAGTCGGCGATCGCGGCGGCGATCTTCTCGCGCGCGTTGGCGGCGATCGGCTTCAGGTCGAGCGTCGCCTTCTGCACCAGCGCCTGCTGCATCTGCGGCACCACCGCGCGCGCCGCCGCGCCCAACAGGCCGAAGGCGGCTTCCGATTCCACCGCGAGCTGGATGTCGGTGAGCCGCAGGGTCTGTTGCGCCTGGTCGAGCACCGGCCGGCCCCAGATATGCACGGTGGCCTCGGCGCCGAGACCGAGCCAGCTCTTCTTTTCCTTGGCGCGCACCAGGAGCGAGATCAGCAGGCGCTCGCCGGACGGGATCACGTTGACGCTCTTGACGGTGACGTCGACCGGACCGGAGCCGTCCTCGGGATAGGTGCGACCGACCATCTGCGCCGTGATCAGCTTGTTGATCTCGGTGAAGGGCACGTCGATGGGAACGCCGATGTTCACGCCGGTGCCGGTCGGCGGCACGATCGAGATCTTGTCGGGGAACGGACAGTCCGGCTTGGTCGGCGTCGAGGTGACGCGCGTCTCCGCTTCCAGGCCCATCAGCAGCGTCACGGCCTGCGCATCGACGCGCGGCTGCGCGGCGATGGCGCGGATCGGCTTCATCTCCAGCCAGAGCGGCGGAAGCCCGGCCGAAGAGCCCGAGCCCTGCAGCGGGATCGAGCGGCACGCCTTGGCCCATTGCAGCTTCGCGTTCTCGCGCAGGCTCGGATCGTTGCGGATGCGTTCGGAGACGGCATTGATCTGCTCGCCGACATTCTTGTCGATCAGCGGCTTCACCTGCGCGGGTACGTTGACCTTGGCACCGGCTACGTTGAGGTTGGTATCGCCGAGATTGACCTGGGCACCGAGATTAGGCTCGAGATGCCAGTTGGCCGCGAGCTTCGGGCGCGAGGTGACGACCACGTTGCCCTTGATCTCTGCGCTGGCGTTCAAATTCTTGATGTTGACTGCGCCGATCCGTTTCGCGGCGTCACCCCCCAGCACGCTGCCGAGCGCGTCGCCGAGCGCACCTGTGGCTTTCGAGGACAGCGAGCCCGTCACGTTCAGCTTGCCGCTGAGCGGCGTCGAGATCGTCAGCACATCCTTGTCGCCGTTAGCTGCCATCGGCCCGCGCACGGCGGTCCAGCCGATATCGGCATTCTCCAGGATCTGCGAGATCGGGTTGTCGGCCTTCCCTGCGAAATTGCGCGGCGCGGCCTTCTCGGCCTGCTCGCGGATCGCCGATATCGCGATGGCGACCGGCGCGATCACGATCGAGCTCTTGGCAACCGGCGGCAGCGGCGGCAATTGTGCGACCGGCGGCGCCGAATTCGTCGCGCGCGGCGACAGGAAGTCCATCGCCTTCAAGCTGATGAAGAACGACGCCGCGAGCACCGCGACGCCGATCAGGATGGTCTTCAAGTTCCACGTTAGCCGCATCAGTCCCCCAGGCCGCCCGGCGGGGATTTTACAGGGCAGGCGAGGAGGGCGCTAGAGCGCACCGATGGTGGAATTGGGGCGAATGGGTTAACGGCAGCGACCGCATCGCCGCCGTGCATTCAGACCATCGTCGCGGCCCTAACCGCGCCGGGGACGGCGGACCGCCCTCACATTGCCGTTGGCACCGCCACCGCAGAAGAAGCGGTCGCCACCATCGGACTCCAGTCCCGATACGCCCGTCCCGGCGGGCAGGTCGAGCTGCTCGAGCACCTTGCCCGTTTGAGGGTCGATCCGCCTGATGTCGCTCTCTTCGTTCTCCCAAGTGCCATGCCAGAGCTCGCCGTCGACCCAGGTCACCCCGGTCACGAAGCGCTTGCTCTCGATGGTGCGGAGAACCTTACCCGTTTCCGGATCGACCTGGTGGATCTTGCGCTCGCGATATTGCCCGACCCACAGCGAGCCCTCGGCCCAGGCAAGGCCGGAATCGCCACCGCCGCCCGGCGCCGGAATGGTGGTGAGCACCTTGCCCGAGGCTGCGTCGATTTTCTGGATGCGATCCTCGGCGATCTGGAACAGGTGCCGGCCATCGAACGCGGTGCCCGCATGCGCGGCGACATCGATGGAGCGCGCGACCTTGCCGCTATCAGGATCGACCGCATTGAGCTTGTCGCCGGATGCGAACCAGACATGGCTGCCGTCATAGGTGACGCCATGCACGGCTTCGACGCCTGCAAAAGGCCCATACTCCCTGACGATCTCGGCGGCTGAACGTTTCATGTGCTTGATCCCTGTGATGTCATCCATCCTACGTCTTCAGCAGCGGTCCGGGGAGTAACAAGGTTGTCGGGAAACCCGGGATCGGCGGCGTCATCCAGCGCCGCGCCCGCCCATGTCCGAAGGACTGCACCTTGTTCGTCCGCGCCAGCTCGTCGAGGGATCGCTGCACCGTGCGCGCACTCGTTCCCAGCGCCAGCGCGAGCGCCGAGCTCGACCAGGGCTCGCCATCGGAGAGCAGGGCGAGGATGGTGGCGTGCTTTTCCTCGACGGGCCGTGCCAGCACGAGAACCTGTCGCGTCTTGCGCGGTGTCAGCGCAAAACCCTGCTTCGTCGCCGTCACATCGGCGATTGGCCTGAGCTTCGCGCGGAGCCGCCCGATCTCGACCCGCAACCGCGCGCGATGCGATTCATCGAGATACCTGGCCTGAAACGCTCCCGTGATCAGCGCCTCGCGCGAGACATCCGCAGGCCAGGCCTGCGCCAGGATGCGCGCGAGCGCGAACAGCACGGGCCGCGTGCCGAGCGGCACGATGGTGCCTTGCCTGCGAATAGAATGATGGAACGTGTCCACGACAAGCGCCGCCGATGTGGCGAGATCCTCGATCTGTTCGAGCAGCAGCGGCCGCTCCTCGCCGCGCGTGATCAGCCGCGCTGCCGGGATATCGAGCACGAGGCTCGTGCTTTCGACCTCGGCCGTGAGCGCAGCGATGCCGGCCAGCCGGGCTGCGCGAGCCGCGCGGCCGAGTGCCGCGCGCGCGTCTTTCGTCCTGAGTTGCCTGATCGCGATGCCGGCGATGACGAGCTCGCGGACGACTTGCGATGCGGGCGGGAGCGGGAGGGGGCCGAGATCGGCCAAGGTACGCCCGGCCTCGTCCGGGCGCCCGAGGAGAAGAAGACGACGTGCCTCGATGTGGCCCGCGTGCGTTGCATTGGCAAGATCGCCATGCCTTTCGAGGGTCGCACGCGCCGCGGCGAGTGTTTTTTCCGGCCAGTTCAGGTCGCGCGACACGAGCGCGATCTCGGCTTCGGCGACCACGCATCTGGCGCGCGCTACCGCCTCGCGCGGACCGAAAGCGCGCGCGGCGCTGCGCAGCAGCGACTTGGCCTTGGCGAGATCGCCGAGCTGTGCCATCGCGATGCCGCGCAGCGCCAGCGACGGCGCATCGTTGCGCAGCGCAACACGGTTCAGCGCGCCGAGCGGGTCGCCCGCTGCGAGCGCGCGCGCTGCGGCCGTGATCAGCGACTCCATGCCAATCCCGCCACACTTGTTACTCCCACCGCGCAACCGCTTGGTGCCAGAAATCGTTGACGGCCGACACCATGCGGCGAGGGGCGAACGGTTCCGCGCCTGCAAGACGCGGAATGGCCGCCCGGACAGGAAGTTTGGAGAACCATGATGACGTCAGCAGACAAAGCAGGGACGAACGGACAGACCGCCATGCAGACACCGCCGGTGGTGTCGCCGCAGGACTGGGAGGCAGCCCGTCAGCAACTGCTCGTGAAGGAAAAGGCGCATACCCGTGCCCGCGACGCCCTGGCGGCCGAGCGCCGGCGCATGCCCTGGATGGAAGTGACCAAAACCTATGCGTTCGAGGGGCCCGACGGCAAGCTCAGTCTGCCTGACCTGTTCCAGGGCCGGCGGCAGCTGATCGTCTACCGCGCCTTCTTCGAGCCCGGTGTGTTCGGCTGGCCCGATCACGCCTGCCGGGGCTGCTCCATGGTGGCCGACCAGGTAGCCCATGTCGCGCATTTGAACGCCCGCGACACCACGCTCGTGTTCGCATCGCGCGCGCCGCAGGCCGACATTGCGCGGCTGAAGCAACGGATGGACTGGACCATGCCGTGGGTCACCGTCACCGACAGTTTCGATGCCGATTTCGGCGTCGACGAATGGCACGGCACGAACGTGTTCTACCGCGACGGGACGCGCATCTTCCGCACCTATTTCGTCAAGAGCCGCGGCGACGAGCAGATGGGCGGCACCTGGAACTACCTCGACATCACGCCGCTCGGCCGGCAGGAGGTCTGGGAGGATTCGCCGACGGGCTATCCGCAGACGCCGACCTACAAATGGTGGAACTGGCATGACAGCTACACGGAAGGCGCGGCGCCCGACAAGAAGTGGGTCGAGATCTCCGACGCCGGCGAGAAGGCTTTTCGCGAGGAGGCTGCGGGAGAACGGAAATGACCGCTCCGGTCAGCGCGACTTCTGACGCCAGCGGCAATGGCGTCGTGGCCGCGCGCCACCTCGCCAGATGGCTCGGGCTGGCCGCCATGCCGACCTTCGCGATCATGGCCGTGCTGACGGCCATGATCGGCGGCCCGGCGGACATGCTCTGCGCCGCCGGGCATGGATCCGTGCTCGGCGGGATGGTGCCGATGTATCTCTTGATGAGCGCGTTTCATTCGGCGGCGTGGCTGAGGTGGATCGCGGAGCGGCGGCGCGCGGTCGGTCGGTGAATGCAGTAAAGCAGAATGGCGCGGCGCGCCGGCGCGCTACTTTCCACCGGCTGACTGTAAGTAAGCCACCACCTTGCCCGCTTCCTCCGCCGAGACGCCGCCATAGGGCTGCATCTTGTTGCCGGACACGACCTCGTCCGGCTTGACCATGAAGCGGGTGAGCTTGTCCTGGTCCCAGACGAAGCCGGCGTCTTTCATCGACGGCGAGTAGTTGTAGTTCGGCAGCGAGCCGGCCTTGCGTCCGACGATCTTGTTGAGGTTGGGACCGAGGCGGTTGTCGCCTTCCTTCACGGAGTGGCAGGTGCGGCAGGAATTGTTGAAGGCCTGATGGCCCGAGTCGTCACCGGCGGGTATCGAGGAAGGCGCGGACAGGAGCAACGTCAGTGCTCCGGCGCCGGCGACCGCGTGCAGCCACTGATATGGCGAGGGTTGCAGGCGTGGTTGCATTTGCGCCTCCATCGGGGCCGCGCCGCACAAGCGCGTGGGGATGTCGAGGGCAAACGAATACGGCCCCGGTGGGTTCCGGGGCCGTTCGCGTCAGAATGTCCTGTCGCGTTAGCGCGTGGCAGATCCGAGATCCGCACGGCGCTCCGTCATCGGCAGCACGATCACCTTGGTGCCGACGTTGACGCGGGAATAGAGGTCGGACACGTCGTCATTGGTCAGGCGGATGCAGCCGGAGGACACGCGCTTGCCGATGGTGTCGGGCGCATTGGTGCCGTGGATGCGGTAAATGGTGCCGCCGAGATACATGGCGCGGGCACCGAGGGGATTGCCGGGGCCGCCGGCCATGTGACGCGGCAGATAGGGCTGGCGGGCGATCATCTCCGGCGGAGGAGTCCAGGCCGGCCACTCGGCCTTCCGGGTCACGGACTGGACGCCGGACCAGGTGAAGCCGTCGCGGCCGACGCCGATGCCGTAGCGCAACGCCTGGCCATTGCCGAGCACGTAATAGAGGTAGGTGTTGGGCGTATCGATGATGATGGTGCCCGGGGCCTCGCGCGTCGCGTAGGCGACAGTCTGGCGGCGGAAGCGCGCCGGCGTCTCGACCGCGTCCTGATCCTCGGACGGTTCGGTCTGATAGGTCGGCGCCTGGTAGGGCTGGTAGGGCTGGAACGGCTGCGGCGCGGCGAGCGGCGGCAGCGGCTGGAAGAAGGGAAAGAGCTGCACGGGCGCGGCCTTCGCCGTTCCTGCGAAAGCAATTGCGGAAACTGCGACTGCGCCAAAAGCAACGGCGCGCGAAAACGTCTTGAAGGTATCCAGATTGAACATTTGATCGCCCCTGTTTGCTCGGTGTCGTTGATCACCGCGGCACCATTTCGGTGCTCCGTTGCGTCAATCACTAAGGGCGAAACGTTTCGGGACATTTGCGCGGAAAACCGAAAACGGTTTCGTCGCGGCAAGGATTGTTTCATGACAGTTTCGTGGCCGTGCCGGCTCGTTAACGAACAAAACGGCCCGCCGACACTTCTATGACGTCACACGCCTGAAATATCCTTCGTTGATGGTCGATGCCTGAGAATCATCAAACTCTCGGGATTTTCCCATGCGGGTATTAATCGCGACTGACGCCTGGCATCCGCAGGTCAATGGTGTGGTGCGGACGCTGACCTCGCTGGCGAATGCGGCCAAGGCCCTCGATGTCGAGATCGACTTCCTGACGCCGGATGGCTTTCCGTCCTGGCCGCTGCCGACCTATCCGGGCCTGCGCTTCGCGCTGCCGAGCAGCAAAGAGATCGCGCGGCGGATCGAGAAGGCCGCGCCGGAAGCCCTGCACATCGCAACCGAAGGGCCGATCGGCTGGGCCACACGCGCCTATTGCCGGCGCAACCGGCTTGCCTTCACCACCTCCTACACCACCCGCTTTCCGGAATATGTGTCGGTGCGGACCGGCATCCCGGCGGCGGTCGGCTATGCCGTGCTGCGCCACTTCCACGATGCCGCCGCCATGACCATGGTGGCAACGCCTTCGCTGCGGCAGGAGCTGTCCGAGCGCGGCTTTAAGCGGCTCGGCTTCTGGACCCGCGGCGTCAACACCGAGCTGTTCCATCCCGACGCCCCAGTCAGGCTCGATCTGCCGGGTCCGATCTTCATGACCATGGGCCGCGTTGCGGTGGAGAAGAATCTCGAAGCATTCCTCTCGCTCGATTTGCCCGGCACCAAGGTCGTCGTCGGTGACGGCCCGCAGAAGGCGGCGCTCGAAAGGAAATATCCCGGCGTCGTCTTCCTCGGCGAGAAGAAGGGCGCGGACCTCACCGCGCATCTCGCGGCGGCCGACGTGTTCGTGTTTCCGAGCCTGACCGATACGTTCGGCGTGGTGCAGCTCGAGGCGCTGGCCTGCGGCACGCCGGTTGCGGCGTTTCCGGTCACGGGTCCGAAGGACGTCATCGCCGATCATCCGATCGGCGCGATCGACCATGATCTGCGCACCGCGTGCCTGCGCGCGCTCATCATGTCGCGCGAGACCTGCCGCAACTTCGCGCTGGAGCGCTCTTGGGAGAACAGCGCGCGCCAGTTCGTCGGCAACCTGACCTCACTTCAGCCCAGCCGTGCCTTGCGCGCCTCGCCTCGCATGGCGCGGCGGCCGGTGCGCGGTTGACCTTTACGTTTTGAACCACAGCGAGAACCTCACCGATGGCTAAGATCATGAACCTTGACGGCACTCAGCAGCTCGACCTCACCCGTGGCGCGGTCGAGCAGGCCTATGACCGCTGGGCGCCGGTCTACGACCTCGTGTTTGGCGGCGTGTTCGCCAAGGGCCGGCAGGCCGCGATCGCGGCCACCAACAAGATCGGCGGCCGCGTGCTCGAGGTCGGCGTCGGCACCGGCATCTCGCTGCCGCTCTATGCCCCGAACCTCCGTATCTTCGGCACCGACATTTCGGAAGCTATGCTGGACAAGGCGCGCCAGCGCGTTGCGGAGGGCGGGCTGAAGAACGTCGAGGGCCTCGCGGTGATGGACGCCGAGAAGCTCGAATTCTCCGACAATTCCTTCGACGTCGTGATGGCGCAATATGTCGTCACCGCGGTGCCGAACCCCGAAAAGGCGCTCGACGAATTCGCCCGCGTGCTGCGCCCGGGCGGCGAGCTGATCATCCTCACCCGCGTCAGCGCGGATGCCGGCGTGCGCCGCTTCATCGAGCAGAAGCTGCAGCCGGTGGTGCGTCCGCTCGGCTTCCGCACCGCCGAGTTCGCCTGGTCGCGTTATGCCAAGTGGCTGGCCGGTGCCCATGGCATCGAGCTCGCCGAGCGCCGCCTGATCCCGCCGCTCGGTCATTTCTCGCTGGTGCGCTTCCGCAAGGTCGACGTCGCCAAAGCGGCGTGACCTGAAGCTCACGCGTCGCGTGCGTCATCGCGCCGCTGCACATCGTCACATGACAAAATGATGATGTCACACGGCCTACATCGAATCCCTTTAAATACCGTACCCGAAAGCATTTTGGGGGAGAGCATGATCAAGAATTATCTCGAGCAGCTGCGGATCCAGCGCTGGGACGACCATCGCTACTATCACCACAGCCGCATTAATCAGAGCCTGCACTTCGTCAGCGCGCTGAGCTTCCTCTTCGCCTATGTCTGGCTGTTCATCGATCCTGTCGTCTCCGCGCTGGTCGGCTGGCTGGTCTCGATGACCTCGCGCCAGGCCGGGCACTTCTTCTTCGAGCCGCATGACTACGACCACATCAACCAAGCGACGCACGAGCACAAGGAAGAGATCAAGGTCGGCTACAACCTTCAGCGCAAGGTGGTGTTGATGTCGATCTGGGCGGCATCGCCGCTGGTGCTGTTCGCCGATCCGACGCTGTTCGGCCTGTTCACCCCCTGGGCGACCGCGACCGACTTCATGCGGCAGGTTGCCAAGATCTGGCTTGTGGTCGGCGGCGGCGGTCTTCTGTTCCGCACCGTGCACCTGTTCTTCATCCGCGACGTCGAGACCGGCCTCGTCTGGATGACCAAGATCCTGACCGACCCGTTCCACGACCTGATGCTCTATCGCAGCGCTCCGCTCGCCCTGATGCGCGGCGAACTGATGGATCCCGGCCTGCACCTCAATCCGGAGCATACGCTGGGCCTCATCGGCGAGCCCACGCTCGAAGAGCAGCACGCCTGATCCGGCCGTCGCCCAGTCTGCGAATGTCCATGATTTACGTCATGCCCGGGCTTGTCCCGGGCATCCACGTCTTGGAGCCATCGTGTGGTGACGCGTGGATGGTCGGGACAAGCCCGGCCATGACGGAGTTGGAGGAATCGGCCTCAGCGCCCGAAACGCTTGGCCAGCATCTCTTTCAAAATCTGCCGCTTGATGTTCTTGTTGGTGAGCACGCCGTCGTGCCACCAGAAGCCGTCGGCCTTCATCTTCTCGGCGGCGCGGACGAAACGTTCGGCGACCTCGGTGAAATCGGCGTCGGTGTAGTTGAGGCTGAAGATCAGCCGGCCGGTGCCGACCCAGCTCAGCGCGAGACCCTCTGCGCGCAGGTAATATTGCAGCATCCAGTTGTAGCGGGACGGGGTGGTGTATTTCACCGTCCAGATCGACGAGAAATTGGCGAACCGCACCGGCAGCTCGGCGTCGGTCATCATCTGGTTGAGCTTTTGGACGCGGCCATTCCAGGTCTCCTCAAGACCCTCATAGACCGCGCGAAAATTCGGGCTGGCGAGCCGGCTCAAGAACTCGTCCATCGCCGTCATGACGTAGGGGTGCGAGTTGAAGGTGCCGCGGGCGAAGCAGATATCGGCGGGACGATCGTCGCGGAAGCGGCGCATCAATTCGCGTCTGCCGCAGACCACGCCGACCGGCAGGCCGCCGGCGAGGCTCTTGCCGTAGGTCACCATGTCGGCCTTGACGCCGAAATATTCCTGGGCGCCGCCGGCGGCGAGACGGAAACCGACGAAGACCTCGTCGAAGATCAGCACGATGCCGCGCTCGGTGCAGACTTCGCGCAGCCTCTTGAGCCACTCGGTGTACGCCGCGCGATCAAAGTTGCCGCCGCGGGAGGAATCGACCAGCGAGGAATCGCCGGGCGCGTTGCCGTTCGGATGCAGACCCTGGAGCGGGTTGACCAGCACGCAGGCGATGTCCTTGCGCGTACGCAGCACGTGCAGCGTCTTCTCGGACATCTCGGCGAGGGTGTAGGTTTCGTGCGCGGCGATGGGGTTGCCGACGCCGGGCTGCACGTCGCCCCACCAGCCGTGATAGGCGCCGGCGAAACGAACCAGATGCGTACGTTTGGTGTGGTAGCGCGCCAGCCGCACGGCCTGCATCACGGCTTCGGTGCCGGACATGTGGAACGAGACTTCATCGAGGCCCGAGATCTGGCAGAGCCGGCTCACGTTCTCGAGGATGACCGGATGGTAGGGGCCGAGCACCGGGCCGAGCGCGTGTGCGCGCTTCTCCGAGCCCTCGATGCACTCCTTGTAGAAATCGTTGCCGAAGATGTTGACGCCGTAGGATCCCGTGAGATCGTACGAGGTATTGCCGTCGACATCCGTGACGGTGACGCCGCTCGAGGATTCCATGAAGGTCGAGGTGCCCAGATGCTCGCGCACGAGACGCGAGAACTGGAATGGCACGCGGTAGCTCTCGGTGAAGTGCAGGTCGGAGATCGTCTCCGCCGCTTCCTTCGTCATCGCGCGGCCCTTGGGGTAGCGATCGGCGTAGAGGGCTGCAAGGCGGAAGAAGGCTTCCTTGCGCTGCTTCACCACGTTGTCGGGCGCGCCGTCGCAACCGAAATACTGGTCACCGCTGAACTCGTAGAACGGGAGCAGCTTTGCCACCCGGCGCGACATCTTGGAGTGCCCGGCGAGCGAGCGATGCTTGGCGCGGGAGAGTTCGATCCGCGCTTTCAGCTTCGGGAGGACGGCGGCAGCGGACGCTGCGGCGGCCACGGACATCGAGAGAATCGGGAGTGTCGTTTCCATGACAACAAGCGCTAACTCTGTGAGCTGACAGATTCATGACAGTCAAAGCCCTCATCGCCTCTTTCACCCAGCAGGAAGACCTCAACTTCCTGTTGACCAACCGCATCCCCCGAGCCGCGCTGACCCGCTTCATGGGCTGGTTCTCCAAGATCGAGAACCCCTTGGTGCGGGACTTCTCAATCGCGCTGTGGAAGCTGTTCTCCGACCTCGATTTGTCGGAGGCGCGCAAAAGCCATTTCAACAGCCTGCACGACTGCTTCACCCGGGAGCTGAAGCCGGGCCTGCGGCCGTTCGATCCGGATCCCTCCGTCATCGCCAGCCCCTCGGACGGCATCGTCGGCGCTCACGGGAAGATCGCCGACACCGAGTTGTTTCAGGTCAAGGGCGCGCCCTATTCGCTGCTGGACCTGCTCGGCGATTCCGCGCTGGTCGACCAGCACCGCAATGGCTCCTTCGTCACGCTGCGGCTGACCTCCAGCATGTATCACCGCTTCCATGCGCCCTTTGACGCGCATATCGAGCGCGTGACGCTGATCCATGGCGACGTCTGGAACGTCAATCCGATCGCGCTGAAGCGGGTCGAACGTCTGTTCTGCAAGAACGAGCGTGCCGTGATCCGCACGCGTCTAGCGACCGGCGAAGCCGTGACGCTGGTACCGGTCGCGGCAATCCTGGTCGCGAGCATCCGCCTGCATTTCCTCGATATGGTGCTGAACGCGCAGACGCGCGGCCCGGTCAACTTCTCCTGCGACGTCAACGTGACCAAGGGCGAGGAGCTCGGCTGGTTCGAGCACGGCTCGACCATCATCATCCTCGCGCCCGGCGACTTCACATTCTGCGACGGCATCGCCGAGGGCACGCGCATTCGCGCAGGTCAAGCTCTGTTGAAAAGAAAGTAGCCTTCAATCCGCCGCGCCCGCGGCCTATATCGTCCGTGGGGGCGATTCTAGACGACGGATTTGGTGATGGCGCGGGCGCCGGTGATGGCGGCGGGTGGTATTGTGTTGCGGCGTGGTTCGACGCCGCTGATCGCGGTCGTCCGCCAGCGCAAGCGCAACGAATGGGTTCTTCCTAAGGGCAAGCTCGACGACGGCGAGACGCCGAAGGAAGCTGCGCATCGCGAGGTGCTGGAGGAGACCGGCCACGACGTCGCCGTGCATGAATTCCTCGGCACGCTCGTTTATCAATCCGGCGGGCGCTCAAAGGTTGTGCATTTCTGGCGCATGGAGGCCGAGGGCGGTCCTGTCCGCAAGCTGATGAACGACATCAAGGCGGTCGACTGGTTGACGCTGGACGATGCGATCGGGCGGCTGTCGCGCGAGTATGAACGCGTGTTCCTGATCCAGACCGGCCCGATCGCGCTCGCGGCTGCGGGACTGTCGCCTGCGTCGGAGCCGGAGGCGACGCCAATGCGAGCCACTGACGATCTCGATGCAGCCTTGCGGACGTTGACACCGGCCGAAGCCGCCTCGGTCGACGAGCTGCGGCACGGTCTGTTGCAGAAGGTGAAGGCCTGGCTGCGCGGCGAGGCGTGAGCGCGCCGCGTGCTGGTCAAGGACAGCATCCGCAAGTCAGTGCTTTGGCGGTAACGCCAGTTCCTTCCAACTCGTCATTGCGAGCGCAGCGAAGCAATCCAGAATCTTTCCGCGGAGAGACTCTGGATTGCTTCGCTGCGCTCGCAATGACGGAGCAAGCAGCGGGGTGAGGCCTATCCCTCCGCGCGTCGAAAACTTGTAGGGTGGGCAAAGGCGCGCTCGCGCCGTGCCCACGTCTTCTAACAAGTATCCAAGCCGTGGGCACGCTGCGCTTTGCCCACCCTACGATACTGGATTGCTTCGTTGCGCTCGCAACGACGGAGAAGAGAGGGGCGTTCCTTTGGCATCATCGTGCGGAAGCGACCGCCGCGTCGAGGGTCATCGCCGCTCCTTGTCCCTCGGAGCGGGCGGCGGCTTGCGTGGCGCGGCAGGGCGCTGCGCGGCAGGGAGGCGCTGCTGGAAGCGGCGCTGTAGGCCTGGCTGCTGAACCGCGGGCGGCTGGCCCGGCTGCATGCCGGTGCGTGGCAGCTGCGGCTGCGGGCCGGGCTGCGGCATCACGCCCGGCTGCGGCGTGCCTTCGCCAGGCTGAATTTGCCCGCCACGTCGCGGCTGGGTTTGCGGCGTGCCGTTCGGCAGGGGGCTTTGTCCGGGGCGCGCTGGACGCCCGGCGCCTTGCTGCTGGCCCGGCTGCCTCTCGCCTCGCTCCTGTTGGCCTCGCGGCTGTTGGCTCTGACCCGCGCGCGGGTTGCCCGGCTGCACAGTGCCGCCTTGTTGTCCTTGCTGGCCCTGCCGCTGCGGCTGGGCGCCGGGCTGCGTTCCCTGGCGGCCCGGTGTGCCCGGTTGCTGCTGACCCGGACGGTTGTTCAGGCCGGGCTGGCCGTTCGGCCGCTGCGGTTGCTGTCCCGGCGCCGCGTTCGGTCGCAATTGTTGCTGCTGCGGCGGCTGGGCCGGCCGCGGAATGCGGCTGAGCGCACCTGGATTGGCGCGGCGGAAGTCGCGCTGCTCGGTGACAATCTGGCGGCCCGTGGTTTGCGCCAGATGCACCTGGCCGACGAAGCCGCGGTCGCGCGCGATCTGCTGCGGCGCGATCGTGATCGGTACCGCGGCGAAGCGCATGATTCCGGCAGTGGCTGCGCCAGGCCGGATCGCAAAGCCGCTTGATCCTTGCGTCAGCGCGCCGAGCCGCGTGCCGCTGGTGCGGTCGTCGACGTCGATGTGACCGACGCGGCCGTCGGCATCAGGATAGAGCTTGATGTTGACGTTGCGCGCGCTGTTCGCTGCCGCGCCTTCAGGCACGTCGATGACGCCGGTGGTGCCGCGGATGCCGAGCGTCGCCGTCGGCGTCGTGATCTTCATGTTGCCGGTCTTCGCCACCGCCGCAGCGACGAAGGCGACCGTGCCCTTGCCGACGTCGAAAATCCCCGAATTCTGCTTGCCGCCGTCCTCGTAAACGTAATTGTCGATGGTGATCCTGGCGCTGGCCGAGAGATTGAACGTGGTCGCGTCGTTGAAGGTGATGCCGAGCGAGGAGTTCGACGAGGTCTGCACGACGTCGTTGAGATAGATGTCGTCGCGCACGCGCAGCGGATAGGAATTCTTGTCGCGGATCACGGTCGCGATCCCCGTGACGGTCGCGACGTTGCCGATCGGCTCGACGGCGGTGGATTGTGCGTCCGGCGCGGGGGTGGGGGAAGCCGATGGAGTCGGCGACGGATCCGGTGTCGGCTGCGCTTGTGGCTGCGCCTGCGCAAGCTCGATGGCATCGGATGCGGACGCCACGCTGCTGCCAGCCAGCGGCAAGGCCAGAGCAAACGCGAGGACGAAGCGGCGCCAAGCCACCAATGAAGTCACGAGGATGTCCCGGTGAGAACGCGAGGCGAGATCGGGCGATATCAGCCGGATCAGGCTGAATGGCGGATGAACATGTGTGGCAAGGGAGGGGGTGAGTGTGCAAACGGCTAGGCGAGTCTAGCGAGTAGGGCTCGAATATCTCCACGCCGTCATGGCCGGGCTTGTCCCGGCCATCCACGCCTTGTTTTGCGGCACCAAGAACGTGGATGCCCGGGACATCTAGCGCGAAGACGCGCTTCGCGCTTCTGCCCGGGATGACGATCGTCGGAGACGGCGCCTCCAGCGTCAGCTCACCCGCTTCCAAGTCTGGCCGCCGCAGAACATGCCGCCGAAGGCGCAGCCCTGCACGCGCATCGCATTCGGGCCCTTCATGGCGATCGTGGAGTCGTAATTGCGGCCGGAGTCGGGATCGTGGATGCGGCCGCTCCACTTCGAGCCCTCGGGCTTCATGTTGATCAGGATGCGCGCGTTGGTCTTCTCGGCATAGCCGCAGAGATTGGCGCCGCACTGTTCGACGCGGACATTGCCCTTGTTCTCTTCGGTGGCCCAGACGCCGACCGGCGAGTTCGGCGCGGCCACGGGCGCGGCGGCCACCGGAGCTGGCGCGGGAGCAACCGCGACCGGCGCGGGTGCAGCCGCAGGAGCGGGCGCCGCCGCCGGTGCGGGCTGCGTCGTGTTGTCGAAGCCGACGGATGGCGCGGCGGTTGCGGTCGTCACGGGCGCGGCGGGAGCTGCCGGTGCGGTCGCCTGAACCGGCGCCTGTTGCACGGGCGGCTGCACCGGAGCCGGCGCGGGCTGCGCCGTCGTGGCCGGAGCCGGCGTGGTGTCGACATCATCGTCCTTGGAGCCGCCGAGGCCCTTGAGGTTGATGTTGTTCAGCTTGATCGGCTTGTCCGACAGGCCCGGCGCGACGATGGTCACGCAGTTGAGCGAGGCACAGTTGCGCGGCGTCTCGATGCGGATGTGCTGGCCCTCGATCTGGAACGAGATCGAATTGCCGCCCGCATGTGCGGCGGCGGTCGACGCGAGGAAGAGCGCGGTGGCGGCGATGGTGAGCTTGTTCATGACAACCTCCGAAATTGCGTGGTCCCGATATGGACCGAAAGTCGCTGGTGGATGAAGCGTGGTTCGACCCTACGCCCAGCCGCTCAGCCTCTCTGTGATAGACGTCACAAGGGACGGCGGCGCCTGGGTGAGGCAGCGCACATTCAGCCGCGGTTTATTCCGCGTAACCTTGCCGCGACACGACAGGAGGCGCCGATGACCCGGCTTGTGACTTCGCTTGGTACATTGATCGCATTGATGGCGGTCGTGCCCGCGGCCGAGGCCGGTTCCTATTCCTTCTCGATCGGCGGCCACCGCTTCCGCGTCGAGTCGCCAAAGAATTGCCGATCCGCGTCCTGCGTTTCAATTTCCTCCAATCGCAGCCTTCGGCCGACGGAGGATGTCGACACCAGGCCAGCTCCGCCGCCTGCGCGCGCGCCGGTCGCGCAGGCGCCGCAGTCGGTCTATCCAGCTGCTCCCGTCCGGCCGCCACAGGCGACATTTGTCGCGGCATCGCCGCCAGCTCGAGCCCCCGTCCTTGCCGCGACAACATCGCAGCCGGTTGTGCCGCCGCCCGTGCCGAGATCAGAGGCAGCAAGATCCGAGGCGCTGAGCCCCAATCCGCCACCGATTGAGTTGCCGCGCGTCGATCCGCCGAAAACTGTTACGCTCGATCCGCCGCGTATGGAGCCGCCGGTCGTTGCGCCGAGGACCGAGATCAAGCCGGCGGCACCGGTCGCACAGCGCGGCGACGACGAGCCGGCCTATTCGCCGCTCGGCGAATGGGAAAGCCTGGGTGCCAAGGGCACTGTTCGGATCGAACGCTGTGGACCTGCACTGTGCGGTTTCGCACTCACGGAGGCGTCGAACCGGGGTGAGAGCGTGCTCGTCAACCTGAAGCCGAAGACGCACGACGTCTGGACCGGCAGCATCTACAGTCGTTCCAGCGGTAGCACCTATTACGGAACGATGTCGCTGAAGAGCTCCGGCACGCTTCATGTCGAGGCCTGCGCGATCGGCCGCTTCTGGTGCTCGGGCAACGACTGGAGGCGGGTCGAGGAGCCGCGCGAGAAACTGATCACGGCATCGCCGCAGTGGGGCGCACGGTCGTAGCTCGTCGATGGCGCAATGTTTCTCCCGCTCCTGCAAGAGGAGAAGGGAAGAGAGGTCTTCGACGCGCTTGATGAGTCTAGATCATGCCGAGCACGATGGCGCCGACGAAGGCCATGGCGAGGTACGCGGTGACAACGCTCAGTCTCCCGGCGAACGTCATGAGGTCCCTCCCTCAATGCGCGCTGCTTGGCGCGCGACCTTATGGTTAACAGAAAGTGTCTTTCCGAAAAAGTCAGCCTTGCTGTCGCTCAGGCCGGCCGAGGTTTCGGCGCGCGCAGGCCGGCATGGTTAAAGAATCATGAAATCAACGTGTTGAAGAGTCTTTAAGTAAATTCACCGAACGTGCGTTCATGACGCGCGGAGTTCGTTTGTATCTCGTCGGCTCCATCGTCCTTGTTTCGCTAGCGGGTTGCGGACGCGGCTTCTTCCAGGCCGAACGCGAACCGTGGCGGGCCGAGGCGGAAGCCGCTTGCCTGAAATCGGGCACGGTGAAGGAGGGGCCGGATCTCGTCCGGATCGACCCCATTTCGGGCCCTGGTCAGTGCGGCGCCGAATTCCCACTCAAGGTCGCCGCCATCGGCGAAGCTTCCGGCACTTACGGTTTTGCCGACGAGCAACTGCGCCCGCCCGGCAGCATCGGCAACCAGCCGCGCTGGCCGGTGACGCAGCCGCGTTCGAACTATCCGCAGAGCCAGAACAATCCGTCATCCTCCTATCCGTCGCGCTCGAACTATCCCGAAAGCGCGGTGCGTCAGCCGTCCGGCTACGGCACCTCGTCCGGGCCGATGTCGCTGAACGCGCCCGGCGTCGCGCCGGAGGAAGACGAGATCGATCTGCCGCCCGAGGGCGCCGATGCTGCGGGGGCCTCCCGCTACATGAATGCGCCGAGCTATCCGGCACGGCCGGCAAATCCCGCGCCTTACTCGCAGGCACCCGTACAGCAGCCGCTGCCGCGTCTTGGCCCGGCGCAGGGCAATCCCGTCACCGCGGTCGGTCCCGTTGCGATCAAGCCGACGGCGACGCTGGCTTGTCCGATCGTGTCCGAGCTCGACCGCTGGCTCGCCGACACCGTGCAGCCCTCGGCCATGCGCTGGTTCGGCGTCCGCGTCGCCGAGATCAAGCAGATCTCCGCCTATTCCTGCCGCGGCATGAACGGTAACTCGCGCGCCCACATTTCCGAGCACGCCTTCGGCAATGCGCTCGACATCTCGGCCTTCGTGCTTGCCGATGGCCGCCGTGTCACCGTGAAGGACGGCTGGCGCGGCATGCCGGAAGAGCAGGGGTTCCTGCGCGACGTGCAGGCGGGTGCCTGCGCGCATTTCACCACGGTGCTCGCGCCGGGCTCCAACGTCTATCACTACGATCACATCCACGTCGATCTGATGCGCCGCGCCAGCCGCCGCCTGATCTGCCAGCCGGCCGCCGCCTCCGGCGACGAGGTCGCCGCGCGTGCGCAATCGCGCAGCCCCTATGCCAACGCGCGCGATCCCTCCGTGACCGGCTCGCTCGGTGCGCGCAAGAGCGCGACGCGCAAGCACGAGGAAGACGAGTACGCCGACGATTAGGGCGCGTGCGCTTCCCTTGTAGCCCGGATGAGCGCAGCGACATCGGGGAAGTCTCCCGCATGTCGCTGCGCTCATGCGAGGCTACGATCTCGCAGGCTTCGACGGTGCGGGGCCCAGCCCCATGCAAAGCTGCACCTCGCCCGGGACGTTGTAGGTGCGCATGATGTGGCGGCTGTCACGCAAGCCGGTCGCCTCACGCTGCACCACGAACATCCAGAGTGCCTGGCCGGCTTCCATCACCAGCTTGCGCCTGGCCGGCTGCTGTGATGCCGGCACCTTCTCGGGCGCGTGGGCAGCATCAAACTCGCGCAAACGCGCCAGCCTCTGTTCGAGGGTGCGGCCCATCCGTCCAAGCGCCGAGGCCTGTTCCTGGACGATCTCATAATGGAGGATATCGACCGGCGGGCGAAGATCACGAGACATGATCGCAATATAGTGCCGCCGGACCGGCCGGCGCAACGCGCGCACTGCTTGCCGTCACTTCGCCTTATACGCCGCCAGGAACATCCGCGTCGCGCTGTCGACCACTTCGGTCATGCGCTCCTCCGACGGTGCGGGGGCGGCCTGGAAGACGAAAGGCAGGAAGAGTGAAGCCTTGCACAGTTCCATGAACTGCGACGCCGCAAGGTCGCAATCGTCGATCTTGAGATCGCCGCAGGCGACACGAGTTTTGAGATAGTCGGAGAGGCGGTTGATGCTCTTGTCCAGCACCCGCGCATAATAGCGGCGGCCGACATCAGGCATGCGCTCGGCGATCGCCATCACGGTGCGGATCGCCGAGCCGCCGCCCGGCCGGCAGAGCAGGTGGATGTAGGCCCGGCCGAACTCCTTCAGCGTGATCTCGGCATCGCGCGCGGGATCGAAATTGAACACGACCTGGCCGTGCTGGAGCGCCTCCTGCTCGAGGATGGCTTCGAACAGCGCGCCCTTGTCGGCGAAGTAGACGTAGAGCGTGCCCTTGGAGACCTGCGCCGCGCGCGCGATCTCGCCCATGCTGGCGCCGTCAAAACCGAGATCCATGAACACCTTGCGAGCCCCGTCGAGGATCTGGCGGCGTTTGGAGCTGTCCTCCTCTTGGATGACGTGCAGATGTTCGCTGGCAGCTACAACCATTGGTTCAGGGTCTCGGAAGGTTTTCGCGTCGAATCTGCGGCCCTGCAATCCGAATAAAGGATTCTCGTCAGTAGGGTGCGGCCAGGATTTATGTATATTGACCGAACCGTTCGGTCAATGGTATTTTGATCAGAGAGTGGGGAACAGGCCGCACGCCTGCCGTCACCTTGATCGCCTTTTTTTGGGGAGGCCTTTATGGCCGTATCGAGAGACCAGGCTGCGCGCGTCCTTCGCCCAGAAGCGGTGGAGGAGCACGCGGGCGGTGATGCTGCGAGCGAGAGCTCTGCACCTCCGCGCGCGCATGTGGCCGATGAAGCCAAACGCCGCACCGGTGAGGCGCCGGAGAAGCCCGTGACCGACAAGCCGGCCGCACCTGCGTCAGACGCACCCGCCGCCGGCGCTCCCAAATCCGGCAAGCGCAAGTTCGTCCTGATGGGCGTCGGTCTGGTGCTCGCGCTCGCCGCCGCGAGCTATGCCGGCTATTACACGCTGGTCGGCCGCTTCTACATCTCCACCGATGACGCCTATGTCCGCGCCAACAACACCATGCTGGGAGCGCGCGTTGCGGGCCACATCTCCTCGATCCTCGCCGGCGACAACACGCCGGTGAAAGCCGGCGACATCGTCCTCCGCATCGATGACGGTGATTACAAGATCGCGGTCGATGCCGCCGCGACCAAAATCGCGACCCAGCAGGCCACCATCGATCGCATCGGCCGTCAGGTCGCCGCGCTCGACAGTCAGGTCGCGCAGGCAAAGGCGCAGCTCGTCTCGGCCGAGGCGGGCCTCAAGCGTGCTGATCTCGATTACGAGCGCCAGCAGGCGCTGAGCAACAAGGGCTTTGCCTCGCGCGCCGTGTTCGAGAGCTCGGAAGCCGGACGCGACCAGGGCGCTGCCGCGGTCAAGGCCGCGCAGGCCGCCTACGACGTCGCCGTCAGCAATGTCGACGTCGCCAAGGCACAGCAGGCCGAAGCGCAGGCCCAGCTCGCCGAGCTCAAGACCACGCTGGCCAAGGCCGAGCGCGACCTCGCCTTCACCGCGGTGCGTGCACCGGTCAACGGCACGTTCTCCAATCGCCTGGTCAATACCGGCGACTTCGTCGCGGTCGGCCAGCGGCTCGGCAACGTCGTGCCGCTCGACGACGTCTATATCGACGCCAATTTCAAGGAAACCCAGCTCAAGCGTATCCGTCCCGGCCAGCCGGTGACGATCAAGGTCGATGCCTACGGCATGCGCAAGTTCTCCGGCGTGGTCGACAGCATCGCGGCGGGCGCGGGCTCGGTGTTCACGCTGCTGCCGCCCGACAACGCCACCGGTAACTTCACCAAGATCGTGCAGCGCGTGCCGGTCCGCATCCGCGTGCCGAAGTCGGTGGCGAAGCAGAACCTGCTTCGTGCCGGCATGTCGGTCTATGCGACCGTCGACACCAACAAGGGCGCGGCCGACGCCGACAGCGAGGTCGACCTCGACGATCCCACCGCGATCCACCCGCAGTAAATAGCGACCCTAGCGCTGCGAGGTCGGACCATGGCCAACGCCACGACTGCTTCACCTGCCATGATGGCGGATCCCGCTTCGGAGCGCATCGCGCCGAAGCGGCTGTTCGCGTTCATCATCATGGTGTTCGGGATGTTCATGTCGATCCTGGACATCCAGATCGTCTCGGCGTCCCTCAGTGAAATCCAGGCCGGGCTGTCGGCGAGCTCCAGCGAAGTCTCCTGGGTCCAGACCGCCTATCTGATCGCCGAGGTCATCGCCATTCCGCTGTCGGGATTCCTGTCGCGCGCCTTCGGCACGCGGCTGCTGTTCGCGATCTCTGCGGCCGGCTTCACCGCCTCGAGCCTGCTCTGCGGCTTTGCCACGACCATCGAGGAGATGATCCTCTGGCGCGCGCTGCAGGGATTCCTCGGCGCCGGCATGATCCCGACGGTGTTCGCCTCGGCCTATACCGTCTTCCCGCGATCGAAATTCCACATCGTCGGCCCCATCATCGGGCTTGTCGCGACCCTCGCTCCCACGATCGGCCCGACGGTCGGCGGCTACATCACCGACCTGATGTCGTGGAACTGGCTGTTCTTCATCAACGTCGTCCCCGGCATCGGCATCACCTTGGGCGTGCTGGCGCTGGTCGATTTCGACGAGCCGCATTTCGAATTGCTCGACCGCTTCGACTGGTGGGGTCTCTTGTTCATGGCCGGCTTCCTCGGCACGCTGGAATACGTGCTGGAAGAGGGCCCGCAATATGAATGGATGCAGGACACCTCGGTCGCGATCTGCGCCTGGATCTGCGTCATCTCGGCGATCGCCTTCTTCTGGCGCGTCTTCACGGCGGCCGAGCCGATCGTGAACTTACGCACCTTCTCCAACCGCAATTTCGCTGTGGGCTGCGTGCTGCAATTCTGCATCGGCATCGGCCTCTATGGCCTGACCTACATCTATCCGCGCTATCTCGCCGAAGTGCGCGGCTACAGCGCGCTGATGATTGGCGAGACCATGTTCGTCTCCGGCATCACCATGTTCCTGGTCGCGCCGCTGGTCGGCCGCCTCATGGTGAAGCTCGACATGCGCTACATGATCGCGTTCGGCCTCGTCGTGTTCGCGATCGGCTCCTACCAGATGACCTGGATCACCCGCGATTACGATTTCTACGAGCTGCTGGTGCCGCAGATCCTCCGCGGCGTCGGCATGATGTTCGCGATGGTGCCGACCAACAATATCGCGCTCGGCACGCTGGCGCCTGACAGGGTGAAGAACGCCTCGGGCCTGTTCAACCTGATGCGCAACCTCGGCGGCGCGGTCGGCCTCGCCGTCATCAACACCGTGCTCAACGACCGCACCGATTTGCACATCACCCGCCTGCAGGAGCGCGTGACCTGGGGCAACGCGACAGCGACCGAAACCCTGACCATGTTCATGCAGAAGTTCCAGGGGCTCGGCGATTCCACCCTGATGGCGATGAAGCAGCTCTCCCAGCTCGTGCATCGCCAGGCCGTGGTGATGAGCTTCGGCGACGCCTTCTTCATCCTGACGCTGTTCTACCTCGGCCTCAGCCTGCTGGTGACGCTGCTGAACAAACCGGCCGCGATGACGGGCGGCGGCGACGCGCACTAATTTGCAACACTCATCCGTGATCTCGCGCGAGCCCCGTTGCAAAGCGCGGGCGACACATCTATAAAGCGCACCTCATTCAATCGAACCGGGAGGGATTTGCATGGTTTCGTCGCATTCGCAGATCGTACGCCCGCGCTCGATGATGTCTTCGATGATGTCCTGGCTCGGTATGTACGCGGCCTGTTAGAGGCCTCTTCCGCCAGCTTCGATTGGGCCAAGGTTTCGACCAGGCATCCCGATCGCCCCGCTTCCCAAGTCAAAGTCAGTTTTGAGTGACGCCGTTTCGGCCATCGTGGCCGGCCTGCGTCCATCGATGGAGCCGGCCCGCGCGTGCGGCCGGATGATGTCATGACCGCTCTGTCCAAGAAACCCGCCGCAATTCGCGTGGTGCTGCCCTTCGTGTTCCGGCACTGGCTGAAGCAGCCGGGGCGCGGCCTCATCGTGGCCGGCGGCCTGCTGGGCGCGACCATCGCAGACCTGTTCATGCCGGTTTTCTCCGGACATCTGGTCGATGCGCTGACGCGCGGCCCGTCCGATCCCGAGGCACGCCACGCGGCGCTGGTGGCATTCGGCGCCATCGTGGCGCTCGGCGCGGTCTCGATGGTGTTGCGGCTCATCGGCCTGCAGGCGATCGTGCCGTTCACGCTGAAGATCATGTCCGACGTCGCGCAGGACGCGTTCACGCGCGTGCAGCGCTTCTCGACAGACTGGCACGCGAACTCCTTTGCCGGCTCCACGGTGCGCAAGATCACCCGCGGCATGTGGGCGCTCGACCTGCTCAACGACACCATCCTGATGGCGCTGGCGCCCTCGCTGCTGGTGCTGGTCGGCTCGATGATCCTGATCGGCGTGCACTGGGCCTCGCTTGGCCTCGTGATCGCGATCGGGGCGATCTTCTACGTCACCATCACGGTCGTGTTCTCGACGCGCTACATCGCGCCGGCCGCACGCCTCTCCAATGCATGGGACACCAAGGTCGGCGGCACGCTGGCGGACGCGCTGACCTGCAACGCCGTGGTGAAGTCGTTTGGCGCGGAAGGGCGCGAGGATGCGCGGCTCGCGCGCGTCGTCAATCGCTGGCGCGTGCGCGTGCGGCGGACCTGGTATCGCTACAATTACACGGCGATGTCGCAGCTTTCCCTGCTGCTGTGCCTGCGCGCCTCCGTGATCGGCGGCTCGGTGCTGCTGTGGATGTCAGGTCACGCCTCGCCCGGCGACGTCACCTATGTGCTGACGAGCTATTACGTCATCCACGCTTATTTGCGCGACGTCGGCATGCACATCAACAACCTCCAGCGCTCGGTCAACGACATGGACGAATTGGTGGCGATCCATGACGAGCCGATCGGGATTGCGGATGCTTCCGATGCGCGGCGGATCGCGATCGAGGGTGGCGAGATCCTGTTCGACGACGTCACGTTCCACTATGGCGGCCATCGCACGCCGCTCTATGACGGGCTGTCGGTGACGGTCCGGGCCGGCGAACGTGTGGGCCTCGTCGGACGCTCGGGGTCCGGCAAGACCACCTTCGTCAAGCTGGTGCAGCGGCTCTACGACGTCAGCGGCGGCCGCGTGCTGATCGACGGGCAGGACATCGCGCACGCCACGCAGCAATCACTGCGCAGCCAGATCGCGATCGTGCAACAGGACCCGATCCTGTTTCATCGCTCGCTCGCCGAGAACATCGCCTATGGCCGGCCCGGCGCCAGCCTGGCGGCAATCGAGCAGGCGGCGCGGCTGGCGAACGCGCACGACTTCATCCTGCGCCTGCCGAAGGGTTACGGCACGCTGGTCGGCGAGCGCGGCGTCAAATTGTCGGGCGGCGAGCGGCAGCGCGTGGCGCTGGCGCGCGCATTCCTGGCGGACGCGCCGGTGCTGATCCTGGACGAGGCGACATCGAGCCTCGATTCGGAATCGGAGGCGCTGATCCAGCAGGCGATGGAGCGGTTGATGAAGGGACGTACCTCGATCGTGATCGCGCACCGGCTGTCGACGGTGCGCAGCCTCGATCGGATCCTGGTGTTCGACCGCGGCGAGATCGTTGAGCAAGGCACCCATGCCACGCTCGCGGGCAAGCCGGGCGGCATCTATCGCGGCCTGTTCGAGCGTCAGGTGGTGGAGCTCGGACACATCGCAGCAGCGGAATGAGAGGCACGGGCGGCGGGGCGAACGTTCCGCCGCCACGCCGCCTAAGGGTGAAGACATGAAAGACCTGACGAACGGCTCCATCGTGAGACACATCCTGGCCATGGCACCTCCGATCATGGTCGGCATGGTCACGATCATGATCTGCCAGCTGGTCGACCTCTACTTCGTGTCGGGCCTGGGCGATGCCGCCGTCGCCGGCGTTGCCGCGGCCGGCAATGCCGGCTTTCTCATCAACGCGCTGATGCAGGTGCTCGGCGTCGGCACGGTGGCGCTGATCGCGCATGCCGTGGGCCGCAAGGACCGGCAGGACGCCAACCTGATCTTCAACCAGGCGGTAGCGCTGTCAGTGCTGTTCGGCCTGCTGACTCTGGTCATGGGCGCAGCCATGTCGCGCCTTTACATGCGCTCGATTGCCGCGGACCAGGCCACGATCGAGGCGGGGACGACTTACCTGTTGTGGTTCATGCCGGCGCTCGCGCTGGAATTCGCCATGCAAGTGTTGGCATCCGCGCTGCGTGCGACCGGCATCGTAGGCCCCGCGATGTTGGTGCGGGTGCTCGCGGTCGTGATCAACATCGCGCTGGCGCCGGTGCTGATCTCAGGCTGGGGCACCGGCTACGCGCTCGGCGTTGCCGGCGCGGGGCTGGCGAGCTCGATCGCCGTGGCCATCGGTGCTCTGATGCTGCTGGCGTATTTCCGCAAGGTCGAGCGCTACGTCGCGTTCAATCCGGCGCAGTGGCGTCCGCAGGCGCGCCATTTGAAGCGCATCCTCGATGTCGGCCTGCCGGCCGGCGGCGAGTTTGCGATGATGTTCATCTTCATGGCGGTGGTCTACTACGTGCTGCGCGATTTCGGCGCGGCGGCGCAGGCGGGTTTCGGCATCGGACAGCGCGTCCTCGCCCTGATCCAGATGCCGGCGCTTGCGGTTGCGCTCGCGGCCGGGCCGATCGCCGGCCAGAACGTCGGCGCGGCAAACGGCGCGCGCGTGCGCGAAACCTTCGTCCAGGCAGCGTTGATCACCACCATCGTGATGATCGGCTTCATGTGCGTGGCGCAGTTCAAGCCCGAACTCTTGCTCGCCGGGTTCTCCAACGACCGGGAAACGATGGAGGTCGCTTTCCTGTTCTTGCGGATCATCTCGCTCAACATGGTCGCGCAGGGTCTGATCTTCACCTGCTCGAGCATGTTCCAGGGCCTCGGCAATACCAAGCCGGTGCTCTTGAGCTCGGCGACGCGCGTGTTCACCTACTCGCTGCCGGCGATCTGGCTCTCGACGCGGCCGGGCTTTCGCATGGAGCACGTCTGGTATCTGTCGATCGCGGCGACCACGTTCCAGGCGGGCTTGAGCCTGTGGCTGCTGCGCCGCGAGTTCAGGAAGCGCCTGCCGCCTGTTCGCCAGCCCGAGGCTCCGGCGCAGACCGAGGCCGATCCCGTGACGCCTCCCGCGCGTGCGCCGGCGTAGCGACGCTTGTGACCAGCCCACGGCTCCGGTTAATTTGCCGCGCCGTGGGTTGGCCAAAGGGGCGCGATGACCGGGGTGTCGAACGAACAGCAGGCGGCGTCATGGCTCTCGGCGATCTGGGCGGCGCGCTATCGCACGCCGGCCCGCTTCGTCGCGCTGATCGCGCTGCTGCTGCCGTGGACCACGACCGGGCTGATCTTCGCGCTCATACCCTGGCTGATCGCGTTCGCGTTCGTCGATCTCCGCGATTTTCCCCGTTCGCTGCTTCGTCCGATCTGCCTGCTGCCGATCGCGCTGGTCGCGCTCGCCGCCGTCGGCACGCTCTGGTCGGATGCGCCGTGGCCGGAACGAATCCATGCGATCGGGCCGGCAGCGAAGCTGCTGGTCATTCCGCTCCTGATCTACCAGTTCGAGCACTGGCCCTACGGCCATTGGGTGTTTTCCGCCTTCCTGCTGTCTTGCACGGTATTGGCGCTCTATTCCTTCGCCGTCGCCATCGACCCGGCACTCTCGCTGAAGCTCCATCTGTCGCGCGGGCCCTACAAGGTCGAAAGCGGGATCGCGGTGCGCAACTATATCGACCAGAGCCAGGAATTCGCGCTCTGCGCGCTCGCGCTGGTGTATCCGATCGTGTCGTTGCTGCGACAACGGCGCGTCGCCATCGCGGTGCTGTTCGCGGCACTCGCGATCGGATTTGTCGCCAACATGATCTTCGTCGTGGTTTCGCGCACCGCATTGGTGACACTGCCGATCCTGATCGTGATCTTCGCGCTCCTGCATCTGCGCCGACGTACGGCGCTGCTCGTCGCAGGCGCCATGGCGCTATTGGCCCTGCTGCTCTGGAACGTCTCGCCGAATCTGCGCACGACGGTGGCCAAGTTCAGCGGAGACTATGAGATGAGCGTGCAGGATGGTCAGGTCAGTGGTATGGGCTCACGTCTGGAGTATTGGCGAAAGTCCCTGGGCTTCATCGCCGATGCGCCGCTGGTCGGCCATGGCACCGGCTCGATCCGCGGCCTGTTCGCAAGCGTGGTTGTCGATGCGCAGAGCGATCCACTGCGCGGGGAGATCGTCAGCAACCCGCACAATCAGACCTTTAGCGTCGCCGTGCAGTGGGGCGTCGTCGGCGTCTTGATCCTCTACGCGCTCTGGTTCGCGCATCTGTCGCTGTTTCGCGGCGAGGGGTTGGCCTCCTGGATCGGCCTCCTGGTCGTCGCGCAGAACATGCTGTCCTCGCTGCTCAACTCGCATTTGTTCGATTTCGTCGAGGGCTGGATCTATGTGCTCGGCGTCGGTGTCGCCGGTGGCATGGCGCTCGCCAAAAAAAAGCAAGGCTAATGCGCGCCAAAGCTGTTCCAGACGAGGCCGAGGCCCGACAGGAATAAGAGGCCGAGCACGACATCGCCAAAGTGCTTGTCGCTCAGCGCGTGATAGACGCGCGCGCCGGCCCATGCGCCGATCAAGGTCCCCGGAAACGCGATCAGCGCGAGCCAGACCACCTTGAACGCGACGAGGCCCGAGGCCGTCTGCAACACCAACGCGGTGGCGAGCACCGTGAAATTGAAGAGCTGGAAGATGCCGCGCCGTTCGTGCTTGTTCCAGCCGCGAATGTTGGCCCACAGGATCGGCAGCGGCCCCGACAGTCCGGCAAGCCCGCCCAGAATGCCGCCGGCGAAGCCGATTGCGCCGTCGGCGATGCGGCCGCCGAACTTGAAGGCGAGCGGCTTCTTATTCAGATACAGCGCGGTCGAAAAGATCAAGAGCAGGACGCCGACGCTCAGCTTGAACACTTTTGGATCGGCAGAGGCGACCATCATGATGCCCAGCGGCACGCCGATCAGCCCTCCGATCAGGAACGGCCAGACCAGCGAGAGGTCGAAGCTCTTCCACATCGAGGGCAGCGTCGAGGTCTGCGCGATCACGGAGCAGATCAGCACCAGCGGCACCGCGAGCGAGGGCGGCAGCACGTAGAGCCAGATGCCGAGCGCCATCAGCGCCGTGCCGAATCCGGCCAGCCCCGAGACGAAGCCCCCGGCCAGCGCGCCGAACAGCAGCAGGACATAGGTGAGCGTTTCCAACAGATTGCCTCTTCCCCGGCCGATCCCGAAGTGTTGATGGCCATCGCTCGCATAACACGCTTGCTGCCGTGCGGGTCAATCCGTGCTGCACGCAGGCGTGATCTGCGGCATCGGGCTTTCGCGGAAGACGCGCCTACATGACGGTCGTACCTCAATCTTGGGGCCGTCCGACGTAATCATCCGCTCGGATCGATCGGTCCCGAATACGATGATGGAGAATGACCATGACCCGCGCCAAGATTGCCGTTGCAGCCGCGCTGCTGGCGGCGGCGTTGATGCCGACAATGGCCGAGGCGCAGCTTTCGGAGCCTGCGGCCTATCAGGCCGCTCATCCCGATCGCGATGTGCTGAATGGCGGCCAGCTCACGCCTGCGGGCAGGGCGGCGCGCGGGCTGCAGAAAATGCCTGATGATGCGTATGCATCGCAGGCCTATCCGTCGCCTGTGGCACCGGCCGTGCGCTCCGGCCATCGCCGTCATCGTCGCTGATCTAGACGATCTGTCTGGTGTCGGCGGGCTTCTGCAGCGCGCCGACCAGGATACGCAGCGCTTCCGTCAATTGCGATCTGTTCCGCGCCGCCCCCAGCGAGACGCGTGCCGCATGCGGCGGTGTCCCATCGACGGTGAAGGCATCGCCGGCGACGACTGCAAGTCCATTCCGCAGGAGATATGCGGCGACATCGGGCCGGTCGTCAGGCAGCCGCAGCCACAGATGATGCGCGGCGGGCTTGGCCACGAACTGGAAGCCCTTCAGCGCGCGCTGCGCGAGCTGCTGACGTCCGATCGCCTCGCTCCGGATGGCGGTGATGATGCGATCGGCAATGCCGCTTTCGATCCAATGCGTTACCAGCGCGACCATCAGCGGCGCCGGCATCTGCACGGTCGCCTGCAAGTATGTCCGCATTTCCCGCTGCGCATCGCTGTCGGGCGTCACCAGATAGGCAACGCGCAGCGCCGGCGCGATGCATTTCGACAGCGTGGTCGCAAGATAGGTCCGCTCCGGAATGAGGCCCGCGATCGGCGAGGCCGAGCGGTCGAGCAGACCGTAGGCGTCGTCCTCGATCAGGATCGTGTCGGTATCGCGGATGATCTTGGCGACGGCGCTGCGCCGCTCGGGGGAAAGCGTCGCGGTGGTCGGATTGTGCAGCGTCGGAATGAGATAGACCGCCCTTGGCCGGTGCACGCGGCAAGCCTTTGCCAGCGCGTCGGGCAGGATGCCGCCGTCATCCATGGCGACGCCGACGAGCTTGATGCCGAGCCGCATTGCTGCGGCCTTGATGCCGGGAAATGTCAGCGCCTCCGTCAGCACGATGTCGCCGGGCCGCGCGAGCTGGGCGAGCAGGTTGAACAGGATCGTCTGCGCGCCCGGAAAGACCACGAGCTTGTCGGCCTGCGCGTGCGGCACCCGTGAACGCATCCAGCGCGCGGCGACTTCGCGTTCATGTGCGCTGCCGCCGGGCGGCTGATAGTTGAGATACGCCGTCAGGCCCGATTGCGCGCGGATGGCTTCCATCCCGGCGATGATGCGCTCGTCGAGCTGCGCCTCCAGCGGATGCGGCGGCACGTTCATCGAAAGATCGATCGCGACGGGATGCGGCAGGTCGACCGCGCGGCGCGCGCTGGTCTCCGACACGAACGAGCCCTGCCCGACGCGAGCTTCCATGATGCCGCGGCGCCTCGCCTCGGTGTAGGCGCGCGTCACCGTGGTGAGGTCAATGCCGAGCGTTTTTGCGAGCGCGCGCTGGGTCGGTAATTGCTGGCCGCGCACCAGCCTCCCTGCGGCAATGTCGGCCTCCATGGCCTCGACGATACGCTGGTAGCGCGGCCCTGATAGCTCCGAGATTGTAGGAGTCCAATCCATGCAATTAGGTCCGTATTCTTTTGAATGTATGGATGCAAGATATTATTGTATGGATCATTGGAAAGGAAGAGGTGTGGTCATGGCGGTCTCTCTGGCGACGGTCTCTCTGGCAAAGGCGATGTGGCGCGGCTTCTGCGGCAAATGTCCAAATTGCGGGGAAGGGCACATGTTCGGCCGCTTCCTGAAAGTGGCTGGCGCTTGCGATCATTGCGGCGAGGAGTTGTTTCACCAGCGCGCAGACGACTTTCCGGCCTATCTCGTGATGGTCGTGGTCGGCCATCTCGTGGTGCCGGCGATCCTCGCGGTCGAGACCGCCTACGCGCCGCCGGAGTGGCTGCAACTCGCGGTGTGGCTGCCGGTGACGCTGTTCGCTTCGCTCGCATTGTTGCAGCCGACCAAGGGCGCCATCGTCGGGCTGCAATGGCAACTCGGCATGCACGGATTCGAGGCGAGCAAGCTGCGGCGCGAGGCCGATGAGCTTGCGCCGGTGCTGGTGAAGGCGGACACGCGCGCGGCCTAAAGCGCGATGAGATCGATGAATCGTCATCGCGCTTTAGGTTATTGTTTGAACATGATCTTTTCGGAAAACCGCTGCACACTTTTCCGGATCACGCTCTGAGCCGCAGCGTTTACATCGCGCGCCCGGCCGCTACACTCCATCGTATCAACAAGAACGATGGAAACGCCGATGGCCACGCGCGCGAAGACCTTCCTGCTCTGTCATGGCGCCTGGTCCGCCGGGTGGGCCTGGAAGAAGATGCATCCGCTGATGGCTAAGGCCGGTCACCGCCTGGTGGCGCCGACCTACACCGGCCTTGGGGAGCGCGCGCATCTGGCCAGTCCCTCGATCGACCTCGAGACGCATATCCAGGACATCCTCAACGTCATCAGATTCGAAGATCTGAACGACATCGTGCTGCTCGGCCACAGCTACGGCGGCATGGTCGCGACCGGCGTCGCCGATCGCGCCCGCGAGCGCGTGACGCAGTTGATCTATCTCGACGCCTTCGTGCCGCGTAGCGGCCAGTCGCTGTTCGATCTCCACGAGGGCGGGCGCGAGCCGATGCGGAAGGCCGCAAGCTCCGGCGACGGCTATCGTGTTCCGCCGAACCCGCCGCCGCCGGATACGCCGCAAGCTGATCTCGACTGGCTGAATGCCCGCCGAGTGGACATGCCGATCAAATGCTTCGAGACGAGCTTGAGGCTCGCACATGGCGAGCCATCGATGCCGCGCAGCTACATCTATTGCACGCGCATTCCGCCGGGCGATGCGTTCGGGCAATTCGCGACGCGGACGAAGAGCGAGGAGGGTTGGCGCTATTTCGAGCTCGACGCCAGTCATGCACCGAATGTGACGGCGCCGGAGGCGCTGATGGCGGTGTTGGAGAAGATCGTCGCGTAACTCTCGCCGTCATTCCGTGGCTCGCGCAGCGAGAACCCGGAATCCATCAGGCGGCAGAGCCGGTGGATGAATGGATTCCGGGCTCGCGCAGCGCACGCCCCGGAATGACGTCATTTGAATGGCTGCGCGTCGGCCCAAATGGTGAGGGGCCCGGCGCATTCACGCCGAACCCCTCGTTGCAAGATATCAGCCGGCCTGTAAGCCGGGTTCTGTAAGGCACCGTCCGCTTGCGCGGACGATACGTGACGGCCATTCCTCTGGGACCGTGTTTGCACACGGCCTCGAGCAACCTACCCGGACGGCGGGCCTGACATCGCCCCGCGGCGTTATCGCTTGCGCGATCGGCCCGCATTTGCCGTCCCTATTCGGTTTTGCTCCCGGTGGGGTTTGCCATGCCGGCTCCGTTGCCGGAACCGCGGTGCGCTCTTACCGCACCTTTTCACCCTTACTTCCTCCGAGGAGGAAGCGGTTCGTTCTCTGTGGCACTTTCCCTGGGGTCACCCCCGCCGGACGTTATCCGGCACCGCATGTCAAGGGAGCCCGGACTTTCCTCCCCGGCGGCCTTTCGGCGCTTGCCGGAGCGGCCGTCCGGCCGACTGACGCCTTACGCATGGGGCATTTGTGACGGTTCCGTCAAGCCGAGATCGCCGCGCACGCGGTATCGGAAATAAATTATCCTGAAGATGTCGTTTGGAGCGTGCCCCGTTCGACTGGGTGTCGGCGACAGAGCCGAACAACAGGAGTGAAGCGATGCAATATCTGCTGATGATCTACCAGAATGAGGTCGAGTACGCGAAGATTGACACGGGCACCACCCAGAAGATGTCGGCGGAGTATGAGGCCTTTACGCAATCCATCATCCGGAACGGCAATTTCAAGGCCGGCGATCGGCTCCGCCCGACCACGACTGCGACCACGGTGCGCGTGCGCGACGGCAAGACGCTGACGACCGACGGTCCGTTCGCGGAAACGCGCGAGCAGCTCGGTGGCTACTATCTGATCGAGGCCAAGGATCTCAACGCTGCGATCGAGATCGCAGCGCGAATTCCGAGCGCGCGCGTCGGTTCGATCGAGGTGCGTCCGATCTGGGTTTACGACAAGTGACAGCTGAGCTGCGCGTCGCATGACCCCCGGTGAGATCGAAACGATCTTCCGCGACGAGGCGGGGCGGGCGCTCGCCACGCTGATCCGCCTCGTCGGCGATTTCGATCTCGCCGAGGACGCGCTGCAGGACGCCTTTGCGGTTGCCCTCGAACGCTGGGCGGCGTGCGAGGTCCCCGACAATCCGCGCGCGTGGCTGGTCAATGTCGCCAAGCACAAGGCGATCGACCGGGTTCGCCGCCAGGCGGCCTTCCGCGGCAAGCAGCAGGCGCTCGTGCACGAGCTCGAGCTGAACGCGCAAACCGTCGACGAGCCAGCCTCGATGCTCGACGACGACATGCTGCGGCTGATCTTCACCTGCTGCCATCCGGCGTTCGCAGCCGAGGTCCAGGTCGCGCTGACGCTGCGCACGGTCTGCGGGCTGTCGACCACGCAGGTCGCGCGCGCCTTTCTCCTCAGTGAGGAGGCAATGGCGCAGCGGCTGGTGCGCGCCAAGCAGAAGATCAGGCTCGCCGGTATCCCCTATGAGGTGCCCGAGCGCGGCGCGCTGGCGCCGCGGCTCGATGGCGTGCTCGCCGTGATCTATCTCGTCTTCACCGAGGGCTATGTCGCGACCGCCGGCGCGGATCTGATGCGGCCCGATCTTGCGGCTGAGGCCATCCGGCTCGGCCGCTTGCTCGACCGGCTGATACCGGATCGCGCCGGCATCAAGGGCCTGCTGGCTTTGATGCTGCTGCACGATGCGCGCCGCGCCGGGCGCGAGACGACGGCCGGCGATATCGTGCTGCTGGAAGAGCAGGACCGCATGCTGTGGGATCGCGCGCAGATGGAGGAGGGCCTGCGTTTGGTCGACGATGCGCTGCGCGTCCCCGGCCGGCCGCAGCCTTATGCCGTGCAGGCCGCGATTGCCGCGCTGCATGCGCGTGCGCCGAGCTTCGAGCAGACCGACTGGCCGCAGATCGCCGGGCTCTACGAGGTGTTGCTGCGCATCGGTCCCTCGCCGGTGATCGAGCTCAACCACGCTGCCGCGCTGTCGATGGTCGATGGGCCGGCCCGTGCGCTCGATCTCGTCGATGCGATCAGCGCCCGAGGCGGGCTCCGCGGCTATGAGCTGCTGCCCGCAGTGCGCGCGGACCTGTTGCGAAGGCTCGGCAGGACGGAGGAGGCGCGCGAGGCCTACCACGCGGCGACGGAGGCAACGCAGCTCGAGCCGCTGCGGAGGTTGTATGCGCGGAGAGTGAGGGAGATGGACTAAGTTTTCGTCATGGCCGGGCTTGTCCCGGCCATCCACGTCCTTCTTGCGCGGAGACAAAGACGTGGATGCCCGGGACAAGCCCGGGCATGACGGAAAGCAAGAGGTCGCATTCTCGAAGACGTCTGCTATTTCGATGCGACGTTCGTCCCTTCCGCCGGCAAGCTCGCCAGCAGCGCCTGCAAGGTCGACCGCGTCGAATGGTCCGCGACACCATCCAGCCGCGCCGGGCGGAAATGGCGCTGGAAGGCCGTGACGACTTCCATGGTCGCGGCATCGTATTTGCCGGTCAGCGGCACACCATAGCCGTATCTGGCGAGCGCCTGTTGCAGACCCAGCACCTCGTCGCTGATGGTGCCGAGCATCAGAGTCTCGCCGCGCACGACAGGGGCGGGCGTGACCCAGTGACCAACGCCGGAATTGGCCAGCGAGTGCCACGGAAACTTTTCGCCGGGGTCCTTCTTGCGCGCGGGCGCGACGTCGGAATGGCCGAGCACCCGGTGGGTCGGCACCTTGCGGCGGAGCATGATGCCGCGGCACAGCGCGATCACGGCGGCGATCTGGCGCAGCGGAAACTCGGGATAGCCCCAGTCATGGCCGCGATTGACGATCTCGATGCCGATCGAGCAGGAATTGATGTCGTCCTCGCCGGCCCAGGACGAGACGCCGGCGTGCCAGGCGCGCCTGGTCTCGGGCACGCATTGCACGATGCGGCCGTCCTCCAGCACGACGTAATGCGCCGAGACTTCGCTGCCGGCCGTGCACAGCCGGGCCAGCGCACCCTCGACATCGGGCATGCCGGTGTAGTGCAGCACGATCATGTCGGGCTGCCGTCCCTTGTTGCGCTCGCCATGGTTCGGCGAGGGGATGATATCGGAGACGATCGAGGAGTCAGGCTCAAACGTCCGCATGTTCGCCGCGGCCTTGGGAACCGGGAGAACGCGTTGGCGTTTCGAATCAGATCCAGACGGTGTGGACGAACCGGACGGCGGCATAGACAAACCAAGTCGAAAGAGAATGGGCCAAGCCCTTCTCTTTACTATTCCTTTACCCTCCATTGCGCGCAATCGCGCGGCGCGGTTAACGGATGCATTTTGGCGCATGTGTGTGGATGAAGCATCACCGCCGCTGCACCTTTTCGTCTTGTAATGAGCCGATCAACGCTTTCTTAACGCTAAGGGCCGTTACTGAGGGATGAAGAGCCGACCCGTGCCCGGAGGCGGCCAAAGCGTATTTTGGCTCGAAATCCCATGGCTGCCCGACAAATTCCACTGGCAACACTGGGTTTGCAGCCCGGGACGACCGGGTTCGGTAACCATGCTGGACTGGGGCTTTGTCGTGGAACCGCCGCGACGCGGAATGATTCGAGGCGTTATGGGCTTGTTCGTCCCCGATCTCGCTTGGACGTCAGGCTGGACCTCCGGCCGGCGTGGCGCATGAGCTCGGCTCCGCACATCCCCGTTCTTGGCCGCGAGGCCGTCGCCCATCTCGCCCCGCGCGAGGGCGGCATCTATGTCGACGCCACTTTTGGCGCCGGCGGCTATAGCCGTGCGATCCTGGACGTGCCCGGAACCCGGCTCATTGCCATTGACCGCGACCGCACTGCGATCGCGGGCGGCGCCGAACTGGTCGAACATTCGGCGGGCCGGCTGACGCTGGTCGAAGACCGCTTCTCCAACCTCGCCGAGGTCTGCGCGGCGCAGGGCATCGATGGCGTCGACGGCGTCGTGATGGACGTCGGCGTGTCCTCGATGCAGCTCGACCAGGCCGGCCGCGGCTTCTCTTTCCGCCTCGACGGTCCGCTCGACATGCGGATGGGGCAGGCCGGGCCGACCGCGGCCGACGTCGTCGCACGCGCTTCGGAAGGCGATCTCGCCGACATCATCTATCTCCTCGGCGAGGAGCGGCATTCGCGTCGCGTCGCCCGCGCCATCGTCGCGGACCGTCAGGAAACCCCGTTCACCACCACGCGCGCGCTCGCCGATCTCATCGGCAGGGTCGTGCGCTCGAAGCCCGGGGACATTCATCCGGCGACCCGGACGTTTCAGGCGCTGCGCATCTTCGTCAACGAAGAGCTCGAGGAACTCCAGACCGCGCTCGTTGCGGCCGAGCGCGTGCTCAAGCCGGGTGGCCGCCTCGTCGTGGTCTCGTTCCATTCGCTGGAAGACCGCATCGTCAAGAATTTCCTCTCTGAGCGTTCGAAGACCGGCGGCGGCTCGCGGCATCTGCCGGAGGTGGCGCAAGTTCCGCCGAGCTTCCAGCTGCTGACGCGGCGGCCTGTCACCGCCGGCGAGGATGAAGTCGCGCATAATCCGCGCGCCCGCTCCGCAAAACTGCGCGCAGCCGAGCGCACCTCCGCGCCGGCGCATGACGATGGCGAGCCATCGTCGTGGCCAAAGCTCTCCGACGTGATGAGGGGCGGCTAGCGCATGCGCATCATCCACCTCCTCGTCATCGGCGCACTGATCTTCGCGGCGGCCTATGTCTACCGGATCAAGATGGACTCCACGGCGCGCACCGAGAAGGTGCTGCGGCTGCATGCGGAGATCCGCGAGCAGCGCGACGCGATCGCCTCGCTGCGTTCCGAATGGGCCAAGCTCGATGCGCCCCACCGGCTGCAGGGCCTGTCCGACCGGCATTTGCAGCTCAAGCCGGTCAACGGCACGCAATATGATTCGCTGAAGAACCTGCCGGAGCGTCCGCCGCGGATGTTCAGGCCGGGCGAGCCCGATCCGATCGGGGCCATGCTCAACACCATCGAAGCCGCGAGCGATCCTGACAATGTGACGGGCTCCGTGCCTCAGCCCGAGGACAAGCAATGAGCGCTGCGACTCCGGCCAAACCCACAGAACCCTGGCGCCAGCGGCTGATCCGCAGCCTGCTCTACGGGCGCAATGTCGATCGCGCCGCGAAGGCGCGCGCGCGCGTGGGTCTGGCGATGCTCGCTTTCGCCTCGGTCTACGCCCTGATCGGCGGCCGGCTCGTGATGTTTGCGATCGGCGCGGATGCCCATGGCGCACGCCGCGCCGCGGCGCAGGAGGTGGTTGCGACCGCGCGCCCCGACATCGTCGACCGCAACGGCGCCATCCTTGCGACCGACGTCAAGGCGGCGAGCCTGTTCGGCGAGCCGCGTCGCATCATCGACAAGGACGAGGCGATCGAGCTTCTCACCGCCACCGTGCCCGACCTCGACGAGGCCGAGGTGCGAGAGCGCCTGAGGACGCGCAAGGGCTTCGTCTGGCTCAAGCGCGAGGTCACGGCGAAGCAGCAGCAAGCCATTCACAAGCTCGGCATTCCCGGCATCGGCTTCCTGCGCGAGAACAAGCGCGTCTATCCGACCGGCAACGAGGTCGCCCACCTCATCGGTCTCGTCAACATCGACAATCAGGGCATCGCCGGCATGGAGAAGTGGCTCGACAATCAGGGCCTCGCCGATCTCCACCGCGCCGGCTTTGCCACCGACCGGCTGCAAAAGCCGATCGAGCTTTCGATCGATCTGCGCGTCGAGCATGCGCTGCGCGACGAGCTCTTGAAGGCCAAGGACAAGTTCCACGCCAAGGCCGCCTCCGGCATCATCTCGAACGTCAAGACCGGCGAGCTCGTGGCGATGGTTTCCCTTCCGGATTTCGACCCCAACAATCCGAAGGAAGCGCACGATCCTGACCGCATCAACCGCCTGACCACCGGCGTCTACGAGATGGGCTCGACCTTCAAGGCGTTCACGCTGGCGATGGCGCTCGATTCCGGAAAGATCAATTTGAACACGTCCTGGGACGCGCGCGGAAACCTGCACTACGGCAAGTTCACCATCCACGACAGCCACCCGCTCGGACGTTTCATCAACACCAAGGAAGTGTTCACCTACTCGTCCAACATCGGCGCTGCGCGGATCGCACTGAGCCAGGGCGTGGAGGCACACAAGGCGTTCCTCGCCAAGATGGGCCAGCTGACGCGGCTGCGCACCGAGCTGCCGGAGAGCGCGGCTCCGCTGGTGCCGCGACGCTGGGGTGAGCTCAACACGGTCACCATCGCATTCGGCCAGGGCATGTCGGTGGCGCCACTCCAGGCGGTGATGGGAATCAACGCGCTGGTGAACGGCGGCTATTTGATTCCGCCGACCTTCATGAAGCGCAGCGAGTCCGAGGCCGCGGCGATGGCCAAGCGCGTCATCAAGCCGGAGACCAGCGACAAGATGCGGTTCCTGATGCGGCTTAACGCCGAAATCGGCACCGCCAAGACCGCTGACGTCAAGGGCTACTATGTCGGCGGCAAGACCGGCACGTCCGAAAAGGTCATCAACGGCCGCTATGCCAAGAAGCGTGTGCTGAATTCCTTCACGGCGATCATGCCTTGCGACGACCCCAAGTATCAGATCCTGATCATGCTGGACGAGCCGCAGGCCATTCCTGAAACGAAGGGTTTCATCACCTCGGGCTGGAACGCGGTGCCGACCGGCGGCAAGGTGATCGAGCGGATCGCGCCGCTTCTGGGCGTCGAGCCGCGGTTCGATCTGCCGCCTGCGGAACGCCTTATTCTTGCAGCATCCAGGACAACCCAGTAATCAACGGGGTAGGCCATCGCCGCTGCTGAGTCGGGGCTTTTCCCGGAGATTCGGCTTTGCGGGAGGGCATGTCGACTGGAAGACCATGAAGCTCTCCGACCTGCTAGGCAATGATGCCGCGATCGAGCCCGCTGTCGCGGCGCTCGACGTGACCGGCCTTGCGCTCGACAGCCGCGTGGTCAGGCCGGGCGATCTCTTCTTCGCACTTGCGGGCAGCAAAACCGATGGCGCACGCTTCATCGATGCTGCGATTGCCGCAGGTGCGGCCGCCGTCGTCGGTGACCACGCCCTCGAACAGAGCAAGGTGCCGTTTGTCACGGTTGCCAATCCGCGCCGCGCGCTGGCGCTGGCCGCGGCGAGCTTCTTCCCCGCCCAACCCGCGACCATCGCGGCCGTGACCGGCACCAGCGGCAAGACCTCGGTCGCAGCCTTCACCCGCCAGATCTGGGAGCGGCTGGGACATGCCTCCGCCAGCATCGGCACCATCGGGCTCGTCTCGCCCAAGCGCACGGTCTACGGTTCGCTGACGACGCCGGATCCGATCGCGCTGCATCGGCAGATCGACGAGATTACGCGTGAGGGCGTCACGCATCTCGCCTTCGAAGCGTCCTCACACGGGCTCGACCAGTACCGCCTCGACGGCGTGCGCGTCGCCGCCGGCGGCTTCACCAATCTCTCGCGCGACCACATGGATTATCATCCGACGGTCGCGCACTATCTTGCGGCGAAACTCCGCCTGTTCCGGGAACTCGTTTCACCGGGCGGCGCGGCGGTGATCTCGGCCGATCATGATTGCTCGGCAGACGTGATCGGCGCGGCAAGCTCGCGCGGCCTGCGGGTGATGACGGTCGGCCGCAACGGCGACGGGGCAGGCGAGGGCATCCGTCTCACCGAAGCCGTGGTCGAGGGTTTTTCGCAAAAGCTTACCGTCGAATATCGTGGCAAGGGCTATTCGATCCGCCTGCCGCTGGTCGGCGAATTCCAGATCGAGAACGCGCTGGTGTCGGCCGGTCTTGCCATCGGCACCGGCAGCGATGCGGCCAATGTGTTCGCAAGCCTGGAGCATCTCGAAGGCGCCAAGGGACGACTCGAACGCGTCGGCGAGCGCAACGGGGCGCTTATCTTCGTCGACTATGCGCACAAACCCGACGCGCTGGCGAAGGCGCTGCAGGCGCTGCGTCCCTATGCCAAGCGTCGGCTGGTCGTCGTGTTCGGTGCCGGCGGCGATCGCGATGCCGGCAAGCGTCCGATCATGGGCGAGATCGCGGCCGAGAACGCCGACGGCGTCATCATCACCGACGACAATCCGCGCAGCGAGAAGCCGGAAGCGATCCGCGCCGCGATCCTCGCCACGGCGAAGGGCGCCCGCGAAATCGGCGACCGCACTGCTGCGATCCACGCCGCGATCGAGGAATTGCAGGATGGCGATGCGCTGCTCATCGCCGGCAAGGGTCACGAGACCGGGCAGATCGTCGGGGCAGAGGTTTTGCCCTTCAGTGATCACGAGGCGGTCGCCGCCGCATTAGCGTCGAGGGTTGCATGAACGCGCCGATATGGACGGTGGCCGAAGTGGCGCGCGCGCTGGGCGCTGCCGGATCGTTCCCGGACACCGCGATCGATTTCGTCACCCAGGATAGCCGACTGGTGAAGCCGGGCAGTCTGTTCGTCGCGCTGAGCGGCACGCCGAGCGGCGGCTTCGTCTCGGCCTTCGCCAGTGCGCGCGACGGATGGGAGTTCGCGGACAAGGCTGAAGCTTCGGGCGCGGTCGCGATGATCGTGCCGCACGAGATCGCGGGCATCCGCATTCCGCAGATCGTCGTCAAGGACACGCTGATCGACGGTCTCTGGGGCCTCGCGCGCGCCGCGCGCGCCCGCTTTAAGGGACCGGTGATCGGGCTCACCGGCAGCGCCGGCAAGACCAGCACCAAGGAATTCCTGGCGGCCTATCCAAACGCCTATGCGAGCCCGTCGAGCTTCAATAATTTCTGGGGTGTGCCGCTAACGCTGTGCAACGCGAAGCCCGACGCCAGCCTCTGGGTCGTCGAGATGGGCATGAACCAGAAAGGCGAGATCGCGCGGCTCAGCGAGCTGACGCGGCCGACCGTCGCGCTGGTCGTCAACGTCCAGCCGGTGCATCTGGAAAAGCTCGGCTCGCTCGAGGCTATCAGGCGCGAGAAGGTGTCGATCGCGCTCGGCCTGCCTGAGGACGGCGTACTGGTGCTGCCTGCTGGGCTCAAGGCGGCAGAATGGAAGGGCAAGGTCGTCCGCTTCGGCGAGCATGCCGAGGTCCATGAGGTCGCGCACGCGCCACATGGCGAGAGCTGGCAGGTCGTGGCCATGATCGGCAAGAAGGAGATCGCCTTCAGCCTGACGCCGGGTGCGCCGCACCGCGTGCAGAATGCGCTGGCCGCGCTCGCCGCGATCCGTGCGGCCAATCTCGATGCGGCGACGCTCGCGATCAAGCTCGACCGGGTCGGCATCATGACCGGCCGCGGCGTCGAGCAGGCGGTCAGGGGTATCACCGTGATCGACGACAGTTTCAACGGCAATCCGGCCAGCGTTGCTGCCGCACTGCAAAGCCTGCAAGCGCGCAACGTGACCGGCGGCCGCCGTGTTGCGGTGCTCGGCGACATGCTGGAGCTGGGCGAAGATGCACCCGATTATCACACCGCCCTCGCCAAGCATCTCGACGGTATTGACGGCGTCTACTGCGTCGGCCCCCTGATGCGCCACCTCTTCGAGGTGCTCCCGGCCGGCAAGGCCCTCGGCTGGCACGACGATCCCGCCACGCTGAGGCCGGGCGAGGTCGCAAATCTGCTGAGGGCGGGCGATGTCGTGGTTGTCAAGGGCAGCAAGAAGATGTTCTGGGTCAACAAGTTTGTGCCGGGCCTGGTGGCCGCCTTGCAGGCAAAGGCGTAAACTGCTTGGAAGGCGCTGTTCCCGAATCCCACCCTTTGCGGCGCGAAGCCGTCCCGGTTTCCCCAGAGGTCGCGCGACCCATGATGAAGACCAGCGAATGCGCGTGAGACACGTTGAGGCCAAGATCAAGGCCAAAACCGCGTGCATAGGCGCCATAGGACCGACTGAATGTTTTACTGGCTGATCGAGCTCTCCAACACATTTCCGGGCTTCGGTGCCGTTCGCACCTTCCTGAACGTCTTCCGCTACATCACCTTCCGCACCGGCGGCGCCGTCGTCACCGGGGCGCTGTTCGTGTTCCTGTTCGGGCCCTGGATCATCGATCACTTGCGCATCCGCCAGGGCAAGGGCCAGCCGATCCGCAGCGACGGCCCGCAATCGCATCTCGCCAAGAAGGGCACGCCCACCATGGGCGGGCTGATGATCCTGTCCGGCCTCACCGTCGGCACCGTGCTGTGGGCCAATCCACTCAACCCCTACGTCTGGATCGTGCTGGCGGTAACACTCGGCTTCGGCTTCGTCGGCTTCTATGACGATTACCTCAAGGTGACCAAGCAGACCACGACCGGGTTCGGCAGCAAGCTTCGTCTGCTGATCGAAGCCGCGATCGCGCTGGTGGCCTGCTACGCCCTGGTGCGGCTGAACCGCGATCCTGCGTCCACCGCGCTGACGATTCCCTTCCTGAAGGACACGGTGCTGCATTTCGGCTGGTTCTTCGTCATCTTCGGTGCCTTCGTCATCGTTGGCTCCGGCAACGCGGTGAACCTCACCGACGGTCTCGACGGCCTCGCCATCGTTCCCGTGATGATCGCGACCGCGAGCTTTGCGATGATCGCCTATCTCGCCGGCAACGCGGTGTTCGCCGAATATCTCCAGATCAAATATGTCGCCGGCACCGGCGAGCTCGCGGTGCTCTGCGGCGCGCTGCTGGGCGCCGGCCTCGGCTTCCTCTGGTTCAACGCGCCGCCGGCCTCGATCTTCATGGGCGACACTGGCTCGCTCGCGCTCGGCGGCATGCTGGGCGCCATCGCGGTCGCGGTGAAACACGAGATCGTGCTCGCGGTGATCGGCGGCCTGTTCGTGCTGGAGGCGGTCTCCGTCATCGTGCAGGTGGTGTCGTTCAAGCTGACCGGCAAACGCATCTTCCGGATGGCGCCGATCCACCACCATTTCGAGCAGCTCGGCTGGACCGAGCCGCAGATCGTAATCCGCTTCTGGATCATCTCGGTGATGCTGGCGCTGGCCGGCCTGTCGACGCTGAAGCTGCGGTGATCGAGCGATGATCCCCGTCACGTCCTTTGCCGGCAAGACCGTCGCGGTGTTCGGCCTCGGCGGTTCGGGGCTCGCCTCCTGCCACGCGCTGAAGGCCGGCGGCGCCGAGGTGATCGCCGCCGACGACAATGCCGAGAACGTCGCCAAGGCCGCGCAGGCCGGCTTCATCACGGCGGATCTGCGCAATGTCTCCTGGGCCAACTTTGCCGCGCTCGTGCTCGCGCCAGGCGTGCCGCTGACGCATCCGGTGCCGCACTGGAGCGTGCTGAAGGCGCGCGAGGCCGGCGTTGAGGTGATCGGCGACATCGAGCTGTTCTGCCGCGAGCGGCGCCGGCATGCGCCGGATGCGCCCTTCGTCGCCATCACCGGCACCAACGGCAAGTCGACCACAACGGCGCTGATCGCGCATCTGACCAAGGTCGCCGGCTACGATACCCAGATGGGCGGCAATATCGGCACCGCGATCCTGTCGCTGGAGCCGCCGCGCATGGGCCGCGTTCACGTCATCGAGATGTCGTCCTACCAGATCGACCTCACTCCTTCGCTCGATCCCTCGGTCGGCATTTTGCTCAATATCAGCGAAGACCATATCGATCGTCACGGCACCATCGAACATTATGCTGCTGTGAAGGAGCGCCTCGTTGCCGGGGTGCAAGGTGGCGGCACTGCGATCGTCGGCGTCGACGACGGCTTTTGCCGCGACATCGCCGACCGGCTCGATCGCGTCGGCAAGAACGTGGTGCGCATCTCCGTCAAGAATCCGCTCGCGAGCGGCATCCATGTCGAGCACGGCAATATCGTGCGCACGGCGGGCGGCGCGCGCAGCGCGGTCGCAAAGCTCGGCGGCATCGGTTCGCTGCGGGGCCAGCACAACGCGCAGAACGCGGCCTGCGCTGCCGCCGCCGCGCTCGCGATGGGCATCAGTCTCGATGTTCTCCAGAACGGCCTGCGCAGCTTTCCCGGCCTGGCGCACCGCATGGAGCAGGTCGGCCGCCGCGGCAACGTGCTGTTCGTCAACGATTCCAAGGGCACCAACGCGGATGCGACCGCGCATGCGCTGTCGTCCTTCGCCGATATTTTCTGGATCGCCGGCGGCAAGCCTAAGGCGGGCGGCATCACGAGCCTTGCCGGCTACTTCCCGCGCATCCGAAAAGCCTATCTGATCGGCGAAGCCGCGCAGGAATTTTCGGGCACGCTCGGCGCGGTCGCGCACGAGATCAGCCAGACGCTGGAGGTTGCCGTCGAGCACGCCGCACGGGATGCAGAAGCCTCAGGTCTTGCCGACGCCGTCGTGCTGCTGTCGCCGGCCTGCGCCTCCTTCGACCAGTACCGCAACTTCGAGATCCGCGGCACCAAGTTTCGAGACCTGGTGCAGGCGCTGCCGGGTGTGAAGCCGGTGGTGTGAGCACTCGTGTCCTGGACGCGGTGCGGCACGAAGTGACGCTCCGCAGAGCCGGGACCCAGAAGCCACATTGGGCCCCGGCTCTGCAGCGCACCGCAAGAGCGCTGCGCTGCGTCCGGGGCACGAGACTCTCCACAAGTTCCTCGATCCCATTAACCCCCCGGTAACCAACCTCGGCGACCAATGGAGCGACCTCTGTCCGAAAGCGGCCGCCCATGCTCTCCCGTGAAGAACGCACCCCCTTTTCCGAGTGGTGGTGGACCGTCGACAAGCCGCTGATGGGCGCCATCCTGGCGCTGATGCTCACGGGCGTGATCCTGTCGCTGGCGGCGAGCCCGCCGGTCGCGACCCGCATCGGGCTCGATCCCTTCCACTTCTTCAGCCGCCACGTCATGTTCCTGGCGCCGTCCTGCATGGTGCTGCTCGGGGTGTCCTTCCTGTCGCCGCGCGCGATCCGCCGCTCGGCCCTGATCATCTTCGCCGCCAGCATCATCCTGATCGTGCTGACCCTTGCGATCGGTCCCGAAGTGAAGGGCTCGCGGCGCTGGATCACGCTGCTTGGCGTCAACATCCAGGCCTCCGAGATCGCAAAACCTTCGTTCGTCGTGATCGCCGCCTGGCTGTTCGCGGAATCGACCAAGCGGCCGGAGATGCCGGCGACCTCGATGGCGCTGGTGCTGCTCCTGATGCTGGTCGCGCTGCTGGTGATGGAGCCGGACTTCGGCCAGACCATGCTGATCCTGATGGTGTGGGGCTCGCTGTTCTTCATCGCGGGCATGCGCATGATCTGGGTGTTCGGCCTGGCGGGGATCGGTGCGGCCGGCCTGTTCAGCGCCTATCTGTTCGTCCCCCACGTGGCGGGGCGCATCAAGCGCTTCATGAACCCGGCCTCCGGCGACACCTTCCAGGTCGATACTGCCATGGAAGCCTTCTATAACGGCGGCTGGTTCGGGCTCGGGCCGGGCGAGGGCATCGCCAAGCGCAGCCTGCCGGACAGCCACACCGACTTTGTGTTCGCGGTGGCTGCCGAGGAGTTCGGCATCATCCTGTGCCTTGCGATGCTGACGCTATTCGCCTTCGTCGTCATCCGCACGCTGTCGCGCGCCTATGCCAACGAAGACATGTTCTCGCGCTTTGCGGCTTCAGGGCTCGCCATCCTGTTCGGTGTCCAGGCCGCAATCAATATGTCGGTGAACCTTCAGCTGATCCCCGCCAAGGGCATGACGCTGCCCTTCATCTCCTATGGTGGCTCCTCGATCGTGTCGTTGGCCTATGGCGTCGGCATGATGCTGGCGCTGACGCGGCTGCGCCCGCGCACAGAGGTCGAGGCCAGCGGCCACGCCGACGCGATGCGGAGTTACGCTTAGCTGCTCTCGTGTCCCGGACAAGCGAAGCGAAGCGGAGCGCAGAGCCGGGACCCAGAGTGCCGCGGCATGGGCCCCGGTTCAGCAGCTCACCATGCCGAAGGCGGCGCGCTGCGCTGCGCCCGGGGCACGAGCACCGTCGTTGCGGCTCGCAATGACCGCTGACAGCCTGTAAAACGCCTCCACCATGGACAATTCCCCCCTGATTCTTCTCGCCGCGGGCGGCACTGGCGGCCATCTGTTTCCGGCCGAGGCGCTCGGTGTCGAGCTGATCCGGCGCGGCTATCGCGTCCGCCTCGTCACGGACGAGCGCGCGCTGCGCTATAGCGGGCTGTTCAGCAAAGACATGATCGACGTCGTCTCAAGCGAGACCGCACGCGGCCGCAATCCGTTTCAGCTCGCCTATGCCGGTCTCACGCTCGTTGCCGGCACGCTGTCAGCCTACGCGCTGATCAAGCGCTTGAAGCCCGTCGCCGTCGTCGGCTTCGGCGGCTATCCGACGCTGCCGCCGCTGGTCGCTGCGAAACTCGCCGGCGTGCCCGGCATCATCCACGACGCCAACGCGGTGCTCGGCCGCGCCAACCGGTTTCTGTCGAGCCATGTGCGCGCCATCGCGACGTCCTTGCCCGGCGTGCTCGACCGCGATCCGGCGCTCTCTGGAAAGACCACGACGGTTGGCACGCCGATGCGGCCCGCGGTCCTCGCTGCCGCTGCTGTGCCATATGCCGCGCCCGAGGTGAACGGCCCGCTGCGGCTGCTCGTGGTCGGTGGCAGCCAGGGCGCGCGCATCATGGCCGACATAGTGCCGGGCGCAATCGAGCGCCTCGAGCCCGCGCTGTGGAGCCGCCTCGTTCTCACCCAGCAGGTGCGCGACGAAGACATGACTCGCGTCCGCACAGTCTACGACAAGCTCAAGATCAAGGCAGAGCTTGCGCCGTTCTTCACGGATCTGCCGGCCCGGCTTGCCTCCAACCACCTGATCGTGTCGCGCTCCGGCGCCGGCACCGTGGCCGAGCTCGCCGCGATCGGCCGGCCCTCGATCCTGGTGCCGCTGCCCGGCTCGATCGACCAGGATCAGTTCGCCAATGCCGGCGTGCTGGTCAAGGTCGACGGCGCCGTCCGCATCCCGCAGACCGAGTTCAGCTCGGATCGGCTGGCGTCCGAGATCTCCGACTTTGCCGCCGAGCCTGCGCGCCTTGCCGCCATGGCCGAAGCCGCGAAGGGGGCAGGGCGGCTCGATGCCGCCGAGCGGCTGGCCGATCTGGTGGTCAAGGTCGCGGGAATCTGAGCCTAAACGGGCCGATTTTCGTATTTTTGCCGTCATGGCCGGGCTTGTCCCGGCCATCCACGTCTTGCATGAAGTAGCTTGGGATTCGTGGATGCCCGGGACGCCTTGCGCAAAGACGCGCTTCGCGCTTATGCCCGGGCATGACGATGGAACGACGGGATAGAGCATGAGACTGCCGCGCGAGATCGGATCCATCCACTTCGTCGGGATCGGCGGGATCGGCATGAGCGGCATCGCCGAGGTGCTGGTCAATCTCGGCTATGCCGTGCAGGGCTCGGACGCGTCCGACAATTACAATCTCGACCGTCTGCGCAAGAAGGGCGCAAAAGTCTCGGTCGGCCACAAGGCCGAGAATGTCGACGGTGCCGAGGTCGTCGTGGTCTCCACGGCGATCAAGCGCGACAATCCGGAACTGATGGCGGCGCGCGAACGGCGCATTCCTGTGGTGCGCCGCGCCGAGATGCTCGCCGAACTGATGCGGCTGAAGAGCTGCGTTGCCATCGCCGGGACTCACGGCAAGACCACCACGACCACGATGGTCGCAACGCTGCTCGACGCCGGCGGCCTCGATCCAACTGTCATCAACGGCGGCATCATCAACGCCTATGGCTCCAACGCGCGCTTAGGGGCCGGCGACTGGATGGTGGTGGAGGCCGACGAAAGCGACGGCACGTTCCTGAAGCTGCCGACCGATGTTGCGATCGTCACCAATGTCGATCCCGAGCATCTCGATCACTTCAAGACCTTCGAGGCCGTTCAGGACGCCTTCCGCCATTTCGTCGAGAACCTGCCGTTCTACGGCTTTGCCGTGATGTGCATCGATCATCCCGTGGTGCAGAGCCTCGTCGGCAAGATCGAGGATCGCCGCATCGTCACGTACGGCGAGAATCCGCAGGCCGATGCGCGGCTGGTCGATCTCACGGCGGGCGGCGGGGGCTCGAAATTCAAGGTCGTGATCCGTGACCGCAAGAGCGGGGCTGTGCACGAGATCGCCGACCTCGCGCTGCCGATGCCGGGCCGGCACAACGCCTCGAATGCGACGGCTGCGATTGCGGTCGCGCATGAGCTCGGCGTCTCGGACGAGGCCATCTGCAAGGCGCTGGCCGGCTTCGGCGGCGTCAAGCGCCGCTTCACCAAGACCGGCGAGTGGAACGGCGTCACCGTCATCGACGATTACGGCCATCACCCGGTGGAGATCGCGGCGGTGCTGAAAGCGGCTCGCGATTCCTACGATGGCAAGGTCATCGCCGTGGTGCAGCCGCATCGTTACACCCGCCTGCAATCACTGTTCGAGGAATTCTGCACCTGTTTCAACGACGCCGACGCGGTTGTTGTCGCCGATGTCTATGCCGCCGGCGAAGCGCCGATCGACGGTATCGATCGCGACCATTTCGTCACCGGCTTGCGCGCCCATGGCCACCGCGAGGTGATCCCGCTGCCGGGAGCGTCGGAGCTCGCGGGTATCGTCAAGGCATTGGCGCAGTCCGGTGATCTCGTCGTGTGCCTCGGCGCCGGCAACATCACGCAATGGGCTTATGCACTGCCCGGTGAATTGAAGGCGCTGGGATAGGGACGATGGGCTTTCGCGACATCACGCCTGAACTCAAAGCCGCGATGCCCGAGCTTCGCGGCCGGCTGCTGGCCAACCAGTCGCTCGCCGAGCTCACCTGGTTTCGCGTCGGCGGTCCCGCGCAGGTGCTGTTCACACCGGCGGATGAGGACGATCTCGCTTACTTCCTCGCGCGTCTCGCCAGCGATATCCCGGTCTATGTCGTCGGCGTCGGCTCCAACCTGATCGTGCGCGACGGCGGCATTGCGGGCGTGGTGATCCGGCTGGCGCCACGCGCATTCGGCGAGGCGAGCGCGAGCGGCGACGTCGTCACCGCCGGTGCTGCTGCGCTCGATAAGCGCGTGGCGGAGGTCGCCGCGTCGGCCAATATCGGCGGGCTCGAATTCTACTTCGGCATTCCCGGCACGATCGGCGGCGCGCTGCGCATGAATGCGGGCGCCAATGGCGGCGAGACCAAGGACGTTCTGATCGAGGCACGGGGCGTGGGGCGTGACGGCACCAAGCACGCGTTTTCCAATGCCGACATGAAGTTCGTCTATCGCAACAGCGGCGTCGATCCCTCCATCATCTTCACCTCCGCGCGCTTCCGCGGCGAGATCAGGGACACTGATACCATTCGCGCGCGCATGGCGGAGGTGCAAAGCCATCGCGAGAGCGCGCAGCCCATCCGCGAGAAGACCGGTGGTTCGACCTTCAAGAATCCGCCCGGCCATTCCGCCTGGAAGCTGGTCGACGCCGCCGGCTGCCGCGGTCTGCGTGTCGGCGGCGCTGAGGTCTCCGAGATGCACTGCAATTTCCTGATCAACACGGGCGAGGCCACCGCGCACGACATCGAGACGCTGGGCGAGACCGTGCGCGAACGGGTGAAGGCAAATTCCGGAATTGAGCTACACTGGGAAATCAAGCGGATCGGGCTTCCCGGCTAATTTGAACAGGCGACGAGAGACCATGCGCATCACCATCCTCTTCGGCGGCTCCAACCGGGAGCGTCTGGTTTCGGTCGCCTCGGCCCAGGCGCTGCATCAGGCACTTCCTGAGGCCGATCTCTGGTGGTGGGACGTTGAGGACAAGGTGCATGTCGTGCAATCGAAGCAACTGCTCGAACATGCCCGTCCGTTCGAGGACGAGTTCAAGCCGGGCACATCAGGCATTCCGCTGGAGCAGGCACTCGACCAGGCCAAGACTGAGGATCGCGTGCTGGTGCTCGGTCTGCATGGCGGGCGTGCCGAGAACGGCGAATTGCAGGTGATGTGCGAGGCGCGGGGCGTACCCTTCACCGGATCGGGCTCGGCCTCCTCGCATCTCGCCTTCGACAAGATCGCCGCCAAGCACTTCGCCGCCCTCGGCGGCGTGACGCCGCCGGCCAACGTTGCGCTCGACAACATCGATGAAGCCTTCGCCGAATTCGGGAGGCTGATCGCCAAGCCTGCGAAGGACGGCTCGAGCTATGGCCTGATCTTCGTCAACGCCAAGCAGGATCTCGTCGCCGTCCGCAATGCGGCCAAGCACGAAGAATATGTGATCGAACCCTATATCGTCGGCGTCGAGGCGACCTGCGGCGTGCTGGAGCGCGCCGATGGTTCGATCATCTCGCTGCCGCCGATCGAGATCATTCCGGGCGAGGGTAATTTCGACTACGCCGCAAAATATCTCCTGAAGTCGACCCAGGAGATCTGCCCCGGCCGTTTCGCACCCGAGATCACCGCCGCACTGAAGGCGCAGGCGATGCTGGCGCACCGCGCGATGTCCTGCACCGGCTATTCCCGGTCGGACTTCATCGTCTCGGACAGGGGCCTGGTTTATCTCGAGACCAACACGCTGCCCGGGCTGACCAAGTCCTCGCTCTACCCCAAGGCGCTGAAAGCCGAGGGCATCGAATTCGTCGACTTTCTGCGCGGCCTGGTGGAGCTCGCCGGGCGGGGCGTGCGGAAATAGTTAGGACTGGTTAACGGCCGGATGGTCGAAATGGGCCGGTTTGGCGCCCAAAGCCGGTAAAATGCCGGACATCGCGGCATAAATGCCTCACATAGCGGGGCAAAATGCGCCGGACGTTAACGAACTTTACCTTTTGTTTACCAGGACGTCCGAAGGTTAACGCTGGCGGCGAATATGGCGCTTTGGCTGCCGGCGCGTGAGCTGTCGCGGGTGATGTCACCTCCAGCGAACGCTTTGAAGGGGAGAGGTTTTCTTCTGCTGAAGACCAGCACCCGGCCCGGCATGTCCAAGACGTCATGTTCGCCAGGATCCGCGCGGTGTCGCGGGCAAACTGTTGACGAGCTCGTGCAATGGATGGAGCAGGAAGCCTCACCCGGTCGCTTTTCAGATCGCTGAGGCCCCAAGCTGACCTGAAGGCGGCCGCGATCGGAGCGGTCGTGCTTCTGCGCGAGTGGCTGCAGGACAAGCGTGACGAGAGGCGCGCTGCCGCCAAGATCAAGACCAGAGCAAAGGCCGTCGTCGAGCGCGAGCCGCCGCCGCGCGTGGTCGCACTCGTCGAGCGCTACCTGCCGCGCCGGGTCGGGATCAGCATGACCGTGCTGCTGCTGATCGGAAGCTGCGGCTTCGGCATCGTCAAGGGCGGCCATCTCCAGGATTTCATCACCGCGGTCAGCGACACCCGCAACGCGCTGGCCAATTCCGCCGGGTTCCGCATCACCTCCGTCGTGATCAACGGCCGCAAGCAGCTCACCCAGGACGAGATCCTGGCGATCGGCGGCGTCAGCGGCCGCTCCTCGCTGCTGTTCCTCGACGCCGACGCGGTGCGCGACAAGCTCAAGGCCAATCCCTGGATCGCGGATGCGACCGTGCTGAAGCTCTATCCGGGCCAACTCATGATCGAGCTCACCGAGCGCAAGGCATTCGCGCTGTGGCAGGAGGCCGGCCGGCTCTCGGTCATCGCCGACGACGGCGCCGTGCTCGAGCCCTACGTCTCGCGTCGCTTCCTGTCGTTGCCGCTCGTGGTCGGCAAGGGCGCCGAAACCCAGGCCCGCGATTTCCTCGCGCTGCTGGCGCGCTATCCGCAGGTCAATGCGGTGACGAAGGCCGCGATCTTCGTCGGCGAGCGGCGCTGGAATCTGAGGCTCAAGGACGGCCTCGACATCCGCCTGCCGGAGCAGGACGTCGGCAACGCGCTTGCGATGCTGTCCAAGCTCGACAAGGAGGACCGGCTGTTCTCCCGCGACATCGTCGCCGTCGACATGCGCCTGCCTGATCGGTTGGTGGTGCAGCTGTCCGAGGACGCCGCCAAGGCGCGCGAGGATCTGTTCAAGGACAAGAAGAAAAAGAAGGCCGGGGATTCCGCATGACCGGTCTCGATCGCACCCAGACGCCGAAGACGCGCCCGATGCCGCACAAGCGCGGCGGCCTGGTCGCCTGTCTCGATATCGGCACCAGCAAGATCGCCTGCATGATCGCGCGGCTGAAGCCGTCGGCGCCGAGCGAGGCGCTGCGCGGCCGTACCCACGCAGTGGAATTGATCGGATACAGCCAGATCCAGTCGCGCGGCATGAAGGCCGGCGCGGTGATCGATCTTACCGAATGCGAGCAGGCAGTGCGCCAGGCCGTCGCGCTCGCGGAGAAGATGGCCAAGGTGCGGGTCGAGTCCGTGCTGCTCTCGGTCTCCGGCGGCCGGCTTTCCGGCCAGCTGGTCGAAGCCGCCGCCGACATCCGTGGTGGCGCCGTGACGCAGGCCGATGTCAGCCGCGTCACCTCCACCGGCATGCGTCACGCCACCGGCGAAGGCCGCACCGTGCTGCACGCGCTGCCGGTCGGCTACACGCTCGATGGCGTCAAGGGCATCCGCGATCCCCGCGGAATGGTCGCCCATCAGTTCGGCATCGACATGAACGTCGTCACCTGCGACGCCACCGTGGCGCGGAACCTGATGCTGGCGGTCGAGCGCTGCCACATCAATGTCGAAGCGATGGCGGCGAGCCCCTATGTGGCCGGCCTGTCGGTGTTGACCGACGACGAGGCCGATCTCGGCGCCGCGGTCGTCGAGATGGGCGCGGGCACCACCACGATTGCCGTTTATTCAGGCGGCCGTTTCGTGCATGCGGCGGGTTTTGCGGTCGGCGGGCAACACATCACGATGGATCTCGCGCGCGGACTCTCCGCGACCATTGCCGATGCCGAGCGAATCAAGACGTTATACGGGACCGTCATCACCGGCGGATCGGACTCGCGTGAGCTGATGTCTGTGCCGACAGCCGGTGACGAGCAGGATCTGCCGCAGATCGTCTCCCGCGCCACCATCGCCAACATCGTCAAGCACCGTGCCGAGGAAGTCTTCGAAATGGTTCGGGACAAGCTGAAGGATTCGCCCTTCGCCGCAGAGCCCAACGGCCGCGTCGTGCTCTCGGGCGGCGCCTCGCAGCTCACCGGTCTCGTCGAACTCGGAACCCAGATTCTCGGCCGGCCCGTGCGGGTCGGACGTCCGCTCGGCTTTGGCCGGCTGCCGAACGAGGCGAAGAACGCCGCGTTCGCGGTGCCGGCCGGACTTCTCGTCTACCCGCAATATGTTCACCTCGAGCATGTCGAACCGCGGCATACGCGGCAGCAGGTCAGGACAGGGACGGGCGGTTATTTCGGAAAGGTCGGACGATGGCTACGCGAGGGCTTCTGATGACTCCTTTCCGCAATTATCGATTTTCATCAACTCCCGCGGCCACCGGCCGGGGCGAACCCACGCGCGCGTGATCGAGAGGCAGCAACCATGACCATCAGCATCAACGTTCCTGATATTCACGAACTGAAGCCCCGAATCACCGTGTTCGGCGTCGGCGGCGCCGGTGGCAACGCCGTCAACAACATGATCACGGCGGGCCTTCAGGGCGTCGACTTCGTTGTCGCCAACACGGACGCGCAGGCGCTGACGATGTCGAAGGCGCAGCGCATCGTGCAGATGGGCACCGCGGTCACGCAAGGGTTGGGCGCCGGCTCGCAGCCGAACGTCGGCGCCGCGGCGGCGGAAGAGGTGATCGACGAGCTGCGCGACCATCTCTCGGGCGCCAACATGGTGTTCGTCACCGCCGGCATGGGCGGCGGCACCGGCACTGGTGCTGCTCCCGTGATCGCCAAGACCGCGCGCGACATGGGCATCCTCACCGTCGGCGTCGTGACCAAGCCGTTCCACTTCGAGGGCGGCCGCCGCATGCGCACCGCCGAAGCCGGTATCAACGAGCTGCACAAGGTCGTGGATACGCTCCTGATCATCCCGAACCAGAACCTGTTCCGGGTCGCCAACGAGAAGACCACCTTCGCCGACGCCTTCGCGATGGCCGACCAGGTGCTCTATTCGGGCGTTGCCTGCATCACCGACCTGATGGTCAAGGAAGGCCTGATCAACCTCGACTTCGCCGACGTCCGCGCCGTCATGCGCGAGATGGGCAAGGCGATGATGGGCACGGGCGAAGCCTCCGGCGACAAGCGCGCGCTGACCGCCGCTGAAGCTGCGATCGCCAACCCGCTGATCGACGATAGCTCGATGAAGGGCGCCAAGGGCCTCCTCATCTCCATCACCGGCGGCAAGGACCTCACCCTGTTCGAGGTCGACGAAGCCGCGACCCGCATCCGCGAGGAAGTCGACCAGGACGCCAACATCATCGTCGGCGCAACCTTCGACGAGGCGCTCGACGGCCTGATCCGCGTCTCGGTCGTTGCCACCGGCATCGAGCAGGCCGCGATCGCCCGCAACAGCCAGGCGACCAGCGCTCCCGTCGCGAACGCCGCGCCGCAGGCACAGCAGGCGCCCGCAGCGCCGGCCGTGGCTGCCGAGAGCCGTCTCGCCGATTTGACCGCACGGCTCCGCGCCGACAATCAGCGTATGGCCGAGCGCGCCCAGAAGCTGGAAGCGCAGATCCCGGCCGCAGGACAGGCTCCGCTCGCTGCCGCGCCCCGTCAGAACGTCGAGCGCGCTGCGCTCGCCGCTATCGCCGCCGCCGTTTCGGAGGTCCCGCAGGCACCAGCGCCGATGCAGACCTACGGCGACGTCACCGTGCGCCCGATCGCTCAAAAGCCGACCCTGTTTCCGGAGCCCGAGCAGGCCCCGGTCGCGATGCAGGAGCCGATGACGCCCGAGACCTTCATCCCGCCGCAGGCCGAGCGCCCGGTCCGTGCGCCCCGGATGCCGCGCATTGACGAGCTGCCGATGCCGGCCCAGGCCGAGCTTCGCCAGGCTCGCGGTGAGGTCGAGGAGGAGGCGCCGCAGAAGAGCCGCCTGTCGCTGCTCCAGCGCCTCGCCAATGTCGGCCTCGGCCGTCGCGACGAGGAAAGCGAGCCGCCGGTCGCGGCCCGAACCGCCGGTCCCGCGATGCCGCCGCTGCCCGAGCGCCGGCAGCAGAAGACCGTGGCGCAGCAGATCGCGTCGAGCGAGCCGGTATCAGAGTATGCCCGTCGGCCCGCGCCGCAGGGCTTGGACATGCATGGCCGTCCCGCGCCTGTTGCGCCTGCGCCACAGGGCGACGACCATCTTGATATCCCGGCCTTCCTGCGGCGGCAGGCGACCTGAGGATTGTTACAATAAGGCAGACGAAAAAAGGTCCCGGCAACAAGCTTGCCGGGACCTTTCCTTTTGTCCCGTGCATGCCCGGATTGCGCAGACAAACAACTGATTTTAAATCATTAATTACGTGTTCGGGTGTTCAGTAAAACTGCCGGCAGCGGCCCAAAACCTCGGCGCAATTTGGTTAAGCCTTGGCGCGAATACGGCAGGTTTGGGGTAACAATCGGTAAAAAAGCGTGAGTTGGCGCTGTTTGAGGCAGTGACTATGGTTTGCCGTGACTTGGGGATACGGATTCGCGGCGCCGGCACTGGCCGGCCAAGTGGGTCTAGTATAAGTCGCAGTGGGTCGTAGTGGGGCGGGTTCCTGATGAAATTTAGCCGGCAAACAACGCTTCGTGCGCAAGCCTCCGTGGCAGGCGTGGGCGTTCATTCCGGTCTTCCCGTCACCCTCACGCTTGGGCCTGCGCCTGTCGACGCAGGCTATATTTTTGTCCGGACAGGCCTTGAGGGAAGTGATCGCGAAGTTCAGGCGACCGCTGACCAGGTGATCGCGACCGACTTCGCCACCGTCCTCGGCGATCGCAACGGTCCGCTGGTTTCCACTGCCGAGCACGTGCTTGCTGCACTGCGGGGCATGGGTGTGGACAATGCGACCATCGAGATCGACGGTCCGGAAGTGCCGATCATGGACGGCAGCGCCGCCGCCTTCATTGCGGCGATCGACCAGGCCGGCATCGTGTCCCAGCCGGCACAGCGCCGCTTCATTCAGGTTTTGAAGCCGATCTCGGTCAAGATCGGCGACTCCTTCGGCGAGATCAGGCCCTACGCCAACGGGTTCTCCGTCGAGGTCGAGATCGACTTCACCAATCCCGTCATCGGCCAGCAGGCTTACGCTTTCGACCTCAACCCGGAACGTTTCCGCCGCGAAGTCGGCCGGGCCCGGACCTTCGGCCTGATGTCCGACGTCGCGCGGCTCTGGAGCGCGGGTTATGCCCTCGGCGCCTCCTTTGACAACACCGTCGTGTTCGACGACGAGCGGCTGCTCAACACCGAGGGCCTGCGCTACGCCGATGAATGCGCCCGCCACAAGGTGCTTGACGTGATCGGCGATCTCTCGCTGGCCGGCCTGCCGCTGCTTGGCGCCTACCGCTCGGTGCGTGGCGGCCACAAGCTCAACCACGCCGTCCTGACCGCGTTGCTCGCCGACCGTACCGCCTGGCGGGTGGTCGAGGGCGAGGCGGCCCGCCGCACCACGCGTCCCCAGGGCGAAGTCGGTCGCGGTATCGTCGGCGGCCGGATTGCTGCGGCCTACGGGCCGGACGTGTCCTGACGGCCTTGCTGTCGCAGGCATTGGCCGCGGCTTACCCCGGGAAACTCCTGGTAACCATGATCGGCTAGCATTGCGGCACCTTCGCCTTAATCCGGGCGGAATGCCTGCCTATCCGGTTGGTTAAAGATCGCTTTTCGGATACATCGGCGTGGTCGCATGGCAGGCACCACGGTCACATTTCGCGCCCGTGACGGGGTTCATGGGCTGGCGGGCACCGCATCACAGGGCGTCAGGGCTTAAACTCATGTCGGCACAGCGTATGACGCGCGGATATTTCTCAGGCTCGTCGCGAGCCCGTGGGCTGCTTCAGGCCGTCACCTTCATCATGCTCGCGTTGCCGCTCGCCGGCTGCGGCACCGGCTCGCTCTGGGACAAGTTCACTGCCAAGGACGACACCTTCGTCGAGGAGCCCGCCGACAAGATCTACAATGAGGGCCTGTACCTCATGAACGAGAAGAAGGACATGAAGGCGGCGAACAGGAAGTTCGAAGAGGTCGACCGCCAGCATCCTTATTCCGAGTGGGCCCGCAAATCGCTGCTGATGTCGGCCTATGCGTCCTACCAGGGCGGCGACTTCGACGGCTGCATCGGCGCCGCCACCCGCTATGTCACGCTGCATCCCGGCAGCCCGGATGCGGCCTATGCGCAATATCTGATCGCGGCTTCCCATTACGACCAGATCCCGGACATCAGCCGCGACCAGGCCCGCACCGAGAAGGCGATCGCCGCTCTGGAAGAGGTGGTGCGCAAATATCCGAACTCGGAATATGCGACATCGGCCAAGGCCAAGATCGAGGGTGCGCGTGACCAGCTCGCCGGCAAGGAAATGAATGTCGGCCGCTACTACGCGCAGAAGCGCGACTACACCGCGGCGATCAACCGCTACAAGACCGTCGTCACGCAGTACCAGACCACCCGCCATGTCGAGGAGGCGCTGTTCCGGCTCACCGAGGCCTATATGGCGATCGGCATCGTCGGCGAGGCGCAGACCGCGGCGGCCGTGCTTGGGCACAATTTTCCTGACAGTCGCTGGTACAAGGACGCCTATAATCTTGTAAAATCCGGCGGTCTCGAACCGAGCGAGAATCAGGGGTCCTGGATCAGCCGGACCTTCAAGAAGATGGGTCTCGGCTAGGAAATTTGGTTCCATGCTGGCGCGTCTGTCGATCCGTGACATCGTCCTGATCGAACGGCTCGATATCGAATTCGCCACTGGCCTCGCGGTTTTGACCGGCGAGACCGGTGCGGGCAAATCCATCCTGCTCGATGCCTTTGCGCTGGCGCTCGGCGGCCGCGGCGACGCCGGCCTCGTGCGCCACGGCGCGGAGCAGGGGCAGGTCACTGCCGTGTTCGATATCCCCAAGAATCATCCCGCGACGAAGATCCTCGCCGAGAACGGTTTGGACGATACCGGCGAGATGATTCTCCGCCGCGTGCAACTCGCCGACGGCCGCACCCGCGCCTTCATCAACGACCAGTCGATCAGCGTGCAGACGCTGAAGGCGGTCGGCGCCGCCCTGGTCGAGATTCACGGCCAGCACGACGAGCGCGCGCTGGTCGATGCCGCCACCCACCGCCGCCTGCTCGACGCCTTTGCCGGCCTGGAGAAGGACGTTGCCGCCGTGGAAGCGCTCTGGGACGCGCGCCGTACCGCCAACACCGCGCTGGAGGAGCATCGCGCCGGCATGGAGCGCGCCGCGCGGGAGGCCGATTATCTGCGCCACGCCTCCGACGAGCTGAAGCAGCTCGCGCCCAGGGACGGCGAGGAGACCTCGCTGGCCCATCGCCGCACCAGCATGATGCAGGGCGAGAAGATCGCCTCCGATTTGCGCGAGGCGCAGGAGGCGGTCGGCGGCAACCATTCGCCGGTGGCGGCGCTGTCGGCGGCGGTGCGCCGGCTGGAGCGCCGTGGCGTCAATTCGCCGGCGCTGGTTGAGCCCGCCGTGAAGGCGATCGACATGGCGATCAACGCGCTTGAGGAGGCCGACCAGCATCTGCAGGCCGCGCTTGCCGCGACCGATTTCGACCCTTCAGAGCTCGAACGCATCGAGGAGCGCCTGTTCGCGCTGAGGGCCGCCTCGCGCAAATATTCGACGCCGGTCGACGGGCTCGCCGCGCTGGCCGCCAGATATGCCGCCGACGTCGTCCTGATCGATGCTGGCGCCTCGCGGTTGAAAAGGCTGGAGCAGGCCGCGATCGAGGCTGATAGCCGCTATGCCGCCGCCGCCAAGAAGCTGTCGCTGGCGCGGCAGAAATCGGCGGACAAGCTCAACAAGGCCGTCAATGCCGAGCTCGCGCCGCTCAAGCTCGAACGCGCGAAATTCATGACCCAGGTCGAGACCGACGAGGCAGCTCCAGGCCCGCAGGGCATCGACCGCGTCGAGTTCTGGGTGCAGACCAATCCGGGCACCAAGCCGGGACCGCTGATGAAGGTCGCCTCCGGCGGCGAGCTGTCGCGCTTCCTGCTCGCGCTCAAGGTCGTGCTGTCCGACCGTGGCTCCGCGCCGACGCTGGTGTTCGACGAGATCGACACCGGCGTCGGCGGTGCGGTTGCCGACGCCATCGGCGGGCGCCTGGCGCGGCTTGCCGGCAAGGTCCAGGTGATGGCCGTGACCCACGCCCCGCAGGTCGCTGCCCGCGCCGACCAGCACCTGCTCATCTCCAAGGACGCGCTCGACAAGGGCAAGCGCGTCGCCACCCGCGTCAATGCACTCGCCGCCGACCACCGCCGCGAGGAAATCGCCCGCATGCTGGCCGGCGCCGAGATCACGGCGGAGGCGAGGGCAGCGGCGGAACGGCTGCTCAAGGCGGCGAGTTAGACCTGTGTCCCGGACGCGGTGCAGCGCGTAGCGCTGCTCCGCAGAGCCGGGGCCCAGAATGTTGCCCCATGGGCCCCGGCTCTGCAGCGCACCGCTTCGCGCTGCGCTGCGTCCGGGGCATGAGATTTCCACACGCCTTTACCCTCCCGCCCGCTCCATCGTATCCAAGCATCATGGCAAGAGCAGCAAAATCGAAACCGCTTCGCGACGTCGCCGACCTCACCAAGGCCCAGGCCAAGGTCGAGCACATGCGGCTCGCCCTCGATATCGAGGGGCATAACGAGCGCTACTATCAGGAGGATGCGCCCACCGTCACCGACGCCGAATACGACGCGTTACGCGAGCGCTTCAACGCCATCGAGAAGCGCTTTCCGGAATTTGTCACGGCGGACTCGCCCTCGCAGAAGGTCGGCGCGGCACCATCAGGCCGCTTTAGGAAGGTCCGGCATTCCGTCCCGATGCTGTCGCTCGATAATGCCTTTGCCGAAGAGGACGTGCGCGACTTCGTCGGCCGCATCGTGCGCTTCCTGAAGCTCGACGACGACGAGGTCAATTTCTCCGCCGAGCCGAAGATCGACGGCCTCTCGATGTCGCTACGCTATGAGGGCGGCGAGCTCGTCACCGCGGCGACGCGCGGCGACGGGGCGGTGGGCGAGGACGTCACCGCCAACATCCGTACCCTCGAAGACGTGCCGCAGAAGCTGAAAGGACGCAACGTCCCCGACATCTGCGAGGTCCGCGGCGAGGTCTACATGACCAAGAAGGCGTTCCTCGCGCTCAACGAGCGGCAGAAGGCGGCGGGCGATACCATCTTCGCCAATCCGCGCAATTCGGCCGCGGGTTCGCTCCGGCAGAAGGATCCAACCATCACCGCCTCGCGTCCGCTCGGCTTCTTCGCCTATGCCTGGGGCGAGATGAGCGTGATGCCCGAAGGGACGCAGAGCGGCATGATCGGCTGGTTCGAGCGCTGCGGCTTCAAGACCAATCCGCTGACCAAGCTGTGCCACTCCGTCGAGGAGTTGATCGCGTTCCACCAGAGCATCGAGGAAGAGCGCGCCGAGCTCGACTACGATATCGATGGCGTCGTCTACAAGGTCGACCGCATCGACTGGCAGGAACGGCTCGGCTTCGTCTCGCGCACGCCGCGCTGGGGCATCGCGCACAAATTTCCGGCCGAGCGCGCCATGACGGTGCTGCGCGACATCGAGATCCAGGTCGGCCGCACCGGCTCGTTCACGCCGGTCGGCAAGCTCGAGCCGGTCGGGGTCGGCGGTGTGATCGTGCAGAACGTCACGCTGCACAACGAGGACTACATCAAGGGCATCGGCAACAAGGGCGAGGTGCTGCGCGAGGGCCGCGACATCAGGATCGGCGACACCGTCGTGATCCAGCGCGCCGGCGACGTCATCCCGCAGGTGGTCGACGTCGTGCTCGACAAGCGGCCGAAGACGGCAAAAGAGTTTCACCTCCCGAAGAAGTGTCCCTGCCCACTGCACACCGACGTCGTACGCGGGGAGACGGCGGCGGGCGAGGAGGAGTCGCGATCCCGTTGCACCGGCGAGTTCGCCTGCCCCTATCAGAAGATCGAGCACTTGAAACTGTTCGTGTCGCGTCGCGCCTTCGACATCGACGGTCTCGGCGAGAAGCAGCTCCAGTATTTCTTCGACGAAGGATGGGTCAAGGAGCCCGCCGACATCTTCACGCTGGAGAAGCGTAATTCGAAGCTCAAGCTCGAGGAGATCGAGGGCTATGGCGCGACCTCGGTGCGCAACCTGTTCGGCGCCATCGAGAGCCGGCGCAAAATCGCGCTGGAGCGCTTCGTCTACGCGCTCGGCATGCGCCATGTCGGCGAGACCACGGCGCTGGCGCTGGCACGCGGCTACGGCTCGTGGGACGCCTTCCACGATGCCTGCCTGAAGGTCGCTCACGGCGACGAGGAGGCGATGGCGGACATGGACGCGCTCGACCAGATCGGTGACACCGTGATCAAGAGCATTGCCGATTATTTTGGCGAGAGCCACAATCGCGGCATTGTCGAGCGGCTGACCGGGGAAGTCGAGATCGTCGACGCCGAGAAGCCGAAGAGCAATTCGGCAGTCGCCGGCAAGACCGTGGTGTTCACGGGATCGCTGGAGAAGATGACGCGCGACGAGGCCAAGGCGACGGCAGAGCGTTTAGGGGCAAAGGTGTCCGGCTCGGTGTCGAAGAAGACCGATCTCGTCGTCGCCGGCCCGGGCGCCGGCTCGAAACTCGCCGAGGCCAACAAGCACGGCGTCCAAGTGCTGACCGAGGACGAGTGGCTGAAGCTGATCGGGGAGTGAGGCCTCTCCCCGTCATTGCGAGGAGCCCTTGCGACGAAGCAATCCAGACTGCCGCCGCGGAGAGATTCTGGATTGCTTCGCTCCGCTCGCAATGACGGGGAGAGAGCGTCGGCCCCCTCACATCATCCCGCTCTCTTCCTCCTCCGCCTGCCCGATCAGCGTCTCGCTGACCACGACCTCGCGGCGAGGAACGACGAAGAACATCATGCAGGCGCAGAGCAATGAGATCGCCAGCACCGCGGCGGTGAGCGGCAGCGTCGTTGCGGAGTGGCCGCCGAGATAGGCGCCGAGTTGCGACATCAGCGCGCCGATCCCCTGTTGCAGAAAGCCCATGGCGCCCGAGGCGGTGCCTGCGGCTTCGGGTCGGATGCTGATCGCACCGGCCGCGGAATTCGCCATCACGAAGGCATTGCCGACCATCACGATCATCTGCGTGCCGAAAAGCCAGGCAGGCGCTTCATTCCAGCCGGTAAAACTCCACAGCAAATTCAACAGGCTGCCGGCGAGCTGGAGCGCGAGCCCGAACCAGATCAGCTTTGCCAGCGAGTGCCGCGGCGCAAAGCGTACGCAGAGCAGATTGCCGACCAGAAACGCAAAGCCCGAGGTCGCAAACCAGGCGCCGTATTCGGCGCTGCTCCGGCCCATCTGCGTCACGACGATGTAGGGGCCGCCGCCGGCGAAAGTGAAGATGATCTGCGAGGCCAGCACCTGGCACATCACATAGCCGACGAAGGCGCGGTTGCGGATCAGGATGCCGATGTCGCCACGGAAGCCGCTGCCGGCGGCGCGGCTGCGACGCGTCTCGGGCAGCGCCAGCGCGATGCCGACGGCGACAATGATCGCGGCGACGGTGATGGCGTAGAAGATCGCGCGCCAGCCGAACGCAGTCTCGATCAGCCCGCCGGTGAGCGGCGAAACCATCTGGCCGATCATCAGCGCTGCGACCACGAGGCTGATCATGGACGCGACGCGGTCGCGCTCGTAGATGTCGCGGATGATGGCGCGGCTCACCACCATGCCGGAGGCGCCGCCGAGCGCCTGGAAGAAACGCGCTGCGATCAGTTGCGGCAGGGTTTCGGCGAAGATGCAGGCGATGCTCGCCGCGACCATCAGCGCAAGGCCTCCCAGCAGCACCGGGCGCCGGCCGAACTTGTCCGACAATGGCCCCATGATGAGCTGCGACAGCGCGATGCCGACCATGTAGAGCGACACTGTCATCTGCGCGATCGAGATGTCGCGCCCGAAATTCGTCGCCAGCACCGGCAGCGCCGGAACCAGGATGTAGAGCGAGATCGGCGCGACCCCGGTCATGACGACGAGCAGCAGCAACACCACGCGAGAGGTCGCAAGGTTGGTTGCCGCTCCCGGCGGCTTGCTGATCATGCCGTGCATGCGTGTCCGTCTTTCGAATTCAAATCCGACTGTAGCGGGCTCGCGCAAGTCCGACATCGGCGTTTCGGAATGCGGCTATACGGATTCCGGGATGGTTGTGGTGACGGTCGGAGATCTGCGGGGCGCTTGTGCTGAGATGTTGGGCGGTGGTGCCGCATCACCAGTGTCATTCCCCGCGAGGGCGGGGAATCCAGTACGCCGCGGCCCGTCCGCATCCGATTGCTGTCTCTGGAATACTGGATGCCCCGCCTTCGCGGGGCATGACAGCGAGTGTGAGGCGGGAGCATTGCGCAAATCGCGTGGCGCCATGCAACGCGCTCCGGCGCGCTAACCCTTCAGCTCCGCCGTGGCCTGATCGAGCCAGGCCCGGGTCGCCTCGTCCAGCGCCGGCCCGACCTCGGCTCTTACGCGCGCATGGTAGGCGTTGAGCCAGGCGAGCTCGTCGCGGCTCAGCATCGCTTCGTCGATGAGCCGGCGGTCGATCGGTGCCAAGGTCAGCGTCTCGAACGCGTTCATCGATTTCTCGGCGCCCTTGATGTCGGCGGCGACCACCAGCTCGAGATTCTCGATACGGATGCCGAAGCCGTCGGTCTTGTAGTAGCCGGGCTCGTTGGAGAGGATCATGCCGCGCTTCAGCGGCGTGGTGCCGAGCTTCGAGATCCGCGCCGGGCCTTCGTGCACCGAGAGATAGCTGCCGACGCCATGGCCGGTGCCGTGCTCGAAATCGACGCCGACGGCCCAGAGATATTGCCGTGCCAGCGTATCGAGCTGCGCGCCCGTGGTGCCGTCCGGGAAGATCGCGCGCGCGATCGCGATATGGCCGCGCAACACGCGGGTGAAGCGGTCGCGCATCTCGTCCGTCGGCTCGCCCACGGCCATGGTGCGCGTGACGTCGGTGGTGCCGTCTTCGTACTGCGCACCGGAATCGATCAGCAGCAGGTCGCCGGAGGCGATCCGCCGGTTGCTCTTGCGGGTGACGCGGTAGTGCACGATGGCGCCGTTCGGGCCGGTGCCGGAGATGGTCGGAAACGACACGTCCTTCAGCGCGCCGGTGTCGCGGCGAAACGTTTCCAGCGCCTCGACCGCGTCGATCTCGGTGAGCTTGCCGCTTGCGGCCTCGCGGTCGATGAAGGCGAGGAAGCGCGCCAGCGCCACGGCGTCGCGCCGATGCGCCGTCCGCGTCCCCTTGATCTCGGTCGCGTTCTTGACCGCTTTGAGCAGGGCAATCGGATCGCTGCCGCGCACCGGCTTGCCGCCGGCACCCGCGATCAGCCGGCTGAGCGCGTCGGCCGCGGTGGCGCTGTCGAGCGCGATCGATCCGCCGCTCTTGGCCAGCGCCATCAGCGTCGGCGCCATCGCGTCGGGCTCGCGCACGTCGGCGGACTGCTCGAGATGGTCGCGCGTGAGGTTGGAGAGCTTGCGATGGTCAATGAAGATGGTCGGACGCCCGTCTTTCGGCACCAGCGCGTAGGACAGCGGCAGTGGGGTATGGGCGACGTCGGCGCCGCGGATGTTGAAGGTCCAGGCGACCGCGTGGCTATCAGACAGCACTAGCGCATCGACGCCGAGCTTGCCGATCTCGCTTCTGATCTGCGTCAGCTTCTCGGCTTCAGTGACGCCGGCATGATGCAGTCCGTGCACGGCGACGGGGGCGAGCGGCGGCTGCGGACGATCCTGCCAGATCGCGTCGACGGGATTGCTGTCGACGGCAACCAGCTCGGCGCCGGCCTTGGCGCAGGCGGCGGACAGGCGTTCGGCTGCCGCAAAAGTGTGCAGCCACGGATCAAATCCAAGGCGGTCGCCGGCTTTCAGATGCGCCGACACCCAGCTCTCCGGCGGCGGGTCGATCAGCGATTCCACGGCCCAAGCCTTTGCATCGACCTGCTTGGCGGCCTGAAGCGTGTAGCGGCCATCGACGAATACCGCGGCCTCCTGGGTCAGAACCACCGCGAACCCCGCCGAGCCTGTAAAACCGGTCAGCCAGGCCAGCCGCTCTTCCGACGGCGGCACATATTCGTTCTGCTGCTGATCGGCGCGTGGAACGACGAAGCCGGTCAGCTTGCGGCGGGCGAGTTCTTCGCGAAGTGCGGCCAGCCGTGCGGTCAATGCGACGCCGGCCTCCGGCTCCTCGAATGTCTGAAAGTGTGCTTCGAACATGGTGGATCACTTTAGGATCATGAGGACGAGTCCGCAATCTGGGCGCATTTGCGTCGCATCTGGCATGGACCGTGCTTGAAATGGTTCCACTCGAGTCGAGTGGAGTAAGGATGCGGCAGTCGCGCTTTGTCCGGATAACAGGGAAATTCGAGCAGGTGGTTCATCTCAACGACGAGGGGACACACGATGCCAGCGTTCACGTTTGAGAAGATTTCGCCGCCGGTGCGTCGGGCTCCGACTGCGGCGGTACCGAAGAAGCCGCGCAGCGTCATCAGCCAGATGATCGACCGCATCGCCGAGCGCCGCGCAAGACGTACGTTGCAAGACGAGCACGCGATGCGCGGCGACGAGAAGCCGGCGGAGTAGGACGGTGTTTGTTCACCTCGCCCCGCTTGCGGGGAGAGGTCGGATCGCATCGCAAGATGCGATCCGGGTGAGGGGGTACAGGTCTCTCGACGATCTCGCGTGTGGAGAGAGGCCCCTCACCCCAACCCTCTCCCCGTAAGAACGGGGCGAGGGAGCGCACCACCGTCGCGGACGCGGTTAATTTATCCCACCTTCCGCAGCAGCAGACTGCTCCACCCCTCGATCCGCAGATGCTTCAACGGCACGAGGCCGCGCGCGCGGTAGGCGGCGATCACGGCGGGGGCTTGGTGCGTCAGCAGGCCGGAGAGGATGACAAGTCCGCCGGGCGCGAGATGCCGCGCCATCGGGCCCGCCAATTGCCTGAGCGGGTTGGCAAGGATGTTGGCCAGCACCAGGTCGAACGGACCGGCCTGGCCAAAATCCGGTGCGGCGAAGCCGGTGGCGCGGATCACCCGCACCAGGTTGCCAACTTCATTCAGCCCCGCATTCTCGGCCGCCACCCGCACCGACGGCGGGTCGATGTCCGAGGCGAGCACGTGGCGGTGCAACGATTTTGCCGCGGCGATCGCCAGCACGCCGGTGCCGGTGCCGAGGTCGAGCAGGTTCCTTGGGCGGGAACTCTTCAAGACATGGTCAAGCAGCAGTAAACAGCCGCGGGTCGTGCCGTGATGGCCGGTGCCGAAGGCGAGCGCGGCCTCGATCTCAATCTTGAGCTTGTTCGCCGCCACGCGGTCGCGGTCGTGGCTGCCGTGCACGACGAAACGGCCGGCCGGCACCGGGACGAGGTCTTCCAGGCTGGCCTTGACCCAGTCCTTGGCCTCCATCGTGTCGAAGATGAGCGTACCGGCAATCTCATTTCCTGCCGAAGTTACAACGAGTTCGCGCAATAGCACCTGGTCCGGCGCCTCGGCGAAATGAAGCGTAACGTCCCATTGTCCGTCGGGCCGCTCGAAGGCGGCGACCGCCGCATCGCCCTCGAAAAACACCTCGGTGAGCACGTCGACGACGCGCCTGGCGTCGGCCTCACTGCCGATCGAAAAGCTGGCGCGATGGGTCGGTGAAGGCTGCATCATGGTTCCGTTGGGTTCAATTTTTGGAACTTTTGTTCCCAATTTACCGCATAACTTGCGGTTCCCCGGTTAACTGGGACGAAGGTTGTGTCCCGTACATTTCCAGGTGTCGAATTAATCCAATACACCTTGTAATTGAAACGGAGGCTACCCTTGAAAAGCATGGTTCAGAAGTTCTGGTCGGATGAGTCGGGTGCAACGGCGATCGAATACGGTCTGATTGCCGCGGGCATCGCCCTTGCGATCATCACCGTGGTGAACAACCTGGGCACCACCCTGAACGATAAGTTCACTTCGATTAGCACCTCCTTGAAGTAATTTCCGCCTCCATTTCCCAGCGGGGGCTGTTTTTCTTTTGAGGCTATTCCTGATCACCGCCCGCGAGGGGAATTCCCCTGGCGGGCGAGGTCGTTTTTGGCGCGCGCTTTCGATATTCACAGGTTGTCCGCAGCTTGCCGGGACGCTATCCACCGGCTTTTCCCGCCATTGTCCCTGCGATTTTCCACCGATTTTCCCCAGGGCGTCTCGACGTTTTGGTCCGAGCATCCTCGGCCTGCCCACCGACCACTCAACAGCCTGTCCACAAGAGATCCACAGGCCTATCCACGGCTTCCGAATAGCGACCGATGATCCCTCAAGATCGCCTGCGCGGCGTTATGGCCGGGAGCGCCGGTGACGCCGCCGCCGGGATGGGCGCCTGAGCCGCAATGGTAGAGGCCCCTCAACGGCCCGCGATAATCGGCATGGCCTAGCATCGGCCGCGCCGAGAACAGCTGGTTCAGTGTCAGCGCGCCGTGGAAGATGTCGCCGCCGAGAAGACCGAACTGCCGTTCGAGATCGAGCGGGGACAGGATCTGGCGGCCGAGCACGCTCGCGGCAAAACCCGGCGCGTATTGATCCACCGTCGCGATCATGAGATCGGCGACCTCGTCGCGATGGTCGTCCCACGACTTTCCGTCGGGAAGCTCCGGCGCGACGTGTTGGCAGAACAGGCTCGCGACGTGCTTTCCCGCGGGCGCCAGCGTGTCGTCTAGCGTCGAGGGGATCAGCATCTCGACGACGGGTGACCTGCTCCAGCCCTGCGCCCGCGCATCGAGATAGGCGCGGTCCATGTAGTCGAGGCTCGGCGCCAGGATGATGCCGGATGAGAGATGATCGCCTTCGCCCGGCAGCGCCGTGAAGGAGGGCAGGCGGTCCAGCGCCACGTTCATGCGAAAGGTGCCGGAGCCGTTCTTCCAGTGCCGGATGCGAGCGAGGAAGTCCGCAGGCAGGGCATCGGCCGCGACCAGGTGCGTGTAGAGCAGCTTTGGATTGACATTGGCCGCGACATATTTCGCGCGGATGGTCTCGCCGTTCTCCAGCACGATTCCGACGGCGCGGTCGCGCTCGACGATGATCTCACGGACGCCCGCGTCGGTGTCGATCAGGACGCCGCGGTCTCGGGCCGTGCGCGCCATCGCCTGCGTGATCGCGCCCATGCCGCCGATGGCATGGCCCCAGACACCCTTCTTGCCGTTCACCTCGCCGAAGGCGTGATGCAGCATCACATAGGCCGAGCCGGCGGCGTAGGGGCTGGCATAGTTGCCGACGATGGCGTCGAAGCCGAACAGCGCCTTGACCAGATCATGCTCGAAGCGCTCGTCCAGCATCTCGCCCGCCGAGCGGGTGAAGAGATCGAGCAGGCTGCGGCTCTGTTCCAGGGTGAGGCCGCGCAGGATGTTGGCAGTCTTCCAGGCGTTGACGCCTTCGCGGACGGCCGCTGTGCCAAAACCGTCGACGAGGTTCGGCGGCGCGCGGAGCACGAACTGCCGTAGCACGTCGGCGATGTCTTCCAGCTCGCGTGAAAACCCGTCGAGCGCGGCTGCGTCATGCGCGCTCAGCCGCGCGACCGATGCGTGCGTCCGTCCCTCGCCGGTGAGGAGATAGGTGGCATCTAGCGCGGGCAGAAAATTCTGGGCGCGCCGTTCGACGATCCGCAAGCCCTGCTCGGCGAGCTTGAGGTCACGGATCACCTGCGGATTGAGCAGGCTCACGGTGTAGGCCGCGACCGAATTGCGGAATCCCGGGTGAAACTCCTCCGTGACCGCGGCACCGCCGACCACCTTGCGGCGCTCGACCACATGCGCGCGCAGGCCGGCCATCGCGAGATAGGCCGCGCAGGTGAGGCCGTTATGGCCAGCGCCGATGATGACGACGTCGGTTTCGCTCATGATCAGTTCAAGTCCAATCCACCGTCATTCCGGGCGTTGCGGAGCGCGGCTACGGTGCGGGGGTCCGCACCGGAGAATCTCGAGGTTCCGGGTTCGATGCTTCGCATCGCGCTGGAACGACATCTGTATATCAGGCATTTCTCGCGGCAACATCACGTCTCCCTTTATTGCCCGTTCAGGCGCCTTATGCTCCATTGCGCGCGTCCGGCGCCCGCCGGGGAATGTTTGCCGGAGCGCTCATGGATTCGATCGTGCAACCTGCCGCCACGGAGCAGCCGTCTTCGTCGCGCAACCGGCTGCTGCTGACGGTCTACACCGCGGCGATCTTCGTCAGCGCGCTGCTGCTGTTCTCGGTGCAGCCGCTGTTCACGAAGATGGTGCTGCCGCGGCTCGGCGGCTCGCCGGCGGTGTGGTCGGTGGCGATGGTGTTCTTCCAGTCGCTGCTGCTGGCGGGCTACGCCTATGCGCATCTGCTGATGCAGGTCAAAAACCGCATCGTTCCGGTCGCGGTGCATCTCGTGCTGTTGATCGCAGCCTTCGCCACGCTGCCCCTCGGCATCGCCTCCGCCTATGGCGAGCCGCCCGCTTCGGGCTATGCGTTCTGGCTGCTCGGCCTGTTCGTGGTCTCGATCGGTCTGCCGTTCTTTGCGCTCGCCGCCAACAATCCGCTGCTGCAGGCCTGGTTCGTCCGCACCGGCCATCCGGCCGGACACGATCCCTACTTCCTCTATGCCTCCTCCAACATCGGCAGCTTCCTTGCGCTGTTGTCCTATCCGTTCCTGCTGGAGCCGATATTCACGCTGCACACGCAGAACCGGTTCTGGACCGCCAGCTATGGCCTGCTGATCCTCCTGATCGGCGCCTGCGGTGTGCTGTTGTTGCGCTCGCCGAAGCTGGCTGAGGCCGTTGCGCGAGCCGAGGATGCGCATGCGCCGGCGCCGGGCTTCGTGACGCGGCTACGCTGGATCTTCCTCGCCGCGGTGCCGTCGGGCCTGCTCATCGCGGTGACCGCGCACATCTCCACCGACGTCGCGGCGGCGCCGCTGCTCTGGGTGTTGCCGCTGTCGCTGTATCTGCTCACCTGGGTGGTGGTGTTCCAGTCGCGGCCGCTGTTGCCGCACAAATGGATGCTGATGCTGCAGCCGGTCGCGATCGCGGGCGTCGTCGTTCTGCTGGCCTTCGGCGGCGAGCAGAACCTGCTGCTGACGCTCGGCGGTCACCAGCTCTGCTTCTTCGTCATCGCCATGGCGTGCCATGGCGAGCTGGCGCGGACCCGGCCCGCCGCCAAATATCTCACCGGCTTCTATGTCGCGCTGTCGTTCGGCGGCATGGTCGGCGGCCTGTTTGCGGGACTCCTCGCGCCGTTCACCTTCTCGTGGATCGCCGAATATCCGATCCTGATTGCGTTCGCGGCATTGTGCCGGCCGCTTGCGAACGAGCGGCTGGCGGGCATCGTCAAATGGTATTGGCTCGCGCTCGCCGCGCTCGCGGTGGCGCTCGTTGTGCCGTCCACCACCACGGGCGGCCTCTCGACCTGGTTCGAAGATCACCGCGTTTGGGTCGCGGGCAGCGTCGGCGTGCTCGCAGCGTTGCTCGCGCTGGCGCTCAATGCCGGCCGCTGGAAGATTTTTGCGACCGTCGCGCTCGCGCTGGCGTTGATCCGGGTCTATCCGGCGGACGAGGGCCGCGTCACCACGGTGCGCAGCTTCTTCGGCGTGCACAAGATCGTGGTGACGCCCGGTGGCTATTTCCATGTGCTGATGCACGGCACCACCATCCATGGCGCCGAGCGCTTCCGCAACAATGACGGCACGCCGGTCGCCGGCCGGCCCGAGCCGATCACCTATTATCACAAGGATGGCGGCATCGGTCAGGCCGTCAGCGCGATCCGCGAGCGCAAGGGCGCAGCCCTCAAGGTCGCCGCGATCGGCGTCGGATCGGGCACGCTCGCCTGTGCCGCCGCGCCTGGCGAGGACTGGAAATTTTTCGAGATCGACCAGTCGATGGTCGATGCCGCGCGTGACCCCAAAAATTTCCGCTACATCTCGAACTGCATGCCGGACATGATGCCCGTGATCGGCGATGCGCGCCTCACCTTCGCCAAGGAGACCGACGGCGCCTACGACCTCATCATCGTCGATGCCTATTCGTCGGATGCGATCCCGATCCATCTCGCCACCGAAGAGGCGATGAAGATCTACAAGGATAAGCTCGCGCCGCACGGAGCCGTGGTCATGCACGTCTCCAACCGCCACCTCGATCTCGAGACCGTCGTGGTCGGCATAGCGGATGCCAACGATCTCAAGAGCTGGGTCTTCAACGAAGATTCCGGGCGCGATGGTGACTACATTTTCTCGACCGACGTCGTCATCTCCGCGCGCGAGGATGCCGATATCGGCCGGCTCGCCGCCTCCAAGTCATGGGAGCAGATCGAAGCCGACGACAGGGTGCGGGTCTGGACCGACGACTATTCCAACATCCTGGGCGCGCTGTATCGGCGCTTGCGGGACGGGGAGTAGGGCGGCACGTGCGGAGACTTGTGCCCCGGACGCCGCGCAGCACGAAGTGATGCGCTGCAGATCCGGGGCCCATGCCGCGGCGTCCTGGGTCCCGGCTCTGCGGAGCAGCGTTGCACGCTGCACCGCGTCCGGGACACGAGATCTTCTTACGGCTCGACCGGCGTTCCCGCCGGCAGCGCAATTCCTTTCTCGCCCGCGACGGCTCTCAACAGGTCCGGCCTGTCCGAGATAATGCCATCAACGCCGAGCTCGATCATCCGCGCCATGTCTTCGCGCTTGTTGACCGTCCACACCACCACGCGCAATTCGAGTCCATGGGCCTCCGAGATGAGCGCGGCGGTCACATCGCCGAGATAGGGCGACCAGATCGCGCCGCCCGCAGCCTTGATCGTCCGCGGCAGCGAACCGCCGTGATCAGCCGGGCTGAAGCCCGCCGTCCAGTTGGTGGCCTTGTCCAGCGCCACTGTCTGGCCTGAGCCGCGCTGGAGCGTCAGGTACACCGTCGGTATCTTCGGAGCCTGCTGCTGGACGAGCTGCAAGGTTCTCCAGTCGAAGGACTGGATCATGACCCTGTCGGAAAACGTTTCGGTCTCGATCAGTCCCAGCAGCTTCGCGACAAAGGCTGGCGGCTCGAGGGATTGGTCCGGATGGTTCGGATCGATCTTGGTCTCGATGTTCAAGCGCACACGCGAGTTGCCGGATTTTCGTACCAGCGCGAACAGCTCGCTCAAGCTAGGAATGCGTGTCCCCGGCACGGCGCGCTGGTCGGGGAATTGTTTCGCATAGGCGCTGTCCGGCCGGATCTGGCCGACGTCATAGCTCCTGACCTCATCGAGCCGCAGTTTTACCAGGGGAGTGCCGGGCGCAGTCATGTAAGCGCCGTCGGCGCTACGTGCGAGATCAGGATTGAGCCCACGCTCATGCGAGACGACGACCTCACCGTCCGCGGTGACGCCGACGTCGAGCTCCAGCGTGTCCACGCCCATCGACAGCGCGTTGGCGAAGGCCGGCAGGGTGTTTTCCGGCAACAGCGCCCGCCCGCCGCGATGCGCCTCGATATCGAAGGCCATGGCCTGTCCCGCCATCAGAACCGATAACGCAGTCACGACGGTCGCGGCACGTGATGGCATGGTGCCTCGAGGTGAATCTGTTTGTTCGTGTTAATCGGCGAGAGAGGTCGATGGCGACCGCGGATGGTCAGTTTTGATAGTAATAGCCGCGCGGCTGATAAACCTGCCGGGGCTGCGGCTGATAATAGGTGCCCTGCTGGCCGTAGCCCTGATTGTAATATTGCTGCGGCTGCTGCTGATACACTTGGGCGTCATAGAGCGGGCGGCCGGCCGAACGCGGCGCCGGATAGCGCGCGCCGGTGTCGCTGCCGTCAGCGGGATAGATGTAGTTGTCGTCCTGCGGCATGTAGCGGCGGGCGGGCTGCGCCGGCGGCGTCAGGTTCACGGGATCGCCTGTGGTGGCGTATTGCTCCTCAGTGGGCTGCTGCGGAGCCCGCGCCACCGCAGTGTTGGCGCGGCCACGCGGATTGCGCGCAAGCGCCACTTGCGCCGAGCCGGTCAGCGTCACCGTGGTGTTGAGCACGCCTTGCTGCTGCACCAGCGCATAGAGCGTCGAGGCATTCTGGCGCGACAGCCGCACGCAGCCATGGGAGGCGGGCGAGCCGAGGCGGCCAACCGAGTCCGTGCCGTGGATGGCGTGCCCGACCTTGGTGAAGAAGATCGCGTGCGGCATCGGCGCGTCGTCGAACTCCTTGGAGTAATGGTCCTCTTCCATCCGGAAGGCGCGGAAGCCGCCGTTCGGCGTCTCGCGCGAGGGGATGCCGGTCGACACCGGCCAGTGATAGCGCGCGACGCCGTCGACGGCGACGGTCATCTGCTGATTGTCCTTGTCGACGGTGATCTCGACCTTGGCCTGCGCGGTGCCCGCGCTCAAAAGCATCAGGGATGTAAAAGCAATGAAGAATGAACGCATCTGGAAACGCATTTGAATTCTGGCCTCCGGCCTGTTCACGCTAGCGCCGCGGCTCTCCGTCCCCGGCGTTCAATATGCCTGCAATCCGGCTTTCGTTCCAGCGGCCTGCCTGCCCATCGTTAACGCGACGGCCGGCGTAAGCAAGGCCGCTTTGTGCCGCGTAGCTTGCGGCGACGCTGACATTTTCGCGAGCGGCGCGCGTTCACAACGCCGACAATTCGTCATAAAGGCGCAACCATTCCGCCGCTCGGTGCGTTGATGATCGCCTACCTTTGACAGGCGGCGCTCGCCGCCATTCACCTTTTGGGATCGAAGATGAACAAAGCCCGTATCGCCGCCGCGCCGTCGCCGGCCGGTTTGTGCGTCCGCCTGCTGTTCGCAGCTGCCGCCCTCTTGCTCGCGCTGTTGTCACTGCCGCAAGCCGGCCACGCCCAGGGCATCGTCCGCGGCGCCCAGGACGGATCCTATGAAGGTAACCGGATCGCCGGCCCCGTGGGCGGCGCGGTCGGAGGCGTCGTCGGTGCCGGTGTCGGCGGCGCCGTCGGTGCAGTGGAGGGCGTGCTCGGGATTCCCCACCGTCATTACCGCCATTGCCGCGGGTACTATGACGGCTATCACCGCTTCCACTGCTATCGGTGAAGCAGTCCTGTAGCCCGGATGGAGCGAAGCGCAATCCCGGGGCCGCTGGAGCCCTGACGTGACATCGGTCCCGGATTTCGCTGACGCTCCATCCGGGCTTCTGTAACGGGCCTTGGTTAGTCAATCCCTTTTTGCGTCATCCACTCGCTGGGCACTTGCTTCTGTACGGGATCGGCGCGGTGGCCGTC
>NZ_JADPKR010000062.1 GCF_023074055.1 Bradyrhizobium sp. 141
TTGTTACGAAGCAGGCAGCGCAACAGACCAATCTGTAGGGGGTCAATTTTGGACGCCGATCCCCCGGCTCAGGGGGTCAATATTGCAGGCCGAATGACAGTCAATTCCGCCAGCGCCTCCGAGGGCGCGATATCGCGGGGCATCACATCGCCGGTAACCGGGTCCTCGGCGTCTTCCGCAATGATTTTGCCCGTCGCCTGCTAGCCGCCAGCGTCCCGGCGAGCATCGAAGCTCCGATCCGGCCCTATTTGACGGAGAACGCCGAAGGCGCCGCAACGCTGTCGTATCGTACGCCTACCTCGATCTTCGCACCATACAAGGCGGGGGCCGGCGCCGCTCTCCTGACGCTCGCAACCGAGCTGGACGCTGTGTTCAAGCCATCGCGCGGGACGCGGCCGGGTCAGGCTAGCTAGGTCGGCGTTGCGTGGCGAATAAGCGAACAAATGCCGGTCATGCGAGCGATGGGATGACGGACAAAGCGCCGAACAGCTGTCAGAGCCGGCTCGATCGGTTGCCGTGACATCAACGTTGGAATTGCGCCTGCCGCCTGCGCGCCGGCTTGGTCTCCCAGCCGCCGCGTGGCGGCTACAAGGGATGCAAGTTCACCGGATTCATGGAGCGGAGCGAGAATTGTCCTGACCATCACAAGATAGGCTGGCCAGTGCGCAAGATGCCGATACATACTGGCGGTGAGAGCTGGATCTTTATCTTCGCCAAATCCGTTTAATTCATGAACAAGACTAGCGAGCGCGCCAGGCATCTCGGCCAAGGGAATGAGCTGTGGTAGCGCGGCGCGCCCCGGAGCCATGTATGCGCTCACGCTTTCAGTCAGTCGCTCGCCCGTCTCCAGCGGTGGCATAGCCCGATCGAACCGCGCCAGAAAAGCTGAAAGGCAAACGAGCGCCAGCGCGTTGGTGTGTTGATAGCTGTCCAAGACCTCGCCGATCGCCGTAAGGGCCCCGTTGTCGATACCGGCCGCGCGCAGCGCGTCGCGCGAAATGGCAGGAACGGGGGGAAGAGGGAGGTGCGTGCGAATGTACGCCGCAGGGCCGACGGCGGCGCCCTGGTAGAGCGGTTTTAGCGATGTCCAGACCCACTCAAGTCCGCCGGGTATCGTCGCGAGGTGGCGCCAGATCAGGTTCACGACCTCAACGTCGAGCGTCTGACGGATATCTTCAAAGATTTCCGCGATCTTCCCTGTCGCAGAGTGTTCGGTGGCAGCGGCGACCGGGTCGCTATGAAACGAATAAGCCATCGCGCGTTGCCTCAGGCCGGCAAAGGATTGGAGGCGGAAAGCGGAGTATAGGCATGCGACCCCTCCCCTCCAGTAGATGCAGAAGGGCGTGACCGCGACGGCCAAAGGATTTCCGCGCGCAGGCCAGGTCCATCGGAGCGGTTCTTTAAGCGGAGCTGCGCGCCCCCTGCCCGCAGCGCCAGTGTGACAATGGAGAGGCCAAGACCGCTGCCAAGCGCCGTCTTATTGCGCCCGCGGAAGAAGCGGTTGGTGACCAGCCCAAGCTCGTCTTCCGCGATCCCGGGACCGGTGTCCTCGACATAGAGCACCGTGCCGTCGGCGGTGCGTTCCGATGACCAGCGGATGGTCCCGCGTTGTGGCATATGTCGAACGGCGTTTTCATGCAAGTTGCGGACCGCCAGAAGGAGAGCGTCACGGCTTGTCGTGGCGACGGTCAATTGCAATTCCGGATCGATTACGACGTCCGCCTCTCGGTCCGCGGCCGGCAGCGCCGCCAGCATTTCGTCCAGGACATCGCCGAGGCGCACGGGCGTGAGAGGTACACCACGCTCAGAATCGAGCCTGGCGATCGTGAGCAGCTGGCGGACCAGCCGTGTCGTCCGGTCAACGGAGAACATGATTTGACGAAGGGCCGCATCACGGACGCCCGGTTCAGTGGCAGACATCGCGATCTGGGTTTGCGTGCGCAAACCCGCAAGCGGGGTACGGAGTTCGTGCGCCGCAAACGCCGTGATATCACGTTCGTGACGTAGCGCGTCGTCTACGCGCCCAAACAGATTGTTGAGTGAGGTGACCATCGGCTGAATTTCGGTCGGAACGCCGGGCGTCCGGAGTGGGGTCATGTCATCGGCGTCACGTCTCTTGAGGTCCTCTGCCAAAATTTGTAGCGGCCTGAGACCCCGATTGAGACTCACCCAGATCAGCAACGCCAGAAGGGGAATGGTCAGCAGCATGGGCGCCGCCAGACCTTTGATAATGTCGGTTACAAACGCCTCTCGCAAACCCAGTCGATCACCGACCAGAACCCGCACATTTTTGGCGGGATCTTCAGCTGTGAAGACGCGCCACGTCTCGCCCTTGATTGTGCGCTCGGAGAACCCTGTCCGCGTGTCACTCAGCTTTTCACTGGGTGTACCGCTGGACCGTGCCACGAGACGGCCATCGAGCGACCAGATCTGGCATGAGAGCTGGCGCTCATAGCTGAGAAGATCGCCAGCATGGCTGGCATCGGCATCCTTCTGAAATGAGCCGGCGCCATTGGTTGATGCCAGAGAGAGGACCATTCGGGCCGCTTCCTGCAGACGGGAGTCGAGCACATTTTCAACCTCCCGTGTCGTTCCGATATAGACCCAGCACGTGGCGGCGAGCCAGATGAGGCCGGTTGCGGTAACTAGGATGAAAAACAGCCTGCGCCTGAGTGAGTTCATGCTGCGTCCGACCTCATGCGATATCCGATGCCGCGAATAGTTTCGATCCGGGACCGCCCGATCTTTGCACGCAGCTTGTGGACGTGCACTTCAACGGTGTTGCTCTCGATCTCCTCTTGCCAGCCGTAGAGCCTGGCCTCGAGATCGCTCTTGGAAAAAACCACGCCCGGGCGATCCATGAGCGCCGAAAGGATCGCAAACTCGCGACGCGACAAGGCGATGTCTGCCCCATCCACCGACGCCGTCAAGCGCGCGAGGTCGAGCGTTAGGCCATTGTGCGATACCGAGGAGACTGCCCGTCCTTCCTGGCGGCGGCTGATTGCCCGGACCCGCGCGGCAAGCTCATTCAGATCAAAGGGCTTACCCAAATAGTCGTCGGCGCCCGAATCCAATCCCTTGATGCGGTCCGAGACTTCATCAAGTGCCGTCAGGAGAAGAACGGGGATTCGATCGCCCTTGGCACGTAAAGACGCCAGGAGGTCAAGTCCTGATCCATCTGGGAGCATGACATCGAGAACCACCGCATCAAACGTATCGACGGCAAGGGCGGCCTGTCCATCGGCACAGCTCGAAACGACGTCGAGGGTAGCGCCCTGCAGGCCGAGACCGACCTTTAGACCATTGGCGAGAACCATGTCGTCCTCGACCACGAGAATCCGCATCTGCGCCCGCTCCTGTCGTTGCAGCTCCTCTCGGCGGCCAACCTTAAGGCTGGCTTAAGGTAGCCGCGTCACGGGACCCTCCGTTCGTCACGGAAGGGTCTTCATGGCATACGTCCGCAATCTCGGATTTGTTACACTGGTCCTCGGCTTTATCGCGGGTATCCTGCCTGCTGCCGCTGGGGGAATTACGCCGCCGGATCAGGCCTTCCGGTTCCACGCGGAAGCGACGGACAATGGGGACGTGCGTGTAGACTGGTCGATCCTACCCGGGCACTACCTTTATCGGGACCGGATCCAAGCCTCGGTAGACGGGCAGCCGGTTGCGATTGACACCGCTCCAGGGGAGCCCAAGGACGACCCCAATTTTGGCCCGACCGAAGTCTATCACGGGTCAACGACGGCAACGGTGCCTGCTGGCGTCCTGAACAAGAAAACCACGCTTACGGTGACCTATCAGGGATGCGCCGAGAACGTCATCTGTTACCCGCCCATCTCCAAGGCAATTGATCTTCCAACGCTGTTGGTCAGCGATGCGGCGGATGCACCGGCAGCGGTCGCCCAGGGCGATCAGAGCGCGGATCAGGCGCAAGCCGTCGGGACGGCGGAGGCGGTAAGCGGAGCGGAGGACGAAACAGCGGCGCTCCGCGGCCGCAGCCTGATCTCGACGATGTTTGCTTTTCTTGGCTTCGGCATATTGCTGTCGTTGACGCCTTGCGTGTTTCCGATGATCCCGATCATGTCGGGCATGCTGGCACGCACGGAAGGCCAGCTGTCGCTCGGGCGAAGCTTTGTGCTTTCGTCGGCCTATGTCCTGGCGATGGCCGCGGCCTACGGCACCCTTGGCATCTTTGCGGCATGGTCAGGAGAAAACCTACAGGCCGTCTTGCAGACGCCTGCAGCGATCTTCGTAATGAGCCTCGTATTTGTGGCGCTCGCGTTGTCCATGTTTGGCCTGTTCGAGCTCCAACTTCCGCAATCATGGACGGCAAGGCTGGCGCAATCTGCCGGAAACAAGGGCTCGGTCGGGGGTGCAGCTGCGCTCGGTTTTGGCTCCGCGCTGATCGTCGGCCCCTGTGTCACGCCGCCGCTCGCAGCCGCTTTGATCTATGTGGGGCAGACCGGACAAGTGCTGCATGGATCGCTTGCCCTGTTCGCGCTCGGTCTTGGCATGGGCCTTCCGCTCGTCGCATTCGGCGTCCTTGGCGCCAAGGTGCTTCCTCGTTCCGGTGCCTGGTTGATGCGCACCAAGCACATCTTCGGCTTCGTATTCCTGGCGCTCGCCGTTTGGATGTTGTCGCGCGTCCTGCCGGTCCGCCTGATGGCGGCGGTGTGGGGTGCGTTGTTTCTCGCCATCGGAGGCTACTTCCTCGCCGCTTGGATACGCGCAAGGCCGCGCAACAACGTCCATGTTGCGGCAGCCGTGGTTGGCGCGCTGAGTCTTGCTTATGGCTGCGCGCTCGCTGGGGGCGCGGGGATGGCGATCTACGAACCACTCCAGCCGTTAGCTGCAGCCGGCCTCGTCACGGCTCCTGCAAATGCGACGGGGGCCTCCGACGGACTGCATCTGGCGACCAATAACTTTCGAACCGTTACGAACGTGGCGGATCTCGACGATGCCGTCGAACTTGCCCGGAAGCAGGGACGGACGATTATGGTCGATTTCTCTGCAGAGTGGTGCACCGAGTGCAAGCTCATGGAGCGCAACGTCTTCTCGCAGGAGCCCGTGAGGCAAGCATTTCGCAACTTCCTGCTGGTGCGGGCTGACCTCACGCATTTCGATCGCGACAGCAAGGACCTGATGAAGCGGTTCGGGGTGGTTGGCCCGCCGACCATCGTCTTTATCAGTCCGGAAGGCCGCGAGATCCAAGAAGCAAGGATCGTCGGCGACGTCGGCATCTCGGCATTTCTAAGCAAGCTGGCGAAAGCCGTTCGGGCCTAACCGCTCGTCTCAAAGGAGGTTTTCCTTGACCAACATCGTTTCGCGCTCACAATTTCTGCGGCTCGCGGCTCTTTCATCGAGCATTCTCGTCATGCCGTCGGCGGCTCTTGCTGATGAGAACGAAATCACGCGGGACATGATCTTCAACGATCCGGAAACGCCGACGGGCGGCAATCCAAATGGTGACCTGACGATCGTCGACTTTTTTGACTACAATTGTCCCTATTGCAAAGGGGCGGCGAAGCCACTCGAGAAGGTCGTCAAGGCCGACGGCAATATTCGGTTGGTATACAAGGATTGGCCGATCCTGCACCCGACATCCATCATCGGCGCACGTCTCGCCCTGGGAGCGAAGTATCAAGGGAAGTACCTCCCCGTTCATCATGCCCTCATGAACATTGATGGATACGGGGTCGAGCAGGAAAAGATGATTGAGGCGACCCACAACGCGGGGGTCGACGTCGCGCAGCTCGATTCCGACATGGCTACACATGCAGACGATATTGCACGCCTGGTTAAGCGCAATCTGAACATTGCCGAAGCGATCGGCCTCCAAGGAACGCCTGGATTTCTCGTGGGTCCCTTCAAAGTGAACCAGGCCTTGAATGAACAGGGGTTCGTGCGGGTGGTGGCCGACGCCCGCGCGCGCCAAAAAAGCCAAAAAACGAAGTAACCACTCACATTGTTTGAAAGCATCACATTTATGCAGAGGTTTTCCGTTTGTCGTCGCATGCGTCTGGTCGTATCCGCGTGCGCGTTGTCTGCTGTGCTGGCTGGCTGCTCGGTGACCGGAGGGCCGGTTGCGAGCTCATCGTTCCTGCCAACGGCGTCCGGAGCGTCTGCCCAGTACGCGAGCCTCCGATCGGAAACATTTCCAGTCGATGAGATCGACGTGTCCCACATCGATCCTCAGTTTCTGAGACAGACGGTTGCCTATCGTTCACCTTATCCGGCTGGTACAATTGTCGTCGACCCGCACAAGCGCTTTCTCTATCTTGTCCAGAAAGATGGTCAGGCGACGCGCTACGGCGTAGGCGTTGGACGTGAGGGACTGGCGTTCTCCGGCACGGGGATCGTGCAAGATAAGCGCGAATGGCCCCATTGGACGCCAACCAGCGCCATGATCGCGCGCCAGCCCGAACGGTACGCGAAGTGGGCGAAAGGGATGGAGGGCGGCGCGGGTAATCCACTTGGCGCGCGGGCCCTCTATCTCTTCAAAGACGGCAAGGACACGCGTTACCGAATTCATGGCACGACCGAGCCGGACAGCATCGGCAAGGCCGTATCCTCGGGCTGCATCCGCATGATGAATCAGGATGTTATCGACCTCTATTCGCGCATACCGCTCGGGACGAAAGTGGTCGTGCTATAGCCAACGGGGCTAGCCGAGGTCCTTGTAGGCGCTTGCAGCTCGCTGGACTGGCCGGCTCAAGGTCGTTGCGCCGTTGCCTGGGGCGACCTCGGCATCACAAGCTCGTTCACGAAAGCGACCCGTAGGGGCTTCTTCAGCTGCGCTTAAGGTGCCTCGTCCCTCTGGAGAGATCGCAACCTTCGTTAGGATCCCCCTCATGCGCTCTCTGACGCAATTCACGGAACCGCTTCGCGACTGGGCGCCTCTGCCCATCCGCTTGATCGTCGGCTACGGCTTCATGGCTCACGGCTTTGCCAAACTAACGCGCGGACCGGACACATTTGCCGTCGTCCTGCATACCCTGGGCGTTCCCATGCCAGAAGTCGCGGCGTGGGTCACAACGGCTGTCGAGATATTAGGTGGCGCATCGGTCTTCGCAGGCCTCCTGATCCCAATTGCCAGCATTCCTTTGGCCGTCGTGCTGCTAACGGCTCTCTTCACCATCCATCTCCCTTACGGGTTCTTCTCGGTGAAGCTGGTGCAAGTGACGGAATCCGGCACGAAATTCGGGCCAGTCGGTTACGAGATTCTTCTACTGTATCTCGGTGGCTTGGCCACCCTGACCTTCGGCGGTGCCGGGCGGCTGTCGCTTGATCGCTGGATCGAGAAAGCGCGCTTGCGAGCAATGCAGCTTTCTCCTGGGAGCGGGGTAAGCCCCCGCACCTTGTAACAATGCTCCTCATGTTGCGAATAGCAAGGTGAGGCCTTCGCGTTCAGACGAATGAGCACGAAGCGGAGCAGAACTCGCACCGCCAAACAAGGGAAAACCCTGCCGTGACGACCGAGGAGCTCATTAGGGGACTGGCTGCCGATCGTATGATCGGGCCCCGCGCCGGCTGGCTTCTGGCGGCCGCTTTGCTCCTCGGTACGTCACTTGTGGCTCTGATATTCTTTTCGGCTATCGGATTTCGCCAGGACATCGCATGGGCTTTGGGCACCGTGCGCTTTGTCTTGAAGTTCGTGATTGTCGTTCCAGTCGCAGTTCTTGCCGTAGGAGGGACTTTCCGGAATACAACGCCATTATCGTCACCAGCACGGTGGGGACGGCTGCTCCTTGCGCCCGCGCTACTGTTGGTCTTAAGCGCCCTAGTCGAACTCGTCGTCGTGCCGAGCTCTGAGTGGCTGACAAAGGCCATCGGATCGAATTCAGTCAACTGCATGACCATCATCCCGACCCTCGGCTCCGTGCCTTTGGTCCTGTTTATCCGCGCCTTGCGGCGGGGCGCACCGGCTAATCCAGGGCTTAGTGGTGCACTCGCGGGCCTTGCCGCCAGCGGAATTGCAGCGACCTTCTATGCCACCAATTGCTTTGATGACAGCCCGCTCTTTGTGATCACCTGGTATCCCCTCGCAACAGGAATTCTGGTTCTGTCGGGTTACCTCGCCGGCTTGCGTTATCTTCGGTGGTAGATGCTGAGCCAAATCGCGCGCAGCATGACGGCACTTACGATCGTTTCGATGCTGCGGGATCGCGCACGCTGGCCACTGCACTACGAAAACCGTCGTAAGAAAGACTATTGTAGACAATATCACTATTTTAAAAGGTGGGCGTTCCCTCGAACAGGAGCAGGCACGTTTGAAGAACGGCCGCCAGCATCTGTTCTCTGATGCTTTCACCGCCGGGAGTTGCCATCATCGCGCTATGTACCGCGACGTATCGGCCTTGATACTTTGCGGCGAGAGCGAGCCGCGCGCCATCGACGCCAAGCTCAGGATTGGTCAATCCTTGTAGACCAACCGGATGTTTCCATCGTCCTTGACGAGCTTATCGAGATTGCGTTTGTTCACTTTGTAGAAAGGACAATGGTAATCGGAGAAGGCCGCAATTGTGACATCGCCTTGGGGATTGCCTGCATTCGGCAGGTCCGGTCGCGGGCGATGGCATCCATCTCCGTCCCCTTTGGAACGGCCCAGCCTGATTGGATCGAAACGAAGCGGGGCAACAGCGCCATACCGGGGGCGAGTGCCAAGAAGACCCTACGCTTCATACAAAAACCTCTCCCGGCAAGGACGCGCCCGTTTGGCGGTGATGAGCTTAGCTTAAGCCAAGCTTGAGGCGCGATGGTCAGATCTCCCCGGTGCAATCGCCGCCGCGCGCGTCAACGTCGGTGCGGCGCAACAGAAATCGGCGGCTCGCCGTTGAATTGGAGGGTCGCGTTGGCCACTGTTGAACTCACGGTTGATGGCAGCATGCTTGTGCTTTCTCGCTGCTCTCGCAACGACCAAAATCCCTATACTGGCCATTCAAGAAATGCCTGAGGATCATATCGAACGCCTCACCCGGTTTTGAAAGCATGCAAGACGCTCGAATCACACTCTCGACGTTTGTGTCGAATAGCGTGCCGTTGATCGCGCAGACTCTCTCTTATAGACGCAGAAATCGAGTCGGCGATCTACCTTCATTACAAAGTGAGCCATACATGCCCAGGTCGAACGCCCCCTATCCCAATCACAGCATTCTCGAGATGATCGCCAAAGGACAGACTTTCATCTCGTTATCGGTTGCGCGTTGGGCTCCCGTACCTCTTCGTCTTATCGTCGGATACGGCTTTGCGGAACACGGCTTTGCCAAGCTCTTACGAGGTCCCGACAATTTCACGGGAATTCTGCATGCGATGGGCTTACCTGCTGCCAAGACGCTCGCGTTGCTCACGATCTGGACGGAAATAATCGGAGGTGCTTGTGTTGCGATCGGCGCACTCGTGCCGCTCGTCAGCATTCCGATGGCCATTGTGCTGCTGGTCGCGATCTTCACCGTGCACCTTCAATACGGCTTTTCTTCCATAAAGCTGCAAGCAATCGAAGCGACGGGGGCGCGCTTTGGCCAACCCGGCTATGAAACGGATCTGCTCTACCTTGCCTGCCTCATGGCGCTCGTCGTGGGCGGGAGCGGACCGCTCTCAGTCGATCGGTGGCTGGCGCGCCGAGTGAAGCGGCGTGTCCAACATGATGGTCGCGACGATTAAATCAACAAAGGAGGTCATCGCTGCCTCCGCGGTAGGGACGCGGAGGCAGCGCATCGGGCCGATTGGCATGCGCGAAGCAAAGAAACAGCGCCTGGAGGGTCTTTCTATTCCTGTAGGCGGCGCGAAGCGTCATCCACGGAGCCGGCGGCATCAGCAAGACTTTCGCTTTGCGGCGGAACGATCGACAGTGTTGATAAGTCGATTGCCTTACGAATCGGCGGATAGCAGAACGTGTCCTGGCCGCAGCCCTTGTACGTGACAATCAACACTCCCCTCTCTGGCAGTTGTTCACCCACCGTGTCAGCCAATGCGAGGCCTCGATACACCTCGCGTATTCCTGAAATGCGGTATGGACCGAAACCTTCGAATTGTCCTTTCGAAGTCGCCAGCTTGATCATGCGTCCGTCGAGCGTGGCGCTAATCTCGTCGCGATACAGATAATAACCCGGGGCAATCGTCCATGTGAGTTCGAGCCCGACTTCTTCCTCATCCCGCTGGACGTTCATTACGAAAGCCTCGTCCGGCTGGCGCGGCAGGAAGGCGGCGCCGGCCCCCACCGCGATCGGTGATGCTGCCAAGACAACCGCGAACAAAGCCCTTCTATGGGACATCGAAACTCCCTCAAGTTTCCTGGGGCGGTGTGTGGTTGCTTCGGCTTAAGGCAGCCTTAAGCGCTATCGGCTTGTAGCTAAGGCCGCGGCGTGGAGCGGCGGCGCCTGGCGAGCATAGGGAACACGCCCTCTCGGCGATCGACCGAGGCATCTATTCTCGACGACGCTCCCCTCAATTCGGGATCGCGCGCCAGGCGTGTTCGACCCATCCGGCAATCGGAAAATGACCGCCGGCATGCAGGCAGAGCTCCAAGACGCCACCGTCGGCTCGCCGAGCCGAGCGTTGGCATACCAAATGAAGGTCTTCGCTTCCGGTTAGGTGTGCTGGCTCTGCAGCATGGAGGACTGCAGTCTTTCCCAGGATAGAGAAGCTGTCGCGCACACTATCTTGCCGAATGCCTGGCTCCACTTCTCGTCCCTCGACCGGAACAGTCTTGTCGGCCAGTCCATGCAGATGGAGAAGAACCGGGAGAGGTGCCGCACATTGATTTGGCGCAGGCGCCAGAAGGCACCGGACATCGGCGCGAATGCCGCAAACAGGCGAGGTTCCCGGCAGGCCAAATACCACATCATGGACGCGCCCTGCGAAAATCCTGCGCCAAGCAGACGCTTCCGGTCGATTGGAAAGTGCTCGACGAGGTCGTCAACAACGGCGTGGACGTACTCAAAATCGTCGCGGTGATGCGTTGGCGACGAAGGAAACGACCATGTCTTCTGTTCACCGTTGAGCGCCACGAGAGCGATTCCGAGACGCTCCGCCGTGGCCGCCAGGGACGCATCGCTCATGACGTCTTCGGCGGCCTGTTGCCATCCGTGAAAGTAGATAACGGCTCCAAGCTGGCGGCCAGACGCGTTCGTCGGGAGCCGAATCCGATAGCTGCCCTCGGTTACGAGGCAATCGCTTGTAGCGCCGCATCCGAAGCTCGCTCTCCATGGAAGTGACGCGAGCAGGACGATCAATCCTGCACAGAGCCGTCTCATCGTGCCTGCCGCCCGCCGGGCAACGCGGGCACTGTCTACGCCCGCGTTCCGGGGTCGATGATGTTCCGTGCCCTCGCCAAAGCGGCGCCTTCCCATACTCATCCTCGCGAAGGTGAGGAGATCGACGAGCGAGAGATAAACCGAGTCACGTTCTGGCTCTCAGCAATGAACGAGCCACTCAGTCCTGTTCAGGCCGAAAGCGGAATTCCAATGGATCGCGCCAACGCGGCGATCTGCCGCCATTGCCAGCAGACGATAATCGCGGCGCACGTCCAGACCGAGCATGCTTGCTTGAACAAGACGCCGCCATCGCCGTAGGGATCAACTCCCAGCGGGGTCGCGAGATGGAAGAAAATCGCGCCTGTCATAAGCAGCAACGCCCCGACCGCTCCCAATCCTTGAAGCGCCGGCGTTAAGATGAGTATTGAAGCCAGGATCTCGCAAAGACCGACACCGATGCGCATCACGCTTTCATGGCCCTTAAAACCAAGCCAGTCGGTCAGGGTTATGAAGAGCTGCACACTGCCTTCGTCTCCAAAAAGCTTGTATTGCTCATACCACAGAAAGATGAAGGCGACGTAAGCTGCTCCGATCCAGCGAATTCCAACGGTCAAGGGCAGCGTGCGCGATTTGGAAGACAAAACGGCCACAAGCAGGACGAGAGGTAACACGATTCCCGCTATGCCAAACTGTGTAATGGCCGGGTTGCCGGTTGCGACAGCTGCGCCAATGAGAAACGTTCCCAAGATGTCTCGGTCGTTGCTTGAGCCGGCGATCATCATATTCCCCTAGTACAACCGCAATTTCTATCCGTTGAAGGACGCAGGACGTGAGCTGTCGAGCTTAAGGCAGTCTAAAGAGGAGCAGCCTCCAGTGGGCTGCCCCATGTTTTGCTGCGCTTTGCTGGCAGTATTCAACCTTCCTGCTTCAGTGGAGAGTTGATTTTGTTGATGCCGCTGTGAGCGCCGCAAGTGCGCCCAGCCGTACCGAGGTTTGCTGCAGCCGATTCAGCCGGCTGACGGCAAACCGGTTCTTCCCCATCCGCGCTGCCAGCCGATGCGTGAGAAGGGTTGCGGCTTGTTCTTCGTCACCACTGCGAAGGAGACTCTCGATATAGACTTGCTCGAATAGATCGCGTTGAGCATTGCTGCCACCGATATCGGTCATGGTCGAACGGGCGGACGAGAGCCATTTCGCAGCTGCGATATAATCTCCATCCTGGAAGGAGAGGAGGCCACACGCGACCGTGCCACCACACCTGGCGGCGACCCGTCGCTCGTCGCTTGAGTTGGCAAAGGAGTCGTCTACGACACGGCGTGCGAGTTCGTCGGCGCTCTTCACCCGACCAGCACCGAGCAATGCCAAAACATAGTGCACGTCAGCGAATACGAGGCGCCCGTCGAATGCGCGCCTTTCGGCTCGGTCGGCTATAGCGTCCCAACGGTTTCCGACGTCGATTCCCTCATATTCGAGCCGGGCGAGTAGCGATGCACAGCTCGCGATATCGCGATAGTCGTCCGAGCAGTTGCCCGCCATGCTTTCATCGTAAAGAGCCGTCGCCTCGGCGAACTGACCAGCCTCCAGTTTGAACAAGGCGTGATGCCACGTTAGATGGAGACTGAAATTGTTCGCATGCGACCATTTCCCCCGATCCGACAACCATGCCATGCCTTCGTCAGCTCGCCCGGTCATTTCGAGGACATGTGCCACCGCATGTCGTCCCCAGACGTCTCGCGGCGCGAGATCGACAGCTAGCCGCCCGGCATGCTCCGCCTCGGTGTACAGATGCCGCTCCTCGAGCGCGAAGGCCAGGCATCCTTGCGCATATCCGGAGTAGGGATGATGCCGCCCGAATGCGGGCACCACCCGCTGCAAGATGGCCAGCATCTGTGCCTGATCGCCCAGCGCAAAACGCAGCATATGCGCGAGTTTGATTGCCAATATGTCACAAGGATATTCCGTAAGGACGCGCTCCAGAATGGTTGCGGACTTCCGAGGCGCGTCAAGAATCCACTGCTCAAGGGCCTGCAAAAACAGGCCCTCGCGCGTGTTGATGCCCCGGTTCGATTGCGCGCGCCAAGCCTCATCCATGCAAACCACCGCGGCGGGAACGAGATCGGCTCGAGCCAAGGACAGAAGCATCAATCCGTTTACGGCGTGCGCAAGCGCAAAGTCCGGGTCCAGAACGAGAATCCGCGCGATCCGGTCGGCTGCCGACGCATCATGAGACAAGATCGCTTCGACGGTCTCATTCCATGCTTCCCGTACTTCGTCACGTGTGACCGAAACAGCGTATCCAGATAGATCATTATACATCGGGCGTCATCCAGCAGAGAGTAGGAGAATAACATCGGCTTTAATTGGCATTGCGCATGAGCATGCATCCCGGGCAATCGAGGGCAGACGCTTGCGTTGGCGCTCTCCAAGGCGATTGCTTGAACCATCGGACCAGCCGAGCCACTGCATAGAGCGCCGCGAATGCGATAAAATTGATTGCAGCCACGGCGAACTCCGAGCCTCCCGCAAGTTCTGCGAGGGTCGCGCCGAAGCGGGCCAGTACAACGCTGGCAAGAAAAGTGGCGAGGGATTGCTGGCCGATCAGAGTGACCATCCGGCCCACTCCCTTGCCGAGCTTTGTCCGCCAAGGGTCAATAAGGCTAACCACAACATACGCTAGTGCCAAGAAGTGTAAGATGCGGAGAGGATGAAGATCCGTCTTCTCTTGAGAGTTAAGCAAGAGATCGCGCACATTGTCCAACTCGGGCCACCGTTCGAGAATGACCCAAAAAGACAAGGGAACGGATGCGGCGACAAAGATCGCGCATGCAAGGAAGAGCTTTGGTTCTGCAAGGCGCGGTACCGCAAGCCACTCCATCTTAATGGCGAAGCCGATAAAAAAGATCGCTTGCCACGCGAACGGATTGAGGAACCATCCGCTCCCGGTCCAAGGGTTACCCGGGAGGTTCAGCCCCGTTGACCACACAGCCGCATACAACAAGAAGCTAATGGCAAATGGCAGCAGCGGATGGATGCGGCGTGCCCCGATCATGACCGGCACCATTGCTAGGATCGCGATATACATCGGCAGGATGTCGAGAAGATCAGGTTGCCAGGTCAGCGTTACGATGCCAAGGAGCGCCCGTCCCGGCTCCGTCAAAAGCGGACCGAATTGGGCGCGCAGAATGTCGAGACCGAAGATCGCATCGGAGGCCGCCGCGAGCGTAATCAACGCAAGGACGAGGCATAGCTCGGCCCAATAGACTTGCCAAATGCGATGGATGATGCGCGCTGTGCCGATTGACATGCCGCTCCGCATAAACGTTCCACCGAACGCAATCGCGCTAGCAAAGCCTGAACAGAACACGAATAGCTCGGCGCCCGACGAAAAACCGAAACGGGCTGGAATGAAGCCGTTCCAGCTGTTGCCCGGCATATGAGCGAGGAAGATGATGAACATCGTGATGCCACGGAAGAAATCGAGCCGCTCATCCCTTGAGCGCGTCTGCAGCACGCGCAGCTTGCTGTCATCCACCGCTGGCGGTGAAGCGACTGGCGTGGCGGTAAACTGGACTCTTCTGTCAGACATCTCACGCTCCCTCTGGGTGAGGGGCGTTTGCGAGCGTCAGCTTAAGGCAGGCTTAAGGCCAGTTCCCGAAGTCGTTGAACCGTGGCGAGTACGGAGACGTGGAGCTGCGCGACGGGCGTTCAGGACGTTATCGGCTTAGAGAATCGCCGTGCGGGCGAAAGCTCCTTGCAATCCCTTTACGAAGGCACCAGGGGATGTTCAAGGCAGTTAAAGGCGATCGCCTATGGAGATCTCAGTGAATGACGGGCGGAGCTACTGGTAGGAGCACGGCGCACGAAACGTTACCGAGCTCCGAGCAACTTTCCCATATGCGCGCCGAACAGGCGAACGGGGTCGACCGCGGCAGGACGTATTTAATCATGAAGGCAGCAAACGTGTTTGCTGCCTCCGGGACTACGAGACCCTTCCGGCCGAGGCATCGAGGCCGATTCGGGCAACTTCTTCGGTATTCATCTGGCGGACACTCGATAAATTATAGCCCGCATTCTGTGATCCTTCGATCTTCATGCCACCAGGAGCCAGAACGATCACATCTTACGCCCGCGGGTTTCAATTCGGCATGCAAGACCGTGCCCAGCGATGTGACGCATTTCCTTCCATCGTTGACTTGAAACGGCGTGCAGAAAGTCGCTTGTGGCCTTTCATCTCTCATCTGGGGCCGCAAATTCACGACATCTGGCTCGCCGCGGGGCTGATCATCGTGCTGTCGCGGTCGCAGCCGGGGAAGCCGGCACACCGATGGCCACCCACTTATTCAAATCCGTTTGGGATTGCCGCTTGATATAGCGGTAACCAGTCTCGTACCAGGGAACGACAGCCGTGATTTCATTGTCGAGCACGAACTCGCCTTTGTCCGTTGTCACCGTCAAGACGGCGTGTCCCTCATCGTTCTTGTCGCGGACCACGGTGACGAGCAGAGACTCTTGCGGCCACCCCGCATCGATCAGAATCTTCCGCTTCTGAAGAACATAGTCCTCGCAGTCGCCATAGCCGTCTGATGGATAGGACCACTTTTCGATGGCGCCCCAATGGTCGCTATCGGTGATTGGCTTGACCGTGTCGTTGACGTATTTGTTTACGCGTCCGAGGTCTGCCCACACCTTTTGCGTCATGACGATGTCGCGCGCCGACGTTGTCTTCGGCGCGCAATCGGACGGGTTATCCGCACAAAACTGCACCCAACCCATCGGGGACGAAACGACAGAGCCAATCGCGACGCGACGGCTCGCCTCATCGGCATTGGCGGCTACGATCAGGAAAAGGAATGCGATGCTCGTGATCAGGATATTGGCGGTCTTGTAGACCATGATGCTCTCCTCGGCGTCTTGAGAGCATGAATGGCACAGAGGCTTTGAGAGGCTGATACGTTATTGCCTCAAATTTGAGCTATTGCCGGCGACGGCCGAGAGTGCGGCCTGCATTCGGTCTACGCCCACCGCGCCGACAATGACCTGGTCGCCGATTACAAACGCAGGTGTTCCGTTCACCCCGAGGGCTTCAGCCGTTACGAAGTTCTCGCGCAAAATGGCGTCAATGTCGGGATCCTTCAAATCGTGCCTGAGCTTCGTGGTGTCGATGCCCATGCCCGCTGCGGCTGAAAGCGCTAGATCGCCAGTCATTGATCCTTTGGCTTTCATTAAGGATGCGTAGTAGCGGCCTCGCAGCGCGAGGTCGTTGGTTTCGCGGGCCACAGCGAGCGCCAACCGGCTGGTATCGGTCGAGTCTTTCCCCAGAATTGGGAATTCACGAAGAACTACGCGCAGGTCAGGATTGGTGTCGACCAACCTCTGGATGTCGCCGACCGAATTGCGACAGAACGGGCAGTTGTAATCGAAGAAGGCAACCAGACTTACCTTTCCGTTTGGATTGCCGATGATTGTGCTCCCCCGTGAGGACAGCAGCTGCTCCCTGTACTTCGCAAGCACTCTTGCTTGATCGGCTTTCTGAAGCTGTTCGGATCGTCTCTCCAGCTCCAAACTAGCATCCCGCAGGACTTCCGGGTTTTGAAGCAGATACTCTTTGACGACTTCGCCGACGGCCTGTCGTTGCTCGGGACTTAAGGGCAAAGTCAGCTGTTCCGAATGGGCAGACGCACTCAGAAGCGCCAACGTGGCAAATAACATGATCGAAAGCGCTGTCCGCGGAATGATCGCCCGCACCTTGAGCCCAGGTTCTGTCGCTCGACTATTCATGTCACTCCATGTCCTTGCGGATGGGCTTGCAGGCGGCTCATACCGCAACCGGCGAATGAGCGCACGAAGCCGGGCCACCATTTCATGGAAATCGAAGGGCTTTACGAGGCAAGCGTCTACGCCCGCCTCGAACCAGCGAACCCGTTCCTCGGCGCCATCGACCGTGGTCAAGAGGAGAATCGGAATGCGATCGCCGGCTGCCCTGCAGTCAGCAAGAAATCCTGCGCCTGATGCATCGAAGCGCATCCAATCCAGGACGATTGCATCGTAGTTCGAGGTGATGAGATACGTCTTTGGATCCAGACCGATCTGAACCTCGTCGACCTTAAACCCCAGACGGCTCAATCCGGACGTGAGGCCCGCGCGCGACGAAGGGCCGTCTCCTACAAGGAGGATACGCATGAGAAAGGCTCCTGTTCTCCCTTCCCTCAATTGCGAAGCTTAACGCAAACTTAAGCCAGTAACTTTCTCAGGTCTCACGACTGACCGCCCGTCCCACACGAGAAGTGTTGGAGATCGCCGAGGATTTCGGTTGCATGGCGCCAATCGTGGGGCGGCTCTCAGATCAGTTGTTCAACGCTTTTTTAACATAGTTCGTTAGGCGCAGCCGCCCCTGCGGCAACCGGAGTAGGCCAGCCGATCGATCAATCCTCGTAAGCGCCTGCGCGATAAAGCGCAGCAAGCGCTTTCAGGGCCCGATGAAGGCTTACCCGTACCGCTCCTTCCGACATACGTAAACGAGCGGCCGTATCACGAATGCTTTGGCCATTGATCGAGATCGACTGAACGATCTCGCTTTGCGACGTCTTAAGCTGCCCGATCATTACTTCGATTGCACGAGTCGAGATATCGTTTTTTGGCTCTTCGGTCCTCAACACATTTGTGACCTCCTCGATCGGCACGTTCAAGCGTCCGCCGCGGCGTCGGAACGCATCGATGATCTTGTTTCGGATTATGGCGTGGATCCAAGGCCCGATCGATCGTGACGGATCCCAGGTACCGCGTTTGAGGTGAATGGCCAGCAACACTTCCTGCACGATATCCTCGGCTTCTTCGTCGGCGGCAGCCATGCCGGTGTTGCGCTTGCGGGCCACGGCGCGGATATAGGGCGTCACCGAAAGGAGGAGTTGGCGGTAAGCGTCAGCGTCGCCTGCCAATGCCGCGCGCATCAACTTCGTCCATTCGGCATCCCGGGACGATGCGGTCATTCAACCTCTCTAAGTTGGCGCTTCTCGCTGCTCGGCCTCGCCGTACGATGCTCGAGACATTTCGTCCCCCGCGGGACATTCCGGCACGGTGAGAACCGAAAGCGCTCGATTCTAGAGCACTTGCTATATAAATGTGATTGGCCGAGCTTCGCAATGCATGCCCCAATTGGGCCGCCGGCTCTTGGGGGCGCTTCGCACCGCCGATGAGCTTGTGGCCCGCGGTCGAGGCCGCAAGGACAGGATCGGTGAAGTCGCGAGCTCAGTTGGGTTCAGTTCAACGGGCGATCCGGACGCTCAGACCCAAAAAGTTCGTCATCGAGAAAGGGAACCACGCGGACCTCTTGCGTCATCGAGCATGGCCAAAACAGGGCGCAAGAGGCCTTCGAGCAAGGCACGTTCGGGGCGAACGCGCGCCAGCACGCGGATGCCGAGTAGGATACCGAGCAGCGACTTCGAAAGATCTGACGCGGAATGAGCGCGCGTGACGACACCATCTTTTTGGCCCTTGCTCACACAACGCAAGAAGAAGGCTTCGACCTCATCCAAAAAGATCGCAACGATACTGAGGAAACCTGGATCAAAGGGGGCGCTTTCGATGGCTGAGTTCACCAACATGCACCCGCGACGTTGCTTATCGCTGAGCGAACGCTTGATGATTTCCTTGAAAAAGACCTCGATGGCTTCTCGCGGGGGCATAGCCGGCTCGATGCGGCGGATGCGCTCTCGAAACGTCTGATCCAGATATCGATTCAGCGCCTTTGCGTACAAACCACGCTTGTCGCCAAAGGCGTTGTAGAGGCTTGCTCCCGCGATTTGCATTTCATCGGCCAGATCGCGAACGGATGTAGCCTCGTAGCCGCGCAACCAGAAGCGTTCGATCGCTGCATCAAGAACGGCACCCTCATCAAATTCCCGCGGCCGTGCCATCTACCGTCCGTTCTCCTCGTCAAGATTGCCGATCCGGTGGACGTCATCCCTTACCATCGGATGCATGACATTGACAATCATGCCGGCTGTCTGGCGTCAGTATTTTGTTTACCTGCTGGCCAATCTAGATCGATCGTTCTATAACAACCGCCCTCAGCCGAGGCAAAAAGGGCCTCCCACGTCTGCTCAAAAGGAGCATTTTGTGACCCTCTTCGCTCGAAATCCGCTACCAGACGCCGCTCGCGCGCAATGGCCGTATACCCCGCGCTTCACATCCGTAAATGGCTGGCGCATGCATTATGTGGATGAAGGACAAGGGGATCCGATAGTCCTTTTACATGGCAATCCGACATGGGGCTTTCTCTATCGCGACATGATCAGACCGTTGGTGCGTTCGGGGCGGCGCGTCATCGTCCCCGACATGATTGGCTTTGGCTTGTCCGAAAAGCCGACTACGGAGCACGCGCATTCGCTTGACGGACATGCCGCCAATCTGACCGCATTGATGCGGCAGCTCGACCTTACCAGGATCGCACTTGTATGCCACGATTGGGGAGGTCCGACCGGGCTATCGTTCGCGATGAGCAATCCAGGCCGGGTCCGGGCTCTGACCATCATGAGCACATGGGCCTGGCCGCTCCCTCCCGCCGAATTTCACACGCGTATCTTTCCGTGGCGCATGATGCATGCGCCCCTTGTTGGCCCCTACCTCTTGGGCAAGCATCGAGCGTTGGCGGGGCGAGGCGTCTATCTTTCCGTCGTGGACCGCGAGAAGTTCGCACGCACTGCGCAGGCCGCCTATGAAGAGGCCCTACCCGATTCAATGTCGCGCCTTCTAACCTGGGTATGGCCGCGTTGGATTCCATTGGACGAAACTGCTCGGGCGCTGGAGCGCTTTCAATGGCTCGAGCGCGAATTGTCACAGTCCAAGCTGCCGACCCTGATCATCTGGGGACGCGAGGACGAAGTTTTCGACGCAGCCACTTTTTCCAAGCGATTCAAGCAACTACTCCCGCACGCTGAAGGCCCACTTCTGGTCACGGGGCGTCACTTTCTGCAGGAGGATTCTGGTCCAGAAATCGCTGACCTGATCAAACACTTCCTTAATCGTCTCGATACGAAGGAAAACTCGCAGTGACTGATGTCAACGTTGTCGAGAAGCCGGATCTGCGCGGGAAACGCCTGTCATTTGCGCTGGCCGAAGATCGCGTGGGGCACTATCCGGAGTTTCGCGAGTTCTTCGCCCGGACATTCGATCTGGATCGCCGGGGCCTGACGGAGCCAGGATTTCTTCGCGCTCCCTCCGGGCTTACCTACGCCCTGATCTTCATTGGACGCAGTGGCGAGGCCTTTCCTTCCGGTGTCGAGCTGCATGCGATCGTGGATGCGCTCGAGCCCATCGCGGAGGAAACCCTGGATCGCGACCTATGGGCGATCCTTCGCTGGATGATTGGGGGCGTCGGCAATCCTTGGACGGTCGAGGACTTCGATCGCACCGGGCGCCTGTACCGCTTACCGGGGGCGCCCGCCGCCTGAGGCAGTCAGGAGGGCCCAAGAGGGCCGAGATAATCGCTCTTTCCTACATCCACGCCGTTGTGGCGCAATGTCGTGCGCGGTCGTGAAATGGAGGGCCTCGCCGTGAAGTGCAACGAACCCGCATTCTAATGAAGATCTGGCTGAAGTGGTAGCTCGCCGTTCTGAATGACGTCTATCTCGCATTCTCATAGGTGCCGGCCCGAACCAGCGTCGCATCTCGGCTTGATTGATTTTAGATCATGTGATCTAAAATCAATCCATGAGTTCGCATCCCTTGTTTGAGCAGGCGGCCGTACAGGCGGACAAACGCCGGATCGCGCGCGGAGTGATGTGGGCGGGGCTCGCGGTCGCGATCTTGTCGGGATGGTTTGTCGTAACGCGCCTCGGCTTGCGCCACGAAATGCGGATTTGGGACGTTGTCGCGCTGCGTTTTGGCGAGGGAGCGCTGTTCCTCACACCGGTTTTGCTCGTCGGACCCACGCGCTTGCCACCCCGTGCCTGGCTGCAAGGAGCTCTGCTCGCCCTGCTTTGGGGCGCCCCATTCATTCTGTTGGTCGCTATTGGCCTTCAGTTAACAACCGCTTCGCTGACGTCAACGGTGACGCCAACGTTGATGCCGGTATTTGCCGGCTTGATCGGCTGGGCGCTGATTGGAGAGACGCCGTCGGTACGGGGGCTGGCGGGCTACGCCTTGATCGTATGCGGCCTGTTTGCGCTCGTTTATGGCCACGCGGTTCGCATTGGCCCGATTGACGCCGGCGGGACCACCGCGCTCGTCGGCGCGGCCTTCTTGTGGGCACTCTATACGCTGCGCCTACGCCAAACATCGCTTAAGCCGCTCCAAGCAGCAGCGTTGATTTGCTTTTGGTCGGCGGCCATCTACCTCCCCGTCTACGCTGGCCTCGACCTTTCGAACCTCGCGAAAGCGTCCGCCGCCGAGTTGGCGTTCCAATCGCTTTATCAAGGCATCTTCATGAGCGTGGTTGCCATCTATGCTTTCAACCGCGCCGTAGCCTCACTCGGAACTCGTGCGGCCTCCGCCATCATTGCGCTTGTACCCGTTACGTCGACCGCATTGGCCATTCCCGTTCTTGGCGAATGGCCTCCGCTGATATCCGCCGGCGCCATCTGTGTGATCGCGCTTGGCGTGATCTTCGCCGCCGGCGTCGGCGCTTCCACCTCGCTGAAAGGAGAAAACTATGATCCGCTTCTATTACCACCCCACGCCAAACCCGGCCAAAATTGCACTGATGCTTGAGGAAACCGGGCTGGCTTATGAGTTTTGCCCGATCGATACCAGCAAGGGCGAGCAGCATACGGCCGCATTCCGTACCATCAATCCGAACGGCAAGGTGCCTGCAATTGTCGATACCGATGGGGCCAGCGGCAAGGAAACGAGGGTCTTCGATTCCAGCGCCATACTGCTGTATCTCGCGGAAAAGACGGGGCAGCTGCTCGGCGCACCGGAGGATAGGGGCGAACTGTTGTCGTGGCTCTTCTTTATCGCCACCGGCGTCGGGCCGTTCTCCGGCCAAGCGGTTCATTTTCAACACGCCGCTCCCGAAAAGCTGGACTACGCCATTAACCGCTATCGCCGCGAAGTCGAGCGACACTACGAAGTGCTCGACACGCATCTGAAGGACCGCGAATTCATCGTCGGCAACAGCTTCTCCATAGCGGATATTTCCGCTTGGGGATGGCTGGACCGGGCACCCCGAATTTTGCCAGGAGATGACGCGCCGCTGGCACCTTTCCCAAACCTCTCGCGCTGGTTCAAAGCCATTGACGCTCGGCCGGCTGTTGCGAACGCGCGCGCCATCGGTAGAGGGCATGCCTTCAAAAAGGAAATGGATGAAGAGACGCGCCGCGCGTTGTTTCCGTCCAATTACCCAAAAGCGGCTCGTAAGCAGGCATAACACAAACCGTGGGAGAGAACATGGATCTGCAAGGAAAACGGGTGCTCGTCACCGGAGGCTCCAGCGGCATTGGCTACGCCATTGCTGAAGCGATGCTCAAACGGGGCGCGCGCGTCGTCATCACGGGCCGCCGGCCGGGTGCTCTTCACGAAGCCGCCGGAAAACTTCGGGAGTTTGGTGCTGTAGAGACCGTGGCGGCGGATGTCGGCACGGAAGAGGGACGCAAGGTCACGCTGGCATCTGCGCTCAAGGCGCTGGGCGGTCTCGACATCCTCGTCAACAACGCAGGCGGGGTACGAGCCGGCCGCCTTGAGGACACGAGCGAAGCGGAAATACGCGCCATGATCGAAGTCGATCTTGTCGCGCCGATCCTGTTGACCCGGGCTGCCCTTCCGGCCCTCCGCTTGGGCGGAGATAGCCTTGTCGTCAACATTACGTCTGGTATCGCCCTGGTTGCAGCCCCTTTCTACGCCACTTATGCCGGGGTGAAAGCAGGGCTCGCCAAATTTGGTGAATCCCTCCGTCGAGAGCTGAAAGGCGAAGGCGTGCATGTTATGACGGTTTATCCTGGCGCAACTGACACCCCAATGATGCGATCGTCGCGGGCGGGTCCTGAGCTTGGGTTCGTCAGGGAGCCACCAGGTGCTGTGTCGGATGCGGTCATGGATGGCGTCGATAAGCTCGCCTTCGAAGTCGTTCGTGGCGGTGAAGCGCGCGCCAAAATGATTGCGTTGAACCGAGAGGACCCGGCTGCTCTCGACAAACGTTTCCTCGACCTCAAACCAGCTTTGGCGGAAGCGGTGCGGGACCATTCCGCGCTTTAGCTTACCGAAGTACGAAATGCGCGGACCTCAGTGACGGCAGGGTGAGAGCAACACATGCTGAAGATCTGGGGCCGCACCAATTCGATGAATGTCCAAAAAGTGCTCCGGTGCTGCGGAGAACTTGACCTCGAGTACGACAGGAATGACGCGGGTAACGAATTTGGCGTGACGGGGAGCCCGAGCTATCGGGCCCTCAATCCCCACGGGCTTGTCTCCACGATCGAGGAGGGCGACTTTTATTTTTGGGAATCCAACGTGGTTGTCCGCTACCTCGCCCACAAAGACGAGAAAGGACGCCTCTGTCCGTTTGATATCCATGCGCGGTTCGATGCAGAAAGGTGGATGGATTGGCAGGCGACGGTGTTCTGGCCCGCGCTCCGCCCATTGTTCATCCAGCTTATTCGGACGCCCCTCGAACACCGCGACACAGCCGTAATTGCTCGGGCCGAGCAACTTTCCTTTGCAGCCGTCCAGATTCTCGATACGCATCTGGCAGGCCGTCGGTTTTTAACGGGCGGCGACTTTACCGTGGGCAACATACCCGCCGCTGTCGCGGTCCATCGATGGTATGAGCTGGAAACGCACCATCCCGAGCTGCCGAACGTACGGCGATGGTATGAGATTCTGCGTCAGCGGAGACCGTTCCGGCAGGCAGTCATGATCCCACTCAGCTGATGGAGCCAATTCTCCTAGGTTATGAAGCAATCGACATGGGCCTCACCGTCAACTTTCACGACGACATGATCATCAGGTTTGACCGGATATAGGCCCAGTGGCGTACCGGTCAGCACGAGATCGCCGGATGCAAGGGCCCGATCTTGAAGGCTCAGACTACTTCTCAGCCACGCGACGGATTCTTCCGGCCCCCCGGGGAAAGGCCACAAAGCGCCGGAATCTACAGTACGTCCATTGATATCCACCGACAGCTTACGAGCATCAACCCAGCGTGAGTTCGGTGTCTCGGTAAGATGATGCGGGACAACGACCCCGGCATTTATACCGTTGTTCGCGACAAGCTCGGCAAGCGTCTTCCGGGCGGCCCGGAAGACGAAATTGTGTAATTCGATGACAGGAAACGCTGCAGCAACCGCACCGCCGGCGCCGATGCGAATGGCCATCTCACCCTCGATCGCAAGGTTGACATGGTCTTCATACCGGATCTCGGCTCCCGACGCCCGGAGCTCACTCCTGAACAGCAAGGCGCGGATCGGTCCGGCCATGCCAAACTGCTCGACGACACCAGCGCCGATACAGCCGACCTTATAGCCTGCGATAGCATCTCCTGCTGCGCAACGAAGGCGTGCCACTTCCGCTTGAACGCCATAAGCTTCCGAAAGCGTTAGGGCTAATCCTGGCTCGGCAAAGGCAATGCCCGGTCGGCCGCTTCGGTAGTCGCGCCACTGTCGTTCGGCAAGCGACTTAAGCCGCGAATCTGCATCCATTCTACGTTCCGGGTGCCGCTCAGGTAAGCCGATATCTCGCGACGGCTTCCCTATCCCAAGCCAAACCGTTGCCAGGACGGTCCGGAACCACAGCCATGCCGTCCTTGATCAGAAGCGGTTCCTGCAAAATTGGGTTCGCCCAGTCGACATATTCAAGCCAATGATAGCTTGGCGTCGCCGCCATCAGGTGCACGCTAACCTCTGGGAAGAGATGCGAGGAGACTGACCGATTATAGGCAGCTGCGAGACCTACCGCGCGCTGCCAGCCTGTCACGCCACCAATGCGATCAAGATCCAGCATGACGTAATCGGAAGCACCCGCCTCCAATGCAGCCGCCATAGGTGGGAGGCCGGTGAAGTTTTCTCCAATCTGGATTGGAGTAACCGCCGCTTGGGCGATTTGCGCCATGCGACGGTAATCGTCATGCCTCGTCGGCTCCTCGATCCAATAAATGCCCTCTTGATCCAGAGCCAGCGCGTAATGCATAGCATCAGAGAAGGTCAGCGCTTGATTGAAATCCACCATAAGACGAACCCCATCTGGCAACCTCTTTCGAACGGCGCGAACGGTCGCAAGGTCGTGCGCGAAGTGGCTGCGGCCTAGGCGCAGCTTTACGCCTTTAAAGCCACCTTCAAGGAGTGCTTCCGCTTCATCGGCCGCCGCCTCGGGCGACATCAGGCCGAGCCCGTTGCTGTTGTAAGCGGGTACTGAGGCGGGTGCGGCGCCGAGATAGGCGGCAAGCGGCATGTTTGCCGCCTTTGCCAAAGCATCCCAAACAGCCGCGTCGATCGACGAAGCGACCATCGTGATAGGACCGGCGACGCCTGGAAGGCGGAAATATCGACCAATTGTTCGGGTCATGTCTATAGGGTGCAGAGGCTGCCCCGCGAGCTGTTCGTTGAGTTCTGCGATGATCGGCACCAAAGACCGCGCGATCGACGGCTGATAGCAGAACGCATAGGCGTGGCCGGCAATGCCGTCATGGGTAGTGACATCGACGAGCAGCAAGTTGGCCTCGTCAATGCTCTTGGCACTGGTCCCAAGAGGCCGCCGCATGGGCAACCTGACCGCGGTCGCTGACAACGAGCGAAGCCGTTGCGGTTCAAATGCAGTCAACGGCCCTCTCCGACGTCACGGGAATATTTTTAACCATTCGTTCTATAATGCTTCAACGGCGCCTGAGGTCAATATGAACGGCCCGCGGGTGAGTAAGATAATTGCACGAGGACACGCCGTGACCCGGGGCTGGTCACGGCGTGAAGGAGGCAGACCGACCGAAGGGATCAGTGCTTCTTCATCCCGTCGTCTTTCTTCATGCCATCCTTCGCCATGCTGTCTTTGGACATAGAGTCCTTCGACATCGTGTCCTTCGACATCGTGTCCTTCGACATCGAGTCCTTCTTCATGCTGTCTTTGGACATGGAATCCTTCTTCATGCCGTCATCTTTGCCCATTTTGTCCTGGGCAAGGGCGGCCGGCGCAAAGGCGAGGCTCAGAGAGACAGCGGCAGCGGAAATGCTGAAAGCGAGGCGAGAGCGAATGGTCATCGAGCGTCATCCTTAGTGAGCGTGAACTGAAGCGGCGGATGCCGCTCAATTTCCATACGCGCGCTTTTCGCCATTGTTACGCGTCCAGATGCGATTTTCGGTACGCCTCAGGTCAAACCGCCCGTCAGACGGGCAGCACCGACAATTGTGCCGTCCGGTGCTTCGATTACGACTGCGACATCATCGCCCAGCGGAAAGCGTTCGGTAATCGATGTTGCCTCGCCGGACCACTCTGCAACGGAGCGGATCGACCGAACGACGTTGGCTTCGGTCAGGGTCCGCCCCCCGTTCTCGCCGCGGCCGATCTGGGTTGTATGCTCATGATCAAAGCCGATAAGCAGGACTCTTCCGCTTCCCCGGCCGGAGCCTACGTGGATCCTGACGTTTCCGTTTTCTTTACTGACGCGAACGGCGGCTACCGTTTGTTGACCGCGTTTGGCGTGGTCGATCGCGGCGTTGACTTCGTCACGACGCGAACCCACGAGCCCGACCCCTCCGTCGACGACCATCTCCGGCGTGTAAGAGCCGTCACCGAAGCGGCGCCCATAGCGATCCTGACGAGAAGTGGCGGCCTCCAGGGAGAATGGGTCCTTCCAGCCGAGGCGATCCCAGTAGGTAACGTGAAAGGCAAGCGGCAGGATATCCGAACGGCCTTTCGTCATTTCATTGAGAAAGGCGTTGGCTGGGGGACAGGATGAGCATCCTTGCGATGTGAAGAGTTCAACGACGACAGGTCGCTCCTCAGCAGCTGCCATGGCTGGCAGGCAAAGGATCGAACCGGCTAGCAAAAATGCGCGTAGTGTCATGGCATCCTCCGGGTTGGTGCTCCCCGAATTCGCTTCCCCGAACGCTTCGTTACAGCGTCATGACACACACAACTTAGTGATTATTGCCGATATGATCAGGACGCCTGATGGGCGTCCGACGAATACCATCGATGGCGACCGGCTTGATCAAGATGCAGGTCGGCCGCCTGGGGCGGTACGAGCGCCTGAACGCTAGCAAAGCACTCCTTTCATGAGTTCTCCCGGCGACACCAAACGCTTGAACAGGATCACGAGCGATTGATGCTTACTCGAAGACACTCAGGCGATCTGGTTGAGCCCTGAAAGACCGTTGATTGTATAGTCTGGCGCGAGGTCCAGCTCATCCATCTGCATGCGGAGAGCTTTGAACATGGTCACAGGTGCAACCAAATCGGCCCTGGAGCAAGCTTGCGCCATGGCTTGAAGCGTTACGCGTTCGATCCAGGCTACTTTCAGACCCGCGGCTTTCGCGCCAATAGCGTCCCATGGATTAGACGATACGAACAGCACCTCGGCCCGACTCACGTTCAAACGCGGCTCGATCAAGGAATATGCCTCCGGGCTCGGCTTGAAAATTCGCTTGGTGTCAATGCTGATCGTGGCATCCAGGACGCTGTCGAGGCCGGTGTTTCGGACCAGAGTCGTCAGCATCTCTGAACTACCGTTCGATAGGATCGCGAGTTTGTGCTTCTTCAGCGACTGCAGCGTCGCTCTCGCATCGGGGTAGAGGTCGAGATGGACATACTTATCCATGATCTGCTCAAAAAGACTTTCGTCATAGTTCAGCCCCAGTATTCTCAAGGTGTATGACAGGGAATTCCTGGTGACGACAGAGAAATCTTCATAGCGGCGCATCAACGTCCGCAACCAAGTATATTCCAGCTGCTTGATACGCCAGATCTGAGTGATGAGATCGCCATACCCCGGAAAGGCTCGATCGGTGATCGCGGCCACTGATTGAATGTCGTAGAGCGTTCCGTACGCGTCGAACACAATTGCTTTAACCGTCACGAGATGGCTTCCTTTACCTTCTTTTATTCAGGCGCACGGCCTGTGTGCACTTGCAGCAGAAACGCGTCGAATCTCTTTTCGTTTTCGAGATCGCGTGCTGCGATGAGCGAACCGAGCGCGGCGCCAAGAAACCCGATCGGCAGAGACACGATGGTTGGATTAACCAGCGGCCAGAGCGCGTCGCTGCCGCGCATCGCCGGTCCAATCATGGCAAGCGCGACAGAGCTTACGAGGCCCGCGGTCATGCCACCGATGACGCCGCCGGTATTGAAGCGACGCCAGAACAGCGACAGGACGAGCACGGGAAAGTTTGCGCTCGCAGCAACGCAGATGGCGAGAATAACGAGGACCGCGACGTTAACGCCTTGGGCAAGGATTCCAAGCGCGATGGCGAGAACGCCGATGATGACGGCCGCCAGACGTGCGATCCAGACCTCCTGTCGCCCCTCGACTTGCCCGCCTTTCAACCAGTTGACGTAGAAGTCATGAGCGATGCTGCTGGAGGTCGACAACGTCAGCGCCGAAACCACAGCCAGGATGGTTGCCACCGCGACCGCGGCAACGAACCCAAGCATAAGTTCTCCCCCGACGCTGCCTTTCCCTCCGCCGAGATGTTGAGCGAGCAAGGGCAGCGCCAGATTACCCCCTTTATCAGCGGCTCGGATTGCGTCTTGCCCGACGAAATCAGCAGCGGCCAATCCGAACAAGGTTGTCCCGGCGAAGAACGCGCCCGCCAAGAACATGACCCAGACCACCGATCGGCGCGCCGTTTTGGCGTCGGGAACTGTATAAAATCGGGTCATGACGTGAGGCAGACCCGCTAGGCCAAGAACATACCCCAATCCCAGTGAAATCTGATCGAAGGGGTTCTTTAGGTAGTTGCCCGGCAGGAGATAGCCTGCACCGTATTTTGCTTCGGTGTCCGCGAAAAGAGTCAGCGGATTAAAGTGCACAAGCGAAAGCGCCATAACCAAAACAATCGCGCCCGCGCCAAGCATCAAGACAGCTTTCACAATTTGCACCCAGGTGGTCGCCAACATGCCGCCGAACGCGACGTAGACGATCATGCTGACGCCAACAAAGATCACGGCCCAATCGTACGAGATCCCCGTCAGAAGACGAACGAGCACGCCGGCGCCGGCCATCTGGGGCATCAGATAGGCGAAATTCACGACGATCGTACCGGCAATCGCCGCAAGCAGGGACGAGCGCGTCTGCATCCGGCTGCGGATGACGTCGCCAAGTGTATATTTGCCTGAGTTGCGAAGCGGCTCCGCGATCAGGAACAGGACGGTACAGAAGGCTACGAGGGGGCCGAGCGCGTAGAACGCGCCATCCATGCCGTAAAGCGCCGTCAACCCGCTGAAGCCCAGAAATGCAGCTGCGCTGCACCAATCGCCTGCAAGCGCGAAGCCGTTTTGGGCGGCCGTCAACTGGCTGTCGGCCGCATAAAAGTCGCTGGCGGTCTTTGTGCGCTGTGCAGCCCAATAGGTGATTCCAAGCGTGACAATGAGGATAAGAAGGAAAATGAGAAGAGTTATGCTCACCGAACGGCTCCCCGGACTGACTCTGCTGCAGCGGCCGAAAGCGGATCAAAAACGCGATTGGCGACACGTTCGTAAATAAGGGCCAGAGCCCATGACAGAAGGTAATTCAGCGCAATGAGCGCAAAGCCAATGTTGAGCGGGCCAACGATCTTGATGGCCATCACGTCCTTGGCAAAGCCAGCGACGACCGTCAGCCCGACATAACCGACGATATAAATGATCGTCATCGGCAAAAGGAATCGGATTTTTGCCGCTACCAATGCACGCACGGCCGCGTGCGCCGCCTCGACGCGCCTGTCACCCCGCACCTTGTATCCTCCCGTTATCCCGCCTTTGTGCGGGTTCGCCTCGGGCCTCTCCAGCCGGAGTTACCGTAGCGGCCTTTGGTCTTTACGAGGATGAGCGCAAGTGACAAAATGAATAATCGTGATCGTCATCATCGGGTTTTGCGATTTGGGAGGCGAACGTGAATCTCGACATCGACTGCCTGCGGTCGTTCTTGGTTGTGGCGGACGCCATGAGCTTCTCCCGCGCGGCGGAGACGGTTGGTCGTTCGCAGTCGACGATCAGTCAGCAGATTGCAAAGCTGGAGACGCAGACCGGCCGGCCGCTACTGTCGCGTCGGAAGGGACGCGTGCTGCAGCTGACGTCGGAAGGAGAACGCCTGATGCAGTATGCCCGGCGGATCCTGCAACTCAACGACGAGGCTTGCGCGTCCATGTCGGACGACCTCCTGACCGGTTTCGTGCGTCTCGGCGTCCCCCTCGATTTTTTTGGTCGCGATTTCACGGTTTGGCTTGCTCGATTCAAGGCCACGCATCCCATGGTCGGCCTCGAGGTGGAGGCCAACCAATCCGAGAACCTGCAAAAGCGGAGTGCGCGCGGGGATTTCGACTTGACGTTCTTCAAACAGGAGTCGGGTGCGAGACTGGGCACAGTGGCGCAGCGTGAGCAGCTGGTCTGGGTCAGCGGACCAAAATTGGCTGCTGAAGATCTGGACTCAACGCCTCTCGTGCTATTTCCGGAGGGATGTACGTATCGAAGCTGCGCAATTAGGTCCCTGAAGGAACAGCGACGTCCGTGGCACGTGAGCTTTGTCAGCCCGAGCTTTGAATGCTTGAAGACGGCGACGGTCGAAGGGATGGGGATCACGGTCCTTGCGCGCGCGCTGGTCTCACCGCCCTTGAGGATCATACGGCACGGCAAACACCTGCCGCAACTTCCCGCGGTTGAGCTCGCGTATTCGAGCGGGCGGCGTGGCAACTCTCGGGTCGTAAGCGAACTGGCCAACTATTTGGCGGACCACCTGGCAATGGCGGGATCACACCAGACGGCAGCCATGGCCTGACCGACAATATCGGCCGCGGCATCCTTCAAGCCGTTCAAGGGCCTCGTCTCACGCCTTAAGGCGGCGCTCCGCCGAACCAAATAGCTCAAGCAGCGCAGTCCAAACCGCCGATGCAGCTGGCGAAAGCGACCGGTCGCGCCGTCGAACCAAAAAGATGGTACGGCTGACCGATGGCCTTATGAGCCTCCGGGTGGTCAGTTCTGGGTGACTTTTGATCGGGGCCACCAGGGTCGGGATCACAGCAATGCCGAGCCCGGCTTCGACCATGGCAAGAACCGAACTGGGTTGCGCTAGCTCGAGCGCAATTTGCACCCGCACGCCCGCATTGGCGAGTGTATTGAGGATCTGCGGCCGGCTTCCGGACGTGTTGTTCAACATCACCAAACGATGGTCGGATAGTTTTGCCCAAGCGACGGCTTTCGACCTCGCTAATGCGTTATCGCGGCGGCATGCCAAAACAAACGGGTCTTGGGTCAGGCTCTCAATGTGCAGTTCGGTCGCTTCGATTTCTCCTCCCGAAAGACCGAACTCGACATCGCCCCGTGTCACCCGCGCAACGACCTCCTTTGCCGCAATATCCTCGATTGAAAATGAGATCTCGGGCCATTTTTTCGTGCAATGCGCAACGCATGCCGGCATTAATCCCCGAGCCACCGACGGCACGCAAGCCAATGTAACCTTGCCTCGGCGTCTTTCCCCGGTGTCCTTGAGTTCCCGCAGCAGCGCGTCCAACTCTCCAAGCAGCCGCGTACCGCTCGCCGCTAGGACCTCGCCAACAGCCGTCAGCCGAACTTGACGAGTTGTGCGGTCGAGCAAGCGCAGCTCCAGCTCTCTTTCCAGTTGCTGCACTGAAAAACTCACGGCGCTTTGCGAGACGGAAACCTCCTTCGCCGCACGGCTAAAACTCCCGTGCTTGGCGACCGCGAGAAAGGCTCTGAGCTGGCGGAGACCGACATTCATTTGATTGTCTCATGAATGTATCGAATATTTGAATTTTACTTCCAAATCGCGCGCCTGTTCAATCCTCGAAATCTTTAGGGAGAGAACATCAATGACGGACGTGTTGGCGCAGGCGCGAGATGCCGCAGCAAAGCCTCCGGATCTTCTTCGGATTCTAGGACGAGCGAACTCGTTCAATGTGCGGAAAGTACTCTGGGTCTGCGACGAAATCGGGATCGCTTATACGCGCGAGGATTTTGGCCGAGGCTTCACACCGACAGATACACCTGAGTTTCTGCGGCTGAACCCAACCGGCCAAGTACCCGTCGTGGTCATTGGCAACCGCGTCATGCGCGAATCCAACACCATCGTGCGATATCTCGCAGCCAAGCACGGGGCAACGGACCTCTACCCGGAGGACGCAGAAGGGCGACAGGCCATCGAGCAATGGATGGACTGGGTCGCCTACGACATTACGCACGCGCTGCGCGGCGCTTTTCTCGGCGGGCAGCTGAAGGAAGCGCCGTACGACCACCCTTGGTACGTAGCGCAGGGCCAGAATGAGCTCATCCATGTCATGGGCTTGCTCAACAAGCACCTCGCGGAGTCCGGTCCGTACGTTATGGGGGACCGGTTTACGATTGCTGACATTCCGGTCGGCCTCGTCGTCAATCGTTGGTTCAGCCTGACCCATCCCGGCCTTGTCCGGCCGAACTACACTGCTCTGTCGGATTACTATGAGCTGATGACAGAACGCCCCGCTTTCAGGCGGCATGGCCGGAACGGCCTGCCGTAGTCCCAATCGTTGAACCTAAAAAGCTCACGCGAGGAGCCCAATGAATAGCTCGACAGGTCGTCACTTTCTTCAAATTCCCGGTCCGACGAATAGTCCGCTGCCTGTCCTGGCAGCAATTGCAATACCGACCATCGATCACCGAAGCGCTGAGTTCAGCGCGCTGGGTCTAAACGTCCTCAAGCGCATCCGCTCGGCATTTTCCACCAAAGAGCCAGTCGTCATTTATCCGACCTCAGGCACTGGTGCTTGGGAAGCCGCTCTTGTCAACACGCTGTCACCCGGCGATCACGTACTCATGTTTGAGACCGGGTGGTTTGCGACGTTGTGGAGCAAGATGGCCGCGGCGCTCGATCTGAAGCCCGAGATTATCGCGGGAGACTGGCGATCCGGCGTGAATGCCGAGCGGCTTGCCGAAAAGCTTCGTGCGGACAAAATGCACAAATACAAGGCCGTCGCCGTTGTTCATAACGAAACATCGACCGGTGTGACGTCGAACGTCGCCGCCGTCAGGCGGGCGATCGATGAAGCGGGGCACCCGGCACTGTTGCTCGTCGACACTATTTCCTCACTTGGATCGATCGACTATCGTCATGATGCGTGGGGAGTTGACGTCACAGTTGGAGGCTCGCAGAAGGGGCTGATGCTGCCTCCCGGGCTCGGCTTCAACGCTGTATCCTCCAAAGCGATCGAAGTGTCGAAAGAGGCTCGCATGCCGCGCAGCTTTCTTCGCTGGGAGGAGATGCTTACGGCGAACGAACACGGCTTTTTCCCCTACACGCCGTCGACAAACCTGCTGCAGGGGCTGAAAGTCGCGCTTGACCTCATCGAGGCCGAGGGGCTGGCCAACGTCTTCGCACGCCATGACCGCGCAGCCCTCGCGACACGGCGGGCTGTCGAAACTTGGGGACTGGAGATCCAGTGCCGCAACGGGTCAGAATATTCGTCGTCACTGACTGCGGTTCGGCTTCCCGACGGACACTCGGCCGATGCCCTGCGGCGGCAGATTCTGGACGACGCAAACATGTCACTCGGCAACGGTCTCGGCCCGCTCGCCGACCGCGTATTCCGGATTGGCCATCTCGGCGACTTCAACAATGCGTCGGTGCTTGGAACACTGGCCGCGGTCGAAATGGGGCTGAAGGCGCGCGGGATCCCGTTCGGGTGGGGAGCGATCGAAGCGGCAGCCGACGCCTTGTCCAAAGACCACTCAGTTCGAAAACAGGCCGCCGAGTGAAAATGTGCAGCAGTCCGCCGAAAGAGCGACGCTGACGCTTAAACATACCAGGGAGAGAAACGTGGCCCTCGCGCAGGAAGCGGACGAGATCTCGTCCAAGCCAGCCCCCGTACGCCGTTTCCTTGATGCGCACAGCATGGTAACGACGCTGTTGTGCGTCCTGTTCGCAATCATGTACCTCGACCGCGTCAATATCTCTGCAGCAGCGGCGTCGTTAAAGACGAGCTTCGCGCTGACAAATACCGAGATGGGTTTGATATTCAGCGCGTTCTCTTGGGCCTATCTCGGCTCGGTTATTTTTGGCGGATGGGGTGCAAGGAAATACGGCTCGAAACTCACGCTAATCGTCTGCGTGATGATTGTCGGCATGGGCACGATCGCCACCGGGCTGGCTGGCGGATTGGTCTCTCTATTTGTCGCCCGCCTTGCCGTCGGCATGGGAGAAGGGCCGGCCTTTCCGGCTGCCACGCAGGCGATGCGCAATTGGTATCCGCCGCACCGGTTTGGATACATCCAGGGCATCACGCACAGTGCGTCTCGATTGGGAGCAGCCCTGACGCCTCCCATCGTTGCGGCCGTCGTTCTTTGGTCCGGCTGGCGCTCTGCATTCATTGTCTGCGGCGCTGCGGCGCTGTTGTGGTGCATAGCGTGGTGGTTTTCTTTTAGAGACGACCCCCGCGAGCATCCAGGCGTCACCGCCGGCAAGATCGCAGACTTGAGCGTCTCCATGCCCGACCGGCGTGCACGGATTCCCTTTTGGTTGATTACACGACGTATGGCTTCCGTGACTGTCGTGATGTTCGCGTACGGCTGGACATATTGGGTCTTCGTGTCGTGGTTGCCGCTCTATTTCGTCAATCAACACCACACGGATCTGAAGAGTTCGGCGCTACTCACGAGTGCGTTGTTTTTTGCCGGGCTGGTGGGCAACACCGTTGGTGGGGCCGTGTCGGACCGAATCCTCAAATCAACGGGCCGCAACCGGAAAGCGCGCTGTAGCGTCATTCTTGTGTCCTTGCTCGGAGCCGCAAGCCTGATTACGCCGACCATGCTCTTCGACGATCTGCGACTTGTCGTGCCCCTCCTTGCGGGTGCCATGTTCTTCTTGGAGCTTACGATCGCGCCGATGTACGCGATCCCTATGGACATCTCGAAAGAGTACGCTGGTATCGGGAGCGCTTACGTCATCATGGGCGTTGGCTTGTCTGGCATTGTCTCGCCCGTTGTCTTTGGTTGGCTCATTGACCTGACCGGCAACTGGAATGTGCCGTTTGCCACGGGTGTTGGCATTCTGCTCGCGGGCGCCGCGGCAATCCCCTGGCTTCGCCCTGACGTACCGTTGTCCATTCCGGCTGACCAATCCGCGATCGCCACGACGACGCGACAGACGACAACTGGCACACGCTAACCGCCATTGGAGCTAACAACATGCAAAAGTACAATATTCTGATCCTCGGGGCGTCCTACGGCTCATTGCTGGCGTCGAAGATCATGTTTGGCGGCCACACGGTGAAGCTGGTATGCCTCCCGGAAGAGGCAAACCTTATCAATGCGGAAGGCTTTCGTGTTCGCATGCGGGTCCGCGGGCAACGCGAGCCGGTCGAGATCGATTCACGCAGTCTGCCAGGCAGGGTGACCGCGTCTTCAGCGGCTGATGTCAATCCCCGGGAATACGATCTCATCGGCTTGGCTATGCAGGAGCCGCAATATGGCTCGGCGGGCGTAAGGGAGCTGCTGCAAGCGATCGCAGCGTCTGGGCTCCCCTGCATGTCGATCATGAACATGCCGCCCTTGGCGTATATGCGGAGGATACCCACGCTCGACGCCACAACGCTGAAACCGGCCTACACCGCTCCTGAAGTCTGGGAGCGTTTCGATACCAACGCGATTACGCTTTGTAGCCCGGACCCGCAGGCGATACGCCCCCCCGGCGAGAAGCCAAACGTGCTGCAAGTAACTTTGCCGACGAACTTCAAAGTAGCTCGATTTGGCCAGGAACGCGGCAACGAGATCGTACGTACGCTTGAACAACAGATCGACGCCGCGCGCTGGAAGTCCTCCGACCGCGATCTGGAGCTCCCCGTCAAACTGCGTTTTCACGATTCGGTGTTCGTGCCGCTGGCGAAGTGGGCGATGCTCATGGCTGGGAACTATCGGTGCATCACCGAAGACGGAATGCGCACGGCGCAGGAAGCTGTCCATTCCGACCTAGCCGCCTCGCAATCAATCTATGATTTTGTCGTGGAGGTGTGCGTCCAGATCGGGGCATCACGCGATGATCTAGTCCCATTTCAAAAGTATGCAGCTGCCGCCAAAGACCTGTCACGGCCAGCCTCCGCCGCTCGGGCACTTAACAACGGCGCACTCAACATCGAGAGGGCCGACAAGCTGGTGCAACTCGTCGCGCGCCAGCGCGATATGAAACACCCCTTGCTCGATCAAATCGTCGCTCTTGTTGACCACAGGCTTGACGTTAATCGAAAAGCAAAAAGCGCGTAATTCTGGCGAACCTGCTCCCATGCTGCCGCAGCGATACGCGCACTTCCTGTTTGCACTGATACAGTCCGGGCTAACCACGGCCATTGCCGCCGCCATAACGATCTGGCGAATGGGTGCCGACGGTGCACTGCTAAATTGGGTCAGCTCCTGGCTCACCGCTTGGGTAACAATGGTGCCCGTCGTCATTTTGGCCGCGCCGGCAATAAGGTGGTTGAGTCACTATCTTACGACGGGTAAATCCGGCCATCGCGCGCCCTAGAGTGGGCGATCTTTGCGGCCAGGGGCGGCAGACCCTGAAAACACGACAACGTCGCCTTGCCGGCGGAGGCTGCGGCACCTTGGGCACCATGGGGCTTACGACGCAACATTTTCATCACGCGTCTCGTCGCCAAGTACCGATTAATTGACGCCGCCGTGTTCAGCCGATTAACCATCTATTATCCGCGCTCTGCGGCGGCGTGAGGAGCGCCCCTGGATTACCCGGGCCTTAAGCCTGGCTTAAGGCTCGCTGTCCCTGTCGGGGCATGAAACACGCCACTCCCCCCCGACCTGAAGACACGCTCTCTGCGTGGTATGGGCAGGTTCTCGGATCAACCGGGCCAGACGCTCTACCGTTGGCTCGAAAGCGAAGCCGTGCAATTCAAGATCTTCTGCTGGCCGGTTGCACGGCCTTCGGCGTCTGGACCATATGGGCTAACGGACCAACCGGCCTTGTTGTGAGCAATCCACTCGAGCAAGCTCAACTCATCCGCCAGCTGTTTGCCTACATTTTTGATGCCGATGTTTCATCCGTCCAGGCGAATGCCCTTCACTGCGTCATCGGCACAATCATGTACCCGCTCGGCTATTGGCTCCTGCTGGGAAGCGGATGGTATCGGCCCCCATTTGATGGATGGCTCTGGGGACTGGCCGCGTTTGTGATCCCGATGGGAGCCTTTGCGTTGATATCTGAGCGGCCGTTCCTGCTCGTTGGCGATAACGCGCGGCTCAGCCTGATGATCTTGATAGGACACGTCCTCTACGGGGTCGTCCTATCGCGCACCTATCATGCGCTGCGAGCCTCACGCGGGAGCACAACGGTCCGGAACCAGTGATGTCTCCTCAATACACTCCCACCAACAGCGCAATGCATCAATCGAATGCTGTTCACCGAACAGAAGGTACGCAGATTATGCCAACTACCATAGGCCTCGAAACGCCGCGTGTCGCTTGGGTCGATTATGCGAAGGGCCTGTGCATCATCATGGTGGTCATGATGCATTCGACCCTCGGCGTCGAACTCGCCGCGGAGCGGCAAGGTTTCATGCATTACGTCGTCGAGTTTGCCCGGCCGTTTAGAATGCCGGACTTCTTTCTCATCTCAGGACTGTTTGTATCGCTGGTTATCGACCGGCCGTGGCGCCTTTACCTCGACCGGAAGGTTGCGCACTTCGCCTATTTCTACGTTTTATGGACCGCGATCCAATTTGTGTTCAAGGCTCCCGGGATCGCGAGCGAACATGGTTGGCCGTATGTTGGCTTCATGTACCTTCAATCGTTTATCGAGCCCTTTGGCACTCTTTGGTTTATCTACCTGCTTCCCATCTTCTTCCTCGTGACCCGGATCACGCGCCAGGTGCCGTCGACGCTGATCTGGATAATTGCAGCAGCGCTCGAGATGTCACACATTTCGACCGGCTGGACCGTGATCGACGAATTCGCCTCCCGTTTCTACTTTTTTCTACGCGGGCTTCCGGTGCGCGTCCACTATCTTCGCGGTCGCCGCAAACGCCGAAGCCCATCCCCGATTGGCTGCCGCCGGCCTGATCGTCTGGGCTGTGGTCAACGGCACGGTCGTGGCATCTGGCGCCGCGGAGATGCCGGGCATTTCCCTCGGCCTAGGCCTTGCGGGCGCACTCGCCATTGTGGTGTCCGGTGTGTTGTTGGCGCGAAAGAGCCGGCTCCGCGCTTTGCGTTTCGCGGGGCAGCAATCGATCATTGTCTACTTGGCATTCTTCCTTCCCATGGCATTCACGCGCACCGTCCTCATCAAGAGTGGGTTAATCGCCTCCGTGGGGGCGATGTCAATCATCGTGACCGCGATGGGAGTTCTCGTTCCCTTTGCGATGTGGCAAGTGGCGATCCGGACGGGGATGCATTTTCTGTTCGAGCGTCCCAAGCAATTCTGGCTTTCGTCACCGCCTCGCATGACTGCGCCGCGCGCCGCAGCCTGATCAATTCGCAGAAAATGAATGGGTGGCTGCGCCTCCCGCGTCTTAAGGCTGACTTAAGGTCGCTACGTTCTTGAGACCTCATGATTATCATGGGGTGGCAAATGCGGTTTCTCCGGTTGCTAAAGCTGATTGATGTTGCGGCACCAGGTGATGAGTGCCGACTAAACGTCGCGCTCGCTAACAGGATTGGACGGCGCGCGGTTTTGGGGTTGGGGGCGATAACCCTTTCCGGGTGCGTTACCGAGAGAAGCTCCATGGCGCCATTGATTCAGAGCAGCGACATGGACAGTGAACCAGCAAGCCCGGCAATGTATCGTGGATTGTCCGACGGCGGATTTCAAATTCCGGAGGTTGATCTCGACCAGCTTGACGCGCGCTTCTGGCGACGGGACGTAGATTATAAGTCGGACGAGAAGATCGGAACGCTGATCGTCGACACCCCCGCCAAGTATCTCTATCACGTGATTTCGCCCAATAGGGCGACGCGGTACGGAATAGGTGTCGGTCGGGAAGGCTTCGAATGGTCCGGTCGCGCGAAGGTCGCGTATTCGCGACGTTGGCCGCGATGGGTGCCACCTGACTCGATGATTGCAAGACAGCCCGAGCTTGGGAAGTACAGCGCCGCGGCTGGGGGCATGGCGCCCGGGCTCGCCAATCCGCTGGGAGCACGCGCGTTGTACATTTTTGAGAATGGGCGTGACACGCTGTACCGGCTTCACGGCACGAACGAGCCGGATTCGATCGGCAAGGCGGTTTCATCCGGCTGCATAAGGCTGTTGAATCAGGACATCATTCACCTCTTTGATCACGCGAAGCCGGGCAGCCAAATCGTCGTCATTCCTGACGCGCGGATGGTGAACGAACCTGACGGTAAGCACGTGTCTACAACGGCACAGTCCAACGGACCACGCCGCCTGGCTGGTGATTCAACCGCCGTGTTCCCTCGAGGTCATTCTCGGATGGAATAATGATGCAGATCTCGCGAGCGCCGCATAGCGCGTACTCTCGACGCGACGTTTTAAGGGGCGGCAGTGCGCTGCTCGCGTCTTGGCTCGACGCACCGGGCGCAGCAGCACGTATCCGCGCCGCCGTGACGAAGATCGGTCCGGTTCGGTCAATCGACGAGTTCGTCCGAGCTCGGCAACAGGCATCGCTCAGTCACCGCGTGACGGTCGTCGACGTTGGCGCCGATTGGTGTGAGTTCTGCGAAACGCTCGATCGGACGATTTTTCCGGATCCTACCGTCAGTCGGTTGATGAATTCATTGGCGCTTATCAAGGTCGATGTGACGGCGATGGACGACGCCAACCGGGAGCTCTTGGGATATCTGTCCGTTGATGGCCCACCGACCGTCTTTGTCATGGACATCGAGAGTGGCCGGGAGATGCCCGCGACGCGTTCAGTCGGAGCGTTTGAGGCGGCCGATTTGGCCCGGCGGTTGCAGCCCTTTTCCAGCGTGTCCGCCCCTTGATCGAACATCGCCTTGTCCAGCGACCGAACCACAGCGGGCTCCGAATGCCCGCCCGCGCAAGATCGTTTAGTCGCCATAAGCGGACAAACGTCGGTGGGCGGTCAATTCAGTTCGGCCACTGCGTTGCTTAGGTTTTCCTTCGATAGCTCTCCAATATTGACGGATTTGACGTTGCCATCCGTATTGATGAAGAGTGTCGTTGGCAATCCGCGGATTTGATAGTTCTGTGCCATCGACCCGTATTTATCGAGCAGGACGGTATCGAGGACAATCCCGCGCGCCTGAAGAAAGGATTGAATTGCGCTTATATCTTCACCTTGATTGGCAAACAGGAATTCCGCCGAGTGATCGGCATGCGCAAATTCGGCCATCATTGGAAGCTCATTGCGGCACGGTGGACACCAACTCGCCCATAGATTGATGACCAGCTTGCGTCCCTTGAGGGATTGCGGCACGACGACGCGACCATCAGCTGTCTCGAAGGCATCACCAGGCAGAGGAGCGGACGGAAGCCCTGCCAGGAGATAGACGGTCATTGCGGCAGCAGCCGCGGCGCTGCCGAGCGGGATCGCCGACCAAGCGATCGCCCGCGGATGCCGCAGGACCACGACATTCACGATGATGGCAGCAGCAACGCCGACCGGCCAATAAAAACCGCCCTGCCAGAACGCAAAGACGCGGCTGAGCTCGGCGGCAAAAGAGGGCCAGTGCGCGACGACATGCCCCAGGCGCGCGCCGAGCACAAATGCGCAGATGACACGAACCGGCATGGGATGAAGGCGCGCATCAACCTTTTCAGCCAGGTACCACCCCAGGGATAGGACAAGGACGGCCGCCAGGATGGCCGCAAAATACTCGACTGGAAAGACAAACGGACCAAACGCGACGGCGCCCATGAGAGAACCTCAACCGGCCTCAAGCTCGCACGTCAATCACCTGCGGCTTCGCCGAGAAGGCACCCTGTTGGCAGCTACCTTAAACCAAGCTTAAGCCAGCGGCCCGGCCCCGGCGTCGACGCCAAGCTGGGCTAGCTTGGAGGTAGAGGCAGTGCATCAAGAAATAAGAGGACGTGGGCCCAGTTTTCCGCGGCTCCCTTGGGATTGCGGGTTTCGATCAGCGTGGACGAGCCATGCACGCCATATTTCGGCACGAACTGGGTTTTTATGCGTGCTGATGAGGCGGAAAGAATTGTCCGCGCAGCTCCGACTTCGTCGGCGCTGGACGATGACGTGACATAGATGGGGACGTGGACTTGCGCCGCCGCCCGAGCGACCTCGCTCGAGGTCCCGAGATACTCACCAGGAGAGAAGGCGAGCAAGGCGCTGACTTGAGCCTCATGGTCTGCCGCGACCTCGAAGATCAGGGCCGCCGAGTAGCTGCTTCCCCACAGAATGATGGGAAGATGCCGCTTCGCAGCCCAGTCCAGGGCCGCGATAAGATCGGCCTTTGCTTCGGCATAAGAGGCCGACTTCGAAAGGCGCGCAACGGTATCATTGGGTCCGAATAATGTCCCACCGGAACGTTGATCAATCGCCAGGGACGTATAAGCGGAGCTGGCAAGTTTTGGCGCGATCGTCGTGTACTCCGCCTTGCTGGAGCCCGCCTGGTGAAAGAGCAGGATGATGGCCTTTGGTTTTGTAGCTTCATAGGCCACCGCAGAGATGGATACGTCGTCAGCCGTCTGCAGCTTTACTGCTTCAGCATCGGCGTTCGCCATCGCTCGCAGTCCGAACACCAGGGCAACCGCGATTATCGTTCTCGTCAGCGATTTTCGAGGCACACTTGATCTCCTTGCATTCGAGCCCGATGGCTGCACCGATTGTGTGTTCGAAGCTGGCCATCAGTTGTTACACGGGGACCTCGTCAATTTCTCTTGTCGCGATGCGCTCTCGGAAGTACTGGCGCCGCTATCGATCTCCTCTAATATTAGCGTGTCGGATGTGCTCGTCTCGCAAGGCGCAAGACTGGCGACTGGAGCCGCCAGGTGTTCATGCCACACGTGATCGTGCTTGTGCGACCAGGGTTCTCATCCCTTATATTTTCGCAGTCCGATTTCGCGCCTTTCGCAGACGCCAGGCCAGGAGCTTCGTATGACCTTTAAGCCGCCCAAGATTTCGTCCTCGGAGATAACGCCGGTTCGAGACTGGCTGCGGCGAAGAGAATTCCTGACAATGAGCGCGGCGTTCGCCTTCGCCGCGGGCCTCCCGCGCGAGGGGCACACAGCACCGCTGGCAGCGTCGAGCAGCGACTATACGGTTCCGGACAAGTTAACGCCGAAGAAGGACGTCACGAGTTACAACAATTTTTACGAGTTTGGATTGAGCAAGGACGATCCCGCAAACAAGTCCGATGACTTCAAACCTGCGCCCTGGAGCATCAGGGTCGATGGCATGGTCGCCAAGCCGACCACATTCGCCGTTGAGAACCTATTGAAGCTATTTCCTCCTCAGGAGCGGGTCTATCGGATGCGGTGTGTCGAAGCATGGTCGATGGTCATTCCCTGGGATGGCTTCCCGCTCACGGCGATCCTGGACCGGGTCGAGCCGCTCGGCAGCGCCAAATACGTTGCCTTTGAGAGCGTCGTTCGGCCCGATGAGATGCCCGGTCAGCGCGGCGTGTTTCAGTCGTTGTCTTGGCCATACGTCGAGGCCTTGCGGCTCGACGAAGCGCGCCATCCTCTGACCCTGCTTGCTGTCGGCGTGTACGGTGAGACGCTTCCCAGTCAGAATGGAGCCCCGATCCGGCTGATCGTGCCGTGGAAGTATGGGTTCAAGGGCCTTAAGTCCATCGTTCGCATCACCCTAACCGCCAAGCAACCCAAGAATACCTGGAGCGTGGCCGCGCCAAGCGAGTACGGCTTCTATGCCAACGTTAACCCCAGCGTCCCTCATCCGCGCTGGAGCCAAGCGACCGAACGCCGCATCGGCGCCGGCGGCCTTTTCGGCTCGAGCCGTGTGCCAACCTTGATGTTTAATGGCTACAGCGATCAGGTTGCAGGCCTGTATAGCGGAATGGATTTGCAGACGAGTTTTTGATGAAGAGCGCGATGACAGTCGGCCGGGCCTGGAAGAATGCCAGCATCTGGCTGCTCTATTTTGTCGCGCTGCTTCCTGCCGGCTGGGAATTCTATCTCGGTGCGACCGACAACCTTGGCGCCGATCCCGTCAAAACATTCGAACGCTTCCTCGGTCTCTGGGCCGTCCGATTGTTGATTTTGACGCTGGCAATCTCGCCAGTTCGAGATGTCGTCAGGGTCAATCTCATCCGTTACCGTCGGGCGCTCGGACTGACATGTTTCTACTATGCCCTGATGCATTTTTCCGCTTACGTTTTTCTCGACCAGGAGCTGGAGGTACACGCGATCATCGCAGATTTCGTGAAACGTCCCTTTATCATGCTGGGTATGACTGGCCTCGTCTTGCTTATTCCACTCGCTGTCACGTCAAACGCGATTTCGATACGACGGCTGGGCAAGAACTGGCTTCAGTTGCATCGACTGATTTACGCCATTGCCATTTGCGGGGCGATTCACCTTTCTCTCGCAACTAAGATCATATCGATTGAACACTGGCTTTACTTAGCCTTACTAACGATGTTGATCCTGTACAGGTGCGGTCGCCCGCTTCTCAAGCGTCAACGCACAGTGGATATTCTTCCCGCGAAAGGATAATGGCGCTGCAGTTCAAGTCTGGGAATGGCGCGGCGCGTGAGCCACAATTGACACGGCGCTAGTGTCAAAAAGTCCGTCGCTCGCCCGACGCTGCCGCTCGTGGCGGCGGGAGGCCCCGAAGCTATGCGGGATCGTCTGCCCTAAGTGTCCTACGCGGTGCACGCGCGCACTCCTTGTATTCAAGCAAGTGAGGCAAGTTAGCTTTAAGACCTTAAGGCCGTGGACAATGTCCCATCGGCAAAACGCGTCTTTCATTTGCGGATCACCGAATCCGAAAGCGGTTGCGAGGCAACCGGACTAGGCCCGCGACAATGAGAGGGGATTGGCAGTCAAGGCCGCCGCTTGCGGCACTCGTCTTGGCCTTGACGGCCGGAGGCCGCAGGCCCGGTCTAAGCGTACACTTTTCACGGCGCTACTAGGTGTTCGTGTGCTACCCTTAGGGACCTTTCGATCAGCTACGACTGACCAACTGGCGGCCTGTTTTCTCAACAGCCGCGTTCCGCAAATAGCGAGCACGCTGCTAAACAGCCCAACGCAGGAAGCGCGCCCAGACTTTTGGCGAACAGCGCTCGCACGCATCCGTCGCGCGGATCGGGAAAGTCCGCACTTTCGGAACGCGGATCATTGTCGACCAACGATCGTTCTCGACTTGTCATGGCAGGCGCGGCGCGCCACCCGCTGGCTTGCTAACTGCCTCCAAAGGCAGAGGGAAGTCATCGATGGCTGACACGCAATGAAGTCGCGCGATTGCTTGGCGCAGCCATTTTGGCAAAGCGATTTCGTAGTGGGAGACAAGGTCGCTACTGAAGCTGTCCCCTGCCACATACATACGGCCGGAAAGCTGCGCATCCAGCATCCGCACGGCCGCCAATGACAGTTCCTCGGCTCGCGCGATGACCGAGGGAGATGTGCGGGCAAGCTGCGTGAACAGTGGGCGCAAGGCTGGCCAGAACACGGTTGCCTGCCAGTCCATCCACTGTTCTGCGTCAAAACGCATTTGCACATCGGACGGGCAAGACGCGCATCCGGATCCTTGTGCGCAAGATAGCGCACGGATTGGTCGCGTAGCAGATGGCATTCTCCGCGCAGCCCTGATAGGTGACAACCAACGTGCCTTTGTCCGGCAATTGGTCGGCGGCTGCGGTCGTGCCGATGCCGAAGCCTGAGTGCTCTCGATTGAGACTTCCTTCGGTGCGAAGTTCCCACCCTAGGTGTGAACAACCACCATCTTCCCCCTGGCCTCGTTCGCCTCCATGACGCGATGCGCCTCACGAATCTCCTCGAAACGGAAGACTCGCATTGGCTTCACGTCGAGCCGTCCCGCGGCGGCGTCGGCGGCAATCTGCCGAAGCGGCACGTCCGAGAGCGGAAAGCCCGGAGTGCCGAACACGAAGCTACCGAAGAAGGTCAGATAGACGCCGCTGGCCATTTGCAAAAGCGGGTTGAAATCGGGGATGGGATCAAGACCGCCGAGCCAGCCGGCCAAACAGGAGCGGCCTCCGCGCCGAAGCATGGCGAGGGAATCGAGCATGACCGTGTTGCCCACGAGGTCAAGCACGGCGTCGATCTGCTTGGCCTCGGGTATGAGCTTCGACAAATCACGGCGCTCAAGTTCGCAACGCTCGGCGCCGAGTTTTTCAAGCATGGCAAAGCGATCGCGGTTGCGAGTTGTCGCGATTACACGGGCTCCGACGTTGACAGCCATCTTGAGCGCGGCCTGACCGAACGAGGAGGTCGCACCACGAATGAGGAGCAATTGTCCCTTCTCGATTTCGAGATTGCGGAACAGGCAGGTCCATGCCGTAGCATAGGTTTCTGGGATCGCCGCGAGCTCGGCCCAAGGTAGATCCGATTCGATCAGCGCAACATTCGACACGGGTGCGCGAGTATATTCGGCGTAGCTGCCATTGATCGTACGCCCGAGCCCACCCATCAGCGCAGCTACCTTGGCACCGATCGGAAACTCCCCACCGGGACAAGATTTTACGAGGCCGACGCACTCGATGCCGCTGACCGGAGCGGCTTCTGCCCATTCGCCCCGGCGCATATGCATCTCGGCATGATTGATGCCGAACGCCTTTATCTGGATAACGACATATCCTGCTTTCGGTTCAGGCTCCGGGATCTCCTTGATCACCAGGCTGTCGAGGCCTCCAAATTTTTCGAGAACGATTGCACGCATCAGACCACTCGCTGGAAGGGATGACTTGAAATCAGCAAACTTGCGATCCTCCATTGATTCACTTTAGTCGCAAAAGAAACTCGCGTATCGCCGCTGCGATTTCGTCGCAATGCGTCTCAAGTGCAAAATGACCAGTATCGAAGAAACGGACTTCCGCATTCGGAATGTCACGCTTGAACGCCTTCGCGCCCATTGGCAGAAAGAAGGGATCGTTCTTGCCCCAAACTGCCAGAAAGGGAGGCTTGTGCTTGCGGAAATATTGTTGAAAGATCGGGTAAAGCGCAACGTTGCTCTTGTAATCGCCAAACAGGTCCAGCTGTACCTCGTCTGCTCCGGACCGGGCCAAATAGAAGTTGTCGAGTGAGTAGCCGTCTGGAGACACACGGGCCGTCTCGGGCACACCGTGAGTGTATTGCCAAATTGTCGTCTTGGGCGCGAGGAAGGATCGGAGCGAGTTCCGATTGGCCTCAGAGGGTCGCTCCCAATAGGCACGAATCGGATTCCATCCATCGCTGAGCCCCTCCTCATAAGCATTGCCGTTCTGCGAAATGATTGCGGTGATGCGCTCGGGGTGTCGAGCAGCTAGTCGAAAGCCGATCGGTGCACCGTAGTCGAAGACGTAGAGCGCAAAGTGAGCGAGTCCGATGATTTCGGTGAAGCGTCCGATGACTTCCGCCAGTTGATCGAAGGTGTAGGAAAACTTGTCGCGAGATGGCATTTCGGACTGACCGAACCCAGGTAGGTCTGGTGCTACGACACGAAACTGATCCGCCAATGCTGGAATGAGCTCACGGAACATGTGGCCCGCAGACGGAAATCCGTGTAGTAGCAGCAGAGCAGGCGCATCGGCCCGCCCTGCCTCGCGGTAGAACACCTCGAGTCCGTTCACATCAGCGTTCCGGTAATGAACTTTGGTCATGAGCGGCGCTCCTCAGGGCCAGTCGAAAACACATCAAAGATGTGACCTGACTATTTTCGTGGGCCAACTCGATCTGGTTACAGGCTCGCAAAAAAGTTATTCACTTGCAGCAACGTGTGCGGACGTGCCAAAAGCGCCGGCCGAAACGGCTTGCGCAAGTTCCTCAGCACTTGAATCTTAGATCGGGTCCGGGGCTAATTGGATCGCGTCCGGAGCCTGGAGAGTGCACTTCCCCAAGGAAACTGAGCCCTGACTACATCCTGGCGCCAAGTATTTGCACAGATAAGACCCGAAGGCGCCATCCGGGTCTCTCGAAAATGATCTTTCCGGCTGCTGGCCAGCACGAAGTTTACCTGAGCCAAACTCTCGACGACGCCATTGCCTCTCCACCCTTGGGCCGTCTCAGCGTTAGTATCGAAGTCTCTCTCGCAGCACTCACGGAGTCCTAATTTCTTCGAGAACCAGGCTGCGCCCCTGTAACCAAACCTGGAGGATCCACGAATATAATCATGTCGGATTGCGCAAGCGAAGCTACACGCAGACCGATGGGATCCGGGGGCGCCGAACTCGGAGATCGCCGATCTCGATTATCGAGTTTATAGGAGAGAGCAGTGGGATTATCCTGGCAACAAGGTCCGCTCTCAGCGGGAGCAATCGGCCGGTTCCTCGTGCCCGAGCCGCTGCCCAAAAGGTTGTTGTACGTGGAACGGTTGCGCCGGCGCATGCGCGTACGCTTCGGTGGAATATGGATCGCCGATAGCGAGCATACCATGCTTCTGTTCGAACCGGGTCGTTATCCGGTAGCCTATTTCCCGGAGAGCGACGTGTCTCCACACGTCCTGGAACCCTCCGAGCATGTGACGCAACATCCCGATTTCGGACTAACGTCTTGGTACGCGGTCCGGGCAGGCGAGCAACATGTCGTGCCGCGAGGCGCGTGGCAGCACACGAACCTGCCAGCCCACGCAACCGACCTGCAGGCACGAGTCGCCTTTGCCTGGCGGGCCATGGATGCCTTCTACGAAGAGGATGAACGAGTCCTGGGTCATGCCGCCGACCCCTACCACCGCATTGACATTCGCCAGGCCTCCCGCCACCTCGTGGTCCGTCATCGCGAGCGGATCATCGCCGACACCAAGCGGCCGGTGGTCCTCTATGAGTCCGGCTTCGCGCCGCGCTGGTACGTCGCACGGGCGGACATCGACGAGTCTGCACTCACGCCCGTGAAACTACAAACCTTCTGCCCCTATAAGGGGCTCTGCAGCTATTACTCTATCGATGACGCACGCCAGGCGGCATGGTCGTATCCTGAGGCCTATCCCGAGGTTCGTCGCATCTCCAACCTGGTCTCGTTCGAGCCGGATATCGTCACCGTGCATCTCGATGGCACCCAGCTCCATCTCGAGCCGGGCCAGACGGTGGTCCCGCACGGCCCCGATCGCAACCTCGATGTCGCCGAGCTGGAGCGAGCACCGAGTGGCGGGCCGGAAGCGGCCGCCAGCGGCTAGAGCTCCCGGCTCTCATCAAAGCGGAGGGGACATGGCGCGACTGCTATCGGTGAATGTCGGACTTCCGCGCGATGTCGAGTGGAGGGGTCACACTGTGCACACCGGGATCTGGAAAAATCCCGTGCTTGGCCGCTGTCGAGTCGGTCGGCTGAACCTGGACGGAGACGGCCAAGGCGACCTCGCCGGTCACGGCGGTGAGCAGCGAGCCGCCTTCGTCTATCAGATCGAATCATATCGCTACTGGCAGGAGCAGTTGAAGCGGACCAACTTCGTCTTCGGACAGTTCGGCGAGAACTTCACGATCGAAGGATTGCCCGACGATGCCGTTTGCATTGGCGACCGTTATCAAATCGGCGGCGGACTGTTTGAGGTCACTCAACCTCGCGTGACCTGCTATCGCGTTGGCATTCGAACGAACGAGCCGCGGATGCCGGCATTGCTCACGTCGAGCGGACGTCCGGGCTTCTACTTCCGCGTCCTGCAGGAAGGCGAGGTGGGCGCCGGTGACGAAATCGTGAAGGTGGGAGAGGCGAACGAGCAAATGACTGTCGCGGAGATCAACGCGCTTCTCTATTCGCCCGATCATGCACGCGATCGATTGGAGCGCGCCTTGCGGATCGAGGCGCTTTCGTCCGGGTGGCGCGCATCGTTTGAGGCGTTATTGCAAAGCCAAACGACTGTCGCGGGAGGCGGCAATGCGGGGCTCGCGCCGGCAGCGGCCGCGCACCCAGCTGCACCGGGATTTCAGCCGCTGGCGGTGGCTGCAATTGATCAGGAGTCCGAGGATGTCCTCTCGCTGTTGATGCGGCATCCGGACGATCTTCCGCTGGCCCCGGCTCTGCCCGGTCAATACGTCGTCTTGCGTCTTCCACAGAACGGTGGCCCACCGCTCTTTCGCAGTTACTCGCTTTCGGGTCCCGTCTCGACAGAACGTTATCGGATCAGCGTAAAGCTCGAGCCGAACGGAGTTGCCGGAACTTATCTGCGGGACCATGTCCGAGTGGGCGACGTTCTCGACGTCAGCTTGCCGCGAGGAAGCTTCATCCTGCAATCGGGGCAGCGGCCTGTGGTGCTGCTCAGCGCGGGAATCGGAGCCACACCTGTTTTGTCAATGTTGCACGTACTGGCGGCGGCCCGCTCGACACGGCAGGTCTTGTGGCTGCACGCGGCTCGCGACGGACAGCATCATCCGTTTGCCACCGAAGTCCACCGCCTCATGCCCGCGCTCCCCCACGGCCGCAGCTATGTTTGCTACAGCAGGCCGGGCTCGCACGACAGGGTGGGCGAAGATTTCGACGCGACCGGTCATCTGTCGCAATCCGTATTCGAGGAGGTCGATTTCCCGCGAGAGGCGGATGTCTATCTCTGCGGCCCGACCAGATTCATGGCGGACATGAAAGCGGCGCTCGGGGCCTTTGGCGTGCCGCCAGAGCAGATTCGTGTCGAACTCTTTAACGGCAGTGAGTCCTTAACTCCCGGTGTCGTTGGCGCAGCGATGCGCGCTCCGCACCTTCCCGAGCACGACCCCAACACTGGTCCACTGGTATCGTTCGCACGAAGTGGTATCGCCGCCCACTGGAACGCGTCAGCCTACCGAAGTATCTTGGAGCTGGCTGAGGCGTGCGATGTCCCGGTCCGTTGGTCATGCCGGACCGGTGTTTGTCACAACTGTGAGAGTGGTTTGGTCTCGGGTGCGGTTGTTTATGGCCCTGAGCCACTCGAGAAGCCTGCCGACGGCAACCTTCTCATTTGCTGCTCACAACCAGCTCTCGACGTCGTCATCGATTTGTGAATCCCGAGGGCGGCGCATTTCAAGCGGAAGATGGAGGCGCGGCGCAATGAACACAAGCAGCACAACGGTCGTGACTCTTTCACTTGAGGTGATCACGTTGCCGGTGAGCGATGTCGATCGGGCGCTTCGGTTCTATGCCCATCAGGTTGGCTTCACGCTCGACGTCGACTATTCGCCGAACGACGCGTTCCGCGTCGTGCAGCTCACTCCGCCGGGCTCCAAATGCTCGATCCAGATCGGTCGCGGACTCATCGATTCGCCGACGGGACCGCTTCGCAACGTCTATCTTGTTGTCACCGACCTTCAGGATACGCGGAGCCGCTTGCTCGAGCGTGGCGTTGAAGTCAGTGAGATCCGGTACAAGATACCCGTTGATGCTTGGGACGGAGGCTTCGCACCTGGGCTCGATCCCGCGCGCAGGGACTACGCCAGCTTCGCCGAATTCTCGGACCCGGATGGTAACAGCTGGGTGCTACAGGAGCGGGGTTACCGCAAACACTGATGTATTTTCGAGCTCAGTATCAAGCATCGTTGCGCTGCTCACGATTTTGCTCGCGGTGTCTTTTCGCTCAATGGATGGATCGTCGTCGCCTCTTTGGAGCGCGTGGCTAAGTAGCGCCTCCTCTGTAAGAGCGTCGCACCGGCAGTTCTAGCATGGCTATGCCCCAAGCGGGGCGAGCAGTTCGTTGGGGTAAGCATTTGCCGCCGCCGAGTGCGCCTTCGGTTCGGAGTCAGGATCGAGGAACGGTAGGCTGCTAAGCGATTGGCGGTCCGATAACATCTGCCGGCGATCGATCGCCTCGGTCTACATCCGAATGATCACGGCTTGATATGACGGTGCGTACCTCTGGACGAAGATAGACGATCAGGCAGACACAAATCAGGACCATGCCGCCGACCGGATATTCAAGTGCTACAATGCCAGCCGACGCAAAGAGCCCGAGGGTTATAAATGAGCGCACCCGCATCGTCCTACGGGCATCGGCCGGCACTTCCTCCTTTTGAGGCCGGTCGATGGCTTCCATGCACAAGAGGATGTACGTCGCGTTCACGAAGACGAGAACGCCTGCGTAAAATGAAACAGGAATTGCAGCAAGCTCGGTTTGCGCGATCCAGGCAGTTGAGAACGGCATAAGCGAGACCGAGAATAAATGGGCGAAATTTACCCAAATCAGGCGACCTGTCGCGATCTGCGCGTAACGCAACAGATGGTGATGATTGACCCAAACGATCGCGATGAAGAAATAGCTCACTGCGTAACTCACCGCGCTTGGCCACAATGAGACAAGAGCTTTCAGTGTCCAATCGTGAGGCGCTCTCAATTCGAGCACAAGAATCGTAATAATGACCGCAAACACTGCGTCTGAAAACGCGTTCAGCCGGTCCGGCTTCGGCTCTCGCGCGATCATCTCTTGCTCCTCGGTATAGTCTCATTCTCGGGCTTCGGATCTAACGAGCTCCAGGACCCGATTAGTCCATAGACAGGCGATAGTCGCCCCTTCCGGTCAATGGGAAGGAGCATGGAAAGTACGGCCCAAGCGGGACTAGCGATGGCAGCGCCATCACAGCGCGGCACCAGTTCCGCAGTCTCGTATTTCACGGCAACAAGAGCGTCATTGAAAATCGGCGTCAATTTGCTCGCCCCATCGCAAGTCGCGAGAGCCACCCGTTCGAGACAATCTCTACCATAAAATCGATCAGCACGCTTCCCGATGTTCACCTGAGACGAGGTTGCGATCTCTCTCTGGTCCGCGATTTCTCTCGTAGATCGCCTTCACGGTGCCGACAATGCGGGCTCTTGCTTCGCCAGAATCAGAGAGAAGAATTCATCCTGATCGGCCCACTCTGCGATCGGGGTCCAGCCGCCGGCCCGCAGCAGCACGAACGCATCTCTCAAACCGTATTTGAGGCTATTCTCGGTATGGATTGTCTCGCCCTTAGCAATAGAGAACGCCCACCCATCGATTTCAAATTGGACGTCTTGACGGGCTTCGAGATGCATTTCGATGCGCGCCTCGGCATCATTCCACCGCACTAGATGACGAAAGTCCTCCACAGGCAACGAACCTCCAAGCTCTCGGTTGATTCGATGCAAGAGATTGAGATTGAATGCCGCGGTTACACCATTTGGATCGTTGTAAGCAGGCAGGAGAATCTCTTGTTCTTTGACGCGGTCGATGCCTATCAGCAGCATCGATCCGGCACCCAAGCTCGTTGATATCAGCCGAAGCAAGTCCACTGCAGCAGGCACCACCAGGTTTCCGATTGTCGATCCTGGGAAGAAGCCGAGCCGCGGCGCACCATTAATGGCATCGGGCAGAGCAAATCCGCGCGTGAAGTCGGCTATCACCGGATAAATTGGCAACTTGGGGAATTTGTCCGATAGGACCGCCGCCGAATCTCTGAGAAACTCTCCGGAAATATCTATCGGAACATAGGCAACGGGGCTTACCTGGGACAGCAAGATCGGAGTCTTGGCGGAGGAGCCCGATCCAAACTCTATAACTGCACGATTTGGCCCAGTTAGCGCAGCGATCTCGCCTATGGCAGAGCTTAGGATCGAGCGCTCGATGCGGGTTGGATAGTACTCAGGTAGCGCAGTAATCGCTTCGAAGAGCTCAGAGCCACGCGCATCGTAGAGCCATCGGGCGGGTACTGCCCGTGGTTCAGCACTAAGCCCTTGGAGCACGTCGTCCCTAAACGCTGGGTCGACATCCTGAAGGTGTAACTGTCTGTTATTCTGGCAGCGAAGCATTACTCGTCTCAAAACTTTTCTGTTTGGTTGATTGTTGGTGTCGAGCGACGCTTTTCCAGCACATTGATGGGGGTTCTTGCCGCAACGACTTCGCAGGAGGCCAATGCAGCCAGTTTCTTTAACCCTCGATGGAGGTTGATCTTGACAAGCGCTGCGGACTGGCCGGTTGCACCAGATGCGCTTGCGATACTCAGACCCTTCAGCTTCACAAGACGAATTACGCTGGCCTGTGCGGGCTTCAGTCGGCCAAGCAGATCATCCACCGCGGCGGCGCTGATCGCGCTTGCACCGTGATCCGCGATCGGTATTTCGTCGTCGAGCGGTACTGCGGCAAATCGAGACGCATCGCGAATGCGATCAATCCACTTATAACGTGCAATCGCCATGACCCACGCACCGAACGATCTTGACGGTGCGTATGTATGTCGACTGGCATGGATTGCGAGAAGAGCATCTTGCGTCGCATCTTCGGCTGCGGGGTGGGGAAGTCGCCGCGCGTAATAGCGACGCAGCCAGACGTCTAACTCTCTGAGCAGATGCTCGTAGGCTTGGCAATCACCACCTTGCGCAGCTGCCATTAATCCGGTCCATCGCCTGAAGCACTCACCAGAGTTTTCAGTCTGCGAAGCTGCTTTCGCCCTTTTCGGCGGCTCAACTTGGAAACCAGGTGACAAGGAACCTTGTGCGGCTCTGCGAAGGCATTGCGGCGGGGAGGTTTTCGAGGAAACGATTATCCTGCCGGGTAGGGCGTTCATTTGGATAGGCTCCTCTCGACGCATTCAAGAAGGGCATTGGCATCGAATGGCTTTCTGAAAAGACGTTGGGCGCCGACTGAGATGGCTTCGTCGTCCAAATGCTTTTCAGAGAGCGCCGTGATGAGAATCACCGGCGTCAGAATGTTTTGTTCGCGGAGCTTTCGGGTGAGCATAAGTCCACTCATTCCGAGCATATTAATGTCAGCGACGATACAGTCTGAGCTCGACGATGTGGGTGATCTCAGGAATGACTCTGCTGACGCGAACGGTTCGGCGCGATAGCCGATCGAGCGTATCAGATCCACGAGGGATGAGCAGAGCGCTTCGTCATCGTCTATGATCGCGACGAGAGGGCTTGGCACCGAGAGCAGCCTTTCTTGCTGAATAGCAGCAGGGACCTCAGCATGCGTTTACGCATCCGCCGTCACAATCTCTCGGTTGTGATGGATAAGTACATACCTTGGTATGGGTCAGTACAGCGGCAGTCAGCCCTGCAATGGCAGCGAGTCAACGCGCTGCTCGACTACTCCACGTCTGGATCTCGAGGGCGCCGGCCATCCTAGCGAGCATCGCCACAGATTTGCAGCCCATCTTTCGCATTACGCTCCCGCGATGCATCTTGACGGTGGCTTCACTGATTGAAAGTTCGTTCGCAATGTGCTTGTTCATCAGGCCAGACGCCACGAGTGCCATGACCTCCCGCTCTCGAGCCGTCAGAAGCGCAAACCGTTCCCGCAGTTGATCATTCTTCGAGCTTTCTCTGCGTCGCTCTTGGTCCAGTCGAACCGCTGCACCGACGGCATCAATCAAATCCTGATCTCTAATCGGTTTGGTGAGGAAGTCGATCGCGCCTGCCTTCATGCCTTTGACGGACATCGGAACGTCGCCAAAGCCCGTCATCAAAATCATGGGCACCCGGATATTGGCGCGTGTGAGATACTCCTGTAGCTCCAAGCCGCTGGTGCCGGGTAACCGTACGTCCACCAGCAAGCATGCAGGCGCATCAGGCAACTCGGCGCCGAGAAACTCCGAGGCAGATCCGTGGAGGGTTACCTGGTAACCAATGGACCGGAGGAGATCCCCAATTGATTCCCGAACGGCCTTGTCGTCGTCAACGATGTGAACGAAACCCGACAATGACGCGCTCAGTGGTTTGCTGATATCGAACCCGATTGATGAAGCGGGAGAGTGAACGTGAACGTCGCTCCATTCGGTGTGTTTTCCTCCACCCATAGTCGTCCTCCGTGGACAGCGATGATTTTGCGGCATATAGACAGGCCAAGACCCAGGCCATCACGCTTCGTCGTGTAGAGCGCATCGAAAAGCCGATCCCTGCTCGCGGGCGCAATACCGATACCCGTATCCGCGATAACAACAGCGACACCTGCACCGCCAACCTTGGTGGAGAGGCTTAGAACGCGCCGCTTTCCGGTCACGCTGGCCATTGCGTCAATGGCGTTGCGTACAAGATTGAGGACGACTTGCTGAAGCTGTACTCGATCGCCTTCGATTGTTGGTATCGACTTGTCGAGAGCCGTGTTGAGGGTAACGCCGGCGCGCTCCAGATCCCTCTTCAAGAGAAGAAGAATCTCTTCGATGGCGTCGTTGATCTGAACATCGGCGAACCGGAGCTGCGCGCCACGTACCAAAGTTCTCAGGCCAGCGACGACATCGCCCGCCCGACGTCCCTGCTCGATGACGCGCAGCGCGGATCTGCGGGCTTCAGCGGGTTCAATAGGGCTTCGCTCGAGCCACCGGAGGCAAGCTTCCGCGCTCATAATGATTCCGGTCAACGGCTGATTGATTTCATGAATAATGGAGCCTGCAAGCTCACCCAGTGATGCCAGGCGTATGGCACGCGCAAGCTCTGTTCGCGCGTCCGTGAGTGCTTGTTCCGCAGCCTTTCGGTCGGTGATATCGGAAATAATTCCTTCCAACTCGACATCCCCGGTCGGACCGACATCGAATTGCCCTACAGCAGCCACGTGCAGCGTCGTGCCGTCTCGGTGGACGACCCGGTACTCGTGACTAAACGGAGACTTGGTACCCACAGCCTCCGCAAGCGCTTCCTCCAGAGCAGGAATGTCATCAGGGTGGACGCGGCTCTTGAATACCTCGAACGGCACAGGATTGACGTCAAAATCAATATCGAACAAGCGGTAGCATTCGCGTGACGCTCGCGAGAGCAGAGTTCGCGTATTCCATCGGTAGCTGCCCATGCGACCGATTTGCTGACCTTTGACCATCCACAGGTTGGTCTCACGAAGCGCCTCGAACAACTGCACCGATTCAAACGAAACAGCAGCCTGCGAGGCTAGCATCGAAACTACAGACACATATCTTGGCCCAAACGTCTCCTTACGTTCTGATTCGAGGTACAGGACACCGACTGTTTGATCTCGATGAATCAGAGGTAAGCATAGCTGCACTATCGGTCCTCGACGGCACCGGGCGGAATCAATCAGTGCGGACCCTTCCCAGCCATCGTCCCTAAGAACGATTTCTCGGCGTGTAAGCACCCTTTCACTGAGGTCTACTGGCAGCCGAAATTCGCTGGCCGGAGGTTGCGAGGCAAGAAACTTAGGCCTCTCGCGAGGAAAGCTCGCATCGGCTCTGGTAAGTAGCTCGCCGCTTTCGCTCAGCAACACAGCGCCTCGGCCGGCATCCGAGTAATCGAGCGCGGCTTTGAGAAGAGCCTTAGCCAAGCCTTCGTAGCTGGTCTCTTTCGAGATTGCCTGAAATGCTTTGCCGATCCGCTCCAATTCTGATGTTTCTACCTCAAGCCTCATCGCGCGACGCTCTTACTGACGGCAGCGACAAAAACTTACCTGGTAGTCGCTATTTCCAAACTCTATCGCTCCACTACACTCGTGCCCCGGGAACGCCGAGACAGCCGAGTAACGAACTTGATCAGGTCCCCACGGTAATGGAGCTTCTCGTAATCGATCGGTCTGAGCCCTTCGGTATACGAAGTGCGCTCGATGAGGAAGATGGCACTGCCGACCGGTGTGCCCAGCGCGCTCGCGACCTGCTCCTCAGCGGTTACAGCCTCCAGCTGGTATTCGGCGTTAATCAAAGGGATACCGTACTTGCCCTCGAGCAAGGCAAAGATTGGTTCGGCTTCCAAGTCGTTCTTGACGATCTTTTTTCCGATCTCCAGCGGCAAATACGTTTCATCAAATGACATGGCCACGCCGTCGGCGATCCGAACGCGCTTGATCCGATAAACTTTAGTACCTGGCGCAAGGCCGAGGTGCTGAGCGACCGTATTGTCAGCAGCGACAGGCCGCTGGTCGAGTAGACGAGCTGTCGGCTTGCGGCCGAGTGCGACCATATCCTCCACGAAGCCGCTCAGCTCTGTAAGCTCTTGTCTAATTTTGGGGTCGCTGACGAACGTACCAATGCCACGTCGGATTTCGACCAGCCCACGAGCCATAAGGTGCTCCACGGCTTTCCGCACTGTCGCCCGGCTGACGCCGAACCGATCAATCAGCCCCTCCTCCGAGGGAAGCTGTGTGCCAGCCGTCAAGGAGCCGCCAGCGATGTCGGAGGCGAGCGCCGAAGCGACTTGCGCATAGAGAGGCATACTGTCCATGCCGAAGGTCATGCGGACATCATGATGTCCGGACGTCCAGGGTGTCAAGGTCGTAGCGAGTTCCGCGGGTTGTGGGTCGAAAAATTTGTTTAAATTCAGCTACTTATTCGATTAGACGATTGCGGGCCAGGGAGGCGCACGCGCACAGACATTAAGTCACCTATCATCCGGCTGATTAAGTTGCCCAGTTTCAATCCTTGGCAACCTCGTGAGATCGTCTGCGCATGACTGCTGGCCTCCGGAGGCAATGGTCGCCGTCGGCTCCGATAGGATCAAGCGGCCCACTTATACGAAGATGTATCCGAAAACCGCCTCGACGTCCTTGCGCACTTTCAAGTCCACGGAAGCTTTGTTTTGACTGTGCCCAGCGGAGGCACAGTGTTGAAAATCAAGAGAATCGAAAATTCAAGAATTTCAACCAAAGCGGAAGCAGTCAATCAGGCGAAGCCTTCCGAGCAGTCAATCCTTCGCCTCGCCCGCCTTATCGGACGACAAATGGCCCGTGACGATATCAAGGATCGTCGATCTGCTTGTGCCTCGCCCGATAAAGAAACCACCCCAATCTAGCCGCGGCTTAGTCGACGCTCATCGCAATCGCCATTGTGTAGATGGAGCTCTCGAGTACGCAGCAAATGGGATATGAGCAAAGGCGGACACAGCGCCGCAGCGTCGTCTAGTTCACTCCAGAGCTCTTCTTGATGTTGATAGGCGATAGCCTTTCCTTGCATCAAACGCATATCCGGGTGTGCACGGCATATAAATGCCGCGTTCATTCGATAGTTTTTGCTTCACGGCGCCATGTGCCGGCGCAAGCGGAATGCAAGGGACAAGTCAATGACGCGAGTTGCGCTATATGCCCGATACTCGTCTGACAACCAACGTGACGCCTCGATCGAAGACCAATTTCGTATTTGCAAAGAGCGCGCAATGCGCGAAAAGTGGACGATCGTCGATTCTTACAAGGATGCCGGAATTTCTGGTGCGAGCATGATCCTTCGTCCGGGCATCCAAGCATTGTTGCAGGATGCTCAAAACCGTGCGTTCGATATCGTGCTCGCTGAGGCGCTCGATCGCATCAGCCGCGACCAAGCGGACGTGGCAACCCTGTTCAAGCAACTGCGCTTTGCCGGCGTTCCGATCGTCACCTTGGCCGAAGGGGAAATCACCGAGCTTCACGTCGGTCTAAAGGGGACTATGAACGCTCTATTTCTGAAAGACCTCGCTGCGAAGACGCACCGTGGCTTGCGAGGTCGGGTAGAGGGTGGAAAGTCCGGTGGCGGGCTTTGCTACGGATACCGCGTTATCAAACGACTGGACGAGCGCGGAGATCGCATCCGAGGAGACCGAGAGATCGATCCGGCCCAGGCCGGCGTAATCCGGCGCATCTTTCGGGACTTCGCCGCTGGCATCAGCCCGCGAGCGATCGCCGTGAAGCTCAACGCCGAAGGCATAGCGGGCCCTGAGACCAAGCTGTGGAACGACACGACGATCCGAGGCCATATCAAGCGCGGCACCGGGATCATCAATAACGAGCTTTACGTGGGGCGCCTCGTTTGGAATCGGCTGCATTACATTAAGAATCCTTCGACGGGGAAACGCATCTCGCGTCTCAATCCTGAGTCCGAATGGATCGTCACCGAAGTGCCAGAGCTTCGCATCATCGAGGACGAACTCTGGGATCTGGTGAAAGCCAAGCAAAGTGAGATCGCCGAGAAATTTATCAATGTGACAGTAGCTGTCCGCGAGCACCATTCGAACAAACGACTGAACAGTGCTCGCCGCCCAAAGTCGTTGTTCTCGGGACTTGTGCTCTGCGGCTTATGCGATGGCCCCTGTTCGCTCCGCGGCGCCGATCGCTTCGTCTGCTCGGCACATGTCAGCAACGGGTCCTGTTCGAACGGCCGTACCTTGGCGCGGAGCGAACTCGAACAACGCGTGTTGGGCGGGCTGAAGGACCGGTTGCTGGCGCCAGACGTCATCGCAGAAGCAATGCGCGCCTATGCCGAGGAGATGAACCGGCTGAACCGCGAGCGGCGAGCCCGCGACGATGCCTGGCGCGCTGAACTGGTGAAAGTAGAAAAGCAAATCCACGGAATGGTCGAAGCGATCAAGGAGGGCATGTTCCAGCAGTCGATGATCGCGGCGATGGACGCGCTGGAGGCTCGCAAAGCCGAGCTTTCTGCCCTGCTCGCCGAAGCCCCTGCGGATACCCCAGACATTCTCCCGAGCGCCTCGCAACTCTACGCCAAGAAGGTCGCCCACCTCACCGAGGCTTTGAACCGTCCGGAAGACCGGGCCGAGGCCGCCCAGGCTCTTCGTGGCCTGATCGAACGCATCGTTCTCCGCCCGGGTGCCAAGCGCGGCCAAATCGACGCCACCCTCCATGGTGATTTGGGCACAATCCTGAGCTGGACTGCTACGCGTAACGCGGAAAAGGCAGCACAAACGAAAACTCCCGCAGCCTCGGCTACGGGAGTGTCGGTATCAGTGGTTGCGGGGATAGGATTTGAACCTATGACCTTCAGGTTATGAGCCTGACGAGCTACCGGGCTGCTCCACCCCGCGTTAACACTTGCACGCCTTCAGTTAGATCCTGGGGACGGTCGGTTGAGGCCGGCGCTGTTCGCGTGGCTTTCCTCTTCCGTCCCAAAGGCTTCCTTGGAAGGCAACCCCGGGGCAAAGCCCGTCGGGTGCGGGGCGTATGTACCAACCCAAGCTGCCTTTGGAAAGGGCTGCGGGAACGTTTTTTTCGACTTTATGACAGGCGGATGGACCGATTTTGGCGGCGTTCCGCGCGCTCTTGCCAGAAGTTCCACAAAGGGCCAGCTTGCGGCAACAAGATTAAGGCCGGAACGCGCCCTTGAGGGAGGAACGCCCGTGGACAAATCCCTGTCGAGCGCCCCGCTGCGGGCGTTGGAGGAGGCCTTCCACGCCATGGTCGCGCGATCGCGGGACGAGCCGGCGCGTGGCCTTGCCGAGCGGCTCGACCGGCTGGCGCGGCTGCGCAGTGTGGTCGCCGACAATGAAGAGCGTTTCCGGCAGGCGATCTCGGCCGATTTCGGCCACCGCTCGGCAGTCGAGACCACCATCGCCGAGACGATGCTGCTGTTCTCCGAGATCCGGCATGCCACCAAGCACCTCAAGAGCTGGATGGCGCCGCAGCGGGTCGCCACCGCGCTGCAATTCCTCCCCGCGCGCAACCGGCTGATGCCGCAGCCGCTCGGCGTCGTCGGCATCATCGCGCCCTGGAATTATCCGCTCCAGCTCACCCTCGCGCCCGCGATCGGTGCGCTCGCCGCCGGCAACCGTGTCCTCATCAAGCCGAGCGAGCTCACGCCGCACTTCGCAGGCCTGCTGAAGGAGACGGTCGCCGCAAGGTTCGATGCCACGGACGTGCTGGTCACCGGTGTCGAAGAGGAGATCGCGCAGGCCTTTGCGCGGCTGCCGTTCGATCACCTCGTGTTCACCGGCTCGACCCGGGTCGGGCGACTGGTCGCGGAGGCCGCGGGGCGCAATCTGACGCCCGTCACGCTCGAGCTCGGCGGCAAGTCCCCGGCGATCATCGACGCCTCGGCCGATCTCGAGGAAGCGGCCGAGCGCATTGCCTACGGCAAGCTGCTCAATGCCGGGCAGACCTGCATTGCGCCTGATTACGTGCTGGTGCCGGAGCGCTCGCTGCAGGCCTTCGCCGAAAAAGTGCGAGCCCAGATGCGGCGGATGTTCGGCACCGATCCCGCCAACAAGGACTACACCTCGATCGTCTCGGACCGGCACTATGCGCGGCTCGAAGGCCTCGTCGCGGATGCGGTGCAGCGCGGCGCAAAGATCCTGCAACCGGCGAAGGCCGACGATCCCAACTGGAAGGCGCACCGCAAATTCCCGCCGACGCTGATCGTCGGCGCCACCGAAGCGATGGCGGCGATGCAGGAGGAGATCTTTGGCCCGGTGCTGCCGCTGCTCGGCGTTCGCGATCCGCCCGAGGCCATCGCCTTCATCAACCACCGCGATCGGCCGCTGGCGCTGTACTGGTTCGGCAAGGACGGCGCCGCGCGCGACGAGGTGCTGGCGCGCACCATCTCCGGCGGCGTCACAATCAACGACTGCCTGTTTCACTTCACGCAAATCAACCAGCCGATGGGCGGCGTCGGCGCATCCGGCACCGGCGCCTATCACGGCGAATGGGGCTTTCGCACCTTCAGCAAGCTGAAGCCGGTGTTCTATCGCTCCAAGTTCAATCGCCTCGCCGACCTCTATCCGCCCTATGGCGGCAAGATCGCGCGGCTGGAGAAGTTGATGCGGTTCATGTCGTAGATCGTCGAACACCGTCATTGCGAGCGCAGCGAAGCAATCCAGACTGTCACCGCGGACGGATTCTGGATTGCTTCGCTGCGCTCGCAATGACGAAAAGAAAATGCAGGGGGAAACACCATTGACTGACACATTCGATTTCGTCGTGGTAGGCGCAGGCTCCGGCGGCTGCACCGTCGCGGGACGGTTATCGGAGGATGCGGCGACGTCGGTCGCGCTGCTCGATGCGGGCGGACGGAACGACAGTTGGCGGATCACCACGCCGTTCGGGCTCGCTCTACCATACAGCGCGGCCAACTGGGGCTTCGATACGGTGCCGCAGAAGGGATTGAACGGCCGCATCGGCTATCAGCCGCGCGGCAAGGGTCTCGGCGGCTCCTCCGCGATCAACGCCATGGTCTACATCCGCGGCAACAAATGGGACTACGATCACTGGGCTGCGCTCGGCAACACCGGCTGGTCGTATGCGGACGTGCTGCCCTATTTCAAGGCTTCCGAGAACAACACCGATTTCGACGGCCCGCATCATGGCAAGGGCGGCCCCCTGCATGTCAACAAGCTGCGCTCGGACAATCCGATCCATGACGTCTTCCATCAGGCCGCGCGCGAGGCGCAGTTCCGCATCCGCGAGGACTTCAACGAGGAGGACCACGAAGGCCTCGGCAGCTACCAGGTGACGCAGCACAATGGCGAGCGCTGGAGCGCGGCGCGCGCCTATGTGCATCCCCACTTGAACAAGCGTCCCAATCTGCGCGTCGAGACGGAAGCACAGGCCACGAAGATCCTGTTCGAAGCCGGCCGCGCGGTCGGCATCGAATATGTGCAGGGGAAGCAGACAAAGCAGCTGCGCGCCAGAGGCGAGGTGATCCTCGCCGCCGGCGCCTTCCAGTCACCGCAACTGCTGATGCTGTCGGGCATAGGCGAAGGCGATGCGCTTCGTTCGCACGGCATTGGCGTCATGCATCACCTGCCGGGCGTCGGGCACAATCTGCAGGATCATCCTGATTTCGTTTTCGTCTACGCCTCCGACTATCCCCACTTGGTGCACTCGTCGATCCGTCGGCTGCCGTCCCTGCTCCGCGCCATGCAGCGGTACCGCCGCGAGCGTCGCGGCCTGATGACTCAATTTCGCCGAATGTGGCGGCTTCCTGAAGACGCAGGCCGACCTCGATGTGCCCGATATCCAGTTGCACTTCGTCATCGCGATGCTCGACGACCATGGCCGCAAGAAGCACAAGGAGGCAGGGTTCTCATGCCATGTCTGCCTGCTCCGACCGAAGAGCCGCGGCAGCGTCTGGCTGAAAAGCGCCGATCCGCTCGCAGCGCCGATGATCGATCCGAACTTTCTGGGCGAGGAGGAGGATCTGGAGACCCTGGTCGCGGGCTTCAAGACCACGCGCCGGCTGATGGAGACGCCTGCGCTACGCGCGTTGCAAAAGAAGGACATGTTCACGGCCAACGTGAAAACCGACGACGACATCCGCGCCATCCTGCGCAGTCGCGTCGACACCGTCTATCACCCGGTCGGCACCTGCAAGATGGGGACGGATGCGATGGCCGTGGTCGATCCCGCACTGAAGGTGTACGGGGTCGAGGGCCTGCGCGTCGTCGATGCCTCGATCATGCCCACCCTGATCGGCGGCAACACCAATGCGCCGACCATCATGATCGGGGAGAAGGCGGCGGATATCATCAGGGCGGAGATGCGGTAGGGTCGCGCTGCCCCGTCATTCTCGCTGTCGTCCCCGCGAACGCGGGGCCCCATAACCACAGGAATGCGCTGCGCTTGTCCGGGACGACAGCGGAGTGGAGTTCACTTGCCGAGCAATACGGCGGCGCTCAATTCAGCAGGAAGCCACCATCGACGGTGATGACGCTCGTCGTCGTGTAACGCGACGCCTTCGAGGCCAGCAGCAGGATCGCGCCGGTGGCGAGGATGGATGGTTTCTTTACTGACGTCGAATAGGTCTGACATCACGGTTTCCTTGACGATTTCCTTCGCGATTCCTGGGCGCAACCCTGAGCTTTTGGAGGCACCGATACAGACGATTTTATCGATCTGAAACCGAATGATCGGTCCGGCGTTCATTCGTTCCATCGAGGCAGGGCTTTGCTGATGAACAGTTTCGATCTCGCCGTCTATGCCGCGCTCGCCATCGCGGTCGGCTTCGGTTTCAGGACCGGTCTGCTGCGCAGCGCCATGACCATCCTCGCCTATCTTCTCGCCGCACCGATCGCGGTTGCGCTGATGCCGCTGATTGCGCCGCAAATTGCAGGCAACCCGAATTCACCGCAGCTGCAAAACTGGATCTGGTTCTTCGGCATCTTCGTCGTGGTCGGCATGCTGTTCGGGCATATCGGCCGCATCGCGCTGAACGACACTATCGGCGAGGCCGGCATCGGCGACCGGCTCGGCGGCGCCGCGCTCGGCGCCATCAGGGTCGGGCTCGTCGCCACCACGCTGGTGCTGGTCTTCGACCAGATCGTGCCGAACAATCGCCAGCCTCCGTTTCTCGCCGGCTCGCATCTGCGCCCGCTGTTCTCGACGGCAGGGCAAATGGGTTTCAAGTCGCTGCCGCCGGAAGCGGCCTCCGCGATCGACCGCCTCAAGCAGGAACGGCGGATCTGAAGCGCGATAAGGTCGCGCCGTTTTGTTTGGGCATGATCTCCGCGCAAACGCGTTCCGCGTTTGTCGCGAGGGAAAACCGCCGCACACTTTTCGCTAACGCGCCCTTCGGGTCCGGATCATGCCTGCGCATTTGCATCGCTAGCGCCCGGCGCATGCATTTTGGTGCGAGCCCGTCCCTTATCAGCGGCGCCACGATTGGCTAGAGTGCCGCTGTCCAAAACCTGCCTGACATTACGGGAGTGAAACTGTGGATCTTGGGATCAAAGGTCGCCGCGCCATCGTCTGCGCATCCAGCAAGGGCCTCGGCCGTGCCTGCGCCATCTCGCTTGCTGACGCCGGCGTCCACGTCACGCTGACCGCGCGCGGCGCTGAAGCGCTGAAGAAGACGGCCGACGAGATCCGGAAAACCTATCCCGGCGTGACGGTCACCGAGATCGTCGGTGACATCACGACGCCGGCGGGCCGCGAAGCCGTGCTGAAGGCATGTCCCGAGCCCGACATCCTGATCAACAATGCCGGCGGCCCGCCGCCCGGCGATTTCCGCAACTGGACCCGCGACGACTGGATCAAGGCGATCGACGCCAACATGCTCACCCCGATCGAGCTGATCAAGGCGACCGTGGACGGCATGATGGCGCGCAAGTTCGGCCGCATCGTCAACATCACGTCGGCCGCGGTGAAGGCGCCGATCGACATCCTCGGCCTCTCCAACGGCGCGCGGGCCGGCCTCACCGGTTTCATCGCCGGCCTGTCGCGCAAGACAGTGATCAACAACGTCACCATCAACGGCCTGCTGCCGGGTCCGTTCGAGACCGATCGTCTCACCGGCACCGCCAAGGCCGAGGCCGACAAGCGCGGCGTCTCAGCGGAGCAGATCCTGACTGAACGCGCCAAGCTCAACCCCGCCGGCCGTTTCGGCCAGCCCGACGAGTTCGGCTATGCCTGCGCCTTCCTGTGCGGCGCCAAGGCCGGCTTCATCACCGGGCAGAACATTCTGCTCGATGGCGGTGCGTTCCCGGGCACGCTGTAGTCGCAGTTGCGGGGCGCCCAATCTTCCGCATCGTCATGGCCGGGCTTGTCCCGGCCATCCACGACTTGCCGCGGCGCACGAAGAACTTGGATGCCCGGGACAGGCCCGGGCATGACGACCTTTGGCAGACAGCTTGTTCGCTCGTACTGCGCGCAACGCGTTGAAGATCACCGCTGCTTCGTCGGCTCGTCTTCGTCCTGCTGGCTCGGAGCGGAGGAATCGGCCGTCGTGCGCTCGTCGGTCCAGTCGATGCCGAATTCGTCGAGCCCATCCGCGAGCAGATCGCCCAGCATCGGCTCGCCGAGCAGGTAGTGCACCGTTTCGCGGCGCGGGCTGCGATACTCGGTGCGCGCCTCGGCCGCACGCGCGCGCAAATCGTCCCAATCATCGATCGTGCCGTCGCCGCGACCGAGCCAGGTCAGCGTGACGAGATCGATCTGCTCGTCCTCGTTCAGGGCGATCATGAAGCTTCCGAGCTCGTTGACGACAGGATCGGAGCCGTCATCGGCGAGGACGTCAATCGCATCGTCATCGGACGGGTTCGAGCCGGAATCCGGATCGGAAGCCGCCTCCTTGACGTCGAATTCGCGCGCCTTCTCGATGATGAAGGCAACCTTTTCAGCGGAAATCGTAAGCTCTGGCATGGCTCTCTCCAGGGTTCCCGCGATAACGCCGCATCGCGCCAGATGATCCATTGCGCTTGACGGCGGAAAACCGCATGTTTCGGCACGAAAAAAGAAAATGGGAAGGTGCCTGATGCAGTGGAAGGTGGGCAGGGTCAAAATCACCAAAGTGGTGGAATTGGAGACGGTCGGCTCGACCCGTTTCATCCTGCCGCTCGCGAACAATGATGAAATTCGCAAGCTGCCCTGGCTGATCCCGCATTTCGCCACCGAGGAGGGCCGACTGAAAATGTCGATCCATTCGCTGGTGGTAGAGTCGCCCTCGCAACGCATCGTGGTCGACACCGGCCTTGGCAACGACAAGCAGGGCCGCAACGTTCCGACCTGGAACAACCGCACCACACCGTTCCTGGCGACGATGATGGCGGCAGGCTTTGCGCCCGACAGCATCGACACGGTGCTGTGCACGCATCTTCATGTCGACCATGTCGGCTGGAATACGAAGCTGGTCGACGGCCAATGGGTGCCGACATTTCCCAAGGCACGCTACGTCTTCGGCAGGACCGAATACGAGCACTGGCTGGAGCATTCGACCGAGCCGGACAAGCGGGCCGTGTTTGACGATTCCGTCAAGCCGACCGTCGATGCCGGCAGGGCCGATCTGATCCCGAGCGACCACCGGCTCTGCGAGGAGATCAGCATGATCCCGACCCCGGGCCACAGTCCGGGCCATATGAGCATTCTCATCAAGTCTGACGGCGAACAGGGCCTGCTCACCGGAGACGTCGCCCATCACCCCTGCCAGATGGCGCATCTCGACTGGTCCTCGACGGCGGATTCCGACCAAGCCCAGTCGGCCGCAACGCGGGCAGCGCTGTTCGGCCGCTTTGCCGACACTCCGACGCTGGTGATCGGCGGGCATTTCTCAGCCGGGCATATCAGGCGGGATGGGAACGCATTCAGGTTCGTGGCGCTGGGGTGATCCCGTGTCCCGGACGCGGTGCAGCGTGTAACGCTGCTCCGCGGAGCCGGGACCCAGAATGCCGCGGCATGGGCCCCGGCTCAGCGGCGCACCGCTTCGCGCTGCGCAGCGTCCCGGGCACGAGACCGCCGTTCCCATCGAATTCGGAGGCCTGCATTGCACCCCTCTTTGAGCGGTTGAATTTCCTGCCGCCCTGTTCCATGAAGCTATTCAACCGATCGGTCCATTCTCAGGGAGAAACGAAAAATGAAGCTTGTTCGCTATGGCGAGAAGGGTGCGGAAAAGCCCGGCCTGATCGACAAATCCGGCCAGTTGCGCGATCTGTCGGCGCATCTGAAGGACCTCACCGGCGAGGCCTATTCGCCTGAGAGCCTGAAGAAGCTGGCGGCACTCGATCCCGCCTCGCTGCCTGCGGTTTCCGGCAAGCCGCGGTTTGGCGCCCCCGTCACCGGCATCTCGAAATTCGTCGCGATCGGCCTCAACTACTCTGACCACGCCAAGGAGACCGGCGCCGATATCCCGAGCGAGCCGATCATTTTCATGAAGGCCAACACGTCGCTATCAGGGCCGAACGACGCGGTCGAAAAGCCGCGCGGCTCGACGAAGCTCGACTGGGAGGTCGAGATCGCCGCGATCATCGGAAGCCGTGCGAAATATGTTTCGGAAGCCGACGCGCTGAACCACGTCGCCGGCTACTGCGTCTGCAACGACGTCTCCGAGCGCGCCTTCCAGATCGAGCGTCTGGGACAGTGGACCAAGGGCAAGTCGCATGACACGTTCGGCCCGCTCGGGCCGTGGCTCGCCACCAAGGACGAGATCAAGGACGTGCAGAACCTGTCGATGTGGCTGGATGTCAACGGCCAGCGCCGCCAGACCGGTTCGACCAAGACCATGATCTTCTCCATGGCCAAGTGCATTTCCTATGTCTCTCAGTTCATGACGCTGCTGCCCGGCGACGTGATCACGACAGGCACCCCGCCCGGTGTCGGCCTTGGCATGAAACCGCCGACCTTCCTCAACGTCGGCGACGTCATCACGCTCGGCATCGAAGGTCTCGGCGAGCAGCGCCAGGAGATCGTGGCGGCGTAAGCTGCACGCGCATCATGCTCCATCGTCATGCCCGGGCTTGTCCCGGGCATCCACGTCTCACAGTCTGACCGCGTGGAAACACGTGGATGGCCGGGTCAAGCCCGGCCATGACGGAGGAGACACCGTTCGCACAAGATCGAATGCAGGGAATGGTCCCCATGAAACTCACCTTCTCTCCCGCCTCGCCCTTTGCCCGCAAGGTGCGCATCGCCGCGATCGAGCTCGGGCTGATCGACAAGATCGAGCTGACGCCGGCGACCGTCGCGCCGGGCACGGCCAATGAGGACTATTCGAAGATCACGCCGCTGAAGAAGCTGCCGGTGCTGATCACCAATGATGGCGACGTCATTTTGGACTCCTATGTCATCGTCGAATATCTGAACGAGATGGCCGGCGGCAGTCTGATCCCGGATTACGGCCCGCGGCGCTGGAAGGCCAAGACCAATCACTCCCTGATCAACGGCATGCTCGATTCCATGCTGCTCTGCCGCTACGAGAAGATGGTGCGGCCGCAGGGCCTGCAATGGCAGGCCTGGTCGGACGACCACTGGAATCGGGCCTGGACCGGCATGGCGCGCTTCGAGAACATGCCTGACGTCCTGAACGGCCCGTTCGACATCTCGCAGATCGGCCTCGTTTGCGTGCTCGGCTATGCCGACTTCCGCTTCGCCGATTGTGGATGGCGCAAGGCCTATCCGAAGCTCGACGCCTTCCATCAGAAGATGCTGGAGCGGCCCTCGGTCAAGATCTCGGTGCCGCCGGCCGCATAAGCGGGAGTTCTCATGAGCCTGAAATACGCAGTCGGCGATCTCACCATCCATCGCGTCATCGAGCAGGAAACCTCGTTCGTCCCGGCGCTGGAGATGCTGCCGGAATTGACCAACGAGGTGCTGGCCGAGAACCGCGCATGGATGCGCGAAGCGAAGGCGCTGGACGAGCAGGATGTGCTGCTGCTGTGCTTTCAGTCCTATGTGGTGAAGACGCCGCACCACACCATCTTGATTGACAGCTGCATCGGGAACGACAAGCCGCGGCCGCAGCGGCCGAAATGGAACATGAAGACGGACGACACCTATCTGCGTGCTCTCGGTGCCGCCGGTTTCTCGGTCAACGACATCGACGTCGTGATGTGCACGCATCTGCATGTCGACCACGTCGGCTGGAACACGCGGCTGGAGAACGGCCGCTGGGTGCCGACCTTCCCCAAGGCGCGCTACGTCTTCGCCCGGCAGGAATTCGACCATTGGTCGGAGCAGAATGCAAAGGCGGAGATTCCGCCCTTTGCCGACAGCGTGCTCCCGGTGGTCGAAGCAAAACGACACGAGCTCGTCGGCAATGATCATCAGATCGGCGACCACGTCCGCATCCTGCCGACGCCCGGCCACACGCCAGGCCATATCGCCATCACGATGGGCCGCGGCAAGGACGACGCGGTGTTCTCGGGCGACCTGATGCACTCGCCGTTGCAGACGCTCTATCCGGAGCTGTCGATCAAGTTCGACGTCGATCCAGCTGCGGCGGCGACGACGCGCCGCAGCTTCCTGGAGCGCTATTGCGACACCGACACGCTGTGCTGCACCGCGCATTTCCCCACGCCGTCAGTCGGAAAGATCAGGCGCAAGGGCAGCGGCTTTGTCTGCGCGATGGTGTAGCGAGATGCCGTAGGGTGGGCAAAGCGAGCGTGCCCACCATGCCAAGCACCTTGCGAAAGATGGTGGGCACGGCGCGCGAAGTGCGCGCCTTTGCCCACCCTACGATTTCCATCCCATTCGCGCCGTCATGCCCGGTCTTGTCCCGGGCATCCACGTTCTTACAATCAACAGTAACAAGAACGTGGATGGCCGGGACAAGCTCGGCCATGACGAGGAAACAACATGACCGATCTCCCCGACATTCCCCTGCCCACCGGAATCCGTTCGCGCTATGTCGACGGCATCAACGGCTTGCGCATGCATGTGCTCGAAGCCGGCTTCGAGACCAGGGGCCGTCCCTGCATTCTGCTGCTGCACGGCTTTCCCGAACTCGCCTTCTCCTGGCGCAAGGTGATGCCCACGCTCGCCGCGGCCGGTTACCACGTGATCGCACCGGATCAGCGCGGCTATGGCCGCACCACGGGATGGACCGCGGACTATGACGGCGATCTCGCGCCGTTCTCGCTCTTCAGCCTGGTGCGCGATGCGCTCACTTTGGTCTCGGCATTCGGTTACAGGCACGTCGACGTGATCGGGCATGATTTCGGCAGCCCGGTTGCGGCTTGGTGCGCCTTGATACGGCCTGACGTGTTTCGTTCGGTGACGATGATGAGCGCGCCGTTCGGCGGACCGCCGCCGCTGCCGTTTGGCACGGTCGACACGCCGGCAAAGCCCGCCGCCGAAGACCCCGTGCATCGCGAGCTCGCCGCGCTGCCGCGGCCGCGAAAACACTACCAATGGTACTACTCGACGCGTGCGGCGAATGCCGACATACACCGCGCGCCGCAGGGCGTGCATGATTTCCTGCGCGCCTATTATCATCACAAAAGCGCGGACTGGACCGACAACAAGCCCACTCCGCTGGCATCGTGGTCGGCGAATGAGCTGGCAAAGCTGCCGACCTACTATGTGATGGACCTGAATGAAACGATGGCGCAGACGGTCGCCAAGGAAATGCCGTCGCCGGCCGCGATCGCGGCCAACCAATGGCTGCCGGACCGCGAGCTCGCTTACTACAGCGCCGAATATGGCCGCACGGGATTCCAGGGCGGCCTGCAATGGTATCGCTGCGGCACGTCAGGCGCTTTCAACGCCGAACTGCAATTGTTCGCCGGCCGCAGCATCGACGTGCCCTCATGCTTCATCTCGGGCTTGCAGGATTGGGGCACTTATCAGCGCCCGGGCGTGTTCGAGACGATGCAGGAGCGCGCATGCCCGCAGATGCTCGGCCGCCATCTCATCGACGGCGCCGGCCATTGGGTCCAGCAGGAGCAACCCGCGGAGGTGAGCCGACGCCTGTTGGATTTCCTCGCCAAGACTCGCACGTCTGATTTGACCCGGGAACCTCGGCCCCTTATATAGTTTAGAATAGTTCTAAACTATCGAAATAGGGCCGCCGTGAAGAATTTTGCCGATCTGACCGAGCGCGAGGTGCTTGCGGTCGCGATCTCCTCCGAAGAGGAGGACAGCCGTATCTACATGACCTTCGCCGAGGACTTGAAGGAACGCTATCCGGACTCGGCCAAGCTGTTCGAGCAGATGGCCGAGGAGGAGCGCGGCCACCGGCACATGTTGCTGGAATTGTATGAGCAGCGCTTCGGCCCGCATCTGCCGCCGATCCGCCGCGAGGACGTCAAGGGATTCCTGCGCCGCCGCCCCGTCTGGCTCACCAAGAACCTGTCGCTCGATGCCATCCGCAGGGAAGTCGAGACCATGGAGATGCAGGCGGAGCGCTTCTACGTGAAGGCCGCCGAACAGGCCGAGGACGTCGGCGTGCGCCGCCTGCTCGGCGATCTCGCCGAAGCCGAGAAAGGTCACGAAGAGACCGCCGCAAAGCTGACGGGCGAGATCCTGAATTCCGACGTCCGCGCCGAGGAGGATCGCACCAACCGCCGCATGTTCGTGCTGCAATATGTGCAGCCGGGCCTCGCAGGCCTGATGGACGGCTCGGTCTCGACGCTGGCGCCGCTGTTTGCGGCGGCCTTCGCCACCCACCAGAACTGGCAGACGTTCCTCGTCGGCCTTGCCGCCTCGATCGGCGCCGGCATCAGCATGGGCTTTGCGGAAGCTCTGTCCGACGACGGTTCGCTCACCGGACGCGGCTCGCCCTGGCTGCGCGGCGTCACCTGCGGCGCGATGACAACGCTCGGCGGGCTCGGCCACACCGCGCCCTATCTCGTGCCGGATAGCTGGGCCAATGCGTTCTGGATCGCAACGGCCATCGCCTGCGTCGTGGTGTTCTTCGAATTGTGGGCGATCGCCTTCATCCGCTCGCGCTACATGGACACGCCGTTCCTCCAGGCGGTGTTCCAGATCGTGCTCGGCGGCGCGATCGTGCTCGCGGTGGGCGTATTGATCGGGGCGGCGTAGGAGCTTCGCCCTCGGGGGCATGGCAATCGCGATCAAACAATTGTTGCAGGGCTCGGCCAAACTGCGCATCATCGTCACAACCAGAGCGGGAGGCGCACCGTGGCCAAATCGGAATGGAGTTTCAGGAGCGCGGTCGAGCAATCGGCCGCATTGAGCGCGAAGAAGGTCTCGGCGGTCGAGCTCACGCATGACGCGATCGCCCGTATCGAGCGTCACGACGGCAAGATCAACGCGATCTGCGTCCGGGACTTCGATCGCGCGCTCGGCGCCGCGCGCGAGGCGGACGCCGCATTGGCCCGCGGCGAGCGCAAGCCGCTGCTCGGCCTGCCCTTGACGATCAAGGAGTCCTTCAACATTGCCGGCCTGCCGACGACCTGGGGATTCGTGCCGCAGAAGGATTTCAAGCCTGCCGAGGACGCGCTGCCGGTGGCACGCATCAAACAGGCAGGCGGGGTGATCCTCGGCAAGACCAACGTGCCGGTAGGCCTCAGCGACTGGCAGAGCTACAACGACATCTACGGCACCACGAACAACCCCTATGACCTCGGCCGCACACCGGGTGGATCCTCCGGAGGATCGTCGGCGGCCCTCGCCGCGGGCTATTGCGCGCTCGCGACCGGCTCCGACATCGGAGGCTCCCTGCGTGTGCCGGCCTTTCATTGCGGCATCTTCGCCCACAAGCCGACCCTCAATCTCTGCCCGGCGCGCGGCGAGACCCCGCCGCCGTTTCCGGCCATTCCGCGCGAGGGCGACCTCGCCGTCATCGGTCCGATGGCACGCACGGCAGCAGATCTTTCCTTGTTGCTCGACGTCATGGCCGGACCGGATCCGCTGGACGCCGGTGTCGCCTACAAACTCGACTTGCCCGTTGCACGGCATCAATCGTTGCGGGACTTTCGCGTCCTGGTGATCGACAGCCATCCGCTGCTGCCGACTGACCGGGACGTCCGCGGCGCGATCGACAGGCTCGCCACCGATCTGTCGAAGGCCGGCGTGACGATCGCCCGCGAGAGCCGCCAGTTCCCGGACTTCGCGGAGACGTCGCGGCTCTACATGCGCATGCTGCTGGGCTTTCTCGGCGCATTCTTCCCGCCGGAGGAGTTTGCGGATGCGCAAGCCGGGGCGAGCCAGCTTTCGCCCGAGAATCGCAACCTCGGCGCGGAGCGATTGCGCGGCATCACCGGGAGCCACCGCGCCTGGGTGCTCGACGCCGGCGCCCGCGCCGGCCTGCGTGCGCAATGGCGCGCGCTGTTCAAGAGCTTCGACGCGGTGATCTGCCCAATCATGCCGACGCCGGCCTTTCCGCATGACCATTCGCCGGACCAGAGCCTGCGGCGTATCAGCATCGACGGCAAGGACTATCCCTATTCCGATCAGCTCGCCTGGCCGGGCATTGCGACGTTGCCAGGCCTGCCTGCGACGGCCGTCCCGCTCGGCCTGTCGAAAGACGGCCTGCCGGTCGGCGTGCAAATCGTCGGCCCATGGCTGGAGGATCGCACGCCGCTCAAGCTCGCCGAGCTGATCGAGCGCGAGTTCGGCGGGTTCGTGCCGCCGAAGATGTTTGACGATTAGCGTTCACCGCGCGTCATTGCGAGCGCAGCGACTTGTCCGCCGAAGCTTTAGCGAAGGCGGAAGCAATCCAGACTGTCACCGCGGAACGATTCTGGATTGCCTCGTCGCAAGGGCTCCTCGCAATGACGGAGCAAAACAATTTCGAGATTCCGGGCCCCCGCTCCGCGCGGCCCGGAATGACGGAAAGAAGGGAACACCATGGGCAACGATCTCGATCAACTCACCGCGCTCAACCGCGACTACGTTGCCTCCGTGCAGAACTGCGACGTCAAGCGTTTCGACGAGATCCTGGCGCCGGAGTTCTACTGCTCCAATCCCGACAAGACGTTGGTCGACCGCGCAGCCTTCCTGGAGCAAACGGCGCGGCCGATCGCGATCCGCAATTTACATGAGCACGACGTCATCATCCGCATCATGGGCGACTTCGCGATCATTCATGCCGCGACGAGCTACACCACCGCCGACGGCCAGCAGGCGACAGGGCGGTATACCGACTGCTGGGCGAAGCAGAATGGCAGGTGGCTGGCGGTGTCCGCGCACGTGTCGCGGTGAGATTTTTACCTCTCCCCGCAATGCGGGGAGAGGTCGACGCCGGAGCGTAGCGGAGGCGGCGGGTGAGGGGCATGGCACTCTGCCGGCCTCTAACTCGCTATTGCCGGACCAATCAATCGAGGAGTCGGAGAGCCTTATTGCATGGCATCGCCCTGCACAGCCCCTCACCCGGATCGCCTGGGGCGATCCGACCTCTCCCCGCAAAGAGCGGGGAGAGGTGAAAGCGCTCAGCTATCAAACATGATCACGCTGCGCAGCGTCTTGCCGGCTTTCATGTTGGCAAAGCCCTCATTGATCTCGCTTAGCTTCAGCTTGGCCGAGATCCAGTCTTCCAGGTGCAGCCGTCCCCGCAGGTAGAAATCGACCAGCCGCGGCATGTCGACGCGAAAGTGGTTCGAGCCCATCGAGGAGCCCTGGATCTTGCGCTCGCGCAGGAAGTCGAAGCCGTGCAGCTCGATCTTCTGGCCGAACGGAATCATGCCGACGATGGTGGCGGTGCCGCCGGAGGCGAGCATGCCGAACGCCTGCTCTGCGGTCTCCTTGCGGCCGAGCACCTCGAAGGAATGATGCACGCCGCCATTGGTGAGGTCGCGCACCTGCTTCACGACATCGCCATCGGCGGGGTTGATGATGTCGGTGGCACCCAGCTTGGTCGCGAGCTGGAGCTTTGCGGGATTGGTGTCGATGGCGATGATGCGGCCGGCGCCGGCGATCTGCGCGCCGTTGATCGCGGCCATGCCGACGCCGCCGCAGCCGATCACGGCAACGGTCTCGCCCGCCGTCACTTTCGCCGTGTTCACCACCGCGCCGTAGCCCGTGATGACGCCGCAGCCGATCAGCGCGGCGAGATCGAGCGGCATTTCTTTCCGGATTTTGACGATCGCGTTCTCGTGCACCAGCATCTGCTCGGCGAAGGACGAAAGATTGAGGAACTGGTGCAGTTTCTCCGGCTTCGACCATTGCATCCGGTTGGAGGCGCCCGGCAGCAACTTCACCGTGGTGTCGGTGCAGAGCACGGTGCGGCCCGTGGTGCAGTTGTCGCAGGTGCCGCAGAACACCGACAGACAAGTGACGACGTGGTCGCCTGGCTTGACGTAAGTGACGTCGGAGCCGACCTGCTCGACGATGCCGGCGGACTCGTGGCCGAGCACCGCGGGCAGCGGATGCGGATAGAGGCCTTCCATGAAGTGCAGGTCGGAATGACAGAGCCCGGCGACCGCCGTGCGGATCAGCACCTCGCGCGGCCCCGGCTTCGGCAGGCTGACATCCTCGATGACCAGCGGCTGATTGACTTCATAGAGGACGGCGGCCTTCATCGAGCACTCCCTGGCGCATTTCTTGTTGAGCGTGGAGTGCAGCCTACGCCGCCAGAACCAGTTCGCCAACCTCGCTCATGGCGGCTGCGCTGCCGCCGAGCAGCAGCGCTGCGATCTTGGCTTGCGTCGCATTTTCCGTGAGCCGGAACGGATCGATCGGTGACACCCGGTGATCGATCACGAGCCGCGACAACAGCAGCCGGCGCGCATCGCCGCGCATCTCGTGGATGCGGTGCGCCTCCCAGGCGAGCGCGACCGCGCTTGCGACATGATAGAGCAGGCTCGTGGCGCGCCGCGCATCGGATTCGTTTTCGGCCTTGCCCGCCACTTCGCGTGCGAAGCCGACAGCGCGATCGACGAGACCGTGCAAACGGTCGCGCCAGGCCTGCGGCACGGAGGCGCTGTCGTCGAGGCGGGCGTGCAGATCGGCGGCGAGCGCGGATTCGGCGCCGTGGCGACCGACTGCGCGCCTGAGCGTATCGATCGCCACGATGTTGCCCGTGCCTTCCCAGACCGAGCCGAGATGGGCATCGCGCAGCAGGCGAGCGGTGGCGAACTCCTCGATATAACCGATGCCGCCGCGTATCTCGAGCGCATCGCCGCAGACCTTTCGCGCATCGCGGGTGGCGCGGAATTTCAGCGTCGGGGTGAGGATGCGCAACAGCGCCGCCGCATCCTGGCTGCCGGCCTCGGCACGGTCGAGTGCGTCCGCGGTGAGAAAACTCATCGACAGCGCCTGCTCGACCGGCAGCATGATTTTCAGCATCTGCCGCCGGCCGAGCGGCAGGTCGATGATGCGCTGGCCGAACACGACACGATTTGTCGCGACCGTCATCGCATCATGATAGGCGCGGCGCATCAGTGCGGTGGACTTGACGCCGTTGGAGAGCCGCGACGAGTTCACCATCTCGGCCATCTGCACGAAGCCGCGATCGAGCTTGCCGACCGCATAGGCGATCGCGCCTTCGAGCTTGATCTCACCTGATGCCATCGAGCGGGTGCCGAGCTTGTCCTTGAGACGCACGATCCGGTAATGGTTCTGCGAGCCGTCGTCGAGGAAACGCGGCATCAGGAACAGGCCAACGCCGCGCGTGCCGGGGCCGGCGCCTTCGGGGCGCGCCAGCAGCATCACCACCTTGGCGTCGGCATTCGAGCAGAACCATTTTTCGCCGTGAAGCCGCCAATGGTCGCCCTCCTGTACCGCGCGCGTGGTCAGCGTGCCGACATCGGAGCCGCCCTCCTTCTCAGTCATGAACTGGCCGCCCTGAGTCAGCTTGCTCATGTCGGTCGAGGTCAGACCGTCGAGATATTTCGCCTTGAGCGCCTCGCTGCCGAAATTCGCCAGCAGCTTGGCACAGCCGTCGGTGACGTTGATCGGACAGCCCATGCCGAATTCGGTCTGGTTGAACAGGAAGGTGAAGGCGTGCTTGGCAACGACTGGATATTTGTCCGGCCAGCCCATGATGCCTTTGCGGATCGAGAGCGCGTGGATGCCGAACTCCCCGAACGCTGCATTCTCCAGCTCGCGATAGGCCGGGTGATACTCGATCCACTGCACGTCGCGGCCGAACTTGTCGCGCTGGTGCAGCAGCGGCGTGTGCCGGTCGGCGAGACGCGCGCACTCGTCGAGACGGCCACCGGCGAGTTCACCGAGACGGTCGAGATGCGGCTCGATGTGACGGAACAGCGTGTCCGGCAGATGGATGCGCAGGAGGTCGGTGAGCGCGGGATCGGCGCGGTAGAAATTCATGCCAGATGTATCGGGCGCCAGCAGGCCGGGTTGCTCGGCCGCGGCGTTTTTCGGCTGTGCTGTGACCGACTTGTGCATGATCGTCCTCTATCGTTTCCGCCATCCGGACATTTTGCGCTGATTTGGCGCTTGCCGCTTTGGATGATGTCGATCATGCTCCAGCCGCGGATCGCGATAAAGCCGCGAATTGTCAGGGCGGCATGATCGCCGTGAGGGAGCAATTCGCCCTGCGGAATTGCGACCGCCGGCTGGTTGTTCGCGCGGCCCATGCATAGATCAACCTCTTCCTGTCCTAAGAGATCACGCCATGGAACATCCGAAATACAAGATCGCTCTCATCGTCGGTGCCGGCGAAGGATTGAGCGCCTCGCTGGCGCGCTTGCTCGCCGCGCAAGGCATTCGCGTTGCGCTGGCAGCCAGAAAGATCGAGAAGCTCGGCGCGCTCTGCAGCGAGACCGGCGCGAAAGCCTATGCCTGCAACGCGACGGAGCCCGAGGAGGTCGAACGCCTGTTCGGCCTCGTCGAGCGCGAGATCGGTACGCCCGATCTCGTCGTCTACAATGCCAGCGGTCGCGCCCGCGGGCCGATCGTGGATCTCGTTCCGGCCGAGGTGGCGCAGGCCATCGCGGTCAGCGCCTATGGCGGCTTCCTGGTGGCGCAGCAGGCGGCCAAGCGCATGCTACCGAACAAGCACGGCGCGATCCTGTTCACCGGTGCCTCCGCCAGCGTCAAGGGCTACACGCAATCGGCCTCGTTCGCGATGGGCAAGTTCGCGTTGCGTGGGCTCGCGCAGAGCCTGGCGCGCGAACTGTCGCCGCAAGGCATCCATGTCGCGCATTTCGTAATCGACGGCGGCATCAAGAGCGCGGCGCGGAGCGAGCCGGATGACAAGCCGGACTCGATGCTCGATCCCGACGCGATCGCGGAGAGCTATTGGAACGTGCTGCAGCAGCCGCGCAGTGCCTGGAGCTGGGAGCTCGAGCTGCGACCCTGGGTGGAGAAGTTTTGATGCCGTAGGGTGGGCAAAGGGCGCGTAGCGCCGTGCCCACCATCTCGGACGGAGAAAGAAATGGTGGGACGCTTCGCTTTGCCCACCCTATGAGAGCAGGGAGGAATCATGAGCAGCGAAACCACCATCGACACCGGCACCGATGAACTCCTCTGCGTCATCCGCGACCGTGTCGCCGTCATCACGCTGAACCGGCCGGAGGCGCGCAATTCGCTGTCGGACGCACTGACCCCGGCGCTGCGCACGATGATCCGGACATGCGGGGAGAATCCCGATGTCGGCGCGCTGCTGCTGACCGGCGCGGGCGAAGCGTTCTGCGCCGGCGGCAACGTCAAGGGCATGGGCGCGCATCGCGACAAGGCGAAGCTCGAGATGCCCTTTGACGACAAAGTCGCCGACCTCCAGGAGCGGCAGCGGCTGCTGACCGGCGCGCTGGTGTCGGTGCGCAAACCGACCATCGCCGCACTGCCCGGCCCCGCGGCCGGCGCCGGGCTCGCCATCGCCATCGCCTGCGACATCCGCATTGCCGCGCAATCGGCTTTCGTCGCCACCGGCTATGCCCGCATCGCGCTCAGCGGCGATTACGGCATCGCCTGGCTGTTGACGCGGCTGGTCGGCACCGCGCGGGCGCGCGAATTGATGTTCACCGGCGACCGGGTCGATGCTGTCAGGTGCGAGGCCATCGGCCTCGTCAATCGCGTCGTGCCTGACGACAAATTGCAGGCCGAGGCGTTCGCCCTGGCCAAATCGCTCGCTGAAGGCCCGCGCCTGGCGCTGCGCTACATGAAGGACAATCTCGACGAGGCCGTGCTGTTCGACTTCGAGACGGCCAGGGATCACGAAGCCGAACGGTTGATCCGCCTCACAACGACCGCCGATCACAAGGAGGCGGTGCAGGCGTTCATCGAGAAGCGCAAAGCGGTGTTCACGGGGAAGTAGCCGGCTCGACAATCACCGCCCGTCACCCTGACGTGGCCGCTTCTTCAGCGGCCCTCGAAGGGCGACGGCCCGACTGTTGCCGCGAGGAAATAGACGCAGAGAACCAGACGGGCCGTTCATCCTTCGAGCTCGCACTGCGGTGCAGACGCACCGCACTGGTCGCACCTCAGGATGACGGGTTTGGACAAAAAAAAGCCCGGCGCTGTTTCACCAGAGCCGGGCTTGCAGTGGTGTCAGGCCGAGGCTGAGGGGCTATCGGCCTGACGGGAAAGGGCGGCGAGACGCCAGCTCGCGCAGGGAATGTCTTTCGGTGCGGCCGCGATCTCCTTGTCGAAGCGCACCAGCTTCCAGTCGTCTGGGTGATTGACGAAGGCGAAACTGGATTTACGGGCGAGCGAGAGCATGGTTTCGTTGGAGCGCAGCGTATCGCCGAAGATATGCTCGGCGCCCAGCGCGGCGGCGCGGCATTCGAGGTTCTTCAGCAGCGCCGTGGCGATGCCGTGGCCCTGCCAGCGATCATCGACCGACAGACCAAATTCGAGCGTCGCGGTTTCAGCATTCAGCGCGTATCGCGCCTCGGCCACGATGGTCTCGAAGCCGTCGACCATCATGGTCGCGACCACCGTAAAACGTTCGCGCTCACCGACCTCAAGGAAGTCGTGCAGCAGCCCGTTCGGCAGCTCGCTGATCGCACCGAAGAAGCGGTTGTAGCGGGAGCGGGTCGAGAGCGAGCGGAAATAGTGCTGGAGCTCGTCGGCGTCGCGCGGCTCGACGAAGCGAACGTTGAGCTCCTCGCCATGCCGGGTGCGCAGCGTATCCGAATATTGCTTCAGGTCTGCGAGGCGAATGATGCTCATGACACATGCCCTACGGAAAGGGACCGCCGGCGCCCCTGTCTTCAGGCGGCGCCGGCCTGGCGGCCAATCAGGCCCGCCAGAAGGGTTTGTCGGCCTCGGAGGCGATATCGCTCCAGGACAGTCCGACGTCCTGGAGATCGCGCGCCGTCCATTGGGTGAGCTCGCGCCTGTTGCGATAGCGCTCGTGCCAGACGTGGAGGGTCTCACTGACCTGCCGGATCAGGCCTGGCGCATGATGATTTGTCATCGAGTTGTGGGTCAAACTAGACATTTTCAGCTCCTGGAGCTAACTTGACCGCTAATATCTGCTTCCTGTTGCGCCGCGACAAACGACAATTTGTACCTTTTCGCATGAAATAACGTCATGTATCCTGCTGCCAAATGACTGCCAGATTGCCATCCCTGAACGGATTGCGGGCGTTCGAGGCCGCCGCGCGCCATCTCAGCTTCACGCTGGCGGCCACCGAATTGAACGTGACGCAGACCGCGATCAGCCATCAGATCCGAAGGCTCGAGGAGGAGCTCGGCATCCGCCTGTTCATCAGGCAGAACCGCTCGCTGGCGCTGACGCCGGAAGCGCGCGACTATTTGCCGGGTGTCCGCGCCGCCTTCAACGACCTCCGGCTTGCGACCGACCGGTTGCTGCGCAAGGACGATGACAAGGTGCTGACGGTCTCGACCCTGGCTTCGCTCGCCGCAAAATGGCTGCTGCCGCGGCTGACCGATTTCCAGGAGCAGCATCCGGGCATCGATGTCCGCATCACCACCTCGGCCAACCTGGTCGATTTCCAGCGCGACACTGTCGATGCCGCGATCCGCTACGGCCGCGGCCAGTGGTCCGGCCTGCGCGCCGATTGGCTGATGGCGGATGAGTTGTTTCCGGTGTGCAGCCCGTCGCTGCTGCGCGGCGACAAGCCGCTGCGCCGGCCTGAAGACCTCCGGCACCATCCGCTGCTGCACACCTCGAACACGAATAGCGACGATTGGCGGCTGTGGCTGACGGCGGCGGCCCTGCCGGCCGACATCGCCAGGCATCCTGGCATCACCTTCGACATGATCTTCATGACCATCCAGGCTGCGATCGACGGCATCGGCGTGGCGATGGGGCGGACGTCCTACGTCCAGGACGACATCGCCAAGGGCCGCCTCGTGGTCCCCTTCAAGATCGCGCTGCCGGCGGATGCCGGCTTCTACCTGGTCTCGCCCGAGGGCCGCCGCGAGGCGCCGAAACTGGTCGCATTCCGGGACTGGATGCTCGCTGCAACGCAAAATAAAGCCTGAAGAATCATCGGCTTCCGCGGCAAAAGCGGTTGACTTGCGTCGCCCCGCGCGGGAAGGGATGAGACAGATTGTCGCAGCTGCAATCTGCCGTCTTGCCGTGAAATCATTTCCGGTCCGGCCACGTCTTGAAGGGGAGCAACGCCATGGCTGGACCAGCCACCTCAACCAATTCGCCCGAGATCAAATCGCGCATCGGCGCGATCCTGCGCGCCACGTCAGGCAATTTCCTCGAGCAGTTCGACTTCTTCCTGTTCGGCTTCTATGCGGCCGCGATCGGCAAGGCGTTCTTCCCCTCCTCCAACGAGACGGCGTCGCTGCTCAACACCTTCGGCGTGTTCTGGCTCGGCGCGTTGATGCGGCCGGTCGGCGCGATCGTGCTAGGCGCCTATATCGACCGCATCGGCCGCCGCCAGGGCCTGATCGTCACGCTCGGCATCATGGCCTTCGGCACCGTGGTGATCGCATTCTGCCCGAGCTATGCGACCATCGGCATCGCCGCGCCCGTGATCGTGCTGATCGGACGTTTGCTCCAGGGCTTCTCCGCCGGCGTCGAGCTCGGCGGTGTGTCGGTGTACCTCGCGGAAATCGCAACGCCCGGCAATCGCGGCTTCTACACCTCGTTCCAATCGTCGAGCCAGCAGGTCGCGATCTTCGTGGCATCGATCCTCGGCTACATCCTGTCCGAAGTGATGCCCGCCGACACGGTCGCCGCCTGGGGCTGGCGCATTCCCTTCTTCGTCGGCTGCCTGATCATTCCCCTGATCTTCGTCCTGCGGCGGACGCTGGAGGAGACGCCGGCCTTCCTCGCGATGAAGAAGCACCCCACGGCCAGCGAGGTGTTCGCCTCCGCACTCGCCAATTGGCGCATCGTCATCCTCGGCATGATGATCGCGATCCTGACCACGACGACGTTCTATTTCGTCACCGTTTACACGCCGACCTTCGGCAAGACGGTGCTGAAGCTGTCGACGCAGGACGCGCTGCTCGTGACCCTGCTGGTCGCGGTGAGCAACTTCATCTGGAATCCGGTCGGCGGCGCGCTGTCCGATCGCATCGGCCGCAAGCCGGTGCTGCTCGCCATCGCCGGCCTCTCGCTGGTCACCGCCTATCCCGCGCTGCATTGGCTGGTGGCCGCGCCGAGCTTCGGCAAGCTGCTCGCGGTGGAGATGATGTTCTCGTTCTATTTCGGGGTCTACAGCGGCACCATGCTCGGTGCGCTGGTCGAGATCGTGCCGGCGCATGTGCGCACCACCTGCTTCTCGCTTGCGTTCGCGCTCGCCGCCGCGCTGTTCGGCACCTTCACGCCGCTCGCCTCGACCTGGCTGATCGAGCGGACCGGCGACAAGGCCTCGCCGGGCTTCTGGCTGATGCTCGCCGCGCTGCTTGGCATCATCGCAGCGTCCACGGTGTATCGCGACGGTGGCAAGGCGGCGCCGGCGTATGATGCGGTGCCGGAGCCGGTCGCGGGGCGTTAGAGCGGTGTCACTGCGGCGGCGCGTAGCGCGAACCCTGATGCGCCATTGCGCATCAGAGAATCCATTTCTCCCAGCGCCTGTTGCACGATGGATTCCGAGTTCGGTCCTGCGGACCGCCCCGGAATGACAGCGGGCGCTACAGCTCCACCACCACGTAATCGCTCTCGACCTTCACCGTAACAGTCTCGGCGACATACGGCCCCTTCACCACGCTTGCGCCCGGCTCGACATGGGCGGGATACGCCTTCACGCGGAAGCGGCGGGGGTCGCAATAGGATTGGCCGGTGCGGATGTCGAACTCCCAGCCGTGCCAGGGGCAGCGGATGATCTCGCCGAGCTTGGTGTATTCGATCTCGCCGGGTTCCTTTGACTGCGCGAGCCCGATCAGCGGGCCCTCGCACAGCGCCGCGCCCTGATGCGGGCAACGGTTCATCAGGCCGAAATATTCACCCTTGATGTTGAAGACCGCGATCGGCCGCCCGTCGATCTCCAGAAATTTTCGCGTGCCCGGCGGAAGCTCGTCGACCGGCGCGATCACATGCCGCGCCATCAACCAATCCCGTATAGGGCGCGCGCATTGCCGAGATAGAACGCGTCGCGATTGGCCTCGCTGACGCCCGCCGGCAGCACGCGCGAGGGCTCGTCATAATCCCAATGCGGATAGTCGGTCGCGAACAAGAGCCGGTCCCAGCCGATCCAGTTGATGACGTCGAACAGGTCTTCGCGCCGCTCCGGGTCTTCCATCGGCTGCGTGGTCCACCATACCTGCTCGCGGATATATTCCGACGGCGGACGCTTCACATGCGGCACCTCGCTGCGCAGGCGCTGCCAGGCCTTGTCGAGCCGCCACGCCAGCGACGGCGCCCAGCCGAAGCCGGCCTCGATCATCACCATCTTCAGTTTCGGGAAGCGCTCGAACACGCCCTCCAAAACAAGACTGGCCAGCGCCGATTGCTGGCACTGCGAATGGCCCACCATTTCCTCGATGTAATAGGAGGGCCAGCCCGACGGCGTGATCGGATTGCCGCCGAAGCCGAAGGCGTGGACGCCGACGGGCAGCCCCGCTTCTTCCGCGGCCTGATAAATCGGCCAGTAGCGGCGCTGGCCGAGCGGCTCGACATTGCGACTGAGCAACAGCACTTGCACGAAATTCTTGTCGCCGGCGCGCTCGCGGATTTCGGCGGCGGCCGACAAACCGTCCTCGTTACCCACGACGATCGACGCCTTCAGCCGCTTGTCCCTGCTGGTCCATTTGTCGATCTGCCAGTCGTTGATCGCCGAGCACAAGGCGGCCGCGAGCTCGTGATTGCGGATGCCCTGCCCGGTGTTGAGCGGATTGAGCACGCCCAGCTGCACATTATTGGGATCGAGCAGCTGCTCCTGCATGAAGGAGAGCGAGGAGCCCTGCGGCCCGCCTTCGGGCGGATAGGCATCGCGGCGCGAGGCGTTGGGCTGGGCTTTCGGATAGGGCGGGCCTTCCATCATGCCCTGATAGGCATGAACGCCGTAGACTTCGAGATGATGCTGCCAACGTTTGGCGAGATAGGGATAGAGCTCGGTGCGGGTGGCGCGGGCCGGATGGATGTCGCAATCCGCGATCGCGGTTTTCGTAGTCAGTGGGGAAGCAGCTTCGGAGCTCTCGCGGAACTGGATATTCATCGCCTTGCCTCCTTTGGCAGCGGGCTAAGTCAGGCGGGGATAGGTCGCATGCGGATTTTCGATCATGATCTTGCGCACGAGATCGGGGGTGAGACCTTCGGGCAGCGCGTCCTGGCCGTCGAACTGCCAGTGCGGATAGTCCGTGGAGAATAGGACCAATTCGTCCGACTGCATATGATCAAACAGGCGAATTAATGTCGCGTTGTCTGGCGGTGCATCAAATGGCTGCAACGAGAAGCGGATGTTGCTGCGCACAATATCCAGCGGCGCACGATCGACCCACGGCGTCTCCATCCGTACCCCGCGCCAGAACTTGTGCAGGCGCCAGAGATAGGGGGAGATCCAGGAGACGCCGGACTCCAGCATCACCATTTTCAGGCGCGGATATTTGGCAAACACGCCTTCGACGATCAGGCTGGTGAGCTGGGTCTGGAACGCCTGGGCCTGACCGACATAATCCTCGATGTGATAGGAACCCCATCCCACCGCGGTCGGCGGATTGTGGTAAGCGGAACCGGCGTGGATGCCGACCGGGAGTTCCAACCGTTCCGCGGCTTCATAGATCGGCCACAGCGCGCGCTTGCCGAGGGGCGTGTCGCCCATGACCAGCATCAGCACCTGCACGAAGCGCTTGTCCTGCGCGCAGCGCTCGATCTCGGCAACGGCCTTCTCGACGCTTTGCGTCGGGATCACGATCGAGCCGCGCAGCCGGGAATCGCAATCGAGCCATTCCTTGGCGAGCCAATCGTTCAGCGCGCGGCAGAAGGCGGCCTGCAAATCTTCCGAAAACACCATCTGCACGCCGTAGAGCGGATTGCAGATGGCGTATTCGAGCTTGAAAGCGTCGAACACGTGGCGCTGCATGTCCTCCAGGCTCTCGCCTGGCTTGCCGCTCTCGGGCCGCCAATCGGGGCGCGCCACGATCGGTGACCTCTCAGGATAAGATTGCGAGACGAGATCGACCATGCCGCGCGTCATCACCTGATCGCGCCAGTAATCGTTCAGATACGGCAGCAGGCTGGTCAGATGCGGCACGGCAGGATGCACATCGCAATCCACCCCGCCCGCGATCAGGGACGCCATGACGTCTCCTTCACGTTTCCTCGTCGCTTTTGTCTCGTGCCCTCCATTCAAGCAGGCCTGCCCGCCGCCCGCAACTCGGCCAGGGCAGCCGGCATATGCTAGGAAGGCGCAGCTCGGTTGCGGGGAAATGGGAGGTTCAGGAAATGAAAGAGCTCGTCGGCATCGCGGAACAGATCGCCGCCAAACTGATCGCGCGCAAACAGACCATCGCTGTGGCGGAATCCTCGGCCGGCGGCCTGCTCGCGGCTAGCCTGCTCGCGGTGCCCGGTGCGTCCGCCTATTTCCTCGGCGGCGCGGTGGTCTACACCCGCGATGCCAGGCGCGTGCTGATGAATATTTCGGATGAAGGAATGAAGGGCTTTCGCTCCTCGTCGGAGCCCTACGCGCAACTGCTGGCCGAGCAGATGCGAACGCGCTTCAACAGCGACTGGGGCCTGTCCGAGACCGGCGCAGCCGGCCCCACCGGCAACCGCTATGGCGACGCCGCGGGTCATAGCTGCATGGCGGTGAGCGGGCCGGCGGCGGAGGTGATGACGCTGGAGACGGGCAGCAATGACCGGTTCGCGAACATGCAGGTGTTCGCGGCAACGGCGCTCAAATTGCTGCTAAGGAAGCTGGAGGGATGACGATGGTATCGCTCGCAGCGATTACGCTTTCAGTTCCGTCATCCTGAGGTGCGAGACGCGTGGCGCAACGCGCCACGTGTGGAGCCTCGAAGGATGGACGGCCGAGAAGCAGCCGGGCCGTCGCCCTTCGAGGCTCGTCCTGCGTCGCAGGACGAGCACCTCAGGATGACGGCGATAGATTTGTGTCGAGGCGGCGACCGACATCATCGCCCCAGATGCCGCATGAAAATCCGCACCACATAGCCCTGGAATCGCGGTGCTTCGTCGTACAGTACTGACGCGATCCGCTCGATGGTCTCGCGCAGCGACAGGAACTGCGCCTGCCGCGCGCTGCTTTCGGTGCCCTGCATGCCCGCGAGCTCATCCATCGCGGCGTCGCTGATCTGGCACTGCACGACCTCGTCGTCGTTCAGCATGGTGAAGCGAAAGGCCAGCCGTTGGAGGTCATGGCCGATGATCTTGTCGCGCGTCAGCGGCATCCAATTGTCCCGTTCGCACCCCCGAACGGGACAATGCTGAAAATCTGCCGCGTTGTCACCATCCGCGCCGAAAGACATGGCCGTCATCCGGCGCCCGTCATCAGGAGGGATCGGTGAACCGGCTGCTCGTCAGCTTCAATAGGTGAGCGCTGTGCCGGTCGGCCTGTCGAGCGCCGCGGATAGCGATCGATATTCCTCGCAATTCGTCCCGCAAATCGACGCAATGCGGCCAAGGTGATAGATAGCCTGCTCGCGATTGCCGCGCTCGAGCTGCCACAGCCCGTAATATTGCCACGTCAGCACGTGGTTCGGGTCCGCCTTCAATGCGCGTTCGTACCAGACCTGCGACTGCTCGTAGTCACCAAGCTTGCGATAGGAGTAGCCGATGAGGTTGGCGACGTTCGGATGGTCGTCATGGCCAAGCGACCTCAATTGCGCGATCGCGGCCGCATAGTCGTTGCGCTCGTAGATGGTGTGATAGGCCATGCGATAGCCAGGCGCGAATGCGGGATCGTCGATGCTGGACTGGTTGTTCGGCTTCTTGCCCTTCTGGGTCGCCTTGGCACCCGGGCGCTTCGGATAGGTCGGCTGCGGCCTTTGATCCGAATAGGCCCCGGCATACGGATCCGTGGAACTAACGCCGCCCCCGCCTCCGCCCCCGCCTCCACCCGCGGCGAATGCCGGCGAGCTCAACAGGGCTGCCGCGAATGTACCCAACGCGACGCACCTGATCATCGCTGCGATCATGTCTGTCTCCCGTACAGTTTCAAGCGGCCCCGGAAGACGTGATAACCCTGCCTTGACAACAATATTCCGGGGCGCTGCTCTCACGGAGACGTCAGCGTTCGTACGACAGGTCTGGTGACTTACTGGAAGGCCACCTCAGCGAAACTGCGGAGCTTTCGCGAATGCAGCCGCTCCGATTCCTGCTGCTTGAGCCGCTCCAGTGCCTTCAGGCCGATCTCGAGATGCTGGCCGACGCGGCGGCGGTAAAATTCGCTGGCCATGCCGGCGAGCTTGATCTCGCCGTGCAGCGGCTTGTCGGAGACGCAGAGCAGCGTGCCGTAGGGCACGCGGAAGCGGTAGCCGTTGGCGGCGATCGCGGCCGATTCCATGTCGAGCGCAACTGCGCGCGACTGCGACAGGCGGCGGATCACCTCAGGCCCGGAGATCTCCCAATTGCGGTTGTCGACACTGGCGACGGTGCCGGTGCGCATCAGGCGCTTGAGCTCAAAACCTTCGAGCCCGGTGACGTCCTCGACCGCCTCCTCGAGCGCGACCTGCATCTCGGCCAGCGCCGGGATCGGCACCCATAGCGGCAGCTCGCGGTCGAGCACATGGTCCTCGCGCACATAGCCGTGCGCGAGCACGTAATCGCCGAGCCGCTGCGTGTTGCGCAGGCCCGCGCAGTGGCCGAGCATCAGCCAGGCATGCGGGCGCAGCACCGCGACGTGGTCGGTGACGTTCCGCGCATTCGACGGACCGGTGCCGATGTTGATCAGGGTGATGCCGCGATAGCCGGGCGCGACCAGGTGGAAGGCCGGCATCTGCGGCATGCGCGCGGGCGCGTCCCCGCTGGTCGCGCCGCCGCTGCGCGTGATGACATTGCCGGGCGCGACGAAGGCTTCGAGGCCGGCCTCGCCGGACTGGAGCCGCTGCTGGCAGGCTTGCACGAATGCATCGACATAGAACTGGTAGTTGGTGAAGATCACAAAGTTCTGGAAATATTCGGGGTCGGTGCCGGTGTAATGATAAAGCCGGCGCAACGAGTAATCGACACGGGCGGCCCGAAACAGCGACAGCGGCTCGGGCACGCCCGGCTGGAGCTCAAACGTGCCGTCGGCGATGGAATCGTCCATGGTGGCGAGATCCGGCACGTCGAACGCGTCGCGCAGCGACCGCGTCACAAGCGAATTCTCGCTCGTCGTGATGGCGGCTTCGATGTTGATGTCACGGCGGTAGGCGAAGTGGATCGGGATCGGCTCGGCCGATTCCCCGATCTCGACGGGCACGCCATGGTTCTGGATCAGCAGCCCGATCTGTTCGACGAGATAGCTGCGGAACAGATCCGGCCGCGTGACGCTGGTCTCGTGCACGCCGGGGCCGGCGACGAAGCCATAGGCCAGGCGCGAATCCAGCCGCGCATGCGTTGCGGTGGTGACGCGGACGAAGGGATAGTAGGCCCGCACCCGCGTCGTGATCGCCTCGCCGTTGACATAGGCCTCGAACCGGTCGCGCAGAAACTTCGTGTTGCGCTCGTAGATCTCTTCCAGGCGGGCAACGGCGAGGGACGCGTCGGAGAAGGATTCGGTGGCGATGGAGGGGAGAGATTGCATGGGTCGACCGCCGGGTTGCTGAGGCTCGAGTCGAACTATAGCAAAGAAGGCGGTGCCGTAGGGTGGGCAAAGCGAAGCGTGCCCACCATCTTGATTGCGTGCAAAGAATGGTGGGCACGGCGCTTCGCGCCTTTGCCCACCCTACGAGACCGAATGTGCCGCGCGAGATCCCGGATGCGCGCTAGGCGCGCTCCGGGATGACGCGCTTTTGCGCGTCACTTTTCGCGGAACGCGCGCATCAGCTGGTCGTGCAGCGGCTTCATCAGATAGGACAGCATGGTGCGGTCGCCGGTCTGGACGAAGGCTTCCACGGGCATGCCGGGAATCATCTTGACGTCGCCCAGGCGGGCGATCTCTTCGGCCGGCATCGAGACGCGGATGGTGTAGTAGCTCTGACCGGTGCGCTGGTCGGTGGTGACGTCGGGCGAGACGCGGCTGACGAGGCCGTTGAGCTCCGGCGTGGTGCGCTGGTTGAAGGCGGAGAGGCGCAGCAGCGTCTTCTGGCCGATCTGGAGCTTGTCGATGTCGACCGGATTGACCTTGGCCTCGACCTGGAGATCGTCGGCCTGCGGCACGATCAGCATCAGCGCATCACCGGCGGTGATGACGCCGCCGACGGTGTGCACCGTCGATTGCAGCACCATGCCGTCCTGCGGCGCGCGAATGTCGATGCGGCGAAGCTGGTCTTCGGCGGCGACCTTCCGCTCGATCAGTTCGCCGATCTTGTCGTTGGTCTCGCGCAGGTCCTTGGAGACTTCGCTCACCACGTCCTTGTCGACCTGGATGATCTGCAGCTCGGTCTCGGTGATCTTGCCCTTGGCCTGGGCGCGCGAGGCGATGTACTGCGCGCGCTCGCCGTTGAGGCGTGCCGAGTCGCGTTCGAGCTGGGTCAGGCGCGAGATCTGCACCAGACGCTTGTCGTAGAGCTCCCGCACGCCGGTGAGCTCGTTCTGCACCAGCGAGATCTCCTGGTCCTTGGCCTTCTCCTGGGCGCTGAGGCCCGAGATTTCCTCGTTGAGCTGCGTGATGCGCTCGCGGAGTTGCGCCTTCTGTCCGGTGCGGCCATTGACGCGGACGTCGAACAGCTTGGTTTCGGCGGAGAGCAGCAGCTTGACGTCAGGATCGATGGCGCGATCGAGCAGGGCCTGCGGAAATTCGATTCTGTCGACACCGCGCTGCTCGGCCTGCAATCGCGCCGCGCGCGCCTGCGCGGCGTCGAGATTCTTGGTGACGATGGCAAGGTTCGCTTTGGTGACGGTGTCGTCGAGCCGCACCACGATGTCGCCGGCCTTGACCAGGTCGCCGTCGCGGGCACGCACCTCGCCAACCACGCCGCCGGTCGGGTGCTGCACCTTCTTGACGTTGGATTCGACCACGATCTGCCCCGGCGCAATCAGCGCGCCCGAGATCAGCACGGTCGACGCCCAGCCGCCGAGACCGATGACCAGGACCAGCACGATCACGAGGCCGAGGATCAGGTGAAACTTGATGGATTCACGGACGGTCTTCTTCGCGGCAGGCTTCGGGCCGCCGATGGCCATCGTGCTCATGGCTTGGCCACTCCGCCTTCGCTGACGATCTTGATCGGTGCCGGCGGCGTCACGCGCGGCTGCAGCACCTGGGCGAGCACCTGCTCCTTCGGGCCGAACGCCTGCATGCGGCCGTCGCGCAGCACCAGGACCTGGTCGACCGCCTCGACGCCGATCGGGCGGTGCGCCACCACGACGACGATGGCGCCGCGCTCGCGCGCGGCACGGACGGCGCGGGTCAGCGCCTCATCGCCTTCGGTGTCGAGATTGGAGTTGGGCTCGTCGAGCACGATCAGGAAGGGATTGCCATAGAGCGCACGTGCCAGCGCCACGCGCTGCGCCTGGCCTGCGGAAAGCGCCGCGCCCTGCTCGCCGACTTGGGTGTTGTAGCCCTCGCGCATCTTGATGATCATCTCGTGCACGCCGGCTTCTTTTGCCGCCGCGATGATGCCGTCGGACGTCGCCTCGGGGTCGAACCGGCTGATGTTCTGCGCGATGGTGCCGCCGAACAATTCGACGTCCTGCGGCAGATAGCCGATGTGCCGGCCGAGCATGTCGGATGACCATTGATCGAGCGCCGCGCCGTCGAGCCGCACCTTGCCGCGCACCGGCTGCCAGACCCCGACCAGCGCGCGGATCAATGACGACTTGCCGGAGCCGCTCGGGCCGATCACGCCGAGGCCGTTGCCCGCGGCGAGCGCGAAGGTGATGTCCTGCACGATGAGGCGCTGGTCGCCGGGCGGCACCATGGCGACGCCTTCGACCGAGAGCCGGCTCGTGGGCGCCTGCAACTGGGTCGGCATCGTCTGCGCCGGCATCTGCTCCAACAGGCGGGTGAGGCGATGCCAGCTCTGGCGTGCTGCGACGAAGGATCTCCAGTGCGCAATGGCGAGATCGACGGGTGCAAGCGCGCGGGCGGAGAGGATCGAGCCGGCAATGATGATGCCGGCGGTCGCCTCCTGGTGGATGACGAGATAGGCGCCGACCGCGAGCACGGCCGATTGCAGCATCATGCGCAGCACCTTTGCGACCGCGCCGAGACCGCCGGCGACGTCGCTCGCACGCTGATTGCCAGCGAGATATTTTTCGTTGGTCTCGCTCCAGCGCTGGTTCATCCGACCGGCCATGCCCATCGAGACCATGACTTCGGCGTTGCGGCGGCTGGCCTGGGCGAGATCGTTGCGCTGGGCGGCAAGGCCCATCGCCTCGCGCGCCGGCTGGCGCGACATGAACTCGGTGACCAGCGTCAGGCCGACCAGGATGATGGCGCCGATCAGCGCGGTGACGCCGATCATGACGTGGAAGGCGAAGCAGATGGCGAGATAGAGCGGCAGCCAGGGCAGATCGAAGAACGCGCTCGGGCCCATGCCGCCGAGGAAGGAGCGGACGTTGTCGAGATCACGCAGCGGCTGGAGACCTTCGTTGCGGCTGCCGACCAGGAGCGGCAGGCGCACGATGGTGTCGAACACGCGCTTGTTGAGGGCTTCATCGAGCGCGGTGCCGACCCGCCCCAGGATCCGATTGCGGATCATGTCGAGCACGCCCTGCGCCATGTAGAGGAAGCTGGCGAGGATGATGAGGCCGACAAGGGTGGGAATGCTGCGGCTCGGCAGCACCCGGTCGTAGACCTCCAGCATGAAGATCGACCCGGTCAGATAGAGCAGGTTGATCATGCAGCTCATCAAGCCGACGCCGACGAACGCCGTGCGACAAGCGCGCAAGGCGTCACCGAGCTCTGAACGGCGGACGCCAGGGATGGCTGCCATCAGTCTGATCTCTTTCCGGTGAGAGGCAAAGCCCCTGATTTCAAAGGCAAAATCAGGAGTACTTGACCCGGATTAACATCGCGTTTTCCGCCCGTCCAACGCAGTCGACCTAATCCAGGCCTCCATGAGCCACATCTACCCCTGATAGCATTGTGCGCAAGTCCGGAATTTCACAGGCTTGCGGCTTTTTCTTGCGGGCTTTCAGGCTCTTCCCGGAAAAGCGAGAGCCCAAAAGTTCCGATCCGCCGAGCGCGGGCTAGAACCGGCCGCCGCCACGCACCAGCCGCACCACCAGCAGCAGGATGACCGCGCCGATGGCGGAATAGACGATCTCCGACACCAGGCCCGTGCCGAGACGAATGCCGAGCTTCGGAAACAGGAAGCTCGCCACCAGCGCGCCGGCGATGCCGACCACGATGTCGCCGATGATGCCGAACCCGGTCCCGCGCACCACCTTGCCGGCGAGCCAGCCGGCCACCAGGCCGACAAACAGGATGACAAGCAGGCCTTCGTTGGAAATGTACATAAGTGAGGTCCCTCTCCGTGAACGGAGCCATGGAACGGGAACCGGGATGAATGGGGTGTGAATGCTGTTCCCCGGCGGCTGGTGGCGGCTGGGAAGAGAAAAAGCCGAAAACAACCCCATGCACAGTAGCCAAGTCGGTGTTGTCGCAGAAAAATTTCAAGTGGGTGTTACGATACTGCGGCCGCCTGCTCCGCCAGCACGCATCGCGCCGCCCGGCCCGGCCCGACCTCCACGTTCGCAGGCAATTGCTCCAGGCAACGAGGCTGGGCCGCCGAACAGCGCGGGGCGAAGGAGCAGTTGTGGGGCTTTTCGCCCAGCGAGGGCGGCGTGCCGGGGATGGTTTCGAGGCGTTGCCCCCGCTTGGCGCCGTGGATGGTCGAGGCGAGCAGGCCCTTGGCGTAGGGATGCACCGGGCTGCGGACGATGTCGCGCAAGCTACCCTGCTCCACGATCTGGCCGGCATACATCACCGCCACGCGGTCGCAGATCTCGATGGCGACGCCGATGTCGTGGGTGACGAAGATGACGGACATGCCGAACTCGCGCTGCAACTCGCGCAGCAGCAACAGGATCTGGATCTGCACGGTGGCGTCGAGCGCCGTGGTCGGCTCGTCCGCCAGCAGGATTTTTGGCCGGCAGGCCAGCGCCAGCGCAATCATGGCGCGCTGCCGCATGCCGCCGGACATCTCGTGCGGATAGGCGTCCAGCCGCCGCTTGGCGGAGGGGATGCGCACGACCTCGAGCATCTCCAGCGCCCGCGCCCTGCCCTCCGCGTAACTCTTGCCTTCGTGGCGCACCACGCTTTCGGCGATCTGCGCCCCGATGGTGTAGACCGGATCGAGCGCCAATGCCGGCTCCTGGAAGATCATCGAGACGGTCTGGCCGCGGAATGACGACAATTCCTCATCGTTCATGGCGAGCACGTCGCGGCCCATCACGTTGACCTTGCCCGAAATCTGCGTGCGCTTCTTCGGCAATAGCCGCATCAAGGCACGCAGTGTCACGCTCTTGCCAGAGCCGGACTCGCCGAGCAGGCCCAGCACCTCGCTGGTCCCGAGCGAGAGGCTCAGATCGTTCACGGCATAGACCGTGCGCTCGCCGGTGAAGCGGATGTTAAGGCCTGAGATCTCGACGAGGTTGGTCATGACGGCAGTTTCGGCAATCGATCGTGATAGTCGGTGACGCGCTGGAAGGCGGCGCCGATGGTGAGCAGGGTCGCTTCATCGAAGGAGCGGCCGATCAGTTGCATGCCGACCGGCAGGCCGCTTTTGGTGAAGCCGGACGGTACGGTGAGCGACGGCAGGCCGAGATAGTTCACCGGGCGGGTGAACAGGGTCAGGCGCTGCACCATGGCCGGTGCATTCGGGCCGCCGCCGACATCGCTCTCCTCCATCGTCGGCGCCGGCACCGGCGAGGCCGGTGCGATCACCGCATCGACGCTTGCGGTCGCCGCGTTGTGGGCGGCGAGCGCCGGGCCGCGCCAGCGCATCGCCTCCAGATAGGTGATGGCGGGAACGGCGAGACCGTTCTGAAGCCGCATCAGCACTTGCGGGCCATAATCCTGCGGACGCTCGATCATCCACCGCTTGTGGAAGGCGGCAGCTTCGGCGGCGAGCACGAGCTGGCTCGCCGAGGACAATTGCCGCTGGTCCGGCAGCTCGACCTTGACGATGTCGGCGCCCTCGCGCTTGAGCAGCGCGATGGTCTCGTCCAGCACGCGCGCGACCTCGCCGTCGAGATCGTCGACATAAAAGGATGCGGGCACGCCGATCTTGAGGCCCTTCAGCGAGCCCTTGGTCGCAGCGACATAATCCGACAGCGGCTCGTGGCTGCAGGTCGAATCCGCGGGGTCGGCGCCGGCCATCAAGGCCAGCAGCAGCGCGCAATCCTCGGCAGTCCGTGCGAGGGGGCCGACCGTGTCGAGCGATTGCGACAGCGGCATCGCGCCGGCGCGGCTGACGCGCCCGACGGTGGTCTTGAGGCCGGTGACGCCGCAAAAATGCGCGGGCATGCGGATCGAGCCGCCTGTGTCGGAGCCGAGCGCCGCATAGGTCAGCCGCGCGGCAACCGCCGAACCGGAGCCGGATGAGGACCCGCCGGTGATATGGGCGACGTTCCAGGGATTGCGCACCGGGCCGTAATGGGCGTTGTGACCGGTCGGGCCGTAGGCGAATTCGGCGAGGTGCAGCGTGCCGAGGCGCACCTGTCCGGCATCCTTCAGCCGCTGCAGGGCGGTGGACGTGACGGTTGGCACGAAGTCGCGGCGGATCAGCGAGCCGCAGGTCGCGACGTGACCCGTGTCGTAATACATGTCCTTGTGCGCGAGCGGCACGCCATGCAGGGGTCCGCGGACATTGCCCTTGGCGAGCTCGGAATCGGCGGCTTCGGCCGCCTTCAATGCTGCCTCGGCCTCGACCGACATGAAGGCGTTGAGATGCGGCTGCCACTGCGCGATGCGGTGCAGCAGCGCGCGCGTGACCTCATGCGAGGACACCTGCTTCATCGCGATCGCGCGCGCGACCTCGGTGAGCGTCATCAATGCAGGCTCGGTGCTCATTTCGAGACCTTCTGCGTCTGCGCGATCGGATAAAGCGCGGGCTCGAGGTCGAACGGAAGCGTGCCGGCGATGGCCTCGAAGCCTTCGAAGGCAGGTCCGATGGAATTTGAGATGCGCGTCGCGATCTCGTCATCCACAGCGACGCCGGCGATTTGCGCGATCGGCTTGATCTCTTTCGGTGTCGGTCTCGTCATGCGGTCTTCTCCCTGGGCGCTCGGCTATGGCCTGAACCCGGTATCGCCATGTAGCACGCGGCCTCGTGGCCCATTCTATCGAGCGCGGTGAGCTTTGGTGTCGCATTTGCGCAGAGCGGCTCCGCAAACGGGCAACGGGTGTGGAAGCGGCAACCCGAGGGCGGATCGATCGGATTGGGCGGATCGCCCGTGATCGGCGGCGTCTCGGTGCGCCTGTCGGGGTCGGAGGACGGCATCGCAGCAAGAAGTGCGCGCGTGTAGGGATGCGCTGGACTATCCCAGACCTGGTCGACCGGACCCAGCTCGACGACCTCGCCGAGATACATCACCAGCACGCGATTCGAGATGTAGCGGACGACGTTGAGGTCGTGGCTGATGAACAGATAGGTCAGGCCGAACTCGCGCTTGAGATCGGCCAGGAGATTGAGCACCTGCGCCTCGACGGATTTGTCGAGCGCGGAGACGGCTTCATCCAGGATCACCAGCCTTGGCGACAACGCCAGTGCTCGCGCGATGTTGACCCGCTGGCGCTGACCGCCGGAGATCTCGTGCGGATAGCGGCTCGCGAAATTTTCCGGGCGAAGACCGACCTTGCCGAGCAGCTCGCGCGCGAGGGTGCGCGCCGCGCCGTCGGCCATGCCGTGGACCTTGGGGCCGAACGCGATCGATTCCTCGATCGTCAGGCGCGGATTGAGCGAGGCGTAGGAGTCCTGGAACACCATCTGCATGCCCCGGCGCAGCTCGCGCAGCGACAGCGACTGCCCCACGGTCATGCCGTCATAGATGATGTCGCCGGTATCGCGCGGCATCAGATGCATCAGCAGCCGCGCCGTGGTCGACTTGCCGCAGCCGGATTCGCCGACGATGCCGACGGTCTCGCCCTTGGCAACAGTGAAGGAGACACTGTCAACGGCGCGCACGGTTCGTTTGGCGGCGAACAGCCCGCCACGCACCGGAAAATGCTTGGTCAGCCCGTTGACCTGCAGCAGCGGCTGCGCGACGCCGCCGACGTCCTCGACCTGCTCCAGCATTTCGACGGATGTATTGTTCTCGCTCATGGCCTAGTTCCTGATGTCCATGGCGCTGCGCAGGCCGTCCGAGAGCAGATTGAAGCAGATCGAGACCGCGAAGATCATCGCGCCCGGCAATGCTGCGACCCAGGGATTGACGTAGATCGCGGTCCGCAAGGTGTTCAGCATCAACCCCCATTCCGGCTCCGGCGGCTTGGTGCCGAGACCGAGGAAGGAAAGACCGGCGGCCAGGATCATCGAGACTGAAATGAGACTGGTGGCATAGACGAAAATCGACCCCAGCACGTTGCCGAGAATGTGCACGCGCATGATGGTGAAGGGCCCGGCGCCGGAGGCACGCGCGGCCTCGACGAAATCCATGTTGCGCACGCCCGTCGTGACGCTCTCGGCGACGCGGGTGATCTGCGGCACGAACACCACCGTCAACGACACGATGGAATTGAGGATACCGGCCCCGAGTGCGCCGGAGATCGCGATCGCCAGCAGCACCGACGGGAAGGCATAGAACACGTCGATCGTGCGCATAATCGCCGTGTTGAGCTTGCCGCCGACATAGCCGGCAACGAGGCCGAGCGAGGTGCCGATGCAGAAGGCGAGGATCACGGGCAGGATGCCGATGACCAGCGACAGCCGTCCGCCATAGATCAGCCGCGCCAGCATGTCGCGGCCGAGCTCGTCGGTCCCGAGCGGGTAGCCCGCGGTGCCGATATGGCGCAGGCGGCGGATCATCGAGCCCTTGTAGGGATCCTCCAGACCCAGCCATGGCGCGAGGATCGCCGAGAGGAAGATCAGCAGCAGCACCAGCGCGCAGGCCATGCTGACCTTGTCGCGCGTGATGCGGCGGCCGACGGTCGCCCAATAACCGCGCGCCTTGGTCGCGGGCGCGGCCTGGAGCGCGGCGTCGCTGGTCGCAGACAATGGAAGCTCGCTCATCCCGCTAGCCCCGCTTGATACGCGGGTCGATCGCGGCTTGCGCGATGTCGACCAGGAGATTGAGGAAGACGAAGAACAGCGCCAGGATCAGGATCGTGCCCTGCAGCAGCGGCAGATCGCGCTGGAAGATCGCCGAGTTGAGCAGGAAGCCCGAGCCCGGCCAGGAGAACACAGTCTCGATCAGGATCGAGCCGCCGAGCATATAGCCGAGTTGAAGCCCCATCACGGCGAGTGCGGTGGGGGCGGCATTCTTGATGACGTGGCGGAATACGCCGCGCTCGTGCAGACCCTTGGCGCGCAAGGCCTCGACGAAGTCCTGGCTGAGGATATCACCGGTGAGCGCACGCACGGTGCGGGTGACGATGCCCATCGGAATCACCGACGTCGTAATCGCCGGCAATACGAGATATTTCAGGTGGTCCCAGTCCCAGGCCCAGGAGTTGGAGCCGTTCGGCCCGGCACCGACCGCGGGCAGCCAGTTCAGCTGCACCGAGAAGATGATGACGAGCACCATGCCGAGCCAGTAATGCGGCACGGAGACGCCGGCGATGGCAAAGGAGGTCGCGACCTTGTCGATCCAGGTCTCGCGGAAATAGCCGGCGATCAGGCCGAGCAGGATGCCCATGGTGAAGCCGATGATCGCGGCGGCGATCGCCAGCGTGACGGTGTTGCCGACCGCGCGCATGACTTCGGCAAGCACGGGGCGGCCGGTGGCGATGGAATTGCCGAGGTCGCCATGAAGGGCGCGGAGCAACCAAAGCCCGAACTGCACCGGCAGCGGGCGGTCGAAGCCATAGGCGGTACGCAGCTGCGCGGCAAGCTCCTGCGAGGCGTCGGCCGGCAGCACGGCGACCAGCGGATCGCCAGGCGTGATGTGCACGAGCAGGAAGCACACCAGCGCCACGCTGATGACGATCGGAATGACATAGACAATGCGTCTGGCGATATAGGCGAGCACGTTGTTTCTTTTTCTTCCCTTCTCCCCTTGTGGGAGAAGGTGGCGCGAAGCGCCGGATGAGGGGTTCTATCCGCGGAGATTATTGCATCGATGGAGGGGTCAGCTCCCGCGGAGAGAGACCCCTCACCCGGCTTCGCTGTCGCGAAGCCACCCTCTCCCACAGGGGGAGAGGGTGCACTGAGCAAGCCGATAGACTACTGCGCGATCGACACCAGCGAGAAGTCGATGAACCAGCTCTTCGGCTGTACGACGCCTGTCACCTTCGGGCTCATGGCGCGCGGGCCGACGTCGTGGGCGACGTAGAGGAAGGCCGCATCGTCGACCGAAGCCGCGTGCAGCTCGGCGAGCGCGGCGTCACGCGCGGCGGGGTCGAAGGTCTGGCGCGCCTTCTTCACCAGCTCGTCGAACTTGGGCTCGTTGATGAAACCCCAATTGTTCGAAACCGGCGCCGCCATGCCCGACTGCAGGAAGCGCACCAGCGCGAAGAACGGATCCATTGCCGCATAGGTGACGTTGGTCGCGTTGGCGCCGTTGGCGCTGGGGTCCTTGGCGCCGCGGCGCCAGTTGGTGAACAGCGTATTCCATTCGATGACATCGAGCTTCACATCGAAATAGCACTCGGCGAGGGCCTGCTGGAGATATTCGTTCATCGGCAAAGGCTGCATCTGGCCCGAGCCCGAGGCGGAGGTCTGCGTCTTTACCGTCAGCTTCTTGTTGGGGCCGAAACCGGCCTCCTGCATCAGCTTTTGCGCAGCTGCCTTGTCATACTTGATCTCGAAGGCTGGCTTGCCGCGCCAGGGATGGCCGGGCTCGAAGGTGCCGGTCGCGGGCACCATCAGGCCGGCGAGCAGGCCGTCCTTGAGGCCTTCGCGATCAATGCAGAGATTCGCTGCCTTGCGCACGCGGATGTCGTTCCAGGGCGAACCCTCGATGCGCGAGAACTGCCACGGCCAGACATGGGGCTGCTCATTGGCGTAGAGCTTGAAGCCGCGCTGCTTCAATTCGGGCAGCGCGTCCGGCGCAGGTGCCTCGACCCAATCGACCTGTCCGGAGAGCAGCGCCGCGGTGCGCGCGTTTGCCTCCGGCATCGGCAAGAGCACCATCTTGTCGACCTTGGGCACACGCGCCTTGTCCCAATAGCTCGCGTTCTTCACGAGCTCGAGCCGCTCGCGCGGCGTGAAGCTCGCCATTTTCCACGGACCGGTGCCCGCGGCGTCCTTGGCAAACGCAGTCCATGCGGCCTGCGATTTGGCCTTGGCATCAGCCCCTTCCGCCTTGTCATAGAAATGCTGCCACTTCCCCGGGCTCGCCATGAACAAATTGGTGAGGTTGATCGGCAGGAAGCTGTCGGGCTCCTTGGTGGTGAGCTCGACCGTCATATCGTCGATCTTCTTGGCGGAGGCCAGCGTCGGCATGCGCGAGGCCGTGACGCCGACCTGGCTGGCGTCGAATTGCGGCGCATCCTGCTTCAAGACCTTCTCGACGTTCCACACCACGGCGTCAGCATTGAACGGCGAGCCGTCGTGGAAAGTCACGCCGGGGCGTAGCTTGAAGACCCACTTGGTCTTGTCGACATCATCGACCTTCCACTCGGTGGCAAGGCCGGGAATGACCACGCTCGCCTTGTCGGCGGAGGACAGGTCCCAGCCGGTCAGCGCGTCATACATGGTGAGGCCGGTGAAGCGATTGCCTTCAAAACCCTGATCCGGCTGGCCCAGGGTGCGCGGAATATCGGCAGCGGTCATGCCGATGCGCAGCACGGTCTCCGCGCTGGCGACGCGCGGCCATGCAGCGGCAGTCGTTAGAGCGAGCACCGCGATCAATGCCGCGCGCGTGTTCTTCTTAGTAAGCATCGCCTCAATCCTTTTCCGGCTTCGATGACTATTTTTGATGCAATCGTATGCAATGGCTATGCCAAAGAGAAACTTATTCTGCCATTTGTCACTGCGACGACAAGTCCTTGTGGCCCGCGCGCGGGTAAGCGCATTGCGCTGCCTATTCTGGCATCAAGATTGCAGGTTCGGCTCCGAAATTCCGTTGGGAGCTTTGGGCCATGGGTCTTCGATTATCGACTTGTCTCGCCGTGCTTGCGCTGGCGTTGTCCGCAATCTCGGCGCGCGCCGAAACGGTGGTGCGCTACGGCATCTCGATGGCGGATATCCCGCTGACGACGGGGCAGCCCGATCGCGGCGCCGGCGCCTATCAGTTCACCGCGTACACGATCTACGATCCCTTGGTGGCCTGGGAGATGGACGTCGCCGACCGTCCCGGCAAGCTGGTGCCGGGTCTGGCGACCGAGTGGAAGGTCGACGATGCCGACAAGACCAAATGGCGCTTCACGCTTCGTAAGGGCGTCAAATTTCACGACGGCAGCGAGTTCAATGCCGATGCGGTGATCTGGAATCTGGACAAGGTGCTCAACGACAAGGCGCCGCAATTCGACAAGCGGCAGAGCGCGCAGGTGAAGACCCGCCTGCCATCGGTCGCAAGCTACGCCAAGATCGACGATTTCACGGTTGAGATCACCACCAAGACGGTCGATTCCTTCTTCCCCTATCAGATGCTGTGGTTCCTGGTGTCGAGCCCCGCGCAATACGACAAGCTCGGCAAGGATTGGGACAAGTTCGCCAGCCAGCCTTCCGGTACCGGCCCGTTCAAGTTGACAAAACTGGTGCCGCGCGAGCTCGCTGAGCTCTCCAAGAATCCGGACTATTGGAACAAGAAGCGCATTCCCAAGGCCGACAAGATCGTGCTGGTGCCGATGCCGGAAGCGCTGGCGCGCACCAATGCGCTGCTTGCGGGGCAAGTCGATCTGATCGAGACGCCGGCACCGGATGCCGTGCCGCAGCTCAAGGCCGCGGGCATGAAGCTCGTCGACAACGTCACGCCTCATGTCTGGAATTATCATCTCAGCGTGCTGCCGGGCTCGCCCTGGACCGATATCCGCCTGCGCAAAGCGCTGAATCTCGCGATCGACCGCGAAGCGGTGGTGGGCTTGATGAATGGCCTCGCGAAACCCGCCAAGGGCCAGGTCGACTCGTCAAGCCCATGGTTTGGCAAGCCGAGCTTCGAGCTGAAATACGATCTCGCTGCGGCGAAGAAGCTGGTCGAGGAGGCCGGCTATTCAAAAGCAAAACCGCTGAAGGCGACCTTCATCATCGCGCAGGGCGGCACCGGTCAGATGCTGTCGCTGCCGATGAACGAATTCTTGCAGCAGAGCTTCAAGGAGATCGGCATCGACATCGACTTCAAGGTGGTCGAGCTCGAGACGCTCTACACGCACTGGCGCAAGGGCGCGGCCGACGAGATCAACGCCGGCATCACCGCCAACAACATCGCCTATGTCACGTCGGATCCGCTTTACGCCATCGTCCGCTTCTTCCATTCAGGCCAGATCGCGCCCGTTGGCGTCAACTGGGGCGGCTACAAGAACCCTGAGGTCGACGCGCTGATCGACAAGGCCAAGCAAACCTTCGATGCCGCCAAACAGGACGAGCTGCTGGCACAGGCGCATGCGCTGATCGTGGACGATGCCGCGCTGGTCTGGGTCGTCCACGACACCAACCCGCACGCGCTGTCGCCGAAAGTGAAGCAGTTCGTGCAGGCGCAGCACTGGTTTCAGGATTTGACGACGATCGGGATGGAGTGAGGGGGGAGCGCCGGACACCGCTGCCGTAGGGTGGGCAAAGCGACTTGTCCGCCGTAGCTCGAAGAGCGAAGCCCACCATCAGAGCGCGATGAGAGAAATGGTGGGCACGGCGCTTTGCGCCTTTGCCCATCCTACGGGAGCGACGACGCGGCGCCCTACTTCGTCAGCAGCGCATACGCTCCGGTCCAGCCCTCGGCCGGTGGATTGAGTTGGAAATCCTTGATGCGGGCCTCATAGAGCTTGAACAGCTTTTCAAGCGTGTCGGCGTCTTCGCTGCGGCGGCCGCGTTCGATCGCATCCAGCGCGCCCTGCCAGTCGCGGCCCCGGTAGCAGCCGAGCATCTCGATGGTGATGTTGCGCAGGCGCTGGAAGGCGCCGGAATGCATCACGTCCTCACGGCCGGCGATGGCGTAGATCACCTCCGGCTCGGTCTTGCCCTTGACCATGATGAAGTCGAGCTCGAGGATCGCGAACTTGTCCTTGGCGGCGAGCGCGGTTCTGGATCCCACGATGATCGGAAAGCCGTATTCCTTCGACTGGCCTTCCAGGCGCGAGGCGAGGTTCACACTGTCGCCGAGCACCGAATAGTTCTTCTTCAGATCGGAGCCCATGTTGCCGACGACGCCGATGCCGGTGTTGAGGCCGATGCCGACATTGAGCGGAATATAGACATGGCCACCCTCGGCGGCCTCCTCCTCACGCTCCTTGTTGACTGCGTCGATCTGCTCCAGCATCTGGATCGCCGCCTCGCAGGCGTTGATCTCGTGCTCGGCATCGTCGAGCGGCGCGTTCCAGAACGCCATGATGGCGTCGCCCATGTATTTGTCGATATAGCCCTTGCGCTCGATGATCACGTCGGTCAGCGGCGTCAGAAAGCGGTTCATCAGCGCGATCAGGCCTTGAGGATCATGCTTGTAGCTCTCCGAGATCGTGGTGAAGCCGCGCACGTCCGAGAACATGATCGTCATCTCGCGCTCCTCGCCGCCGAGCACCAGCTTCTCCGGCGACTGGGCCAGCTGCTCGACCAGCACCGGCGACATATATTGCGCGAACTGCCCGCGGATCTGCACGCGCTGGCGCTGCTCGCGCACGAAGCTGGCGAAGATCAGCGTCAGATAGACCGCCGTGGTCGAAAGCAGCGGATAGGTGAAGTCGATGAGGTAGCGGTACTGCGCATAGAAGAACCAGGACACTCCGACCAGGATGGCGGCGAAGGTCGCACCCGCGAGCACCAGGCGCACCGGTCCGAGGTTCGGCGTGAAGATGATGACGAGCAGGCCGATGACGAGCGCGGCGAGCAATTCGACGCCCAGCGCGTAGTTCGGCTGAGAGATCACCGCGCCGCTCAGCACGCTCTCCAGCACCTGGGCATGGATCTCGACCCCCGGCATGGCCCGGGATACCGGCGTGGTCTTGATGTCGTTCAACCCGCCCGCGGAGGTGCCGACCAGCACCAGCTTACCGGCAAGCCTGGAAGCCGGCACGCTGTTGTCGAGCACGTCGACCGCGGAAACGTAGATCGAAGGATCCCGGCGCGCATAGTGCACCCAGAGCTGACCGTTCTTGTCGGTCGGAACTTCCACGCCTTTGAGGCGGATCGACCTGATGCCCGCCTTGTCCGTGCGGACCAGCAATGTCGGCGTGCCGGTGACGACGCGCAGGATCTCGAGGCTGAGCGAGGGCATGATGTTGCCCTGGGCGCGCATGATCATCGGCACGCGGCGGATCAATCCATCACGCTCGGTCCGGATCGAGAACAAGCCGCGGCCGGCGGCTGTCTTTTCGATGATCGGCACGTTGCGGAGCAGGCCGGGGAATTCGAACAGGAAGCGCTCGGCCCCCTCCTCCCCGACCGTCGCCACGCCCGTGAACGGAAGCGATTTATCGAGTTCTGACAAGACCTCTGGAAGCCCGGTCTCGCCCAGCACGACGCGCGAGCGCTTGATGGCGTCGGCGAGGACCTGGTCGTTGCTCGGCAGCTCACGCAGCTTGGCTCGGGTGGCATCGTCCAGATAGCGCATCTGGCTCGCAACCAGATCCGGGTTGAGCCGGTCGGGTTCGGAGAACACCACGTCGAAGCCGATCGCCACCGCGCCGCTGCCGGTGAGGTTCTGAATCAGATCGGCGATCCGCGTGCGCGGCCACGGCCACTGCCCGAGCCTCGCAAGGCTCTTGTCGTCGATGTCGACGATGACGACCGGCCGCGCCGCCTTGTGGCGCGGGTCGATCAGCTGGAACATATCGAAGGTGCGCAGCCGCAATTCCTGGATCGGCGGCGGATCCCAGAGGCGAGCGCCGGCAAACACGACCAGCAGCGCAAGGCACATCAGCCGCGCGAAGCCCAGCTTCCGGGCAAACCACCGCCGCAGGATCTTGAGACGCTTCATGCTGGTTGAATATCACGCTTTGACGGCGAGCGGCAGCTCCGATCCGGTGTACAGACGATCGGCCCCGCCCAAAAGCGTCAGGAATGAACGATGAAGTCGCTCGCGTGGAGATTGTTGGCGTTGACACCTTTCAGGAGAATGGTGTCAGCGGCATCGATCGTGATCAGGGTGTCCGCGGAATTTGCCGGCGAGGCCGCCACGTGCTGCGTGATCCATGCGGCGTCGATGTTGCTCGCCACGGCGGCCGACAGGCTGATGTGGTCCTCATCGGGCGTGAAATTCACGATCACATCGTGATTCGAATTGGCCTCGAACACGAACTGATCCTGATAGCCGGTCCCGAACAGCACATCCTTGCCGTCTGTGCTGGCGAGGGTCACCGGACCTTGCTCGGTCAGGTTGAAGATGAGGTTGACCGTATCGCTCGCACCGTGTCCGTCGGTCACCGTGACCACGACTTTGTCCGTCGCGGGCGCGCTCTGGCTCGGCTCGGTGTATGTCAACTCCTGGAGCGCGGAATTGACGTTGGCCAAGGTGTCGGACGTCGATGCGGGGTCCACATAGGTGCCCGAATCCGCGGTCGCAGCGAGCGTGAAGGTTTCATCGGCGGCAGCGTCGGCGTCGGTGGCGGACATGCCGTGGACGAAAACCTGGTCGCCTTCCTGCATGACGCTGATCTGGTCGACGTCGATCACGGGCGCGTCGTTCGTGCCGGTGACGTCCACTGTGAGCGTTGCCGTGCCGGCCGCACCATGCACGTCCGTCGTCTGGACCGTGAACGTGTCGCCATACGATCCGTCCGGCAGCGCGTTGATCGCAGCAGCGTTCGGAACGTAGCTGTAGCTGCCGTCGGAATTGACCGTCAGCGTCCCGTACAGTCCTGAGGCCGTCGTCACCGCATGGTGATCTGAATTGAGGACGGCATAGGTCAGCGTCGTCGTCTCGCAGCTGTCGGCATCGGTTCCGGACAATTGGCCGGTGAGATCGGAGAAGCTGTCGGCCGCGGCGGTGTCCGTGAGCGGACCGATGTGGAGATCGGACAGGGTCGGCGCGTCGTTGGTGCCGGCGATGTTGACGGTGACGACTGCACTCGTGCCAGCGCCATCAGCATCCGACGGAACGATGGTGTATTGCAGCGACAGCGTCTGGCCGGCGGAGAGGAAATCGAAGGCCTGGCTGCCCGAATTGAACTGCCACGTAAACTGAGCATGGGTAGCCGTGCCGTCGAGGATGTCGCCGGACGGAACGGAGAGATAGTTCAGCAGGTCCGCCTGCGACAGCCCGCCGACGCTGCCGGATTGCGGCACGCCGTCGAGAGTAACCTGCACCTGGCTGACCGACACCGTGACGTGATCGATCGCGTCGACGTCGGAGACCGCCAGCACGCCATGCGAGAGCTGGCCGACATTGGTTTCCAACAGATCGGCAACGGCGCCGCCCGGCCCGGAGGTGCCGCTCGCCCAATCCGCATCGCCCTCGATTGCGAGGCCCTTGGCGGGGTTGACCGTATTGGCGGCCGTGGTCCCGCTGCCATCGGCCAGCCGATAATACCCGGCCAGATTCGCCTCGTTGCCGGTGAGCGCGGTGAAATCGATCGACCGGATCTGCGCCTGCGTGAGCGCGGTGGTCCAGACGCTGACGTCGGCGATCGATCCGAAGAAGCCTTCCGCTCCAAAGCCCGCCGCGCCTGGCTCGCTCGCGGCGCCAATCATCATGTAGGACGCCGACGGATTCGACGGGCTGCCATCGATCGGGTTGGCGCCCCATGACTGCGAATATTCGAGGTTTCCGTCGAGATAGAGCGTGAAGGTGCCGCTGTCGTGGGTCAGCGCGATGTTGTGCCATTGCGAGGCGGTGAGCGCGATGCCGGTATCCTCGATGTCGACGCCGCCCGCGAGAATCTGCAGCTCCAGGGTACCATCGACGTTGACGGTGCCGAGCAGACCGAAGCCGGTGGTCGAGGTGTTGCCGTTGTAGAACAGGATCTGGCCGTGGCCGGGATCGGTGCCCCCGTTCCAGTTCACCCAGCCGTCCAGCGTCACGCCATCGGTGGCGACTGTCGGCACGTCGCCGACCGCGATGGTCTGGCCGTCGAAGTTCATGTAGTCCGAGGTGACATAGGAAACCGTCGGCGCATCGTTGGTGCCGGTGATCGTGACGGTCACGTCCTGCTTCACGGTCGCATTGTGGTCGTCGGTGAAGGTGACGGTGTAGACTTGGGTGATGGTCTGCCCTTCCGCCAGCGACTGCAGCACCGGATCGCTGTTGTCCAGCGTGAAGTGCCAGCCCAATGTCGCGCCATTATCCGTATCGCTGCCGGATTCGGACACCGTGTCGATCGTGAAGGTGCCGATATTCGTGCTGTCGTCCTCGAAACCCGGCAGAGCCGAGCTGACCGATGATGACTTGAACACCGCCTGCGCCGTGTGAGTGTCGATCAGGTCGAGGTCCTGAATCGCCAACGTGCCGCCAGTCGTCAGCGAAGAACCGTCATCCTCCGTGACCGCGCCCGTTGCCGCGTTAGCATCGCTTGTGATCGTCGGCGCGTCGTTGGCGCCGTTGATCGTGACGGTCACGTCCTTCGAGACGTACGCGCCGTGGTCGTCGGTGAAGGTGACGGTGTAGACCTGGGTGATGGTCTGGCCTTCGGCCAGCGACTGCAGCACCGCATCGTTGTTGTCGAGCGTGAAGTGCCAGCCCAGCGTCGCACCGTTGTCGGTGTCGGTATTGAACTCGGCGACAGCGGAGTCGATCGTGAAAGTGCCGAGCGGCGTGTCGTCGTCGAAGCCCGGCAGATGCGCGCTGGATGTCGACGATTTGAACACCGCCTCCGCCGTGTGGGTGTCGATCAGGTCGAGATCCTGGATCGCCAGCGTGCCGTCGATCGACAGCGTCGCGCAGGCATTCTCGGTCACCGCGCCGGCCACGTCCGCGGCGCTGCTGGTGATGGTCGGCGCGTCGTTGGCGCCGTTGATCGTGACGGTCACGTCCTGCGAGACGTACGCGCCGTGATCGTCGGTGAAGGTGACGGTGTAAACCTGGGTGATGGTCTGGCCCTGAGCCAGCGATTGCAGCACCGCATCGTTGTTGTCGAGGCTGAAATGCCAGCCCAGCGTCGCACCGTTGTCGGGATCGGTGCTGAATTCGTGCACCGACGGATCGATCGTGAACGTACCGAGCGGCGTGTCATCGGCAAAGCCCGGCAGATGCACGCTCGATGTCGACGATTTGAACACGGACTGCGCGGTGTGGGTGTCGATCAGATCGAGGTCTTGAATCGCCAGCGTGCCGTCGATCGACAGCGTCCCGCTGGCGTCCTCGGTCACTGCCCCAACGCCGTCCGCGGCACTGCTGGTCACCGTCGGCGCGTCATTGGTGCCGGTGATGGTGACCGTAACGTCCTGGAAAACCTGCGCACCGTGATCGTCGGTAAAGGTGACGGTATAAACCTGGGTGATGGTCTGGCCCTTGGCCAGCGACTGCAGCACCGGGTCGTTGTCGTCGAGCGTAAAATGCCAGCCCAGCGTCGCGCCGTTGTCGGTATCGCTGCTGGATTCCGTCACCGACGGATCGATCGTGAAGGTCCCGATATTGGTCGACCCCTCCACAAAGCCGGGCAAATGCGCGCTGGACGCCGACGACTTGAACACCGCCTCCGCCGTATGCGTGTCGATCAGGTCGAGATCCTGGATCGCCAGCGTGCCGCCGGTCGACAGCGTCGCCCCGGTATCCTCGGTGACGCCCCCCGCTGCCGCGTCTGCATCGCTCGTGATGGTCGGCGCGTCGTTGGTGCCGGTGATGGTGACCGTGACGTCCTGGGTGACCGTCCCGCCGTGATGATCGTCGACCTTGACGGTGTAAATCTGAGTGATGGTCTGGCCCTTGGCCAGCGACTGGAGCACCGGATCGTCATCGTCGAGCGTAAAGGTCCACTTCACCGATCCCCGAGAGCTGACGCCCGGACTTTCAATGACCGGATCAAGCGCGAACGTGCCGACATGCGACGTGCCGTCGCTGAAGCCGGGCAGATGCGCGCTCGAAATCGTCGACTTCAAGATGAAGTTCGCGGTGTGGGTGTCCGTGAGATCAGGGTCGTTGAAGGTAATGGTGCCGTTGGCGGCGAGCGTGGCCGCACTATCCTCGGTTACCGCACCTGTCGGGGTGGTGGAATCTTCGACGATTGTCGGCAGGTCGTTGGTGCCCTCGACGTTGACGTCCGCACCGTTGATGGACACGGTGATCGGCGTGCTGACGACGCCGCCGTGGCCGTCATCGACCTGCACCACATAGTTGAGGGTTAGAGTCTCGCCTTCGGCGAGGAAATCGAAGAGATGGTCGGGAACACTGTAGGTCCAGGTGGCCGAGCCGTTGTTGCCGTTTCCGGCGCCCTGCACCACGGTCAGCGGCACCTCGACGGCGGCGATCGCGGCGCGCTGCTCCGGCGTCAGCGTCGCGGTGATATCGTGGCCCTGCGCATCGAGATATTTGAACGGCTGGGTGGACGAGAGCGCCGCGCTCACGATCGGCCGGTCCGTCAGATCGACGTCGGTAAAGGCGACCGTGCCCGTGATGGTGTCCAGAGCCTCGTTGCCGGTCCCGACTTTCTCGATGACGGTGCCACCTGACGTCGCGACGGTGGGCTTGTCGTTCGTTCCCGTGATCGTGATGGTGATCGGGACGAACTTGCTCTCGGGGTTGACTGCGAAATTGGTGTCGACGCGGACCTTGTAGGTCAGCGTCAGCGTTTCGCCCGCGGCGAGGAAGTCGAAGACGTTGTCGGGGATCGTGTAGGTCCAGACCGCCGAGCCGTTGTTGTTGTTGGCGCTGTCGGCAACGACACTGATCTGGATCTGCGTCGCCGCGATGTCCTGCTTCTGGAGCGCGGAGAGCGAGCCGGTGACGTCCTGCTGGCCGGCGTTCTTGTAGACGTAGTTCGGCGCGTCGTCGAGGCTCACCGACACCGTCGGGCGGTCGCCGAGGTTTTGATCGACGAAGGTGATCCGGCCGGAGACCGTGTCGGTATGCGTCGTATCGCCCGTGGTGTCCGCGCGCTCGGTCAGCGCGAACGCCGTCTTCACATTGCCGCCGAGATCGAGGCTTTGCACCAGCGGCTGGCCGGGCATACGGGTGACGATCGGCGTGGAATTGCCGGGACTGTCCTGTCCCTGCGGATTGAGGTTGACGAATGTCGCGGTCACAACGGCGCCGGACCCCGACTTCAACACCACTTCCTGGAAGACCGGCGTGAGCGTGTCGGTGAAGTTCGTGGTCAGCTTGGTGTTGGTGTTGTTGTCGGTGAACTTCAGCGTGAACACGTCCGTGATCAGCTTCTGCACGTCCGGCGACATCAGCGCATTGGAGATCGAGACGTTGCCGCCGCTGATCTGGATCATCTGGCCGGCCTGGTTGACCGTCGCGATCGGCAGCAGCGTGACCTTGTCGAACAGGATGTAGGAGCCCGTCGTGCCATTCGGCTCGACCAGCACCTGGAAGCTCGCCTGCGGCTGTGGATCGCCGCCGCCGGCGGGAACGACGAAGTTGATCTGGGTCAGCACGGCGGTGCCGCGGATGCCCATGGTGGCGACCGGCGTGTCGATCTTCATGTCGCCGTGCTTGGCGGTCTCGCCGGCGACGAAGGTGATGGTGCCTGCGACGAGACTGAGCAGCGAGGAATTGCTCGACCCGTTGGGGTCGTAGACCATCTCGTTCAGCACCATCCGCGCGTTGGAGGACAGGCCGAACACGGTGCCGTCGATGAAGGTGATGCCGAGGGTCGAATCGGCGCCGGTCGAGACCACGTCACCCTTCTCGACGTTGTCGCCGTTGTTCAGGATGACCGAGACGCCGTTGCGGATCGCGGTCGCGCTGCCCACGAGCTTGGTGACGTGGCCGATGACCTGGGCCGCGGCCGCGCCGGGCGCGGCTTGCGCAACTTGGACGTGCCCCGTGAGCGCGTTGACGACGTCGCCGCTGAGGTGGGCGCCGTCGGGGGAGGCGAGCGCGGCACGTTTGTCGCCCCTGAAATAATCGTGAACGACGAACTCGTGACCCTCGTGGGACAGCACGAGATCGAGACCCGTGCGGTTGAACTCGCCGTTGAAGATCAGATTGGGGTCGGGAACAACGAACGCGCCCTCAGGCACATGACCATGCGCTTTCGCCGTAAAGGAATTGACATGGGCATCGGCAAGCGAACGGGAACCTTGGCCGTCAAAAGGAATCGCGGCGTCAAAAAATTGGCCAGCGTAATTCAACCGGGCACCGTAAAAAGGGTTAAAATTTAAGTAAGTATCGACCGCCTAAGCTTGCATAGCATTAGCAAGTCCTTAGCGATACCATCTATTGCTTGTGTGATTTCGCGTCACTTGGCCGTAGGAGCCCCGGCGGAGCGGCGCTCCCCTAGAGAACCAGAAGTAATATTTCAAATATTGTGAAGTCGAATCCGGCCTGTTTTCACACATTTCCAGTCATCCAGAGTAACCAGCCGTAGAGCCACGGAGCAGATACTTGCGTCATCTCTCCTTCGCGGGGTCCCGCAGCATCCTGCGGCAAATACGGAGTTAAATCTGTGACCTAACTAACAGAACCCCATGAAATAGGGGGCGTTAGCCATAGGACGCAGATTCGGCCCTCCCGCAACCTATGCCTGCAATTGGCTCCCTTTCGCGGCGACAGGACACCTCCTAGCCTCCGAATCGTAAAATTTTACGCAATTTGGGCAGGCCCGTTTCAGCCTGTTCCCGCTTTTGGGGAACCCCTGCCAGGCGCGTTAAGCAGAACAAAACGGCCCGTCTCGCACTATCTCGACGAAACAACAAAGCCCGGCACGTCGAGGTCGAGGGGGACCTGGCGAAGCCTGGGAAGGGGATGTCAGATGGAGATCGCTGCTCGCTCGCGCGCTTGGCGCACAATCCTTGTCCTGTGCGGATTGGTCCTGCTCGGATCGGCCGCCGAGCTTCGCGCCGGCACGCTGCTGTCGCCGGGAGCAGGCGTTCTCGTGCGCAAATCCGCCGAGCCGTTCGGCGTGTTCGCCTTCGCCATCTCGTCCGGCAGCCTGCAGCAGAAATGGTCCGCGCTGAAGAACAGGCTCGACGGCGACATGGTGCAGCTTGCGCTCTGCGATGGTGACCGGGACAATTGCGCATCGCCTGCGGCCCTGAAACTGCTCGCCATCGTCGACCAGGCCCGCGCCCGCGACGGCCGCGCCCGGCTCGGCGAGACCAACCGCGCCATCAACCTTGCCATCCGGGCCGCCAATGACGGCATCGACGACGTCTGGAGCTCGCCGCTTGCGACGTTCGCCCGCGGAGCCGGCGATTGCGAGGACTACGCCATCGCCAAGCTGGCCGCGCTGCGGCTGGCGGGCACTGCGCCTGAGGACCTCCGCATTGTCGTGGTGCGCGACGTCAGGGCCGGCGAAGAGCATGCGGTTGTCGCCGCGCGTCTCGACGGCCACTGGCTGATGCTCGACAACCGCCGCATGGCGATGGTCGAGGACGACGCTGCGCGGAGCTACCAACCGCTGTTCACACTCTACCAGTCGGCCGTGATGAAATATGTCGACGAACCTGCGCGGTTCTCGATGGTCGCCGCCGAGGCACATTGATCCGTCTTGTAGACCGGATGGAGCGCAGCGCAATCCGGGACGGTGCCGCCGTTACATGAATCCCGAATTACGCTGCGCTCCATCCGGGCTATGAGCCACCCACCACAAACTCATTCCACCGCGCGATCCAAACCGCTAGCATGGCGCCTTCCATGCGGGGGCGACTGGAATGCGGTTCATCGTGTCGACTGTGCTTGCGCTGCTGGTGTTGCCGGCGGCTCCGGGCTTCGCGCAATCCGAGCCAGCCGACCTTTCCGTCGCCGACCGGCTGCCGCTGTTTGCCAGGAACAACTGCCAGCAGATTCGCGACCCCGGCAATCAATTGTTCTGCGGTGATGCCACGCTTGCCGCCGCCGCCGAGAAGCTGAGCGCGGCGATCGAGGGGCGGCTCGCCCGCCTGCCCGATCGGCTGCCAGGGATCGAGGAAAATGCGATCTGGATCCGCCAGCGCAACCTCAGCTGCGGCATCGTCGGCCAGACCGCGATCCGCACCGACGATTTCGACCGGGTGAAGGCCTGCCTGCTCAAGGTGACCGAGGAGCGCGCCGCGATCGTGCGCGATCCTGATTTCGACTGCCTCGCAGCCAACACCGCAGCGGGCGCGCTGATCTGCGCGGACCCGTCGCTGGCGCTGGCCGAAACCGAGCTCAACGGCCAGGTGCTCGGCCTGATCGGCAAGCTGGACCCGACTGCGGCGCGCTTTGCCTTCGCCGAATATGGCAGGTGGACCCGCGAGCGCGATCGCAAATGCAATCTGGTCGGCAAGGAGAATGTGCCGCTTCAGGAGCTCGAAACCGCGGAGGAGTGTCTTGCGGATCATTTGAGGCGCAAGACCGACGAGATCCGTGCCGCGAAGGGCGACCCCAAGAAGTTGTTCGGCCGGCAGGTCGCGGCCCGCATCCCCGACACCGACGCGGTCGACTTCTGCGCGGCGCGCATCCATGCGGCCAATTCGTGCGGCAACTTCCTCCGCATCAACCGCGTCTACGCGCTCGACAGCCAGGTGACCGAGCAGGAGGCGCAGGTCACGGGCGAGATCGAAATGGCCGTGCTGGCGCCCTTCACCATGTGCAGCAAGGTCGCCTCCAACTGCACCGGCACCTGCTGGGACGCCAGGACGGGTCGTCCACAGCCGGGAGCTGGCAACAAGGAGCGCTCCGCGGAAGCCTTCAACGTCACGCGCCGCCTCCGGATCCAGCGGACGTTCGCCTTCGTGAAAGCCGCCGACGGCTGGCGTTGCCGCGAGGATGAGCTGGCGCCGGTGAATTCGGGGACTGCAAGTGGGGGATCGTAGGCCTTCTTCCTTCTCCCCTTGCGGAGAAGGTGGCATAGGCGGCCTTCGGCCGCCGTTCCTAAGAACGCTACGGCGCCGGATGAGGGTTCTCACCATTCGTGAGACCGTTCGTGAGGAAAGTTACCCCTCACCCGGCTCGCCGCTCTGCGGCGATCCACCCTCTCCCGCAAGGGGAGAGGGTGCACCGTTCGTGTCGCGAGAGCCGCCCTTCATCAAAACATCAGATTGTCCTTCACCAGCACCCAGCGGCCGTTCTTCACCTGCTGCACCTGGGTGACGGTCGTGGCGAGATGGTTGGTCTTCGAGAACACGGTCGGCGGCGAATTGAAGATATCCTGGAACTTGTCGCCGGACTCGAGCGCGTCGAGCATCTTCTGGCCAGTGAGATCCTTGCCAGCCTTGTTGGCATAATGCGCGAACGTCATCACCGCATTGTAGCCGATGATCGCCTGGGTGTTGGCGTCGGCGTTGAACATCTTCTTATAATTGACGAGCCAGTCCTTCACCTTTCCCTTCGCGGTGTCTTCGTAAGGAATTTCGAAGTTCGAAGCGGCATACAAGCCTTCCATCACTTCCTTGCCGAGCGCCGGCACTTCGAGCACGTTAACGGGCGTGGCACCGAGGAAGGTGACCTCCCAGCCGAGCTTCTTGGCCTCGGTCATGGTTCCGATAGGCTCACGGAGGACGGCGCCGAGCACGACGAGGTCGCAGCCGTCGGACTTCATCTTGGCGACCTGCGCCGAGAAGTCAGAGGCGCCGCGCTTGAAGCTCGTGATCGACGCCGGCTGCACCTTCATGGCGGCGAGCTGCTGGTTGAAGCCATCGAGCACGTTTTTTCCGTACTCGTCGTCCTGATGCATGATGCACGGCTTCTTGAAATTCTTTGCCTCAATCATGTATTTGAGCGCCGCGCGCGTGCTCTCGACATAGGGCAGCAAATTGTTGAACTTCAACCGTTCCTGCGGCTTGGCCGGATCGACCTTGAAGGTGAACTCGGCCGCCGTCAGCGGAAACAGCTGAAGCACGCCGGCATCAAGCAGGATGTCCTGTGCGGCGAGCACGGTCGGCGATCCCATCGGTCCCACCATCGCGAAGATCTTGTCGCGCTCGATCAGCTTCTGCGAAGCCAGCACGGCCTTCTTCGGATCGTAGCCGCTGTCCTCGACGACCAGCCGGATCTTGCGGCCGTTGACGCCGCCCGCCGCGTTGACCTCCTCCACCGCCATCTTCATGCCGTTGGAAACCGGGACGCCCCAGCCCTTGATCGGGCCCGACAGATCCTGATGGGTGCCGACGACGATCTCGCTCGCCGAGATGCCCTCGTTGGTGACCTTGGTTTGCGCCGCGGCCGGCAGACAGGTGAGCACCACGGCACCCACAGCAAGGCCGAATGCGCTGAACGATTTCGACATTGACGTCTCCTCTCCTAAAGGCCCGTGTTACGCTAAGGGCGGGGGCCATCGCTCCTTCGCTTTCCCAAATCGTGACTTGTCTTTTTGCGCATGCCCCTTCTCGGAAAACCGGTTCCCACTTTTCCGGGGCATGCGCATGCCTCACGCCACGGCGCGCTGGCGATACATCGCTTCAATCTCGGCGGCGTAGCGCTTGTTCACGAAACCGTGCTTCAGCTTCATGGTCGGAGTCAGTTCTTCGTCTTCCGGCGTGAGCTGGCGCTCGATCAGGTAGAACTTCTTGATGGTCTCGACGCGGGCAAAATTGCCGTTGACCTGCTCGATCTCGCGGCCGATCAGGTCCTGGATCTCCGTCGCCCGGCACAAGCTGGCATAGTTGGTGAAGGGGATGTCGTGGTCCTGGGCGAACTTCTCGACATTCTCCTGATCGATCATCACGAGGCAGGTCAGGTACGGCCGCTTGTCGCCGATCACCACGGCGTCCGAGATGTAGGGCGAGAATTTAAGCTGGTTCTCGATCTCGGACGGCGTGATGTTCTTGCCGCCGGAGGTGATGATGATGTCCTTCATCCGGTCGGAGATCCGAACGAAGCCCTCATTGTCGATGGTGCCGACGTCGCCAGTGTGCAGCCAGCCGCGGGAATCGATGGTCTCGGCGGTCTTCTCCGGCTGATTCAGATAGCCCATGAACAGGAAGTCGCCCTTGATCAGGATCTCGCCATCGGGCGACAGCGCGACCTCGCCCCAGGACACCGCCGTGCCGACCGAACCGAGCTTGATTCGCTCCGCCGGCATCATGGTGGCGACGCCGCAATTCTCGGTCTGGCCGTAGAGCTCGTGCACGTCGATGCCGAGCGCGAGATACCAGCGGATCAGCTCCGGCGCGATCGGTGCCGCCCCGGTGAAAGCGATGCGGCAACGGTCGAGCCCGATCATGCGGCGGATGTTGCGAAATGCGATGCGGTAGGCGAGACGGTTGGCGATGCGCAACGACAGCGGCGGCGTCTTGCCCTCGAGCCTGCAATCGACCATGCGGTAGCCGATGTCGATGGCGCGGCGATAGACCCATTGCTGCAGCGGCGTCGCATCCTTCAGCGCGATGGTGATGGCGGAATAGAATTTCTCCCAGATGCGCGGCACCGCGAGGAAAACGGTCGGCTGTACCTCGCGCAAATTGTCCGGCACGGTCTCCGTGCTTTCCGCGAAATTCATCACCGAGCCGAGCGCGACCGAGATGTAGTAGCCGCCGATGCGCTCGGCGACGTGGCAGAGCGGCAGGAAGATCAGCCGCTCCTCGTCCTCTCGCGCCGGGATGAAGTCATTGGCGTGCCGCATCTGATGCGTTACGCTGCGGTTGGCGTGCATCGCGCCTTTGGGCGGTCCCGTCGTGCCGGACGTATAGACCAGGATCGCGAGGTCACCGGCGCCGCGGCTGTCGATCATCTCCTGCCACAGCGCCTCGCGGCCGACCATGTGATTGCGGCCGAGCGCGCGAAACTCGTCGAGCGACATCACCATGTCGTCGGAGAAGCCGCTCAGGCCCTCCATGTCGAACACGATGATCTTCTGCAAGCTCGCGCAGCGCGCGCGGCAGGCGAGGATCTTGTCGAGCTGCTCCTCGTCCTCGGCGAAAATCACTTTTGTTCTGGAATCGTTGATGAGATATTCGACCTGGGACGACGCATCGGTGGGATAGATGCCCGAGGCGACACCGCCCGCGCACAGGATGCCCATGTCGGCATGGACCCATTCGGGAACGGCGTTGGCGATGATGGAGGCAACGTCGCCGGGCATGAAGCCGGAGGCGCGAAGCGCGTAGGCAATTTCCTTCGATATCTCCAGCCACTCGCGCCAGCTCGTCGGCTGCCAGATCCCGAATTTCTTCTCGCGGATCGCCGGCCGCTCGCCCCGCGTCTCAGCGGCGCGCAAAAAGCTCTTTGCGATCGTATCAGCGACCGTCAGCACCGCCGGTCGGGCCATGCGCCTCTCCTCCTTGTCGCTCTCCCCGCCGCTGCCTGCCTTGCCGGCGGTCTTTGCTTGCGGATGGGCAATCTCATCTTACTGCCAGCTCTTCCTCACCGCCACGTCTTCTTCTTTTTCCAGCGCCGCTCGCCCCGCGCGCCCGCTTCCTTGGCGCCAAGGTAGAACTCCTGGATGTCCTGGGAATGCATCAAGCGGTCGCAGCTGTCGTTCATCACGATGCGGCCGGTCTCCAGCACGTAGCCGTAATGCGCGGTCTCCAGCGCCACCTTGGCGTTCTGCTCGACCAGCAGGATCGACATGCCCTGCTCCTCGTTGACGCGGCGGATGATGGTGAAGATCTCCTTTACCAGCAGCGGCGACAGGCCGAGGGAGGGCTCGTCGAGCAAGAGAAGCGTCGGCCGGTTCATCAGCGCGCGTCCGATCGCCAGCATCTGCTGCTCGCCGCCGGAGAGCTGGCCGGCCGGCTGGTTGATGCGCTCCCTCAGGCGCGGGAAATAGCCATAGACGCGCTCCAGATCCTCCGCGACGCCGTCGCGGTCCTTGCGCGGATAGGCCCCCATCATCAGATTCTCGCGCACGGACAGGAACGGAAACACCTCGCGCCCCTCCGGCACGTGGCTGAGGCCGAGCCGCACGATCCTGTCGGCTTCCATGCGCTGGATCGGCTTGCCCATAAATTCGATCGAGCCCTTCTGCGGATCGAGAATGCCCGAGATGGTCTTCAGGACCGTGGTCTTGCCGGCGCCATTGGCCCCCAGCAGCGTCACGATGCGGCCGCGCGGCACTTCCAGCGAGATGCCGCGGATCGCCATGATCGGCCCGTAATAGCTCTCGATGTTGGAGAGTTTGAGGATGGTATCCGGCGTCGCGACGGCATCCATGCGTCAGGCTCCCAGATAGGCGGCGACGACATCGGGGTGCTGCTGCACCTCGGCCGGCGAACCCATCGCGAGCACCCTGCCGTAGTTCAGCGCGATGACGCGGTCGGAGACGCGATTGACCAGCGACATGTCGTGCTCGACCATCAGCACGGTGACACCGAGCTCGTTCTTCAAGTCGCGGATCCAGAACGACATGTCGTCGGTCTCCTCGACATTGAGGCCGGAGGACGGCTCGTCGAGCAGGATCAGCTTCGGCTCCGAGCACAATGCGCGCGCCAGCTCGATCACCTTGCGCACGCCGTAAGGCAGGCCGGAGATCAGCTTGTCGCGATAGGGTTCGAGATCGAGGAATTCGATGACCTGCTCGACCCTGCGGCGATGAACTTTCTCGTTCGCCCGCACGCTCGGCAGAAACAGCAGCTCCTGCCAGAGCTGCGTGGTCGAATGCCGATGGCGGCCGACCAGGAGGTTTGAGAGCACGGTCGCGTTCTCGAACAGCTCGATGTTCTGGAACGTCCGTGCGATGCCGAGTTTTGCGATGTCGTAGGGTGGCTCTTCCGTGATGTCCTGGTCCTCGAAGAAGATGCGGCCCGAGGTCGGTCGGTAGATGCGCGAGATCAGGTTGAAGATTGAGCTCTTGCCCGCGCCGTTCGGCCCGATGATCGACAGGATCTCGCCTTTCTCGACCGCGAAGGACACCGCATCGACGGCCTTGAGGCCCCCGAAATGCAGCGACAGGTTCTCGGCGCGGAAATAGCTCATCGGTTCCGCTCCGACTTCACGTAGATCTTCTGCCGCTTGAAGGTGGCGCGCTTGTAGAGCGGGAACAGCTGGAAGAAGAGCTTGATCTTCAGCCAGCGGCCGTAGAGCCCGAGCGGCTCGAACAGCACGAACAGCACGATGATGATGCCGTAGATCGCGCCCTTCAGGCCGTTGAGCGAGGCGAAAGACGCGACTTTCGACTGGATGTTTCCCGCGGTGGCCGGGCCGGCGCCGAATGTCGCGGCGATTCCGGCGATCATGCCGGGCAGGTCGTCCTTCAGATACGTCAAGAACGGATCAATCATCACGATGAAGATCGCCCCCAGCACCGCACCGTGCAAGCTGAAGGTGCCGCCGATCAGGATCACGATGATGAACTCGATCGAAAGCTGCAGGGTGAACATCTCCGGCGAGATGAAGGAGAGCTTGTGGGCGAACAGCACGCCGGCAAAGCCGGTGATCGCCGCCGAGATCGCAAAGGACTTCACCTTGTAGAGCGCGACATTGACGCCCATGCTGCGTGCCGCCGTCTCGGAGTCGCGGATCGCGACGAAGGCGCGCCCCGTCGGCGAGCGCAAGAGATTCAGCGTACCGACGATGGTCAGCACCAGCACGGAGAGGCAGAGGAAATAGAAGGTGGGGCTGTCGCGCGGGACGGTGACGCCGAGCAGCGACAGCGTCTTGACCCGCATGCCCTCATTGCCGTGAGTGACGCTCTCCCAGCGCGCCAGGATCTCCTCGACGATCAAGGCAAACGAGATGGTGGCGATGACGAGGTAGATGCCGGTCAGGCGCAGGGCGGGAAAGCCGACCAGGGCGCCGATCAAGCCGGTCAACGCGCCGGCGGCGAGGAAATAGACCGGGAACGGCACGTTGTATTTCTGCAAATAGGCGGCCGTGTAGGCTCCGATGGCGAGGAATGCGGCGTGGCCGAGCGAGGCCTGGCCGGTAAAGCCGGTCAGGATCAGCAACGCGACGCCGACGGTCGCATAGATGCAGACGAAGACGAGCTGGCTCATCAAATAGCTGGAGAGCACGAAGGGGGCGATCAACAGCAGCGCGAGCAGGATGCCGTACGAGACCAGATACCCCGAATGCGGGAACAGCTTGATGTCGTCCTCATAGTCGGTCTTGAACAGGAAGCGCATGATGTTCAGACCTTCTTGCGGACGTGATGGCCGAACAGGCCTTCAGGCTTCAACAGCAGCACCGCGAGCAGAACGAGGTACGGCGCGACGTCCTTCCACCCCTCGGGCAGGTAGAAGCCCGCCATGCTCTCGATCACGCCGATCAGGACGCCGCCGACCACCGCGCCCGGTATCGAGCCGAAGCCGCCGAGGACCGCGGCGGGAAATGCCTTCAGGCCCAGCACGAGGCCGACATTGGAATGGATGAAGGTGATCGGCGCCAGCAGCACGCCGGCGCAGGTCGCCACCGCCGCGCTGATCGCCCAGACAATCGACACCACTCGTTTGACCGGGATGCCCATGTAGTAGGCGGCGAGCATGTTCTCGGAACTGGCGCGCATCGCAGTGCCGAGCGTAGTCTTGTTGAAGAAGAGATAGAGCAGCGTGCACAGGATCATCGTCGCCGCGATCACCGACAGCTTGTCGTAGGCGAGCACCAGCGACCCGATCCGCAGCACGCCCTGGCTGAACGGAGTCTCGATCTTCAGATCATCGGTACCCCAAATCATGCCGGCGATCGAGCGCAGGAAATAGCCGAGCCCGATCGTCGCCATGATGATGGAGAATTGCGGATAGCCGAGGATCGGCCGTACCACCACGCGCTCCGCCACCATGCCGAACAGCGCCATCGCGGCCACCGCACCGGCAAAGCCGATCCAGTAGTTCAGGCCCATCATGCCGATGAAGGTGAAGGCGAAGAAACCGCCGAGCATCATCAGATCGCCCTGGGCGAAATTGACGACCTCGGTGGCCTTGTAGACGAGCACGAAGCCGAGAGCGATCAGGCCGTAAACGCAGCCGAGCGCAACACCGCTGACCAGCTGCTGAACGAAATCCAGCATTGACGCGCGTCCTCCCGATACAACCGGCGGTTCTTCCCGACCGCCTTGCCGCATCTTGTGTCCAGTCGCTACGCAGTCGTTTCGCTGCGTTAGCGCCATTTGTCCGGAACCAATTCAGCCTGAACCGCCCAGCGCTGTCAACAAACGGTGACTTGCCTTTAGTCCAATCTGGAGCACGGAATTTGCGGCAGCGCGATTCACGGTGCCGAAACGTCTTCGGGTCATGGTCGCGGGCGATGCAAAACCGGATGGTGTGGCCGTCATGAAGTCGGACAGCTCGGCGCTGGAAGTCCTGGGGTTAACGAAGCGTTTTGACCGTCTGGCGGTCGACGGCCTCGATCTCACCATCCACGCCGGCGAATTCTACGCCCTGGTCGGCCCCAACGGCGCCGGCAAGACAACGACTTTGCGCATGGTTGCGGGCCTGCTGCGCCCCGATGCCGGCGCGGTCTCGATCTTCGGCATCGATGCGCTCCAAAACCCCGTTGCCGCGAAGCAGGTGATGGCGTGGGTTTCCGACGAGCCCATGATCTACGACAAGCTGACCCCGCTCGAATATCTCGAATTCGTCGCCGGCCTCTGGGGCATCGCGCCGTCGGCCTCGGAGCCGGTTGCGCAGGACCTGCTCGGCTCGCTCGGCCTCGAGCCGCACCGGCACGAGCGCTGCGAGGGCTTTTCCAAGGGCATGCGCCAGAAGGTGGCGCTGGCCGGCGCGCTGGTGCACGATCCCCGCCTCATCATCCTCGACGAGCCACTGACGGGGCTCGATGCCGTCTCTGCTCGCCACGTGAAGGGTCTTCTCAGCGAACGCGTTCGCGCCGGCTGCACCGTCATCATGACCACCCATATTCTCGAAGTGGCCGAGCGGATGGCCGACCGCATCGGCGTGATCGCCTCGGGCCGCCTCGTCGCCGAGGGCACGCTGACCGAGCTGCGGCAGCAGAACGGCCACGCCGACACCAGCTTAGAGGATCTCTTCATCGCGCTGGTGACGCTTCCGGAAGCCGCATGAGCTCGGCAACCGCGCTCTCCTGGTTTGCCCGCCACGAGCTCCGGCTCGCCTGGCGCGAATCGCTCGCCATGATGACCGGCGGACGACGCAAGCGGACGCGCGCCGCTGTCATCGGCCTGATCTGCTTCGCCGCGCTGCTGCACCTGCCGGCCTGGGCGGTGATCGGCCGCTTCGCCGATCTGCAATTGCCGCTCGACGAATCCTCGCTGATCGTGATCTCGGCGACGATTTTTCTCGCCTGGACCCTGATGCTGTCGCAGGCGATCGAATCGGTGACGCGGGTGTTCTACGCCCGCGCCGATCTCGACCTGATCATGTCCTCGCCGGCGAGGTTGGCCAATCTGTTCTCGGTCCGCATCGCCGCGATCGCGCTCACCGTCACCGCGATGGCGCTGCTGTTCTCGACGCCCTTCATCGACGTGCTGGCGATCGGCGGCGGCCCGCGCTGGCTCGCGGCGTTCGGCGTCGTCGTCGCCATGGGTCTGTCGGCCGCGGCGGTCGCGATTGCCGTCACCATCCTGCTGTTTCGCCTGATCGGCCCGGCGCGGACGCGCCTCATTGCCCAGATCCTGGCCGCGATCATCGGCGCCGGCTTCGTGATCGCGCTCCAGGTCGCCGCGATCGTGTCCTACGGCACGCTGTCGCGCTTCACCATCCTGACCTCGGGTAGCCTGGCCGCTCATGCTCCCGATGTCGACAGCATCTGGTGGTGGCCGGCGCGGGCGGTGATGGGGGACAGCGAAGCACTGCTGCTGCTCCTGGCGCTCGCCCTGGTGCTGCTCGGAAGCGTCATGGCGATCTTCTCGCGCCGCTTTGCCGACACGGCGATCGATGCCGCAGCCTACGGCACCTCCGGCAGCAAGCGCGCCAAGGAGCGCCCGTTCCGCGGCGGATCGCGGCAGCAGGCGCTGCGGCGCAAGGAATTCTCGCTGCTCTGGCGCGATCCCTGGCTGATCTCGCAGACATTGATGCAACTGCTCTATCTGGTGCCGCCAGCGCTGCTGCTCTGGCGCAATTTTGCCGACAGCTCCGCGGCGCTGACGCTGATCACGCCTGTCATCGTGATGGCGGCCGGACAGCTTGCCGGCGGGCTCGCCTGGCTGACGATCTCGGGCGAGGACGCCCCCGACCTGGTCGCGACTGCGCCGCTGACACCATCCAGCGTCACCCGCGCCAAGATCGAGGTGGTGCTGATCGCGATCGCCGTCATCTTCTGCCCGCTGGTCGCGGCGCTCGCTTTCGCCTCGCCTTACCAGGCCGCGATCAGTGCCGGCGCGATCATCATCAGCGGGGCTTCGGCGACCGCGATCCAACTCTGGTTCCGGGTGCAGGCACGGCGCAGCCAATTCCGCCGCCGCCAGACCTCGTCGCGGCTCGCGACCTTCGCCGAAGCCTTCTCCTCGATCGGCTGGGCCGCGACGGCAGCGCTGCTGCTTGCGCTCCCCATCGCGGGCCTCATCAGTGGCCTGATCACCGCGAGCCTCGTTGCGATCACCTGGAAGTTAAGCCCAAGGCGGGAATGAGGCTCACGCTCTAGAGCTGCGGACGTCAGATGTCGAAAGCCGGCTGTGCGCGGCGTACCGCGGCGACCTGCCGCCGATCCATCAAGCGCCTGACCCAGCTACGGCCTGGTTCTTCGACAAAGCGATACGTGACGACCGACAGCAAGACGGTCAAAAGCAGCATCGCGATTTGCAGGAAATCTCCGAGCCAAAGCGATCCATGCATGGAGACCACTTTCGTCGGTTCATGGCCCGAGCTCAACGCGTAAGAGACCAACAGGTCCGTATGCCCGAGGCGCTCGACAACCATGAGGACCGCCCGCACCACGGCCCTGACAAGCGGATGCAGCATGTAGATCGAATAGGTCAGCATCCCGATCACGAGCATGAGCGGCACCGTCAGCTGGCGACTGACCGCGCCAGCTTCACGCGCGAACACCAGAACCACCAGCGTAAACACCGCCGGCGAGGCCACCTGCAAGGTGACGCTGCTGCCGGCCACAGAGACATAACCGACGACGAGCAGGACGCTCGCCGTCTCCAGCAACGTCTCAGCGGACGGCGTCAGGCGTGCGCGCAACACCGGAAAGCGCTCTCGTAGGTCGAAGGAGAGAACGCCAAGCGCGAAGCCGTAAAGACAGCGCACGAGGCCGTAGTCGTAAGTCGCATTCATCCCATCCGGGCTGATGGCGGCGAGCACGATCGGTCCGGCAATGATCGGGAGCAGCCAGGGCCAGATCGTCGGCCCGATCCGACTTACGACGACGGCGAAGATCACATAGGCGGCGAACTCGGCGCTGATGCTCCAGCTCGCGAAATTCAGCCAGTTCTGCGGATTGATGCCGAGTCCCTGCAGGAGAAGAATGTTGGTGACGATGGCCTGCAGGAGGTTTGGGCCAACACCGTCCTTCGCAGCGTCAATGGGAATGAACAGCAGCAAGGTCACAAGATGCAGCGGATAGATCCGCCCAAGCCGCAGGACGAGAAAGCGGCTCGCGCCGAAGCCCTCAGCAAGGCGCGAACGATAGTTCGACGCGATGACAAAGCCGCTCAGAACGAAGAAGAAATCGACGAACAGATACGCATTTCTGGTGAGCGGCAGGAAAGACAGATGGCTGATCACGTCGAAGTGGAACAGCGCGACCATGCAAGCACAAATGCCACGCCAGCTGTCGAGCGCATGATATCGGGTGATATTTGCAGCCGCGTCCATTGAACATGGGTAGGCAAGACCAGACACCGGAACAAGCCGAGGCTGACTCTATGCTTAATGTGGTCGCGGCCAGAGGCGCCCCCGTTCCCTTGCAAGTCGGCTGGGCCGGCATCGCCCCCGATGTCACCGCCCAACTCTGTTGAGTGGCCTGGCGCCGGATGGCCGGCACTTGAAAGCTCGGCCGCGGCGGGAGTGAGGGTGCGACACTGACGCGCTGTTGATCGCAGCCCATTGGCTACGCACAGCATTGCACGCTAGACTTTCCCGAAGTCACCGAGGACGGATGCATGTGGCGACTGGTTTGGGCGGCTCTGGCGCTGTTCAGCGTATCCTTCGCGCCTGCTCTCGCCCAGCAGCCGCCGCGCAGCGAGTGCCTGGCGATGGCCAATGCCGCGCCGCGGGCCATGCCGGTTGCGTTCCGGCAGGCCGCCAGCTCCGCTGAGGTCGAGATCACTTATGCCGGCCATTCCACCTACTACATCGACACGCCCGCGGGCTTGCGTATCGCCACCGACTATAGCGGCGCCTATCAGGTCGGCCGGCTGCCCGATGTCGCCACCATGAACCGCGCCCACAGCACCCACTACACCTTATTCCCGGACAGGCGCATTCCTCACGTGCTGCATGGCTGGAGCGAGGACGGCAAGCCGGCGATCGTGTCGGAGCGCATCAGTGACACCTTCGTCCGCAATGTCACGACCGACATCCGCCGCTATTTCGGCGACGACGCCGGCGCCGACATGATCCGCGACGGCAATTCGATCTTCATCTTCGAGGTCGCGGGCCTCTGCATCGGCCATCTCGGCCACCTCCATCACAAGCTCGACGACAGCCATTTCGCCCAGATCGGACGGCTCGATATCGTGATGGTGCCGATCGATGGGACCTACACCATGACGCTGGGAGGCATCTCCGAGATTACCAAGCGGTTGCGCGCCTCCGTCGTGCTGCCGATGCATCGCTTTGCCACGCCGCTCGACGATTTCATGCGCCGGATCGGGCAGGACTTCGAGATCGACCGTCGCACCGAGCGTTCCTTCCGGATGTCGCGGGATGCTCTGCCCTCGAAGCCGTCCGTGATCATCCTCGACGGGGTCTGAGGCGCAATTTTCTCCAAGCCGGCGTCGGCCGGTCGTGCTGACCTCCTCGCAAGAGGAGATCGACATGACCGACTTTGGCAGACTATTGCATGCGGAAGGACCAAATCCCGAGCATGCAGCGGCACTCCAGCTCTACGGTCGCTTCGTCGGCGACTGGGATGCCGAGATCACCGCCCATGGGTCCGATGGCGCGAAACACACCGCGCCCGGAGAAATTCATTTTGGCTGGGTGCTGGAGGGCCGCGCCGTCCAGGACGTCTGGATCATTCCCCGCCCGGCGGGCAGCCCGGCCTTTCCGATCGCCGGCAATTGGTACGGCACGACGCTGCGCGTTTACGATCCGACCATCGATGCGTGGCGGATTTCCTGGTTCGATCCCGGCCGCAGCATATTCCGCCAGCAGATCGGCCGTCTGCGTGGACAGGATATCGTGCAGGAAGGCACGACCGAAACGGGCGAGCTGACGCGCTGGAGCTTTACGGAGATCACCAGGGACTGCTTCCATTGGCTCGGCGAGGTCAAACCGGCCAATGCAACCGATTGGCGGCTGATGGTCGATGTCAGGGCGAAGCGGCGGGCAGCTTAGAGCAAGATGAATATTGGTTGAATCGAATCGGGCCACGAGCTCCATCAACCTCTCCCGCTTGCGGGGGAGGTCGGCGCGAAGCGCCGGGTGGGGGCTCTCTCCATTTAGGGACATTCTCTGTAACCTCAAACAACCCCGACGCGGAGACACCCCCACCCCAGCCCTTCCCCGCAAGCGGGAGAGGGAGCGCACCTCCTGCGCCGCGGTGATGGCGCTCTGAACAACGCGCGCTGCTGCGCATGATTATGAGGTGCTAAGCTCCCGGCACAAAAAGCATGAAGGGAGCGAACGCCGATGGCTGCAAGCGGTGTGCCCGCCAATACGAGCGGGCTGTTCGTCGAGCCGCGCGAGGACCGGCTCGCGCTGCATCAGGAGGAGATCATCGATCCCTTGCGGCCGATCGTCGATCCCCATCACCATCTCTGGAATCGCGGGCACCGCTACCTGATCGAGGAGATGGCCGCGGATATCGCCTCCGGCCACAACATGCTCGCCACCGTCTATGTCGATTGCCGCTCGATGTACCGCGCGCATGGGCCCGAGGCATTCCGGCCCGTCGGCGAAGTCGAGTTCGCCAACGGCGTCGCCGCGATGAGCGCGAGCGGTGCTTACGGCAAGGCCGCGATCTGCGCCGGCATCGTCAGCCACGCCAATCTGCTGCTGGGCGACTCCGCAAAGGGGGTGCTGGAAGCCGAGATCGCGGCCGGCAACGGCCGCTTCCGAGGCATCCGGCATTCCTCGGCCTGGGACCAAGACCCTGCCGTCGCCGGCATGTATGCGAACAGGCCGAGGGGATTGTTGCAGGACCCGACCTTCCGCAAGGGATTTGCCTGCCTTGCACCATTGAAGCTCAGCTTCGATGCCTGGCTGTTCCATCCACAGATCGGTGAGCTCACCGAGCTTGCGCGCGCCTTCCCCGACACCAGAATCGTGCTCGACCATTGCGGCGGCCCGGCCGGAATCGGCCGCTTTGCAGGGCGGCGCGACGAGGTGTTTGCGCAATGGCGCACCTCGATCCGGGAGATCGCGACATGCGGGAACGTCGTGGTCAAGCTCGGCGGGCTCGCAATGTGCCTGCTCGGCTACGACTTCCATCTGCGCGAGAGGCCGCCGTCATCCGAGGAGCTTGCCGCGGCCTGGCGGCCCTATGTCGAAACCTGCATCGAGGCGTTCGGCCCCAGACGTGCGATGTTCGAGAGCAATTTCCCACCGGACAAGGGCCAGTGCAGCTATCAGGTGATCTTCAACGCCTTCAAGCGCATCACCTCGTCTCTGAGCGAGACCGAGAAGACGGCGCTGTTCTCGCAGACCGCAACCGAAGTCTACCGGCTCGAGCTGCCATCATGACGAGAAGAGGGGCCGGGATGTTGATCCCGACCCCTCTTCCGTCGTGGCCGCTGGGAAGCGTCCTTGAATAGAGACTAGCCGGCACCCATCAGCGAGGCTGGACGGCGCTCGCCGGTGGGGGTGAAGATCTTCTTGAGCTTGTTGACCACGCGAATCAGGAAGCCGATCATCACGGGATTGGTCTTGCGGCAGAAGGCGATCTTCTTGACGTGGCCCTCGACATGCCATTTGGCATGCGCGCCGTCGCGGAAGAAAATGACATCGCCCGGGCCGTAGCGCTTCGGCGGCATGCCGTCGCTCTCGAGCACGATCGATCCTTCCATGATCATGATCGTCTCGTCGATATCGTAGTACCAGTTGAAGCGGCCTTCGGTGCACTGCCAGATGATGGTCGAGGCGGTGCCGTCGGCGCTGGTGGACAGGATGTGCGAGCGCGACACGGGATTACCCTCGATGATCCAGGACGGCTCGATCGGCCGCAGCTCGAGGTCGACATTGCAACTACCGATTTCAATCAATGCGCGCGACATCTTCTTCCCCAGGCGATACATTAAATATGGCCGGGTCTCGGCCCGGATTGTTTAGAATGATGTCGGGAACGCTAGTCATCGGTTTTTAATTCTTTCTTACGGAGGCCGCGAAAATCAGCCTGAAGTTGCGGAGGCAAAGCGGTTAACGCCGCGATTTCCCTGCAAATTCGCGCACATGAACCGATCCCTTCCGGGGTGCGACAAAGTGCGCGGAAGCACCAAAACGGAGCCACGCCGATGCCCCTCACGCCCGAGGTTGTAACAGCCGATCGCTCGGTCGTCGCCCGGCTCATCAGCCTCGATGTCTCCTTCGTGCCGGACGAGGAGCCCTGGTTCACCATCGACGGCATCGAAAACCCCCGGCAGATCGGCAGTGACCGTTCCGGCGGCGCGTTCGTGCTGCTGCCGTCGCAGAATATGCTCTACGTCTCATCCGAGGGCCGCGCGGGAATTATTGCTGGCACGTTCGAGGCATTCGTCCAGCTCGTCGTCGCCCGCCCCTATTGGCTCAACATCCTCAAATTTTCCGGCGGCGGCGACCTCCAGGAGATGCGGCGCGCGGCGGAGGCGCTGGAGGCGACGCTCGACGACGAGGACGAAATCAACGAAGCCCGCGAGGAGATCCGCAAGAGCCTCGACCTTGGCGAGGCAGACGATCCCGTCGGCGCGCTCTACGAAGCAATCGCTGCTTCCGACGCCATCGTGCGGGCCACCGACGGCAGCCCGTTCACGACGCTGTTCAACCGTTTCAGTCGACAACAACCCGATGCTGCGCAACGCGGCGGCGTGAACGCGTATAATGCCAGTTTGAGCGCTGAAGCTCCCACATCGTCGTGGCCGGGCTTGTCCCGGCCATCCACGTTTAACGGGCACAAGAACGTGGATGCCCGGGACAAGCCCGGGCATAACGAACAGCGGCCCTACTTCACCCACTCGCCCTTGCGGAACACCGGCACCTTGGTGCCGTCGGGCAAAATGCCGTCGATATCGGTCTCGGCCGAGCCGATCATCCAGTCGATATGGATCAGGCTTTGGTTGCCGCCTTGCGCCGCGATCTGCTGCGGGGTGAGCTGCGCGCCGTTGACGAAGCATTTCGAATAGCACTGGCCGAGCGCGATATGAGACGCTGCATTCTCGTCGAACAGCGTGTTGTAGAACAACAGCCCGCTCTGCGAGATCGGCGATGAATGCGGCACCAGCGCCACTTCGCCGAGACGGCGGGCGCCCTCATCGGTGTCGAGCACCTTGTTCAGGACCTCCGCGCCGCGCGAGGCTTTTGCGTCCACGATCTTGCCGTCCTCGAAGCGCACGGCGATGTTGTCGATCAGCGTACCCTGGTAGGATAGCGGCTTCGAGCTCACGACATGGCCGTAGACCCGGCGGCAATGCGGCGTGGTGAAGACCTCTTCGGTCGGGATGTTGGCGTTGCAGCTGATGCCGTTCTTGGAGAGCGAGGCGCCGCCCTCCCATTCGTGCCCGTCGGCAAGGCCGATGGTGAGGTCGGTGCCCGGCCCCGAATACTGCAGAGCGCGGAAACGCTGGCCGTTCAGCCAATTGGTACGCTCGCGCAGCACCGCATTGTGGCTCGCCCAATTGTCCATCGCGTCCTCGCGGTCGACGCGGGACGCCGCGAAGATCGCATCGGCGAGCTTGCCGATCGCGACGTCCTCGGGATCATCAGGAAAAACCTGCCTGGCCCAGGACGGGCTTGGATAGGCGATGATGTTCCAGTTGGTGTCGAAATTGACGATCTTTTCCAGCGCAGGCTGATAGGCCATCGAATTCGCCTTGCTGGCGCGCGCCACCTTGGAAGGATCTTCGTCCGACAGCAGCATCGGATTGTCGCCGACGATGGCGAGCCGCGCGGTGTTGTCCGAGAACGCCTTGGCCATGCCCTCGTAGAGCCAGCCGGCGGCACGATCGAAACTATTGTCGTGGCCGTGGCGGTAGCGCGCCAGCGTCATCTCCTCGTCCGACAGGATCGGCGTCACGATACCGGCGCCGGCCTTGTAGGCATGCACGGCGATCCGCCGCACCAGCGGCAGCGCGATCGCGGGCGCCGTCAGAAGAAGATCCTGTCCCGGCCGCAAGCCCAGGCCCACCTTCACCGCCACCTCGGCCAGCCGGTCGAGCTTAGCGGGATCGATGGGAGCGGTGGAATTGCGGTGATCAGTCATGCGGGGCCCTCTGCCGAAAGTCTCTCGTTCAATCTAAGTCTAGCATCGTGAGGCGCAAGTGCGCGAGCACCTTGCGACACCGAGAAGATACGCAGTTTCACGCATATTGGTTTTCAACGCGTTGCCGATTTCAGCACCCGGTCAACCATGGCAGGCGCAAGCCCGAGGTAATTTTTTGGTGAGGTGAGCGCCTCGATTGTGGCGCGATCGATGCGACTCGCTATCCGCGGGTCCGCGGACAGCGCATCGGCCAGGCTCATTCCCCTGTCGTTGGCCTGACGGCAGGCGTCATAGACCACGTCATGGGCCTCTTGCCGGCCGAGCTGCGGCGCGAGCCCCATCATGACCGCTTCGGCCACGATCAGGCCGCGGCTGATGGCGAGATTGTCGTTCATCTTCGCCTCATCCACGATGAGACCTGCGAGTGCAAACTTCGCCTGGTGCAGCGCGCCAGCGGTCAACACGAAGCTTTCGGGGATCGCCATCCATTCGGCGTGCCAGGGACCCGTGGCGCGCTCGAAATCCTGCACCATGGCATCAAGCATCAGGCCGGCGTGCTGGCGCACCGCCTTGGAAGCCGCCAGCATCAGTTCCGACGAGATCGGGTTGCGCTTCTGCGGCATGGTCGAGGAGGCGCCGCGTCCCTTGACGAAAGGTTCGTAGACCTCGGCGAACTCGGTCGAGGCCATGATCATGATGTCGAGCGCGATCTTGCCGAGCGAGCCGGTGACGAGCGCGAGGAAGTTCACCGCCTCGGCAAAGCCGTCGCGCGCGACGTGCCAGGTCGAGGCGGGAACGCCGAGCTTCAGCTCGGCACAGAGCGCCTCCTGCACCTCAAAGCCCTTGTCGCCGAGCGAGGCCAGCGTGCCCGCGGCGCCGGCGAACTGTCCGACCAGGACGCGCGGCTTCAACTGCGCCAGCCGCTCGGCATGACGATCGAACATTGCGAGCCAGATCGCGGTCTTGTAGCCGAACGTCACCGGCAACGCCTGCTGGAGATGGGTGCGGCCTGCCATCGGCGTGTCGCGATGACGTTTCGAGAGGTTCGCCAGGATGCCGCGAAGCGCGTCGATGTCGCGCGCGACGATCTCCAGCGCAGCGCGGAGCTGCAGCACCACGGCGGTGTCCATGATGTCCTGCGTGGTCGCGCCCCAATGCACGTAGCGGCCGGCCTCGCCGCATTGCTTCACCATCTGGTGGACCAGCGGGAGGATCGGATAGCCGACGATGTCGGTCTCCTGCCGCAACAGTTCGAAATCGAGCGCGGCGACGTCGGTCCGCGCCGCGATCGCCTCGGCCGCCTGTTGCGGGATCACGCCACACTTCGCTTCCGCCTTCGCCAGCGCCACCTCGACCTCGGCATAGCGCGCCACCAGCGCGACGTCGGAGAACACCTCCCGCATCTCGGGCGTGCCGAAGGCGTCGCGGAACAGCATGGAATCCAGCACAGTGGTGGACGCGGAAAAGGCGGGCATGGGCGTTTCTTCGTGGCTGGTGTTTGTATGGGCGACAGCTTACGCAGTCGGTGCAGTTCGGCAAAGGGCATTCACCGTTGGCCGCATCTACCGCGCGACGGCATTACGGCGGCACCTCCTCCTGTTACTCCGTCATCCTGAGAGCTTGTGACCCTATGAGTTGCGGGCGCGCTATTTGGCTCGGTGGGACGATAGCAATCGGGCGGTAGGCCTCAAGGTTGGTGGGATT
>NZ_JADPKR010000058.1 GCF_023074055.1 Bradyrhizobium sp. 141
CCTAAGCGGTGCCACACGGGGACTCTCCCCGTCGGGCAGCGCTTAGGTGCTTGATCAACAACCCGCACCTTTTGCTGGGCCCCCTCTCCCTAACCCTCCCCCACAAGGGGGGAGGGAACGCACCTGCTTCGGTGCGCTCAGCGCCTCTCATCTCATCAGGTGGCCTATGTCTGCCCCACCTTCGAATCCCTTGGATGAACCGGGCGCCGGCTTGCGGGCGTGGGCGGATTAAGGTTATCGCGGCTTTGGGGGATCTCCGAAGGGCCGGGCCGTGGACCTGCCCGCGGCCGCGGGCGATACTAACCCTTTCTTAAGGCTGTCATTCCCGGCAGCCGCCAGCTTCAAGCGTGAGATACAGCCGGTCGGATGACGAGTTCGGATTTCCAGTTGCGAGGTGTGGGCGATCCCCGGCTGGCCGTGCATGCGACTTCTCAGCTGCCCGCCTGGCTGTGGTCGATCGACGGCGCGCGCGTGCTGTGGGCCAATCCGGTCGGCGCAAAACTGTTCGGCGCCGCAAATAGCGCAGCACTCGCGGACAGGATGTTTGGTCCGGCGGACAGCCATCGCCGCCAGGTCGCCCGGCTCGCCCGGCAACTGCCGGCGAACGGCTCTGTGCGGCTCGAACGTCTGCGCGGTTTCGGCGCCCGGCTCGGCACGCTGATGACCTGCGCCTGCGCCCGGCTCGACTTTGCCGACGGCAGTCATGCGGTGCTCGTCACCGCGATGGATCCGACGCTGCGCACCATGCCGCTGATCGAGCGGCTGCTTCGTCTGGTCGACGGCGCAAAGGTGCCGATGGCGGCGTTCGCGCCCGACGGCCTGTTCGTCGGCGCCAGCGAGGCCGCACGCTCGCTGCTCGGCTTTCGCGACCTCGGCGAGGCCGGCCTCGACCGTGCGCGCAGCGATGCGCTGCGCGAGGGCCGCGCCGCGACGCCGATCGGGATCGGCCAGATGGTGCTGCAACGGGTTGGCAGCGGCGCCGATGTCGGCCTGGTCGCGCTGATCGAGCCGGCCGCCGCCGCGCAAGCTGCGCCTGCCGAGGCCGTGCCCGAGTGTGCACCAAGCGAGCCGCCGTCATCGCACGAGGCGCCTGAAGGCATCGCCTTGTTCGACGCCTTCGCCGAGCCGGTCGAGGCGCCCGCGGGCGGTGCGACGATCGCGGGCGAACCGCAGCAAGCCGCAACGGTTCAGGACGCGGTCGAGGAGACTGCTCGAGAGCCGGCGCACGACCGGACCAGCGAAGCCGCGGCCAAAACTCCGGTTGAAAACCCGTCAGCAGCCATTGTGTCGCCGCAGGCGGCGCCGATCACTATCGGCATGGTTGAGCCGCCGTCGGGCCAAGCCTCGTTGAGCCAAGAGCCGCCCGCACCGCGTCAGCATCCGCTGCGCTTCCTCTGGCAGATGGATGCAGAGGGCCGCTTTGTGCTTCTCTCCGACGAGTTCATCCGCCTGATCGGCGCGCGAACGGCCGCAGGCTTCGGCCGCCCTTGGCGCGAGATCACCGAGCAATTCTCGCTCGATGCTGATGGGCGCGTCGCACAGGCGCTGGCAAGCCACGACACCTGGGCCGGGATCACCGTGAACTGGCCGACCGACGGCGGCGCGCCTCTGCCGGTCGAGCTCGCGGGCCTGCCAACTTACGACCAGTCGCGCAATTTTGCCGGCTTCAAAGGCTTCGGCGTCTGCCGCGATCTCGACGCCCTCAACCGGCTCGATTCGCTGGGGCGTTTCGAGCTGCTGGCCGAAGCGCCGCCTCCGCCGATCGAGCCGCCCACAGCCGAGCCTGAGCCAACACCCGAACCCGAACTGCCTGAACCCACAAGCGACGCGAATTCACATCCAACCGAACCGGACACGCCCGTGGAAACGCCCGTGGAGCCTCCCTTGGAAACGCCTCCCAATGTCGTGCCGTTTCGCCCGCACGGCGATGCCAGGTCACAAGGTGACCAGAGATCGCCGACGCTGACGCCGGTCGAGAACAGCGCGTTCAACGAGCTCGCCCGGCAATTGTCCGAACGCCTCGAACGCGAGCGCGAGACGATCGCGGCGGACAGCCCCGAGCCGGCGGCGGAGATCCTTGCCGAACCACCGGCGCCCGAGCCCGAGCCGCCGCACGCGCCGGCGCAATGGCTGACCGAGCCCGCGCCGCCGGCCCGCGGCGCCAGCGCGCGCGACCGCACGCTGCTCGACCTGTTGCCATCAGGCATCCTGATCTACCGGCTCGACCGCCTGCTCTACGCCAACACGGCGTTTCTCGCGCGCATGGGCTATGCCGACATCCATGCACTGGAGGCTGCCGGCGGGCTGGATGCGCTCTATGTCGAGCCCGGCGTGTCCTCGGCCAGCAGCACCTCGCAAGCCGGCACGCCTGTCACCATCAGCGCGACGGTTGCGAACGGCGAGCAGCCGCTTGCGACGACGAGTGCGCATCTGCACACGATCGACTGGGACGGCGAGAGCGCGCACGCGCTGATCTGCGCGCTGCCGCAGGCTGCACCTGTCGTCACCGCGCCCGGCATTGCCGAGCCCGTCGTCGCCGAGGCGGTTGCCGCCGAGACCATCGTCCCGGAATCCTTCCCTTTCGAAATCGAGCCCGCGGCCGGCGAAGCCGAGGCCGAAGATCTCGCCGCGATCCTCGACACCACCGCCGAGGGCATCGTCATGTTCGATGCCGAAGGCAACATCCACGCCTGCAATCGCAGCGCCGAGGCGCTGTTCGGCTATGACGGCACGGCGCTGCTCGAGCAGAATCTGGCGACGCTGTTCGCGCCCGAGAGCCAGCAGATCGTCGCCGACTATTTCGAAAGCCTGAAGAGCCAGGACATCGCGAGCCTGCTCGACCACGGCCGCGAAGTGCTGGGACGCGAGAAGAAGGGCGGCGTCATTCCGCTCGCGATGATCATGGGCCGCACGCGGCCCGACGGCCCGAACTTCTTCGCCGTGTTCCGCGACCTCTCCCAGAGCAAGAAGGGCGAGAGCGAGCTGACGCAGGCCCGCCGCCTCGTCCACAGTGCGGCCAACGCGAAAGCCGACATGCTGGCGCGGATCAGCCACGAGATCCGCACGCCGCTCAACGCCATCATCGGCTTTGCCGAGGTGATGATCTCCGAACGTTTCGGCACGCTCGGCAACGAGCGCTACGGCGAATACATGAAGGACATCCGCGCCTCCGGCGAGCGCGTCATCGCCATCATCGACGATTTGCTGGAGCTGTCGCGGATCGAGACCGGCAAGCTCGACCTCAACTTCGCCAACCTCAACCTCAACGATCTCGTCGAAGCCTGCGTGACTGTGATGCAGCCGCAGGCCAATCGCGAGCGCATCATCATCCGCACCTCGCTCGCCCATGCGCTGCCGCAGGTCAGCGTGGACGCGCGCGCGATGCGGCAGATCACCATGAATCTGATCTCGAACTCGATCAGGCTCGCCAGCGCCGGCGGCCAGGTCATCGTCTCCACCGCCCTGTCCGACCGCGGCGAGATCGCGCTGCGCATCCGCGACACCGGCCACGGCCTCACCGAGCGCGAAGTCGCCGCCGCGATGGAGCCGTTCCGCACCCCGCCGCCCGGCGATGCCGCGGACAGTGCGGCGCTGAGCCTGTCGCTGACCAAGGCCCTGGTCGAAGCCAACCGCGCCCGCTTCAACATCAAGAGCGCCGGCCACGGCACGCTGATCGAAGTGATGTTCGCCCCGGCGCTGGCGGGGGCGTAGCAGATCTCGGTGCTCTCCCTCTCCCGCTTGCGGGAGAGGGTTGGGGAGAGGGTATCTCCTCGATGGGACAGTCCCCTAGAGGAGAGAGCCCTCACCCGCGCGCGGGACGATGCTTCGCATCGCCCGGAGCGCGCGACCTCTCCCGCAAGCGGGAGAGGTTAGGCCCGCGGCGCGATCGATCTGCTCCACTGCCAGCGCTCACGCCGCGCGCACCGTATCCAAGAACCTGCTGACCTCGATCTTGAGCCGGCTGCTGTCGTTCGACAGCGACTGCGCCGCGGAGAGGACCTGCGAGGAGGCCGAGCCGGTCTCGGTCGCGCCCTGGCGCACGCTGGAGATGTTGGCGCTGACCTGCGTGGTGCCGGCGGCGGCGTTCTGGACGTTGCGCGAGATCTCGCTGGTCGCGGCGCCCTGCTCCTCCACCGCGGCGGCGATGGTGGAGGAAATCTCCGACAGCCGTTCGATCGTGCCGCCGATGGTCTTGATGGCGCCGACCGAATCCTCCGTTGCAACCTGGATGCTCGAGATCTGCTGACCGATGTCGCCGGTGGCCTTCGCGGTCTGCTCGGCGAGCGCCTTCACTTCCGAGGCCACCACGGCAAAGCCGCGCCCGGCTTCGCCCGCGCGCGCGGCCTCGATGGTAGCATTCAGCGCCAGCAGGTTGGTCTGACCCGCGATGGCGTTGATGAGCTCGATCACGTCGCCGATGCGCGCGGCCGCCTTCGACAATTCGCTGACGCGATCGTTGGTCTGCCCGGCCTGGCTGACGGCCTCGCCGGCCATGCGCGCGGAGGCCTGCACCTGACGGCTGATCTCGTTGACGGAGGCGGTGAGCTCTTCCGCGGCGGAAGCAACCGACTGCACGTTGGTCGCGGCCTCTTCCGAGGCAGCCTCCACCAGCGTGGCAAGCTCGGTCGACCGGCTGGCCGTGGTGGTCAGGGACGTGGCCGAGGCCTCGAGCTCGTTGGCCGCCGACGACACCGTCTCGACGATCTCGCCGATCGCGCCCTCGAAATCGTCGGCCATCCTGATCATGTCGGCGCGGCGGCGCTCGGCGGCGAGCTTGTCCTGCCTGATCTTCTCCTCGGCTTCTTCCTGCGCCTTCCGCTCGGCATTGATCTTGAACGTCTCGACCGCTTGCGCGATTTCGCCGATTTCGTCGGGACGGCCGAGCCCGGGAAGAACGATGGCGAAATTGCCCTTGGCGAGCTCGATCATCGCCGCTCGCATCGCGGACAGCGGCTTGGAGACCGACCGCCCGATAAATACGCCGAGGCCGAGCACGGCGGATGCAATCAACGCGATGGCGACGCCGATCCACCATTGAATGCCGTCGCGCTCGACATCGTTCAGCCGGTCGGCTTCGATGCGGATCCCGTCGACCGATTTCGACACCTGCGCGATGACCGGCTCGACGGCGGAGAACGCCTCCGACATCGCCTTCTGCCGGGCCGCGAGCGTTAGCGCTGCGTCCATCCAGGCGGAAAAATCGCGCTGATAATCGGCAAGCTTCGCCCGCAGCTCCGTCTTCGCGGCATCGGACATATCGGCAGCATCGACCCCCGACAGGAATTCGCCCGCGCGCTTCTTCATGTCCTCGCCGTATTTGGCGTCGCGGCGCAGCATGAAATCCTTCTCGTGACGGCGCATCATCAGCATGGTCACGCGGAGCGGGGCATTGTGCAATTGATCGACCCTGGCTTCGATGTCGTGCACGGAGGCGCGCAGTCGCCCCTCGAGGCCGGACTTCTCGTCGAGCCCAAGCCGCTGCTTGGTCTCGACCACGGCCGTGAAATGCGCCTGATAATCCCGGAGCGAGGCATTCATCGCGTCGATCTGGCGCGCGAGGTCCGGCTTGCCGAGCGCAGCGATCCCGCCGCGCAGCTTCTCGATGTCGACGGCAACCTCCCTGCCGATCTCGACCTGGCGCTGCGCCTTGCCGGCGTCATTGCGCAGCAGGAAATCCTTCTCGGCGCGGCGGGCCTCGAGCAGTTCGATCGCGATCCTGCTGTTCAGCTCCTGGATCGTGCGCGCGTTCTCGGCGGCATCGCGATAGACCCCCATCGCGCGCTCGCCATAGAGATGGATGCCGCCGATCAGGACGACGCCGACGACGCCGATCACGCCGATGGCCGTGATCTTGTGAGTGAGACGAAGGGAAAGGAACCGCATCTGATGAAACCCGATGATGGCAAATACGGTTGATCAAGCGCTAATGGGTAAAAGCTTCCGTTAATTTGCGGGTACGTACGAATACGTGTATTCGTCACAATACTCGCCCTTGTGCACGGTGGGGTGCACAAGCCGGCTAAAAAAAGAAACACGGCGCTTGAGGCGCCGTGCTTCCTGTCTTCACGCCGTGGAAAGCGGATCGGCTCAGCTGTAGATTTCGAACAGCCCGGCGCCGCCCTGGCCGCCGCCGATGCACATCGTCACCACGCCCCACTTGGCCTTGCGGCGCGCGCCTTCCTGCAGCAGATGGCCGGTGAGACGGGCGCCGGTCATGCCGAAGGGATGGCCGATCGCGATCGAGCCGCCGTTGACGTTGTACTTGGCGGGATCGATGCCGAGCTTGTCGCGCGAGTAGAGGCACTGGCTGGCGAAGGCCTCGTTGAGCTCCCAGAGATCGATGTCGTCGATCTTCAGGCCCGTGCGCTTCAGAAGCTTCGGAATCGCAAAGACAGGACCGATACCCATCTCGTCGGGCTCGCAACCGGCGGTCGCCCAGGCAACGAAGCGGCCGAGCGGCTTGAGTCCGCGCTTCTCGGCATCCTTGGCTTCCATCAGCACCACAGCCGCGGCGCCGTCCGAGAGCTGGCTGGCATTGCCGGCGGTGACGAACTTGCCGGGGCCCTTCACCGGCTCGAGTTTTGCCAAACCTTCCAGCGTGGTCTCGGGCCGGTTGCACTCGTCGCGGTCGACGACGTAATCGACAATCGACTCCGCCTTGGTCTGCTTGTCGACGACCTTCATCTTGGTCTTCATCGGGACGATCTCGTCCTTGTACTTGCCCGCCTGCTGCGATGCCGCCATGCGGCGCTGCGATTCCAGCGAGAACTCGTCCTGGTATTCGCGGCTGAGCTTGTAGCGCTCGGCGACGATGTCGGCGGTGTCGATCATCGCCATGAAGATATCGGGCGCGACCTTGAGCAATTCCGGATCGATCGTCTCCTTCGGCGTCCCGCCGCCCGGCATCGAGATGCTTTCGACGCCGCCCGCGACGATGCAGTCGGCGCCGTCGGAGCGGATCGAGTTGGCGGCCATCGCGATGGTCTGGAGGCCCGAAGAGCAGAACCGGTTCACCGAGACGCCGGCCGTCGTCGTCGGCAGGTCGGCAAGCAGCGCGGCCTGACGGCCGATGTTCGGCGCCCCATGGGCGCAATTGCCGAGATAGCAATCCTCGACATAGTCCTTGTCGACACCGGCCCGATCGACCGCGTGCTTGATGGCATGGGCCGCGAGCGACATCGGCGGCGTGATGTTGAACCCGCCGCGGCCTGATTTTGCGAGGCCCGTGCGCGCATAGGAAACGATGACGGCTTCACGCATGTGTTTTCTCCCTTGTCGAACGAATTTGAACGGAGCGTCCTGAGGCCATTGGTACACAAAGTTGGAAGGCTGCGGGAGAAATAAAAACGCCGCCTCCAGGTGATGGAGGCGGCGTTGTTCCGCGGGTCGGAATATCAATGTGAGCGTCACTCCATCCGCTCGTCATGCCCGGGCTTGACCCGGGCATCCACGTTCTTTCGCGCATCGGGCAAGACGTGGATGGCCGGGACAAGCCCGGCCATGACGCAAGTGGAGGTAGTGCGCCCTAGAACGTCAACGCCTTGGCCTGCTTGACCTGCGGCAGCGCCTGCACCTTGGCGAGCAGATCCGCCGGCACCGCGCCGTCGACCTCGACCAGCGCGATGGCATCGCTGCCGGGTGCGACGCGGCCGAGATGGAAGGTGGCGATGTTGATCTTGGCATCGCCCAGCAGGCTCGCGAACTGGCCGATGAAGCCCGGCTTGTCCTCGTTGGTGATGTAGATCATCGACTTGCCAAACTCGGCGTCGACGCGGATGCCCTTGACGTCAACCAATCGCGGCTTGCCGTCATGGTACACGGTGCCGGAGACCGAGCGCTCCTGGCGCTCCGTCGCCACCGTCACGGTGATCAGGCTTTCGTAGTCGCTCTGCGCGGCGCGGACGATCTCGTCGACCACCATGCCGCGCTCCTTGGCGACGACGGGCGCGGAGACGACGTTGACCTCGCCGAGCATCGGGCGCAGCAGGCCCGACAGCACGGCGGAGGTGATCGCCTTGATCTTCATCTCGGCGACGTGGCCCTCATAGGTGATCTCGACCTTGAGGATGCCGCTCTCGGTGAGCTGGCCGGCAAACGAGCCGAGCTTCTCGGCGAGCGCAATGAACGGCTTCAGCTTCGGCGCCTCTTCCGCCGTGATCGAGGGGAAGTTGACCGCGTTCGAGATCGCGCCGGTGAGCAGGTAGTCCGACATCTGCTCGGCGACCTGGAGCGCGACATTCTCCTGCGCCTCCGTGGTGGAGGCGCCGAGATGCGGCGTACAGATCACGTTGGGATGGCCGAACAGCGCGTTCTTGGTGGCGGGCTCCTCGACGAAGACGTCGAAGGCGGCGCCGGCGATGTGCTTGGAATTGAGCGCATCGACCACCGCCTGCTCGTCGACGAGACCGCCGCGGGCGCAGTTGATCAGGCGCACGCCCTTCTTCATCTTGGCGATTGCGGCCGCGTCGATGATGTTCTTCGTCTTCTCGGTCAGCGGCGTGTGCAGCGTGATGAAGTCGGCGCGCTTGAGCAAATCGTCGAGCTCGACCTTCTCGACGCCGATGTCCCTGGCGCGCTCGGGCGACAAGAACGGATCGAACGCGATCACCTTCATGCGCAGGCCGAGCGCGCGGTCGGCGACGATCGAGCCGATATTACCACAGCCGACGACGCCGAGCACCTTGCCGGTGATCTCGACGCCCATGAAGCGGTTCTTCTCCCACTTGCCGGCCTGGGTCGAGGCGTCGGCCTGCGGGATCTCGCGGGCGAGCGCCAGCATCAGGGTGATGGCGTGCTCGGCGGTCGTGATCGAATTGCCGAACGGCGTGTTCATCACGATGATGCCCTTGGCCGTGGCGGCGGGGATCTCGACATTGTCGACGCCGATGCCGGCACGGCCGATCACCTTGAGGTTGGTCGCCTTGTCGAGGATCTTTGCGGTCGCCTTGGTCGCGGAGCGGATCGCAAGGCCGTCGTAATTGCCGATGATCTCGGCGAGCTTGTCCTTGTCCTTGCCGAGATTGGGCTGGAAGTCGACCTCGACACCGCGGTCTTTGAAGATCTGCACGGCGGCGGGCGAGAGCGCGTCGGAAATGAGAACTTTGGGTTTGGTCATGGGGATGTGTCCTTCACCGTCCCTAAGGGAGGATCGGCCCGAGGGCCGGAATGGATGAGTGTCTCGGAAGCTTGATGTTCTCCCTCTCCCCGTTCTTACGGGGAGAGGGCTGGGGTGAGGGGCAGCCACAGGCGAAGTGCTCGTGGAGAGAGCCCTTCACCCGGAGCGCTGCGCGACCCGGCCTCTCCCCGTAAGAACGGGGAGAGGCGAAAAAGAAACTTACGCCGCCTTGGCGAGCGCGGCCTTGGTCTCGGCGAAAGCCCAGTCGATCCACTGGGTCAGCAGCTCGACGTCCTTGGCTTCGACGGTGGCGCCGCACCAGATGCGCAGGCCGGCCGGCGCATCGCGGTAATAGGCGAAGTCGTAGCCGGCGCCCTCCTTCTCGACGAGGGCAACCAGCTTCTTCGAGAAGTCGGCTTGCGCATCTTCGGACAGCGAGGTGATCGCGGGATCGGTGAACTTGAGGCACACCGAGGTGTTGGAGCGGATCGCGGCATCCTTGGCCAGGAAGTCGATCCACGGCGTCTTCGCCTTCCAGTCGGCGAGCACCTTGGTGTTGGCGTCGGCACGCGCGATCAGCGCCTTCAAGCCGCCGATCGACTTGGCCCAGTTCAGCGCATCGAGATAATCCTCGACGCAGAGCATCGACGGCGTGTTGATGGTCTCACCGACGAAGATGCCTTCGTTGATCTTGCCGCCCTTGGTCATGCGGAAAATCTTCGGCAGCGGCCAGGCCGGCTTGTAGGTCTCGAGCCGCTCCACGGCGCGGGGCGACAGGATCAGCATGCCGTGCGCAGCTTCGCCGCCGAGTGCCTTCTGCCAGGAGAAGGTGACGACGTCGAGCTTGGCCCAGTCGAGCGGCTGGGCGAATGCGGCCGACGTCGCGTCGCAGATGGTCAGGCCGGTGCGATCCGCCTTGATCCAGTCGGCGTTCGGCACGCGCACGCCTGACGTGGTGCCGTTCCAGGTGAAGACGACGTCGCTCGCGGGGTCGACCTTCGAGAGGTCGGGGATTTCACCGTAAGCCGCGTTCAGCTTGGTGACGTCCTTGAGCTTCAATTCCTTGACGATGTCGCTGACCCAGCCTTCGCCGAAGGATTCCCAGGCGAGCGTGGTGACGGGGCGGGCACCGAGCAGCGACCACAGCGCCATCTCGACCGCGCCGGTATCGGAGGCGGGCACGATGCCGATGCGGTAATCGGCGGGCACCTCGAGCACTTCGCGCGTCAGATCGATCGCGAGCTTGAGCTTGGTCTTGCCGACCTTCGCGCGATGCGAGCGGCCGAGTGCTGCGTCCTTGAGATTTTGGGCATTCCAGCCGGGGCGCTTGGCGCAGGGGCCGGAGGAGAAATGCGGCACGTTCGGCCGCGAAGCGGGCTTCGCTACAGTCATAACATCTACCCTTCCAGATAGTCAGCCTCCCGTTGGGGGGAGGTGTCCCGCCGCGGCTGATACGGGAATCGGGCAGAGCAGTCAAGGAAGTTCCGGCGCCTCACGGCGGCTTGATGGTGCTTCCGCGGCGATACCAGGGGATTCAACGACCGCGAGCGCGTTCAGCAAGTCCGTGGCCTCGCTGATCAATTGCGCGGCCCGGCGGCGGCTGCTGACTTTCAAAATGCATTTGTCATCGGCCTGCACAACGTAGTCGTTGCCGACCTTGATCATCGAATAGCTTGTCATTGAAATCCCCGAACCGAGGCGAGCCCCGGTGTCAGACGCCGCCGTAGCACCGATCGTTCCTTCATCAACGTGAACGACCGACGGGTAGTTTACCGGCTCTTAACATGAACGAATGCGCGACCTGAATTTGCTGATTGCACAAGGTCCGCAAGCAGCTGGCTCAAAAGCGGACAGTCATGCCGACGTGACTCGCTGTGAATCCGAGCCGCTTGTAGAAACGCTGCGCATCGACGCGCGTCTGATGCGTCAGCAGTTCGACCAGATTGCAGCCGCGCGCCTTTGCTTCCGCGATCGCCCACTGCACCAAACGCTCGCCAATGCCGCGGCTGCGACAATCGGTGGCAACGCGTACGTCTTCGAGCAGGCCACGCACGCCGCCTTGCGAGCTGATGCCCGGCAGAACAGCAAGCTGTAGGCAGCCGACCACCCTGCCCTCGCTCTCGGCAACCACGAGCGTCAGATTCGGATCGCGCTCGACCCGCGCGAATGCGTCGTAGTAGGCGGCGGGCAATGGATCCTCGACGCGTTCGCGCGCGCGGCCGAGATGATCGTCGGCGAGCATCGCCACGATCGCGGGAACGTCGTCGCGATGCGCGCGGCGAATGGAGACGGATTCGGCGCTCATGTCGAAAACTCCAACCTCAACGCGCCGGCGGAAGGCCGAGAAACGCTTCGACTTCGCCGATCCAGCGGCGGACGGAAGCATAACGGCCGAGGTCGAAGCCGCCTTCATGCGCCACGCGGGTATAGGCGAGCAGGGAGACATCGGCGAGCGAAACGTCCTCGCCGGCGAAGAAACGGCTGGCCGCCAGATGCTGCTCCATGCGGTCGAGCGCCGCATAGCCGCGCTTGACCTTTTCAGGATCCAGTTCGGACGCATCCTTGCCGAGATAGACGAGGAGGAAGCGGCACACCGCGATATAGGGCTCGTGGCTGTACTGCTCCCAGAACAGCCATTCATCCATCTTGGCCGCAGCAAAGGCTTCGCGCGGAACGAGCGCGCTGTCGCGGGCGAGGTAGCGGATGATGGCGTTGGACTGCGCCAGCGTGCGGCCGTCGTCGAAGGCGATTGCCGGCACCTGGCCGGCACCGTTCATCTCAAGGAATTGCGGCGTGCGCGTCTCGCCCTTGCGCGTGTCGATCTCGATCCAGCGGTAGGGCAATGCGAGCTTGTCGCAGACCCACTTCACCTTGAGGCAATTGCCGGAATTGCTGTCGCCGTAGATCTTCATCGCTGCCGCCCCGCTTTGGAGCGACAGAGCATCAGGACGCGGGAAAGTTGTCAACCAGACCGGACAAGCTCAAAATTTGTAGCCAAGTCCGACATGCGCGTTGTTCAGCGACACTGAGGTGTTCATGATGGGCGAAAACTGCACGTACTCGTATTCGACCCGCGCGAACAAGCCTCCCCACAAGCAGTATTCGAGCCCGATACCGGCGGTCCAGCCGACTACGAAGGCATTGGTTTTGTGCTGGGTCTGCGTCTGCGACTGCGTTGGAACGGGGTTCGTCGTTCCCGGCACGATTGTGGTGTTGCCGAATCCATCGATCGTCGTCGTATCGGTGCGCAGTGTTACGTTGCTGGAAACGGTGCGGGAAACGTCCATGCGGCCGACGGCTGCGCCGCCGAAGACGTACGGCATGAAGTCACCGCCATCCCAACCCATGCGCCCACGCAACGTGACCACATCCTTGACCTGAGCCGTGGCCGCCCCAGTCAGAGTCACGTTCCAATGGTTGAAGGCACCCGGGGGCACGGTGTCGCCAGGCGGGTTGATGATGTCGAGAGCGTTGGTGCCGGTCGAGGCGGACTTGAGATTGTTGAAGTAGGTGTAGGTGCCTTCGAGACCGAGCACGGCGTCGTACCATTGCCAGTTACGGCCGACGAAGCCGCCGAAATTCGTGCTCTGCGCCGTGTTCTTGCTGAGAAGCGACCAGGACGAGGTCGGCTGCTGAAGCACGCTGTCACGGAAGATGTAGTTGGTCAGGCCGACCACGCTCTGGCCGAAGTCGGTTGCGTCGGTCGTGTAGCCGAAGTGACCGCCGGCGTAGAAGCCATCCCAATTATGGCTCGTCTTCGACAGGCCATCGGTGAAGCCGCCGCGCAGGATCGGCAGGTCCGGCATGTCGGCCGCGTGCGCGGCAGACACCGTCCCCAACATCGCTGCCGCCAACATCAGCCTACGCATCGCAACGCTCCATCGGACTCGAACTGTTGCGATGATCATCGCCTGTTAACCTTAACCAATGGTTGCGTCGGCCGCTTTCGTCGCGACCAGGCCATGAAAAATCCGCAAAGCAAAACGGCGCGGGATGATCCCGCGCCGTTAAGAAGTCCTAACCGATCAGTCTGCCGATCAGCCCTTGGTGACCAGCGGCGGCGGCATGTAGGCCGGCGGGCTGTTGAGATCCCAGCGCACGCCGAGCTTGATGTCGTGCGAGGTGATGTCCCTGACCTTGATCGACGTCGGGCCCGAGGCGCTGTTGTCGAACAAGCGGTAGTTGCCGGGCGCCGCGTCGCCGAGGTTCATGTAGCTGTAAGCGAGTTCGACGGTGAACCCGGGATTGACCTTGTAGGCGAGACCGGCGTGAGCGGCCCAGGCAAGGTTCCACTTTCCGTTGTCGGCGAAGTAGGCGACGCTGTTGTTGAGCAGCGGGTTGTATGACACGCCGTCGTCGCGGAAGCCGCTGATCTTGTTGTAGGAGCCACCGACACCGGCGCCGATGAACGGGGTGATGCACCACCAGGTGCCGAGATCGACATAGGCGTTGGCCATGACGACCCACTCGGACTTGCTGCCGCTGTAATTGTTGACGCCGACGAAGCCGGGGCCGACGACGTTGTCGCTGCCGTGCAGATTGGATTTACCACGGTACTGGCCGATCACGTCCGCGCGGAACCAGTTGTTGAAGCGATAGCCGACGCCGAGATCGAACAGCCCGGCCGAGTCGAAGCCGAGGCCTTCCGTCGACTTCGAATACCCAGCCGGCAGGGCGCTCTCGATGTGCTTGGCGCTCTGGTTGGTCATGCCGATATCGCCACGGAGATACCAGCCGCCGAAGTCGGCGGGCGGAGCCGGCGGCGCGTACATGGGAGGGGGCGCCGCGATCGGCATATCGGCGGCAAACGCCATCGACGAGATCAGGGTTGCCGCACCCGCGGCAAGGAGAGACTTAACGCTACGCATTGGCTTCGTCCTTTTGGCCGGTGAGGCAAATACGCAGGCCTCACGTTCTGGAAACTCACGGAGCGGACGATGCCAGCAAATGTTTAAGCGCCACTTAACCCTAATTTTTAAGGTTGATTTTTTCTCTACCTGCACGCGGATGCGGCTGGAGCGTTGCAAAAATGCGGCGGTCGCGCGCCGCAATTGCTAACGATTGATGAAGCCGCAATGCAGCGAAACAAGATTTGTTAACGCGTGTGCTGGGGCAACCTGGGCAGGAACACCGCAAGCAGGCCGATCGCCGGCAGATAGGCGCAGACCTGGTAGACGAACTCGATCGAGGTGTGATCGGCGAGCTTGCCGAGTACGGCAGCCCCCAGGCCCCCGATGCCGAAGGCGACGCCGAAGAACACGCCCGAGATCATGCCGAAGCGATGCGGCACCAGCTCCTGCGCGAACACGATGATCGACGACGTCGTCGAGGAGATGATCAGGCCGATGACGACGCTGAGCACCGCGCTGCCGACGAGCCCGGCATAGGGCAGCGCTAGCGTGAACGGCAGCGCGCCCAGGATCGAGATCCAGATCACGATCTTGCGGCCGAAGCGATCGCCCAAGGGACCGCCCAGAAACGCGTCGACCGCATTCGCCGCGAGGAAGATGAAGAGATACATCTGCGCTGCCTGCGTCGACACGCCGAAGCGGTCGATCAGGTAGAAGATGTAGTAGCTCGACAGGCTCGAGACGTAGAGCTGCTTGGAGAACAGCAGCGCGACCAGCACGAGCAGCGCGACGGCGACGCGGCGCGAGCTCGGCGCGTCGGGATGGGACTGAACCGCCGCAATCTTCTTCGCCTTGATCTGCGGCGCATACCAGCGGCCGATGCGCCAGAGGATGAGGATCGCGAGGAACGCGATCGAGGAGAACCAGGCGATGCTGCCCTGCCCGAACGGCACCACGATCAGCGCCGCCAGCACCGGTCCCATCGAGGTGCCGAAACTGCCGCCGAGCTGAAACACCGATTGCGCGAAACCGTAGCGGCCGCCGGAGGCGAGCCGTGCGATGCGCGCGGACTCCGGGTGAAACACCGCCGAGCCGAGGCCAACCAGTGCGGCCGCGATGAGGATGACCAGATATTGATGCGCGGCGCTGAGCAGCAGCAGGCCGAAGAAGGTCGAGGCCATGCCGATCGCCAGCGAATAAGGCTGGGCCTTCTTGTCGGTGTAGTGCCCCACCACCGGCTGCAGCAGCGAGGCCGTGAACTGGAACGCCAGCGTGATCATGCCGATCTGCGCGAAGTCGAGCGCGTAGGTGTCCTTCAGGATCGGATACACCGAGGCGATCAGCGACTGCATGGTGTCGTTGAGGAAGTGCGAGACGCTGATGCCGGCGAGCACGACATAGGCCGGCCCTGCCGCTTTGGCAGCAGGCGCCACGTCGGCGACGACGACGGGCTCGGTCAGCGTTTCCTCTGAGACGACGACAGGCTTATTCAATGCAGCGATCCCGGCGCGGCAGATTGCCGCGATCTGATCGTTACGATGCAAGCGGCGTTCGAACCACCGCCAATCGCTTATGGCTGAGATGCGCGCTTACCCTCTCCACGAGTCCAGTATCGTAGGGTGGGCAAAGGCGCTCTTGCGCCGTGCCCACGATCTTTCCGATACGGCGACAGACGCGTGGGCACGCTTCGCTTTGCCCACCCTACGATACTGTCGTCGGGGAAGAATTCAGGCCGCGGCGTGGCCCAGCGCGGAGACGATGGTGTCGACGACGTCCTCGACCAGGATGCGGTCCTCGCCTTCGCCCATGACACGGATCACCGGCTCCGTGCCGGAGGAGCGGATCAAGAGGCGGCCGTGGCCGTTGAGGCGCTGCTCGCCGTCGGAGATCGCCGACTTGACGCCGGAATCGTCGAGCGGCTTGCCGCCCTTGTGGCGGACGTTCTTGAGGATCTGCGGCAGCGGATCGAAGCGGTGGCAGACCTCGGAGACGGGGCGGCGCAGCTTCTGCACCACCGCCAGCACCTGCAATGCGGCAACGAAGCCGTCGCCGGTGGTGGCGTAGTCGGACAGGATGATGTGGCCGGACTGCTCGCCGCCGAGATTGTAGCCGCCGTTCAGCATCTGCTCGAGCACGTAGCGGTCGCCGACCGGCGTGCGCACGAGATCGAGCCCCTGCCCGTTCAGGAAACGCTCGAGGCCGAGATTGGACATCACGGTGGCGACGATGCCGGGCCGCGACAGCCGGCCGTCTTCTTTCCAGCTCTGCGCGATCACCGCGAGCAACTGGTCGCCGTCGACGACATGTCCGCGCTCGTCGACCAGGATAACGCGGTCGGCGTCGCCGTCGAGCGCAATGCCGATGTCGGCGCGCATCTCGCGCACCTTCTTCGACAGCGCTTCCGGCGAGGTCGAGCCGCAGTCCTTGTTGATGTTGAAGCCGTCGGGCTCGACACCGATCGGCACGACGTCGGCACCCAGCTCCCACAGCGCTTCCGGCACCACCTTGTAGGCGGCGCCATTGGCGCAATCGACCACGACGCGCAGGCCGTCGAGCGACAGATCGCGCGGCAGCGTGCGCTTGGCGAACTCGATGTAGCGGTCGTGCACGCCGTCGATGCGGCGGGCGCGCCCGAGGCTCGCGCTCTGTGCGAGCCGCTTGTCGATGGGCTCGTCGAGCAGCTGCTCGATCTGCCGCTCGACGTCGTCGGAGAGCTTGAAGCCCTGCGGGCCGAACAGCTTGATGCCGTTGTCCTCGAACAGATTGTGCGAGGCCGAGATCATCACGCCGAGATCGGCGCGCATCGACTTGGTCAGCATCGCGACCGCCGGCGTCGGCATCGGGCCGACCAGCAGCACGTCCATGCCGACGGAGGTGAAGCCCGCGACCATCGCGTATTCGATCATGTAGCCGGACAGGCGGGTGTCCTTGCCGATCACCACCCGGTGGCGGTGATCACCGCGCTGGAATGCGAGGCCTGCGGCCTGGCCGACCTTGAGCGCGAGCTCCGGCGTGATCAGTCCGTTGGCGCGGCCCCGAATCCCGTCCGTCCCGAAATATTTGCGACTCATATCGTCCCCCGAGCAACAACCAGGGATCCCCATTACAACCACGGGCTGCCCGAACGGGCCCCGCATCCCTGATTTGCTGGGGCTCTTATAATGCCTATGCGGCTAACTTGGCTTCAAAAAATATGATGAATCATTACGGAACCGCGCCGCATTGGCCCGATAACGTATTGTTAACATTATGCTTCCCGGGCGAGCCGGAAAAGACGATGGAACCCGTCCTCAGCCCGAGCGCTTCACATGGCCATCCTCGCGGCTCGGCGCCGGCTGGGTGACGTTGACGGGATCGGAGCCCGGAAAGGTCTCCTCCAGCCCCTCTTCCAGCGCCGCCTCGAGATCACGCTTCTCCTTGATCTCTTCCGCGGAAGGTCCAGCGTGCGGCCTCGTCATGGCGCTCTCCTGCAAAACGTTCTGCAAACGATTTGGCTGTGCATCCAACCATGCTAGATGACCTCGAAATCTTCCGATGCAAGAGTTCCGAATAAGACGGGGCCCGGGAAACGAGCATGAAGCATATTACCTGTATCGACGATCTTCGCGCCCTGCATAAGCGCCGCGTGCCGAAGGCGTTCTTCGACTATTGCGACCGCGGCTCCTATGCCGAGGAAACGCTGCGCGCCAACCGCGAGGACATGCAGGCGATCAAGTTCCGCCAGCGCATTCTGGTCGACGTCTCCAAGCGCGATACCTCGACCACGATCCTCGGCGAGCCCTCGACCATGCCGCTGATGCTCGCGCCCGTCGGCCTGCTCGGCATGCAGCATGGCGACGGCGAGATCCACGCCTGCCGCGCCGCGCAGGCCGCCGGTATTCCGTTCACGCAATCGACCATGTCGATCTGCTCGATCGAGGACATCGCGGCCAATGTCGAGAAGCCGTTCTGGTTCCAGCTCTACGTCATGAAGGACCGCGGCTTCATCAAGGAATTGATCGAGCGCGCGATCGCGGCCAAGTGCAGCGCGCTCGTGCTGACCGTGGACCTCCAGGTGATCGGCCAGCGCCATGCCGACATCAAGAACGGCATGACGGTGCCCCCCGAATGGTCGCTGTCGAAGCTGCTGGATTTCGCCAGCAAACCCACCTGGGTCTCCGGCGTGCTGCAAGGCAAGCGCCGCACCTTCGGCAACATCGCCGGTCACGTGAAGAACACCGAGGATCTCAACCGCCTTGCCGAATGGACGGCGTCGCAGTTCGACACGTCGCTGAGCTGGAAGGACGTCGAGTGGGTCCGCAGCATCTGGCCGGGCAAGCTCGTCATCAAGGGCATCCTCGACGTCGAGGATGCCGAGGAAGCCGCCAAGACCGGCGCGCAGGCCCTCGTCGTCTCCAACCATGGCGGCCGTCAGCTCGACGGCGCGCCGTCATCGATCGAGGTGCTGCCGGAGATCGCGGACGCGGTCGGCGAGAAGATGGAGATCATGTTCGACGGCGGCATCCGCTCCGGCCAGGACGTGATGCGCGCGCTCGCCCTCGGTGCCAAATCCTGCATGATCGGCCGCGCCTACGCCTATGGCCTTGGCGCCGGCGGCCAGGCCGGCGTCGCCAAGGCGATCGACATCATCCAGAAAGAGCTGCTCACCACCATGGGCCTTTGCGGCGTCAACCGGATCGGCGAGATCGACGATCATATCATCGCGGTCTAGCACTCGTCGTTCCGGGATGGTCCGAAGGACCAGACCTCAGGTGCGCAATTGCGCACCGGGGAACCTCGAGATTCCGGGTTCGCGCTGTGCGCGCCCCGGAATGACACTTCGTGTCACATCGGCGGCGTCAGGCCGTCGCGGCCGACGCTGACGCGATTGGTCTCGAACGAGCCATCCGGCAATTGCTTCATGAAGGCGATGACCTTGGCGCCGGCCTTCAGGTCGGATTTGTCGCCGGGCACGAAGGTCACCACCGGCGTGTTGTCGGCCACGAACACCTTTTTCTCGCCGTCCTTGTACTTGACCAGCAGCGTATGGCCGTCATTGCCGACCACGCTTTCCGCCACCGTCGCATTGGTCATGCTGGAGTTGGGCTTGAGATCATAGGGCCGCGAACCCTCGCCGGTGCCGCGCATGCTCTCCGGAAACACATGCACCTCGACCGCGTTCTGGCCGCCGTCCGGCCCCGGCACCGTGGTCGCGCCGATGAACGAACCCGGCTTGATGTCGGCGAGCGAGATCTTTGTAATGCCCGAGACGTTCACGTCAGGAGCGATGCGCAGCTTGACGTCCTCGCCGCTGCGCGACTTCACCTGCATCGTGTCGCCATTGACGGCTTCGATGGTGCCGCGCACGCGCGTCGGCACCGGCGCCCTCTGGGCGAAGGCGCAGTAAGTCGAGACGGCCACCATCGCGACGGCGATCAGCGGACGTGTGAAAGTTGCACGTTGAACAGACATGACGGTCTCCGATTGTCCCCACGAATGGAGAACTCCGGACCACGCGTGCTATTCTCTCAAGTCTTTGTGAGATCGGCCTCGACCAGCCCGCGCAGCTCGGCCGTGACCTCTGGCCGCCGGCCGAACCACAACTCGAAGCCGCGCACCGCCTGGTGCAGCAGCATGCCGAGCCCGTCGGCGGTCCTCAGGCCACGCGCCGCTGCGGCAGCGAGCAGCGGCGTCACCAGCGGGACATAGACGAGGTCGGCAACGACCGCCGCCGGCGGCAGGCGTGCGACATCAACATCAAGTGAAGGCTGGCCGTGCATGCCGAGCGAGGTCGTGTTCACGAGAAGTTTTGCGCGCGGCAGGACGTCGTCGATGCTGTCCCACGTCACAGGATGTACGTTGGACCCGAACTGCCTTGCCAGCGCCTCGGCCCGCGCGACGGTGCGGTTGGCAAGATGCACGCGCTTGATGCCGCGTTCGAGCAGCCCGAACACGACCGCACGCGAGGAACCGCCGGCGCCCAGCACCAGCGCTTCCTCGGCCGCTCCCCAGCCGGGCGCGCTGGCGTCGAGATTGCCAATGAAACCTTCGACGTCGGTGTTGGTCGAGCGCAGCTCGCCGTCGGCAAACCACAGCGTGTTGGCCGCGCCCACGGCCTTTGCGCGGGCATCGGGCGTCGACAGCGCCAGCACGCCTTCCTTGTGCGGGATGGTGACGTTGGCGCCGACGAAGCCGCGCAACGACAGCCGCAGCACGAAATCCCTGAGATCGTCGGGCGGCACCGCCTCGATGAGGTAGCCGCCTTCAATGCCCAGCGTGCGCAGCCAGTAATGATGGATCAGCGGGGAGCGCGAATGCGCGGCCGGCCATCCGATCAGACAGGCAGCAGGAGCTTTGGGCGCGGTCATTTTTCCCTCGGGGTCGTATCCGAGGCGATCCATTTCGCGTCGCGCCCGCTCTGTCAAGCGCGCAGGCGCCGTCAGCCCGCGGCCGCCTCCTCGCCCGCGCCGCCCTTGATGTCGGCAATCGCGCGCTCGAGGCTCGTGCGATAGCGCGCGCGCGGCGGCGTTACGCCATGGGTGAGCAGCGCGCGGCGGACCGCGGGCGAAGCCCCCGTGATGAACAGCCGGATGCCCTGGCGGTGCGCCTTGGCGGCGACGCGGCCGAGCACGTTGGCCGCCGTCGAATCCAGGAACGGCACCGCGGCGAAATCGACCACGAAGGCCTTGCGCTTGTCAGCGACCCCGTCGAGCACGCCTCCGATCGCGGAGGCCGCGCCGAAGAAGAACGCGCCGGTGATGCGATAGACCAGCACGTCGCGGTCGACCGCAAGCGCAGGATCGTAGGGGACGCGATCGCCATTGCCGTCGTCGGGACGATCACCGGCGACCAGTGGCGAGCGTTCCTCGATGCCCGTCATCTCCGCCATGCGATGGATGAACAGCACCGCGCCGAGCGCGAAGCCGACCAGGATGCCTTCGGTGAGATCGCGGAAGATCGTCAGCAGGAAGGTCGCGAGCAGCACGACGGCATCGCCCCATGACGAGCGCAGCAGCGTCGCGAATTCATGCTTCTCAGCCATGGTCCAGGCCACCACGACCAGCACCGAGGCGAGCGCGGCGAGCGGGATGTAGCTCGCGAGCGGCGCTGCGATCAGCATGAACAGCAGCAGAAAGACCGAATGCAGCATGCCCGCGAGCGGCCCGCGCGCGCCGGCGCGGATGTTGGTCGCGGTGCGCGCGATCAGTCCGGTGACGCAGATGCCGCCGAACAGCGCCGAGCCGAGATTGGCGGCGCCTTGCGCCACCAGCTCGCAATTGGAGCGGTGACGGCGCCCGGTCATGCCGTCGGCGACCACCGCCGACAGCAGCGATTCGATCGCGGCCAGCAGCGCGAATGCGATCGCGTCCGGCAGCACGGCGGTCGCCTTCGCAATCGAGAACGCCGGCAAGGCTGGCGACGGCAATTCGCGCGGAATGCCGCCGAAGCGCGAGCCGATGGTCTCGACCGGAAGCGCCAGCACGCTGCTGGCGACCGCAGCAAACACGACGGCGATCAGGATGCCGGGCCAGGACGGCCGCCAGCGGCGCAAGGTCGCGATGATGGCGATGCTGACGATGGCGACCGCGACGGCGGACGGATTGACGGTGTTGAAGCCGCCGGCGAGCGCAACAAGCTTCGGCACGAACTCGCTCGGCTCTTTCCCCGCAAGCGTGATGCCTGAGAGATCGCGGAGCTGGCTGGCGAAGATGATCACGGCGATGCCGGCGGTGAAGCCGACCGTCACCGGATAGGGAATGAACTTGATGTAGGTGCCGACCCGCAGCAGGCCCGCGGCGATCAGGAACAGGCCCGCCATCATGGTGGCGAGAATGACGCCGTCGACGCCGTGACGCTCCGCGGTCGCCGCGACCAATACGATGAACGCGCCGGCAGGTCCGCCGATCTGGAACCGGCTGCCGCCGAGCAGCGAGGCGATGAAGCCGCCGACGACGGCCGTGTAGAGGCCGCGGTCCGGCGTCACACCCGAGGCGATCGCGATTGCCATCGACAGCGGCAGCGCCACGATCGCAACCGTCAGGCCGGCAAAGACGTCGGCGCGAAAATCCGCGAGGCCGTAGCCTTCACGCCAGACGGTGACGAGCTTTGGCAGATACAGTTCGGCAAAGGTCGGCTGGCGCAGCTGATGCAGCCGGCTGGCGTGATCGCTTGTGATGCTCATCTCAGCAAAGTGCTCCGCTGCCCCTCGATGCTCCGAAGCATCGTGCGTCCCGTGTTGCCGAGGTGCGACGATGCGCTAGCCCATCTTGATCGCGAGCACGATCAACGCCCGATCATGCCCCGACGTGGCGCGGCGGCCCGGGCTCCTTCAGGCGAACGCCACGCCCGCCGCTGTCGCTGCGGACCTGCTCGCCGATCAGCTCGACGCCGGCCCGGTCGAACGCCTCGACCACCTTGATCAGGGTCTCGACCACGCCACGCACATTGCCGGTGCTGGCCTCCATCCGCTGGATGGTCGGCAGCGAAACGCCGGCGAGCTCGGCGAGGGTTTTCTGGTCAATGCCGAGCAGCGCGCGGGCTGCCCGCATCTGAAACGACGTGATCACCTTGGCCTCACTTACCAGCACTTATAAATGATATTTGAGACATGCACAATGACGTAAAATACATCATTCGCGGGCCGAGCGCAAGGGGCTATCCCCGTCTGTTCCGTCACGGGTGACGGTCAAAAAAATAGGCGCACGCAGCCTCCTCCGTCACTGCGAGCGCAGCGAAGCAATCCAGAATCCCTCGGTGGAAAGACTCTGGATTGCTTCGCTCCGCTCGCAATGACGCGTGAGGAGCTCGGCCTAAATGAAACGCGGCACGAGTGGAGACAGCCCCTCACCCCGCCCTCTCCCCGTAAGAACGGGGAGAGGGAGTGAGAGGGCGGTGCCTTCCCTTGCTGCGCTCCTTACCGCGCGAAACAGATCACGCCGCGTGTTGATGCGCGGCGATGATCTGGTCGGCGGCGCGACCGGTGACTTCGGCCATGTGGTCGAACTGGCGCGTGAAGCTGCCGGCGCCGGCGGTGGCCGAGCGCAGCTCCACGATCAGCTCGCCTATCTCGGCTTCCGGCATCATGGCGCGGACGCAGTCCCAGCCGCTCCAGCCGTCGCGGGTGTCGAAGCCGAGGATCTGGCCGCGCCGCGCCGACAGGATCGCGTTGATCTTGGCGGTCGCATCGGTCGGGCAGACGATCTCGACCACGTGGATCGGCTCCAGCAGCACCGGCTGGCAGTGCGGCAGGCCTTCGTTGAGTCCGATCCGCGCCGCCGTGCGGAAGGCGAGGTCGGAGGAGTCGACGCTGTGGTAGGAGCCGTCCGTCAGCGTCACCTGCACATCGGTGACGGGGAAGCCGAGCGGACCGCGCGCCAGTCCGTCGACGACGCCTTCCTCCACCGCGCCGATGTAGTTGCGCGGCACGGCGCCGCCGACCACCTTCTCGGTGAACTTGAAGCCGTCGCCGCGCGGCATCGGCCTGATGTCGAGCACGACGTCGCCGAACTGACCGTGGCCGCCGGACTGCTTCTTGTGGCGGCCGCGCTGGGTGATCGGCTTGCGGATGGTCTCCTGATAGCCGATCGCGGGCGGATGCGAGGTGAGCTTGATACCGAAGCGGTCGCGGAGCCGCTCGCTGGCGACGCGCAAGTGCATCTCGCCCTGCCCCCACAGCACGGTGTCGTGGGTCTGGGCGTTCTGCACAACGACGAGCGAGGGATCCTCCTCGTGCAGCCGGGCCAGCGCCTGGCCTAGCTTGACGTCGTCCTTGCGGTCGGTGGCCGCAATCGAGATCGCCAGCACCGGCGGCGTCGGCTCCGCGGCCGCCAGCGCAGCCGGCTGGGTCTTGCCGTTCGAGACGGTGTCGCCGGTCTTGACGGGATCGAGCTTGGCGAGCGCCACCGTGTCACCGGCCTCCGCCGCGGCACGCTTGGTGTCGTAGGCCCCGTTGACCGCGAGGATGCCGGAGATGCGCCCGGAACCGCCCGAGGCCGATTGCAACGTGGCACCATCGTCGAGATGGCCGGCAAGCAGCCGCGTCAGCGACAGCTTTCCGCCATGCTGCGAATGCAGCGTCTTGAAGACATAACCGAGCGCATCCTTGCTCTCGGGCACACCGAGACGATTTGCGGTCTCCGCGATGCCGGGCGCCTCGTGACGCAGCGCCTTCATCAGGCGGAGCACACCGTTCTCGCGCGCGGCGGCGCCCAGCAACACCGGGCAGATCAGCCCCTCGCGCAACTCGCGGGCGAGATCGTCGAACACGGCATCGCGCGGCGGCTGGATGTCCTCGAGCAGTTGCTCCATCAGCGCATCGTCGTGATCGGCGAGCTTCTCCAGCATCGAGAAGCGGGCTTCCTTCTCGCGATCGAGATCGCCGCCTTCGAGCGCGACCACCTCGGAGGCCTTGTGCTCGCGATAGACGAAGGCGCGTTCCAGCGCGAGATCGACAAAGCCCTCGATCAGTTCGTCCTTCCAGATCGGGATCTGGCGCAGCACCAGCGGCACGCGGGAGGCGGGCTGCAGCATTGCGAGCGACTCGCGGATGCGTTGGCTCGCGCGGTCGATCTTGTTGAGGAACAGGAAACGCGGGATCTTCAGCTCCTCCAGCTCGCGCAGGATGATCTGAAGCTGCGGCAGCTTCTTCTCGTCGGCCTCGCAGACCACGATCGCCGCATCGACCGCGGGCAGCGCGGCGCGCATGTCATGGGCAAACTCGACGGAACCGGGACAATCGAGGAAGGTATAGCTGTCGCCCATGAAACTCGTGGTGGCGGCAGTCAGCCCGACGGTCATCTTGTGATGACGGGCCTCTGGGGTGGCGTCGCCGATGGAAGTTCCGGCGTCGACGCTGCCGGCGCGCGGGATTGCGCCCGTTCGCGCCAGTATTGCTTCGAGAAGTGTGGTTTTACCGCTTTGGAAAGGGCCCACCAGCGCGATGCACCGTGGACCTCGGGGACTTCTGACGTCTTGTCCCATTCGCCGCCTCCTTGGTGTGGAGCTCGGCCCATGATTGGGTCGGCAAACGCAGATGCTCTGCCCGTCCCCGAGATTTGGCAAGCATCAAACGTCGCTGCGGTGCGTCGTCCGTTAGATCAAGTCTTAACAGCCCGGTGTTCCACCTCTCCCCAGCGGGCAGAGGTGAACCCACGCTGCCGTCGTCGCGCGCTCAACGGCCCGGGCGCAGTTCCAGGCTCTCGAGGCCCGCGGCGACGTTGAGGCCGACCTGACCCTGCACGCTGAGCGGCTGGAGCGCGATCGAATTGTTGGAGCCGCCGACCAGCACGTTGCCGCCAAGTCCGACGCCGATCGAAGCGCTGCCCTGCGCACCGGCATAATTGCCGGAGAGGTCGCCCGGGCCGAGCCGGTCGACCGGTGCGAACACGCCCCACGCCAAAGCCGTCTCCTGGGTGATGCCGATGTCGAGGCCGACCTTGCGGATCGTCGCGACGTAGCGATCGTCGGGCAAGCCGTCGGCGCGCAGCACGCAGCCGAGATGTGTCACCGATCCCACGATAAAGCCGACGCTGGCGCCGCCGCGGCATTCGAGCACACCGACCCGCGCCATCCGCTGCTGCTGCGCGCCGCTGTTCGCGACGGAGACAACGAGGCTCGCAGCGGCGAGCCCGGCGAGGAGGAGTGAACGGCGCATGAAATCTCTCCGGCGGTGATTGTGATGCGAGCAGAGCGGGCGCGCTGCAAGCGGCGCGCGATGGTCTATGCCACAAGAGTCTTGGGGGTGCCAGATCGGACGTCTCTAAAATCGAGTTCGCCGAGAGAAGCCCCTCACCCTTCCGCGGCAGGCCGTCGCTTGGCCATCTACACGAGGTCGTCATGCCCGGGCTTGTCCCGGGCATCCACGTTCTTTGTGCTACGGAGCAAGGCGTGGATGGCCGGGACAAGCCCGGCCATGACGCTGTGGAAGCTTCAGTGCTCCCACGCTGTCCTTCGAAGCACGCACAAAAAAAGGCCCGCCGAAGCGGGCCTTTTCAATTCTTGTCGCGACAGCCTTACCGCAGATTCCCGCAGAAGCGCTGGATGCGCTTGCAGGCGTCTTCGAGATCCGAAGTCTTGGTCGCGTAGGAGATGCGGAAGGCAGGTCCAAGGCCGAAGGCCGAACCCTGCACCACGGCGACGCCTTCAGTCTCAAGCAGCTCGGTGACGAAGTCCTCGTCATTGCCGATCACCTTGCCCGACGGCGCGGTCTTGCCGATCGTGCCGGCGCAGGACGGATAGACGTAGAAGGCGCCCTCGGGACGCGGGCATTCGATCCCCTTGGCCTGGTTGAGCATGGAGACGACGAGGTCGCGCCGCTCCTTGAACACCTTGTTGTTGGCGGGGATGAAGTCCTGCGGACCGTTGAGAGCTTCCACCGCGGCCCATTGCGCGATCGAGGACGGGTTCGAGGTCGACTGCGATTGGATCGTCGACATCGCCTTGATCAGCTGCGCGGGGCCGCCGGCATAGCCGATGCGCCAGCCGGTCATGCAATAGGCCTTCGACACGCCGTTCACGGTGAGCGTGCGGTCGTAGAGCTTCGGCTCGACCTGCGCGACCGTGGTGAACTGGAAGTCGTCATAGACGAGGTGCTCGTACATGTCGTCGGTCATCACCCACACGTGGGGATGCTTCACCAGCACGTCGGTGAGCGCCTTCAGCTCCGAACGCGTGTAGGCGGCTCCCGTCGGGTTTGAGGGCGAGCACAGGATCACCCATTTGGTCTTCGGCGTGATCGCGCGCTCGAGGGCTTCGGCCTGGAGCTTGAAGCCGGCCGCGGCGGTGCAGACCACCGGCACCGGCTCGCCGCCGGCGAGCGCCACCATTTCAGGATAGCTGACCCAGTACGGCGCGGGAATGATCACCTCGTCGCCCGGATTGATGGTGGCCATCAGCGCGTTGTACAGCACCTGCTTGCCGCCGGTGCCGACGATGATCTGGTTCGGCTTGTAGGTGACGCCGTTCTCGCGCTGAAACTTGGCGATGATCGCGTCCTTCAGCTCGGGAATGCCGTCGACTGCGGTGTACTTGGTCTTGCCGGCCTCGATGGCGTGGATCGCCGCCAGCTTGATGTTGGCGGGCGTGTCGAAGTCGGGCTCGCCGGCGCCAAGGCCGATGACGTTGCGGCCCGCCGCTTTCAGCGCGCGTGCTTTATCCGTGACCGCGATGGTCGCGGACGGCTTCACACGGTCGAGCGCAGCGGCAAGGAAGGACATCGTCATCTCCTGACAAGCGTCGTGAAACTTTTCGCCTCACGACTCCGATTGTGGGAATGCAGCCACCCTAAAACGTGAGCCGCTGCATCGCAAGAAACTTCGGCCCGATCTTGCGAAAGTTTACGGGTTTGGAGAGGTTCGAGGCTGGATTCCCCGCAATTTTCCGCAAACTTGCCACGCAAACCCCTCATATCCGGCAAGGCTTGTCCTCGGAGCAATTTCAGGCCGTTCGCGACCATACGGCAGGTCGTCATGCCCGGGCTTGTCCCGCCTGCGCGGCCGAAGCCGCTTCGGCGAGGCGAAGGCCCGGGCATCACGTTCTTCGTGCCGCGGTTGGAGACGTGGATGGCCGGGTCAAGCCCGGCCATGACGATGTGGAGATTTCGGCGCCCCTATCACTGCTGCTCGGCCCTTCACACAAACGCGCGCGGCGATACGTCCGCGCATTGACGCAAGCGTGATCTGATTTGCAGCGTCGCGCGAAAATGATCTTCTGCACCGTTGCAATGCGGTAGGGTTTTCGAGTTTTTCTATTGGCTGGCCCTTGCGGCGGATTCGCATCGGCATCATTGTTTAGCCGCGTCGCGGGGTAACGAGCGCCGCGTCTTCCCGTCCTCGGATTCGAACTTCCCAGAATGTACAAGCTCTATTCGATGCAACGCTCGGGCAACAGCTACAAGGTCCGCCTTGCGCTGGCGCTGCTCAACGTGCCTTACGAAGCGATCGAGGTGGACATTCTGCGCGGCGAGAGCCGCACGCCGGACTTTCTGACCAAGAACCCGTCGGGACAGGTGCCGCTGCTCGAGGTCGGCGACGACCGTTATCTCGCCGAGTCCAACGCCATCCTCTGGTACGTCGCCGTCGGCACCCCGCTTGCGCCCGAGAACCGCATCGACCGTGCCGAGGCGCTGCAATGGATGTTCTTCGAGCAGCATGCGCTCGAACCGAATATCGGCGCCGCCTATTTCTGGCTATCGCTGGTCAGGGGCGGCCGCGACCTCCAGACCCATTCGCTGGAAGATTGGATGGAGCGCGGCTATGGCGCGCTCCAGGTGATGGAGAACCACCTCAAGACCAACGCCTATTTCGCCGCGCGCCAGCTCACGGTCGCCGACATCGCGCTGTACGGCTACACCCACCTGGCTGACCGCTGCGACTTCGACCTCCAGGCCTTCCCTGCGATCCGGGACTGGCTGAAGCGGGTGGAAGCCGCCCCCGGCTTCGTGTCGATGGACTGGCGGCCGGCCGAGATCGACGATCCCGCCAGCATCGCCGCCAGCGCCTGACGGCGCCCGCCCCGCTCTGTGGAATAGCGGGTATAAAGGTAATATTTGCCGCAATCTGGCCATTTTCATCGCGAGAGCCGCCGCAATATTGCCGGTTGAAACTGGGAAATTGTGGAAAGTCGCGGGTGATTCGCTCGCGCGTTGAGGGATTTAGACCATGATACGGGCGTCCGGCACGGCAGGCTTTCACGGCCATCCCGATACCGTCGCGTCTTCCCGACTGACCAACGCGGTCGCGGCCTCGCTCGCCGTTGCCGCGCTCTCGCTCTGCCTGATCGTCACCCTGACGGTGCTGTCGACCAAGGCGACCATGGCGATGGGCCTGCCGGTCTGATTCCCGTTTCATCCTGGTCCAGCCTTCAAGGCGCTGCATGCCCCGGGCCGACCGGCATCGCAACAGGACGTCGATGAAATCACCTGTGGTAGTCGTTGCAATCACACTGACCGCGGCCATCCTGGTCGCGGCGTCGCTGTTGATTGTCGTCGGCACCCGCAAGGGCCCGGGGACGTCGACGCTGAACGCGCCTGCGCAGCAACAGCGCGTCAAGCACACGCACCTCGTTTAAAATCATCCGAAAGCCTTACGTTTGCGGGCAAGCGCGCCTTAGGCACACCGCACGAAAACGCATCGCGGTGGCGCAACGATCAGCCAGAGTTGCGGTCTTATCTCGTTCGGGAGGAGCGAGACTGGTCCATGCGGTTCGGATGGCGTGCGATCTCCGGTCCGGTGCTGACGGCAGCAACCCTGCTGCTGGCGATCCTCCTCGATCGCTTTATCCCCACTCCCTCGCCCGCGCCCTTGCTCGTCGGCCTCGCGGCGCTTGCCGGCGCGCTGTCGGGTCTCGCCTCCGCCATCACCAGCGCAGCCGTCGCGGTGATCGGTGCGGCGCTGTTCTTCCTGAGCCGTCACGGCATTCCCCCCTCTGCCGCCGATCTGGTCCGGCTCGGCCTCCTGGCCATCACGGCTGCCGGCACCGCAGCCATCACCGGCCTGATGCGCGAGCGGCTGCTCGGCTCGTTCGCGGCCGAGCGCCGAAGCCACGCCACCGCTGCGCGGCTGTCGGCCGCGCTCGACCAGATCGATATCGGCGTCGTGCTGCTCGATGCCGAGACGCGGGCCGAGTTCATCAACCGCGCGTTCCGCGATTACTTTGCGGTGCCGGACGAGATCGCCGACGGCAAGCCGCCCTTCATCGCGCTAATGTATCACGGCCGCGACACCGGCGCGTTCGAGCTGCCCGAGGACGAGCTCGGCACCTTCATCGCGCAGCGCATGGAAATGGTGCGGACCGGCGATGCCACGCCGATCAACATCGCCTTGCGCAACGGCGAGGTGCTGCGCTTCGTCTGCGCCGCGCTGCCCGACGGCGGCCGGATGCTGAGCTACACGCCGGTGACCGACCTCGTGCGCCACACCGACGCGCCGTCACGCGCCGACTATTACCGCTCGCTGCGCGATCCCGCGGGCCGCAAGCTGATCCGCTACCTGCGGGTCGCGGAGTGATGCAACGACGCGATTGATCGGCAATGCGATCATCACGTATGAAGGACATCACTTCGTCGTGCCCCCGAGATCGCGGAAATTCCCATGTCGCTCACCATTCGCTCCGTCACCAGGCAGGATTACGATCAATGGCTGCCGCTGTGGGACGGCTACAACGCCTTCTACGGCCGCTCCGGCCCGACCGCGCTCGCTCCCGAGATCACGAAGGTGACGTGGCAGCGCTTCTTCGACGCCTATGAGCCGGTGCATGGGCTGGTGGCCGAGAGCGACGGCAAGCTGCTCGGCATGACGAACTATCTGTTTCATCGCAGCACCACCGCGATCGAGCCGTCCTGCTATTTGCAGGACCTGTTCACGCTTGAGGCCGCGCGCGGCAAGGGCGTCGCCTCGGCGCTGATTCACGGCGTGTATGAGCGGGCGAAACTGGCGGGATCGCCGCGCGTCTATTGGCAGACGCACGAGACCAATCTCACGGCGCAGAGCCTGTACGACAAGGTCGCTGAGCGGTCCGGCTTCATCGTCTATCGCAAGCTGTTCTGATCGCCGCGCGCACCCTGTGGATAACTCCTGCTGTCACCCGCGCGTAACATAGCGCGGCTAGGTTGCACCTGCGTCTGATCAGGCCCCCGTCACCGATCAAGCGCCCCAAAGCGGTCCCCGTCAGTCGCCGCGTCTGACAGGGGCCGCATTTTTTTGTCCGCCTTGTCAGCATGGCAGCAGCGCGGCGAGCGCCTTGCTGGGGCGGCGCACGGTGGTCAGAATGAGTGGCTGCTCATCTCTGAACGGGATATCCCATGGAAATTCGCAATCTCGGCGCCTCCGGCCTTCGCGTGTCTGCGGTCGGGCTCGGCTGCAACAATTTCGGCCAGCGCACGGATCTGGAGACCTCGCGCAAGGTGATCCATCGCGCGCTCGATCTCGGCATCACGCTGTTCGACACCGCCGACATCTATTCGAACATGGGCGGCTCGGAAAACGTGCTCGGCACTGTCCTGGGCGATCGCCGCAAGGACATCGTGCTGGCGACGAAATATTCCAAGCCGATGGCGGAGGACGGCACCAAGCAGGGCGCCTCGCGCCGCTACATCATGGAGGCGGTCGAGGCCAGCCTGAAGCGGCTGAAGACCGATTACATCGATCTCTACCAGCAGCATGATTATGACCCGCTGACGCCGATCGAGGAGAGCTTGCGCGCGCTCGACGACCTCGTCCGCCAAGGCAAGGTTCGCTACATCGGCAATTCGAACTTTCCGGCCTGGCGCGTCGCTGAAGCCGAGCATGTCGCGCGCGCGATGAATGTCAGCCGCTTCGTCTCCTGCCAGGACGAATACTCCCTCATCATGCGCGATATCGAGAAGGACCTGCTGCCGGCAGCAACGGAATACAGGCTCGGCCTGTTGCCGTTCTTCCCGCTCGCCAGCGGACTTCTGACCGGCAAGTACCGGAAGGGCGAGGCCGCGCCTGATGATACCCGCTTCGGCAAGGTGCCGCGGCTACGCGACCGCTACGTCACGCCGCGCAACGAAAACATCGTGGAGAAGCTCCAAGCCTTTGCCAAGACGCGGGGCCATTCGATGCTCGAGCTCGCCTTCTCCTGGCTCGCCGCGCGCCCGCAGGTGTCCAGCGTGATCGCCGGCGCCACGCGCATCGAGCAGATCGAGGAGAACGTCAAGGCGATCGCCTGGAAGCTCAGCGCGGAGGAAATGGCTGAGATCGACAAGATCACTCTGGGCTGACGTGCGAGGCGTGGCGCTACGTCGCGCCGCGTCCGACCGTCTGCATCACCTCAAAACCTTCGAACTGGGGATGGCCGAGATAGAGCGGCTTGTTGTCGCCGGCCTTGTTGTGCGCCGCGCGAAACGCTTCCGATTTGGTCCAGGCCTCGAACGCCGCGTGGTTCGCCCAGACCGTGTGCGAGGCGTACAGCGTGTGGTCCTCGAGCTCGGGGCCCCGCAGCAGATGAAATTCGACAAAGCCCGGCACCTTGTCGAGATGGGTGTCGCGGCTGAGCCAGACCTGCTCGAAGGCGGCCTCGGAGCCCTTGGCGACGCGGAAGCGATTCATGGCGATGTACATGGGTGTGGTTCTCCTGGAGGCGGGGCTCGTAAGGGACGCTCCGCCCTCTCACTCCCTCGCCCCGTTCTTACGGGGAGAGGGTGGGGTGAGGGGCTGCTTCCGCGAGTTCGATATCGATTGTAAACGAAGCGCGCGTCGCACGCACTGCTGTTGTGCGAGTCGGATGGACTACCTCTTGGGCAACAGTGTGCCCTGCCCCTCACCCGGATGGCTGCGCCATCCGACCTCTCCCCGCAAAGAGCGGAGAGGTTAAGGTACGTCTCGCGCCGCCGCGAGTTCGTTCTGTATCACGGTGAGAACACCTTCGATATTCCCCAGGACATCGTTGTTCCAGAAGCGAAGCACCTTGTAACCCTTTTCTCTCAGGCGCTCGTCTCGAACCGCATCTGCTGCGGACTTGTTGTGCTGCCCGCCGTCGGCTTCAACCACGAGCCGCTTCTCCCGGCACACGAAGTCGCAGATGTAGCCAATGATTGGCTCTTGACGAACTTGTGTCCGATCCTCCGATTGCGAATGCTCCAGAGAACCGCCTCCGCATCGGTTTGATCGACGCGCAATCGTCGTGCGAGTCGGATGGCTTTTTCGTTATCGCCACGCATTGCTCTGCCCCACCCGGGAGGGACGCTCCGCCCTCTCACTCCCTCGCCCCGTCCTTACGGGGAGAGGGTGGGGTGAGGGGCTGCCTCCGCGGGTACGATTTGGATTGTAGGTGGAATGCTCCGGATCGCAATGGCCTGCGAGTCGGATGGACATTTGATCGTGGCCGCAGCGTGCCCTGCCCCTCACCCGGATGGCTGCGCCATCCGACCTCTCCCCGCAAAGGGCGGGGAAGAGGTTAGGCAACAAGTCCCTTCATCGGCCTTGCACTCGCGCTGTCCGGAAACACCGTCTCCGCCAGCACGCGATCGGACAGGCCGAATTGGTCCTGCAGCACGCCCTTGATCACGGAGCGCAGATCGGTCGTGGGCTTGAGGTCGCGGCCTTCATGGAGGTTGGCGAGCTTGAGACCCGGCCAGTCGGAGATGACGCGGCCGCCTTTCACGGCGCCGCCAGCGAGCAGCGCGATCGTGCCGGTGCCGTGATCGGTGCCGTCGGTGCCGTTGATGCGCGCGGTGCGGCCGAATTCGGTGGCGACGACCACGACGGTGTCACGCCAGCGATCGCCCAAGCCGCTTTCGAATTCGGCGAGTGCGCCGTCGAGCCCGCCGAGCAGGAAAGCGAGACGACCGACCGGGCCGCCCTCATTGGCATGCGTGTCCCAGCCGTCGAAAGCGAGTGCGGCAATGCGCGGGCCATCGTCCGCCGCCATCAGCTTGGCTGTGCCACGCGCAACCTGCCGCATCTGCGCCACCGCATTGCCGGGCTTGCGCTTCATGTCGTCGCCGCTCGCGGCCTTGTCGAGCTGGAGGCCTTGCGACAGCGCCATGGCCAATGCGGGATCGCGGTGACGGTAGAGATCGACGAGGCGCATCGCGGTGTCGTCGTCGGCCTGGGGCAGCGCGACCGGCGCCCAGCCGACGGTCGGCGCATTGCCGCGCAACACCAGTGGCGTGGTGGGCCCGACCGCAAGACCGCTCGATACGCGCTCGCCGCGCGGCAGCGCTTCCAGCGCGCGGTTCAGCCAGCCGGACTGCACGCGGCCCGGGCCGGCATAGCCGCTTTCGAGCACGTCCTGGCCGTCGAAATGCGAGCGGTCGCGATAGGGCGTCGCCACCGCGTGGATCACCGCGGCATGCTTGTCGCGATACATGCGCGAAAATTCCGGCATGGCCGGATGCAGCGCGAAAAAGGAATCGAGCATCATCGCGGGATGGGCACCATCCGCAGCGAGCGCGATCGAGCCGTGCAGGCCGGCATAGTCGGGGTCGCCGAGCGGGGCGACGGTCGAAAGCCCGTCGAGCGCGCCGCGCAGGATCACCACGATCAGCCGGGGATCGCGCCCATCGGCTGCGCGTGCGAATTTCGGCAGGTAAGCCCAGGCCGCGAACGAGGCGCCGCCGAGCAGCAGGCCGCGCCGCGAGGTGAGGAGCCGGTTCTCGACGCAATCGATCATCGTCATCTCCGCTGCATTTCCGGCGACATCAACAGCAGCGCCAGCGCCTGCTGCCGCGACTCCGCGCGCTCGACGGTCCGGCGTGTCTCGATGGAGGCCGCATCGGCCGCCACGAATTCCAAGAGGTCGATCGGATCGATGTTGTTGCCGAGCCGCGCGGCAATTTGCGCCGCGATGTCGAGCCTGAGCTTCATGCCTTCGGGCGCGGCCCAAGCTGCATTGGTGTCGGGAAAGCCGTTGGGCCCGGCCGGCGACCACAGCGGTTGCCCAAGCAGATTGAGGCCGTTGAGATAGCGGCTCGGATCCTCCGGCACGCGCGCGAGCAGCCGTCCGCTCGCAACGAGGAAATCGTAAGGACTGCGCATCTTGGTCAGCGGCGCTTGCCACGCTTCATCGGAATCGACCAGCGCCACGGCAAGCGCCTTGAGGTCGCCGTCGGTCCTGACGAAGACATCGCGCAGGCGTGCGACGAGCGCCGGCGGCGGATCGTCGGCGACGAAGTGGCGGACGAATTTGGTGGCGATGAAGTTCGCGGTCGAGGGATGCCGCGCGATGTCGGCGAGCGCGGCCTCACCCTGCGCGAGCCCCGTCGGCTCATAGGTCTTGCCGAGCAGCATATGCGGACCGGGCTGGTGCGCATTGGTGTTGAACACGAAGGAGCCGGGGGGGCCGAGCTGCCCTTGCCGGCCGGCAAAGGTCCAGCCGGTGATGATGCGCGCGAGCGAGGTGACGTCCTCCTGCGTGTAGCCGCCGCCGACGCCAAGCGTATGCAGCTCCATGATCTCGCGCGCGAGATTTTCGTTCAGCCCGCGCTTGCGGTTCTGGCCTGCGCGCGAATCCGGGCCGAGCGATTGCTGGTTGTCGAGGAAGAACAGCATCGCCGGATGTTGCTCCACCGCCTTCAGCATGTCGGGAAAGCGCCCGAGCACGTGCGGCCTGATGGCCTCGCGCTCGAACGCGCCGGCCCAGATCCGCGCCAGCTCGCCCTTGCTCGCGGAGATGCAGAAATGGTTGGACCAGAACACGACGAGACGCTCGGTGAAACCGCACTCGGCGAGAGTCGCGCGCTGCAACCGCGCCAGCGCCTCCGCGCGAAAAGTTTTCTGGATGACGTTGAGCGGCTGCGGGGCCGGCTTTGCGGCCGGCGGCGCGACGGCGTTGGGCTGCATCGCCTCTGGCCTCACCGCATTATCCGCAGGCTTTGCCTCCGTCATCTGGCCGGCGATCTCGGCCGCTGCCGCGTTCAGCGAGAGATTGCGGCGGAGGGCGGGCTTCTGTTCGGTCGGCGCCGACGTCTCGGCGGGCGCGGCGGTCTTCGCCGCTTCCCGCGCCTGCTTGACCTGATCCTGATAGGCGAACACGGCCTGCCCGAGTTGCTGCGTCGATTGCAGACCGGGCGCCTCCAGCAGCACGCCGCTTGCGCGCGCGAGCTCCGCCTTCACGAAACCGCGCGGATCGGAGCTTGCGTTGACGAGATCGCCCGACGCGCCGCCGCGGGCGCCGAAGCCAAAACGGTTGAGCGCGACGAGAGCGGCTTGCGAATCGCGGGCCATCGATTTGTCCTTCGCGTGGCGGGAGCCGCTTTCCGAGTCCGCGCGCGAGGCCTAATATACCGCAATGACCGATGAACCCGACATGAAAATCACGGCGAAGCTTCGACGTAAATCATGACAAATCCGCAAGAATCTTTGGCCCAGGAACCACGCCGCCTCGCCTGCTCGCGCTGCGGCACCGAGTTCGCCTGCGACCTCTCGGGCACCTGCTGGTGCGCGGAGGAAACAGCAAAGCTGCCGATGCCGGTCAAGGGCGAGGATTGCCTGTGCCGCGAGTGTTTGCGCAAGGCAGCGGCGGAAGCGGAGGCGGCAGCATCGTAGGGTGGGCAAAGCGAAGCGTGCCCACCATTTGCAAATGCGTGGGCACGGCGCTTCGCGCCTTTGCCCACCCTACAAAACTACGAAGTCTACACCGGATGTCCGGGCGACTGCCGCGCCATACCATCGAACGCGTCGAGCAGTTTTTCGCGCCAGGCATAGAGCGGATCGTCCGCTTCCAGCAGCTTGAACGGGCTCACCACGCGCGCCCACTGGAAACCGCCAAACACGATGTAGTCGGCGTAGTTCGGCACGCTGCCGCCGAGATAGGGCTGCTTCTTCAGGGTCTGCCGCATCATCTCGAGCGACTTGCGGAAGGCGACCACGCCGGTGTCGCGGCTCGCCATGACCTCTTCCAGGCTCTTGCCGCCGAAGCGCGCCTCGCGCGACTTGCGGAAATAGGCAGCGTCGGTCTCGGCCAGATTTTTCGGGATGTCGGCAACGATCAGCGGAAAGATGCCGCCGACGATGGCGAGGTCGCCGAAGGCGTTGATCATGCGCGCCATGGCGCGGCCGCCCTCGCCTCCGAACAGCGACGGACGGTCCGGGAAATTGTCCTCGAGATAATTCGCGATCGTCCAGGAATCGACCACCGCCTTGTCGTCATGCAGCAGCACCGGAACCTTCTCCGAACCGTGCGGCGCGATCGCGTTTTTCTTGGTGAAGCGCCAGGGCAGCGATTGCGCCGACAGGCCCTTGTGCGCCAGCGCCATCCGCGTGCGCCAGCAATAGGGGCTGAACGGGCGCGCGGCGTCGGTGCCAACGAGTTCGAAGAGCTTGAGTGACATGCAAGGCGCCTCCATCCGCTCCGTCATTGCGAGGAGCCCGTGACAAAATTGCAAAGCAATTTTGCACAGGTGCGACGAAGCAATCCAGACCGCTTCCGCGGAGACATCCTGGATTGCTTCGCTGGCGCTCGCAATGGCGATGTGGAGACGGAGGCGCTCTACGTCTACCGCCCGTTCATCCGCAGCAACCTCTCCCCGTTCTCCGTCACCGCGATGACCAGCCCGAGCCCGGCAATCGTCTCGCGCGCGACGTAGCCGCGGTCGGCGGCGTCTTCCCAGATGGTGAGGCGCGGGCACGAGGTCTTCCAGGTCGAAATCACCTCGGCATAGGCGCGTGGCTCGCGCGCGACCCATTCGACGAAGTCCAGCACCAGCGGATCGGCTGTCTCGCTCATTGCAAACCTCCCTTGTCGAAGGCGGCCAGCACCGGCGCACGAAGCATCAGCCAGCCGCCATAGGCGATGTAGTAGCAAGCGATGGTGGTGATCAGCTTGTTCGACCAGGCGATGAATTGCTGGTCGGTCATGGCTTCGAGGATGCGCCGCGCCAGCGTGGTGCCGAGCATCGAGGCTGCAATCGCAACGCCGGCAAGCACGGGATCGAGGCTCGCCGCCTGATCGATAATGCCGCCGAAATACACCAACTTGGTGAAATGGCTGACGAGCTGGCACATCGCCTTGGTCGCCACCTTCTCGCGCCGGCCGAAATCGCCGCCGAGGAAGAAGGTATCGAGCAGCGGACCGGAGACGCCGGTCATCAGCATCAAGCCCATGCAGATCGTGCCGTAAACCGTGCCCTGCCAGAGCCTATCAGGGTCCGGCTTGATGTTCGCGGGCAGCAGCCGCGCCATGAACGGCGTGATGCCCAGCAAGAGCAGCGCCATCGGCTTGTCCGGCACGTAGCGGGTGAGCGACCAGGCCGCGAGCGCGACGGCGGCGCCGACCATATAGTTCGCCACCGGCCGCCAGCGGATATGCGCCCGCCACAGAAATGCGCGCCAGCCGTTCGAGGCCATCTGCGTGATCGCATGCAGCACCATCGCGGTCGGCAGCGGCATCAGGGCCAAGAGCACGCCGATCAGGATCAGCCCGCCCGCCATGCCGAACAGCCCCGACAGGAACGCCGTGGCGACCATCAGCAATCCGAGGGCAGCGATCATAATGGGGGTCACGAAGGGGTCTCCGCAAAAGTGAGGGACTGCAACCTGTTCGTCTCCTTTGCCCCGCTTGCGGGGAGAGGCGAAGGAAAACGTGCCCCGCTTGCCCAATTCGCGCAAACTGAGTTATCTTGGCCTGGCATCAGCTTTCCTGAGGGTCTTGCATAAGGGTCTTGCATTTGCGGCGGCTGCTGTTTCTCAACGGCATCAAGGCATTCGAGGCGGCGGCGCGGACCGGTAGCTTTGCTGCGGCCGGGCTCGAGCTCAGCGTGTCGGCGGCCGCCGTCAGCCGCATGGTCCATCTCTTGGAAGAGCGGCTCGGCGTCGCGCTGTTCGAGCGCAAGGCCAATCGCCTGGTGCTGACGCAGGCCGGCCGCGCCTATCAGAGCGGGCTGACGCCGATCTTCGACGCGCTGGCCAGCCTCACCGCGCAGGTGACGGCGCCGGCGAGCGTCCGCGTACTCACTATCGGCGTCGGCCACACCTTTGCGATGCGCTGGCTGATCCCGCGCCTGTCGGAGTTCCGCAACGAGGAGCCCGACATCGAGGTGCGCTTCACCACTGGCGGCGCGTCGGTGCCGTTCGGCGAGGACTGGAGCTGCGGCATCAAGCTCGGCACCGGCGATTGGCCCGGCCTCGTCGCCGAGCCGCTGTTCGCCGGCGACCTCACGCCGGTCTGCGTGCCCCGCCTCGCGAGCGGCCTGAAGCGCCCGGCCGACTTGAAGGGACCGAGCCTGATCCGCGTCGCGCACTCACCCGAGGACTGGCCGATCTGGCTGAAGACCGCGGGCCTCGCGCGGATCAACGCGCGCGGGCCGGAGTTCCAGTTCTACGGCCAGGCGCTGCAGGCCGCTGCCGACGGGCTCGGCATCGCCATGGGCATCCGGCCCTATATCGACGACGATCTCGCCGCTGGCCGGCTGGTCGCGCCATTTGACCTCTCGGTGCCCAAGGGCATGCGCTGGTACCTGCTCTATCGCAGCTTCCAGACCGAGCAGCGCGACTTTGCCGCGTTCCGGCGCTGGATCATGCGCGCGGCGGCGGAACCCGCGGCCCGGCCGGTGAAGCGGATCGGCCGAACCGCCGCTCGGAACTGACGCCCGAAGCAAAAAAGCCGTCCGCTTGTGAACGGCTTCACATCCCAAATTACGCAATCGTGGTCCCCTGACCCTCCAACAAGACACGTACGGAACACTTTGGGGACTACCATGACGACCATCTACGACGGCTTTGACATCGAATCCTTCGAGGCTGGCAAAGGCCTCTGGCACGCCCGCATCCGCCGCGCCGATCTCAGCCCCCTCGCCATCGATGGCGTCCTGTTTCCGGCCATGGAAGTCGGTTTCGCCTGGCCCGATCAGAACGCCGCGATCGCCGACGCCAAGCACCACATCGACCGCTTCCGCCGGCGGACCGACAGCGACGACGAATAAGCGAGACGGCAAGCGAACCAGGGACAGCGCGGCGTAAAAGGGGGGCAACCGGTCATGTCAGTCGTCGAAATCGAAGACACCTCGCGACCGAGGATCTACACCCGCGCCGTGCTGTCCAACTGCCCGGAATGCGACGGTGATCTCTCGGTGCTCCGCGTGATCGGCGGGCGCGCCGGATGCGAGTACTGGACCATGCGCTGCACGGATTGCGGCGGCATCCACCTTGACATCCTGAAGCCGTATCAGGCCGGCGAGGACGATGAGGGGCCGATGCCGGCGGCGTAAGCCCCGAGGCTACTGCCAACCTGCTGTCAGCAGCCTGCATGGCAACGGGCATTCGCCCTTTTCTGTAGGGCGGACTCGTCCCATATTCGCCTCATGGCGAAGAAACCTGCATCCTCCGAAAAATCCGGCAAATCCCCGAAGACCAAGGCTCCGAACTCGAAGGCGCATCGCCCCGATGTGCAGCCGATTGGGCCCGCGCTGGCCGAGTTGCTCAATCCCGCGATCAATCGTGGCGATGCGGGGCTGGGATCCGGCACCGGCCTGCAGCCGCCGCCGGACAATTCGCGCGACCGCCGCTCGGGCGGCGAGGCCGCGGCGCATCGCGCGCGGGCCTCGACGCCGAAGGAGTTTCCGCAGGATGTGACGCGGCCGATGCCGCTGAGACCCAATCCGCAGCCGGTGGGAGCGCGCCAGTCCACCGAGGTCGATGGGCTGGAAGAAGCCCCGCAGGCCAATTACGGAACCGCCGCCACCATCCCGACGCTCGATCCGGAACTGGCGCGGCAGCTCGGATTGCCCACCGAGGAGGACGATGCCGAGGCGCTGGCGCGTCCGCCGCGCAGCAAGATGGAGGCGCTCGGCGTCAAGGCGACCGCCGATGCGCTGGAGTCGCTGATTCGCGAGGGCCGTCCGGAATTCCGCAAGGACGACGGCTCCACGAAAGTGTGGACGCCGCACCGGCCGCCGCGCCCGGAAAAGTCCGAAGGCGGCGTGCGCTTCGAGCTCAAGTCCCACTATGAGCCGCGTGGCGACCAGCCGACCGCGATCGCCGAGCTGGTCGAAGGCGTCCAGCGCAACGACCGCACCCAGGTGCTGCTCGGCGTCACCGGCTCCGGCAAGACCTACACCATGGCGCAGGTGATCGAGAAGACGCAGCGCCCCGCCATCATCCTGGCGCCGAACAAGACGCTCGCCGCCCAGCTCTATGGCGAGTTCAAGAACTTCTTCCCTGATAACGCGGTCGAATATTTCGTTTCCTATTACGACTACTACCAGCCGGAAGCCTACGTCCCGCGCACCGACACCTATATCGAGAAGGACTCGTCCATCAACGAGCAGATCGACCGCATGCGCCATTCGGCGACGCGCGCGCTGCTCGAACGCGACGACGTCATCATCGTCGCCTCGGTGTCCTGCATCTACGGTATCGGCTCGGTCGAGACCTACACCGCGATGACGTTCGCGCTGAAGAAGGGCGAGCGCATCGACCAGCGCCAGCTCATCGCCGACCTCGTGGCGCTGCAATACAAGCGGACGCAGGCCGATTTTACCCGCGGTACCTTCCGGGTCAGAGGCGACGTCATCGACATCTTTCCGGCGCACTATGAGGACCGGGCCTGGCGCGTGAACCTGTTCGGCGACACCGTGGAGAACATCGAGGAATTCGATCCGCTCACGGGCCACAAGCAGGACGAGCTCGAATTCATCAAGATCTACGCCAACTCGCACTATGTGACGCCGCGCCCGACGCTGGTGCAGGCGATCAAGTCGATCAAATCGGAGCTGAAGCAGCGGCTCGACCAGCTCCACGACCAGGGCCGCCTGCTCGAGGCGCAACGGCTGGAGCAGCGCACCACCTTCGACCTCGAGATGATGGAGGCGACCGGTAGCTGCGCCGGCATCGAGAACTACTCGCGCTATCTCACCGGACGCCTGCCCGGCGAGCCGCCGCCGACGCTGTTCGAATACGTTCCCGACAACGCGCTGGTGTTCGCCGACGAAAGTCACGTCACCGTGCCGCAGATCGGCGGCATGTTCCGCGGCGACTTCCGCCGCAAGGCGACACTCGCGGAATATGGTTTCCGTCTGCCCTCCTGCATGGACAACCGCCCGCTCCGCTTCGAGGAGTGGGACATGATGCGGCCGCAGACCGTCGCGGTGTCGGCGACGCCGAGCGGCTGGGAGCTGAACGAGAGCGGCGGCGTGTTCGTCGAGCAGGTCATTCGCCCCACCGGGCTGATCGATCCGCCCGTCGATATCCGCCCCGCCCGCACCCAGGTCGACGATCTCGTCGGCGAGGTGCGTGCCACTGCGCAGGCGGGCTATCGCTCGCTGATCACGGTGCTGACCAAGCGCATGGCGGAGGACCTGACCGAATATCTGCACGAGCAGGGCATCCGCGTCCGCTACATGCACTCCGACATCGACACCATCGAGCGTATCGAGATCATCCGCGATTTGCGCCTCGGCGCCTTCGACGCGCTGGTCGGCATCAACCTCTTGCGCGAGGGCCTCGACATTCCCGAATGCGCGCTGGTTGCGATTCTCGACGCCGACAAGGAAGGCTTTTTGCGCAGCGAAACATCCTTGATCCAGACCATCGGCCGCGCCGCGCGCAACGTCGACGGCAAGGTGATCCTCTATGCCGATCAGATGACGGGCTCGATGGAGCGCGCCATCGCCGAGACCAACCGCCGCCGCGAGAAGCAGGTCGAGTACAACACCGCCAACGGCATCACGCCGGAGAGCGTGAAGAAGCAGATCGGCGACATCCTCAACTCCGTCTACGAGCGCGACCACGTACTGGTCGAGGTCGGCGGCCATGACATGACCGACGACGTCATCTCGATCGGCCACAATTTCGAAGCTGTGCTTGGTGATCTCGAAACAAGGATGCGCGAGGCCGCAGCCGATCTGAACTTCGAGGAAGCCGCGCGCCTGCGCGACGAAGTCAAGCGCCTGCGCGCCACCGAGCTCGCCGTGGTCGACGACCCCACCGCCAAACAGCGGGCCGTCGCTGGCAAGGCCGGCGCCTATGCCGGTACGAAGAAGTACGGCGACGCCGCGAATTTGCCCGTCAGCGCCATGAAGAAGAAAACCGTGGGCTCCGCGCTGAAAGCGAGCGGCGGCGGCGGCTCGAAGGTGCACAAGCCGCATCTCGACGAAATGCACGGCCCGGAATCGCTGCCCTATCGCGAGAAGCAGACGCTGCCGGCGAAGCCGTTCGGCGGAAGCAGCCGGATCATCCAGCCGACGGATTCGAGGCAGTCAGGGCCGGAGTTCGGGCCCGCGCCGAAGTCGACGGGTGGGCAGCCGGGACGAAGGGGCGGGTGGAAGAAGAGGTAGGCATTGAGTCGGCAACGCCGTTCATGGCTATGGATCCCGGGCTCGTCGCTCTGCGGCGCCCCGGAATGACGGCGGAGAGACGTCCCCCTCACCCCACGCTCGCCGTCACCACCGCCATCACCGACAGCAGCAGCACGATGGTCACGAGTTGGAGCGAGGCGACCGGTTGGGTGCGCCAGGCCGTGATCTTGTCGGACAGCGACAGATGCGCCTCGAAGAACTTCGGCTCATAGACGGTCTTGAAGAAGGCGGGGAAGCTCGGCCCCAGGGTCACGGCGAGCAGCGCGTGGGTGAACGAGGCGATGGCGACGAAGATGGCGACGCCGGGGTCGCCCGAGAGGTCGTGGTTTCCGGCGAGCTTGAGCAGGAAGGCGGCAGCGGCGAAGGTCGGGAAGCTCTGCAAGATCGCGGTCAGCGCGAGGCCTTCGAGCGCATTGTGCAGGCGGGACTTTCTGGCGGTGGCGATGGCGGCCATGGCACGTCTCCCTGATGACATGGGGATGACGATAGCTGCGCCGGCACAGGGGTGATGTGAGATGGGTCACGCCGCTCTGGCGGCGCTCTTCACCTCGCCCCACTTGCGGGGAGAGGGAGCAGACTGGGCCCTCAACGAGCGCGGATGGGTCCGGGTTCCCTTGCCTAGCACCCTGGCCAGGCGCGCCTGCCGATAGGCATGCGGCGTCATCGCAAGATGCAAAAGCCTGTGTGCAACAGGTACGCAACCCGCAATTGCACCCCATGAACGCGGCATGGCGCTGGCGCGTCATAACCGGCAAGCACCCTGTGTTTTTGCGGATTGATGCACCCGCGAAGCCCGCGGTAGCGTTCGCAATCCACGGCCGAAGAGGGCGGGAGCAGCATGACGGTTGAACCGCTGAACAGGCAACGCGTTCTGCATCTGCTGGACGCCTTCGCGCGCGGCGATCTCGAGGCCGCGCTGGCGTGCTGCACCGACGACGTCGACTTCCTCACCCACGCGCCGATCGATGTGCTGCCGCACATGGTGCCGCGCCACGGCAAGGCCGAGCTGCGTGAGCTCTGGGAGACGATCTGGTCGCGCTATTCGGAGATCCGCTACAAGGCGCCGCACATTCTGGCCGAGGGCGAGGAGGTCGCGACCTACATGCAGGCCTATTTCACGAAGCGTAGCAACGACCGCGTCGTGCAGTTCGACATGGCGGTGTTCTACACCTTCCGCGGCGGACTGGTGGCGCAGATCCGTGAGATCATCGACTCCTACGATTTGGTGCAGCAGGTGCTGGAGCGTGAGATCGGGCCGTTGATCATGGGCGCGCGGGTGGATTGAACCCTTCTTTCTGGCGAACCTGCCTGGGACCGGCCGCGGAACCGGAAAATTACGGGCCTCTATTGTAAATCTCACATTCCGCCATCAATTGTGCATTGCGAAAACGTGAATTGCGTTTTGGCCGAAACCCCGTATTTTGTTCGTATACAAACGAGTTGAGCCCCGGCACCTGCTGTGCATGGGGTTGTTTTCCGTTTTTCTTTGCAAGCCAGCTTCAGGACTGCCCAAAATGACAGAGCACAGCCTCTGGCGTTTCTCGCGCGCGTTGCACCGCGCGATCAACGACCGGCATTTCGCTGATATCGAAGCCCTGATCGACGAGGACGTCGAATGGGCGCTCTACGGCCCGATCGACATGTTTCCGTTCCTCGGCGCGCGCCAGGGCAAGGACGCCGTGATCGACGTCATCCGCCAGCTCGCCGACAATTTCCAGGTCCGCCGCTTCGACCGCGAGAGCATCATGCTCGGCGTCGATTCCGCCGCCTCGATGGTGCGCTATTCGTTGACGGCCCTGGATTCCAACAAGCCGATCAGCTTGCGGGTCGCGCAGTTCGCCCAGTTCAGGGCGGGCAAGCTCGTCAGCATGCGCGTCCTGATCGACACGTTCGATCTGGTCGAACAGGCACTCGGCCGCGCCATTCATCTGCCGAAGATGACCAGCGTCGGGTAACGCTTGATCCGGAAAAGTGCGAAGCGGTTTTCCGAAAAGATCATGCGCAAACAACAACCTGAAGCGCGATAATGATCATCGCGCTTTAGGGGGGACGCCAACGGGCCCCATCGTTCGGGACCGATGACAATGCTGACCGCGACGTCCTGGCCTCCAGCCCCGCCGGATGCCGTGCGTCACATGCTCGTCATCGGGCGCGCGCCTTTCGCGCGGCCCGTTGGTTTCGGGCCTTGAAGGCCCCGCCATAATTTCGCAACGATGCATCAGCATTTTCAGCGCGGAATGACGCATGATCTTTGCTGACGGCCGATATATATTATCGGAAAGCATGCGCTGGGCTTGCGGGCAGGACGATGGAATTCTCGACAGGGTTTGGCTGGACCAGGCTGCCGGTGTTGGCGGCCGCATTCATTTTGGGCTCGGTGCTGACGGTCTCGGCGCAGATCATTCCGCCCTTCTCCCCCACAGCGGCCGCCCCGGACGACGAGACGGAGACCGAGGCCGCAGAGACCCTCGACGTCAACGACCCCGACGTGCTCAAAGGCATCGACGTCGACAAGCTCGACTGGAGTCAGCTCGCGGTCGACGCCGGCACCGGCATTGACCCCATGGCCGCCAAGAAGCGCGCCCAGTCCGCCGCCAAGAACGGCCTGGACTGGTCGTCGAACGCCAATGCGAACGGCTCCTCGGCGGTGACCGTGAAGCAGTCCGTGTTCTCGTTCTGGGATACAAGGGTCGGCGCCGACATGACGGTGACGAGCGAGCCGCGAACGATGTCCGAGTTGCTGGCGCAGAAGGCCACCAATGGCGGCAACCTGCCGCAATCCTCCGGCAGCGCCTGGGCGACGGCGACCGCGCCCGGCGCGGGCTCGATCTGGGACAAGACCGCGGTGGAAGCCCGCGTCGATCCCGGCGCGGAGCACAGCAAGATCGGGGCGTCGCTGATCAAATCGGTGCCGCTGTCGGGCGACACCTCGCTGACGCTGCAGAACGGCTACAGCGTCAACCAGCAGGGCACCACCGCTGTCCCCGGCGTCGGCGGCCACATCACGCGCAATTACGAGACCGACCAGTCCGCCAAGGTTACCCTCAGCGACACCGGCACCAGCATCACCGCCGGCCAGACGTTGTCGACCACCGACGACAAATGGCTGCGCAAGGTCGGCGCCGAGCAAAAGCTGTTCGACAACGTCACTGTCTCCGGTTCCGTCGGCGAAACCTCGCAAGGCGCAATCAACAAGAGCCTGACGGCGGGCTTCAAGAAGAGCTGGTAGCAGTCCAGCGCTCTCCTCTTTCCCCTCATCCTGAGGGCGCTCCGAAAGGAGCGCGTCTCGAAGGATCGAAGCCCCCGCCGCCAGAACGGCCGCGGCGTTCATACTCCCCTAACCATACGCCACGGCAAAACCCCCGAATGGTCCGCCATTGCCGCATCTCGGCCCATTTGCGGTCAAAATCGGACGCACAGATGAGGAAGCCTCACAGACGTCGTCGTGCGGGGGACACTCGCGCTGCGCTCAACGCGAACAGGGGAATAACGATGAACGCCATGCGTCCGGAAAAGACCGAAGCCGCCGAGACCGAGACGGTCGACACCAACCTTGCTGCCGTCACGGAAGTCGAAGCCGGCATCCGCGACTTCGTCCGTAACGATATCGCCTATCTGCGCCGTCCGGCGGCGACCACGACTGACGCGCCGCCGCTCGACCCGAGCGCGGAAGCCACCGTCACCAACGTCAACTCGCTGATCCAGCGCGTCGCCGGTACCTCGCTCGCCGAGATCGAGAACCTGATCTCGGAGCTTGAGAGCCTGCGCGACCTGCTCCACGCCGAAGGCCAGCGCGTCCAGCGCGAGATCTCGGGCTATGCCCAGCTCAGCCAGGCCGCGATGAAGTCGACCCGCATGATCGCCGACAACGTCGCGCAGTGGAAGCGCGCCGCCGACGGCCTGCGCAACAGCTGATCGCGCCACACCGCATCACTAGCCGCCGCGTTCCGGAAGGAGCGCGGCGGTTTTGATTCAAGGGGGCTCGATGTGGGGACGGAGGAATTTGAACCCTCCGCCCTTCCCCAGCGACGAATGCCAAGCGCCCGTGGCCTGTTCGGCCGGGCCTGGGGACATTTCACATGGAAAGCATTCGGCCCGACACCACGGACCCGATACCGCTACGGCCAGCGCCGAATCAAATCGGCACGATCATGCTGCGCTTTGTCGGACTGTTGGCGGTTGCGATCGCCATCCTGGCGTTCGTCTATAGCCGCTGAGGTGCGGCCGGATGCCGGCCGCGAAAATTAACGGACTCTTACCGGCTCGCGTCGACGGCCGAGGCTTCCAGGGTGTAGGCGCCATCGGCATAGCCCTTCACCACCATGCCGGCGACCAGCATCACTGCCAGCGTCGCGGTCGCGAAGATAAATCCGACAAACTTGAGTGCGCCGCGATCTGCCATGGTCCTCGTCCCCTGTCCTCTGCCAATTCGTTTCAAATAGACAGCGACAGGTTCATAATTAGTTAGCAACTCGATGGTTCCGCCAAACTGCTTCGCGGTAACCATGTTGCGCAGGCTTATGGCAGCCGCCCCAAAACGCGTCCATAGCGCGCGGGCAACACTCGCGCACTCATTTGCCCATTCATCTTGGAACAGATCTAGCCGGTCTTCACGCGCGTCGGCACGAAGGCGCTGGCCGTGATGGAATAGACCTCCTCGCCGCGCTGATTGGTGCCGGTGGTGCGGGCGGTCAGGATGCCCCAGCCGGGGCGGGAGGCGGAGGTGCGCTTGTCGATGATGACGCTGACGTAGTTGATCGTGTCGCCGGCGAGCACCGGCCTGATCCAGCGCAGGTCGCGAAAGCCCGGTGACGGGCCCCACACTGCAACCTCATCGCCGCGCGCCGCGGCCTCGCGCGCCAGACGCTGGCCGTCGGCGACAAGCAGGCTCATGCAGGCCGAGCCGACATGCCAGCCCGACGCGGCGAGCCCGCCGAACAGCGAGTTCTTGCCCTCCTCCTCGTCGAGATGAAAACGCTGCGGATCGAACTTGGCAGCGAAACTCTTGATGGCTTCCGCGGTGAACGCATAGGCGCCGATCTCGCGACGCTGGCCGATCTCGATGTCCTCGAAGAACCGCATCAGACCGTCCCCTCGCGCCGCTTGATCAGGATCGGCGAGGTCATCTCGGCGAGCGCCTGCCCCTTGGCGTTGCGCGCGGTGCATTTGAACGTGACGATGCCGAGCTCGGGCCGGCTCTTCGAGGCGCGCGCTTCCAGCACATCGACATCGAGTGTCAGGTCGTCACCCGGCCTGAGCGGCGACAGCCAACGGACCTCATCGACGCCAGGAGATCCCAGCGAAGCGGCGCGAGTGATGAAACCGTCGGCCATCATCCGCATCATCAGCGAGCAGAGGTGCCAGCCCGAGCCGGACAGGCCACGCAGCATGCTTTTGGCTGCGGCCTCCTCGTCCAGGTGCATGGGCTGCGGATCGAACTCGGCGGCAAAGGCCAAAATCTCATCGCGGCTGACATGACGCGGGCCGAACGTGCCGAACCGGCCGGGCGGGAAATCTTCGAAGGTCAGGGTCATCTTTGGATTGGCTAGCGGAAAGGACAGATTGTGGCCGCACTTTGCGGCAATCTCAACCCGCCGGCCCGCATGGCTCGTGCTACATACGGGGTGGCGTCGGCCTTGAGTCGGATCCATCGAGGGCCAAGATCCGAGTGCCAAGGCCGGTTTGCGGGCCCGATTTGCCCTGGGGAGAGCAATGTTTTCATTCAGCGACCTTTTCCAATGGGACCGGTTCATCACGCCGACGATCATCAAGACCTTTTATTGGCTGGTGATCGCGCTGATCTGCCTGTTCGGCCTCTCCGGCATCTTCTCAGGGCTCGCCGCAATGGCGATCAGCCCGTTCGGCGGCTTCCTGATGCTGCTGTCGTCGATCGCCAGCGTCGTCGTCGGCATCGTGTTCTCGCGCATCCTCGCGGAGCTGATCCTGATCGTCTTCCGCATCAACGAGCATCTCGGCGCGATCCGGGACCAGGGCGGCGGGATGCGGTAGTTCGTCATTCCGGGGCGAGCCCGGAATGACAAGCCTTACGTATTGAACCTGAAATGCATCACGTCGCCGTCGGCGACGACGTATTCCTTGCCTTCGAGCCGGAGCTTGCCGGCATCGCGCGCGCCGGCTTCGCCGCCGAGCGCGACGTAATCCTCATACGCGATGGTCTCGGCGCGAATAAAACCCTTCTCGAAATCGGTGTGGATCACGCCCGCCGCCCCCGGCGCCTTGGTGCCGCGATAGATGGTCCAGGCGCGCGCTTCCTTCGGACCCACGGTGAAGTAGGTGATGAGGTCGAGCAGCGTGTAGCCGGCGCGGATCAGGCGATCGAGGCCGGCCTCCTCCAGGCCCAGCGTCTCCAGGAAGTCGGCTCGTTCTTCACGTGAGATTGTGGCGATCTCGGATTCGATCTTGGCCGAGATGACGACGGCCACGGCGCCTTCCTTGGCGGCCTGCTCCTGCACCGCCTTGGAGAACGCATTGCCCGTTGCGGCCGAGCTTTCCTCGACGTTGCAGACGTAGAGCACGGGCTTCGACGACAGCAAGCCGAGCATCCCGAAGGCGCGCTCCTCCTCGGCCTTGCGCTCGACGAGGCGCGCGGGCTGGCCCTCGCGCAACAGCACCAGGGTGCGGTTGACGAGGTCGAGCTGCTCCTTGGCGTCCTTGTCGTTGCCCTTGGCCTTCTTGGTGAGGTTGTCGACGCGCTTCTCGAGGCTGTCGAGATCGGCGAGCATCAGCTCGGTCTCGATGGTCTCGATGTCGGCGAGCGGGGCGATCTTGCCCTCGACATGGGTGATGTCGGAATCCTCGAAGCAGCGCACCACATGCGCGATCGCGTCGACCTCGCGGATGTTGGCCAGAAATTGATTGCCCAGGCCTTCACCCTTGGAAGCGCCGCGGACGAGGCCCGCGATGTCGACGAAGGTCAGCCGGGTCGGGATGATCTGCCCCGACTTGGCGATCGCCGCGAGCTTGTCGAGCCGCGGATCGGGCACGGCGACCTCGCCGACATTCGGCTCGATGGTGCAGAACGGATAGTTCGCGGCCTGCGCCGCGGCCGTCTCGGTCAGCGCATTGAACAAGGTCGACTTGCCGACATTGGGCAATCCGACGATCCCGCATTTGAATCCCATGGTCTCATCCAGTCTTCGCGCCGGGCGCGTGCGTTCGTTGAAGTCGTCATGCCCGGCCTTGTGCCGGGCATCCACGTCCTTCGCTCCGGGGGGAAAGAAAGACGTGGATGGCCGGGTCAAGCCCGGCCATGACGGAGAGAGATCAGTTCGACTTCTCTCCGTTCTCGTCCTTGGTCAAAAATCCCTTCGCCTGCATGGCGAGATGGACCCTGTTGGCGAAGGTCGCGTCCGTGCCCTTGGCAACCAGCGCCGCGTGCTCGGCCACCGCCTCGCACAGCGTCGCCACCCAGTCGTTGTCGGCCTTGGCGAAGTCCGACAGCACGTGGCCGTGCACCAGTTCCTTGACGCCGGGATGACCGATGCCGAGACGCACCCGGCGATAATCGTTGCCGATATGCGCCGAAATCGAACGCAGGCCGTTATGGCCGGCGATGCCGCCACCGATCTTCACCCGCACCTTGCCCGGCGGCAGCTCGAGCTCGTCGTGGAACACGGTGACGTCGCCAGGAGCGATCTTGAAGAAGCTTGCGGCTTCCTGAACGGCACGGCCGGAATCGTTCATGTAGGTCGTCGGCTTGAGCAGGATCACGCGCTCAGGTCCGAGCGTGCCTTCCGAGGTCTCGCCCTGAAAACGACGGCGCCATGGTGCGAAACCATGACGCCGCGCGATTTCGTCGACGGCCATGAAGCCGACATTGTGCCGGTTGCGTGCGTATTTCGCGCCGGGATTGCCGAGCCCAACAAAGAGTCGCATGACGCGGCGCGCCCCTCGCTCGGCGCGCGGTCAGGGACCGCGCGCCAGCTTTGAGAGATTACTTCTTCTTGTCGCCGCCGGCGGGAGCCTTGGCAGCCGCGGCAGGCGCAGCAGCAGCCGGAGCGGCCGCACCAGCCGCCGGAGCAGCCGCGGCAGCACCCGGAGCTGCAGCCGCAGCCGCGGCCTTCTGCTCTTCGGCGTAGCCTGACGGCGGCACGATGGTGACGAGGGTCGCGTCCTCGCGGGTCAGCGCCTTCACGCCGGCCGGCAGCTTGATATCAGCCAGATGCAGGGAGTGACCGATTTCGAGCGAGCCGACGTCGGCCTCGATGAATTGCGGGATGCTCTCGACGCCGCATTCGAGCTCGATCGCATGCGCGACGATGTTGACGGCGCCGCCGCGCTTCACGCCGGGCGAACCTTCCGCCTTCACCACGTGCAAGGGCACGCTGATGCGGATGGTGGCACCTTCGCCGAGACGCATGAAGTCGACATGGATCGGGAAATCCTTGACCGGATCAAGGTGATAGTCGCGCGGAATGACGCGGTGCTTCTTGCCGTCGAGGTCGATGTCGACCAGCGTGGTCAGGAACCGGCCGGCGAGGATGCGCTGGCGCAGTTCACGATCGTCAACCGAGATCGGAAGCGGGGGTTGCTTGTTACCATAGATCACTCCGGGCACTTTCCCGGCGCGACGCTCAGCCCGGGCGGCCCCCTTGCCGCTCTTCGGACGTGCGGTCGCCTTCAATTCCTTGACGGTCGTCGCCATGTCGTTAAGTCCTTGTTTTTGCAAAAGTTAATGGGCCGCAAGGCGGCCCATGGCATACGCCGCAGCAAGCCTCCAGGGGTGCGGGGGCCGCGGACGTGGCGGGCTTTTACCCGGAAGATGCGGAAATGACAAGGAGAATGGGCTGCCGGAAGGTTCCGGTTAGCCCCCTTGTAGCCCGGATGGAGCGGAGCGCAATCCGGGAAGGTCTTGGAGTGCGGCTCCCCGGATTCGCTCCACTCCATCCGGGCTACAGAACCTCGTTACCCGCCGACCTTGGCCTCCAGCGCCGCGATGCGCGCTTTCAGCGCCTCGTTCTCCTCGCGCGCCAGGCGCGCCATGTCCTTGACTGCCTCGAACTCCTCGCGCTTGACCAGATCCATGTCGCGCAGGAATTTTTCGGCCTGAGTGCGCATGACCGTGTCGAACTCGCGCTTGACGCCCTGGGCGGCACCGGCGGCATCGTTCATCAGGCGGCCGATCTCGTCGAAAAACCGGTTGTTGGTCTGGGTCATTTCGGTCTCCTGGCGGCCTCAGATTAGCTTTGCGCGAACTCTCGAAAAGACAATGGCAATCCGATTGAACCGGTTCAAGTGCCGATCGGCGGTATCCTTGTCATGAACCGGTTTCCTTGCAATCGTATTCAACGTCCCGGCATAAGAAGAATCACAAGGCGCATGAGATGATCGAGCAGCAGATCGCGGTCCCGACCAAGGACGGTCACACCGCAACCTTCATCACCCATCCCGAACGTGGCGGGCCGTTCCCAATCATCCTTTTCTACATGGACGCGCCGGCAATCCGCGAAGAGCTGCGCGACATGGCACGCCGGCTCGCGACGTCAGGCTATTACGTGATGCTGCCAAACCTCTATTACCGCTCGGGCGCGATGGAGCTGGGCGCGCTGCCGACCGACCCGAACGCGCCGGAGCGCAAGCGCATGTTCCAGCTGATGGGGTCACTCACGATCCCGATGATCATGGATGACACCAGGGCGTTGCTCACCTATGCCGAGGGCCAGTCGGCCGCGAACACTAAAATCGTCGGCACCGTCGGCTATTGCATGAGCGGCCGCTACGCCATCAACGCCGCCACCCATTTCCCCGACCGCGTCAAGGCCGCCGCCTCGGTCTACGGTGTGCAGCTCGCAACGGATCAGGACGACAGCCCGCATCTGGCCGCAGGCAAGACCAAGGCCGAACTCTATTTCGCCTGCGCCGAGACCGATGTCTATGCGCCGCCGGAGATTATCGAGAAGGTCAAAGAGGGCATGAAAGGCGCGAAAGCCGAGGTCGAGATCTATCCCGGCACGCATCACGGCTTCGCCTTCCCCAAGCGCCCGGTCTATCACCGCGACGCCGCCGAGCGGCATTGGGAGCGTCTGCTGGCGCTCTATCGCCGCAACCTCGTGTGAGCGGTATGGATCGGCGCATCCGCGAATTCGGTGCACCTCTCCCGCTTGCGGGAGAGGTCGCGCTGAAAGCGCGGGTGAGGGTTTTCTCCTCGCTGGCAGTCTTCCAGTGGAGATACCCTCTCCCCTACCCTCCCCCGCAAGCGGGGGAGGGAGCGCAGCTCCGTCGGAGCCGCAGCTTGCCCATCAAACTTTAGAAACAAGGCGATGCCCTTTCTGCTCATCGACTTCCCCGCCTTCAAGCCGATCGCGCTCGAGATCGGCCCGTTCGCGATCCGCTGGTATGCGCTGGCCTATATCTGCGGCATCGTGTTCGGCTGGCTCTATGCGCGCGCGCTGCTGAAGAACGAACGTCTGTGGGGCGGCCCCGCGCCGATTTCGCTGCTCCAGGTCGACGACTTCATTCTCTGGGTCACGCTCGGCATCATCCTCGGCGGCCGCACCGGCTACGTGCTGTTCTACAATCTGCCCTTCTTCATCGATCATCCCGCCGCGATCTTCAAATTGTGGGAGGGCGGCATGTCCTTCCACGGCGGCTTCCTCGGCTGCGTCGTTGCGGTGATGTGGTTTGCCTATCGCAACAAGATCCCGATCCTGTCGCTTGGCGACATCACCACCGCGGTCGCCCCGGTCGGGCTGCTGCTCGGGCGCATCGCCAATTTCATCAACGGCGAATTGTGGGGTCGCGCCACCGATGCCAGCCTGCCCTGGGCGATGATCTTCCCCAACGATCCCACGCAGCTGCCGCGTCATCCGAGCCAGCTCTACGAGGCCGGCATGGAGGGCATCCTGCTGTTCACGGTGCTCGCGATCATGATCCGCTTCGGTGCCCTGAGGCGGCCCGGCATGATCCTCGGCGCCTTCATCCTGATCTATGGCCTGACCCGGATCGCCGGCGAGCATTTCCGCGAGCCGGACGCGCAGCTCGGCTTCCTCTGGGGCGGATTAACCATGGGGATGCTGTTGTCGATCCCGATGCTTATCGTCGGCACCATACTTATTGTATTGGCGGTCAGGCGCGGGGCGCCGAAGCCCCTCGAGGCCATTCGTTAATTCCTTTCGAGAAGATAGCCGTGACCGAACAGCCGCTGCTCAACGAGATCAAGGCGCTGATCAAATCCTCAGGCCCGATGCCGGTCTGGCGGTACATGGAACTGTGCCTGATGCATCCGCGCCATGGCTATTACGTCTCGCGCGATCCGCTCGGGCGTGAGGGCGACTTCACCACGGCGCCCGAGGTCAGCCAGATGTTCGGCGAGCTCTTGGGACTGTGGACCGCCTCGGTGTGGAAGCAGATGGGCTCGCCGCAATTTTTGCGGCTGATCGAGCTCGGCCCCGGCCGCGGCACCATGATGGCGGACGCGTTGCGGGCGCTCCGCGTGCTGCCGCCGCTGTACCAGGCGCTCCATGTCCACATGGTCGAGGTCAATCCCGTGCTGCGCGAGCGGCAAGGTGCGACGCTGTCCGCCGTGCGCAACATCGACTGGCACGACAGCATCGACGACGTGCCGGAAGGACCGAGCATCATCCTCGCCAACGAATATTTCGACGTGCTGCCGATCCACCAGATGGTGAGGCTCGAGAATGGCTGGCATGAGCGCGTGATCGAGATCGATCCCAACGGCAAGCTTCAATTCGGCGCGGCGCCGGAGCCGACGCCGCGCTTCGACGTGCTGCTGCCGTCCTTGGTGCGCGCCGCGCCGGTCGGCGCTGTGTTCGAATGGCGGCCCGACGGCGAGATCATGAAGCTTGCCACGCGCGTGCGCGACCAGGACGGCGCGGCGCTGATCATCGACTACGGCCATCTGCGCAGCGATGCCGGCGATACGTTCCAGGCGATCGCACGCCACACCTTCGCCGATCCCTTGAAGGCGCCGGGCCAGGCCGACGTCACCGCCCATGTCGACTTCCAGGCGCTGGCGCGTGCGGCCGAGGATGTCGGCGCGCGCGTGCACGGGCCGGTGACGCAAGGCGACTTCCTCAAGCGTATCGGCATCGACACAAGGGCCGCCGCCTTGATGCAGAAGGCAACGCCGGAAGTGGCCACCGACATTTCGATCGCCCTCAAGCGGCTGACGGACAGTGGGCGCAGCGGCATGGGCTCGATGTTCAAGGTGCTCGGCATCTCCGAGCCGCGGCTGACCGGCATTGCCGGCCTCAGCGATCTCGAGCAGGCCGGAGACGCCTCATGACGTTCGCTTCGTCGCTGCTGTCGGCCGTGCCCGGCCTGCGCCATGCCTTCTTCACCCGCGAGGGCGGCGTCTCCAGCGGCATCTATGCCGCGCTGAACGGCGGGCTCGGCTCCAACGACGATCAGGCCCTTGTCGCGGAGAACCGCCGCCGCATGGCCGAGCATGTCGGCGTCGCGCCGGAACGCTTCCTCAGCCTGCACCAGATCCATTCACCCGACGTGCTCGTCGCAGATCGCGCGTGGCCGAACGGGCCGCGGCCGAAGGGGGATGCGCTGGTGACGAAAACGCCCGGCATTGCACTCGGCGTCTCCACCGCCGATTGCGGGCCGGTGCTGTTCGTCGATCCCAACGCGCGCGTGATCGGCGGCGCGCATGCGGGGTGGAAGGGCGCGCTGACTGGCGTGCTGGAGGCGACGATCTCCGCGATGGAGAAACTCGGCGCCACGCGCGGCGGCATCATCGCCGCGATCGGGCCGCTGATCCGCCAGGAGAGCTACGAGGTCGGCAACGAGTTCGTCGCACGCTTCATCGAAGCGGATGCGGACAACGCTGTCTTCTTCATTCCGTCGGTGCGCGAGGGACACGCGAGGTTCGATCTCGCCGGCTTCATCCGCAAGCGGCTGGACGCCGCCGGCATCCTGATGATCGACGATCTTGGTGTGGACACCTACGCCGACGAGCGCTTCTTCAGCTATCGCCGTTCGGTCCATCGCAAGGAGCCGGATTACGGTCGTCACGTTCACGCGATCGCGCTTGAAGCGTGAGGTCTCGTGCCCCGGACGCGGCGCAGCACGTAAGTGATGCGCCGCAGAGCCGGGGCCCACGTCTCCGCGATCTCGATCTCACCGGCCTTCTGGGTCCCGGTTCAGCGCAGCGGCACTACGCGCCGCAGCGCGCCCGGGACACGAAACCTCCGATGTGACGCATACCCAGGCAGCAACGCCCGAATTCCTGTGGTCCCCCGTTTGTGTCGCCCCCGCCCTAGACCTTAATCGATTTTAACGATATCGCTGCCCTCCATAATGAGGGACGCGTCATCCATCTTGCGCCGCGCGGGCTCGCGCGTGCTGGCGGTCATGCTGCTGGCGGCTGCGACCGCGCTCGGCGGCTGCGCCGGCGGCGGCGGCGCAGCCAACTCCTATGCCATGGCGCCGAGCGCCGGCAGTGGGGCGACGGTCGCCTTCGAATCCATCGACGGCCCGCCACCGCAGGTATTCGACCGCATGGTCGGCGTGCTCGACAGCGAATCCAAGCTGCGCAGCCTGTCCGTCGTCTCCCGCGAGGGCACGGCCGCCTACCGCGTGCGCAGCTACCTTTCCGCCCAGGTGGTGCGCGGCAAGACCGTGATCGCCTGGGTCTGGGACGTCTACGACGCCAACCAGCAGCGGGCGTTGCGCCTCTCCGGCGAGGAACCGACCTCGGCGAAGGCTGGACGGGATGCATGGGCGGCAGCCGACGATCTGGTGCTGCGGAAGATCGCCCAGGCCGGATTCAGCGGCCTTTCCAACATGATCAACGGAACGCCGGATGCTCCTGGCGCAGCTCCAGGCCTGCGGGGACCGGCGGTGGCGACCGTTATTCCGGCCGCGCCCGCGCCGGACATGCCGGCCTCAGCCCTCGGCTATGCCGAGCGCTAACCCCCGCTAAACCACGGCCTCAAGTCGCGGCCAAGCCGTTGGCCCGACTCAGGATTTTCGGAGGGAAAACGTATCATCCCGGGTTGCCATTGCAGCCTCGCGCCTGATATTTCCTCGCCCGTCGTAACCGTGCTTCCAGTGGGATCTGAGATGTTGAACGTCGTGTCCAGCAAAGCGCGGGAGGAAGCGTCCATGTCGGCCAAAAACGGCTCTATCAAGCTCGTCGCCGGCAACTCCAATCCGGCCCTCGCCCAAGCCATTGCGCAAGGCCTCGACCTGCCGCTGACCAAGGCGGTGGTGCGGCGCTTCGCCGACATGGAGATCTTCGTCGAGATCCAGGAGAACGTCCGCGGCTCGGATGCCTTCATCATCCAGTCGACCTCGTTCCCCGCCAATGACCATCTGATGGAGCTGCTGATCATTACCGACGCGCTGCGCCGCTCCTCGGCGCGCCGCATCACCGCGGTGCTGCCCTATTTCGGCTACGCGCGGCAGGACCGCAAATCGGGCTCGCGCACGCCGATCTCGGCCAAGCTCGTCGCCAATCTGATCACGCAGGCCGGCGTCGACCGCGTCATGACGCTCGACCTGCATGCCGGCCAGATCCAGGGCTTCTTCGACATCCCGACCGACAACCTCTACGCCGCGCCGCTGATGGTGCGCGACATCAAGGACAAGTTCGATCTCTCCAAGACGATGGTGATCTCGCCCGACGTCGGCGGCGTGGCCCGCGCGCGCGGCCTTGCCAAGCGCATCAACACCCCGCTCGCCATCGTCGACAAGCGCCGCGAACGTGCGGGCGAGTCCGAGGTCATGAATGTGATCGGTGATGTCGCCGGCTACACCTGCATCCTGATCGACGACATCGTGGATTCCGGCGGTACGCTGGTGAACGCGGCCGACGCGCTGATCGCCAAGGGCGCCAAGGACGTCTACGCCTACATCACCCACGGCGTGCTCTCCGGCGGCGCGGCCGCCCGCATCACGAACTCCAGGCTGAAGGAGCTCGTGATCACGGACTCGATCCTGCCGACCGAGGCAGTGACCAAGGCGCCGAACATCCGCACGCTGCCAATCGCCAGCCTCATCTCCGACGCGATCGCGCGCACGGCGGCCGAAGAGTCGGTGTCGAGCCTGTTCGACTGATTTTCGTTTCCGGTCTCGTAAGGTGGGCAAAGGCGCAAAGCGCCGTGCCCACCTTTTTTTTGTTGCACGAGAAGAGGTGGGCACGCTTGCGCTTTGCCCACCCTACGGCAGTCTGCCTAGCCCACAATCCCCGCAGCGACCTGGCCGCGCAGACGTTCGAGGCCAAGCAATGTCTCCGCGCAGGCGGCCGCCACCTCGACACCCTTGATCGCGAAATGCTTGCGGAAGAAGTCGTAGTGCACCTCGGTCTCGTGGAATTGCTGCGGCGTCAGCACGGCTGAGAATACCGGCACCTCGGTGCGGAGCTGCACGTCCATCAGCGCCTTGATCACGGTGTCGGCGACGAACTCGTGGCGGTAGATGCCGCCGTCGACGACGAGGCCCGCCGCGACGATCGCGGTGTAGCGCCGCGTCTTGGCGAGGACCTGCGCGTGCAGCGGGATCTCGAACGAGCCCGGCACCTCGAAAACGTCGACATGGGTGAGGTGCCGCGCCTCGGCCTCTCTCACGAAGGCAATGCGGGCCGCCTCGACCACCTCTCGATGCCAGCAGGCCTGCACGAAAGCGACCCGCTGCGGCTTTGCGAAGCGCGGGTGCTCGGTCGCCGGCCCCTGCGGAACCGGCGGTTGGACGACTTGGGACGTTTCGGCTTGGGTATCTTGCAACATCTGATTCATGGCTTTCCTCGGTTTAAGGACCAGAATCAGGGCACACGGAACGACAAACAGCCGCATCTTGCGATGCGTCTGCCACCGACCGTTCTCTTTCATCCGGACTTTGACCGTCGGCTTCGGAATTGCACCGAATCTGCTGACCCTTCCCTTCAGCAAAATCCTTCTCAGGAAAAAGCCGGGGGAAGGCGCTCGCGGGCTTAGGCCTTTCGGCCCTTACCGCCGGTGGGGACTTTCACCCCGCCCTGAGAACATCGGCCGCCCGGGATGAACGGCCTGCCGGGAAATATGCAGCCCTCGCGCGGTCGCGGCAAGCGTGTTCCGCATGGGCAAATCGCATGGTCCCATGCCATCGCCGTGGGAGTGGCCCTCGCCGCACGGAATTAACGATTGCCTCCCTCCCCTGGATCCGATTCCGGTTTGTTCTCCTCCATCCGGATTGGGGACTCCCGGCGTTAAGAATTGTGGCGGAGATGAGCTGTGGACGAACGAGTCCTGGCTTGTGGACGGACTCGGGACCCCGTTGCGCAGATTCCGCAAATCACATCACTTGATCCGCGACAGGCCCGCGCTGATCCAAGGGGATCGCAAGAGCGACACCAAGGGATCGCAGCAGCGTTTCCGAGGGGATTGCTAGCGACGTTGAGGGAGTTCGCCGGGCCAGCCGCGTGCGTATCAAAGACAACAAGAAGGCAAGAGGTCGAGACGGCATGTCCCTGCTCGAAGGCACTATCGATTCCAAAAGCCATCCGCTCGCGGTGGTCGAGGATATCGCTGCCAGCAACAACTGGCCGTTCGAACGCTCCGGCGAAGACGAACTCACGATTGTCTCGAAGGGACAATGGACCGACTACCAGCTCTCCTTCACCTGGATGGGCGAGATCGAGGCGCTGCATCTGGCCTGCGCCTTCGACATGAAGATTCCGACTGCGCGCCGCGGCGAGGTGCAGCGGCTCGTCGCCGCCGTGAACGAGCAATTGTGGGTCGGCCATTTCGACCTGTGGACCACCACCGGCATGGTCATGCACCGCCAGGCACTGGTGCTGCCGGGCGGACTTACCGCCTCGACCGCGCAATGCGAAGCCATGCTCGCCGGCGCCATCCACGCCTGCGAGCGCTACTTCCCGGCGTTCCAGTTCGTGGTGTGGGCCGGCAAGACCACGACCGAGGCGATGGACGCGGCGATGTTCGACACGGTGGGAGAGGCGTAAGGGATCGCCTCTCTCCAGCATCGTCCCGGACGAGCGAAGCGAAGATCCGGGACCCATACCGCGTGATGCCGCTTGTGGCACGCGGCTTGTTGCTAACACCTCCATCCGTTAAGACCACTCGTGGTTATGGGTCCCCGCTTTCGCGGGGACGACACCGAGCTTGTGGTAGCAGCGATGACAAACAACACGCTCCAAAACATCACCGGCACCATCCTGCTCGCCGGCGCCGGCAAGATGGGCGGTGCGATGCTGACCGGATGGCTTTCGGGCGGGCTCGACCCGCGCCGCCTCGCCGTGATCGATCCGTTCATCTCGCCGGAGATCACCGCGCTTGCCGCCAAGGGCGTTGCGCTCAATCCAGACATGAAGACCGTCGGCCCGGTCGAGACGCTGGTCGTCGCGGTGAAGCCGCAGATGTTCCGCGAGGCCGGCGCCAAATTGAAGGCGTTCGTCTCTGACAAGACCTCGGTCGTCTCGATCATGGCGGGAACCACGATCGCATCGCTCCAGGAGGTCTGCGGCGGCGCCGTGGTGCGCGCGATGCCGAACACGCCGGCCGCGATCGGCCGCGGCATCACCGTTGCGGTCGCGGCAAAGACCGTCAGCAGCGCACAGCGCGCGGTGGCCGATGCGCTGCTGCGCGCCACCGGCTCGGTCGAATGGGTCGACGATGAAAGCCTGATGGACGCGGTGACTGCCGTCTCCGGATCGGGCCCGGCCTATGTGTTCCTGCTCGCCGAGGAGCTCGCGCGCGCCGGCGTCGAGGCCGGACTGCCCGAGGCGCTGGCGACGAAGCTTGCGCGCGAGACCGTTGCCGGCTCCGGCGAGCTGCTGCACCAGTCGGAGCTGCCCTCCGCGACGCTGCGCCAGAACGTTACCTCGCCCGGCGGCACCACGGCCGCAGCGCTCGGCGTGCTGATGGGCGAGCCCGGCCTGCGCGATCTCATGATCCGCGCGATCGCGGCGGCGACGAAGCGGTCGCAGGAATTGGCGAAGTAAGACGGTGCAGTAGGGTGGGCAAAGCGAAGCGTGCCCACCAATTCATTCGCGTTTCCGGAGAGATGGTGGGCACGGCGCTCCGCGCCTTTGCCCACCCTACGATGTCGAGCCAGCCCCCAGCCGCTTGTTGAACATCTCGACATTGACAAGCCCGCGCGCGTGGCGGCCTTCGCCGAGCTTGCGTGTGCCCTCGAACGCCTCCACCTCGAAGCGGATGACGAGGCGCTCGACCGCGACCACCTTCGCGGTGGTCCGCACCGTCGCGCCGACGAGCGCGGCTGCGAGATGGCGGATATCGACCTCGGTGCCGACGGTGACCCAACCCGGCTGAAGCGCGGCGCGGATCGCGTCACCCGACGTCATCTCCATCTCCAGGATCATCATCGGCGTCGCATAAACAAAAGGCATGCCGGACACGAAATGCCCGACCGTGCGCTCCACTGGGACCACCAGCGTGCGCTCTGCGCTCATGCCGATCGTGATGAAGTCGCGTGCGTCCATGGTGCTTGCTCGTCATTCCGGGGCGCGCGAAGCGCGAACCCGGAATCCAGAGATTGTCGATCGAGATTCCCCAATGCGCCATTGCGCATTGTGGTTCAGCCCTGATGGGCTGCCCCGGAATGACGCTAACGCGTCACTTCTTCGCAGCCGCCGCGCGCTCCACGAACGTCTTGCCGCCCTTCATCTTGTGGCGGAGCGGGGCTTCGTTGATCTGGATGACGACGGCATCGGCATCGACGCCGAGATTCTTCACCAGCGCCTGGGTGATGTCGCGCATCATGCCGGCCTTCTGCTCGTCGGTGCGGCCTTCGGCCATGCTGACAGTGATCTCAGGCATCGTCTTCTCCCTGCTGTTCTCGTCATGGCCGGGCTTGTCCCGGCCATCCACGTTCTTCTCATCAAACAAGACGTGGCTGCCCGGGACAAGTCCGGGCATGACGGCTTGGCGGAATGGCTATCCCCAGTTTACGTCATGGCGGGCCAAGACCTCGCGCACCTTGGCGACGAGATCGGCTTCGCTGCACGAGAACTGCGCCGGGCGGCTCTCGCGCCATTCCTGGTTGGAGGCGATCGCGGCCGCCGCCTTGGCGCCTTCGATCAGATCCTTGATCTGCAGCTCGCCGCGCGCCTTTTCATCCGAGCCCTGGATGATCACGCACGGTGAGTTGCGGCGGTCGGCATATTTGAGCTGGTTCCCCATGTTCTTGGGATTGCCGAGATAGAGCTCGGCGCGGATGCCGGCGGTGCGCAAGCTTGCGACCATCTTCTGATAGTCGGCGACGCGGTCGCGGTCGAACACGGTGACGACGACGGGGCCGAATTCGGGCCGCGTGTCGAGCTTGCCGAGCAGCGTCAGCGCGGCCTGCAAGCGCGACACGCCGATCGAGAATCCGGTTGCCGGCACGGGCTCGCCGCGGAAGCGCGAGACGAGGCCATCGTAGCGCCCGCCGCCGCCGACCGAGCCGAAGCGCACCGGGCGGCCCTTCTCATCCTTGGTCTCGAGCAGGAGTTCGACCTCGTAGACGGGGCCGGTGTAATATTCGAGGCCGCGCACGACGGACGGATCGATCTTGATGCGGTCCGCACCGTAGCCCGACGCCGTGACAAGCTTGGCAATCTCTTCCAGCTCGCTCACGCCAGCCTGACCGACTTCGCTCTTAGCAAGGTAAGTCTCTGCGGCGGCGATGGCCTCTTTCCAATCGTCGCGCGGTTTGGTGATGGCGAGAACGACATCAGCCTCCTCCGCGTTCAAATTGGCGCCTTTCGTGAAGTCGCCCTTGCCTTCTTCGCCGCCGTCCCATCGTCCCGGGCCGAGCAATTTGCGCACTTCATCGGCAGAAAACTTGTCGAGCTTGTCGATCGCGCGCAGCACGGTGAGCCTGCGTGCAGCGTTCTCGGCGCCGCCGAGCCCGATCGCCTCCAGCACGCCGTCGAGCACCTTTCGGTTATTGACCTTCACAACGTAGGAGCCGCGCGCGATGCCGAGCGCCTCCATCGTATCCGCAGCCATCATGCAGATCTCGGCATCCGCCGCCGGCGTCGCCGAGCCGACCGTATCGGCATCGAACTGCATGAACTGGCGGAAGCGGCCGGGGCCGGGCTTTTCGTTGCGGAAGACGTAGCCGACGCGGTAGCTGCGGTAGGGCAAGACCAGCGCGTCGGTGCCATAGCGCTCGCCGACATAGCGGGCGAGCGGCGCGGTCAAATCGTAGCGCAAGCTGATCCACTGCTCGTCGTCGTCCTGGAACGAGAACACGCCCTCGTTCGGACGATCCTGGTCGGGCAGGAACTTGCCGAGCGCGTCGGTGTATTCCATCGCCGGCGTCTCGACGGGCTCGAACCCGTAGAGCTCGTAGACGGCGCGGATCTTCTCGACCATCTCGCGCGTCGCCCGGATCGCTGCGGGGTCGCGATCCTCTAGCCCGCGCGGCAGGCGCGCCTTCAGTTTCTGGGGTTTTTTGGATTTCTCGGCCATGCGCGGCGTTTACCAGCCGGGGCACGAGGCGGCAACTGCCCTACGGCTGCTCCATCCGCGCCCGGAGCGCGTCGGCGTCGGCTTTCGGCATGGATTTGAGCAGCGGCTTGATGGTTTCGCCGCCGACGATCTTGCCGTTGCGCATGAACATCCAGTCCGAGATGTCGGCCTCAACGAATTTGACCTCTTCGCCTGCCCGCTTGCCCGGCAGGTCGCGCGGCTCATTGGCGAACACGCCGGAATAGCTGCCGTTGGGCAGCTTCTTGATTTCGGCGATCCAGATGTGCTCCCCGCCCTTGCGGGTGGAAAAGTGCGCTTTGAGGGAATGCCCGGTCTCCGACGGCTTTGGCGCGTCATAGGAAGCCCAGAAGGTCGGAATCGTGCCGCGAGCGCGCGCGATCGCGGCATTCATCTCGGGATCGGCGGTGCGCACGTCGACGACCGGGGAGCGGTCTTGCGCGACCACCTCGTGCGTGGGGCCGATGGTCAGGATGCCGAAGACGGAGACGCCGGCGATTGCGGCGAGAACGACCCATTTCATCGGTGGGGAGAGCTTAGCTGCCATGATCGCGATATCCAGGATGACTCGATGTATCCTGGCTTTGTCGCGGAGTTATGGCGGTGCGTTCATGGAGTTAGATGCCGCGACGTTCCCCGGATGCTGCGCAGCGCGCCGCCTCTTGGCGGCGTGGTGCGCTGCTGATCCGGGGTCCAGCCACTGGCACTCTGGGTCCCGGCTCGCGCTTTGCGCGTCCGGGACACGAGGCCTCAAAACACCTTGCGGATCCAGTTGTGCGGATCGTTGGTGCGGCCATACTGGATGTCGACGAGCTGCTTGCGCAGGCCCATGGCGACGGGACCGGCGGCACCGCCGCTGATCTCGAAATCTCCGCTCACCGAGCGCACCTTGCCAATCGGCGAGATGACGGCCGCCGTGCCGCAGGCGAAGGCTTCCTTGAGCTTGCCGGAGGCCGCGTCCTTGCGCCATTGGTCGAGCGAGTACGGCTCCTCGCGCACCGTCTTGCCGGCATCCTTGGCCAGCGCGATGATGGAGTCGCGGGTTATGCCGGGCAGGATAGTGCCGAGCGGCGGTGTCGAGAGCGAACCGTCGTCGAACACGAAGAAGACGTTCATGCCGCCGAGCTCCTCGACGTAGCGGCGCTCGACCGCATCGAGGAACACGACCTGATCGCAGCCATGCTGGATCGCTTCAGCCTGCGCGCGCAGGCTCGCGGCATAATTGCCGCCGCATTTGACGGCGCCAGTGCCGCCAATTGCTGCGCGCGTGTAATTCTCCGACACCCAGATCGAGACCGGCGCAGGTCCGCCCTTGAAGTACGATCCCACGGGCGAAGCGATCACCGCAAAGATGTATTCGGAGGACGGCTTGACGCCCAGGAAGGTCTCGCTCGCGATCATGAAGGGACGCAGGTACAGGCTACCCTCGCCGCCCGGCATCCAGGCGCGGTCGATGCGCACGACCTGCTCGACCGCCTCGATGAAGACGTCCTCGGGCAGTTGCGCCATCGCCATGCGATCCGCCGAATCCTTGAAGCGCCGCGCATTGGCGTCGGGGCGGAACAGGTTCACGCCGCCGTCGTCCCGCTTGTAGGCCTTGAGACCCTCGAAGATCTCCTGGGCGTAGTGCAGCACCGCGCCGGCCGGATCGAGCTGGAAGTTGGCGCGGGCCTCGATCCGCGCCTCGTACCAGCCGCCCTTGGCCTGATTGTAGCGGACGATCGCCATGTGATCGGTGAAGACCCGCCCGAAGCCGGGATCCATCAGCTTGGCCACACGGTCCTTCTCAGGAGTCGGATTGGATGCGGGCTGGATGTCGAATGTCATGGTCATGTCCTTGGCTCCCGCTGCCGGTATCGGCGCTGTTCTGGCGCCGGCCCGCCCTGTTTCGGGCCGGCTGGCTTCATTAGGTGTCTGGCTGAACCACCGCCAGCCTTGTTACGGCCGGTTTCCCGTGGCCAGCATGTCGCCGAGGACATGCTTTTGCGGAACGCGGAAGTCCAGTATGTTTTGCCGAAATGCCGCTCGACAATCGCACGGTAGACCTGCTTCGGCCGTCGTCGCCTGTCCGGCTCTTTCCGCCGTCCCTGCTTCGACGCCACCCGTCGCGAAACGATCTAAAATTTCGTGCGGGTCGATCGTTTTGTAACATTGAACCCAAGATACGTCAATATGCCTGACATAAATTTCGCGACTTCCTCTCACGACGCCGCCGAGCCCAAGCCGGCCGCAGACGATGGAGGCAATTTGCGCTGGGATATCATCGAGCTACTGTTCTTCGCCTATCGCGACTTCGTCGGCGATCCCGACCAGGAGCTGGAGGCTTTCGGCTTCGGCCGGGCTCATCACCGGGTCATGCACTTCGTCTTCCGCTATCCCGGCCTCAAGGTCGCCGATCTGCTGGACGTTCTGCGCATCACAAAGCAGTCGCTCGGCCGCGTGCTCAAGCAGCTCCTGGACGAAGGCTACATCGTGCAGAAGACCGGCGACAATGATCGCCGCCAGCGCCTGCTCTACGCGACGCCGAAGGGCGAAGCGCTGGTGCAGAAGCTGGCCGGGCTGCAGACCACGCGGATCACCAAGGCGCTCGCCGAGATCAGCCCGCAGGATGCCGAGACCGTCAAGCGCTTCCTGCGCGCGATGATCGATCGGGACGATCCGGACAAGGTGCTCGAGACGATCTTCGCTTCCGTCAACAACGCCAAGGAGTGACCGTGCCGCTCGCTGCCACTCTCGCCCGCCCGCCGGCGCGCCCCGCCGATGACGCGCCGCATTTGCTGCTCGTCGACGACGACCGCCGCATCCGCGATCTGCTCTCGCGCTTCCTCGCGGCAGAGGGCTACCGCGTCACCACCGCCGCAAGCGCCGGGGATGCACGATCGAAATTGCTGGGTTTGCATTTCGACCTGCTGATCCTCGACGTGATGATGCCCGGCGAGACCGGCTTCGATCTCGCCCGCTTCATCCGGACATCCTCCTCGGTGCCGATCGTGATGCTGACGGCGCGCCATGAAGCTGAGGCCCGCATCGAGGGCCTGCAAATCGGCGCCGACGACTACGTGGCCAAACCGTTCGAGCCGCGCGAGCTTGCGCTGCGCATCAACAACATCCTCAAGCGCGCCGCCCCGCCGCCGCAGGCCGCGACCGTGGAGAAGATCGCCTTCGGTCCCTACATCTACCATCTCGATCGCGGAGAGCTGCGCCAGGGCGAGGAGGTCATCCACCTCACCGACCGCGAGCGCGAGATGCTGCGCATTCTCTCGGAGACGCCGGGCGAGACCGTGCCGCGCAGCGCGCTGACCGGCAATGGCAGCGTCAATGAACGCGCCGTCGACGTGCAGATCAACCGCCTCCGGCGCAAGATCGAGACCGACCCGGCCAATCCGCTGTTCCTTCAGGCGGTACGCGGCATCGGCTACCGGCTGGTGGCCTCGCCATAACGCAAGTGAAGCGCGCTAGATGAGCACGATCGATACCGGCCTGACGCTGCTCCGAAGCGCCGCCGGCCGCGTCTCCGCCGTCAATGGCTGGATGGGCAATGCGTTCAAGGGCTGGATGCCGACCGGCCTCTACGCCCGCGCGCTCCTCATCATGATCGTGCCGATGGTGGTGCTGCAATCGGTGGTCGCCTTCGTGTTCATGGAGCGGCACTGGAACACGGTGACGCGCAGATTGTCCGCCGCGGTGGTGCAGGACATCGCCGCGCTGATCGACGTCTACAAGGGTTATCCGCAGGACCGGGACCGCGACCAGATCCGCCGCATTGCCCAGCAGCGCCTCGGCCTCGTCGTCGATTTCCTTCCCGCCGGCGACATGCCGCCGCCGGGACCGAAGCCGTTCTTCTCGCTGCTCGACCAGACGCTGTCGGTGCAGCTCGGCCGCCAGATCGGGCGCTCGTTCTGGATCGACACGGTCGGCCGCTCCAATCTGGTCGAGATCCGCATCCAGCTCGACGATGCCGTGATGCGCGTGTTCGCGCAGCGCAGCGCCGCCTATGCCTCCAACTCGGAGATCTTCCTGTTCTGGATGGTCGGCACCTCGTCGATCCTGCTGATCGTCGCCGTGCTGTTCCTGCGCAACCAGATCAAGCCGATCCTGCGGCTTGCGGATGCCGCCGAAAGTTTCGGCAAGGGCCGCGAGGCGCCGAACTTCAGGCCGCGCGGCGCGCGCGAGGTGCGACGCGCCTCGGTCGCCTTCCTCGAGATGAAATCGCGCATCGAGCGCACGATGGAGCAGCGCACCGCGATGCTCGCCGGCGTCAGCCACGATCTGCGCACCATCCTGACCCGCTTCAAGCTGGAGCTGGCGCTGATCGGCGACAGTCCCGAGCTCGAGGGGATGCGCAAGGACGTCGACGAGATGTCGATGATGCTCGAGGATTACCTCGCGTTTGCGCGCGGCGATTCCGGTGAGCAGTCGCAGCCGACCGACATGGCGCAGGCGCTCGAGGAGTTGCGCGGCGACGCCGAACGCCACGGTCATACCGCGACCGTTGCCTTCCACGGCCTGCCCGTCGTGACAGTGAAGCCGGCCTCGTTCAAGCGCTGCCTCGCCAACCTCGTCACCAACGCGGCACGCTACGGCAAGAGCATCGCCATCACCGGCCAGCGCGATCACCGCTATTTGACCGTCACGGTCGACGATGACGGACCGGGCATCCCCGCGCATTTGCGCGAAGAAGTGTTCAAGCCGTTCCTGCGGCTGGACAATGCCCGCAACCAGGACGAAGGCGGCACGGGCCTTGGCCTCGCCATCGCCCGCGACATCGCCCGCTCGCACGGCGGCGACATCACCCTCGGCGACAGTCCGATGGGAGGACTAAGGGCGAGCGTGCGGATTCCGGTGTAGGGGAGAGGGGGAGAACCGTCCGAGTTGCCGCATTACTTCGGCAACAGCGCCTTCAGCTTGTCCATGTCGCGCACGTTCATCTTGAAGCCGCCGGGCATCACGATATCGCCGGGCTTCTGGTCCGGCTTGCAGGCCCCTAGCCATTTGGCTTGCAGCGTCATGGTGTTATCGCGGCCGGCCGCGCCTGCGACGCCGCCTTGCGCGTGCGAGGAGGTCTTCACCGTGTAGGCCGAGTTGAAATCGCCTGATATCTCAGCATGCGAGGTCGTGTTGACGCCGGCGACGTTGCACTCGGAATCGCTGACATAGCCGGTCGCGGTCTTCTTGATCTCCTGCTTGGCGCAAATCTGCTTGGCCATCGGGGAGACGTTGTTGCTCATCTCCTTGTCGACGGTCTCGTCGGTGCAGTGCTGCATGGTCATCTCGGGCACCGGCGAGCCTGATGTGACCAGCTTCATTTCCCAAAGGCCGGCCTTGCGCACCGGCAAATCGTCGGCGCTGGCGCTGGCTGCCGACACCACGAGACAAGCGGCCGAGCCGAGCAAAGCGAGTTTGCGCGTCATGAGGGAGGCTCCCGGCTAAGAGAATGCGGCGTTACGACAACGCCTCAGTACAGCGTGCGGATCGGCTGGTCGGCGGCGCCATAAGGCACCCAGCGGCAGGAGAACGAGATGTAGCCGCCCTCATAGGCCTGCACCGCCAGGAATTTGACCACCTTGCCGTAGCGCGCGCAGTGATCGACCGCGGCCTGTCGCGCATCGACCTGGGTGGCCATGGAATAGGCGATGATGCCGCCGGTGTCGTTACCCTTGAAAGGCGGCACCGGAAGGATGTCGGCGCGCGCCGACTGGCTCGCCATCATACCCAGGGCAAGAAGGCCCGCGGCCGCAATGATTCGCATTCCCGTCATCTCCAATTGGCTGACCTCCAGTCTACGGTGCCGGGATGGAAGTGAAAAGAACGGAAACCCTGCCGACCGCGACGTTGGGGGCAACTCCTGGCGAAGTGTTGCCGCGCTGCACTTGACCTCCCCCGGCCTTCGCGGCACCGTTCGACCTTCGCAAGACTTTAGCTGTCCGGATGACCCATGCGCACGCCCTCCCCGAAATCGCTCCGCTTTGCCGCCGTGCTCGGCCTCATGTTCGGGGCGCTGTCGCTCGGTGAGGCCAGGGCTGCCAATCCCCTCGAGCTGAATTTCTGGCTGAGCGGACCGCGCTATGACGGCGCCGTCGCCGAGTGCGACAGGGCGCTGCCGACGATCGCCACCCAGTTCTGGGAAAAGGAAAGCTCGTTCTGGAATTCCTCGCTGAAAATCACCGGCTTCTCCGCCGTTCGCGAGACCGCGTTCCGGCCCTGGCAGTCCGACAACATCCCGCGCCGCTTTTGTACCGGCGAGGCCATGCTCAATGACGGCAAGGTGCGCAAGGTGCATTTCTCGATCATCGAGGATGGCGGCTTCGCCGGCTACGGCAACGGCGTCGAATGGTGCGTGGTCGGGCTCGACAGCAACTGGGCCTATAATCCGGCCTGCCGCGCCGCCAAGCCCTAATTCTAAGAGCCTTAATTCGACGAGCCCTGATTCGGGCCTGTCAGGGCGGTCGGCAACCGCCGCCTGAATTTTGTTCTTGAAATGTTCTTGCTGCCTGCTAGGCTTCAGTGCACAGTCTAGTTGAGGGGCGTTGCCATGTTTCATTCCAGATTGCATTCGTTCTCCCGCCTGGTGATCTCGCTGGCCCTTTCCCTGATCCTTGCAGCGGGCCTGGCCTCGTTCGCCGGTGACGCAAAGGCCCAGGACAAGCGGCAGAACGCGCCGGGCGAGTTCGACTTCTATGTGCTGTCGCTGTCGTGGTCGCCCTCGTTCTGCGAGGAGGCTGCCGAGCGTGGCGGCCGCTCCCAGATCCAGTGCGGCGGACGGCCTTACGCCTTCGTGGTGCATGGGCTCTGGCCGCAATATGAGAATGGCTTTCCGGAATATTGCCAGCGTCCCGCGCCGCGACTGAACCGCAGCATCGTTTCCTCGATGCTCGATTTGATGCCGGCGCCGGGCCTGATCTTCAACGAATGGGACAAGCACGGCACCTGCTCCGGCCTCGAAGGGCGCAGCTATTTCGAGACGATCCGCAAAGCGCGCGCCGCGATCAAGATTCCGGCCGAATATCTCGAGCTGTCGCAGGCCAAGACCGTGGCGCCGGCGGAGGTCGAGGAGGCCTTCATCAAGGCCAATCCGGGGCTGAGCAATATCGCCGTCTCGGTCACCTGCAACCGGACTCGGCTCTCCGAGGTCCGCATCTGCCTCAGCAAGGACCTGCAATTCCGCGCCTGCGACGAGATCGAACGCCGCGCCTGCCGCCGCGATCAGGTCACCATGCCGCCGATCAGGGGCGGGTAGCTTCACGAAACAGGCCGCCGCACGTCATGGCCGGGCTTGTCCCGGCCATCCACGTTTCACGACGCATCACGAAGGACGTGGATGCCCGGGACAAGCCCGGGCATGACGAGTAGAAGATGCTGCGCATTCTCTCCCGTGAGCCGTAGATCTTCGCCATGAATTACCGTCACGCCTTCCATGCCGGCAGCTTCGCCGATGTCATCAAGCACATCGTGCTGGCGCGCATCATCACGTATCTGCAGGACAAGCCGGGGGCGTTCCGCGTCATCGACACCCATGCCGGGGCCGGCCTCTACGATCTCGACAGCGACGAGGCGCGCCGGAGCGGTGAATGGCTGACCGGCATCGCGCGGCTGATGCAGGCCCGCCTGTCGAACGAGAGCGCGGCGCTGACCAAGCCCTATCTCGACATCGTCCGCGCCTTCAATCCGAAGGGTGAGCTCAAGGCCTATCCGGGCTCCCCGTTGATCGCGCGCGGCCTGCTCAGGCCGCAGGACCGACTCGTCGCCTGCGAGCTCGAGCCGAAGGCGCGAAAAGCACTGATCGGTGTGCTGCGCCGCGACGAACAGGCCCGCGTGGTCGACCTCGACGGCTGGGTGGCGCTGCCGGCCTTCGTGCCGCCAAAGGAGCGGCGCGGCCTCGTGCTGATTGATCCGCCCTTCGAGGCAAAGGACGAGTTCGAACGGCTTGGTGAAGCCTTCTCGACGGCCTTCGCGAAATGGCCGACCGGCATCTATGTCATTTGGTATCCGGCCAAGAACCGGCGTGCCACCGACACGCTGGCCGAAACGGTGGCGCGGCTCGCAGCTGCAGCAAAACCTCCGGGAAAGTGTCTGCGCCTCGAGTTCAGTGTCGCGCCCCAGCTCGATGGCGGGGCTCTCGCCTCCACCGGACTCCTGATCGTCAATCCGCCCTACACGCTGCAGAGCGAACTCAAGACGATTCTGCCGGAGCTGGAAATGCCGCTCGGCCAGGGCGGCGCTGCCAGATTCCGATTGGAGGTCCCGAGGCCGTAACACTCCGGCATTCTTGGGAAAAATATGCAGGAGCGGTAGTCAATCTGCAGAGAACCGTATTATGCTGTTTCCGTGACTGGCTTTACGTTCCGCTTCCGCGAATGGTTGCGGCGGAGTGAAGGCCTAAGAAAGATCCGGCCGGACCATTGAGGTCCGCCCAAGGATGGCCAGCTCTCCCGGGCTTCGTAACGCCCGGTCATGTCGTGACGTGAGTCTGCGTCGCGGCGGAGGAGCAATGAGGGGGAGTTTCCCGATGGCCATGACGGGAACGGTTAAGTTTTTCAACGGCGAACGCGGCTACGGTTTCATCAAGCCTGACGACGGCGGCCGCGACGTCTTCGTGCACATTACTGCTGTGGAGCGGGCCGGACTGAAGGACCTTGCGGAAGGACAGCGTATTACTTTCGAAGTCGAACCGGACAAGAAGGGGAAGGGGCCGAAGGCGGTCAATCTGGTCATCGTCTCCTAGCGGGCCTGACGAGCAACATTCGGCGCAACATCTGACGCAAAAAATCCCGGCCGCGAGCGGCCGGGAGTTGTTGTCCGGTATTTTCTTCTTCAGCTATCAGAAGCGATAGTTCACGCCTGCGCGCACAACGCTGGCGCTATAGCCGTTTGACACGCCCGTAATTGCGAACTGACTGGTCGATAGATCGATGTAGAGATATTCGAGCTTGGCGCTCCAGTTCGGCGCAAGGCCGACTTCCGCGCCGGCGCCGATGGTCCAACCGGCGGTGGTGTGCGATTCCGTCCAACCGAAGGTCTGCGCGCGCAGCTCGCCGAAGGCGAGGCCGGCGGTGCCGTAGAACAGCACGTTGTTGAAGGCGTAGCCGGCGCGGCCGCGCAGGGTGCCGAACCAGGGATTGGAGAATTTCCACGGCGCGAAAGTGTCGTCGGCACCGGCGGCCTGGACGTCGCCTTCGACGCCGAACACAAACGGACCGTTCTGGAAGTTGTAGCCGGCCTGCACGCCGCCGACGAAGCCGGACGGCTTTGAGGGATTGTTGTCGACCGAGCCCCATTCATAGCCGATGTTGCCGCCGAGATAGGGACCGGCCCAGCTATACGCATTGAGCGGCTGGTTGACCGTATAGGGCGCTCGCTGCCCGTAATTGAGATCGGCGGCCTCTGCCGAAGCTGTCCAGCCGGCTGCAACCAACGCGGCCGCGCCCACAACGAGCCTCTTCATCACACACTCCAACGCAACTGTTGCAACCGGTGCGATGCCCGCGCCGCCGCGCGAGGCAAACCGCATGGTTACGGAACCACGACCTTTTCGCGTAAGATTTATCGAGAGTTTTAAGTTAAAGGCCTGTTAAGCCGGGTTACCGCGCTGTTAACAGGCTTAAGCAAGGGTTACCGGGAACTGGGTCGCGATCCTGTGCGTGCCGCGCGGCCGGAACTTCAAATCGGCACCCCCAGCGCCTAAATTCGCTCCATGGTTCACGATTCCACCGACAATCCGGACGACCGCGCGCGCAAACCCGTGCGTGGTGCCGCGCCGGACGTTCCAGCCGAGACGCCTCCGGACCTCGATCCCGCCACCAGCGGCGGCGACGACGAGGACGATGCGCGGCTGCCTGATATCCTGGAAGAGAGCGGCGCTGTCGGCGAAGGCCCGCTGGCGAGCGGTCACGAGGCAATCGAACACGCGGTCCGCCTCGCCCCCACCTCGCCCGGCGTCTATCGCATGCTCAATGCGAATGCCGACGTGCTCTATGTCGGCAAAGCCAAGAACGTCAAAAAGCGCCTCTCCAACTATGCGCGCCAGAATGCGCCGCAGCCGGCGCGCATCCTGCGCATGATCGCCGCCACGGTGACCGTGGAAATCGTCTCGACCAATACCGAGACCGAAGCGCTGCTGCTGGAAGCCAACCTCATCAAGCAGCTTCGGCCGCGCTTCAACGTGCAGCTGCGCGACGACAAATCGTTTCCCTATATCCTGATCACCGGCGACCATTGGGCGCCGCAGATCCTGAAACATCGCGGCGCGCAGAGCCGGCCCGGACGCTATTTCGGTCCGTTCGCCTCCGCCGGCGCGGTCAACCGCACCATCACGGCCTTGCAGCGCGCGTTCCTGATCCGCTCCTGCACCGATTCCTTCTTCGAGAGCCGCACCCGGCCTTGCCTGCTCTACCAGATCCGCCGATGCGCCGGCCCCTGCACCCGCGAGATCGACTTCCCCGGCTATACGACGCTGGTGCGCGAGGCGAGCGACTTCCTGTCCGGCAAAAGCCATGCGGTGAAGCAGGAGCTTGCCGGCGAGATGGAGAAGGCGGCGGGTGAGCTCGAGTTCGAGCGCGCCGCGCTCTACCGCGACCGCCTCGCCGCGCTGTCGGCGATCCAGTCGCAGCAGGGCATCAACCCGCGCACGGTCGAGGAAGCCGACGTGTTCGCCATCCACCAGGAGGGCGGCTTCTCCTGCGTCGAGGTGTTCTTCTTCCGCACCGGCCAGAACTGGGGCAACCGCGCCTATTTTCCGCGCGCGGAAAAGTCGTTCACCCCGGAAGAGGTGCTCGGTTCCTTTCTCGCCCAGTTCTACGACGACAAGCCGCCGCCGAGGAACATCCTGCTCTCGCACGAGATCGAGGAGAGCGAGCTGCTCGCCAATGCGCTCTCGATCAAGGCCGGCCACAAGGTCGAAGTCACCGCGCCCAAGCGCGGCGAGAAAAAGGAACTGGTCGCCCACGCGCTGACCAATGCGCGCGAGGCGCTCGGCCGCAAGCTCGCCGATACCGCCACGCAAAGCCGCCTGCTCGACGCCATAGCCGCAACGCTGAGCCTGCCGCATTCGCCCAAGCGCATCGAAGTCTACGACAACAGCCACATTCAGGGCACCAATGCGGTCGGCGCCATGATCGTCGCCGGCCCTGATGGTTTCGTGAAGAACCAGTACCGCAAGTTCAACATCAAGTCGGAAGGGATCACGCCCGGCGACGACTTCGCCATGATGCGCGAGGTCCTCGAGCGGCGCTTCAAACGCCTGATCAATCCGCCCGAGGAGGGCACGGTCAAGGCGAAGGACGACGATTTCCCGCAATGGCCCGATCTCGTCATTATCGACGGCGGCCGCGGCCAGCTCAACGCCGTCCGTGAGATCTTCGCAAATCTCGGCCTGACCCAGGTGTCGCTGATGTCGGTCGCCAAGGGACCGGACCGGGATGCCGGCCGCGAGACCCTGTTCATGCCCGAACGCGAGGCCATCAAGCTGGAGCCGCGCGACCCCGTGCTCTATTTCATCCAGCGTTTGCGCGACGAAGCTCACCGCTTCGTCATCGGTTCGCACCGCAAGCTGCGCAAGAAGGACATCCGCGAGGCCGGTTTGCAGGAGATTCCGGGCATTGGCCCGTCACGCAAACGTGCCTTGCTGCATCATTTCGGGACCCTGAAGGAGATCGAACGCGCCTCGATCGCCGATCTGGGCAAGGTTCCGGGGGTGAGCGCCGAGAGCGCTCGCAGGATTTTCGAGTATTTCCATCCCCAGGCGGGATGAACTAAAGGGGCCAAAAAAGAGCTAGGGGTCATATGGTCGTCGCATCCCGCACCCCATCTGTGGAGCGGAACGGTTGACCTTCAGGCCGCAGCGGTATTGGTAGGACGGATGAACATCGCCACGACACGAGGGACGACCAGCCGCGCGATGTCCCTCCCGAACATCCTGACCTATGGCCGGATCGCCGCGATCCCGGTCGTGGTCGGGTGTATCTATGCGCAGTCGATTCTGGATCAGCCGCTGTGGCTGCGCTGGGTGGCGGTGGCCATCTTCATCGGCGCCGCGGTGACCGACTACCTCGACGGCTATTATGCGCGGATCTGGAATCAGCAATCGGCGTTCGGCCGGATGCTCGATCCGATCGCCGACAAACTGCTGGTCGCCTCCTGCCTGCTGATGCTGGCCGCCGACGGCATCATCCATGGCTGGTCGCTGTGGGCCGCCATCGTGATCCTGTGCCGCGAGATCCTGGTCTCGGGCCTGCGCGAATATCTTGCCGCGCTCCGCGTCAGCGTGCCCGTGACCAAGCTTGCCAAGTGGAAGACCACGGTCCAGCTCGTTGCGATCGGCTTTCTACTCGCTGGCCCGGCCGGCGACGAGGTGGTGCCCGTCGTCTCGATGATAGGATTGGCGCTGCTGTGGGCCTCGGCGATCGTGACCATCTACACTGGCTACGACTATTTCCGCGCCGGCATCCATCACCTCATCAAGGAGGATGAGGGATGAAGGTGAAGTATTTCGCCTGGGTGCGCGAACGCGTCGGTAAGGCGGAGGAGACCATCGAGCCGCCTGCGACCGTGCACACCGTTGCGGAGCTGATCGCCTGGCTGTCCAGCCGAAGCGAGGCCTACGCCTACGCGTTCGAGAAGCCGAAGGTGATCCGCGCCGCGATCGACCGCGCCCATGTCAAATCGGACGCGACGATCACCGGCGCTCGCGAAATCGCGTTCTTCCCGCCGATGACCGGCGGCTAGACCATGGCCTCCCCTGTCACCTGCTCCGTCACGATTCGTATCCAGGAGGACGATTTCGATATCGCCCGCGAAATCGCGCTCCTGACCAAGAGCCGCACCGACATCGGGGCCGTCGTGAGCTTTTCCGGCATCTGCCGAGCCGACGAGGACAGCGCGAACATCGCCGCGCTGACGCTGGAACATTACCCTGATATGGCCGAGGAAGAGATCAGGCGTCACGTCGACGAGGCGATCTCGCGCTGGCCGTTGAACGGTGTCACGGTCATCCACCGCGTCGGCCGCTTCATGCCGGGCGACAACATCGTGCTGGTGCTGACCGCATCGCAGCATCGCCAGGCCGCCTTCCTAGCGGCCGAGTTCCTGATGGATTACCTCAAGACCAGCGCGCCGTTCTGGAAGAAGGAAGAAAGCGAAGCCGGCACCGGCTGGGTCGAGGCCCAGGCCCGCGACGACGAAGCCGCCGCACGCTGGACCCGATCCTGATGGCAAAAGCATCCAAAAAGACCGTGCGCGGCCGCGCCGCGCCAAAACCTGCCAAGGTCGGTCCGGGCGAGCTTCTCACGCTGGCCGATTTCGTCCGCTATGGGGTGAGCCGCTTTGTCGAAGCCGAGCTCGCCTTTGCCCATGGCACGACCGATCCGGTTGCCGAAGCAGCCTTTCTGGTCAGCGAGGCGCTGCATCTCAATCCCGAACAGTTCGAGATGTTCGCCAACGCGCGCGTCACGGCCGCGGAGGGCAAGACCGTCCTCGATCTCATCCATCAGCGCGTCACCACGCGCAAACCGGCCGCCTATCTCGTCAACAAGATCTACATGCGCGGCCTGCCCTTCTATGTCGACGAGCGTGTCATCGTTCCGCGCTCATTCATCGGCGAGCTGCTGGAGTCGCATTTCGGCGGCGAAGAAGGCGCCGGCGCGCTGATGGACGATCCCACGGCTGTCGAGCGTGTGCTCGATCTCTGCACGGGATCGGGATGCCTTGCCATTCTCGCCGCGCATCATTTTCCGAACGCCGCCGTCGATGCCGTCGACATCTCCAAGGGCGCGTTCGAGGTCGCCACACGAAACGTCGGCGAATACGGGCTCGAGGACCGGATCAGCCTGTATCGCGGCGACCTGTTCGCGCCGCTCGGCGACAACAGATACGACCTGATCATCACCAACCCGCCTTACGTCGATGCCGAAGGCATGGCGGCGCTGCCGCCGGAATGCCGGGCCGAGCCGAAGCTCGCCTTCGATGGCGGCCGCGACGGTCTCGACGTGGTGCGCCGGATCCTGCGCGAGGCGCCCGATCACCTCACGCCGGATGGCGGGCTGATCTGCGAGATCGGCCGCGGCCGCGAACTGGTCGACGAGGCCTTTCCGGAACTGCCGCTGCTCTGGCTCGACACCGAGGCTTCCGAGGGCGAGGTGTTCTGGATCGCGGCCGCCGATCTCGGCTGATTCATCACGACGGATCAAGCTCCGTCGGAACAAGTCAAATATCGCCACGTTCATCCCCCGACGATTGTTCTTGCTCTTGGAGGATGTCCGCATGCTCGCGCCATCGGGCGAATTGTTGCGCGCCGGCATGGCGCTGAAGCTCAACCACCTCAAGCGCGCCGCGCAATCGTATTTGCGGGACCGCACCAGTCAGGCCACGGGACGCGCGACGTCCTACGCGGTCGCGGCTGGTCTGTTCGCGGTGGCCGGACTGTTCGTGATCGCGACCTTCTTCGTCGGCCTGATCGCCCTCTACCGCTGGGTTGCGATCAGCTACGGGCAATTCTGGGGCTTTGGTGCCGTCGCCGCCGTGCTGCTGGTGCTGGCCGCGATCTGCGCCGGCGTCGCCATGGCCATGATGAGGCGGCCGACCAAGGCGATCGTACCGCTCGCGAGCCGCATGCGCGTTGCGATCGCCACCCCGCGGATCCCGCGCGGAACGGTCAAGCAGGCGGTGAAGGAGGTCGCGACGACGATCCCGCTCGTGCCGCTCGCGCCGGGTGAGCGCGGCCATGGCAGAAAGGCCCGGCCCGTTCGCACCAACCGGCCCGTGCAGCTTGGCCTGATGCTCGCCGCGATTGGACTGGCGGGGTTCACAGCGGCGCGCCGCAGGCGTCACAGCCATAGATTGGACGCTTGAATGCTGGTGCGGCGCTCCGAGCAGATCGACTCCTGGCTGCTGGTGGCGGCAACGGCCGTCTTCGTGCTGACCGCGGAGCGCTACTTTCAGGACTCCGGCTTGGTCCCGTCGGGACCTCCCCAAGACCACCGCAAAGTCGAGGCGAATTCACCGGAAACGCATCCGGCGAGGGCGGCCGTGGAGCCCGGCCGCGGCCGTCACGCGAAGAGCCCGTTAACGATCCCCTGGGCGGGCTGGAAGGATATTTTCTGGCGCACCTATCAGCGCATCGACGAGGATCGGCTGCTGGCGACCGCAGGCGGCGTCGTGTTCTTTGGGCTGCTCGCGGTTTTCCCCGCCGTCACGGCGGTGGTCTCCTCCTACGGGCTGTTCGCCGATCCCGCGACGATCAGCGCCAATCTGCAGACGCTTGCGACGATGCTGCCCGAGGGCTCGTTCCAGATCGTCGAGGACCAGGTCGCGCGCGTGGTGTCGCATGGCAGCACGACGCTCGGGGCCACCTTCCTGCTCGGCCTGCTGCTTGCGATCTGGAGCGCCAATGCAGGCGTAAAGGCAATCTTCGACGCCCTCAACGTTGCCTATGAGGAGCGCGAGAAGCGCAGCTTCATCAGGCTCAACATGGTATCGCTGGCTTTCACGATCGGCGGCATCGTGGCGCTGCTGCTGATGGTGGGTGCCGTCGTCGCCTTCCCGCTCGCGCTCAATCATATCGGCATGGGGCCCGAAAGCAAGCTGATCGTGGCGCTGGCGCGATGGCCGCTGCTGTTCCTCATCCTGCTTGTGGCGCTGGCGATCCTGTACCGCTTCGCGCCCAGTCGCGACGCGCCGCGCTGGCAATGGCTCAGCCTCGGCGCGGTAACCGCCGCCCTTCTCTGGATCGCCGGCTCGGCCCTCCTGTCCTGGTATCTCTCGGAATTCGCCAATTACAACGCGACCTACGGCTCGCTCGGCGCGGCGATCGGCCTGATGACATGGATGTGGATGTCGGCGATCGTCATCATGTTCGGCGCCGAGCTGAACTCTGAGATCGAGCGGCAGACCCTGCGTGATACCACCACCGGACCATCGAAGCCGCTCGGCACCCGCCAGGCCGTCTCGGCCGACACGGTAGGCGCCGCCGCGCCATCCTGATGGACAATCAGGCCGGAGTTCATCCGGCCTGAATGAGTGGCATCTCAGCGCTTGGTAATCACGGCTTGCAGATATTCGCTGTGCACGACGATCGTGCCGTCGTCGGCATGGTTGAACTCTCCCAGCAGCGCCAGCAGATCGCGCTTCAACGCCGCCTGGCCGCTCTCGTCGAGCGCGGCAAACGCCTTCAGGGTCGGACCGTAGAAGGTCCTGAAGATTTCAAGCCAGTGATCCGGCGAACGGTAGCGAAACACGAACATGCGCGGCTCGGCGACAATCTCGGCTGCCTGGTTTGCGAACATCTCCTCAAGCCGTGCCGCGGTGCCCCACATAGCCGGTGACTTCACCCCGGCCGGCGGCGGCAGATGCTTGCCGATGGTCTTGAACAGCTGACCGATGAAACCCTGCGGCGTCCAGTTGGCGAGGCCAATCTTGCCGCCGGACCGGCAGACCCGCGCGAGCTCGGACGCCGCCTTGTCCTGATCCGGCGTGAACATCACGCCGAAGGTCGAGAGCACGAAATCGTAGCTGGCGTCGGCGAACGGCAGCGCTTCGGCATCCGCCTCGCGGAACTCGACCGGAAGATGTTCGGCCGCTGCGCGCTCGCGCCCACGCTCGAGCAATGCCGGCACGTAGTCGGTAGATGTGACGTCACACCAGCGCCGTGCCGCGGCCAGCGTCGCGTTGCCGTTGCCGGCGGCGACGTCCAGCACCTTGCTGCCGGCGCGTATGTCAACTGCCTCACAGAGCTGCTCGCCGACAATCTGTAAGGTGGTTCCGACTACGGCGTAGTCGCCCGACGACCAGGCGCCGTGCTGACGCTGCTTGAGGGCGGTGAGGTCGGGCTGGGCTACGGCTGGCTTGAGCGCGGCGGCGGTCGACATGGGCAATCTCCTGCGGTTGAAAACGCCGGGACGATAAAGCGCATGCGGCCCGCTGGCCTTGAGACCAGCGTTATTTTACGCTGAGAGCACCTTGATTTCCGACGGGAGAGCCGAGGCGAAGTGTGACTTTTCAGTTTGAGGATTTCTTGCTGGATCCCGAGCGCCGCGAATTGCGCCAGGCGGACACCCTTATTGCGCTCGAGCCCCAAGTGTTCGATCTCCTGACCTACCTTGTCCGCAACCGCGAACGCGTGGTGACGCGGGACAACCTGCTCGATGCGGTCTGGAACGGCCGTGTCGTCTCGGAATCGACACTGACCAGCCGGATCAATGCAGCGCGCCGCGCTGTCAACGACAATGGCGACGAACAGCGGCTGATCCGGACCATCGCGCGCAAGGGCGTGCGGTTCGTCGGCGTGGTGACAGAGCCGGCCGGCACGGCGGCGCCCGCAAAGGCTGGCAAACCATCGGCTGAATTAGCGCTGCCCGATCGTCCCGCGATCGCGGTGCTGCCCTTCACCAACATGAGCGGAGAGGCCGAGCAGGACTATTTCTCCGACGGCATTAGCGAAGACATCATCACCGCGCTGTCGAAGCTGCGCTGGTTCTTCGTGATCGCGCGCAACTCCTCCTTCATCTATAAGGGCCGCCCGGTTCATTTGCGGCAGATCGCGGAAGAACTCGGCGTGCGCTACGTCGTCGAGGGCAGCGTCCGCAAGGATGGCGAGCGCGTCCGCATTACGGCGCAACTCAACGACGTCGCCACGGGCAGTCATCTCTGGGCTGAACGTTACGACCGCGAGCTCGCCGACGTCTTCGCCGTCCAGGACGAGATTACCGAGGCGATCGTTGCCGCAATCGAGCCGCAGCTCTATGCTGCCGAGAGCTTTCGCGCCCAGCGCAAACCGCCTGATAGCATGGACGCCTGGGATCTCGTAATGCGTGCGCTGTCTCATTACTGGCGAGTGACACGGCAGGATCATGTCGTGGCGCAGGCCCTGCTCGAAAAGGCCATCGCGCTCGATCCGACCTACGGCAAGGCGCTAGGGCTACTCGGCACCAGCTACATGTTCACAGCGCATATGGGCTGGATGGAGATGGCGACCGCCATCCCATTGGCCGAGCGCGCCGCACATGCCGCGATCCGCGCCGACGACGGCGACGCCTGGGCTCACAACGCGCTCGGCCACGTCGACCTGTTCGCGCGCCGGTTCGATGACTCGCTGGCCGGATTTGAAACCGCGCTGCGGCTCAATCCGAATTTCGCGATGGCACAAGGCTATTATGGCCTGGCACTGGGCTATTGCGGCCGCTGGCGTGACGCCGATGAGGCCGCACGGCGGGCGATCCGCCTCAGCCCGCGCGATCCCTATGCGCCGGTCTATTACGGCATCGCCGCCTACGCCCGCTTCCTCGGTGAGGACTACGCCGAAGCGATCCGGCTGGCGCAGGAGTCGCTGCGCCAGCGCAGCGACTTCGTCGGCGGACACCGGGTGCTGACGGCTGCAGCCGGCATGGGCGGACACACCGAGATTGCCCGCACCGCGCTGCAGGAACTTCGCCGCGCCCAGCCGAACGTCAGTCTGGCCTGGATCGCCAAGTTCATGCCGATTAAACTTGCGGCCGACCGCGAACGCTACCTCGAAGGCTTTCGCCGCGCTGGGCTGACTTGACGGCCGACCAGGCCCGCTATCCCCTCGAATCAACAATGATGTTAAGGTCATGCGGCTTGGGGGAGCATGAGGCGTGACGGGATCGCACAGCGACCCGTGTTTTCCCGGGTGAGGCATTCAGCTCTTGAGGCGTAACGCGCGGCATGATTCGCATTTCGACGATCTTCATCGCCTTCTGCATGGTTCTGGTCGCGGCCTCGCTCGGGCTTGTGCTTTACGCCGTCGCCGGCATCAGCGGAACCGAATCCGCGATCGTGGCGCTGACGGCGCTGACCTTCCTGATCCTTTACAACGCGGTGTCGATGCGGCTGCGCGACCGCAGCGACGTCGGCGGCCAGATCGCCGATCTGTCGCGCGGCACTGCCGATCTCGCCCGCCAGGTGGCCGAGTTCGGCCGCCGGTTAGCTGCGGTCGAGGGACGCATCGCCTCGTCCAATTCGACCAACTCCGACCGCATCCAGTCGGTGGTCGGCGAGATCAACGAGCTCGGCGGGTTGGTTCGGCAGCTCGCGACCACCGTGTCGGCCCATGAGGACTTGCTGGCCGGCGGCGCGCCGACGCCGGCTCCCGCCCCGGCGGCCTGGTCCGAGCCGGAGCCGCCGATCGATCTGGTTGCGCCGTTCGAAGAGCGGCCGGCTGCCCCTCCCCCGCTTCCCGCAGCACCTCCGCCTCCGCTGGCGCAGCCGCGGCCGGCGCCGTCGGCCCAGACCCAGACCACCAACCCGATTCAGACCGCCTCCGGGCGCAACCAGACTCAACTGCTGGCGACGATGCGCAACGCCATCGACGAGAACCGCATCGACATCTTCCTCCAGCCGATGGTGACGTTGCCGCAGCGCAAGGTGCGGTTCTACGAAGCGGTGACGCGCCTGCGCGATGAGCGCGACCAGCTGATCGCGGCTGAGGAGTTCATCGGTATTGCGGAGGCGTCCGGGCTAATCGGGCGCATCGACAACATGGTGATGCTGCGCTGCGTGCAGGTGCTGCGGCGCCTGATGGTGCGCAACAAGGACGTCGGCGTGTTCTGCAACGTCGCGGCTTCCACGCTCGGCAATTCCACCACCTTCGCACAATGCCTCGACTTCCTCGAAGCCAACCGGGCGCTGGCGCCCTCGCTGGTGCTGGAGTTCAAGCAATCGACATTCCGCAATCTCGGCCCGGCCGAGACCGAGAATCTCGCGGCGCTCGCCCAGCGCGGCTTCCGTTTCTCAATCGACCATGTCACGGATCTCAGGATCGAGCCGCGCGAGCTGGCCGACCGCGGGGTGCGCTTCATCAAGGTGCCGGCCACGCTGCTGCTCGACCCCAGGCAGGCCTCGGCCTCGGATATCCATCCCTCCGACCTCTCCGACCTGCTCGGCCGCTTCGGCATCGACCTGATCGCCGAAAGGATCGAAGGCGAGCGCGCGGTCGTCGACCTGCTCGACTATGACGTCCGGTTCGGCCAGGGCTTCCTGTTCGCGCCGCCCCGGCCATTGCGGCCGGAGGGGGCATCTGCTACCGGCGGGGCCGCGCCGAACCAGGCGCAGGACATTCAGGGATCCAATGGCTCTGTTCCCCCCAGCCAAGGCACGACATCTGGCGCGACGTCAACCGCAACTCCGGCACAACGCATCACCGGCAACGCGGCACTCGCGCGCCGCATCTGACCGGCCGCGCGCATCATGACCACGCTGCATTTCGCCGAAAGCCTGCGCGAGCTCGTGGGGGGCGTCGATGTCGTGCTCAGCGACATCTGGGGCGTGGTCCATAACGGCCTCGAATCCTTCCCCGAAGCCTGCGAGGCGCTGCACACCTATCGCAGCCGCGGCGGTACGGTGATCCTGATCACCAACGCACCGCGGCCGGCCGACTCCGTGCAGCGGCAATTGCGCAAGCTCGGCGTTGCCGACGAGACCTATGACGCGATCGTGTCTTCGGGTGACCTGACGCGGCTCTATGTCGCCGAGCATCCCGGCCGCAAGATGTTCTGGCTCGGCCCCGAGCGCGACAACTCGATCTATCGCGGCCTCGATGCCGTGACCGCTCCGCTGGAGGAAGCCGATTACATCGTCTGCACCGGCCTGTATGACGACGAAACCGAGACGGCGGAAGACTATCGCGGCATGATGCTGAAGGCGCGCGAGCGCAAGCTGACGCTGGTCTGCGCCAACCCCGACATCGTGGTGGAACGCGGCGACCGGCTGATCTATTGCGCCGGCGCCATCGCGGAGCTCTATCGCGAGCTCGGCGGCGAAGTGATCTTCTACGGCAAGCCGCATCGCCCGATCTACGAGCGCGCCATGGCGCTGGCCGGTGAGCGCCAGGGCCACCCGATCGACCGGAAAAAGGTGCTGGCGATCGGCGATTCCGTCCGCACCGACTTAACGGGCGCGCGCGAATTCGGCATCGACTGCCTGTTCGTGACCCGCGGCATCCATGCCGAGGAGTTCGAGGGCCTCGACCAGCTCGACCCGCCATCGGTGATGGAATTATTCGGCCACCCGCCGAAGGCGCTGATGCGCGAGTTGAAGTGGTAAGGGCCTCACTTCGAAACGGCGCCGATATAGACCAATGGCTAAGTGCTAGACGCCGTCATGGCCGGGCTTGACCCGCCTGCGCGGCCGAAGCCGCTTCGGCGAGGCGAAGGCCCGGCCATCCACGTCTTCATGCGCATCCACAAACGTGGATGCCCGGGACAAGCCCGGGCATGACGTTCCCCATTGGAAAATTGTTTATCCGGCGAAGAACGCCTTACGCGCTCGCCATGTCCGGGAAGACCGCCTCGATCTTGGTCTTCAACGTCGCCGCATTGAACGGCTTGACGATGTAGTTGTTCACGCCGGCCTTCTTGGCCGCGATCACGTTCTCGGTCTTGGATTCCGCCGTGATCATGATGAAGGGCGTGGTGGCGAGGTTCGGATCCGCGCGCACTTCGCGCAGCAGGTCGTAACCCGTCATCGGCTCCATGTTCCAGTCGGAGATCACGAGCCCGTACTTCTTGCCGCGCATCTTGTTCAGCGCTGCCGAACCGTCGCTGGCATCGTCGATATTCTCGAAGCCAAGCTGCTTCAGCAGATTCCTGATGATACGGATCATGGTGCTGTAGTCATCCACCACCAGAACCGGCATCGACAAATCAACCGCCATCTCGACTCCCCCAACCCAAACCCAGGAATATTACGATCGGACCTGCCAGGCCGGAGCCCGGCGGTTCCACACTCAAGGACTAACACCAAGGCGTTAAACAGCGCGTTAATTGGGGACGCCCCCCAAGGACTGAAAATCGCGTTCGATGCGGCCGCCCCTCCCGCTTGACTTCATCCGGCCGGTCGCGCCACGGTCCCGGCCGGTCCCGCCGGTTCGAGAATTCCCCTGATGGCCCCGCATTTTACCGTTATCCGTGACACCACGCCGGACTCCGCCATTCCAAAGGGTGCCGTGGTCGCCATGGGCAATTTCGACGGGGTTCATCTCGGCCATCGCGCCGTGATCGCCGCAGCGCTGGAAATGGGCCGGGCGCAGGGCCGCCCCGCGCTGGCGCTGACCTTCGAGCCGCATCCGCGGCGGTTTTTCAGCCCCAACACCCCGCAATTCCGTCTGACGGACGAGCCGGCCAAGCTGCGGCTTCTGGCCGGTACCGGGCTGGCCGGCGCCGTGGTGATGACCTTCGACAAGGCGCGCGCCGGGACCAGCGCGCAAGACTTCATTCACCATGACCTGATCGGGCGCCTTGGCGTCAGCGGCATCGCGGTGGGCTACGACTTCCATTTCGGCAAAGGACGCGTCGGCTCGCCGAGCCTGCTGGTCAACGAGGCGCCCCGGCTCGGCATCGAGGTCGACGTGCAGCCGCATGTCGATATCGACGAGCGGCCGGTGTCCTCCAGCGCCATCCGGATCGCGCTCGCCGAGGGCCAACTGGATGAGGCGACCACCATGCTGGGCGCGCCCTGGTTCGTCACCGGCGAGGTCATTCACGGCGAGAAGCGCGGCCGCGATCTCGGCTATCCCACCGCCAACATCCGCCTGGATGCCAATTGCGGTCTAAAGCACGGCATCTATGCGGTGCGGGTCGGCCGTGGGCCTGAGCGGATGGACGGAGTGGCAAGCTTCGGCCGCCGCCCGACCTTTGATAATGGCACTCCGTTGCTCGAGATCTTCCTGTTCGATTTCAAAGGCGACCTTTACGGGCAGGCTCTCGACTGCGCCTTCGTCGGCTTCATCCGCGAGGAGCTGAAATTCGACAGCCTGGAGGCCCTGATCCGCCAGATGGACGACGATTCCGCCCGCGCCCGCGCCATCCTGGCCGCCGCCCCGGACGCGTTTCCGAGGCTGGGCGTGATCGATTGATCAATCGGACTAAGGGAGCAGCCGCGGATCGAATGGCGCCTGGATCACCTCGGCCACCCCAATGCGCGCCGCGTCTGGATGTGCGGGGTTCAGGAGAAAGTTGGACCCCTGCGCGCTGATCGCAGACGGCACCTGCAAGAGCACGCTCGTCGATCGATCCAGCCATCGATCCCCGATCTCACGGCTGGCCATCGTTGAGGACCGCCAATGCGAGGGCAGCTCCACCTCAACTGTCTCAGCGACCATGTCGTCAGGGATGGCGATACGTAGCAATTGATAGGTCAGCGGGATGAGATCCCGGTCTATATGGACCAGCATCTCCAACAATGCGCTCGATGGATGATCGGCGAGATAGACGATCCGCCTGCCTGCGAATGCCATCGGCCTGCGGCCCTCAGGCCGCCAATTCCGGAAAGATCGACGTAGTTGGAAATTCGCCAGAGCTCCATCTTGCGGGCTCAGGCAAAAATTCCGTGATCGATCTGCTCGAGCATTTCCCGCACGACCGAGGCGCCAAGCTCATCCTTCACTAGATCGAGCGGCCTTTGGCTCGAGAGGGAGGCATTTGGCCTGGTCAGCCAGGCTTCGGCTCTCTCCGCGTCACCGAAAACGCGGGTCGCGAGCGTGCTGATATCGAGTAGCCGGACCAGCGCCTCACGCCCCGGACCGCCCACGGCGGAAGCCATCTCAACCGAAAAGACCCGAAGACGCTGCTCAGCCTTGGAGAGCACATCATTATCGGCTCCCCCATGCCTTCGAAGCTCTTTCAGCTCTTCCAACACCTCGGCAAGCGGCGCGGCGTTCATGAAATTCTCTCCTTGCTTCAATAAATTAGCCCCTTTGAAGAAAACCGCAACTGCGCCCTGTCCAACATCTCAGCCTTTGCGCTTCCCTTGGCCCCCTGCTATGGAGAGCCCATGTTTGCGCGGCGCATCATAGGGATTAGCGGCCCGGCTTCCGCCTGAGCCTTCGGCTCGGCGCAAGACCGGGATTTTGTCGTTTCACCCCGCGATTCCGCATCGCCATTCGTTCCCGCGCCCTTCCGAGCCAGTCAACCTCATGTCCGAAAAGCCGCAAAAGTCCCAAAAGTCTGAAGCCAAAGACTATTCGATGACCCTGTTCCTGCCTCAGACGGAATTCCCGATGCGCGCCGGCCTGCCGCAGCGCGAGCCGGAGATCCTCAAGCGCTGGTACGAGATCGGCCTCTACGAGAAGCTGCGCGAGAGTGCGAAGGGCCGCGCCAAGTTCGTGCTGCATGACGGCCCGCCCTATGCCAATGGCAACATCCATATCGGCACCGCGCTGAACAAGATCCTCAAGGATCTCGTCACCAAGAGCCAGCAGATGCTCGGCTTCGATTCCAACTACGTGCCCGGCTGGGACTGCCACGGCCTGCCGATCGAATGGAAGGTCGAGGAAGAGCACTATCGCAAGAAGGGCAAGCAGAAGCCCGACTTCCGCGACAGTGGCGCGATGATCGATTTCCGCCGGGAGTGCCGCGCCTACGCCACGCATTGGCTCGGCGTGCAACGCGAGGAGTTCAAGCGCCTCGGCGTCATCGGCGACTGGGATCATCCCTACGCCACCATGAGCTATCCGGCCGAAGCCCAGATCGCGCGTGAGCTGATGAAGTTCGCCGCCAACGGCACGCTCTATCGCGGCTCCAAGCCGGTGATGTGGAGCGTGGTCGAGAAGACGGCGCTCGCCGAAGCCGAGGTGGAGTACGAGGACTACACTTCCGATACGGTTTGGGTGAAATTCCCGGTCACCTCGCCCGCGCACGGCGCGCTTGCCGCCGCAAGCGTCGTGATCTGGACCACCACGCCTTGGACCCTGCCCGGCAACCGCGCCATCTCGTTCTCGCCGAAGATCGCCTACGGCCTGTACAAGGTGACGGACGCGCCCGCCGACAATTGGGCCAAGACCGGCGATCTCCTCATCCTCGCCGACGCGCTCGCTGAAGCGGTCTTCAAGCAGGCGCGCGTGACGGCCTATGAGAAAGTCCGCGAAATCCCCGGCGACACCATGGACGCGATCGAATGCGCGCATCCGCTCAAGGGGCTTGCCGGCGGCTACGACTTCATCGTGCCGCTATTGCCCGGCGATCACGTCACCGACGACACCGGCACCGGCTTCGTGCACACCGCGCCGAGCCACGGCCGCGAGGACTTCGATGCCTGGATGGCGCAGGCGCGTGACCTCGACGCGCGCGGCATCAACACGACAATCCCCTACACCGTCGACGAGAACGGCGCCTACACCGACCATGCGCCGGGCTTTGCCGGCAAGCGTGTCATCAACGACAAGGGCGAGAAGGGCGACGCCAACGAGACCGTGATCAAGGCGCTCGTCGAACGAGACATGCTGCTCGCGCGCGGCCGGCTCAAGCATCAATATCCGCACTCCTGGCGCTCCAAGAAGCCGGTGATCTTCCGCAACACGCCGCAATGGTTCATCGCGATGGACAAGGATGTGGCGATGAGCGGCAAGACCAGGAGCGGCGACACGCTGCGCGCCCGCGCGCTGCACGCGATCTCGGTGACGCAATGGGTGCCGCCGTCGGGCGAGAACCGCATCAACGGCATGATCGAGGCGCGCCCGGACTGGGTGATCTCGCGACAGCGCGCCTGGGGCGTGCCAATCGCCGTGTTCGTGCGCGAGAAGGGCGACGGCTCCGCCGAGATCCTCCAGGACGAGGCCGTCAATACCCGTATCGGCGAGGCCTTCGAGAAGGAAGGCGCCGATGCCTGGTACGCGAACGGCGCGCGCGAACGCTTCCTTGGCGCCCGTGCCAATGAAGACTGGCAGAAGGTCGACGACATTCTCGACGTCTGGTTCGATTCCGGCTCGACCCACGCTTTCGTGCTCGAAGACCCCGTGCAGTTTCCCGGGCTCGCCGGCATCAAGCGCAAGGTCGACGGCGGCACCGACACGGTGATGTATCTCGAAGGCTCGGACCAGCATCGCGGCTGGTTCCACTCCTCGCTGCTGGAGAGCTGCGGCACCCGCGGTCGCGCGCCCTACGACGTCGTGCTGACCCACGGCTTCACCCAGGCCGAGGACGGCCGCAAGATGTCGAAGTCGCTCGGCAACACCATCGAGCCGCAGGCTGTCATCAAGGAATCCGGCGCCGACATTCTGAGACTGTGGGTTGCGTCCTGCGACTACACCGACGACCAGCGCATCGGGCCGGAGATCCTGAAGAACACCGTCGAGACCTATCGCAAGCTTCGCAACACCGTGCGCTGGATGCTCGGCACGCTGCATCATTACAAGCCGACCGAGGCGGTCGCGCCCGCCGAGATGCCGGAGCTGGAGCGCTTGATGCTGCACGAGCTCGCGGTGCGCGCCGCCGCCGTCGACAAGGCCTATCGCGAGTTCGACTTCAAGACGGTGGTCGCGATCCTGTCCGCGTTCCTGAACAGCGAGCTCTCGGCGTTCTATTTCGATATCCGCAAGGACACGCTGTATTGCGATCCGCCGTCCTCGCTGACGCGCAAGGCGGCGCTGACGACGATCGACCTGCTGTGCGCCTCGATCCTGAAATGGCTGGCGCCGATCCTCAGCTTCACCGCGGAGGAAGGCTGGCGCATGTACCGGCCCAAGGCCGAACCGTCGGTACATCTGACGCTGTTCCCGGCCGATCTCGACGGCTTGCGCGACGACAATCTCGCCGCGAAATGGGAGGCGATCCGCAACGTCCGCCGCGTCGTCACCGGCGCGCTCGAGCTCGAACGCGCCGCCAAGAACATCGGCTCGTCGTTGGAAGCATCGCCGGTGATCTATGTCGCCGACCGCGACATGCTGGCGACGCTGTTCGACGTCGATCTCGCCGAGATCTGCATCACCTCGAATTACGAGGTGCGTGAGGGCGAGGCGCCGGAAGCTGCCTTCCGTCTCGATGCGGTGCCCGGCGTTGCGGTCGTGGTGGAGAAGGCGGTCGGCACCAAATGCGCCCGCTCCTGGAAGATCTCCCCGATGGTCGGCGAGGACGCTGAATACCCTGACGTCACCCCGCGCGACGCGAAGGCGTTGCGCGAATGGAAGGCGTTGGGGGTGGCGGTCTGATCCCCGGCATGACCCCGCTTGGCGCCGGAATCTTCGCGGCCGTGGTCACGCTCGTGGCCGACCAGGCCTCAAAGCTGTGGCTGCTGAACGTGTTCGACCTCGCCCGTCGCGGCGCGGTGACGGTGACACCGTTCTTCGACCTGGTGCTGGCCTGGAACATCGGCATCAGCTTCGGCTGGCTCCAGAACGACAGCCAGGCGGCGCAGCTCGCGCTGATGGCGGTCAAGGCCCTCGCCGTGGTCGCGCTGGCGATCTGGATGGCCCGCTCGCACACCCTTCTCGCCACGGTCGCGCTGGGCCTGATCATCGGCGGCGCCATCGGCAATGGCATCGACCGCCTAGCCTACGGCGCGGTGGTCGATTTCGCCCTGCTCCACATCGAGATCGGCGGAAATACCTATAATTGGTATGTGTTTAACCTCGCGGACGTAGCCATCGTTGCTGGGGTCGCAGCCCTATTGTATGATTCCTTCCTGGGGGTACCCGCCGCAAAAGCGCCCTGATCCCGGCCGATACGGACCGGCAGGTGGAACCCGGCTTTTGCGAGGGTTAGGCCGCGTTTGAGTGGCAATCTGCCACAATATGGAACAGGTACAGTAATGCGCAGCTCGAAGACCAGCGGTTCGATGGTTCGAGACCCCCAAAGGGGGTTCTGGCAGGCGTTGAAATTGTCCGCTGTCGCGCTCGGCATCGGTCTCGTCCTGTCGGCTGGCGCGGCCCGCGCCGGTGACGACGACGATGAAGATGACGGGATGACTTTCGAAGAGAAGATCATCGACAATCTGATGTCCGGCATTGGCGCCAAGAGCATGGAAAAGCCCGGCATTGAGTACCGCGAGCGCTCGCCGCTGGTCGTGCCGCCCAAGCTAGATCTGCCGCCCCCGGCGACACAGGCCAAGAATGCCCCGAATTGGCCCAAGGACCCCGAGGAAAAGCGCCGCAAGGAAGCCATCGCCGCACGCAAGAAGGCGACCAAGGAAACGGAGAACTGGCAGGCCGCCCGACCTCTGACGCCCGCCGAGATGAAGGCCGGTCAGGTCGCCGCGGCGCCCCGGACGAGCAACGACCCGATCCAGCCGGGCACCAACGGCAACCCGTCGCTCAGCCCCGCCGAGCTCGGCTTCTCCGGTGGTCTGTGGAACATGATGAAGGGCGGCAACAGCGCCGAAGAGAAGAAATTCACCAGCGAGCCGCCGCGCCAGTCGCTGGTCGAGCCGCCCCCGGGCTATCAGACGCCGTCGCCGAATTACTCCTATGGCGCCGGACAGGACAAAACGCGGCGGACTTATTTCGACATCATGTCGGGCAAGGACAAGGAACAATAGCGTTCCTGTCCTGCCGCGTTGCTTTGCAGAAGCGAACCGAGTGCCGGCGGGCTCATGTCCGCCCGATGCCGGTCATGATTGCTTATCAGTAACTTGCCACCGCGTTGAGTTCTCTGCTTCGTGACGCGAAGCCTCAGCCGCACGGTGTACCATGCCGTGCCTCCGAGCCGGACATCCGGACCTCGGCCCTTGATAAGGATCACGATGTCCGTAAACCGATCGGCTGCCTGCCTCCTTGCCGCGCTGCTCTCGACCAGTGTCCTGACGGCCGGCGCGGCCCTCGCCCAGACCACGGTAACATCGGCCCCGCCCGCCAGCTTCACGCTCGGCAATGGCATGCAGGTCGTGGTGATCCCGGATCACCGCACGCCCGTGGTGACGGAGATGATCTGGTACAAGGTCGGCTCGGCCGACGAGACGCCGGGCAAGTCCGGCCTCGCCCACTTCCTCGAGCACCTCATGTTCAAGGGCACCTCGAAGCATCCCGTCGGCGAATTCTCCCAGACCGTGCTCCGCGTCGGCGGCAATGAGAACGCCTCGACCTCGATCGACTACACGAATTACTACCAGCGTGTGCCGAAAGAGCAGCTGCCGACCATGATGGAGTTCGAGGCCGACCGCATGACCGGCCTCATCCTCAAGGACGAGAACGTGCTGCCCGAGCGCGACGTGGTGCTCGAAGAATACAATATGCGCGTCGCCAACAACCCGGACGCGCGGCTGAACGAGCAGATCATGGCCGCGCTCTATCTCAATCATCCCTACGGCCGGCCGGTAATCGGCTGGCATCAGGAGATCGAGAAGCTCGATCGCGAGGATGCGCTCGCCTTCTATCGCCGCTTCTATGCGCCGAACAACGCGATCCTGGTGATCGCCGGCGATGTCGAGGCCGCCGACATACGCCCGCTGGTCGAGCGCAATTTCGGCTCGATCCCGGCGCAATCCGCGATCCCGGCGCGGCGCGTCCGTCCGCAGGAGCCTGAGCCGGCCGCGCCGCGCACCGTCACGCTGGCCGATCCGCGCGTCGAGCAGCCGAGCATGCGGCGCTATTATCTGGTGCCCTCGGCGACCACGGCTGCGGCCGGTGAAAGCGCGGCCCTCGACGTACTTGCGCAGCTGATGGGCAGCGGCAGCAATTCCTATCTCTACCGCGCCCTCGTCGTCGACAAGCCGCTCGCGGTCTCCGCCAACGCCAGTTATTCCAGCATCTCGCTCGACCCGACGCAGTTCGCGATCTCGGCCGCGCCGAAACCCGGCGTCAGCTTCGCTGAGGTCGAGCAGGCGGTCGACGGCGTCATCGCCAATGTCGCGCAGAACCCGATCCGCGCCGAGGATCTGGAACGCGTGAAGACCCAGCTCATCGCGGAAGCGATTTACGCCCAGGATAACCAAGCGGTGCTGGCACGCTGGTATGGCGGCGCGCTGACCACGGGCCTGTCGATCGAAGACATCAGAAGCTGGCCCGACCGCATCCGCGCGGTCACCGCCGAGCAGGTCCGCGCAGTCGCGCAGAAATGGCTCGAGAAGAAACGCTCGGTGACGGGTTATCTGATCAAGGACACCGCGACCACCAAGCGCGAGGAGAAGCGTTCGTGACCTATCCTTTCCTTCGACGCGTTGCATTCTCCCTCGCCACCGGCGCGGCACTCACGCTTGCCGCGGTCTCGCCCTCGCAGGCAGCGGCAAAGATCCAGCACCTGGTCTCGCCGGGCGGCATCGAGGCCTGGTTCGTGCAGGACGCAACCGTGCCGCTGATCGCCATGGAATATTCCTTCGCCGGCGGCTCGGCCCAGGATCCCAAGGACAAGCCGGGCGTCGCCAATCTGGTCGGCGACCTCCTCGACGAAGGCTCCGGCGATCTCGACTCCAAGACCTTCCATGAGCGGCTCGACCGCCGCGCCATCGAGCTCTCCTTCAGCGCCACCCGCGACACGTTCCGCGGCAGCCTGCGCATGCTGCGCGACAACAAGGACGAGGCCTTCGATCTCTTGCGGAGCGCGCTGACCTCGCCGCATTTCGACCCCACCGATGTCGAGCGCATTCGTTCGCAGGTCATCTCGGGCCTGCGCCGCGAGACCACCAACCCGACATCGCTGGCGAGCCGCAAATTCCTGGAGGTCGCCTTTGGCGATCACCCCTACAGCCGGCAGAGCAACGGCAACCTCGATAGCGTGCCGACCATCACGGTTCCCGATATGAAGGATTATGTCGGCCGCGTGCTTGCGAAGGATGGGCTGAAGGTCGCAGTCGTCGGCGACGTCGATCCGGCAACCCTCGGCAAGCTGCTCGACCACACCTTCGGTAGCCTGCCCGCCAAGGCCAACCTCACGCCGGTCCCCGATGTCGAGGCCGCCAAGCCGCCGCAGCGCGCCTTCGTCACGCTCGACGTGCCGCAGACCGTGATCACGTTCGGCGGCCCCGGCGTGAAGCGTAGCGACCCGAACTTCATGGCGGCCTATGTCGTCAATCACATCCTCGGCGGCGGCGGATTATCCTCCAGGCTCTATCGCGATGTACGCGAGAAGCGCGGGCTGGCCTATTCGGTGTTCGAATCGCTGCTCTGGATGGAGCATTCGGCGGTGTTCATCGGCAATACCGGCACCCGCGCCGACCGCGCCGGCGACACCATCGATGCCATCGACAAGGAGGTACGCCGCATCGCCGAGGAAGGCCCGACGCAGAAGGAGCTCGACGAGGCCAAGTCCTACCTGAAGGGCTCGCAGATGCTTGCGCTCGACACCTCCTCGAAGCTGGCGCAAGCGCTGCTGCAGTACCAGCAGGACAAGCTGCCGATCGACTATATCGAGAAGCGCAACGCCATCGTCGATGCCGTGACGCTGGACGACGCCAAAGCCGCCGCCAAGCGCCTCTGGGGCCAGGGGCTGCTGACCGTCGTCGTCGGCCGCGCCCCGCAGGCCGCGGCGCAGCCGGCCGCGGCGGCACCGAAGTCGAACTGACGTTCCGCTCTCGTTTGCTGAAATGGCCGGGCTCGCCCGGCCATTTGCGTTTCAGAAGCACCATTGCCGAACGTAGACGTCCGCGATATGTCCGGACATCACGAATGGTGCTGCCATGCTGCGGATATCCCGCGATCTCGTCATCGACGAGGACGATATCGAGATCGGCTTTGTCCGCGCCTCCGGCCCGGGCGGGCAGAATGTCAACAAGGTCTCGACCTCGGCCCAGCTGCGCTTCGACACGCGCAAGCTGACCCTGCCCGAGGATGCGGCGATCCGGCTCGCCCGCATCGCCGGCCAGCGCATGACCAAGGATGGCGTGATCGTGATCCACGCCCAGCGCTTCCGCACTCAGGAGCGCAATCGACAGGACGCCATTGACCGGCTGGTCGACATCCTGAGCGAGGCCATGATAAGGCCGACGCCGCGGCGTGCGACGCGGCCGACCTTTGCCTCCAAGCAGCGCAGGCTCGACGGCAAGAAGCGCCGCGGCGACGTCAAGGCCGGACGCGGCGGCCGCTTCGACGACTAGCAAACACAGCCGAAAAAACTCCGGTCGCCAAGCGACCGGAGTCTTGCCGTTCTCCCGGCGGGACTAGTAACGCTTGGATGGAGCTGCACCGCCCGTCGTGGGATCGTCGGCCGTTCCCTTGTGCGCAGCGCTGCCCGTGGTGCCGACCGTGCCTTTAGTGCCCTTGGTTGACTTCATGCCGGTCTTCTCGCCCGCTGCGCCCGGCTGAGCGTTCATCTCGTCATCGCCGCTGCCCATCGTGCTGCCTTGCATGGGTTTGCTCTGCACGGTGCCGCCTGACTTCGCGGTGGGGGGCGCACTTTGCGCAAGAAGGGGCGTGGCAATGAGAGCCGACAGAGCGCATGCGATCATCGAGGTCTTCACCAACTTCATCCATTTCTCCTGGATTTTTCCGCGATGCATGGCCCGGCCGTTCCCGACGCCGCTTGCCTGCGCCGACCCATCGCATCGCGTAAAGAAATCAAGCGGCGCAATCCTCATGCAATGCGCATGGTGTGGTGAACGTTTAGGGATTTGACGGCGGTTTCGCGGAATTGTGCTCCGCATATAAGGCAGCGCGGAACGCCACACGCCGCAGGCATCTCCGCGCGCGGCGAAACAGCCCGCTACTACCACCGCCCATCTGACGCCGCCTAGAGTTTGCGCAGGTTACTTTGATGCGGATGGGCGGGCTCTCGGTGATGCGCACAGTCGTGCTGGGATTGTGCACCGCGATGGTGCTGGTGGGGCGGATGGCGGACGCGCAAATGCCTTTGCCGGCCGCAAAGCCGCCGGATGGCGCGACGCTCTTCAAGCAGCAATGCGCGGTGTGCCACACCACAAGCCTGTCAGAGCCGGCACGACAGGGGCCGCCGCTGTTCAAGCTCGTGGGCCGGCCCGCCGGCAAGGTCGAAGGCTTTCGGTATTCGCAAGGCCTCGCGAACGCAGACTTCGCCTGGGACGATGCCCGGCTCGACGCCTGGCTGACCAATCCACAAGCCGTCATTCCCGGCGTGGTCATGGCCTATCGACAGGCCAAGCCGGAAACGCGCGCTGCCATCATCGCTTATCTGAAGGAGCAAAACTGAATGGCAAAGGCCGTCCATTCCATGATCCGGGTGCTGGATGAAGCGCGCTCGCTCGACTTCTACCGGCACGCCTTCGGCCTCGAAGTCGCCGACCATCTGAAATTCGCAGACTTTGCCTTGATCTACCTGCGTCACCCCTCCTCACCTTTCGAAGTCGAGCTGACGGTGAATTTCGATCGCAAGGAGCCGTACGCGCTCGGCGACGGCTACGGTCATCTCGCCGTGGTGGTGGACGATCTCGATACCGAGCATGCCCGCTTCGAGCGCGAGAAGCTCGCACCAGGACCCTTACGCGACTTCAAGCATGACGGCAGGACGCTGGCGCGCTTCTTCTTCGTCAGTGATCCCGATGGCTACAAGATCGAGGTGATCCAGCGGGGCGGACGTTTCAACTGATTCAATCATAAAACCAAAATTGACGGAGGATGCCATGAGAGAAGTCGATCGTCGAAGCAAGCACAGCCGCCGTGTCTTTCTCAAGGGCGCGGCGACCGCTGTGCCGGTCGTAGCAGTCGCGACAAGCGTCGCCGTCAGCATCGAAGATGCGTGGGCCGATGATGCGAGCGCGCTCTCGCCCGCGACGATGAAGACGCTGCTGAAGGTCGCACGCGACATCTATCCGCACGACGTTCTCGGTGACAGCTACTACATCACCGCGATCAAGCCGTGGGACGGCAAGGCGGCCAAGGATCCCGCCGTCAAATCGCTGATCAGCGACGGCATCACGCGGCTCGATCAGAACGCGCGGGATCGTCACAAGGTGGCTTACGCCCAAGTGCCCTGGGAGGCAGATCGCGTGGTGCTGCTGAAAGAGATCGAGCAGAGCGACTTCTTCCAGAAGGTCCGCGGCGATCTCATTGTCTCGCTCTACAACCAGAAAGAGGTTTGGCCGCGGTTCGGCTACGAGGGCTCCTCGGCCGAGCACGGCGGCTACATCAACCGTGGCTTCGCCGACATCGACTGGCTGCCGAAGGCTTAGATCACCACCCCAACGGTTCAGGAGAACGCATATGGCAAAATTCGATCTGAACGATTCCAGCGTTGTGGTGATCGTCGGCTCCGGTGCCGGCGGCGGCACGCTTGGCAACGAGCTCGCGCAGAAGGGCGTCAAGGTGGTCATCCTCGAGGCGGGTCCCCGCATCGAGAACCACGACTTCGTCAACGACGAGTGGGAGAGCTTCTCGCAACTCGCCTGGACCGATGCGCGCACCACGTCGGGAACATGGCGCGTCGCCAAGGATTTTTCGGGGCTGCCTGCATGGATCGTCAAGGCGGTCGGTGGCTCCACGACCCATTGGGCCGGCGCTTCGCTGCGTTTCGACGAGCACGAGTTCAGGGTCAAGAGCACCTACGGCAACCTTCCCGGCGCCAATCTGCTGGACTGGCCGGTCACGCTCGCCGAGATGGAGCCGTGGTACGCCAAGGCCGAGAACAAGATGGGCGTGACCCGCACCAACGGCATTCCCGGACTTCCCGGCAACAATAACTTCAAGGTGCTCGAGGCCGGCGCGAAGAAACTGGGCTACAAGACCGTGCACACCGGCAACATGGCGATCAACAGCCAGCCGCGCGACGGACGCGGCGCCTGCCAGCAGATCGGCTTCTGCTTCCAGGGCTGCAAATCCGGCGCGAAATGGTCGACGCTCTACACCGAGATCCCCAAGGGCGAGGCGACCGGCAATCTGGAAGTCCGCCCCGGCAGCATGGCGGTCAAGATCGAGCACGATGCCGGCGGCAAGGTGACCGGCGTCGTCTACGCCGACGAGAGCGGCGCGATGCAGCGCCAGAAGGCGCGCATCGTCGCGGTCGCCGGCAACTCGATCGAAAGCCCGCGGCTGCTGCTCAACAGCGCCTCGACCATGTTCCCCGACGGCCTTGGCAATTCGTCGGGCCAGGTCGGCCGCAACTACATGCGCCACATGACGGGCAGCGTCTACGCCGTGTTCGAAAAGTCCGTGCACATGTATCGCGGCACCACCATGGCCGGCATCATCCGCGACGAGGCCGCCAATAACCCGAAGCGCGGCTTCGTCGGCGGTTACGAGATGGAGACGCTGTCGATCGGCTTGCCGTTCATGGCGGCGTTCCTCAACCCCGGCGCCTGGGGGCGTCCGTTCACGGCAGCGCTCGACGGCTATCCCAGGATGGCCGGAATGTGGCTGGTCGGCGAAGACATGCCGCAGGAGACCAACCGGATCACGCTCGATCCTGTCGTCAAGGACAAGTTCGGACAGCCGGTCGCGAGCGTGCATTTCGACGACCATCCCAACGATCTCGCGATGCGCGCCCACGCCTACAAGCAGGGCGCCGCGGTCTACGACGCTGTCGGCGCCACCGTGACCTATCCGACGCCGCCTTATCCGAGCACCCACAATCTCGGCACCAACCGAATGAGCGAGAAGCCGCGAGACGGCGTGGTCAACAAGTTCGGACAGAGCCACGACGTCAAGAATCTGTTCGTCTCCGACGGCAGCCAGTTCACCAGCGGCGCGGCCTGCAACCCAACGCTGACCATCGTCGCGCTGGCGATCCGGCAGGCGGACCACATTGCGGGTGCGATGCAGAAGAAGGAGATTTGAGGGTAGGCTGCCTCCTCGTCATTGCGAGGAGCTCGCGACAAAATTGCGTAGCAATTTTGCGCTGATGCGACGAAGCAATCCAGACTGCCTCTGCGGAAAGACTCTGGATTGCTTCGCTGCGCTCGCAATGACGGTGGATGGTGTCCCGTAGCCCGGATGCAGCGCAGCGTAATCCGGGCGGCTGTCACTTGTGGCACGAATTCCCGGATTGCGCTGCGCTCCATCCGGGCTATTGGAGCCGCTACTCGGCAGCGTCGAGAATCGGCGCCACCTTGAACTCCTGCACCGGCGCCATGCTCCTGGAGCGATAGATCAAACACGAGCAGCGCAACAGCGAGGCGAAATTGTTGACCTCGCCGTGATGGTCGAGCACCTCGTTATAGAGGGTGGTCAGGAACTTGCCCACGCTCATGCCCTCCTTGGCCGCGATCTCCTCCAGCGTGTCCCAGAACGCCATTTCCAGCCGGATCGAGGTGCAATGGCCGTCGATCCGCAAGGAGCGGGTCTGGGATTCGTAGTCGCGTTGGGGCTGATGCGCGAAGAGATGGCACATGGCGTCCTCCCGTCCTGTTGCCGTTTTTTCACGATGCTACACCGCTGCCCGGCGCCTCACAATCACGACCACGGCGGAAAGGCGGCCCATCGACGCCGCGGGATTTTATCGAACGCCCAATGTCTTCAATGTGATAGGAGGCCTTCTTCCCCAGGCCCTCACGCCACTGTTGCCCAACACATGCTTTTGACGCAACACGGCCTAGAATAGCGCTGTCAGCGAATCCAGATCGTAAGCCCAAGTCAGAGCCTCATGCCCGTCCGCCAATTGCCAGAACAGGTCGTCAACCGCATCGCCGCCGGCGAGGTGGTCGAGCGCCCGGCGAGCGTGGTCAAGGAACTGGTCGAGAACGCGATCGACGCCGGCGCCAGCCGAATCGACGTCTTCACCGATGGCGGCGGGCGGCGCCGGATCGGCATCACCGACGACGGCGGCGGGATGACGGCGAAAGATCTCGCGCTCGCGGTCGAGCGTCACGCCACATCCAAGCTCGACGACGAAGACCTGCTCCAGATCCGCACCCTCGGGTTCCGCGGCGAGGCGCTGCCCTCGATCGGCTCGGTGGCGCGTCTGTCGATCACCACGCGTCATGCCAGCGAGCCGCATGCTTGGGCGCTGTCAGTCGAGGGCGGCGAGAAATCCGAGATCATGCCGGCGGCGCTGGCGCATGGCACGCGGGTCGAGGTTGGCGATCTCTTTTATGCGACGCCGGCGCGGCTGAAATTCCTGAAGACCGACCGCACCGAGGCCGAAGCGATCCGCGAGGTGGTGCGGCGGCTCGCCATGGCGCGGCCCGATATCGCTTTCACGCTCGCCGGCGAGGAGCGCGCGCCGGTGACCTGGGCCGCCGCGCTGCCCGGCGCCGCGGGACGCCTGACGCGGCTCGGCGACATCCTGGGGGCAGAATTCCGCAGCCACGCCATCGAGGTCCATGCCGAGCGCGACGGCATCGTCGTCGCCGGCTATGCCGCGGCGCCAGCGCTGACCAAGGCCAACGCACTCGGGCAATATCTCTTCGTCAACGGCCGCCCGGTGCGCGACAAGCTGATCTTAGGCGCCGTGCGCGGGGCCTATTCCGACTATCTACCGCGCGACCGCCATCCGGTGCTGGCGCTGTTCGTCACGCTTGATCCGCGCGAGGTCGACGCCAACGTGCATCCGGCCAAGACCGAGGTCCGCTTCCGCAATGCCGGCCTGGTGCGCGCGCTGATCGTGCACGGATTGAAGGAGGCGCTCGCACGCGAGGGCCGCCGCACCGCCGCCAACAGTGGCGAGAGCGCGCTGTCCGCGTTCCGTCCCGCCTTCACGCCGCGTCCCGCGAGCTGGGACTGGCGAGCCTCGCCGGCCGCCCCGGTTACGCCGATGCCGTCATTCGATGGCGCCGCCGCGCCCGCCTTCGCCGAGCGCGCTCAAGCCGCCTTCGACGTCGGCGCGCCCAGTGCTGACGTGCGGTTCGAGGCGCAGCCCGCCGGGGATCTCGTCGATCGCCCGCTTGGCGCGGCGCGGACGCAGATCCACGAAACCTATATCGTCTCGCAGACCCGCGACGGGTTGATCATCGTCGACCAGCATGCCGCGCATGAGCGCATTGTCTATGAACGGCTGAAGGCCTCGCTGGCTGCGAACGGCGTGCAGCGGCAAATCCTCCTCATTCCCGAGATCGTCGAGATGGACGAAGCGACGGTCGAGCGCCTGCTGGAGCGCAGCGAGGAGCTGGCCTCGTTCGGCCTCGCGATCGAATCCTTCGGCCCTGGCGCGGTCGCGGTGCGTGAGACACCGTCGCTACTGGGCAAGACCAATGCGGGCGGGCTGTTGCGCGATCTCTCCGAGCACATGGCCGAGTGGGACGAGGCGCTGCCGCTAGAGCGCCGCCTGATGCACGTCGCCGCCACCATGGCCTGCCACGGCTCGGTGCGCGCCGGCCGCCGCTTGCGGCCCGAGGAGATGAACGCCCTGCTCCGCGAGATGGAGGACACCCCGAACTCCGGCCAGTGCAACCACGGCCGGCCGACCTATGTCGAGCTGAAGCTGAGCGATGTGGAGAAGCTGTTCGGGCGGAGGTGACGGTGCGGTAGTGAAGGTACCGTAGGGTGGGCAAAGCGACTTGTCCGCCGTAGCTCGAAGAGCGAAGGCGGAAGCGTGCCCACCACCTCTCTCGATCATGCAGAGAACGTGGGCACGGCGCGTTGCGCCTTTGCCCACCCTACGGCAGCACTACGAGAGCTGGACTACGGCCTCTTCAAAAACACGAACTCCGTGTCGTCATACGCCCGCCGCTCCAATTCCTCGTAACCCTCAGGCGTGACGAACTGCGCGGCCCTCGCCTCTTCCACCACGAGCAACGCCCCGGGCGCGAGCCAGCCGCCATCGCGCAAGCTCACGAGCGCCTTCTCCGCAAAGCCCTGGGCATAGGGCGGATCAAGGAACACCAGCGAAAACGGCTCGACGGGATGCGCGGGGCCGAGATCGGTCGCATCGCGGCGATAGACCTTGGTGACGCCACCCAAGCCCAGTGATTCGACATTGTTGCGCAGCAGCGCCCGGGCCTCAGCGCCGTTGTCCACGAACAGCGTGAACTTCGCGCCCCGCGATGACGCCTCGATGCCGAGGGCGCCGGTGCCGGCGAAGAGATCGAGCACGCGCGCGTCTTCAATCGGATCGTCATAGGCGTGCATGAGGATGTTGAACACGGACTCGCGCAGCCGGTCCGCCGTGGGGCGGATGTCGCGCGAGGACGGCGAGGCGAGATTGCGCCCCCTCAACCTGCCGCCGACGACGCGCAACGTCAGTCCTCCCGCGGCGTCAGATCGCGCTTGCCGTGATAGCCGCGCTTGGGACGGCGCGGCGGGCCGTAGCCGTTGGCCTCTTCCTCGTTGCGCTCGCGCGCCTCCTCGCTCCCCGTGCGCTGCACCAGCACACGGCGGCCCTTGCGATCGTTGATCACGCCGCGCTTGCTGGCGGGCTTCTTCTCACGCGGCGCATCGTCATCACTCGAAGCAGACTTCTGCGGCACGTCAAACTGCGCACCCGACTTCTCGATCACCTTGTCGCCAAGCTGGTCGCGCAGCACCCGCGACTTGATCTCCTCGACCTGGCCTTCGGGGACTTCGCCGAGCTGGAACGGGCCATAGGAGACGCGGATCAGCCGGTTCACCTCGAGCCCGAGATGGGCGCAGACATTGCGTACCTCGCGGTTCTTGCCTTCGCGGATCGCAAACACCAGCCAGACATTGGCGCCCTGATCGCGCTCCAGCGTCGCTTCGATCGGACCGTATTTGACGCCCTCGACCTCGATGCCATTCTTGAGTTCGTCGAGCTGCGCCTGCGTGACATCGCCATGGGCGCGAACGCGGTAGCGGCGCAGCCAGCCGGTATCGGGGAGCTCGAGCGTGCGCGCGAGCCCGCCATCGTTGGTGAGCAGCAGCAAGCCTTCGGTGTTGAAGTCGAGCCGGCCGACGCTGATCAGCCGCGGCAGGCCTTCCGGCAGATTGTCGAACACGGTCGGACGCCCCTCGGGGTCGTCATGCGTGGTCATCAGCCCGCGCGGCTTGTGATAGAGGAACAACCGCGTGCGCTCGCGCTCCGGCAACGGCTTGCCGTCGACCAGGACGACGTCGTTCTTGGTGATGTCGAGCGCGGGCGAGTTGATGACGCGACCATTGACGGTGACGCGGCCCTGCGTGACCATTTCCTCGGCATCGCGGCGCGAGGCAAGCCCCGCACGCGCCAGCGCCTTGGCAATGCGCTCGCCGGCCTTCTTCGGCTTCGGCTCTTCTTCCCGGCGCGGCCGCCGGTCGAAATCACGATCGCGCTCGCGATAGGCGCCGCGGCCGCCGAAGGCGGGACGCTTCTCGAAGATCCTGCTGTCGTCCTCGTTTTCACGACGCGGGCGATCACCGAAACGGCCCTCGCTGCGCGGATGCTCGTGCCAGTCGGAGCGGCCTTCCGATCGCTCGCGCGGACGATCGAATTTCGGACGGTCACGGAACGGACGATCACCCGACGGACGGTCGTCGCGCGAGCGCGAAAAGCGCGGACGGTCCTCGCTGCGGCCACCATCGCGACGGTCGTCGCGCTTCTGCCAGGGCTTGTCCTCGCCTCGGTCACGACCACCAAAATCCTTGCGCGGCCCACGATCCCCACGGTCGCGTTCGCGATCCGGTGCACCACGCGAAAACTTTCGCTCGCCGTCGAACTTGCGCTCCGGGCGATCGCTGCGCGGCGCGCGATCACCGCGATCGAAATTCGGACGGTCGCCGCGCGGCTTGAAGCTGCGCTCGCCACGATCCTCACGCGGCCCGCGATCGGGACCGCCCCGCGAAAACTTCCGCTCACCGTCGAACTTGCGCTCCGGCCGATCGCCGCGCGGCGCGTAGGGCTTCTTGTCGCCAAACTTTCGATCACTGCTCCGGCCGGCGGGGCGGGAATCATCGCGATCCCGACGCGGCGGACGGTCGTCACGGCCAAAAGACGGGCGATCACCACGCGGCTTGAAGGGCCGCTTCTCGCCGTCGCGCGAGGAGCGATCGGAGAACGGACGGTCGCCACGCGGCTTGAAGCTGCGCTCGCCGCGCCCCTCACCACCACGGTCATCGCGCTTGAATTTCGGACGGTCGCTGAAATCGCGGCGCGGGGCATCGCCCTCCTCGCGACGGCGGAACGGACGATCCCCGCGGTCGGCGCGAGGCGGGCGGCTGTCGCGGTCGCCACGAGGCGGGCGGGCGTCGCTCCTGCCCTCAGGGCCGCGCTTGGCGAATTTCTTCTCAGGACCACGCGGCTTGCCGGACCGTCCTTTGGGCGGTCCCTTGGGAGGGCCTCGCCGGCCGCGGGAATCGTTGTCTTTGTCGCTGTCGCGAGGCATGAATAATCTCACTTACGTGGGGTAGCCGGAAAGCATTGTGCGCGCTCGTTCCGAGCCGCGTGCTCAGGCAAAATCGGTATCCACTCTTGCTGAAGGCGGAGCTAGTAGCAGGTTTCTGGCGATGATACGAGGCATGAAAGCCCCTTCTTTCATGGATTTGGCGCTTCGGGCGGCCGAAAATGCCGGAAAATCGGGCGAAGTTCCGATCGGATGCGTGGTGGTCCGCGATCACGAGGTGATCGCCACCGCCGCCAATCGGACGCTGACCGACCACGACCCGACCGCCCACGCCGAGATCATCGCGCTGCGCGAGGCGGCGAAAAAGATCGGCAGCGAGCGCCTGGTGGGCTGCGACCTCTACGTGACGCTGGAGCCCTGCACCATGTGTGCGGGCGCCATCTCGTTTGCAAGGGTCAGGCGCCTCTATTACGGCGCGGCCGATCCCAAGGGCGGCGCGGTCGAGTCCGGCGTGCGGTTCTTTGCCTCGCCGACCTGCCATCACGCGCCGGACGTCTATTCCGGCGTCGGGGAGAGCGAGGCGGCGCGGCTGCTGCGGGAGTTCTTTCGGGAGCGGCGCTAATCCGCGAGGAAGAACTCGCGTAGCGCGCTCGCGGTGACGTCCGGATTCTCCTCGGTGAGGAAGTGGCCGGAATCCACCGGCATGCCCACCACGTTCGTCGCCCATTGCCGCCAGGTATCGAGCGGCGTCGCCGCGGCTTGTGCCACGCCGGCATTGCCCCACAGCGCCAGCATCGGGATGGTGATCTTCTTGCCGGCTTCGAAATCGGCCTTGTCGAGGTCGTAGTCGAAATAGGCGCCGGCGCGGTAATCCTCGCACATCGCATGCACACGGGCGGGATCGCGGAACGGGGCGAGGTAGTGCTCCAGCGCGCGCGGGTCGATCGCATCCAGCGTCTTCGACCTGGTCTGGCTCGCCATCTTGAAGCGCAGGAAGAACTCGCCATTGCTCGAGATCAGCGTCTCCGGCAGCGGATAAGGCTGCGCCAGGAAGGTCCAGTGATAGATCTTCAGCGCGTAGGCGCGGTTCATACGCTCCCAGTAATTATAGGTCGGCAGGATATCGAGCACGGCGAGCTTCGACAGCCGGCCGGGATGGTCGAGCGCGAGGCGATAGGAGACGCGGCCGCCGCGGTCGTGGCCGGCCAGCGCGAAGTGCACGTGACCCAGGCGCTCCATCACTTCCACCATCGCCTTCGCCATCGCGCGCTTGCTGTAGGGGATATGCAGCGCATCGCTCTCGGGCATGTCGGACCAGCCGTAGCCCGGCAAATCGGCGATGATCAGCGTGAACTTATCGGCGAGTTGCGGCGCCACCTGGTGCCACATCACGTTGGTCTCGGAGAAGCCGTGCAACAGCAATAGCGGCGGGCCGCTGCCGCCGACGCGGGCGAAGATGCGGCCGAAGGAGGTGTCGATCCATTCAGCGGCAAAGCCCGGATAGAGGTCGGCGAGATCGGACATCTTTTTGCATCCTTATGGTCAGTCCAAAGGTCGTCCCGACAAACAAAAAGTCGGAAAACAACCCCATGCACAGTAGCGGTATTATCGGCGGGGCGACTAACCCCAACGGCTTGTTGCATATTCTGGAATGGAGATGTGGCGGCGCGGTGACACCGATACCCCGGGATGTCGGATTGGCGCACTTTGCGCGCCGTCCGGAAGCACGGCCTAAGCCTAAGCCTTGGCCTTCTCCGCCTCCACCGCCTGCCAACCAATGTCGCGGCGGCAGAAGCCTTCGGGCCAGCTGATGCGGTCGACGGCCTGGTAGGCGCGGCCTTGCGCCTCCGTCACGGTCTTGCCCAGCGCGCAGACATTGAGCACGCGGCCGCCATTGGCCAGGATCGCACCATCCTTCGCCACCGTGCCGGCGTGGAAGATCTCGACGGTGTCCACCTTCGCGGCCTCCTCTAGCCCGCCGATGCGCGTGCCTTTCTGGTAGTCGCCGGGATAGCCCTTCGCGGCCATCACCACGGTGAGCGCGGATTCCGGATGCCAGCGCAGATCGAAGTTCTTCAATTGCCCGTCGCAGGCGGCGAGGAACGCCGGCACGATGTCGGACATCATGCGCAGCATCAGGACCTGGCACTCGGGGTCGCCGAAACGCACGTTGAACTCGAACAGCTTTGGACCCTGCGTCGTCAGCATGATCCCGGCATAGAGAATGCCGCGGAACGGCGTGCCGCGCTGTTTCATGCCGGCCACCGTCGGCAAAATGATCTTCGCCATGATCGCGTCGTGGATCGCTGATGTCACCAGCGGCGTCGGCGAATAGGCACCCATGCCGCCGGTGTTCGGGCCGACGTCGTGGTCGAACACCCGCTTGTGGTCCTGGGCCGAGGCGAGCGGAATGGCCGTGTCGCCGTCGCAGAGCGCGAAGAAGCTGATCTCGCGGCCCGGCAGAAACTCCTCGATCACGACCTCGGCGCCGGCTTCGCCGAAGGCGCCCTCGAACATCATGGCGATGGCGTCCTCGGCCTCGCGCACGGTCTTGGCGACGACGACGCCCTTGCCGGCGGCGAGCCCATCGGCCTTCACGACGATCGGCGCACCCTGGCTGTTGACGTAGTCGCGGGCATCCCCGGCATTGGTGAAGCGCTTGTAGGCGCCGGTGGGAATACCGAACTCGGTGCACAGCGCCTTGGTAAAGCCCTTGGAGCTCTCGAGTTGGGCAGGGATCTTGCTCGGACCGAACGCCTTGATGCCGGCGGCCGCGAGGTCGTCGACGATGCCGGCCGCCAGCGGTGTCTCCGGGCCGACCACCACCAGCTCGACCGCATTCATCTTGCAGAAATCGATCACCGCGGCGTGGTCGGCGACGTCGAGCGCCACGCATTCCGCCTCCCGCGCGATGCCGGCATTGCCGGGCGCGCACCAGAATTTGGTCACCAGGGGCGAGGCCGCGATTTTCCATGCCAGCGCATGTTCGCGGCCGCCGGAACCGAGCAGGAGAATGTGCATCGAGGGCTCAGAATGAGGGGTTTTGCTGGGGGCGGAGGTCGCACGAATCGGGGTGGGGCTCAAGGGGAAACGGCCGAACTCCCCCGTCATTCCGGGGCTCGCGCCTTGGGCCTGGGCCGACATTCATCGGGCCATGCGCAGACTAGTCGGTGACGCTCCGGAAGCTGCCCCGGCTCTCCGCGGAACCACGAACACTGCGGAATATGGACGGATAGGTTTTATACAGGACCAGACGTGGCCATTCGCATACGCTCCAGCGCCACCTCCGTCAGATACTCCCGGGGCACGCGGGCCGGCGTTCGGGCTGCGCTTGAGTGTAGCTGTTCTCTTATCACTAGCTGGGCGGGATCGCGGAGCTGGGCTTAGGCCAAGGTGTTCGGCCTCCTCGCAGAAGAACTGTTCGCGTACCTGCCGATTTACGAACAGAGCAAAGGGCGACTTTGGACTACCCTCACCGCTCCCTGCGCTGTCGCAATGGGCCCCCTTGTATCCCGGGGGCCTCTATCGAAAACCAGGACACCCACCAGTTTTGAAACTGAGCTTAAAGGGCTGCGGCCGCCGCCCAGCTGGCGTCAGCACCCCGGAGCAGCTCTCATCATGGGTCTGCGCTAAAGCGGCATGATGCAGCGCGGTCTACTGGGCATCACTGACCGACGATCAGTTGTGTTCGCCTTCATGAAAGTTGCTTCGACCCGTGTCCGCATATAGTGGTTGTTCGCAAGCAAGCTGGAAATCGCATGAAACGAACCGATAGGGATGTCCCGGACGAAGCTCTCCTCGCTTCTGTGGCCGCGCATTCGCTGGGGAAGCTCCCCGTCCTTTCTGCGGAACAGTTTCAAGCGCTATGTCGCGACATGCAGGGCGCTTTTCCAGACTTGGTACAAAGAAGCCTTAATGGCGTAGTCGAACATGGCGGTGCTGCTACGAGTTCTTCTTCGCGGGCCGAATTCGACATTTGCGGTCCTGAGCCCAGTCCCGTGGACTTTGACTGGCGGTTTGATCAGCGAACGGCACTTCGTTTGGCAGAGACCCTGATAGGACGAAGCAATCGTGAAATTCTCTGCGTTGGCGCACCAACGGTTTACGGTGCAATCCGATCGCTCGGAGGAAAAGGCTTTCTGGTAGACCGCAACCCATTGCTCGCCAGAAATCTCGCTCCCGGAACATATTGTATCGCAGACGTCTCGACCGAAGAGATGCTGGACCTGCAATTCGGCCACAAGTTTGATGCGGCTATAATCGATCCGCCGTGGCATCCGGAGGCTTACGGGCTTTGGCTTGCGCGTACGCAGCCATTGTTGCGCGCTGGTGCCGAAATATTTGTGACGATGTTCCGTGGGTTCACTCGGCCGGGAGCGCTGGAAGAACGGGCTCAGTTGCTTGAGCGCTTTGAAAAGCTTGGCCGTGTTAGTGGCGTGCCATTCGAAGCAGTGTATTCAACTCCTCCGTTCGAACAGGAAGTGTTGCTCCGTCTCGGGCTCCCAAATTTGCCGAGCTGGCGGGCCGCAGATATCTACAAAATCACCCTGCATCGGCAACCGGAGCTCTCGGTCTTCGACCCGGTCGAATGGCCTACGCATAAGTGGAAGCGCTATAGTTTTGATGGTCAGATCATTGCCGTGCAGGATATCCCGGATGACGAAGGAAAAATCCAAGTCTCAAGCGAATTTCCATCATGCATCAAAACTGTGAGCCAGCGTGATCCAGCGCGGTCGCTTTACACAGTATGGACCTCAAGAAGTTACGCTGCAGTTGTCAGAGGTACGAAGAGGCTCGCTGCGATCCTCGAAAGATCAGGGGAAGTCCCGGTTGAGCAATCCGACCTACAGGCCGCGTCCCAGCTTGCAAGAGACTTAGGTTTTCAATTCCGGAGATAGCCGTGCCCGATACTTGCGTCCTGCGCTTTCGTGACATTGAAGGTGATGAAACCGTCCAAAAGCACCGGCAGCTAATAAGTGCGTCCGGCTCTGTATGGTGGGGGTGGTGGAAGAAGCTCGCCGAGCCTGATCGTTGGCGGGAGATAGAAGAGCTGCAAGGGAAGGCTCGCAAGGAAGCGCTTTCGGTTGGATTGTTTGATTATTCCACTGCGAGTTTCTTTGTCGCCAACATGGTCGATTGCGTAGGGACAAAGGGTGAGAGGGTGTTGTCGCCGGATGCGCGGCAGACGCCTAAGTATGCTTCCGAGAAGCGTTGCCCTGCTTGGTTTCGGTTCGCGGCGATTGAGGAAATTACGGCCGCAGAATTTGAAGAGCGCTTTGGTCCGCCTCCAAGTGGAGATGGTACATTCTTCCCCATCTGGAGAGACCGTTCGCGGGCGTCTCTAAAACTTTCTGACCCGATCAAAGCAAGCCGACCGTCGATATTGCATCTGTCCGACATACACTTCGGGACGGATTTCGGTTTCCCGCAACGGTCTGGGCCCGGCCAGACACCATTGCTCGACGTTATTGAGCGTGACTTGAGGGACGATCCTCCCGGCTTAATCGTCGTTTCGGGGGACATCACAAGTCGAGCCGATGCTAATGTTTTGCAAAACGAGGGGTTGCGGTTTCTTAGGGCGCTCTCCGATGCTCTGAAGGTGCCTAAGGAGTGCTTCGTTATCGTTCCAGGAAATCATGACATTGCTCTTCAGAATTATGCTCCGACGGATTATTCGCACGAAGCAGCATACAATTTGTTCACCAAGGAGTTCTTCGGGCGTGAGATGAAGTGCCCGGAGTTGCGGAGATTTGGATTTCCTAACGGGCGGTCGGTTGAGCTTCTGGCTATGAACTCCGTGCGCTTGCGGCACAAGGCCGAGAGCCAATTTGGCTATGTCCAGTGGCGCTTGTACGATGACGCCCTTCGGCTCACCGAAAGAAATCCGGACGATTTCCGCATTGCGGTTCTGCATCACCACCTCATTCCAGCCTCACGGGAAGAGCGGACCGATCCGAACTATAAAGAGGCTGCAATAAGCGTGACGCTGGATGCGGGCGCAGTTGTGGAAGGCCTGCAATCTAACGGGTTTAAGCTGGCCCTGCATGGTCATCAGCATGTGCCTGCCATTGCGCGAATTGATCGCGGTTCTCCGGTCGGTGGCAAGGTAAAGCTATCTGAGGATGGCGGGATGGTCGTTCTCGCCGCGGGAAGTGCGGGCGCAACTCGTCTGTCGGATGAGATGCGAGATAATTCCTACAATGTCATTAGGCTTCTGGATAAGGGTTACTCGGTAGAAGCGAAGCGTTTTAATCCCGCCAAAGCTCCTGAAATCCTGTTTCAGTCTAAATTCGATTGACGTACCGAAGCGTGACGTAACCTTCCGGCAAAGCGCAACACCATGGCTACGATCCGAAGTCTTGATATGATGACAGTCGATGACCTCTTCATCAAGGATGGCTATGTACTCAATTTTTCCGACGCTACATTCGCGCGGTTCTTTGCGGAAGAGTTGAACGTAAATATCAACGCTGAGAAATACTACGCGGAGGGCGGCTCGAAGGGTAAGCGCCTGCGTTACTTTTTTCGGACCGAAGACAACGCATTGGCGATAAAGGCGCTCAAGGCTCTTTGGAATTATCGTGAGATGCTGCGTACCCGCGCAGGTGAGGAAGAAAAGTTGCCGAATGCGCAGCCTCGCTTTTTGGAGTTGTTGGCTCGCCTCGGTGATGTTCCCGCGCCAATCAAGCCGCAGCCGGGCGCAAGTGGAGCGATTGATTGCGTGCGCTACGTTGAGCTTCAAACTGAGCTAGTGGCGCTCGGTGCGATGTCAGCGCAAGCGCGGGGCTTTGGGTTCGAAAAGTATCTAAAGAGGCTCTTCGATGTCTTTGGTTTAGAGGCGCGTTCAGCATTTCGCCTCGGGGGTGAGCAGATAGACGGCAGCTTTCTCCTTGGCGAAGAAACCTACCTTCTAGAAGCAAAGTGGCAGAACGAGCGGACAGGAATTGGAGACCTGCACGCGTTTCACGGCAAGGTGGAGCAGAAAGCTGCTTGGGCGCGTGGTCTTTTCATAAGCTATATTGGATTTTCGGATCAGGCTCTCCAAGCGTTCGGCAGAGGCAAGCGGGTGATTTGCCTCGACGGCGCTGACTTGGCTGAAGCTTTCAGTAGAGAGTTGGCACTTTCGGAAGTGCTAAGTCGCAAAGTCAGGCGGGCAGCCGAGACCGGCGTAGCATTCGTTCGAGTCAGAGACCTGTTCTAACTGACGCGCAATTTTCCAAGGACGCAGGACCACCGCGCGATGGGCGACGCCTTGAGTTGAAAGGACGTTGATAGCGAGGCTTGGCAGTCCCCCCCAAACTATACTAGCCTTGCCGATAGGCCTAAACCTGCCTCCCCGCAATGATCTCCTGCAACGTCGCGACATGCCGCGCGAAGGCGGCGCGGCCGGCTGCGGTCGCGGTGACCGTGGTCTGCGGCTTTTTGCCGACGAAGGCTTTCTCCACGGACACATATCCCGCTTTGGCCAACGTCTCGATATGCGCGCCGAGATTGCCGTCGGTCGCCCCGGTCAGCTTCTTCAGCCGCGCGAAGTCCAGGCCGACCTGCAGCGGCAGCGCGTTCAGCGCCGCCATGATCTTCAGCCGCAGCGGCTGGTGGATGATGTCGTCGAGCTCAGCCACGCCTAGCCCCGCCGCATCCGGAAGCCACCGACGATGAGCGCGCCGCCATTGACGGCCGCCATCCACGGCAACAGCGGTACCCCCGGGATGGAGAAATATCCGATCAGCGTCAGCGCGATGACGGCCGCACCGAGCGCCGGGAAGGCGTAGCCGAACCGGACCGTCGCCATCATGTACAACAGCGTGATGTAGATCAGCCAAAACACCGTCTGCTGCCGCGGCGAGAACCTGCCAAGATAGCAGAACAGGACGCCGAAAGCGACGATGAGCAGGAGCGCCAGCAGATTGCGGCTGTCGAACAGGCGGATGCCCTTTCTCGACAGATGATAGATGCCGAAAGCAACGAGGCCGAGGGCCGAGACGGTGTACAGCGCAAACCAGAAATAGAGCCCGTCGTTCACCACAAACCAGCTGTTCCAGTAATAGGCCCCGTAGCGCGGCCAGAACCAGATCAGGAGGTCGTCGGCAAACGGCAGCACGGCCCACATCAGCAGAACGAGACCGGAGACCAGGTAGATCTGCGACCGCGGTTCGCGGCGGCCGGTCTTCTCACGGTCGTTCAGCGCGCCGGAAGCCTGCTTGCCGTCGATCACGTGAGCGCTCCTTCTTGGACAATGGGTGCAGCCGGGTGCATGATGGCGTGGAGCTCAGGCATTCGCTAGATCCGCCGCATCCAGAGCCCGCCGAGGATCAGGCCGCCGCCGTTGACGAAGGCCATCCACAGTGGGAACGCCTCGCCGATATAGAAGAAACCAAATAGCGTCAGCGCGGTAATGCCGAGGCCGATCGCAACGAAGGCGTAGCCGAACCAGAGGCCGGCGAGTGTGTAGAACAACATGAAATAGATCGGCCAGAACGTTCCCAACTGGCGTGGACCGAAATGACCGACAACGTTGGTCACGAGATAGCCGAACGCGAAGAACATGGCGAATATCAGGAACAACCTGATGCCAACACCGGCGCCGAAGGGGTGATCTGACGGATTGAACACGCGAAGTGCAATCAGACCGCCGACGCCCAGAACGTCCACCGCAACCCAGGCATAGACCGCGTAGACCGGCCAAAGCCAGGTCACGAGATTGGCTGCGAACACCAGGACGCCCCACCACACCGCGGCGACGCTCGCGAGCTGATAGAGTTGCGATCGCTTCACGCGCTGGACGATGTCGTCGATATCGGCCAGCGCTGCGGACGCCTCCTTGCTGTCGATCATGATTGCCCTGCCCCGCGCGTTGCCACATCCTCGGCGATGACCGAGATCGCCTTGGCCTGGGTCACGATGCCCATGTGGTTGATGCCGTCAATGATCTTGACGTCGATCGACGGCTTCACCGCCTGCACGGTCTGCGCATATTTGTCCGAGATCATCATCTCGTCCTCGGAACCGCCGAAGATGGTGATCGGACGGGTGGTTGCCGGAAGATCGACGCGATAGCCGCGCGTCGCAAAGTTGCGCATCAGGCGATCGGAATAGGTGGCGGTGAGGTACTTCGCCGAGGTCGCCGGCACCGCAAAGGCGAGCACCGGAAGCTGCGCGCAGCAGTCGATGCCAAGCTTGCGCAGCGCCGCCAGTCCCAGGAAGCGCGGAATGTCGGCACTGACCCAACCACCGTTGCTCGGCCTGTTGGTCGGCGCGTCATAGCCGAGATAGGGCGCGAGCAGCACGGTGCGCACGAACATGTCCTGCATGATCGGCGTGGCAGCGACGCGCAGCGAGAAGCCGGCGCCGGCGGAATGACCGATCAGGGTGAGCGGTAGGTCCGGCGCGGTCTTGCGCAAATGGGCGACGAAATCGACGAGATCGTCCTCGAGCTGGCCGACATAGCCGATATCGCCGCGGGTGCCGGAGCCGCCATGCCCACGGATGTCGAGCGCCCAGGTCTCCACGCCGCGCGAGGCGATCGCGTGGGTCAGCGCATGGTTGACGGTGCCGCTGGAGCCGGACGAGCCATGGATGAAGATCGCACCCCGGCCTGCCGCCGGGCCGTTCGGCGCGTAGTGGCGATAACCGATCCAGGTGCCGTCGCGCGCCTGGAAACGCTCGAGCGGGGGCAGCGTGGACCAGTCGATGCCTTTGGTGGAGTCGGAGACCGATCGCATTTCAGGCGGCCGCTCCAGCGGCGTGGCGATCATTGCGACCAGGATCAGCGCCACGCCGCCGACCGCACACAGCGCCCATTTCAGGCCGTTCAAAACACCGCGCAGCAAACGGAACGCCATGGTTCATCCCCTCAAACTCATCAATCAATAGAGAACTCTATATAACAGAGTTCTCTGTTGATCAATCCCTGGATTGGCGCCGCGCGGTGAAAATCCTTAACGTTAGGTCTGACCCCAAAATGCCGAATCGTTTGCCGATGCCGCCTGCGGAACAACTGCTCAACGCCCCCGAATTCACCGTTTCCGAGCTCTCGCTGTCCCTGAAACGGACGGTCGAGGACGCCTTTGGCCATGTCCGGGTCCGGGGTGAGATCTCCGGCTTTCGTGGGCCGCACTCGTCCGGCCATTGCTATTTCGCGCTCAAGGACGAGAGCGCCAAGATCGAGGCGGTGATCTGGAAGGGCGTGCACGGACGCATGCGCTTCAAGCCGCAGGAGGGGCTGGAGGTCATCGCCACCGGCAAGCTCACCACCTATCCGGGCTCCTCGAAATACCAGATCGTGATCGAGGCGCTGGAGCCCGCCGGCATCGGCGCGCTGATGGCGCTGATGGAGGAGCGCAAGAAGAAGCTCGCCGCGGAAGGGTTGTTCGACGAGGCGCGCAAGCAGCTGCTGCCCTGGCTGCCGGAGGTGATCGGCGTCGTGACCTCGCCGACCGGCGCAGTCATCCGCGACATCCTGCATCGGCTCGAGGACCGCTTTCCCCGCCGCGTGCTGGTGTGGCCGGTCAAGGTGCAGGGCGAAGGCTCGGCCGAGCAGGTCGCAGCCGCGATCCGCGGCTTCAACGCACTGCCCGAGGGCGGCAAGATTCCGCGCCCCGATGTCTTGATCGTGGCGCGCGGCGGCGGCTCGCTGGAGGATCTCTGGTCGTTCAACGAGGAGATCGTGGTGCGCGCGGCAGCCGAGAGCATGATCCCGCTGATCTCGGCGGTCGGGCACGAGACCGACATCACGCTGATCGATTTCGTCGCCGACAAGCGCGCGCCGACACCGACGGCCGCAGCCGAGATGGCGGTGCCGGTGCGCAGCGAATTGTTCGTCGAGGTCGCCGATCTCGGACGTCGCACCCGCGCCTATTGGCAGCGCGCGCAGGAGAGCCGCCGCAGCGAGCTGCGGGCCGCCGCGCGCGCGCTGCCGGGGGCCGGCGATCTGCTGGCGATTCCGCGGCAGAGGCTGGATTCGGCGGGCGCATCCCTGCCCCGCTGCCTCAAGGCCAACACCCATGCGCATTTCCGCAGGTTCACCGCCGCGGGCGCCAAGCTGACGCTGCGGGTGCTGCACGGCCAGATCGCGCAGGCCGACCACCGGCTTACGGTGTGCGGCGAACGGCTCGGCCTGTCCGCGCGCTCGCTGCTGCGGCGACGGCGCGACCGTTTTGCCGGGCTTGAGGTTCGCTTGCGTGCCTCAAAGCTCTCCAATGCGCAGGCGCAGCGCAACGCCATCGCCCGCCAGCGCGAGCGCACGCATCGTCTGGCCGAGCGCGCCAGCCGCGCGCTTGTCACGTTGCTGCAGCGGCTCGATGCGCGTGTCGAGAACAGCGGCAAGCTGCTAGCCGCGCTGTCCTATCGCAGCGTGCTCGCACGCGGCTTTGCGCTGGTGCGGGATGAAACCGGCCATCCGCTGCATGAGGCAGACAGCGTCGGCCCGAACGCGCGGCTCGAGATCGAGTTTGCGGATGGACGTGTTGCGGCGACGGCGGATGCGGATCGGCCGCCCCCCGCGGCAAAGCGGGCGCCGTCGCAACCGAAGCCAGCCGCGCAGGAAACAAAGCCCGCTCCGAAGCGCGTGGCGAAGCCGGTGGATCAGGGCAGCTTGTTCTGAGGCGCGACGCAGCACTGCACCCTCGGTGGCATTCCCCGCGCAGGCGGGGAAACCAGTACGCCGCGGCTGCTCGGTAAACACAGCCGCCTCGGCGTACTGGATCGCCCGGTCAAGCCGGACGATGACAGCGGAGAATATGCGAAAGGCTCGCTCTTACCACCGTCATTGCGAGGAGCTCTTGCGACGAAGCAATCCAGGATCTTTCCGCGGAGAGATTCTGGATTGCTTCGCTGCGCTCGCAATGACGATGTAGCGCCAGCGTGGCTCTATCTACACGACAATCCCGCGTCGATCGTGGTCCAGAAGCCGCAGTGTTCCGGCGCACGCTGTGGAGCGCCGGCATGGGCCTCATACAGGAAGATCGCGACGGTGAAGACGATCAGGGCGGAGCAGAAGAGGGCGATGCGCATGAGGATTGCGTTTAATCGACATCGTGGTCGAACTAAGGCGCCGTCACGGGCTGAAACCGCAGCCGTTCGCCACCCGTAGATTCACGGTCGGCCATTTTCCGTGCAGGGCGGTGGTCGATGCGGGGCTGCCCGCCTGAATTTGTTCCTCGGGCGGCCCCGCTTCCGCCTTCGCTCTGCGAGCTACGGCGAGACAAGTCGCTCATCCGGGCTACGGGACCTTCATCACCGCGCCAGCCACTCCGCGACTTCCTTCTGCGACTCCGCGCGCGCCTCTGCATCCGTGCCGAGATGGCCGCGGTCGGGCGCGGCGGCATCGTTGCTGCCGGCAGCTGCGTGCAGTGGCGTGTTGGCGCGGTCGAAATCGTGATAGGCGCCGGGATAGACCACGATGCGCGCGAGCGCGCTACGGCCATGCGCGCCCTCGACCATCTGGCGGCAGGCCGGCGGCGACGAGACGTCGTCATCGGCGCCGATCAGCACCAGGGTCGGCACCCGCGTACTCCAGCCAAGCCCGGCGGAAATTCGGCAGTCAGGATAGAATGCGATCGCAGCGCGAAAATCGGGCCCCAGATCGCGCGCCGCGCTCTGCGGGCGCACAGCCCAGAGCAGCGCGCTCGCGCCATTGGCCCAGCCCATCAGGCTGACGCGGTCGCGCACCACCCAAGACTGCTTCATCAGCCAGGCGCGCGATGCTGCGACATCAGTGACGCGCTCACGCCGCGCCTTGACGTGCATCTCCTTGACGCGGCATTGCGGCCCGAGCTCGCGCGAGCCGTAGCTGTCGGGCAAGAGCACGGCATTGCCCGCCTTCAGCAGGCGCTCGGCCCAATCGCGATAGCGTGGCAGCACGGGATCGGAATGGCCACTGAGCCCGCCGCAGCCATGCAACGCGATCACTGTCGGAAACGGGCCCGCTCCTTCAGGCTTGTAGAGCTGCGCATGGAGGACGCCGGACGCCAGCGGAATGTCGACCGGCTGCGGCGCCGGCGCGGCGCGCGCGGCCGACATCAAAAGCGTCAGGACTAGGGTGGTCAATCGAAGGCGCATCGGACTCTGCCGTAGGAGGTGCCGGAACCAGCGATCCTTCGCGCAAGCGCTATCATGCGGAAACGGCGGCAAAACATCACAAACCGGTGGGTTTACCGGGCGGACAAGCCGCCCTATCTATGCTACATCCCGTCCACCACATCGTGCCCTCCAGGGTTTGCCACGGAGAGGCCTTCCACGGAGACTTTCGACCGTGCTGAACAAGTTCGGCCCCTCGGGCCATGGCGAAGCGCAGGTGCAGTATCTCGACGGCGACTTCCGCGTGATCTCGCCGGGGACATTCGTGCGCTGTGCCATCACCGACACGCGGATTCCGCTCGACGAGCTGAAGTACTGGAGCGTGGATTTGCAAGAGGCCTATGCCACCCCGGCCGCCGTGCTGCAGCGGCATTTTCCCGGTGCGCCGAAACCGCAGCAATCGTGATCCTTCGGCGCTCGTAGGGTGGGCAAAGGCGCAACGCGCCGTGCCCACCGTCTCACCAAGACCGCGACGAGCAACGTGGGCACGCTTCGCTTTGCCCACCCTACAAGATCCAACTCTTGGCATGGTTCGGCTATTGGGGCTCCGTGCCATCGCCGCCCACGCAGGTCTTGACAAAACTCTTCCTGGATTCACCGACGACCTTCTGATCGATCGCCTGCTTCAGGCAATCGAGCCGTGCCTGCGCCAGGCAGAGCTGTAGCTGGTCGCGCTTGTCCTGCCCCTTCAAGCTCGCCGTCGTGGCAAGACACGTCACGCGTTTGGTCGCAGGAACCGGCACGGTGGTGGGAGCAGCGGACGGCGTCGTTTGTGCGGACACCGGCGCAATGATCAGACACACGAGGCTGACGACGACGAACGCAGACGGCAGTTTCATCGAATTCTCCTGATCGTCCGAGATCGATAGAAGTTCTGCGATGAATGTCGCCTGAATGGCGGGCTCCGGCAGGACTGCGCCAAGCAGGATTGCCTCGCCGGGGCAACACGATTGGTGCGCTTTCCACGCGGCAACGGGATGGAAACGTGGTCACGCGTGGCCTGACTGGGACTCTCACACTGTACTGACTTCCCTCGTGCCGATCTGCGTTGCATCGAAGAGTTCTTGCACTCCGAGGTAAGTCATTTCGCGCTGTGGTTGGAATTTTTGTTGTAGCTTGGCGCCCTTAAGTTGTTTGACGAAGTCTTGGTGAAACAGAGGGCTGCTATAGTGCGTGTTAGGTAACTGGCCCTGCTCTTTTATCGCACAGACAATCAAGTCAACCAAACGGCCATCGAACTTTGGATTGGCGCAGTCTGTGAACGGGCTCATATCGAAGAGCCACATGACGGGCTACGATCACCTCAAAAAATTCGCGGCGGCAGATCTGTAAATCGAAAGTCAACGATGGGGGTGATCATGCCCACCATACTAGACAGGCTCTATCGTGAATATTGCCGCGCCCGCCTCGCTGAAATGCGCAAACAGCTTCTGATCGCAGCCGAACGTTCTGAAGCTCTCGAAGCGCATCATCATCCCGCGGTTCAGGATGACGATAGTAGGACAGACGCGCAGCGCAAGTCCGGCCGGGGCGCACCGAATTGAAACCGCCCAGGACCGGCGATCTCTCCCGCGTAGCAGTGACCAAGCAATTGGCAACAGTTTGGGAGGAAGAAGCGATGAACACACCCGAATCTTATACCGTCATGGTCGCCTGCGTCTCGTGCCTGACCATCATCGGATTGATGGCCGCCGGGGCGTGGTGAACATGACCGACTGCTGAACCGCGATCGCGGACGATTACCAGGTCAGCTAGCAAGGACAGACGAACGCAGCACGCGCCGTTTTCCATTGTCGGCCAATAGATGCCGGAAAGTCTTCTCGGTCTGCAGACGTGATTGTTTCGTGATGTGAGCGTTGCCGCCGCTTGGTACTGCGGCGGCTCCGCTTCAAATCCGGATGTCAGCTTCCAGGCGGGGTATACGAAGAACGCAGCTTCGCCGCGTTCTGACGGACCTGCTTGATCTCATCCTGCGTGAACAACCGAGTGAGTTTCACGTTCTGCAGGGTGCCCGCCGTGACGGTCAGGCCAGAGATGGCCGGAGCCGCGCTGGGATCAGGCACATCGAAAATCACCAAAACGCCTGGGCCGTCGGCCGCAACGCTGTACATCGAAATCAGCTTTCCGCCGGCCGCCTCGATAAGTTTTTTAGCCGCTTCCTGGCGATTCGTCGTGGGGTTTTCCAAAATGGCGTTGAGAGCGCGTGGTGTGTATTGTCCGGTGAGGCAAAAATGCATGGCATGTTCTCCTCTGATATTTGGCAATAACTCTCCGTGCCGTCCCGAACTGGTCGCTACGGCCGCTGCGCCTGACATGATGAAGATGCGTTGCCCGCCGTGGGCACTAACGCCGTCGATGATTGCCGGGAGTTCGGCACGTCCCGGTGACGGCTCTCATCGAAGGCTACATCAACTCCCGAACGCGCGGAAGAGGATTCGCCGGTCGCGCCACTCTGCTTTTCAGGCTACGGCAGAGACGTTGCCTTATGTCCGAGATCAACGCGTGCTGAACCGCCGCTCGCGCGCCCTGTAGAGATGATCGCTGATCAATTGCCGGATCGCGGCGGGATCATCGAACTCAAGCTGGACGGCGAACGGCACGATGTCATCAGGCACGTCCTCGCTGCCGCGCAGGCGTGCGAGGTCCTTTTCCGTCGTCACCAGCGTGAGCTGCTCGCGCCGGGCGTCCGCGGCGAGCGTTGAGATCTCCTCGCGCGAAAACATGTGATGGTCGGGATATGGCCGCGTGCGCGCGACGTCGATGCCGCCGGCGCGTAAGCTGCGGAAGAAGCGCTCGGGATCGCCTATGCCGGCGAAGGCGAGAACCCGCTTACCGAACAGCTGCGCGAGCGAGGCCGCATTCGGTTTCAGGCGCGCGCGCAGCTCCGGCTTGTCGCGCTTGGCAAGCTCTGCCGCAACGTCGTTGGCGGCACGGCCATCGCCGATCAGCACCAGCGCATCGGTGCGCGCAAGCTGGGCCTTCAGCGGCGCGCGCAAGGGACCGGCGGGAAACACCTCGCAATTGCCGAGGCCGCGCTCGCTGTCGATCACGATCAGGGAGGCGTCCTTGAGCAGGCGCGGGTTCTGGAAACCGTCGTCCATCAGGATCACGGTGGCGCCTTGCGACTTCGCCAGCGCGACGCCGTCGAGGCGGTCGCGCGCGACGCTAACAGGGACGTCGCGCGCCATCATCAAGGGCTCGTCGCCGACATCGGCGGCGGTGTGGCGCCCGCGGTCGACCATCACCGGGCCCTTCAGCCGTCCGCCGTAGCCGCGGCTCAGCACCACCGGCGTCTCGCCGAGCTCGCGCAGAAGTCTCGTCAGAGCCAGCACGGTCGGCGTCTTGCCGGCGCCTCCGACATGGTAGTTGCCGACACAGATCACGGGAATGCCGGCGTCTGCGCCTTGGCGCAGCATGCGCCGTTCGGTGATCGCGCCGTAGAGCAGACCCAGCGGCTGTAACGCATACGACGTGAAGGAGCGAGGCCGGTACCAGAAGGCCGGCTCACGCATTGGCGGCCCCCATCTCGATCCGCAATTGCAACAGATAGGGCTCGAGCGCCGTCATGGTGCGCTCCAGTGCGCCGCCGAGCTGTTCGACCACGCCGCTGCCTGCGCGCTGCATCTTGTCGCGCATGACGGGGTCGGCCAGCAACTGGCCGAGCTGCTTGACCAGCGCCTCCTGCGTGTCGGCCTGCCGCGCACCGCCGCTGCCATCGAGCGCCGCATAGACATCGGCGAAGTTGAAGACGTGCGGTCCATGGACGATCGCGGCACCTAACTTGATCGCCTCGATCGGGTTCTGCCCGCCATGATGGATCAGCGATCCACCCATGAACACGATCGACGACAGACGATAGAACAGGCCGAGCTCGCCCATGGTGTCGGCGACATAGACGTCGGTCGTCGCGGTCGGCAGCTCCTCGCGTGAGCGCAACGCCGGCTTCAGGCCCGAGGCCGTGATCAAACCTGATATCGAGGAGCCGCGATCGGGATGCCGCGGCACGATCACGGTGAGCAGCTGCGGAAAGAAACCGACGAGACTGCGATGCGCCGCGACCAGCATCTCGTCCTCGCCCGGGTGGGTCGAGGCCGCGACGATGATTGGCCGCCCGCGCGTCATCGCCATCAACCGCTCGAGCTTGGCGGGATCGGCCGGTGGTGCCGGCACGTCGAGCTTGAGATTACCCGTGGTGGCGACGTCGCGGCCGCCAAGCGCGGAGAAGCGCTCGGCATCCGTCTTCGACTGCGCCAGGCAAATGTCGAACCGCGACAGCAGCGCCGAGATGGTGCCGTGCATGCGCTGCCATCGCGGGAAGGAGCGCGGCGACATCCGTCCGTTGATCAGTACCATCGGCACCCGGCGCGCTGCGCCGGCGAGGATCAGGTTCGGCCACAAATCGGATTCGATGAACAGCGCCAGCGACGGCTTCCAATGGTCAAGGAAGCGCGCGACATAGCGGGGCGAGTCAAACGGCACGTATTGATGGATGACGTCGGGCGGAAAGCGCTTTGCGACCACGGCGGCGGAGGTGACGGTGCCCGAGGTGAGCAGGATGCGCAGGTTGAGATCGCGAAGGCGCTCGATCAGCGCCGCTGCGGCCAGCACCTCGCCGACACTGGCACCGTGGATCCAGACCAGCGGGCCGTGCGGCCGCACGTCCCGGGACAGGCCCCGCCGCTCGCCGACGCGCGCAGGATCTTCCTTGCCCTGCTTCAGCCGCCGCTTGATCAGCGCAGGCGCAAGCGGCACCAGGCCGGAGGCGAGGCGCCGATACATCCGCAGCGTGATCGGCAGCGCAATGGGCAGCGATTTAGGCATCTTGAGGCCCCGGGCGGCCGAGTTGCGCGTAGGCGCGGCGGGTCGCCTCGTTCAACGTCTCTTCCAGCTCCAGCCGCAGCGCTTCCATCGTGGCGGCGTCGGCATCCGCGGGAACGTGGATTTCCTTGATGCCGACCAATGCGCCCCGCCCGAATGGCAGATTGATGGTGGTGCGGTCCCAGTTCTTCAGCCGGATGAAGCGGCTGGTCGCCATCGCGAAAGGCATGATCGGCCGCCCCGATTCCCGTGCCAGCATGATGATGCCGAGCCCGGCCACGCGCGCGCGCTTGGGGACATCGGCGGTCAGCGCGACATTACAGCCGTCCTGAAGCGTCCGCACCATTTCCTTGAAGGCGCCGACCCCGCCCTTGCGGTGGAACGCGCTGCCATGATCGCCGGAACCGCGGATCAAACCGATGCCGAGCCGCTCCACCGCGATGGCGTTGAACTCGCCGTCGCGGTGACGGGAGATCAGGACCTTGGCCCGATAGGAATCCTTGTTCTTGATGAAGGGGGTAAGGAAATGCTGGCCGTGCCAGAACGCGAAGATCGCCGGGATCTGCGGCTCGACGATGTCATAGACATCGGGCGGATCGAACGTGAATTTGTTGGTCCGCCAGACCAGACGCAGATATTCGGCCGCCAGAACCCCGACGGCACGCTGAAACCAGCTGCTTCGCAGCGTATTGCGAAGCAGTTTTTTCAACGCGCCGGTTCTTGATTCGGGTCGAGCAACCGGTGGAGATGGACGATGAAATAGCGCATCTGCGCATTGTCGACCGTGCTCTGCGCCTTGGCCCGCCAGGCGGCGTGGGCGGTGGCATAGTTCGGATAGAGGCCGACGATCTCGACGTCGTCGAGATTCTTGAAGACGTTGTGCTCGAGATCGACGAGCTCGCCGCCGACGACGAGGTGAAGCAGTTGTTGCGGGGCACTATCTGGCATGAGTTCTGTTCCTAACGGGCTGCCCGGCAAAGCAATGTTCGGCAAGCACGACGAAAAGCGCCTTAGGCTATGGGACGGTTTCGAAAATGCGCGACAATGCCCGCATGACGATCGCGCCCCGCTGCCACCAGCACCCCGTGCGCCACTTCCCGGCGGTTATAGAGGATGGGTTCTCCGGAGAGATCGCTCATCCTACCATCGGCTTCCTGCACGATCAAATCGGCCGCCGCAAGGTCCCAATCATGGCTGTTGCCCCCCGCAAAGGCCGCATCCAGCGCGCCATGGGCGACCCGGCACAGGCGCAGCGCGAGCGAACCGATTCGCGGATGCAGCTTGATCTCGCTGCCTGAGCTGTTGAGCCGCTCGACCAGCGGTTTCGGGCCGGCGACACGGGAGAAGTCGAGCGCGGATCCGGGCGAAGCCTGCACGGCCGCGCCGTTGAGCGTGGTGCCCTGGCCGCGTGCGGCGAAGAAGAACTCATTGGTCGTCGGCGCGAACACCGCCCCCAGCACGGGCGCGGCATCCTGGACCAGCGCGACGCTGACGCACCAGTCGTCGTGGCCATTGAGATAGTTGCGCGTGCCGTCGATGGGATCGACGATCCAGGTCAGCCGCCGCGACAGCCGTGCCGCGTCGTCGGCGCTCTCCTCCGAGAGCCACCCATAATCCGGCGTCGCCGCGCGCAGGCGCGCTTCGAGCAGGTCGTTGACGGCGATGTCGGCTTCCGACACCGGCGAAGAGGCGCCCTTGGTCCACTTCTTCAGCTCGGTCCGGAACATCGATTGCGCCAGCGCACCCGCTTCTCGCACCGTGTCTTGCAGCAGCGCCGCGTCGCGCGTCAGGATGGTTTCGCCCGGGGAGTTCGCCTCAACGTCCGCCAAGCGTCAAACCCTCGATGCGCACCGTCGGCGCATTGACGCCGTAGCGGAACTCGAGATTGTTCGCCGGCTGCATCGACTTGAAGATCTCGAACAGATGGCCGGCGATCGTCACCTCGCTGACGGGATAGGTGATCTCGCCGTTCTCGATCCAGAAGCCGGAGGCGCCGCGGCTGTAATCGCCGGTGACGCCGTTGACGCCGGAGCCGATCAGGTCGGTGACGTAGAAGCCCTGCTTGATGTCTGAGATCAGCTCGGCGGGCGTCGGCGTGCCGGGCTCGAGATGCAGATTGTACGGCCCCGGTGACGGCGAGGACGAGACGCCGCGATGGGCGTGACCGGTGGTGGTGAGGCCGAGCTCGCGGGCGGTGGCGCAGTCGAGCAGCCAGGTCGTCAGCACGCCCTCGTCGATCAGCGCGATCTTCTTCACCGCGACGCCTTCGGCATCGAAGGTCTGCGAGCGCAGGCCGCGCTTGCGCAGGGGATCGTCGACGATGCGGATGTTCTTCGCGAACAGCTGCTGGCCGAGCTTGTCCTTCAGGAAGCTGGTCTTGCGCGCGATCGAGGCGCCGTTGATGGCGCCGACGACATGGCCGACCAGGGAGCCCGCGACGCGCGGATCGAACACGACCGGCACCTTGCAGGTCTCGACCTTGCGCGGATTGGAGCGCGCCACCGTGCGCTCGCCGGCGGAACGGCCGACGATTTGCGGCGACAACAGGTCCGCGCCATGCGGCGCCGAGGTGAAGTCGTAATCGCGCTCCATGCCGGTGCCTTCGCCAGAGATGGCGGTGGCCGAGATGCCCTGGCTGGAGCGCAAATAGGAGCCGTGGAAGCCGGTCGAGGTGACCAGCACCATGCCGCCCATGCCCGCGGACGCCGAGGCGCCGCCGGATTTGGTGACGCCCTTCACGGCGAGAGCCGCAGCCTCGGCTTCGAGCGCGCGGCGCTCGAGCTCACTGGTGGCGGGCACATCGGGATCGAGCAGGTCGAGATCGGGGAAATCGCGTGCGAGCAGCGCGGGATCGGCGAGGCCGACATATTTGTCGTCGGGCGCAACACGCGCCATCGCGACCGCGCGTTCGGCGAGCTTGGTGACGGCATCGCCGCTGACGTCGTTGGTCGAGACCACCGCCTGGCGCTGGCCGACCAGCACGCGCAGGCCGACATCGTCGCCCTCCGAGCGCTCGGATTCCTCGACGCGCCCGTCGCGCACCTCGACACCTTGCGAGACGCCGCGCACCGCGACCGCATCGGCCGCATCCGCGCCGGCGCGCTTCGCCGCCTCCACCAGCCGCTGCGCCAGCTCCGACAAAGCGGACTGATCGAACAGGTCGCGGCTGGCCTTTGACCCCTTGGAGGAATCCTTGGACGAAAGCGTCGAGCTTGCGGATGGTGAAGAGTTCACGAACGAAATCCTGTTGGGCGGGGGTTCGGGACTGGAACCCACAGATGTGCCCTAATGGCGCGGACTTCAAGCATTTTCAGCCTGCCAAAAGCTCAGATTCGCAGCTTGCGCGCAACGTCTCGTCAATCATGCGCGCCAAGCTCTTGTCAATCATGAGCAGCGGTGACGGTGGGTTAACCAGCCTTTTTAAGCGGTTTCGGAAAGCCGCGCGCTAAAGTCCTCGCATCGACCGGGAACATAATCCCGGCGGGGAGAACTAAAGCCGTGAGGCGTCAAACAGCAACATGCGGGGCCGCTCCCGCCGGGTCGAGCCGCTCTCTGCGGCTCGACCCACTTTCCCTTCCGGTCCGCTTCGATGCGCACGATCCGCGCGCCGACGGTCATGTCCGGCAGATCGAGCTTCATCGCGAACGTGTCGTGCTGCGCCGTGCCGTCCGCGGCATGCAGATGGCGATCAACGTCCGCGTCAGCGACTTCACGGGTGTCGCGCTGCGCGGCAATGACGAGGCGCAAGCCCTCGTGCTCGTGCATCGCGATCCCTCGCTCTCCGTTCCGCTGCTGGTCGGCGCCGACGGCGAAGAACTCACTGAGGCCTGGGCGATCTGGAGCGAGCTCTTCGCGCTTCCGCAACTCGATGAAGGCGCGCGCAAGCCCGCAGCCCGTCGTCGTCGCGCCAACGCGATCCGCGCCCGCCGTCCGAAATTCCTGATGCGCCGCCGCGCCGGCATCGCGCGCGAGCTGCCGGTTCATCGCGAAGAACGCGAGATCATCGCGCGGAATTGAGCGGGATTAGTGCCGTAGGGTGGGCAAAGCGAAGCGTGCCCACCTTTTGTCAATCATCGAGAGATCGTGGGCACGGCGCAAGAGCGCCTTTGCCCACCCTACGAGCTCACGTCAGGCCGCCCGTATCACCGCGTCCACCAACAATCCCGCAAACAGCAGCAAGCCTGCATCGCGATTCGACTTGAACAGGCGCAGGCAAAGCTCGGGATCGTCGATCCTGAGTCGCACGATCTGCAAGGCGAGGTGCGCGGCGAAAGCGATCAGCCCGAGCCAGGCCGGCCAGCGCGCATCGCCCGAGGCCAGTGCGACGCCGATCAGCATCACCGAAAGCCCGTAGAACAGGATCAGCGCCTGGTGCGTATGCGCGCCAAACAGGCGCGCGGTGGACTTGATGCCGATCAGCGCGTCGTCCTCGGCGTCCTGATGCGCATAGATCGTGTCATAGCCGATCACCCAGGAGATCGCGCCGGCATAGAGCACCAGCGCGGTGACATCGATGCGCCCGAAGATGACGGCAAATCCCATCAAGGCGCCCCAGGAGAAGGCAAGCCCGAGCACGATCTGCGGCCACCAGGTGATGCGCTTCATGAAGGGGTAGATCGCGACGATCAAAAGCGAGGCGATGCCGGTCAGGACCGCGAAGCGGTTGAACTGCAGCAGCACCACGAGACCGATCAGCGCCTGTGCGATCATGAAGACCAGCGCCTGCTTCGTGGTCACCTGGCCCGACGGCAGCGGCCGCGAGCGCGTACGCTCGACCTTGTCGTCGAGGTCGCGGTCGGTGATGTCGTTCCAGGTGCAGCCCGCCCCGCGCATCACGAAGGCGCCGACGAAGAACAGCACGATGGTGAGCGGCAGGCCGCGGACGTCATGCGCCATGCCGCTCGCGAGCGCCGCCGACCACCAGCACGGCATCAACAGCAGCCAGGAGCCGATCGGACGGTCGAAGCGAGACAAGCGGAGGTAAGGCCGCGACCATCGCGGCGCGAGCGTATCGACCCAGTTGCCGGTGGAATCGGCAACGCGGGCGGATGTATCGCTCATCGGGTCAGGACGTTGCCGTTGAGCGTGTCGAAGGTGCTGCCGCCCTTCTTGCCGGCATTGGCCTCAGGCGCCGAGCCGGAACCCAGCACCTCGCTCAGCGACGGGCCGGCCGGACGCGCCTGCTGTTGCTGCATCTGCTGCGCAACGTTGCAAACCTTGGCCTGCATGGCCTCGGTGTTCTTGTGGCCGTCCTTCATCTGCCCGCCGACCTGCGGCGGAATTCCGCACTTCGCGGCATTAGCCTCGATGTACTTGAGCATCTTCGCCTCTGCCTGGCTGAAATTGCGGATCAGCTTGCAGGCCTCGTCCGGCGGCGCGTGACGGTCGCTCGCGGCCTTGATCAGCTTGCCGCGCTTCTCGGCTTCTTCGCGCAGGGGCATGAACGCCTTCATGCAGTCCTCGCCGGGGCCGGCCTGCGTCGGCGGAGCCGCGCTGAACGCACCGGCGCCGCCGACGGGCGCGGCGCCATTCACGGGAAACGACGATTGCGGCGCCGTGCCGACCGAAGCGCTCGGCGCCGAGCCGTTCACCGGGGGAAACGCGGAACTGGTAGGGGCCTGGTTCGGCAACGGCGCCGGGAAGGCGCTTTGCGCATACGCACCCGCGGCGCTCAGGGTGACCATGGCGGCAGTGATCGGAACCATCATATGACGGATCATCAAGATAGTCTCTCCGGCAGGAGCTACGGGGTTCGGCGTCTTCTCAATTGAAGCGCAACCAGCGTGCTCGCGATTCTACGATTCCCGCCGGCGCTTAACAACCCGCCGAATAGGGCAAGAGCGCGGCGCGCCGACGCACCGGTTTGGCAATATTTACCCCCGAAATGGCTGCTTTCGGTTAATAACGGCGCCAAACTGGACTTTTGAACGATGCCCTCCCACGATTTTCGCGCTCCCCGCCTGTTCATCGACGCCCCCCTGGCCCAGGACGCCAGGGTCACGCTCGACCGCGACCAGAGCAATTATCTCGGCAATGTGCTGCGGCTTGCCGCGGGGGCCGAGGTTTTGGCGTTCAACGGCCGCGACGGCGAGTGGCAGGCCGCAATTGAAGGCCGCAAGCGGCCGGACGGCCTCGTCATCCTCCAGCAGACCCGGCCGCAGGACCGGCTCGCCGACCTCGCTTACGTCTTCGCCCCGCTCAAGCACGCCCGGCTCGACTACATGGTCCAGAAGGCCATCGAAATGGGCGCCGCCGCACTGCATCCGGTTCTGACCCGGTTCACCCAGGCCTCCCGGGTCAACACCGAGCGAATGCGCGCCAATGTCGTCGAGGCTGCCGAGCAATGCGGTATCTTGAGCATCGCCAGTGTCGCCGAACCGGTGCCGCTGGAGCGTTTCCTCAGCCAGCGTCCAGCCGACCGCCTGCTGATCTTCTGCGACGAGGCGGCGGAGGTCCAAAACCCCGTTCAGAGCCTGCAAGCCGCGCGGGCGGCCGGACAGGGTATCGACGTCCTGATCGGCCCCGAAGGCGGCTTTGCCGAAGAGGAACGGGCCCTGCTGCTGCGGCAGCCCAAGATCCTCCGGCTGGCCCTGGGCCCCCGGATCATGCGCGCCGACACCGCCGCCGTGGCGGCGCTGGCGCTGGTGCAGGCGGTGCTGGGCGATTGGGGCGGCAAGACCTAGAGACACGTGACGCTAAGTTGAACCAGTCGCGCCGCGGGCGCCCCAACCTCTCCCGCTTGCGGGGGGGTCGGCGCGAAGCGCCGGGTGGGGGCTCTCTCCACACTGGGGGCTCTCCCCCGCGCGA
>NZ_JADPKR010000068.1 GCF_023074055.1 Bradyrhizobium sp. 141
TAGCAGTCTGCTGAAAAACCCCCTCGCCACGGAGGGGACTTGATGATTCACTTTATCATCTCGAATCGGTGTAGACGATCATGCGCGGCAGTTTTACGGATCAGGGCGGCCTGTTTTCGTACATCGCGCCGGATAAGCGTGTGCCAGCGAACCATCCGCTGCGGAAGGTCCGGGAACTTGTCCGGGATGTGTTGAGTGATTTGAACCGCAGCCTTGGGAGGCTCTACGCCAGCGAGGGACGTCCTTCGATCCCTCCGGAGCAATTGCTGAGCGCCCTGCTGCTGCAGGTGTTCTACGGCATCCGCTCGGAACGCCAATTGATGGAGCAACTGGACTACAATCTTTTGTACCGCTGGTTCGTGGGACTGTCGCCGGACGATCCGGTCTGGGACCCGACCACCTTCACCAAGAACCGCGAGCGGCTGCAGAACGGCGATGTGTTCACGAAGTTCATGACCAGGCTTCTGAACCATTCCCAGGTCAAACCACTATTGTCGGACGAGCATTTTTCGGTGGACGGAACGCTGATCGAAGCCTGGGCTTCGCAGAAGAGTTTTCGCCCCAAGGACGGCAGCGGCGACGACGATGACGGCGCCAACTTCCACGGCCAGAAGCGCAAGAACGACACCCATGCGAGTACCAGCGATCCGGACAGCAGGCTTTATCGCAAGGCGGCCGGACGGGAGGCCAAGCTTTGCTATATGGGCCACGCCACCATGGAGAACCGGCATGGGCTGGCGGTGGCCGGCAGGGTCACGCATGCCAATGGCACCGCCGAACGCCGGGCTTCGGAGGTCATGCTGAAGGCGAGACGCAAAGCCGCGGGCCGCCGCATCACCGCCGGTGAGGACAAGGCGTACGATACCGCCGATCATGTCGCCAATCTTCGCGCCATCGGCGTGACGCCGCATGTGACACAGAACCAGGCCGTCACCAAAACCGGCAAGAACCGCACCAGCGCCATCGACGAACGAACCACGCGGCATTCGGGGTACGGCATGTCGCAATCGCGCCGGGCGATGGTCGAGTGCATTTTCGGATGGGGCAAGCAGCATGGCACCATGCGCAAGACCAAACATCGTGGCGTCGCCCGCGTCGCCGCCGACTTCCTGCTCAATCTGATCGCCTATAACCTGATCCGCATTCCCAAACTGCTTGCCGCTTAGCCACCCCGCGTCAGGGGGCACCCAACAACAGGCCAAAAATTACATCCAACTCCGCCGCCTCGCCCCAACAACGACCGGCCAGAACAAGAAAACCCTCCATTTCAAGGTTTTTCAGCAGACTG
>NZ_JADPKR010000085.1 GCF_023074055.1 Bradyrhizobium sp. 141
CATCCCTGCCTCCATCGACCTTTGAAAGCAGAGAATCATTCGGCTCACCGTTCGGCAAACGGAAACGCGCCAAATCACATAGATTCACAGCCTCTGAGGCGGCCGCTTCTTCAGCGGCCCTCGAAGGGCGACGGCCCGGCTGCGGCAGCGGGGGCCGTGCATCCTTCGAGGCTCGCTGCGCGAGCGCCTCAGGATGACGGAGTGCCATTGGTGCGCGTCGCATCTAGCTCTTGTCATGATCCCCAGCTAGGCTCCCGCCCAAGCAAAAACCTAAGGGAGCCAGCCCATGCCCAAGCTCGATCATCTCCGTCCCAGCGGCCTGCATCACAATCCCGCTTACTCCCACGTCGTAACGGCGACCGGCGCGCGGACTATCTACATCTCCGGCCAGGTGTCGGTGGACGAGGAGGGGCGGATCGTCGGCGAGGGCGATATTGCCGCGCAGACGACGCAGGTGATGCAGAATCTCGGGCACGCGCTGAAAGCGGCCGGCGCGACCTACGCCAACATCGTCAAGATCACGACCTTCGTCGTGAACTACAAGCCGGAGCTGCGCCCCATCATCGGCAAGGCTCGTTCGGCTTTCTTCGAAGGCATGGAGCCGCCGGCCTCTACGCTCGTCGGCGTCTCCGCACTCGCCGCGCCGGAATGGCTGATCGAGATCGAGGCGGTGGCAGTCGCGGATTGAGGTTTTTCCGGTAGCCCGGATGAAGCCCAAGCGTAATCCGGGAAACCAGTCGCTCAGGATCGCTGCGCTCCATCCGGGCTACGAGTGCTTCGCTTTGAACATCTCTCGCAGGAGAGCCAGCGCCTCGTCGGCCCGGTCGGCAGGCACGAAGAGATGATCGTGATAGAAAGCCGACACGGCGTTCACGCTGATGCCGGCTTCGGCCAGACGCGCCGTGATTGCCGCCAGAAAGCCCACCGCATCGAGCGCGGAGTGAACCGTCAGGATGATCAGGCGCGAGGGGAATTCATGGTATAGTTCGGCACGTTCGGCTTCCTCCTGCAGCATCACCAGCGTCGTTCCTTCTCGTTCGCGGAACGTCAGCATCGGGTTGACGTTGGCTGGAATGCTCGCGCCCGGCGCAAGCGTGCAAAACACGAAGGTGCCGTCCAGCATCTCCGGCTTCATGCTTGTCAGCAGCGCGTCGAGACCGCGTTCGCCTGTCACGGTGCCAACCCCTGGACGAGGAGGGTCGTTTGCGCCCCTGCGAAGCTATCGGGGCCGGCGGCTGTGGAAGCCATGGTCAACATACCTTTGTATATCTCCTGCAATCCTTCTCATGCGCCGAGCTTACGCTGGTACAATTGAGCGACGGCGGGAGATTCTTACAATTTGAGTCCACTCGGGTCACTGCGAGAAGGCTCACATGAACGTCGTCATTGGAAAGCTCAACGGCTTGTGGCACCTCATCGTCGGGTCTTGTCAGATCCGAACGCCGTTCCCGGAAACGCAGGATCGGCAGTTGGTCGTGCAGTATGCCCGGCGCGTCTATCCGGGTGCACGGATCTTCGAACGCGACTAAGTTGAGCAGGGCCCGATCACTCCTGCGCCTTCTGCGGTCCCTCATAGGCGATGCCGCGGATCACAGCGGCGCTGCCGAACTTCTTGCGCAGGCTGTCCACGGCGCGTTCGGCGTGGGCGGCACGGCGGTCGAGCATGTCGGTGTCGTCGGAGACCGAGCCGTCGCGCAGCGCGCTGACGCCGGCGCCCATCAGGCGGAAAGCAGTGCCGTCGATCTCTTTCGCCAGCATCTCGCGGCAGATCGAGAAGATCTTGGCGGCGAGCTGCGTCGGGGCGGCGATCGACTGCGAACGTGTGCGCTGGCGGAAATCGGCGGTCTTCAGCTTCAGCGTGACGGTCGAGCCGGCGAGCTCGCCGCTCTTGAGCCGCGACGAGGTCTTTTCGCACAGCCGCCACAAGATCTTCTCCAGCGTCGCGAAATCGCGGATATCGGTCTCGAAGGTGGTTTCGCTGGAAATCGTCTTGGCGCCGCGGTCAGGCTCGACGCGGCGGTCGTCGATGCCGCGCGCGAGCCGCCACAGCCTGCGGCCGTCGCTCGGAAACTGCCGCATCATCTCGATCTCGTCGGCCTTCTGCAGGTCGGCGATGACGCGGAAGCCGCGCTGCCCGAGGCGCTCCTGCGTCGCGGGTCCGACGCCGAAAATGAATCCGACCGGCCTCGAAGCCAGCATTGTCAGCGCGTCCTCCTGGTCGAGCGTGGCAAAGCCGCGTGGCTTGTCGAGGTCGGAGGCGATCTTGGCCAGGAACTTATTGCAGGACAGGCCGACCGAGACGGAGATACCGATATCGCGCTCGACGTCGCGGGCAAAGCGCGCCAGCACCTTTGCCGGGATCATGCCGTGCACCCGTTCGGTGCCGGAGAGGTCGAGGAAGGCCTCATCGATCGAGAGCGGCTCGACCAGCGGCGTCAGCGCCTGCATGGCCTGGCGCACCTCGCGGCCGACGCGGACGTACTTCGCCATGTCGGGCGGGATCACGGTCGCATGCGGACAGGCCTCCAACGCCTTGAACATCGGCATCGCGGAGCGCACGCCATAGGTGCGCGCAATGTAGCAGGCGGCCGATACCACGCCCCGTTTGCCGCCGCCGATGATGACGGGCTTGTCGGCGATATCGGGGTTATCCCGCTTCTCGACCGTCGCATAGAAGGCGTCGCAGTCGATATGCGCGATGTTCAGCGCAGACAGCGCCCGGTGGCGGACAAGGCGAGGGGAACCGCAGGCCGAGCAGCGCCGCACCCCCATATCCAGATCGGCCAGACAATCCCGGCAGAAGCAGCGGGGCCCGGGCGGGTCGGGACTGGTCACGGCACGTCGCGCTCCCAAGAGGGATCGCCGAGCGCGTCGCCAAGGACCTGCCGCGCTGCGGCAACGTTGGTCGGGTGTAGTTCCGCGGAGCTGGCAAAGGCCTTCACAGTGGCGTCATCGCGCAGCACGAAATCGAGCACGCTGAGCAGGAAATTGGGGTCCGCGGCGGCATTGCGCAGCGTCTCCGGACCGACCCCTGTCTCAGCCAGGAACAGGCCCAGCCGCTCAGGCTCGCTCGCGATGAAGGACAGTGCCTGAATCGCAACGATTTCAGCGACTTCGCGGGGGTTGTGAACAGGCTTTTTCAAGGGGACGGTTTGCCTTTCCGTTAACTTTCGGTCTCTAATTTGGAATCATCATGCCCGAGTCTCGTCCGTGAGTCTTCCGACCCCAGGCAAGCAACTGGAAACCACATCGTAGAAAGTCGACCCTCGGGTTTAACGAAACTCAAGCGAATCTGAGGCTAGTTTGAATCCAGTTTTCGAAGCGCCGGCGAGCGGCGCCTGAGGCGTCACATGTATGGGTCCTTCGGACCAAACAGGAGGGCGGGATGGCTAAGACCGTCCTGATCGTGGAAGACAACGAGCTCAACATGAAGCTCTTCCGCGACCTGTTGGAGGCGCACGGCTACCAGACCTCCGGCACCAGCAACGGCTACGAGGCGCTCGACCTCGTGCGCAAGACGCGGCCCGACCTCGTGCTGATGGATATCCAATTGCCGCAGGTCTCCGGCCTCGAGGTGACGCGCTGGATCAAGGACGATCCGGAGCTGCGCGCCATTCCCGTCGTCGCGGTCACGGCGTTCGCGATGAAGGGCGACGAAGAGCGCATCCGCGAGGGCGGCTGCGAGGCCTATTTGTCCAAGCCGATCTCGGTCGGCAAATTCATCGAGACGGTCCGGCGTTTTATCGGATAGGAAGTGAGTTCACAGTGTCCGCGCGTATCCTGGTTGTCGATGACGTTCCTGCCAACGTCAAACTCCTCGAAGCCCGCCTGTCCGCCGAATATTTCGACGTGATGACCGCCGCGAACGGCACCGAGGCGCTGGCGATCAGCCGCCGCGCCGAATGCGACATCATCCTGCTCGACGTGATGATGCCTGATATGGACGGTTTCGAAGTCTGCCGCCGCCTCAAGACCGACCCGGCCACGCATCATATTCCCGTCGTCATGGTGACGGCGCTCGACAGCCCGTCCGACCGCAATCGCGGACTGGAAGCCGGCGCCGATGATTTCCTGACCAAACCCGTCTCCGACGTCGTGCTGATCGCGCGGGTGCGCTCGCTGACGCGGCTGAAGATGATGACGGACGAACTGCGCATGCGCGCCATCACCTCGCTCGAGATCGGCATGCAGGCGCCCGAGCGCAGCGCCGTGGCGGACACCGGCAAGGGCGGCCGCGTCCTGCTGGTCGACGACCGTCAGTCCTCCTACGAACGGCTGGCGACGATCCTCGCCGCCGAGCACACCATCGACGTCGAGCCGAACCCGACGGAGGCGCTGTTCCACGCCGCCGAGGGCAATTACGACCTCCTGATCGTCTCGCTCGACCTCAACAATTTCGACGGCCTGAGGCTCTGCAGTCAGGCGCGCTCGCTGGAGCGGACGCGGCACGTGCCGATCCTGGCGATCGCGGACCCCGAGAACTCGACGCGGCTGCTCCGCGGCCTCGAGATCGGCGTCAACGACTACCTGCTGCGTCCCATCGACAAGATCGAGCTCCTGGCGCGCGCCCGCACCCAGATCCGCCGCCGCCGCTACACCGATCATTTGCGCGACAACGTGCAGAACTCGATCGAGATGGCGATCACCGATGCGCTCACCGGCCTGCACAATCGCCGCTACATGGAGAGCCATCTGGCGACGCTCGCCGAGCAGGCCGCGACCCGCGGCAAGCCGCTGGCGCTGATGATCCTGGACATCGACTTCTTCAAGTCGATCAACGACAATTACGGCCACGACGCCGGCGACGACGTGCTGCGCGAGTTCGCTGTGCGGGTCCGCAAGTCGATCCGCGGCATTGATCTGGCCTGCCGCTACGGCGGCGAGGAGTTCGTCATCGTGATGCCCGAGACCGATCTCCACGTCGCCGGCATGGTCGCCGAGCGCCTGCGCCGCTCGATCGCGGGCGAGCCGTTCGCGATCCACAAGGGTGCCAAGCGCATCGAGGTCACGATCTCGATCGGCCTGACCACGCTGGAGCAGAAGGGCGAGGCGGTCGCCGACGTCCTCAAGCGCGCCGACACCGCGCTCTATCGCGCCAAGCACGACGGCCGCAACCGCGTGGTGTCGCAAGCGGCGTGAGCTGCCGGGCACAAAGTTGCGAAAACAACCCCATGCACAGTAGCCGACGCTAGTCGGATCAATGGCTTACACCGGTTACAAAACGGCTTGAGTTGGGGTCTCGGGGACGGCCAGGGAATTCGCTCGGTCAGGACGGGTCCGCGCCGAGTCCTCGGCATGCCATTATGTTGATCCGCGGAACTGGGTCGGTGAGGCGCCAAAGCGGCGACGGAAGGCCTGGTTGAAATATGAGATGTCGTTGAAGCCGCATGAATAGGCGATCTCGCTCACCTTCAGCCGGGCGTGCTGGCGCGACATGAGCGCCGTTCTTGCATTTTGGAGCCGCAATTCCAGCACGCGCTCGGTGAAGCTCGCTCCGGTCTCATGCAGGAGAGCCTGAATGTAGCGGGGCGACAGTCCGATCTTTTGCGCAAGGCAGCGCGGCGAGAATGCCGGATTGGTGAAATTCGCTCTGATCTCGGCAAGAATCTCGCGCAGCCGCGCTGCGCGTAAGCCCCGCAGGGTGGCCACCTCTGCGGCATCGCGGCCGGCGCCTAGCGTAAGCGCGAGAATATCCAGCAGGGTCGTGCCTATGTGTTGGTCCAAATCCGGATCGCTGCCGGCGTCGTTTGGATCGAGCACGCTCTCCAAGTAGCGCTTGAGATGACGCAGCGCCGGTTGGCCGGGATCGAGTGGCCTTGCCATAAGATCGTCAGCGCGAGGAACGAGTTGCAGCAGACGCTCGCGGGCGATCGTCACCGTCGCCCATTCCCCTGGTGCCTCGACGACCATCTCGGCGGTCGCGCCGTTGGTCCCGAGGAACGCGCCACCGGCTCCAGCCACCGCATCCCGTCCGAACTGTGACAGTTGTAGTCGCGCCGTCCCGCGATTGAGCAATAGACAAAAATCATCGTCAGGGCCGCGTGCGATGGCGCTTGCGGACCGGGCAAACCGTTTGAGCGTTCCATCGAACAACGCAACTCGCACATCGGAGAATTGCGCAAATTGAAACTGAGCGCGAAAGGCGTACTCCTCGAAGCGCGAATAGTCGACGCAGCAGGTGAGCGCCTCGAATTGCTCATGCCAATGCCCGAACCGCGCCGCGTCGCCGAGGCGCGCGGGAAGCTGGTCCGAGCTGAAAGTGATCCGGTTCATCCTGACATCGCTCGGTTCGACGGTCTAGATTGCTGGGCCGCATGCACGACGACAATCGCCTTGCCTGTTTAGCGCGGGAGCTCCGGTTTGAGGACAAGAAATTCCGGGCGTGGGCCGACGAATGCGCTCTGGCCCAATTTTGATGCGCTGGAGAAAAACTTCCGGGCGTAGCGAAACTCGACAGCGCCGGAGAACAAGAGGGATACGCGGACAGCTTGGGTGAGCGGGGACTGCTTTTCTTAGGCGCGCGTTGGATATCCTCCTTTTGCCGGCTGATGGCGCCGCGTGCTACGGCGACTGCTATCATGGCGCGCGTTTGCGTCCCTTCACCGGCGCCTTCGCACCATCCCCCACATCCACCCCCGCATTCCGCAGCAGCACCTTCGCCACTTCCTTCGCGGCTCTTGCCATCGCCGGATCGTCGCGCACGAGGTCCTGCGCGATCGAGCCGTCGACCAGCAGTACCAGCTGCGTTGCGAGCGCGTCCGCGTCCCGTACACCGAGCTCGTTCAGGCGGTCGCGAAACCAGACGCGGCGGCTTTCCTTGAAGGCGATTGCAATCTTCTTCACGGCACGGTCCTGAGGGCCAAGCTCGGCGACCGCGTTCACGAACGGGCAGCCGCGAAAATCCTTGGCCGCAAACCGCCGCTCCAGCGAATCGAAGGTGGCGAGGATCTGCTCGGCCGGGGGCTTGTCGGAGGGACGCTGAGCGACGAAGCGGCGTTCCAGATAGGCCGCGATCAGCGCGTCCTTGGAGGGAAAGTGGTTGTAGAGCGTGCGTTTGGAGATGCCGATCTCGGCCGCGATGGTGTCGACGCCGATCGCGCGAATGCCCTGCAGATAGAACAGCTTGTCGGCGGTCGCGAGGATCCGCTCTTTCATCGTCTGTGGGGCGGGCGGGGGAGCCATGCGGCGACGGGCGTCCTGTTTGCTTGACAGCGGGCATCATTCATAGCCTAAGTACACAGGTCTGTGTAACCAAAATCAACTGATATTGCAGACGGCGGCGTTCGCGCCGCGCCGCCGAGGGAGAAGAAACATGCCCCTGTTGCAGGTCCTGCGTCCGACATTGCCCATCCTGATCGGCGCCTCGATCATGCTGACGCTGAGCATGGGGCTGCGGCAGTCGCTCGGCATCTTCATGCAGCCGCTGACGCATGACATTCACCTTTCGATCTCGGACTTCACGCTGGCGCTGGCGGTGCAGAACCTCGCTTGGGGCTTTCTCCAGCCGCTCGCTGGCGCGATGACGGTGCGCTACGGCTTCCGTCCGATCATGATCGTGGGCTCGCTGATGTACATCGTCGGCCTCATTCTGATGGCGACCGCGAACGGGCTGGTCAGCATCATGATCGGCGCCGGCGTGCTGATCGGAACGTCGCTGGCTTGCACCGCGGCGGCGATCGCGATGTCGGTGGCGGCGCGCGCTGTCCCTGCAACGGTGCGCTCGACCGTGCTCGGCATCGTCTCGGGCGCGGGCTCGCTCGGCGCGCTGCTGTCGGCGCCGATCGGGCAGATGCTCAACGAGGGTTTTGGCTGGCGTGTCGGGCTCGCCGGCTTTGTCATCATGTCGGTGCTGATGATCCCCGCGGCCTGGTATGCCGGCCGCGTGGATCAGGTCCCGCTGCCCAAGCCCACCGCCGACGACATCGATGATGCGACCGCAGCGTCCGCAACCAAGGCGGCGTTCGGCAATACCTCCTTCGTGGTGATGACCTGCGCCTATCTCGTCTGCGGCATGCAGCTCGTGTTCCTCACCACGCATCTGCCGTCGTATCTGGCGATCTGCGGCCTCGACCCGATGCTGAGCGCGCAGACGCTCGGTATGATCGGCGGCTTCAACGTGCTGGGCTCGCTGTTCTTCGGCTGGGCCGGCGAGCGCTGGAACAAGCTGGCGCTCTTGGGCGCGATCTACATCCTGCGCTCGCTGGCGCTTGCCTGGTACTTCATGCTGCCGGCAACGCCGTTCTCGACGCTGCTGTTCGGCGCCATCATGGGCTTCCTCTGGATGGGCGTCGGTCCGCTGGTTGCAGGCGCGGTCGCCGAGATGTTCGGCCTGCGTTGGCAGGCGATGATCCAGGGCCTCGCCTTCATGAGCCACCAGATCGGCAGCTTCCTCGGTGCCTACGGAGGCGGGGTGCTCTACGACGCGCTCGGCTCCTACACCATGGCCTGGCGCATCGGCGTGGCGCTGGGCTTGGCAGGGGGCATCGTGCAGGTCGCGTTCGCGCTCGTCAGGCCGTCGCAGCCGCCCGCGCCGGTGCTGCGGACGGCGTAGGGAGGGCGTCGAGCGGCTCGCTCAGTCATCGCGGGCCGCTCGAGAGCCATCCAACAGCATTGCGACCCGCTCGCGATGCTTCCGCTATTCGCCGCCAAGTTGGATCATGGCGGTGCTCGTCGAACGACGCCGCTTTGCGCCGCACGAGTCGATCGCACAGCGCTGGAAGAAATCCCGCGCGCTGCCGGCAATTGTCCAGCAGCTGAAGCGGCGTGATGAGCGAGCGACGCTGCAGCCCACGTATTGAACAAACGCCTCAGACGGGCCGCCAGCAGCAGAACCTTCTTCCTCAGGGTCGGCCGCGTCGCGGACGGGAGAGATGCAAGCGCCTCCAGGGAGCCGCGATGTGCCATGACGGCAAACCATCCGGCGCAATAGCGGTGCAGACGATTGGACGCACGGATCATGTGGCGTCTCCGGTTGAACGATGATTGACCGGTCTCTAAACTCAACCGATCCCTCACGCTTGACGGAGTTCTTCAGGACACGTTGGTTTTTCCCTGAGTTGGAGTTGTTTCGACGACGGCCGCCATATGCGGTCAGCCTCGGTAGGAAAGTGATAATGGTAGTCAAATACCGTTTTTCGGATTTCGAGGTCGATCTCAGCCAGCAAGAGCTTCGACGTGAGGGGATGCCTGTCCATATTGAACCTCAGGTCTTCGATCTCATCGTTCATCTGGTGCGCAACCACGAGCGGGTTGTGAGCAAGGACGAGCTCATCGACATCGTGTGGAACGGCCGCATCATCTCCGAGGCGGCGTTTTCCAGCCGCATCAACGGCGCCCGACGCGTGCTCGGCGACAACGGCACCGATCAGCTCTTCATCAGGACTTTGCATCGCCGCGGCTTTCGGTTCGTCGCCCAGGTGCAGGCGATCGGCGGCTCCGACGCCGATGCGATCCGGCTTGCACCGGACCAGCGTGCGACGATCGACGTTCCGAAACAGGCATCGCTCTCGACCGACGTGTCCCATCTCGACGACGTCGTTTCGGAATCGGTCAAGGCAGAGGCGAACTCGCGTTCATTCATCGCCGTACTGCCCTTCAGGAACATGTCGAACGATCCGGAGAACGAGTATTTCAGCTACGGATTGACGGAAGACATCATCCGGCTGCTCGCCCGCAATCGCTGGCTTTCCGTGATCTCGCGCCACTCGACGATCGGGTTTCAGGGGCGGGTCGTCGACGCGCGCGACGTCGGTGCACAGCTCGGTGTGAGCTATGTCATGTCCGGCAGCGTTCGCAAGAGCCGCGATGTGGTGCGGATTACGGCGGAGCTCACCCGGGCCGCGGACGGGATGCAGCTTTGGTCCGACAAATACGAACTTCAGCTCGAGAACATCTTCGACATCCAGGAGGAGATGGCCAAGCAGATCGCCGCCACCATCGAACCCGAATTGTCGAAGGTCGAGCAGCAGCTCGCCGCGCGAAAGGCGCCCGAAAGCCTCGACGCGTGGGACTGCTACCAGCGTGGGCTATGGAATCTCTGGCGATTTACCACGCCGGGATTCGACTCGGCCGAGGATTATTTCCAGCGTGCGATCGCGGCGGATCCCGGCTTCGCGCGTGGCCATGGCGCGCTGGCCTACGTCAATATCCAGCGCGCGCTGTATGATGATCCGAAGACGCGCCCCGGGCGGCTGGAAACGGCGCTGCGCCAGTCACGTCTTGCAGTGAAGCTCGACGAGCTCGATTGCTTCTGTCATTGCGCGCTCGGGCGAGCGCTATGCCTGACGCGTCAGAACGACGAGGCGGTGGCCGCCATCGACACCTCGCTGGAGCTCAATCCGAGTTTCGCACAGGGATATTTTGCGCAAGGGTTCAACCTGCTGTGGTGCGGGCGGGAGATCGAAGCCGAAGCGCTGCTCGATCGCGCGACGATGCTCAGTCCCCGCGACAGCCATCTCTGGAGCTTTCACCACGTTCGTTCGTGGACGCATTTCTCGCTCGAGGAATATGACATTGCGGTAGAGTTCGCTCGCAGGGCGACGCGGCAACCGAACGCCACGTATCGCGCTTATGCGACGCTGGCTGCGTCCCTTGGCCATCTCGGCGACAAGACGCAGGCCCATGCGGCAACCGTCGAGCTGCTGCAACGCAAGCCGGATTACACGATCGGGACCGCGCGGCAGGAACTGTTCTTTTGCAACGATCAAAGCTTCGTCGATCGTTTCGCCGAAGGGCTGGCTGTTGCCGGTGTCACCGGTCGCTGAAGGCCGCAAAACTGCGGGCGCTGGCTGGGACGCCGCGACGTTCACCTTGACCGAGACGGGTAGCGGAAGGCGCAGCCGCCGAGCAAGTGCCGGGCGGCGCGCCGCCGGCTGCCTTTTCGGGAGCTTTCCGTAATGCGAGAGGGTTTGCATCAGCGCGGATTTGACGGCGGGCTCGATCCTCGCGCAAATGAACCAGCAGACCAGGACAAGCATGCCGAGCGCGAGCCACACGGCCGTGGTGGCGTCCAGGCCAGCTTCGACCAGCGCACGAATGATCGCAGTGCCGATGACGTTGTGGGTGAGATAGAGTGGATAGGTGATCAGCCCGAGCGTTCTCAAATAGGCTGGCGCTTCGGGAGAAGCGATGCACGCAGCGCGCCTGTTTCGGTTCGCGGCACGGGCGATGAGGAGCACCGCAGCCGCCCAGACCATGATCGGCACAAGGGCCGATTGATCCGCGATGGCGGGTATCGATGCCAAAAAGAAAGATGCGAAGACGTAGATCTCGGCGGCACCCGAGAGGCACGTGACCGCAACGGCGACCTGCTCGAGCTCCGTCAATTGTCTGTTTGCGGAAATGAACAGCCAGATACCGAGCGCAAAGAAGCAGCCGTGGCTCAACAGGAACGCTGCGCACGGCACCCGAAACATCAGGATGACGAGATAGGGCAGGTCGGACGGCGTCGTGCATGACGCGACCAGCAGCGCGACGGCGTTGAATATTGCGCTGTAGATGGTGAGACCAAAGGCCAGGTGCCGGAGCGTGATCTTCCTCGTGAGCATCGCGCAAAACACGAGGCCATAGAACGCTGTTTCGGCTGCCAGCGTCCAGTAGACCTCGTCAAGCCATTGACCAGTGACGCCCTTGGGAACTATCAGCATGGCGTGGATGTAGGGCAGAATGAATTCGGAGGCCGGGCCGCTGCCGAAGAGCAACAGAACGAGGAAGGTCGCAGTGGCGCAAACCCAGACCGCCGGATAAAGCCGGAGTACGCGACCGAGGAGAAACGCGCCCGGTGAAGACTGGCTCGCGGAATTCGCGATGACGAAACCGGAGATGACAAAGAAGATTTCGACGCCGACCCAGCCGAACCATGTGAAGGGCGCGGCCGACGGGTACAGAACATCGGCGGCGACGTAGCGCTCAAAGCCGGGGACGCCGATCGAAACCCAGGCCCAGGACCAGAACATCTGGTGAAAGATGGCGACGCCGAGCGCGGCTCCGAAGCGCAGCGGATCCAGCAGGGGCAAATGGCTCTTCACGGGAATGGACCAGGTTCATGCAACGATCCCGCTGGAGATATTGAAGCCGCCCATGTCGCTCTGCGAGGTGGGTCACACTTGGTCGGCTGCCGTCGAAATGGGCAGATATTGGGGGGTACGTAGTCCAGCTCTCATGCCCCGGACGCAGCGCTTCCTTGGCACGGCATCGTCCAATGCGATGCGATGCTGCTGCAGAGCCGGAGCCCATGCCTGAGCAGCGCGCTGTGTTGCTTTCTGGGTCCCGGCTCTGCGGAGCAGCGCTAAGCGCTGCACCGCGTCCGGGACACGAGAGAGCTGAAGCTCGACCGCAACAGAATGCCTACGGAGAGAAAGAATTAACGCGTGCGTCCTGACCGCTTGAGATCGGCGACCTTGAACCTGTTGCCGGCGGCCAGGCTGCTGCAGAACCAGTGGGCTCTGTTTCGATTCTCGCCCAGGAACACCTTCGTCTCGACGCAATCCATGTAGGATTTATGGGTGATGGTGTCTCGGCACGTTGGCGAGAAAGGTCCGTAGTTCACATTGCCGCCCGACTCGCTGCATCCAATCCACGGCTCTTTGCCGTGTGGGAAGCTTGATGCACAGCCACCGTTGCAGCTGCTGGCGACTTTCTCCAGGCTGGCAATCCTCCCCATCACAGAACCCGGCGCATACGAAGGCGTCCGTGTCGCCGAAGACGACGTTTGAGCGGTTGACGCGGTCCGACGCGGCGCCGTTGTGTTTACTCCCCGCTCCGACACGTGCGGCCTTGCCACCTGCTTCGGCGCGTCGACCGTGATGGGGGGAAGCGTGGCGGCGGAGCCTGTTGGGATCTGAGACGCTGCGGGGGCGCAGAGCAACACGGTTGACAAGGTGGCGATAGCTGAAGGCACGACAAGGCTTGATGAAAATCTCATGACCATGTCCTTCCAAATCCGGCACGGAAATGCCGTGCCGGTGAGTGCACGCTAACATACATCCCGAATTGGGCAACCGAGGGTTGATGAGATGACTGCGCAATCGCGCGGCATTGACTGGCAATACGAGAGTGATCTGTGCTGTCACTCACACTCAGTCGTAGCGAGCGGCTTGTCCGTCGAAGCTCGAAGAGCGAAGGCGGGAGCGAAGCAATCCAGTCTTTCCGCGGAACGACTCTTGGATTGCTTCGTCGCAAGAGCTCCCTGCAATGACGGCGTGGAGAAAAGGCGTCGCGTCAACTTCAGTCTGGTGCCGCGGGTGCGCCGACATGAGAGGAGAGGGGCAAAATAAAAACGGGGCCCGAACGGGCCCCGCAAAACTCTTCGACGCTGCGCCGATCTCTTACTTGATCTTGGCTTCGCGGAATTCGACGTGCTTGCGCGCGACCGGGTCGTACTTCTTCTTGACCAGCTTGTCGGTCATGGTGCGCGAATTCTTCTTGGCGACGTAGTAGAAGCCGGTGTCGGCCGAGGACACGAGCTTGACCTTGATGGTGACCGCTTTGGCCATGTTCTGAACCTCAGAGATGAAGGGAATCTGGAGCCGGCCAAACGGCCCGCGTTGGCCGGCAACCTAGTCAGAAACCGCCTGATGTCAAGGTTTCGAAGCGTTTTCGAGCGAAGTGGGCACCGGTTCGCGTCAAGAAAACGCGTCAAAAACAACAACCTAGAGCGCCGAAGGGGCTCTAGGCCCCAAAAACCACCCAAAACGGGCCCATTAGGCCTCGAAGAACCGGTTTTTCGGCCGCGGCAGGCCCAGATTCTCCCTCAAAATGGCCCCTTCATACTCTTTGCGGAAAATCCCGCGGCGCTGCAGCTCCGGGACCACCTTGTCGACGAAATCGTCGAGGCCGGCGGGCAGGAATGGGAACATGATGTTGAAGCCGTCGGAGCCGCGCCCGACCAGCCATTCCTCCATCTGGTCGGCAATGGTTTTGGCGGTGCCGACGAAGGACAGCCCGCCATAGCCGCCGACGCGTTGCGCGAGCTGGCGCACCGTGAGCTTGTCGCGCGCGGCGAGATCGACCATGCGCTGGCGGCCGCTCTTGCTGGCGTTGGTCTCGGGGACTTCAGGAAGTGGGCCGTCAGGATCGAAGCCTGAGGCGTCGGTGCCGAGGATGACGGACAGCGAGGCGATGGCGCTGTCGTAATGCACGCGGCTGTCGAGCAGCGCGCGTTTTTCCTTGGCCTCATCGACGCTGTCGCCGACCACCACGAAGGCGCCGGGGAGGATCTTGAGGTGCTCGGGGTCGCGGCCGATCTTCTCCATGCGGCCCTTGATGTCGGCATAGAGTTTCTGGCTGTCGGCAAGACTGCCGCCGCCGGTGAACACAGCCTCCGCGGTTTCAGCCGCGAGCTGCTTGCCGTCTTCAGACGCGCCGGCCTGAACGATCACCGGCCAGCCCTGCACGGGGCGGGCGATGTTGAGGGGGCCGCGCACTTTCAGATATTTGCCGTTGTGGTCGAGCGTGTGCATCTTCGCGGGATCAACGAATAGCCCGCTCTCGACGTCGCGCACGAAGGCGTCGTCGGCGAAGGAATCCCACAGGCCCGTGACGACGTCGTAGAACTCGCGGGCGCGCTTGTAGCGCTCGGCGTGCTCCATGTGATCGTCGAGGCCGAAGTTGAGTGCGGCATCCGGGTTCGAGGTGGTGACAATGTTCCAGCCCGCGCGGCCGCCGCTGAGATGGTCGAGGGAAGCGAAGCGGCGGGCGACGTGATAGGGCTCGTCGAACGTGGTCGAGCCGGTCGCGATCAGGCCGATCCGCTCGGTGACGGCCGAGAGCGCCGACAGCAGCGTGAACGGCTCGAACGAGGTCACAGTGTGGCTGCGCTTGAGCGCGTTGATCGGCATGTTGAGGACGGCGAGGTGATCGGCCATGAAGAAGGCGTCGAACTTGCCGGCCTCTAGCTTTTGGATCAGCTGCTTGATGTGCGAGAAGTTGAAATTGGCGTCGGGCCAGGCCCCGGGATAGCGCCAGGCGCCGGTGTGGATGCTGATCGGGCGCATGAACGCGCCAAGCTTGAGTTGCCGTTGTGCCATCGCCCGGTGTCCGTTCTTGGTGACGCTCGGGAAGACATAGGCATGCCGGGGAACTCCGCCATCGGCGGAGGCGGGAAGATTATTTTGTTTTTCGATGCGCGCTCAGCACAATCGCGTCATTCCGGGGCGCCGCGTAGCGGCGACGGAATCCATCGCGCCGCAGAGACGGTGGATGAATGGATTTCTCAGATGCGCAATTGCGCACCGTAGTTCGCGCTACGCGCGCCCCGGAATGACGGAGGTGAGAGCCGCGCCGCGAAATGCCAGCCTAGCTTAAAACATCCTTCTGCATCTTGCCGCCGTAGAAGTGGAAGAACGGCACCGACGCATCGTGGCGGAGCGGGCCGGTGGCAAGGCGGGTGTCGAGCTCGTTGAGGACGTTGCGCGTCATCGGATGCAGATCGGCCAGCGGCTTCGAGCCGAGCTCGACCCAGACCAGCTCGACCAGCTCGGCATCGGCGTGGATCACGCCGTCGACGCGGTGGGTGATCGCGGAGGCATCCGCGGTGAAGAAACGCGTGTCGAAGCGCTTGACGCGGCCCGGCGGTGTGATGGCGCGGGCGATCAGGAACAGGCCTGAGGGATCGGGCAGGAGACCTGCATCCGCAAATGGCTTCCAGGGACCATCGAGCTTCGTCAGCTTGCCCTCGGTCTTGCGGCCGAGACAGAGACCGGTCTCCTCGCAGGCTTCGCGGATTGCAGCGATGGCGAGAGACTTCGCGCGTGACGCCGGCGTCTTCGGGCTGCCCTTGGCAAGATTGGCCTCTAGCTCGGCCGTGATCGGCGCCGCGCAGGGCACGCGATAGTCGGCCTTGTCGACGCGGCCGCCCGGGAAGACGAACTTGCCGGGCATGAACACCACCTTGTCGTGGCGTTTGCCGACCAGCACTTTCGGAATGGCGCCGCTGCGATCGACCAGGATCAGGGTCGCCGCATCCCTCGGGCGGAAATAGGGATGATGATCGGCTTCCTTTTCCTCGTGAACCTTTGCTTTCTCCGCAACTTGCGTCGTATCCGTCATGTCCTCACCCAGACCGTTCCTGCTTATTTTGCTTATACAGGCGGAATACCATCCGGAGGGTTCTCGTCAAACCCGTGCATGCGCAGAGCCCATTGCAAGCCGACCACAGCTCCCTTGACGGGCTGCAGCAGCGCGAGCGAGGCGACGAAGGTGAAGGGCAGATAGGCCGCAAAGCTGAGCCAGACCGGCGTGGTGTAATTGGTCTCGATCCATAGGATGGCGGGCACCACGATGTGGCCGACGATGACGATGACGAGATAGGCGGGCAGATCGTCGGCGCGATGCGGCGTGAAGTCGAGGCCGCAATTGGCGCAATTATCCGCTGTCTTCAGGAAGGCGCGGAACAGATTTCCCTCGCCACAGCGCGGGCAGCGGCCGCGAAAGCCGCGCTTCATTGACGTCCAGAGATCGCGCTTCTCGACGAGACCTGTCTCGCGCGTCCAGATTTTTGGGGCCGTGCTCATCGTCACCATGCTTTGCCCTTTTTGCCCCCGGCTTTTCCCTTGTTTTTCTTCCCCTTGCCGGATTTTGGCTTCGCCGGCTTGCGTTTCTTATCCGGGCTGCGCCCGGGATGCGCCTTGAACGAGGGGCGGCGTTGCGGGCCAGATGGCCTGCGACTGCGCGGCGCGCTTTCACTGGCCGACGACAGCAGCTCGAAGCGCAACGCGCCCGCGATGGGGGCAGCCTCTATCAGGCGGACGTCGACGACGTCACCGAGCTGATACATGGTGCCGCTGCGCGTGCCGACGAGGGCATGCCGTCCCTCGTCATAGTTGAAATATTCCGTGCCGAGGGATCGGATCGGGATCAGACCGTCGGCGCCGGTCTCGGCAAGCTTGACGAACAGGCCGGCGCGCGTGACGCCGGAAACGCGGCCCTGGAAGGTCGCCCCGATGCGGTCGGCGAGATGATGGGCGATCAGGCGGTCGACGGTCTCGCGCTCCGCCTTCATCGCGCGCCGCTCGGTCACCGAGATGTGGGCGGCGACTTCGCCCAGGCTTTCCGGCGTCTCGCTGTCGGGCAGGGCGCCCTCGCCGAGCCCGAGCGCGCGAACCAGCGCACGGTGCACGACGAGGTCGGCATAGCGGCGGATCGGCGAGGTGAAATGCGCGTAGCGGCGCAGGTTCAAGCCGAAATGACCGTAATTCTCGGAGGAGTATTCGGCCTGCGCCTGGGCGCGCAGCACCACCTCGCTCACCAGCGGGTAGTAGTCATGGCCTTCGAGCTGGGCCAGCACGCGGTTGAACAGGGTGGGGCGCAGCGCGCCTGATTTCGCGAAGGGGACGTCGAGCGTCTCCAGGAACTCAGAGAGCGCGTGGACCTTCTCCAAGGTCGGCTCGTCATGCACGCGGTAGATCAGCGGCAGCGACTTCTTCTCCAGCATCTCGGCCGCGGCGACGTTGGCGAGGATCATGAACTCCTCGATCAGCTTGTGCGCGTCGAGCCGTTCAGGCACCACGACACGATCGACCGTACCGTCGCTCTTCAGAAGGATCTTGCGTTCCGGCAGATCGAGATTGAGCGGATCGCGCTCGTCGCGCGCTCGCTTGGCGCAGGCAAAAGCGGCGTAGAGCGGCCGCAGGATCGGATCGAGCAGCGGGCCGGTGGTGTCATCCGGCCGTCCGTCGATCGCGGCCTGCGCCTGCGCGTAGCTCAGCTTCGCGGCTGAGCGCATCAGGATGCGGTGGAAGCTGTGCGAGCGCTTCCGGCCGTCGGGGCCGAGCACCATCCGGACCGCGAGCGCGCCGCGCGGCTCGCCCGGCACCAGCGAGCAGAGATTGTTGGAGATACGTTCGGGCAGCATCGGCACGACGCGGTCGGGGAAGTAAACCGAGTTGCCGCGGTCGAGCGCGTCGCGGTCGAGCGCAGTGCCCGGCCGGACGTAGAAGCTGACGTCCGCAATGGCGACGTTGACGATGAAGCCGCCTCTGTTGTTGGGGTCGTCGTCGGGTTGCGCGTGCACCGCGTCGTCGTGATCCTTGGCGTCCGGCGGATCGATGGTGACGAGCGGCACGTCGCGCCAGTCCTCGCGCCCCTTGAGGTTCGCGGGCTCAGCCGCCTCCGCCTCGCGCTCAGCGGCAGGGGAGAATTGCAGGGGGATGTCGTGGGCATAGATTGCGATCAGGCTGATCGCCTTCTCCGACTTGACCGAGCCGAGCTTTTCTTTCACCCGGCCAGACGCCAGCCCAAAGCTGCGCGTGCGGACGATGTCGACGCTGACGAGGTCGCCGTCCTGCGCGCCGTGCGTATCGACTGCTGCAATGTTCAGCTCGCGGTCGGCAGCCTTTTTGTCGACGGGCACGAGCCGTCCGCCGCCTTCGGGAAGGCTGCGGAACACGCCGAGGATACGGCTCTTGGTCTTGTCGAAAACCTTGATGACGTGGCCGAGATAGGCCGGGCCTTCGGCCTCGTTGCTCGGCTCGACGCGCAGCAGCACGCGGTCGCGAACACCGGCGACGGTGCCCGGCTTTGGCCGGCGCGGCATCTGGATGCGGATCTTCGGCGGCTCGCCGCTTTCGACCTCGTCCCATTCGGTGGGGGAGGCGATCAATTCGCCGTCGGAGTCGCGCCCGGTAATGTCGGCGACCAGCGTCGGCGGCAGCGCGTCCGGCTCGGACACCTTGTGACGTTTTTTCTTGATGGTCCCGTCGTCGGCGAGCTCGCGCAGCATGCGCTTGAGCTCGACGCGATCGGCGTTCTTCAGGCCGAACTCGCGCGCAATTTCGCGGGTCCCGACCTTTCCTGGATTTGCCTTGATGAAGGCGACGATGGCTTGCCTGTCGGGAAAGCCATGGTCATTCTTGCGTTTCACTTAACCTCTAATTCTGACTTAGGTCTTGCCGGCACTCTTCTTGGCCGGAGCCTTGCTGGCGGCAGCCTTGGTCGGCGACGTCTTGGCTGTCGATGACAATGCGGCGCGCGCCTTGCTGGTGGATTCGGTTTTCGATTTGGCCGCGGCTTTCTTCGCGGCCGGTTTCTTCGGCTTTGGCGCGGCGTCCTCGCCGTCCGCGGCCTTCTCCGTAGCCTTCTTGGCCTTGGCCGGCTTTGCCGCCTTCTTGGCTTTGGTCTTGCCGCCGCCCTTGGCCGCCCGCTCGTCGATCAGCGCGATCGCCTGCGGCAGCGTGACGGTGTCCTTTTCGAACTCGGCGGGGATCGTCGCGTTGACGCCGCCTGCGGTGACATAGGCGCCGTAGCGGCCGCTCTTCACGGTGACGGTGCCGAGCGTCGGATGATCGCCGATCGCCTTGCCGGGATCGGCACCGAAGCGGCGGCTCGGGCCCTTGGCGACCTTCTCCGCGATCAGCGTCACCGCGCGATTGAGGCCGATGTCGAAGACCTCATCGCCGGCTTCCAGGCTGGCATAGGTCTTCTCATGCTTCACGAACGGCCCGAAGCGGCCGAGGCCGGCGGTGATCGGCTGGCCGGTCTCAGGATGCTTGCCGATCTCGCGCGGCAGCGACAACAGTTTCAATGCGAGCTCGAGGTCGACATCGCCGGGCGAGGTGCCCTTGGGAATCCCTGCGCGCTTCGGCTTCTCGCCTTCCTCATAATCCTTCTGCTCGCCGAGCTGGATGTAGGGGCCGAACCGGCCGGCCTTGACCCAGACATCGCGACCCGTATCAGGATCCTGGCCGAGCGAACGGTCAGCAGTCGCCTCGCCATCGGCGGCGAGCTGACGGGTGTAGCGGCACTCCGGATAGTTCGAGCAGCCGACGAAGGCGCCGAACTTGCCGGCCTTCAGATTGAGGCGGCCATTGCCGCAGCTGGGGCACTGCCTGATGTCACCCCCATCGGGGCGCGGCGGATAGATATGCTGTCCGAGCATCTCGTCCAGCACGTCGAGCACCTGCGCCACACGCAAGTCCTTGATCTCGTCGACGGCGCCGATGAAGCCGGTCCAGAAATCCTTCAGCACCTGCTGCCAGGAGATCTCATTGTTGGAGATGCGGTCGAGCTGCTCTTCCAGATTGGCGGTAAAATCGTATTCGACGTAGCGGCTGAAGAAGCTCTCGAGGAACGCGACCACGACGCGGCCCTTGTCCTCGCCATGCAGGCGCTTCTTCTCCAGCTTGACGTAGCCGCGGTCCTTCAGGACCTGGAGGATCGAGGCATAGGTCGAGGGCCGGCCGATGCCGAGCTCTTCCATGCGCTTGACCAGCGAGGCCTCCGAGAAGCGCGGCGGCGGCTCGGTGAAGTGCTGGGTGACGGACAGGCTCTGCCGCTTGAGCGCGTCGTTCGGGCTCATCGCGGGCAGGCGGCGGGAATCCTCGTCTTCCTCGTCGTCGCGGCCCTCCTGGTAGAGCGCGAGGAAGCCGTCGAACTTGACGACCTGGCCTGTGGCGCGCAGCTCCAGCGTGCGGGAGCCTGCCTTCGCCGTGATGTCGACGGTGGTGCGCTCGAGCTCGGCCGATTCCATCTGGCTCGCGATGGTGCGCTTCCAGATCAGCTCATAGAGTCTCGCCTGATCGGCATCGAGCCTGCGGGTCATGCTGTCGGGGCGACGGGACATGTCGGTCGGGCGGATCGCTTCGTGCGCTTCCTGCGCGTTCTTGGCCTTGGCCTGGTACTGGCGCGGCGCATCCGGCACATAGGCGTTGCCGTAATCCTCGCCGATCACCTTGCGCGCCTGCGTGATCGCCTCGGGCGCGATCTGCACGCCGTCGGTACGCATATAAGTAATGAGCCCGGTGGTCTCGCCGCCGATGTCGATGCCTTCATAGAGGCGCTGGGCGATGCGCATCGTGTGCGCCGGCGCAAAGCCGTATTTGCGGCTGGCTTCCTGCTGCAACGTCGAGGTCGTGAAGGGCGCCTGCGGATTGCGCCGGGCCGGTTTTGCGTCGACCGAGGTCACGGCGTAGGCCGCCGTTTCCAGCGCCTTCTTGAAATCCTCGGCTTCCGCACCGGTGCCGATGTCGAGACGCTGGATCTTCTTGCCGTCAGCGCCGACGAGGCGGGCCTCGAACGCATCGCCGCGCGGGGTCAGCAGGGTCGCGATCAGCGACCAATATTCGCGCGCGACGAACTTCTCGATCTCGAGCTCGCGGTCGCAGACGAGGCGCAGCGCCACCGACTGCACGCGGCCGGCGGAGCGGGCGCCCGGCAACTTGCGCCACAGCACGGGGGAGAGGGTGAAGCCGACCAGATAATCGAGCGCGCGGCGCGCCATATAGGCGTCGACCAGCGCACCGTCGATCTGGCGCGGATGCTTCATCGCGTCCGTGACGGCCTGCTTGGTGATGGCGTTGAACACCACCCGCTCGATCTTCTGGTCCTTCAGCGCGCGCTTTTCCTTCAGCACCTCCAGCACGTGCCAGGAGATGGCCTCGCCCTCGCGATCAGGGTCGGTGGCGAGAATCAGGCGGTCGGCGTTCTTCAGGGACTTGGCGATGTCGTTGAGCCGGCCGGCCGCCTTGGGGTCGACCTCCCAGATCATCTTGAAATTGGCCTCGGGATCGACGGAGCCGTTCTTGGCGGGCAGGTCGCGGACATGGCCGAACGAGGCCAGAACCTCGTAGGACGAGCCCAGATATTTGTTGATCGTCTTGGCTTTCGCCGGCGACTCCACAATGACGATATTCATGTAGTTCCAGTAACTTATGGGAAAAACTTGGGCCGAAAACGAAAGGACTCGGGTCGGCCGTTTCGACCCGAACATGGGTGGTGAGGTCGTTCCTGTCAAATCGAAGCGTGTTGAAAGCCGCCGCGATGGGAAAAGTTTCATATCGAGAAAGTTGCAGAATACCACCTTGGAGTTGCGGCCGATGTCGGCGTAATGTTTCCGCGGGGCATGGATTCGGGGTGGGGTCTGGTGACTAAGCCAGGAAAGAAACGGCCGCGCGCCGCATCAGGCGTGGCGGGGGGCTCGCGCCACGAGGAACCGGGCGAAGGCGGGGCGGATGAGGCGGTCGCCTTCATTGCCGAGCAGACGGCTGCCCTGCGCAAGCTCGCCGAGCGCCACAAGCTGCACGTGTTGCATTATTTATTGGGCATGACGCAGCTCGAGGCCGACGAGCATTTGCGGCTGCGGAGCAGGCGCAAGCTGTCGTGAGACCGGCGCCTCTATCAGTTCCGTCATCCTGAGGCGCGAGTGGCGCGATGCAATGCATCGCGCCGGGAGCCTCGAAGGATGCACGGCCGAGATGCAGCCGGGCCGTCGCCCTTCGAGGCTCGCCGAAGAGGCGAGCGCCTCAGGGTGACGGGAAGAGCGTTGGGAGCGCCGCTCTAACGGCGTCATTGCGAGCGTAGCGAAGCAAATCCAGACTGCCTCAGCGGAAAGACTCTGGATTGCTTCGCTACGCTCGCAAGACGGTGTCGCGGTGGTTCGGCGCTGTCAGACCGACCTTCGCCGTCGCGCGAGCCGCGGCTTCAACGTCGTCTCCGCCGAGCTGAGCCGCCGTCCGTCCTCTGCGTGCAGTTCCAGCTTCTTCACCGGGCGGCCCTTTGCGCGATCGACCAGGATGGTCGCGATTTCCTCGGGACGATCGTCGAACTCCTCGCTCCATTGCCGCAGCGCCACCAGGATCGGGAAGGCGCCGCGGCCCTTTGGCGTCAGCACGTATTCTTGATAAGCGCTGCCGTCGGAGGCGGGGGCGGTCGCCAGAATGCCGTGATCGACCAGCGCGCGCAGCCGCGCCGACAGGATGTTCTTGGCCATGCCGAGCTTGCTCTGAAACTCGCCGAAGCGGCGCTGGCCGGACAGCGCCTCACGGATGATCAGCAGCGACCACCAATCGCCGATTGCTTCCAGCGCCCGTGCGACCGGGCAGGAATCGCCTTCGAAGCTCGTTCGTTTCACCACCGTCTAAGTCCCACAGCATTCGCCAAGTCTGGCGCCGATCACACGCTTGTGTGGTTGCATTATAAAACCACATGCCCTAGATGGCAACTTGGTTTTATGATGCAACCACTGGAGGCGAACGTGAGACTGAAAAACAAGACGGCCTTGATCACCGGCGGCAACAGCGGCATTGGTCTTGCGACCGCAAAGCTGTTCGTCGCCGAAGGCGCGAAGGTGGTGGTCACCGGACGCAACAAGGCGACGCTGGAGGCCGCCGCGAAGGAGCTTGGGCCCAACGCGCTCGCGCTCGCCGCCGATGCCACGGACATCGCCGCGACTGAAGCTGCGATCAAGCGGGGCGCCGAAAAATTCGGCAAGTTCGACATCGTGTTCGCGAATGCCGGCATCGCCGGCGGCACGCCGCTCGGCTCGGCGACCCTGGAGGTTTTCGAAAAGGTCATCAGCACCAACCTCACCAGCGTCTTCTTCACCGTTCAGTCGGCGCTGCCTTATCTCAACGACAACGGCTCGATCATCCTCAACGGCTCGGTGATCTCGGTGCTCGGCATTCCCGGTTACTCGGCCTACGGTGCAGCGAAGGCGGGCGTGCGCGCGATGGCGCGGATCATGGCTTCGGAGCTCTCGCCGCGCGGCATCCGCGTCAACGTCGTCGCGCCCGGTGCGACCCGTACGCCGATCTGGGGGCCTGCGACCGCGACGCCGGAAGCCGAGAAGGCGTTCGAGAAGCGGATCGCGCTGTCGACGCCACTCGGGCGCATTGGCGAAACCGATCACGTTGCGAAGACGGTGTTGTTCCTGGCCTCGGATGATTCCGCGCATGTGCAGGGCCAGGAAATCTTCGTCGACGGCGGCGCGGTCGCATCTCCAAGCGGCGCGCCGATCTATCGCGGCTGATCAAATCAGACGAAAATTGAATCGGTCGGCGCAGCGGAAGCGGTCGCGCCGGCCAGTTCCATCAAAGTTGTATTCTCTGAACCTTGCGTGACGCGTTGAACCTTCGCGCCGTCTGCCAAGACATTTTTACGGGCAGGGGTCACAAGACTCATTTAAGGGAGCCCGTCATGCCAAAGGCAGCTCGCATTTTTTCGCCGATTTCAGCGCCGCGTATTTTCACCGAACAATCCGTCATTCCGGCAAGGCGCTCAGACACCTCCGAATTCGTGGCGGTGGCGCTGTTTTCCGGGATCGGCCTGTTCGTCTCGCTGATTGCCGTGATCGTGGGCATGCAGGGCGTCTGGTTTTAGCTTCGCAGATCGCGCGCAGGCATCAGCCGCCGCGCAGTCCGGCGGCGGCTGATTTTCCACGTGGCCTCAGGCTGCGCGGAGGCTGGTTGCCGCCGCAAGCGCGCTTGCGAGCGACTTCTCGCGATGCTCGGGGCCGACCTGAATGCCGTCTGCGGCGATGAATTCGGGATTTTGAATGCCCATGAAGCCGAATACACCGCGCAAGTAGGTTTCCAGATGCTCCAGCGCTGCGTAGGGCGTCTCCGCGCCGTAATAGCCGCCGCGCGAGATCGCCAGGATCACACGCTTGCCGCCGGCAAGCCCCTGCGGTCCGTTCGCCCCGTAGCTGAAAGTCTTCCCCGCCACCAGGACTCGGTCGATCCAGGCCTTGAGCTGGCTGGGAATCGTGAAATTGTACATGGGCGCGCCGATCACGACGATGTCGGCGGCCAGGAACTCCTCCAGCGCAGCCTTGCTGGCGGCGAGGTCAGGTCCGAGTTCCGCCGGCGCAGGGGCGCCTTGCGCGGCCGCGAGGTGCGAGCCGGAGAGGTGAGCGAGCGGGCTCTGGGTCAGGTCGCGGTAGACGACCTCAAGCGACGGCGTCGCCTGCCGCAGCCGGTCGACGATGGCGGCGGAGACCTGCCGGGAGACGGAGTGGGGGCCGAGGACGCTGGAGTCGATATGGAGGAGTTTCATTTGGGATCACCCTGGTATAAGTTTGTAACCAGCGCTACATGAGTGACTATCGAAACCCCCGCAAGAACGCACATTTTTGAGCCATGGGCACATCTTTGGAACCGACACACAGCGATTTGCCTGCCTTGCAGGCGCCGCACCCTGATCATGCCGACTGCCGCGGCGTCGCCTCGATCCTCGCCCGGGTCGGCGACAAATGGAGCGTGTTCGTGATCATGATGCTCGGTGACGGGCCGCGGCGGTTCAACGAGCTCAAGCGCATGATCGCAGGCATTTCGCAGCGGATGCTGACCCTGACGCTCCGCGGGCTCGAGCGCGACGGGCTCGTGACGCGCACGATCTATCCTACCATTCCGCCGCGCGTGGATTACGAACTGACCGATCTCGGCCGCGGTCTCCAACAGCCTGTCGTGGCGCTCGGTTTGTGGGCGAGGGAGCACCAAGGCCAGATCGAGGCGGCGCGGGCGCGTTTCGATGCAAAGGGTGACTAGCTAAAGCAGCGAAACCAGCCCGCCGCCATGGCGCTCGATCTTTCCGGCAAGCTCGAGCTCCAGCAGCACGGTGCGCACGATCGCAGGCGAGGCGCCCGACATCCGCACGAGGTCGTCGATCGTAACAGGGGCGGGCCCGAGCAGGCCGGTGATCTGGTCGCGGTCGTCGCCTTGCGGATCGCTCTCGAACGGCTCGCTGTCGGGCTCGCTCGCAGGAATCATCAGCGGCCGCTCCATGATCGGCTGCACCGCGTTGACGATGTCGGCGGCTTCCGTGACGAGCGTAGCGCCCTGCTTGATCAGATCGTTGGCACCCGCGGCACGCGGATCGAGCGGCGAACCCGGTACCGCGAACACTTCGCGGCCCTGTTCGGCCGCCATGCGCGCGGTGATCAGCGAACCCGAGCGGTGCGCTGCTTCCACCACGACCACGCCGAGCGAGGCGCCGGAGATCAATCGGTTGCGGCGAGGGAAGTCACGGGCGCGCGGCTCGTGGCCGAGCGGCATCTCGGAGATCGCGGCGCCCGCGTGGTCGAGGATCGCTGTGAGGAGATCACCATGCTCGGGCGGATAGATGCAGTCATGTCCACCGGCGAGTACCGCGATCGTGCCGCCCTCGACGCTCGCGCGGTGCGCGGCCTGATCGACGCCGCGGGCGAGCCCGGAGATGACGACGAAACCGGCTTCGCCGAGCTCGCGCGCGAGCATGCCTGCGAATTTCAGTCCGGCGCCGGAGGCATTGCGCGAGCCGACGATCGCGATCATCGGCCGCATCAAGGTTTTGGTGTCGCCGCGCACGGCAAGCAGTGGCGGCGCATCGTCGATCATCGCCAGCCGCGCCGGATAGCCGTCCTCGCCTGGCGCGAGCCAGGCGATGCCGAACTTGCGGCTCGCAGAGAGCTCGGCCTTGGCTTCATCGGCACTACAGATACGCCCCGATCGCTGCGCACCGCCGCGGCGCGCCAGATCCGGCAGCCGCTCCAGCGCGGCGCGCGGGCTGCCGAAATGATCGACCAGCGAGCGGAATGTGCGGGGCCCGACATTGTCGGAGCGGATCAGCCGCAGACGGTCGATCCGATCAGCCTCGGTCAGCTCCACGCTCGGATTGATGGCGTCCACGGCGTCTCCTTGCAGGCGCAGCATGGAACAACCTGAGGGCGTTGCGCAACAGTGACGTGTGCTTGCGCGACCTCGCCCCGATGCTAAAAGCGATCCAATAAGAAGGATTTTGCCATGATCTCACTCGCCGACCTCCAGCGCCGCATTGAAGCCGGCGAGTTGTCGCCCGATGCCGCCATCGCCCAGTCGCATGCGGCGATCGAGGCCAAGGAGAAGGACGTCCGTGCCTTCGTCCGTCACGACAAATCCGCAAAGGCGCAGGCCTCCGGTCCGCTGCGCGGCATCGCGGTCGGCATCAAGGACATCATCGACACCGCCAATATGCCGACCGAGATGGGCTCGGAAATCTATCGCGGCTGGCAGCCGCGTTCGGATGCGCCGGTGGTGATGATGCTGAAGCGGGCAGGTGCCACCATCATCGGCAAGACCACGACCACGGCTTTCGCCTCGCGCGATCCGACCCCGACGCTCAATCCGCATAATCTCGGCCATTCGCCGGGCGGTTCGTCCGCGGGCTCGGCCGCAGCCGTCGGCGCCGGCATGATCCCGCTGGCGCTGGGCACCCAGACCGGTGGCTCGGTGATCCGGCCCGCCGCCTATTGCGGGACCGCTGCGATCAAGCCGTCGTTCCGCATGCTGCCGACGGTCGGCGTCAAATGCTACTCGTGGGCGCTCGACACGGTCGGCCTGTTCGGCGCGCGTGCGGAGGATCTCGCGCGCGGACTTTTGGCGATGACGGGCCGCAGCGAATTTTCCGGCATCGTTCCGGCGAAGTCGCCGCGCATCGGCGTGGTCAGGCAGGAGTTCGCCGGCGCCGTCGAGCCGGCGGCGGAAGAGGGCTTGCTGGCCGCGATCAAGGCCGCGGAGCGCGCCGGTGCCAGTGTGCAGGCCATCGACCTGCCCGAGGCGGTGCAGGAGGCCTGGCGCATCCATCCGGTCGTCATGGAATTCGAGGCGCATCGCGCGCTCGCCTGGGAATTCTCCGAACGTCACGATGAGATCGAGCCACTGCTGCGCGCCAGCCTCGATGCGACGGTCGGCCTGACGCCAAAGGATTATGACGAGGCACGCCGGATCGCCCGTCGTGGCCGCCGCGAGCTTAGTGAGCTGTTCGAGGGTTTTGACGTGCTCCTGACCTATTCGGCGCCGGGGACGGCGCCGGCCAAGGAGCTCGCGACCACCGGCGATCCCCGCTACAACCGGCTCTGGACGCTGATGGGTAATCCTAGCGTCAACGTGCCGGTGCTGAAGGTGGGTGGCCTGCCGATCGGCGTGCAGCTGATCGCGCGCTTCGGCAATGACGCACGCGCACTCGCGGCGGCGTGGTTCCTGGAGGACTCGCTGGCGAAGTCAGGCTAGCGCCGGTTCGGCCGCGGGCAATCTGCGTTGGGCCTCGTTGCTCGTCGTGCCTTGCCCGAGCCAGCGCTCGGCGGCTGCGCGGCCGCTCCGGTGCAGCAGCCGAATGAAGCCGCGGCCGAGATCGGTCGATGAGCGCTGCGCCAGCCCGTCAACGGAGTCTTCTGCCGCGATCCTCGTGAGCCGCAGCGAGGAGGCTGCATGCGACTGCGCCCATTCCAGCGCCGCGATCTCGGCACTGAGCGCGGCGTTGGCCGCGATCTGGTCGAGCCGACGGTCGATCGCGGCGAGGGTGATCGGCACGTAGCTGTCGCGCGCCGGCGTAACCTGGACGAGCAGGACGTCGGAGGTCGTCGTCTCCTGCGCCAGCCGCAGCAGCGGCGGGTTGCCGCCGAAGCCGCCGTCCCAATAGGCCTCGCCGTCGATCTCGACGGCGCAGTGAACCAGCGGCGGGCAGGTCGAGGCCAGCGCGACGTCGGCGGTGAGGGCGTCGTTGCGGAAGATTTGCTGCTGCCCGTCGCGGATCCGCGTCGCCGCGATCAAGAGCTTCGGGCAGTCCGGATTAAGCAGGACGGCGAAATTGATGTCGCGCGACAGCGCCTGCCGCAGCGGATCGAGATCGAACGGATCGAACTGGCCGGAGCGCAACGTCGGACCGAAAGCGACCGAGCTTCCCGCCGGCGAGAAGCCGCCGACCAGCATCAGCGAGCGGAACGAGGCCTCGTGCATCAGGCGGAGCCAGAAGCGGTTCAGCCGGCTACGTGCAGCTTCGCGGCCGCCCTCCGCGAGGCCGGAGGCGAGCAGGAGCGCATTGATGGCGCCGGCACTGGCGCCGCTGATGGTGTCGATCTCGATGCCGGGCTCTTCCAGCAGCCGCTCCAGCACGCCCCATGTGAAGGCGGCAAAGGTGCCGCCGCCCTGCAGCGCCAGCGACAGTCTTCGCGGCGGCCATTGGTTGGAACGCGGCTGCACGGGCGCGACCGGTGCGGTCGTGCTCGCGACCTCGACCGTCGCAGGCGCTTGCGCGATCACATCGGCTTGCGACGCTGGCGGCAAAACCGGAAGAGGTTTCGGCGATGGCGGAGGCGAGGGCGCGTCGGACCAGATATTGGTCGTCGAGAGCAGCCGGCTTGCTGCGGTGCAGGAAGCACCCAGCGAACCAACTCCGTCATGCGCGTCGACAATCTTCTCGCTCATTCTGAGCAACCGCGTAACGCCATCTCGGCCGTCAGGATGACAGGCCCCGGACCCTTTCGCCAATACAACCGTGATTCGGCCGCAAGTTGCGAACAGGATTTGAGATATAATGCAGAAAGGGCACTTCGATATCCGTAGATGCCCGGCTTTGGATTCTTGTTTTGACGCGTTGTCTTGACGCGAGCCGGTCTCCACTTCGCTCGAAAACGCTCTAAGCCTTCTCGCCGATCCGGCTTTCCTTGCCCCCTTGCAATCGCTTGATGTTCTCGCGATGCGCGTAGAACAAGAGCAGCGTCAGCACCGCGAACAGTGCTGCGAGCGCGAGGTGCCCGAACCACCACAGGAACATCGGCGTGATGAACGCCGCCACCAGCGCCGACAGCGAGGAGTAGCGGGTGGTGAAGGCGGTCGCCAGCCAGAGCAGGCAGAACACCAGTGCGCCGGGCCAGAACAGGCCGAGCAGGATGCCGATATAGACGGCGACGCCCTTGCCGCCTTTGAACTTGAGCCAGACCGGGAAGAGATGGCCGAGGAAGGCGCCGAGCCCGGCCACCATGGCGGCATTGGGGCCTGCAATGTAACCGGCGATCACCACGGCCACGGTGCCCTTGAGCGCGTCGAGCAGCAGGGTGCCCGCAGCAAGGCTCTTGCGTCCGGTGCGCAGCACATTGGTGGCACCGATGCTGCCGGAGCCGATCGAGCGGATATCCTGCGTGCCGGCGAGCCTGGTCAGAATCAGCCCGAACGGAATCGAGCCGAGCAGGTAGCCGATGACGAAGGCCACCGGCAGGAATGCTTCAAGCCCCATGGCAGCAGCTCCAAAGGCTGGATCTCAATGTCGAGGGATCGCGCACGTCAGACATGCTCATACACCGTCCGGCCGCCGACAATGGTGCGCACCACGCGGCCTGTAAAGCGGGCCTCGTCGAACGGGGTGTTCTTGCAGGGCGATTTGAGGTCGGCGGGATCGACCACCCAGGGCACATCGGGGTCGATCACGATGACGTCGGCCGGGCTTCCGGCGCGTAAGGTTCCGCCAGCCAGGCCGAGCAGCTCGGCCGGGCGGGACGACATCGCCCGGATCAGCGTCTTCAGTTCCAGCTCGCCGTTGTGAACGAGGCGCAGGCCGGCGGGCAGCATGGTTTCCAGACCGACGGCGCCGGGAGCGGCTTCCGCGAACGGCAGGCGCTTGACCTCGACGTCCTGCGGATTGTGGTCGGACATGATGACGTCGAGGAGGCCGGAGGCGATTGCGGCCACCAGCGCGCGGCGGTCGTTCTCGGTGCGCAGCGGGGGCGACAGTTTCAGGAACGACCGGTAGGGACCGATGTCGTTCTCGTTCAGCGCCAGATGGTTGATCGAGACCGAGGCGCTGACGGCGAGCCCGGCATCGCGCGCGCGCTGCAGGATGTCGAGCGAGTCGATGCAGGTCAGCGAGGCCGCGTGATAGCGGCCGCCGGTCAACGCCACGAGGCGCATGTCGCGTTCGAGCATCACCGCCTCGGCGGCATTTGGGATGCCCACGAGGCCGAGCCGCGATGCGAACTCGCCCTCGTTCATCACGCCCTCGCCGACGAGATCGGGGTCCTCGGTGTAGTGGACGATCAGCGCGTCGAAATCCCGCGCGTAAGTCAGCGCGCGGCGCATCACCTGCGCATTGGTCACGCTTCTGGCGCTATCGCAGAAGGCGACGGCGCCAGCGGCCTTCAACAGGCCGAACTCGGTCATCTCCTCGCCGTGCATGCCCTTGGTGAGTGCCGCCATCGGCTGGATGTTGACGATGGCGGTGTCGCGGGCGCGGCGCATCACGAAGTCGACGGTCGCCGAGTTATCGATCACCGGAGACGTGTCGGGCTGGCAGATGATGGTGGTGATGCCGCCGGTCGCGGCCGCCTGGCTCGCGGTGGCGAAGGTCTCGCGATGGCTGAAGCCGGGCTCGCCGACGAAGGCGCGCATGTCGATCAGGCCGGGCGCGACGACCTTGCCGGCGCAGTTGACGATGTCGGTGCCCTCGGGGACGCCGGCAGCGCCAATACCGCGGCGGGTCTCGCGGATGATACCATCGGCGATGAGGACGTCGCCGACACCGTCGAAATCCCTGGAGGGATCGACGACGCGGGCGTTGGCGAGCAGGATGGGGCGGCGATCGGTCAACATCGGCATCACGCGTTCGGCAGGTTACGGGCGAGCGCTTCGAGCACCGCCATGCGCACGGCGACGCCCATCTCCACCTGTTCGCGGATCAGGGACTGCGCGCCGTCGGCCACGATCGAGTCGATCTCCACGCCGCGGTTCATGGGGCCGGGATGCATCACGAGTGCATCCGGCTTGGCGTAGGCTAGTTTCTTCTGGTCGAGCCCGAAATAGTGGAAATATTCGGACGACGACGGCACGAAGGAGCCGTTCATGCGCTCGCGCTGGAGCCGCAGCATCATGACGATATCCGCGCCGTTGAGCCCCTCGCGCATGTCGCGCGCGACCTCGACGCCCATCCGCTCGATGCCGGGCGGCAACAACGTGGTGGGGCCGACCACGCGGACGCGGGCGCCCATCGTGTTGAGCAGGATGATGTTGGAGCGGGCGACGCGCGAATGCAGCACGTCGCCGCAGATCGCGACCACGAGCCCTTCGATCCGGCCCTTGTTGCGGCGGATGGTGAGCGCGTCGAGCAAGGCCTGCGTCGGATGCTCATGGGCGCCGTCGCCGGCGTTGATCACGGAACCGTCAACCTTGCGCGCCAGCAGTTCCACCGCGCCGGAGGCGTGATGGCGCATCACCAGGATGTCCGGATGCATCGCGTTCAGCGTCATCGCGGTGTCGATCAGCGTCTCGCCCTTCTTCATGGACGAGGAGGACACCGACATGTTCATGACGTCCGCGCCGAGGCGCTTGCCGGCGAGCTCGAACGAGGACTGGGTCCGGGTGGAGGCCTCGAAGAAGAGGTTCACCTGCGTCCGTCCCCGCAGGACGGTGCGCTTCTTGTCAACCTGACGGTTGAGCTCGACATATTCTTCGGACAGGTCGAGGAGGCCGGTGATGTCGGCCGCGGAAAGGCCCTCGATGCCCAGCAAATGCCGGTGGCCGAGGACGAAGGTCGATTTCGATGTCATTAAAAGCAGAGCTATAGGGGGGGATGGCGGGGGGAGCAAGGGGCAAACGGCGGGATGGGAGTTATCCCCCGATCTGTCGGCGCGGGCGGCGCGACGTCATCCCCTCCGTCATGCCCGGGCTTAGCCGTCCGAAGGACGGCGTCGCTTCCGCTTGCCTATGTCCCGGGCATCCACGATCTTCTATCGCATTTGACGCAAAAGAACGTGGATGGCCGGGACAGGCCCGGCCATGACGGTGCGGAGGCCATAGCGTGAGATCACTTCTGATTGCGACTGTCGTGATAGCTATCGGTTCGCCCGCCCACGCCCAATCGCTCCCCGGCGGCTTCGCCTATCTGCGCGACATCGATCCCAGCATCATCCAGGACATCCGCTACGCCACGTCGAACAATTTCGTCGGGCGTCCGCTTGCCGGCTATGGCGCCGGAGAGTGCGTGGTCAAAAGGGAGGTGGGGCTGCGGCTGAGGGCGGTGCAGGAGGAGCTGGCGGGGCAAAACCTGTCGCTCAAAATGTTTGACTGCTACCGGCCGGCGCGGGCCTCGCTCGACATGGTCAAGTGGTCGCAGAACGGCCACGAGACCGCCGCCGAGCGGCGTTACAATCCGGAGATCCCCAAGACCGAGCTATTCCGCCTCGGCTACATCGCGAGCCGCTCGCAGCACTCTACCGGTGCAGCACTCGATCTCACGCTGGTCGATCTCAAAGCTGACAATTCGGGCAAGTACGACGCCTCGAGGACCTATGCCGACTGTACGGCCTCGGTCGAGACGCGCGCGCCGGAAGGCAGTGTCGACATGGGCACCGGCTACGACTGTACCGACACGAAAGGCTATACCGCGGCACCGTCGATCACGCCGGACCAGCGCATCTGGCGCAAGCGGCTGGTTGCTGCAATGGCAAGGCAAGGCTTTGTGAACTATTCGAAGGAGTGGTGGCATTTTTCCCTGCCAGGGGCCGGTGGGGCAGCCTATGATTTCCCGATCCAGCCGCGCCGGAACTAAAGTCTGCGCCGAGGAAACTGATGACCCAGCCGAGCTTCGCGACCCACGAGGTCTTCAATCAATCGCCGCCGTTCGAGGATATCGACCTGTTCGCCGTGGATCGGCCGCTGGTCGAGGCGGTCAAGGCCAATGGCGGTGCGGCAGCGGAACGCGAGCTGTCCGAGTTCGGCAAGCAATGGGGCTCGGCCGCGATGGCCGACCGCGGGCGCGCCGCGAACGAGAACACGCCAAAGCTGCGCACCTTCGACGCCAAGGGCAACCGGCGCGACCAGGTCGAGTTTCATCCCGTCTATCACGAGCTGATGGCGCACTCTGCGCACGCCGGCGTGCACAATTCGACCTGGACCGCGGATGGAAAGCCTGCGGGCGATGCCGCCGAAGTCATTCGGGCAGCAAAATTCTACATCGCTGCGCAGGTCGAGACCGGCCACCTCTGTCCGATCACGATGACGCGCGCCTCCGTTGGTGCGCTGGCGACGCAGCCGGACCTGCTCGCGCGCGTGATGCCGGTGCTATCGACCAGGAGCTACGACCCGAGCTTCGCGCCGTGGTGGGACAAGCGCGGCATGACGCTCGGCATGGGCATGACCGAGAAACAGGGCGGCACCGACGTGCGCGCCAACCTGACCCGCGCGGTGCGCGAGGGGGAGGCCTATCGCATCACCGGCCATAAATGGTTCATGTCGGCGCCGATGTGCGACGCGTTTCTGGTGCTGGCACAGGCCGATGGCGGGCTGACCTGTTTCTTCATGCCGCGCTTCGCGCCGGATGGCTCCGTGAATGCGATCCAGTTCCAGCGGCTGAAGGACAAGCTCGGCAATCGCTCCAATGCCTCGTCCGAGGTCGAATTCACAGGCGCCTACGCCGAACGGATCGGCGAGGAGGGCAAGGGTATCCGTACCATCATCCAGATGGTGCAGCTGACGCGGCAGGATTGCGCGATCGCCTCCGTCGGCCTGATGCGCTCGGGGCTGGCGCACGCGCTGCATCACGCCCGTCACCGCAGCGTGTTCCAGAAGCATCTTGCCGACCAGCCGCTGATGCAGGCCGTGCTGTCGGACATGGCGCTGCATGTCGAGGCGATCACCGCGCTGGTGATGCGGCTCTGCCGCGCCTTCGACCGCATGCCGCACGATGCGGCGGAGGCCGCTTATATGCGGCTGTTGACGCCCGCGATCAAATACTGGACGTGCAAGAGCGCGCCGCCGTTCCTCTATGAAGCCATGGAATGCCTCGGCGGCAATGGCTATGTCGAGGACGGCATTCTGGCGCGGCACTATCGGGAGGCGCCGGTCAACGCGATCTGGGAAGGGTCGGGCAACGTGATGTGCCTCGACGTGCTCCGCGCGCTGGCGCGCGAACCGGAGCCGGCGATGGCGGTGCTGCAATCGCTCGCGGCCGAGACGAAGGGCTTGCCTGGGGCCGGGGAGACGGTCGCGTTCATCGGCAAGACCTTCCGCCGCGCCGATGGCGAACGCATCGCACGGCTTGCGGTCGAGAAGCTGGCGCTGCTTGCGGCTGCCGCGGCGCTCAACGGCGTGTCACCGCAGCACGCCGAGCTGTTCGCCGCCACGCGTCTCGCCGCCAATCACGCCAGCATGTATGGCGCGGTGGAGCTGGCGAGCGGCGAGGTGCGCGCGCTGCTGGACCGGGCGCTGCCGTGATTGAGGCATTTTCGATCCACATCGTCATGGCCGGGCTTGTCCCGGCCATCCACGTCTTGAGTTGCGGCGCGAAGAACGTGGATGCCCGGGACAAGCCCGGGCATGACGACTTCCCGATAGTTAGCGCTTACTAACGAAAGCCTCCTGATGGACTCCCTCAATCCCGATCATCCCCCGCTGACCCTGACGCCTGCGGAGCAGGCGCCACGCGTCTGGAAGTTCTGGGGCACGGCGCTGTGGGGCCTCTTCGTCTTCGTCGCGATGTTCGTCGGGCAGATCGGCGCCGTCGTTCTGCTGGCCGCGCAGCGTGGTCTTCCCATGGACCTCGCCTCGGTCCAGCTCGTCGGCCACGAGCCGCAGACGCTCGCGCTGTCGGTCATCATGGGCCTGCCGGCGACGCTTATCGCGGTGTGGCTCGCCATTCGCATCAAGAAAGCCTCCTTCGTCGACTATCTCGCGCTGCATTGGCCGTCCTGGAAGCAGCTCCTGTTGGGTGCCGTCGGCCTCATCCTGATCGTGCTGGTCTGGGAGACGATGTCGCGCGCGCTCGGCCGCGAGGCGACGCCGGGCTTCATGACTGATCTGTTGAAATCCGGTCGCGACAAGGGGGCGGCGCTGTTGCTTCTGTTCGCCTTCAGCGTGGCCGCGCCGATGTCGGAAGAGATTCTGGCGCGCGGATTCCTTTATCGGGGTTGGTCGGCGAGCTTCCTGCGGGTACCGGGCGCGATCCTCTTGTCGTCGCTGGTCTGGACAATCGTGCACCTGCAATACGACATGTACTTCCTCGCCGAAGTCTTCACCATCGGCCTGTGGTTCGGCTACATGCGCTATCGCGCGGGCTCGCTCTGGCTCACCATCATCCTGCACGCGCTGAACAATTTGACCGCCGTGGTGCTGACGATGTGGTTGGGGAGCTAGGCCACCAGCGCGATCGCTACCGGCATCGTGATCGCCGCAAAGATCGTCTGCAGCGTGATGATCTGCGCCAGCAGCGGCGCATCGCCGCCCATCTGGCGGGCGAGGACATAGGCGCTCGACGAGGTCGGGACCGCCGAGCAGATCGCGACGATCGCCAGGCTCTCGCCTGACAGCCCGAACCAGACGGCGAGGGCGAGGGCAAGTGCGGGCATCAGCACGAGCTTGAAAGCGACGCCGATGGCAGCGCCGGCGCTCGGGCGCAGCAGGCCTTCGAGATGCAATCCCGCGCCGGTGACGAGCAGGCCGATCGCGAGCGAGGAACGGCTGAGCGCGTCGGCCACCTCATGCCAGAGTTTCGGCAGCGGCAGATGGGTGACATTGACGAAGAGCCCGATCGCGCAGGCCCAGATCAGGGGATTGCGGACCAATGTCATGACGATGGCGCGGCCGGATTGCTTTTCGGGCGCGGCATAATGCGCGAGCACGGCGACGCTGAACACGTTGACGAGCGGAATGATGGCAACCATGGCGACCGAGGCGAGCGCCAGCCCGACGTCGCCGAACATGTTGGCGCAGACGGACAGCCCGACGAAGGTCTGCCAGCGTGTCGCACCCTGGAAGATCGAGGTAAAGGCGGGACCGTCGATACCGAGCCGCGCCAGCGCGGGGCGGAGCGCGAGGCAAAGCAGCGACATCGCGAGCGCTGACAGCAGCAGCGCGCCGCCGACGCCGGCGACCGGCACCTTGGAGAGGTCGGCCTTTACCAGCGTCTGGATCAGCAGCATCGGAAACAGCACGAAATAGGTCAGCCGCTCCAGCCCGTGCCATTGCGTGTCGAGCCGCATCAGGCTGCGCTTCAGCACCACGCCGAGCACGATGAGGATGAAGACCGGCAGCAGCGCCGCGATCACGACGGCCATGGATCAGTCAGTCCCCGAGGCGGCGCGAAGATTGGCGAGGCGGTCGAGCGCGCCTTGCAGGATGAAGATCGCGGCATGCTCGTCGATCACCTCGGCGCGCTTGGCGCGGCTGACGTCCATGCCGATCAGCTCGCGCTCGACCGCCGCGGTCGAGAGGCGCTCGTCCCAGAGGCCGATGGGAAGGGCGGTCAGGCCGGCAAGGTTGCGGGCGAAGGCGCGGGTGGATTGCGCGCGCGGGCCCTCGCTGCCGTCCATGTTGATGGGCAGGCCCAGCACGAAACCGGCCGCCTTGCGCTCGGCCGCAATTGCGAGAAGACGAGCGGCATCCTGCTTGAACTGCTTGCGCTGGACCGTCTCGACGCCGGTCGCAAGCCGCCGGTCCGGGTCGGACACGGCAACGCCGATGGTCTTGGTGCCCAAATCGAGCCCGACCAGCGCGCCGCGCGCGGGCCAGTGGGTTGCAGCATCGACGAGAGGCAGGATAAGAGCCGGCATGGATTTAGCGCATATCACGCGTCGCGCCGCGGAGTGAACCCGGAACATGGATGCGTTGACATTATTCGGGCTGTTCGCCGTGACGGCGATGCTGGTCACTTACGCCCTGGAAGATCGCAGCCACTGGTTCGTGCTGGTGTTCGCGGCGTCCTGCGCGCTCGGCTCGGCCTACGGTTTTCTCCAGGGCGCCTGGCCGTTCGGTCTGGTCGAGGCGATCTGGGCCGTCGTCGCGCTGCGGAGGTGGCACCTCAGGCCGCGGTCAGAAAGGGGGCGGGCGAGGGCACTTGCGGTCCTCGCCCGTGAGGAGCTTGCAGCTCAGCGGATCGCGATCGGGTTGATCATCGCCTGCACGCCGCCGGTCCAGCGCGGCTGTCCCAGCACGAACAGGAATTCGTAACCCTTGTCCCGGGCGAGCGCGGCGGTGTCCATGTTCTCGAGGATGTAGGTCCCGTTCATCGCCAGCAGGATCTGGTGCACCTCGAACACGTTCTTGGATTCGAACGGCAGCACCTCGAGGCCCCAGGTGTCGGCACCAACCGCGACGACGCCCTTGCCGGTCAGGTACTTCGCGCCTTCGACACCGAGGCCGGGCTCGCCCGCCGAATAGCGCTTGTCGTCCTTGCCGATCAGACTGAGCCAGCCGGTGTGGAAGATGACGACGTCGCCTTGCCGGATCTCGACGTTCTGCTGCTTGGCGGCTTCCTCGATTTCCTTGACGTTGAAGGCGGTGCCCTCCTTGACCACGTCGGTCTTGAAGTAGGCCGCCATGTCGAGCAGCACGCCGCGCGTGACCATCGGCGGCACCTTCTCGATGCCGAGCTTCTTCAATCCGTTCGGATCGGCGAAATCAGCGAGCTTGTTGCCGTTGTAGTAGACGTGCTCGACGCCAAGATGGCCGAGCCCGTCGAGCTGGCTGCCGATGCCGACCCAGGTGTCGAGGATGTCGTCGTTATAGGTCGCCTTGTTGGGACCGAGACCCGGGCTGCCGGCCTGTCCAGGCTGCACGATGGTGAGCTTGAATGCGCGCGGCGGATAGGCCGGCGTCTGCGGCGTGACGGGAATGCCGAGGGCGTAGGTCTTGCCGGTCTTCACCAGCGAGGCCGCTTTCATCACGAGTTCGGGCGTCATGTAGTTGGCGGCGCCGATCTCGTCGTTCGGCCCCCATTTCGATTTGGTCCAGTCCTGTGCGCTTGCAGTTCCAGATATCGCCGACAACGCAGCGACGCAGCACAACACGAAGGTATTGCGCATCGATAGTCCTCCCAATGTTTTTGCCGATGTTTGGCTTCGTTATGGTTTCGCGCTTGGCCAGTGACGCATCGTAGCGCAGAAGGAGCGCGCGCTTCAAAATGTTTCAACGCGCTGCGCTGCGAGAGCTGAAACAGCGCAGCGCGCAAATCGATTCAAGTACGACAGATTTGTGGCAGCTAATTTCGCGGGATGGAACGACGCGTCGCGTCAAGCGGCGATGACGTCCTCGTCCTGCTTCAGGCAGGCGGCAAAACCGCAGAGCGCGCTGGTTCGATGTCCGGCGCTGCGTTGGATGAAGAGCGTCTCGACGCGCGCATGCGAGGGGCTCAGCGTATGGATCGAGACGCTGCCATTCATGGCGCTGCGTTCGACGACCGCACGCGGCAACAACGTCACGCCCATGTCGGCGGCGACGCAGCCGATCATGCCGTCGAGTGTGCCGAGCTCGAAGCGTGCGGCCGAAGGCCAGCCGAAATCGACGAAGATCTGCTCGAGCCGTTGGCGATAGGTGCAGCCGGTGCGGAACACCAGCGCGGTCGGGCCGGACTCCGGCGTGCCGGCGCGTAGCTCGGCAAGCGAGCTCCAGCGCCGCGCGCTGACCAGCACCAGCTCCTCGCGGAAGGCGCTCGTCGCAGTGAGGTCGACATGCGCGATCGGACCTGCGACGAAGGCACCGTCGAGCGCACCTTCGAGCACGCCTGCCACGAGGTCGGCCGTGGTTGCGGTGCGCAAGGAGAGCCGCACGGCGGGAAAGCGGCGGTGGAAATCGGCGAGCAGCGGCGGCAGCCGCACCGCCGCGGTCGTTTCCATCGAGCCGATCGCAAGCGGTCCCTTTGGCTCGCCATCGTCGCGCGCGGCGAGCACGGCCTCGCGCGACAACGCGGCCATCCGCTGTGCATAGGGCAGGAGGCGCTTGCCGGCGCCGGTCAGCGTCATGCCGCGACTATGGCGTTCGAACAGCGCCGTGCCGATCTCCGCCTCCAGCGCCTTCACGCGCTGGGTGACATTGGATTGCACGGTGTTCAGCTCCTCCGCGGCGCGGGTGATGCCGCCGGTGCGGGCGACTGCAGCAAAGGTCTTGAGGTCGCCGAGTTCCATGGCCGCGTTCCCAATTTGAGATGGCATCGTTCTATAGAATTCAATTTTGAAGAATGTTATTCGGGCCTAATCTTCCTGTCCAGAGCGGGAGGACCCATGCCGATTGCCACGCCGCTGACGGAGCTTCTGGGGATCAGGCATCCGATCCTGTCGGCGCCCATGGATACGATCGCTGGCAGCCGGCTGACCCGCGCTGTCAGCGAGGCCGGCGGATTCGGCATCCTGGGTGGCGGATACGGAGACCGGGGCCGACTTGAGACAGAGACCGCAGAGCTGAAGGGCTTTGCGCCGTTCGGTATCGGCTTCATCACGTGGAGCCTGGCAAAGCAGCCCGAACTGCTCGACATCGCGCTCGACGCTCGCCCGCAGGCCATCATGCTGTCATTCGGCGATCCCGCGCCGTTCGCGCCGCGCATTCGGGCGAGCGGTGCGCGACTGATCTGCCAGGTGCAGAGCGAGGAAATGGCCAGGCAGGCGCTCGATGCCGGCGCGGCGATCCTGATCGCGCAGGGCACCGAAGCCGGCGGCCATGGCGCATCGCGCACCACGGTCGACATCGTGCCCGCGATCGTCGATCTGGCGGCCGAACGGGTGCCGGTCGTCGCGGCCGGCGGGATCGCCGACGGCCGGGGCCTTGCCGCCATGATGATGCTGGGCGCATCCGGCGTGCTGATCGGCACGCGCTTCTATGCGAGCGTGGAGGCCAACGGCGCGCAGGAGGCCAAGGAGCGCATTCGCATGGCGAACAGCAACGATACGGTGCGCGGCGTTGTCGCTGACTGGTCGCGGAGCTTGTTCTGGCCGGCCCCGTTCACGGCACGAACGCTGGTCAACGATCACATCAGGCGCTGGACCGGCCGCGAGATCGAGCTGATGCAGCGCGCGGCCGAGGTTGGCGTCGAGTATGCTGCGGCAAAGGCCGCGGGCAATTTTGAGGTCGCCGCTGTCTTTGCCGGCGAGGCTGTCGGGCTGATCCATGATATTCCGCCAGCCGCCGAGATCGTCGAACGGATTGCGACCGAAGCGGAGCAACTGCTAACCGGCCGGCGTAATTCAGTGAGAGGAGTTCTTCCTTCTCCCCTTGTGGGAGAAGGTGGCGCGTAGCGCCGGATGAGGGGTTCTAACCGCGGCGAACAAAATCAAAACCAGAGAGGCCTGTATCCGCTGATGCAAACCCCTCACCCGTCTCGCCGCTATGCGGCGAGCCACCCTCTCCCACAAGGGGAGAGGGTAAGAACGAGAGAGCAAAACCATGTGGCCCGACCGTCGATTGATCGACCTCTTCAAGACCGAATTTCCGATCGTGCTGGCGCCGATGGCTGGCGTGATGGATGCGGAGCTGGTGATCGCCGTGGCGGAAGGCGGAGGGCTCGGTTCGTTGCCGAGTGCGATGCTATCGCCGGAGAAGGCGCGCGAGCAGGTCAAGCTCATTCGTCAGCGCGTGAAGGCGCCGGTGAACATGAACTTCTTCTGCCACACGCCGGCTGACCTTACGGCCGACGCCGAGGCGCGCTGGAAGCAGCGGCTCGCGGGCTATTACACCGAGCATGGCCTCGATCCCGCCGCGCCGATCACGGCCGCGAACCGTGCGCCGTTTGATGCCTCCTTCTGCGAGGTCGTCGAGGAGCTGAAGCCGGAAATCGTCAGCTTCCATTTCGGCCTGCCGGACGCGACGCTGCTCAAGCGCGTCAAGGCGGCCGGCTGCCTCGTCATCTCGTCGGCAACGACGGTGAAGGAAGCGGTCTGGCTGGAACAGCACGGCGTCGATGCCGTCATCGCGCAAGGTGCGGAAGCCGGCGGTCATCGCGGCATGTTCTTGACCGACAAGATCGCCGAGCAGCCCGGCACCTTCGCGCTGGTGCCGCAGGTCGTCGATGCCGTGAAGGTGCCGGTTATTGCTGCCGGCGGCATCGCCGACGGGCGCGGCATTGCCGCGGCTTTCGCGCTCGGTGCATCCGGTGTGCAGATCGGCAGCGCTTATCTGCGCTGCCCGGAATCCAAGCTCAGCGCGGGCGGCCGCAAGGCGCTCGCCGAAGCGCAGGATGATTCCACCGTCATCACCAATGTCATGACCGGCCGCCCGGCGCGCGGGGTCCAGAACCGCCTGATGCGCGAGGCCGGCCCGGTCTCGCCGGATGCGCCTCCCTTTCCCCATGCTGCGACCGCGCTGGGGCCGCTGAAGGCGGCTGCCGAAAAGCAGGGCAGGGTGGATTTCACCAATCTCTGGGCCGGCCAGGCCGTCGCCCTGAGCCGCGAGGTCCCGGCGGCTGAATTGACCCGGGATCTGGCCAGATCGGCGCTGGCCCGCATGAAAGCGCTGGCCGGCTAGGCCAGCCGCGCCGGTTGCGGCGCAAAACCGGCCTCTGCTATACGGCACATAGGTTTTGCCGTGAGAGGCCTTATATAATGTCCGTTGACGCCGCTACCGTCCGCCGCATCGCGCATTTGGCGCGCATTGCGGTTTCCGAGGGCGAGGTTCCGCATCTTCAAGGCGAGCTCAATGCCATGCTCGCCTTTGTCGAGCAGCTTTCGGAGGTCAATGTCGAGGGCGTGGAGCCTATGACCTCGGTCACCCCGATGCAGATGAAGAAGCGGCAGGACGTGGTCAATGACGGCGAGATCGCCGACGATATCGTTGCCAACGCGCCCGCGACCGAAGGTCACTTCTTCCTGGTGCCCAAGGTTGTTGAGTAGTTCTTAGGACCAAGTCCGATGTGCATGCTTTGCGATGATGAGAAGGCCTATCAGGCCTACATGAACTATCTCGACAAGATGGAGCGGCAGGGCAAGGCTGCCGACCCCAACGTCGCCGTCAATGCCGTGCTCGACGAGATCGAGGCCGCCGCGAAAGCAGCCGCCAAGAAAGACGACCCGGCCAACGACAAGACCCTGTCTCCGTTCTTCTGCAGCCCGATCAATAAATGACCGATTTGACATCGCTGACGCTCGCCGAGGCCCGCAAGGGTCTCGCCGACAAGACTTTCACGTCCCTCGAGCTGACCGACGCGCACCTTTCCGCGATCGAAGCCGCGCGCGTGCTCAATGCCTTCGTGATGGAGACGCCGGACCAGGCGCGCGACATGGCGAAGGCCGCAGACGACAAGATCGCGAGGGGTGAGGGCGGTCCGCTCGCCGGCGTCCCGCTCGGCATCAAGGACCTGTACGCGACCAAAGGCGTGCGCACCACGGCGTGTTCAAAGATCCTCGGCAATTTCGTGCCGACCTATGAGTCCACGGTCACCTCGCAGCTCTGGCGCGACGGTGCGGTGATGCTCGGCAAGCTCAACAATGACGAGTTCGCGATGGGCTCAGCCAACGAGACCTCCTGCTTCGGCCCCGTCGGCAATCCCTGGCGGCGCGAGGGAAGCAACACCACGCTGGTGCCGGGCGGCTCGTCCGGCGGTTCGGCCTCGGCCGTGGCGGCGCTGCTGTGCATGGGTGCGACCGCGACCGACACCGGCGGATCGATCCGCCAGCCGGCGGCGTTCACCGCGACCGTCGGTATCAAGCCGACCTATGGCCGCTGCTCGCGCTGGGGCATCGTCGCCTTTGCCTCCTCGCTCGACCAGGCAGGGCCGATCGCGCGCAGCGTGCGCGACAGCGCGATGCTGCTGCGTTCGATGGCAGGGCACGATCCAAAGGACACGACCTCCGTTGACGTTGCCGTGCCGGACTATGAGGCCGCGATCGGCAAGTCCGTGAAGGGCATGAGGATCGGTATCCCCAAGGAGTATCGTCTCGACGGCATGCCGGCCGAGATCGAGAAGCTGTGGAGTGAGGGTGCGGCCTGGCTGAAGGCGGCCGGCGCCGAGCTGGTCGAGGTGTCGCTGCCGCACACCAAATACGCGCTGCCGGCCTATTACATCGTGGCGCCGGCGGAGGCGTCCTCCAACCTCGCGCGCTACGACGGCGTGCGCTACGGCTTGCGCGAGCAGGGTAAGAACATCATCGAGCAGTACGAGAACACCCGCGCCGAAGGTTTTGGTGCCGAGGTGCGCCGCCGCGTCATGATTGGCACCTATGTGCTCTCGGCCGGCTATTATGATGCGTATTACTTGCGTGCCCAGAAGGTGCGCACGCTGATCAAGAAGGATTTTGAGGATTGCTTCGCGAGGGGCGTCGACGCGATCCTGACGCCGGCGACGCCGTCGGCGGCCTTCGGCATCGGCGAGAAGGGCGGTGCCGATCCGGTCGAGATGTACCTCAACGACATCTTCACGGTGACCGTGAACATGGCGGGCCTGCCCGGCATCGCCGTGCCCGCCGGCAAGGACGCGCAAGGTCTGCCGCTCGGCCTGCAGCTGATCGGACGGCCCTTCGACGAGGAGACGCTGTTCTCTCTCGGCGAGGTGATCGAGCAGGCGGCCGGCCGCTTCACGCCCGCGAGGTGGTGGTGAATGTCGCCGCGTTCATCGCGAGCCTCGACGGCGCGGCGCCCGCACCGGACCTGAACGCGCCGCTGAGAGGTCTCTGGTGGGCCGCCAAGGGCGACTGGGACCGCGCGCACAAGATCGTTCAGGACGAGAGCAGCCGCGAGGCGGCCTGGGTGCATGCCTACCTGCACCGCGTCGAAGGCGATCTCGGCAATGCCGGCTACTGGTACCGCCAGGCCGGCCGGCCAGCGGCAAAGGATTCATTGGAAGCGGAGTGGGAGCGGATGGTTTCCGCGCTGCTCGGGGATGGAAAAGCATGAACGCGTCAGTCAGACAGGGAAAACTGATCAAGGGCCAGACCGGCGACTGGGAAGTCGTGATCGGCATGGAGGTGCATGCTCAGGTCACTTCGCAGTCGAAACTGTTCTCCGGGGCCTCGACCGAATTCGGCGGCGAGCCCAACAGCCATGTCTCGCTGGTCGACGCGGCGATGCCGGGCATGCTGCCTGTCATCAACGCGGAGTGCGTCAGGCAGGCTGTCCGAACCGGGCTCGGCCTCAACGCCGCGATCAATTTGCGCTCGGTGTTCGACCGCAAGAACTATTTCTATCCTGACTCGCCGCAGGGCTACCAGATCAGCCAGTACAAGTCGCCGATCGTCGGCGAGGGCGACGTCGTCGTCGAACTGGACGGCGGCAAGGTAGCCACCATCGGTATCGAGCGGCTGCATCTGGAGCAGGATGCAGGCAAATTGCTGCACGACCAGTCGCCGAGCATGTCCTTTGTCGACCTCAATCGCTGCGGCGTGGCGTTGATGGAGATCGTGTCAAAACCCGACATCCGCGATGCCGAGCAGGCCAAGGCCTATGTGACCAAGCTGCGCTCGATCCTGCGCTATCTCGGCACCTGCGACGGCGACATGGAGAAGGGAAGCTTGCGGGCCGACGTCAACGTCTCGGTGCGCAAGCCAGGCGGGCCGCTCGGCACCCGCTGCGAGATCAAGAACATGAACTCGATCACCTTCATCGGGCAGGCGATCGAGTACGAGGCGCGGCGCCAGATCGAGATCCTCGAGGACGGCGGCGCCATCGACCAGGAGACGCGACTCTACGACCCCAACAAGGGCGAGACGCGTTCGATGCGCTCCAAGGAAGAGGCGCATGACTATCGCTACTTCCCCGACCCCGACCTGCTGCCGCTGGAGTTCGACCAGGCGTTCGTCGACGCGCTGAAAGCGGAGCTGCCGGAGCTGCCTGACCAGAAGAAGACGCGCTTCGTCGCCGACTTCGGCCTGTCGGCCTATGACGCGAGCGTGCTGGTCGCCGAGCGCGAGAGCGCGGTGTTCTACGAGACCGTGCTCGACAGGCTCGCCAACCGCGCGCGCGACGGCAAGGTGGCGGCGAACTGGGTGATCAATGAGCTGTTCGGCCGTCTCAACAAGGAAGGCCGGGATATTACGGACTCTCCCGTCAACGCCGAGCAGCTGGCTGCGATCATCGACCTGATCGGCGAGGGCACGATCTCCGGCAAGATCGCCAAGGATCTGTTCGAGATCGTCTGGCAGGAGGGCGGCGATCCCCGCGCGCTCGTGGAAAGCCGCGGCATGAAGCAGGTGACCGACCTATCGGCGATCGAGAAGGTGGTCGACGACATCATCGCAGCCAATCCCGACAAGGCCGCGCAGGTGAAGGACAAGCCGCAGTCGCTCGGCTGGTTCGTCGGCCAGGTGATGAAGGCGTCCGGCGGCAAGGCCAACCCGCAGAGCGTCAACGACCTGCTCAAGTCCAAGCTCGGCGTCTAGCGTCGCGCGTTCGAACGAGGTGACGAACACGCTTCGTCATCTCGCGATGGGTTCGCGACGCGACGTTCGCGTGCACCCTGGCGGTGAACTTCATCCTGATCGACGGCGATGCGGCGTCCGAATCGCCGTCACGCGATTCGCGCAAAACGGCGGCTTGAACACGCTTCGCCGGGCGCTCGCCCCGTTAGCCATGAAAATATTTTCGTTGCCAAAAATCGCGACTCAGAGTCCGCGGAACGCCTTCGCGAGGTGATCGCGCCCGTCGGGATAGGCGTCATCGCATCGATGATGCGCAATGCGTGAGTGCAGGAAAATACTTTCTGCATAGTGTTTTTATGCAATCGCATCTGTCGCGAACATGCACGATGCACCCACTCCCTGCGATCACGCCAGCACCTCGTGCGGAGCACTCGCGTCGCGCTCGCCAAGCGCACGCGGCTTACGCCGTCAACACTTCTTTAAGCGAGACGCTGTTTTTTTCGTGGTGTTGGTGTATTCGGGATGAGTGTGCACTCGATCCCCGACTGCATGCAGCGATTAGAGCCATCTCACACATCGGAGGGCAACATGGCCAAGAAAGCTAAGAAGGCAAAGAAGGCGAAGAAGGCGAAGAGCGCAGTGAAGAAGACTGCGAAGAAGACCCGCAAGGTCGCCAAGAAGAAGTAACTTCGCTTCTGAAGTTGCCGGCTCTTTAAATGAGCCGGCACGTCATCAGCGCCTCCTAAAGGTTCTGGTCGACGATAGAGGGTGTCGGCGAGACATCAGGTCAACGGTCGGATCGTTCTCTTTGACGGTCCGGCAGAAGAAACCAGTTTTCTTCGTTCGGTGCGGTTCTCCGTAAGGGGCTCCGCAATTTCACAGGCGGCCTTCGGGCCAACGTGAAATCTGATCCTGACGTGTTCGCCGACGCCCTCGTTCTCCTGAGGCCGGGGTATTGCCGGCATCCCTTTTCCCGACATTGCTGATCTGACCGCGACGTGGCCGCGCTGACGTCTTGCTCTGTCCTTGGGCAGGCGAGGGCGGCGGCTTGATTGCGATTTCGCACGCTGCATCGCCATTCGCGGTGTCATCGCCCGGCTGCGACCGGGCGATCCAGTACGCCGCGGCTTCTCGGTGGATGGCTGCTGCTTCTGAAAGACTGGGTCCCCCGCCTGCGTAGTGACGACGAAGAGCGGTGCGCAAAATGCTATAGGGCGCATCCCACCGCGCGCGATGGTTATCGTTCTCCCAAAATCGCAGGGTAAACCGAATCTGAAGAATCGCGGAAGTGCCCGTCAGACAAGGGCTTCTCGAATTCTTCGCGCTCGCGTCGCGCGCTCGCGTTTACGTCTGCTTCATCGCGATACTTAAACTGCCATTCAAATTTGCCCGCCATCATCGCCTCCAACAAGCCGGCAAACGGCATGGGGAGAGTTGAACAGCGCATGATCCCGGAAAAGTGGTTTTCCGGTTTTCCGGGAAGGATCATGCGAAATCAGAGTTGGACGGGAGCCGCGCTCGGGGAACGAGGCGGCACAAGAAAAAAGGGGATGCGTGATGTTTCAGGGTACTTTCGATATGGAGACGGCAACGCCGATCGACGCGAGCGCGCTGTCGGACGTGCTGTTCGAGCGCGGGATTTATTGGGCGAGCGGCCGCGCCGGCCTCGTCGATCTCATCGCCGCACATAAATGGTTCAACCTCGCCGCCCTGAAGGGCCGCAAGGACGCCGTGACGCTGCGCCAGGAAGTTGCCGGGCAGATGTCGGAGGTCGAGATCTCGGCTGCGCAGCGTGAGGCGAGGGCGTGGGTTTCCGCCCACTGAACCTCGGAAACGCATCCACACCCGTGTTCGCACGGGTGGGCCCGGTTGTCGCTGAATCAAGTTTCCTCGTCGTGCCGCCACATAAGACCCGAGCGGCATGAGCGACCCCGACACGAATGGACGATGGCTGCCGATTCAGATCGCTCCCGATGAGTGCGACCTGGAACTCGGACGTCGGCACAAGACGGGGATTCTGGCCTGGTCGTTTCCGTGCCGGCGCAGGTCCGGCGTATGGTTCAGCACCTGGGCCGACGAAGCGGTGCTGATTTCGCCCTCGCACTGGCGGATCTGGCGGTTCCACCGCTCGACGCGGGCGCACATATATTAAGGATGGTGCGAATCGAGCTGAGCGCACCGCCCCGATCCCAGCGCCAGGCTTTCGCGCCGGCCTCACGATCGCTTTCAGGTGAAACGCACAGACCTTGATTGATTCTGCCGCTGGGTGGCGGAGAGGGAGGGATTCGAACCCTCGATACAGCTTGAGACCGTATGACGCTTTAGCAAAGCGTTGCCTTCAGCCACTCGGCCACCTCTCCGGTGCGAGCCTTATGCATCTAATTGCTTGGGCCGGTCAATTTGGAAGCGTGTGTTTTCGCTCGAATATTCCCAACGATTTTCGAAACAGGACGGCTTGGCTCCCGGGGTGTGACGTAACGTTGCGAGAATGGGCGCAGAGGGGGAGCGTCAGGCACATGTCGAAGCATGGTTCCGCGTATGAGGACGTCCTTGCTCCGTGTAACAGCTTGACTTTACTAGGAGATCCAATCCGGGCGCGGGAGATGGCCTGTCGAAAGTTCGAATCGCCCGTCTCCGCCGGCCGGCCGGCATAGTCCCGCCCTCTATAAAGAGTGTTCACTGCAGGCTGTTCGCCGCGCGCCCTGAGGCCGTGCCTGTGTCAGGCCGGGAATCGGCAGGGCAGGTAGATGCCTTCTCCTTCTCCATGAGTCTCCCTCTGATTCCACGATTCGAGCGCGTCGAAGCCCCTCCAGGCCACGTCCCCGCCTGCGGTGCCTTAAGTGAGGAACTTTGATGGCAGTCGGAACCGTCTCAAAAACATCAATCAAAACAATACGTTGCGAAGGCGGTTTGATCACATCTGCGTGTTATTTGTGCAACACCCGTCGGAAAACAAGCTCCATGGGCCCGTTTCGAAGCGTTCTGTTGTTGTGTGTGCAAAGACGTTCGGTAATTGTGACTGAGCGACGGAGGGGGGCATCCCGAGGTCGTCCCGTTTAGGTCATTCGCTTAAGTCCCTCGCGTTCATGCGGGTGTGTCCGAAGACGCGAAGGAGCCCAAAGCGGTGATTTAGAGGGGGTTGGGGAATTGGCCGTCCGGTCAGTGACCTTCCCTGAAGAGCAACTTGGAGGTTTAACATGAAGTTGGTTAAGAGCCTTTTGCTCGGCTCAGCGGCGGGTCTGATCGCCGTGGGCGGAGCGCAGGCAGCCGATCTCCCCGTGAAGGCCAAAGCGGTCGAATACGTGAAGATCTGCTCGCTGTACGGAGCCGGGTTCTACTACATCCCGGGCACCGACACCTGCATCAAGCTGGGTGGTTATCTGCGCGCTGAAGTCGCGCTGAACACCAACTCGAGCTTCAGTGGTCAGCTGACGTCGAATAACGGTTCGCGTAACCGTCTGACGAACTACTACACCATGCGCGCTCGTGAAGATCTCAACATCGACACGCGCACCGCGACCGAGTACGGCGTCGTCCGTACCTTCTTCGACGGCGTGTTCTCCTGGACCACCGGCAACTACGCCGGCACCGGCAGCGCGACCGGCACCACCGCCTACAGCGGCACGCTGGCGCTCAACACCTCCGGCGCCGCCCCGGCGCTCGTTGGTTCGTCGATCAACGGCACCGACGGCAACACCTCGGGCGGTTCGCTCGGCGTGTACTACGCCTTCATCCAGTTCGCCGGCTTCACCATGGGTAAGGCCGTGTCGCAGTTCGACGCGCCCTGGACCAACTATCCCGGCAACAACTTCGACAGCCTCGTCGGCGGCAGCGGCACGGTCACTGGTGTCAACCAGTTCACCTACACCGCTGACTTCGGTCAGGGCGTGACGGCGTCGTTCTCGGCTGAAGATGCGACGGCCTACTACCAGGCCGGCAACCTGAACATGACCGGCGCGACTGCGACCGGCATGATCGGCGGCTCGTATGGCTCCAACGCCATCGGCGGCTCGCGTTCGCCGAACCTCGTCGGTATGGTCCGTGTCGACCAGGCCTGGGGTCTGTTCCAGGCGTCGGTTGCTGCGCATGACAACCACGTTGCCTACTACGGCGCCACCGAGCCGACTGGCCACCCCGACGACAAGTGGGGTTGGGCTGTTCAGCTCGCTCTGTCGATCAAGAACATCCCGACTGGTGCGGGTGACGTGATCAACATTTCGGGCGTCTACACCGACGGCGCGTCCCGCTACAACTTCCAGAACCTGTCGGGCGGCAGCTACTCGATGTTCGGCAGCTCCGGCGTTGCCTACCAGAGCGTCGGCTTCGCCATCGCTCCGGACACCGTGTTCGTGACCGGCTCCTCGCAGGAGACTGTGAAGACCTGGGGCTTCCGTGGTGCTTACACCCACAACTGGGATCCCTACTGGAACACCGCGCTCTACGGTGCCTACGCTCAGGCGCAGTTCGGCTCGCTCGCCAAGACCACGCTTTGCGGCGCTGGCGGTGCAGGCGGCGTGTTCGGCGGTCTCGCCGGTGTGACGGGTTGTAATCCTGACTTCGCCATCGGCCAGGTCGGTATCATCACCCGCTGGACCCCGGTCAAGAACCTGACGTTCTCGGCTGACCTCAACTGGACCCATCTCGACCAGAAGTACTCCGGTACTGTTGGTTACGCTGGTGCCGGCACGACGGCCAAGCCGGCTGCCGTGTACGAGCTGAAGGATCAGGACACCATCACCCTGCTCCTCCGCGCTCAGCGCAACTGGTAAGTTCGGTCTAACGACCTGACAGAGAGCCCTGGCGGGAAACCGCCGGGGCTTTTCTTTTGCCGCGGTGCTTGCTTTGCGCAATGGGTCAGGTTGGCCCGTCGTTCTCCATTGATCGGTCTTCGTTGCGACCTGATGGAGGCTATCGTGGGGAAGGGGATCTCCGCGCTTGCCCCCGACCGAGGCGCGCAGGGAGAACTGCCGTTGGCCAGCGTGGCCGTGCAAACGCCTCGCTGACCTGCCTTTGCAGCGGTAGCGTCCGGCGCCTTCATCTTCGCGCAGGCGGGGCAACGGCGAGCTTGCCGATCTGACCGCAGCTGTCGCAGCGCTCAAGGAGCGCGTCGAGGAAGGCTCGCCTGAGGACCGCACTTCGAGTGCTGGATATGCTTCGGCGGCTCAGGTCCAGCCAGGACAGCGCTCGCCGCCCATGCTCGCGGCAACGAATCGAGAGAGAGGATCGCTATTCCACGCTTGCGGCGCCGCGGCGCAAATCGGCCTCGATCTGCAAGCGCGAGCCGCCGCCGAAGCGGGCGCGGTAGACCTGAAGGTTCTCCATGATCCGCTGCACGTAATTGCGCGTCTCGGAGAACGGAATCAGCTCGACCCAGTCGACTGCGTCGACCTTGGGGTCGCGCGGATCGCCGTAGCGGTCGATCCACTTCTTCACGCTGCCGCGGCCGGCATTGTAGGCGGCAAAGGTCATGATGTAGGAGCCGCGGTAATCCTCGAGCAGTCCGCCGAGCTCGGCCGAGCCAAGCGTGGCGTTGTAGACCGAATCGTTCTTCAGCCGGCCCAGATCGTAAGTCGCGCCGTGCCGCTTGCAGACATAGCGCGCGGCGTCCGGCGTCACTTGCATCAGCCCGTAGGCTTGTGCCGGCGAGACCACCGAGGGGTTGAACGCGCTTTCCTGCCGGGCGATCGCGTAGACGATGCTGCGCTCGACCTCGGGGCCGATCGGCGTGAATTGCGGAATGCCGTTGACGGGATAGGCGTAGAAGTCGAACGGCAGGCCGCGGTTGAGCGCGGCCTTGCCGAGCAACAGCATGCCGCGCGCATCATTGTAGCGCTGGGTGAGCTCGCCGAGGCCGGCAAGCGCCTCGGGATCGCCGTTCTCGCCCATGTCCGCGAGCAGAGGTATCGCCATCTCGCGCTCGTCGAGCTCGTAGAGCAAATGCGCGGCGCGCACGATCTCCAGCCGTTCGGCGCCGCGCCCGCGCGGCTGACTGTTGAGCTCGATCTGCGGCAGGCCGAGCTTTGCGCGTGCGAGCTGGCCGTAATAGCTGGTCGATTGCTCGGCGGCTCTAGCGTAGGCGTTGCGCGCCTCCTGCTGGCGGCCCATCGCCTCCGCGGCGCGGCCCTGCCAATAGCCGGCACGGGCCAGCGCGGTCGGATTGACGCTGCCGACCCCGATGCGGGCGAAATGCTGCGCGGCGGCGGCGGGGTCGTTGAGGAAGCGGAGCGCGATCCACCCGGCGGTGAACTCCTGCTCGGTCTTGTAGATGTCGCGCGAGGGCAGCGCGGCATCGCGCGCGATCAGATAGGCACTGCGGAATTCCTCGGTGTCGATCATCTTGCGCGCCAGCAGACGCCGCTCGATCCACCATTCGTCGAGATTGTGGAGGCGGCCCGGATCCTTGGGCGCTGACAGCATCAGCTGGGCGGCCTCGGCGAATTTCTCCTCGCGGCGCAGGAGCTGGATCTTGCTGAAGGTGAAGCCGGGATCGTTGTGCAGCTCACGCGGTACCGCGTCGAGCAGCGCGCGTGCGTTTGGTGCCTTCTTGACGGCGGCGATGCGCGCCCTGGCGAGTGCGACATAGCCGGCGCCGAGACGCTTTGCGGCGCGTAGCGCGGCCTCGTTCTCGCTGCCGTAGAGCAGAGTGTCCATCCGCGCCTTCTGGTCGCCCGCCGTCAGCAGGGCGCCGAACTGGTCGAGCGCGTTGTTCTCGGTGTCCTCCGACATCGGATCGCTGCGCCAGGCCTCGCGCACCAGCCGCTCGGCGTTGGCGCGGTCGCCCCGCGCCAGCATCGCCTTGGCGAGCGTGAAGCGGCCCTTGGCCGAGATCGGAGATTCGTTCTCGAACCACGACCACGCGACGGAATCGTCGCGCCTGTCGTCCCACATCGCAGCTTCGAGGCGTCGGCGCAGAAAGGTCTGCGACGGCCAGCTCGGATTGGCAGAGAGGAAGGCGCGATAGCGCTCCACGGTCGCGCCATTGTCCTCGCTGCGCAGGATGATCCATTCCGCGAGCTTTCGCGCGACCGGATCCGAGATGCTGGCGCTCGCATTGGTGGCGTCTCCCGCCTTGCGCTTGCGCACGAGCTCGATGACGCTCTCCAGGGTCTCCTTGTCGCCCTGGGACGTCGACGACGTCGCAGCGACCGCGGCCGGGACGACCGGCTTGCGCGGCGCGGCATGCTGGCGGGTCGCCGGAGCCAGCACAGGGGCCGCGGCGGGTTTCGGAGCAGGAGCGGAAGGTCTGACGGTGGCGGTCACGGCCGGCGCGGGGGCCGCTTTCGGAGGCGAACCGTTGGCGGTCGTATGTGTCTTCGGCGCAGGTGCTGCTGCGGGAGGCTTGGGCTTGTCCTTCGCGGGTTCTTTCCCGGCGCTCTTGCCCGCGTCCTTGCCAGTATCCTTGCTAGCGTCCTTGGCCGGTTTCTTCGCTGCGTCCTTGCTCGGGGCGCTAGCCGCGCCCTTGCTGGCGCCCTTGGCTGCGTCCTTCGAAGTGCTGGTTCCCTTGTTGGTTTCCTTGGACGAGCCCTTCGCTGCATCCTTGGCGGCTGGCTTTGCGGTGTTCTTCGCAGCGTCCTTGGCCGTATCCTTGGCGGTATCCTTGGCGGTCTCCGCCGTCGTCTCATTGGACTTGGCCAGGGCGGCGCAGCCGAACGAGAGCCCTGCCATCAGGCACACGGCCAGACCGGTGGTTCGCCAAGCGGCGCGAGGGAATGAGGTCACGGGTTTTGTCGCCCCGAATCAGTCAAGTGGCTCGAGATCTAGCTGTATTTGATTGAATATGCGGACAAAATACCAACAGCCGCTTACCTCGGGCCGATTTGCACCACCACCGCGGCAAAATCGCGGCCTAAACGGTGCGTCACACGGAAGCGGGCCTTTTACCGGCGGGATAGACCCGATATGAATGGCGCTTGCTCGAGAGATAGGCGCGTACGGAGGAAGTCCATGGCAGCCAAGACGAAATTCCGGGGGTCGTTCACCGCCTTGGTCACGCCGTTCAAGAACGGCTCGCTGGACGAGGCGGCGTTCCGCTCGCTGGTCAACTGGCAGATTTCAGAGGGCACCAACGGTCTGGTCCCGGTTGGCACCACCGGCGAGAGCCCGACCCTCAGCCATGACGAGCACAAGAAGGTGGTCGAATGGTGCATCGCCGAAGCCAAGGGCCGCGTGCCTGTCGTCGCGGGGGCCGGCTCCAACTCGACCAAGGAGGCGATCGAGCTCTCGCAGCACGCCGAGAAGGCGGGCGCGGACGCCGTGCTGGTCGTGACGCCTTACTACAACAAGCCGACCCAGGAAGGCATGTACCAGCACTTCAAGGCGATCAACGACGCGATCGGGATTCCGATCATCATCTACAACATCCCGCCGCGCTCGGTGATCGACATGTCGGTCGACACCATGAAGCGGCTGTGGGAGCTGAAGAACATCGCCGGTGTCAAGGACGCCACCGCCAGCATGGTGCGCGTGTCGCAGCAGCGCGCGGCGATGGGCGAGGAGTTCAACCAGCTCTCCGGCGAGGATGCCACCATCCTCGGCTACATGGCCCATGGCGGCCACGGCTGCATCTCGGTGACCTCGAACGTCGCGCCGCGCCTGTGCTCGGAGTTCCACACCGCCTGGCAGAAGGGCGACACCAAGGCGGCGCTCGCGATCCACGACAAGCTGATGCCGCTGCACAACAACCTGTTCATCGAGAGCAATCCGGCGCCGATCAAGTATGCGATGTCGCTGCTCGGCAAGCTGGACGAGACCCTGCGGCTGCCGATGGTGCCGGTCTCCGAGCCGACGCGTGTGGCTGTGCGCGCCGCCATGGTTCATGCGGGCCTGCTGAACTGAGGCGTTAGCCTTTCCGGGGGACCTTTCATGGGCGAGATCGACCAAAGGGGTAGGCGGATGCTCACGGAGTTCCGCGAGTTCGCCATGAAGGGAAATGTCGTCGATCTCGCGGTCGGCGTCATCATCGGCGCGGCTTTCGGCGCCATCGTCAATTCGCTGGTCGGCGACGTCATCATGCCGATCATCGGCGCCGTCACTGGCGGGCTAGACTTCTCGAACTACTTCACCCCCTTGTCGAAGGCGGTCACCGCCACCAACTTAGCCGATGCGAAAAAGCAAGGCGCCGTACTTGCTTGGGGCAGCTTCCTCACGCTGACGCTCAACTTCATGATTGTCGCCTTCGTGTTGTTCCTGGTGATCCGCGCCATCAACACCTTGAAGCGCAAGGAGGAGGCCTCGCCCGCCGCTCCGCCGAAGCCGTCGGCCGAGGTCGAGCTGCTGACTGAAATCCGCGATCTCCTCAAGAAGTGACGCGCGTGCTTCATCCGAACTGTTAGCTTACCCGCGCATCGATCAGGTTTGCCTGTCATGGCCGATAAAAACGAACGTCCAATCAAGGTCATGGCGGAAAATCGCAAGGCCCGCTTCAACTATGCGATCGAGGACACGATCGAGGCGGGCATTGCGCTGACCGGCACCGAGGTCAAGTCGATCCGCAACGGCAAGAGCACGATTGCGGAATCCTACGCCGATTCCAAGAACGGCGAGATCTGGCTGATCAACGCCACCATTCCCGAATATCTCCAGGGCAACCGTTTCAATCACGAGCCCAAGCGGCCGCGAAAGCTGCTGCTGCATCGTCGGCAGATCAACAAGCTGATGGGCGCGGTGGACCGCGAGGGCATGACGCTGATCCCGCTCAAGCTCTATTTCAACGAGCGTGGGCGGGCCAAATTACAGCTGGCGGTGGCAAAGGGCAAAAAGCTGCACGACAAGCGCGAGACCGAGAAGAAGCGCGATTGGAGTCGGGAGAAGGGACGCCTGATGCGGGCGAGGGGCTGACGGGATGACTCAGCGGAACCTGCTCGAGGTCGATTGGACCCGGATTCCAGCGCCCGAGGATGATGGCGGCGCCGCGCATCTCAAGGGCATGACGTTGCCGCCGATCGGCCTGCTCGCAACCGACGACAGGTCAGTCACGCTGTCGGCGCTGCGCGGCCGCACCGTGGTTTTCGCTTATCCGCGCACAGGCGAGCCCGGCAAGATCGCGCTGGTCGACGATTGGGACATGATCCCGGGTGCGCGCGGTTGCACGCCGCAGACTTGTGCGTTTCGCGATCTGTTCGCCGAGCTGAAGGCCGCCGGTGCCACCCACGTATTCGGCCTCTCGACACAAAGCAACGAATACCAGACCGAGATGGCCTCACGGCTGCATCTGCCGTTCCCGGTGCTGTCGGACGAGAAGTTGGCGCTGACGCGCGCGCTGAAGCTGCCGACGATGGAGGTCGCGGGCCTGACGCTGATCAAGCGCCTCGCGCTTGTTATCGACGATGCCAGGATCACGCACGTGCTCTATCCCGTGTTTCCGCCTGACCGGAACGCCGGCGACGTCCTGGACTGGCTGAAGGCCAATCCAGCAAAGGCCGATTAATCGAGATCCGCCTTCACCTTCGCGAACACCGACCGGAACATGTCCGCCGTCAGCACACCCGTGTTCGTGTTGTAGCGCGAGCAGTGATAGCTGTCGTAGAGCTTGAACGCGCCGGCCTGATGCACAGCGCCATGGCCGAAGGGGGCCTGAGAGGCCTTCAGCTTCAGCGGCTTGAGCACGCTGTCGTGCGCAATTCGCCCGAGCGCGATGATCGCGCGCAGCTTCGGCATCGTCTCGAGATTCGCGACCAGAAACTGCCGGCAGGTGTTGATCTCGACCGGCAACGGCTTGTTCTGCGGCGGAACGCAATGCACTGCGTTGGCGATCCGGCAGTCGATCAACTTCAGGCCGTCATCGGGACGCGCCTGATAGGCGCCCTTGGCAAACCCGTATTCGAGCAGCGTGGCGTAGAGCAGGTCGCCGGCATAGTCGCCGGTGAACGGCCGTCCCGTGCGGTTGGCGCCCTGCATCCCCGGCGCGAGGCCGACGATCAAAAGGCGCGCCTTGATGTGGCCGAAGGGCGCTACCGGCGCATTGTGCCAGAACGGCTCGCGCGCCCGGTTCGCCTCGCGAAAGGCGACCAGACGCGGACAGAGCGGACAATCGCGGTCGGGAACGACGGTGGAGGGCTGGCGGCTTGTTGACCGAGCCGCCTCACTCCTCGAAGTCGTCATCGCCCCTCGGCGCCATCGTGGTTGCGCGCTGGAGGAATTGGGGGGCGTGGTGACGTTCGCCACGCTCACCGCGGTCACGCGGGGCGGGGCGTTCGGACGGATCGCGGCCGAGCTTGGATTGCAGCTCGACGAGGTCGGTGAAAACGTCGGCCTGGCGGCGCAGCTCGTCGGCGATCATCGGCGGCTGGCTGGCGATGGTGGAGATCACGGTGACCCGCACGCCGCGGCGCTGCACGGCCTCGACAAGGGAGCGGAAGTCGCCGTCACCGGAGAACAGCACCATCTGGTCGATGTGCTCGGCGAGCTCCATGGCGTCCACGGCGAGCTCGATGTCCATGTTGCCCTTGACCTTGCGGCGGCCGGAGGCGTCGATGAACTCCTTGGTCGCCTTGGTGACGACGGTGTAGCCGTTGTAGTCCAGCCAGTCGATCAACGGGCGGATCGAGGAGTATTCCTGATCCTCGATGATCGCGGTGTAGTAGAACGCCCGAAGCAGCGTTCCGCGGCTCTGAAACTCCTTCAGCAGGCGCTTGTAGTCGATGTCGAAGCCCAGAGTTTTCGCTGTCGCGTAGAGATTGGCTCCGTCGATGAAGAGCGCGATCTTGTCGGTAGAGGAAGGGGACATTCAGTTTGCTCGCGTAGTGTGTCGTGATTGATCGTTTATTGTTGGCGCGCGGCGGCAAGCCACGCACTTCAGAGTGCTGCCGAAACCCGTCGAAACCGCAAATCCGGAGAAGTCGGGGCAATCAAGGTATAGTTATGGCGGACTTTCATATCCCCGGCGCCGCCCTCGATGGCAGCCCGGGAAACCACCCATCCCAGCCCCAATGTGGGGGTAGCAGAGCCGTTTGGCGAGGCCAAATCACAAATTGGCCTTGCGAAACCGTCCCGGCCCCTATAACTAGCCCCAATCATCCACATATTTCGTCCCACCCACAACGGAGCGACAGTCTATGGCTCGCGTCACCGTAGAAGATTGTATCGACAAGGTCGACAACCGGTTTGACTTGGTCCTGCTGGCCGCCCACCGTGCCCGCATGATTTCGTCCGGTTCACAACTAACGGTTGACCGCGATAACGACAAGAACCCTGTTGTGTCTTTGCGCGAAATTGCCGAGACGACCATTTCGCCTGAGGACCTCCGCGAGGAGCTGGTGCACTCGCTCCAGAAGTTCGTCGAGGTCGACGAGCCCGAGCCGGATACGGTGCCGCTGATCGGTTCCGCAGGTGCAAGCGTCGATGCGGACGATACTGAAGTCGCCGTCGAGCGCATGACCGAAGAGGAGCTCCTGAAGGGTCTTGAAGGCCTCGCGCCGCCCGAGGAGCAGCCCGAGGAAGACGAGTAAATCGTCGGTCGCGATTGTCGACTTCTTGTGATTTTATCGAAGGCCCGAACCGTTGTTCGGGCCTTTGCTTTTGTTGGCGTTTTCGTGGTTACCATAGCGTTGTCGCTGGCGATGCGTCCTGTCACCGAATTGATCGGACACAAGCGCGATCGGAGCTAAGATGTATGCAGCGGGCTGCTTAGGGCCCGTTTGAAGGCAGGACGGCATGGTATTTCGGCGCCGCAGATCCACGCAGATGCAGGCCGCAACCGAATCGGTTGCCGTGGCCCCGACTGCGCCGGTCGCCCGCCCGACCAAGCCCCGCGCGCGCATGATGCGTCAATATGACCTCGTCGAGCGCGTCCGGTCCTACAATCCCAACACCAACGAAGACCTGCTGAACCGCGCCTATGTCTATGCCATGAAGGCCCATGGCTCGCAGACCCGCGCCTCGGGCGATCCGTATTTCTCGCACCCGCTCGAAGTGGCAGCGATTCTCACCGACCTGAAGCTCGATGACGCCACCATCGTGGCCGCGCTGCTCCACGACACGATCGAGGATACCGAAGCGACACGGGCCGAGATCGACCAGATCTTCGGGCCGGAGATCGGCGCCCTGGTCGAGGGCCTGACCAAGCTGAAGCGGCTCGAGCTGGTGTCACGGGAGGCCAAGCAGGCCGAAAATCTGCGCAAATTGTTGCTGGCCATTGCCGACGATGTTCGCGTGCTCTTGGTCAAGCTCGCCGACCGTCTGCACAACATGCGCACGCTGGACTTCGTGCCGACGGAATCGCGCAGGCGCATCGCCGAGGAGACGCTCGACATCTATGCGCCGCTGGCGGGGCGCATGGGCATGCAGGAAATGCGCGAGGAGCTGGAGGATTTGTCCTTCCGCACCCTCGATCCCGAAGCCTATTCGGTGGTGATGCAGCGCCTCGACGCGCTCGCCGAACGCAACCGCAATCTGATCGGCGAGATCGAGGACCAGCTCTCCAACAATCTGCGCCACAGGGGCTTAGGGGCGCGGGTCTATGGCCGCCGCAAGAAGCCGTTCTCGATCTGGACCAAGATGGAGCGCAAGTCGGTCGGCTTCGAGCAATTGTCCGACATCTTCGGCTTCCGCCTTGTCGTCAACGACATCGAGGCCTGCTATCGCGCGCTCGGCATCGTCCACACCACCTGGCCGGTCGTGCCGGGGCGCTTCAAAGACTACATTTCGACGCCGAAGCAGAACGACTACCGCTCGATCCACACCACGGTGATCGGCCCCGGCAACCAGCGCGTCGAGCTGCAGATCCGCACCGAGGCGATGGACCAGATCGCCGAGCGCGGCATCGCCGCGCACGTCTTCTACAAGGAGGGCGTCGGCTCGCCGACCGAATTCCTCAAGCGCGAGTCCAACGCGTTCGCCTGGCTGCGCCACACCATCGGCATCCTCTCGGAGAGTGCCAACCCGGAGGAATTTCTCGAGCACACCAAGCTCGAGCTGTTCCACGACCAGGTGTTCTGCTTCACCCCGAAGGGCAAGCTGATTGCGCTGCCGCGCCACGCCAACGTGATCGACTTCGCCTATGCCGTGCATACCGACGTCGGCAACAGCGCGGTGGGCTGCAAGATCAACGGCCAGTTCGCGCCGCTGTCCTCGGAGCTCCAGAACGGCGACGAGGTCGAGGTGCTGACGTCGGAAGCGCAATCGGCGCCGCCCTCGGCCTGGGAAACGCTCGCGGTCACCGGCAAGGCGCGCGCCGCGATCCGCCGCGCCACGCGCACTGCCGTGCGCGATCAATATGCCGGTCTCGGCCGGCGCATCGTCGAGCGCCTGTTCGAGCGCGCCAAGATCGAATATGCCGACGACAAGCTCAAGGGCGCGCTGCCGCGGCTCGCACGCACCTCGATCGAAGACGTGATGGCGGCTGTGGGGCGCGGCGAGATCAAGGCTTCCCACGTCGCGCGTGCGATGTACCCGGACTACAAGGAGGAGCGCATCGCGCGCTACGGCGTCAAGAAGGGGCTTGCCGCCAAGCTCAAGGATAAGTCGTCGGAGTCGCCGCGCAGCCCGGTCGCCATTCCGATCCGCGGCATCAATTCCGACCTGCCGGTGAAGTTCGCCCCGAACGGCGGCGCCGTGCCGGGGGATCGCATCGTCGGCATCGTCACGCCGGGCGAGGGCATCACGATCTATCCGATCCAGGCGCCGGCCCTGAAGGATTTCGAGGAGGAGCCGGAGCGCTGGCTCGACGTCCGCTGGGACATCGAGGACTCCGCGCCGCAGCGATTCCCGGCCCGCATCAAGGTCGAGAACGTCAACGAGCCCGGAGCGCTGGCGCAGATCGCGACCGTGATCGCCGAGCACGACGGCAACATCGACAACATCAGCATGCAGCGCCGCTCACCGGATTTCACGGAGACGACGATCGATCTCGAAGTCTACGATCTGAAGCATCTGAGTGCGATCCTGGCCCAGCTGCGCGCCAAGGCGGTCGTCGCCAAAGTCGAACGTGTTAATGGATAGGCGCATCTCGCATGCGCCGGTCCCTCTGATTTCGCGAGTTCTGAAATGCCCGCTTCTCCGCTTCGCCTCGGCGTCAATATCGATCACGTCGCAACCGTGCGTAACGCGCGCGGCGGCCGTCATCCCGATCCGGTGCGTGCGGCGCTGCTGGCGATCGAGGCCGGCGCCGACGGCATCACCGCCCATTTGCGCGAGGATCGCCGCCACATCCGCGACCAGGACATGGCGCGGCTGAAGGCCGAGATCTCAAAGCCGCTCAATTTCGAGATGGCGGCGACCGACGACATGATGCGCATCTCGCTTGCCACCAAGCCGCACGCGGTGTGCCTGGTGCCGGAACGCCGCCAGGAGGTGACCACCGAAGGCGGGCTCGACGTGGTCGGCCAGCACAACGCGCTCGCACCCTACATTGCGCGGCTGAACGATGCCGGTATTCGGGTCTCGCTGTTCATCGCCGCCGATCCCGCCCAGATCGAGATGGCGGCGCGGCTGCGCGCGCCCGTGATCGAGATCCATACCGGCGCCTGGTGCGACGCCGTGGTCGACGGCCACACGGAGAAAGCCGAGGCCGAATGGCAGCGGATCGTAGCGGGGGTGAAGTTGGCCAAGGCCGCCGGACTAGAGGTTCATGCCGGGCACGGGCTCGACTATGCGACGGCGGAGACGATCGCGGCCCTGCCTGACATCATGGAGCTCAACATCGGCTACTACATGATCGGTGAAGCGCTGTTCGTCGGTCTTGCCGAGACGGTTCGCAGCATGCGCGCGGCGATGGACCGCGGCCGGAGCCGGGCGTGATCATCGGCATCGGCTCCGACCTCATCGACATCACCCGCGTCGCCAAGGTGATCGAGCGCCATCGCGAGCGCTTCCTCGACCGCATCTTCACCCCGGCCGAGCGGGCCAAGGCGGAGCGGCGCGCCAAGAACGAGAAAATGGTGGTGGCGACCTACGCCAAGCGCTTCGCCGCCAAGGAAGCCTGCTCCAAGGCGCTCGGCACCGGGATCCGGCGCGGCGTGTGGTGGCGCGACATGGGGGTGGTCAATCTGCCGGGCGGGCGGCCGACCATGCAACTGACCGGCGGCGCCCTGGCCCGGCTTCAGGCCCTGACGCCGGAAGGGTTCGAGGCGCAGATCGACCTGTCGATCACGGACGACTGGCCACTGGCGCAGGCGTTCGTCATCATTTCCGCCGTGCCGCTGCCCAAACCCTGACTGGGTGTCGGGATTTTATGATTTGTGTTATAAATCAATATCTTATGAAGTTTTAATGCGATCCTTGATTGCGTGGCCTCCGACAACCGTCTAAAAGTCCGCGGACGCAAATCAGCTTGGGCGAATTCGGCTTTACGCCGGAATTGGCCCTCACTATCAGAATCAGGACAATCTCCTTGCGCCGCGAACCGGTGGGCCGTTCGCGGGAGGAGGGCGCTCTGTGATCGCCGGCCGGAATTGAGAGAGCAATGAGCGTGACTTCGGGAACGAAAACTGAAAGCGGCGTCGGCGAAACGATCCGGGTCGTGATCCACGCTCTCCTGATCGCGCTGGTGATCCGCACCTTCCTGTTCCAGCCGTTCAACATCCCGTCCGGCTCCATGAAGGCGACGCTGCTTGTCGGCGACTATCTGTTCGTCTCGAAATATTCCTACGGCTATAGCCACTATTCGATTCCGTTCTCGCCGCCGCTGTTCTCCGGACGGATCTGGGGCTCGGACCCGAGCCGCGGCGACATCGTCGTGTTTCGCCTGCCGAAGGACGATTCCACCGACTACATCAAGCGCGTGATCGGCCTTCCCGGCGACCGCATCCAGATGCGCGACGGGCTGCTCTACATCAACGACGCGCCGGTCGAGCGGCAGCGGATGAGCGAATATGTCGGCGAGGAGCCCTGCGGCTCGGAAGGTGGCGGCATCTCCCGGGTGAAGCGCTGGAAGGAAACGCTGCCGAACGGCGTGTCCTATGAGACGCTCGACTGCGCCGACAATGGCTATGTAGACAACACCAACGTCTACACCGTGCCATCAGGCCATTTCTTCATGATGGGCGACAACCGCGACAATTCCACCGATAGCCGCTTTCTCGGCCAGGTCGGCTATGTGCCGCAGGAGAATCTGATCGGCCGCGCCCAGATGATCTTCTTCTCCATCGCCGAAGGCGAGCATGCCTGGATGTTCTGGCGCTGGCCGTGGGCGGTGCGCTGGAATCGCTTCTTCAAAATCGTCCGATGAAAGACGAAGCCAAGGACATCGCGATCCAACCGACCGAGGGCCAAGCGGGCCCCGACGGCGAAGCTGCGACCAAGAGCCTTGCGCCCAAGAATCCTGAAACCAAGAATCCTGAAACCAAGAATCCTGAAACCAAGACCCCTGAAACCAAGGCGCCCGCGAAGAAGAAGCGGACGCGGAGCAGCAAGGCCAAGGGCACCGATGCCAACGCGGCACTCGAGGCGCGCATCGGCTACAGCTTCACTGACCCGAACCTCCTGATGCAGGGGATCACGCATGTCTCGGCGCTGAAGTCCGGGCGCAAGCGCGGCGACAGCTATCAGCGGCTGGAATTTCTCGGCGACCACGTGCTCGGGCTCGTCGTCTCCGACATGCTCTATCACGCCTTCCCGAACGCCGATGAGGGCGAGCTGTCCAAGCGCCTTGCCGAGCTCGTGCGCAAGGAAAGCTGCGCCGACGTCGCCAAGTCGCTCGGTCTGCTCGACGACGTCAAGCTGGGCTCGGTCGGCCCCAGCGCCGACGCGCGCTTGCGCAAGTCGGTGCTCGGCGACATCTGTGAGGCCGTGATCGGCGCTGTCTTCCTCGACGGCGGCTACGCGGCGGCGTCCGATTTCGTCAAACGCAACTGGACCGAGCGCATGCACAAGCCGCGCCGTCCCCTGCGCGATCCCAAGACCGTGTTGCAGGAATGGGCGCAGGGCAAGGGGCTGCCGACGCCGGTTTACCGCGAGGTCGAGCGCACCGGCCCGCACCACGATCCGCAATTCCGCGTCGCGGTGGATCTGCCCGGCCTCGCGCCGGCGGAAGGCATCGGCGGCAGCAAGCGCGCAGCAGAGAAGGTGGCAGCTTCGGTGATGATCGAACGTGAAGGCGTCGGCGGCAGCAATGACGGCTGAAGCAAGCGGCGAGACGCCCACTGCGACGCGCTGCGGCTTCGTTGCGCTCATCGGCGCGCCGAACGTCGGCAAGTCCACGCTGGTCAATGCGCTGGTCGGGGCCAAGGTCACGATCGTCTCGCGCAAGGTGCAGACCACGCGCGCGCTGATCCGCGGCATCGTGATCGAGAACAATGCGCAAATCATCCTGGTCGACACGCCCGGCATCTTCCTGCCCAAGCGGAGGCTCGACCGCGCCATGGTTTCGACCGCCTGGAGCGGGGCGCATGACGCCGATCTCGTCTGCGTGCTGCTCGATGCCAAAACCGGCATCGACGAGGAAGCCGAGGCGATCCTCACCAAGGCGGCCAGCGTCAATCACGAGAAAATCCTTGTCATCAACAAGGTCGATCTGGTCCAGCGCGAGAAATTGCTGGCACTGGCGCAGGCCGCCAATGAGCGCATGAAGTTCGCGCGGACCTTCATGATTGCGGCGATCTCGGGCGATGGCGTCGACGACATCCGCACGACGCTTTCAGAGATGGTGCCGGCGGGTCCCTACCTCTATCCCGAAGACCAGATGTCGGACGCGCCGATGCGGCAGCTCGCGGCCGAGATCACGCGCGAAAAAATCTATCAGAAGCTGCACCAGGAATTACCCTACCAGTCCACGGTCGAAACCGACAAATGGGAGGAGCGCAAGGACAAGTCGGTGCGGATCGAGCAGACGATCTTCGTCGAGCGCGAAAGCCAGCGCAAGATCGTGCTCGGCAAGGGCGGCGCCACCATCAAGTCGATCGGCGCGGACTCGCGCAAGGAGCTGATGCAGATCCTGGACGTGCCGGTGCATCTGTTCCTGTTCGTCAAGGTGCGCGAAAACTGGGGCGACGATCCGGATCGCTACCGCGAGATGGGCCTGGACTTTCCCAGGGAATAACCAAGAAAAGATCGGTATCCGATGAGCGTGCCCAGCAACGTCCGGCGCTTCGAAGCGCTGCTCTATGCATCGTTGATGCTGGACGCCTTGTCCGTTGCGGTGCAGGACCGCACGCCCAATGCCGAGATGACCGAGCAGATGATCATGACGGGGACCTTGCTCGCCGGCGGCATGATCCTGCTCTTGGTCTACTTCGTCCGGTTAGCTGCGCATTGGCGCAAGAACTGGCCGCGCTTTGTGCTCGCGGCAGCCCTCGTGCTGTCGGTGATCTCGCTCGGCCAGATCATCGGGGAGAAGGGGATGGAGCTCGACAGCGCCATCGAGATCGTTTCCTGCGCGCTGACGACATTGGGCCTGTATTTCTCCTTCACCGGCGACGCGCAAGGCTGGTTCAACGCCTGACGGCGTGCGCAAGGGCCGTAGGGTGGGCAAAGGCGCGCTCCGCGCGCCGTGCCCCCACCATGTTTGGTTGCGGGTCAAATTGGTGGGCACGCTTCGCTTTGCCCACCCTACGGCCGACCGAAATGCGATAGACTTCCTCCCATGGAATGGACCGACGAGGGCATCGTGCTGGGCGTGCGGCGGCATGGCGAGAGCAGTGCCATCGTCGAACTGCTGACGCGCGCACACGGCCGGCATCTCGGCCTCGTGCGCGGCGGCGCCGGCTCGCGGATGCGGCCGCTGCTCCAGCCGGGGAACAGCGTCAGTGTGGTGTGGCGGGCACGGCTCGACGAGCATCTCGGCACTTATGCGATCGAGGGACTGAAGCTGCGCGCGGCCAATTTGCTCGGATCATCCCATGGCGTCTACGGCGTCACTCATCTGGCCTCGATTGCACGGCTGCTCCCGGAGCGCGATCCGCACGAGGAGATCTTCGCGCTGCTCGAGCATTCGCTCGACGATTTCGACGATATCGGCGGCGCCGCCGTCCACGTCATCCATTTCGAGCTGGCGATGCTCGCCGAGCTCGGCTTCGGGCTGGCGCTGGACAATTGTGCGGTGACCGGCGAGACCACCGACCTGATCTACGTCTCGCCGAAATCCGGCGGCGCGGTGTCGCGCGGCGCGGGTGAGCCGTGGCGGGACCGCCTGTTGCGCCTGCCGCCGTTTCTGCGCCAGGGCGAAACCGCGAGCGACCTCACCGAGCAGGACCTCCAGGACGGCTTTCGGCTCACGGGCCTGTTCCTGCTGCGCCATGTGCTGGAGCCGCGGGGGCAGGGCCATTCCGACGCGCGCGCCGGCTTCATCAATGCCCTGATACGGCAGCAGGCGAGGGCGGCGATCCCGGCGCCATGAGCGAAGCGGGACTCTGCGTTGTCCCTCGACATGGAGTTCCGCGGAACGAAATCCGGGGTGATGGAATTGGCGCTGAGGTTCCACAACGGGGACAGCCTAAATGTTGATCAGGGGATTCGCCTTGTCCGCGGCGCTGCTCGCGTTTGCGCCTGATGCAATGGCCGGCGAGCCGCAACCCGGCGTATTTCGCCGGGCATCCTGCACGGTCGTCCGGTACTATGTGGCCAAATATTCCGCTGCGGCCGCAGAGACATGGGCGCGGTCCAAGGGGGCGACGGAGGCTGAAATCGAAGCCGCCCGGCGTTGTCTGACCAATGGGCCGGCGCCGGCTCAGGCCAAAACCGAGACCGTGACAGCCGGGTGGGCAGGCCATTAGGCCGCCCACAGGGAACCAATCCATCCTTGCCCGATTCGCTTCCACGGTTTAACCGGGCGGCATGGGAAAACGATTGATTCCGCCGCAAGAGCCGGCCGAAATTCACGAGGTGCCGCTGCGTGAAGCGCTGGAAGAGCGCTATCTCGCCTATGCGCTCTCCACCATCATGCACCGCGCGCTGCCCGACGCGCGCGACGGCCTGAAGCCGGTTCACCGCCGCATCCTCTACGGCATGCGCCTGCTCAGGCTCGATCCCGGCACGGCCTTCAAGAAATCCGCCAAAATCGTCGGCGACGTGATGGGCTCGTTCCATCCGCACGGCGACCAGGCGATCTACGACGCCATGGTCCGCCTCGCGCAGGATTTCTCCTCGCGCTATCCGCTGGTCGACGGCCAGGGCAATTTCGGCAATATCGACGGCGATAACCCCGCCGCCTACCGCTACACCGAAGCGCGCATGACGGACGTCGCGCGGCTTCTGCTCGAGGGCATCGACGAGGACGGCGTCGAGTTCCGCGCCAATTACGACGGCCAGTCGAAGGAGCCGGTCGTGCTGCCCGGCGGCTTCCCGAACCTGCTCGCCAACGGCGCGCAGGGAATCGCCGTCGGCATGGCGACCTCGATCCCGCCGCACAACGCGGCCGAGCTCTGCGACGCCGCGCTGCATCTGATCGAGAAGCCCGACGCGAAATCCAAGGCATTGCTGAAGTGGGTCAAGGGCCCGGACTTCCCGACCGGCGGCATCTGCGTCGATTCCAAGCAGGCGATCGCTGAAGCCTACACCACCGGCCGGGGCTCGTTCCGCGTTCGCGCCAGGTGGGAGCAGGAGGAGGGCGCGCGAGGCTCTTGGGTCGTCGTCGTCACCGAGATTCCCTTTCTGGTGCAGAAGTCGCGCCTGATCGAGAAGGTCGCCGAGCTGCTCGACCAGAAGAAGCTGCCGCTGGTCGGCGACATCAGGGACGAGTCGGCCGAAGACGTCCGCATCGTGATTGAGCCGAAGTCGAAGAACGTCGATCCGGCGCTCATGATGGAAGCGCTGTTCCGGCTCACCGAGCTCGAAAACAAGATTCCGCTGAACCTCAACGTTCTGATCAAGGGGCGCGTCCCCAAGGTGGTGGGGCTGGCCGAGGGCCTGCGCGAGTGGCTCGACCATCTGCGCGACGTCCTGATTCGCCGCAGCAACCATCGCAAGGCCGAGATCGAGCGCCGGCTGGAAATCCTTGGCGGCTTGCTGATTGCGTATCTGAACATCGACGAGGTGATCAGGATCATCCGCAACGAGGACGAGCCGAAACCGGCTCTGATGAAGGCGTTCAAGCTCACCGAGGTGCAGGCCGAAGCCATCCTCAACATGCGGCTGCGCAGCTTGCGCAAGCTCGAGGAGATGGAGATCCGCACCGAGGACAAGGATCTGCGCAAGGAGCTGAAAGGCATCGAGGGACTGTTGGCGTCCGAACCCGAGCAGTGGAAGAAGGTCGGCGAGCAGGTCGGCAAGGTCCGCGACATGTTCGGGCCGAAGACGCCGCTCGGCAAGCGCCGCACCACCTTCGCCGACGCCCCCGAGCACGATCTGGCCGCGATCGAGGAAGCCTTCGTCGAACGCGAGCCGGTGACCGTCGTCGTCTCCGACAAGGGCTGGATCCGCACCATGAAGGGCCACGTCGAGGACCTCTCTGGGCTCGCCTTCAAGCAGGACGACAAGCTCGGCTTTGCCTTCTTCGCGGAGACCACCTCGAAGCTGCTGCTGTTCGCCACCAACGGCAAGTTCTACTCGATCGATGTCGCGAAGCTTCCGGGCGGGCGCGGACACGGCGAACCGATCCGCCAGTTCATCGATCTCGAGCCGGAGGCCGCGCCGGTCACGCTGTTCGTCAACAAGGGCGGACGCAAATTCCTGGTCGCGAGCCACGAGGGCCAGGGCTTTGTCGTCAACGAGGACGATTGCGTCGGCACCACCAAGAAGGGCAAGCAGGTTCTCAACGTCGACATGCCGAACGAGGCGCGCACCGTCACCGAAGTGCAGGGCGACACCGTCGCGGTGATCGGCGAGAATCGCAAGATGCTGGTCTTCCCGCTCGACCAGGTGCCGGAAATGGCACGCGGCCGCGGCGTGCGCCTGCAGAAGTACAAGGACGGCGGCCTCTCCGACGTCGTCGTGTTCGAGGCCAAGGCAGGCCTCACCTGGAAGGATTCTGCCGGTCGCGAGTTCTCTGCGACCATGAAGGAGCTCGCGGAGTGGCGAGGCACCCGCGCCGACGCCGGCCGCCTGCCGCCGAAGGGTTTCCCGAAGTCGAACAAGTTCGGCAAGGTGATCGGGTAGGCGTTTCGTGTCCCGGACGCGCTGCAGCGTGCAACGCTGCTGCGCAGAGCCGAGACCCACGCCACACGGATTGCTCGGAGACATGGGCCCCGGCTCTGCAGCGCACCGTCGCCGGACGATGCTTCGCATCGCCGGGGTGACGCTGCGCTGCGTCCGGGGCACGAGTGTGTTGCGCGCCGCTTTCTCCACACGTCATTGCGAGCGCAGCGAAGCAATCCAAGATCTTTCCGCGGCGGCAGTCTGGATTGCTTCGCTGCGCTCGCAATGACGAGCTGCGACAGCGCCGCTCTCCAATTCATATTCCGCCGCTCTGCGCGCTCTGATACCGTCCGACATGCCGGTCTTCCCGAACGTTGAGAAATAGCGCGATGTACGATGTCATTGTTGTCGGCGGCGGCTCCGCCGGCGCTGCGGTTGCGGCGCGGCTGTCTGAGGATCCCGCACGGCGCGTCCTGCTGCTCGAGGCGGGCCTGGACTGGCGTGCCGACGAGGCGCCGTGGGAAGTGCGGACGCCGAATCCGATCCCGATCATCCACAAGCGCGAGTACCAGGAGAAATGGCAGTGGCCTGATCTCTTGTCGCGCCGCGTGGCCGGGCAGGAGCCACGCTTCTACTGGCGCGGCAAGGGGCTCGGCGGCTCCTCGATGATGAACGGCCAGATCGCCATCCGCGGCGTTGCTGACGCCTTCGACGAATGGGCCGCCAATGGCTGCACCGGCTGGTCGGCCAGGGAGGTGATGCCGTTATTCTCCGTGATCGAGGACGATCTGGAGTTCGGCGACACCGAGGGCCATGGACGCGGCGGGCCGTTGCCGGTCTACCGGGCGCCGCCGGAAAAATGGGGGCCGATCGATCGCGGCTTGCGCGATGCCGCGCTGGCGAGCGGCTATCCCCGGTGTGCCGATCTCAACGGCCGCGACGGCGAGGGCGTTGCCTGCTATCCCATCAACAGCCGCGACTTGCGCCGCATCAGCACCAACGAGGGTTATCTGGAGCCCGCGCGCGGCCGCGCCAATCTCGAAATTCGCGGCCACGCGCTGGTCGATCGCGTGCTGATCAGCGACGGAAAGGCGACCGAAGTCCGCGTCCATATCGAGGGGCAGGGCACCCACGAGATCAGCGCGCGGCAGATCGTGCTGTGCGCCGGCGCCATCCACAGTCCGGCGATCCTGCTGCGCTCGGGCATCGGGCCGGCCGACGAATTGAAGGCGATGGGAATTGCGGTCGCGCAGGACCTGCCGGTGGGCAAGCATTACTTTGACCATCCGCTGTTTCGCGCCACGATCCAACTCCACGAAAATCTGCGGCCAACCGATCAGGATACCCGCCACACCAATTGCTGCGTGACCTATTCCTCGGGCCTCGCCGACGGCGGCACGCGCGACATGATCCTGATCGCCTTCAATCACCGCGGCATCGGTAACTCCGGGGCGATCGGCGCCGGCCTGTTCAATGCGTATTCGCGTGGAACGCTGAAGCTGGCCTCGACCGACCCCGCGATCGATCCCGTCGTCGAGGAGAACATGCTGGCCGATCCCCGCGACATGCTGCGCATGATGGACGCGGTGAAACGGCTTGCCGTGATCACGTCACAGCCGGCGCTGTCAGGCATTGCCGACTGGATCCGGCTCGCCGACACCGACCTGACGCTGCCGCAGGCGGCAGCGCTGCCCGATCGCGAGCTTGACGCAGTGCTGCGCCGTGAGACCGGCGACATCCAGCATGCCGCCGGCAGCTGCCGCATGAGCGGCGCTGGCGATGCCGATGGCGTGGTCAATCCCGATGGCGGGGTGAAGGGGATCTCGGGCCTGCGCGTCGCCGACGCCTCGATCATGCCGTCGGACTGCCGCGCCAACACGCATTTCACCACGGTGGTGATCGGGGAAGCGATCGCGCGGATGATGATGCGGTAGTTTCTACCCGGGTCAAACTCCACTTATCCCGTCATCCTGAGGAGCGAGTGATGGGGCGCGTTAGCGCGCCATCGGGAGCCTCGAAGGATGAACGGCCGAGATGCTTCGATACCCTAGCAGCGAGAGCCGGGCCGTCGCCCTTCGAGGCTCGCCGAAGAGGCTCGCACCTCAGGGTGACGGTTCTAGTGCGCGTCTGCTGCTCCTCCATCGTCATTGTAAATGGCGAGGCCGTCGCGCTCCAGTTCGCGTTTCAAATAGCAGACGAGAGTTCGCCTTCTCGCGGCGTTTTGCTCCACGGGCCGCCCTCGAAAAAGGCGAGGGCGCAGGGAAGGCCGGGCGCCGGCTGGCACCCGCGATCCGTGCGCGATAGAAATGCACACGGGGTGGACCACAGGTGTGCCGGTCGCCCGGCCTTCCCTGCGCGAATGGTTTTAACGGTGTCCTTCGTGCTCTCCTCGGGGAGCGTTGCACTATTGCCCCCGTCGCCTTGCGGATATCGATGCGCGCGCCCGGTCGGGCCGCCACATCACCGCAAGACTTGACGCACAGACCCCGGGCGTCGGGACCACACGACTTCTGCGTCCGCGCACGTCGTCGCTGGGAATCCGGGGGGTGGCGTGTGCTCGCCCCCGAAGCCATGCGAAGACGCTGTCAGCGTCGTGTCGTTCGCGCGGAAAGGCGATTGCTCACGGTGTCCCGCCCTGCAATGCCCGTTGCGCCCGACGCCGTCGCGTCCATCGCTGCCCAGCCCGCGGTTCGTGACGATCGCGATCCGCCCCCCGTCTCGGGCCAGGGTGTTTCGGGTGTACGACAAATCCGAATTTCGGTAAAGGGGAATATTTTCAGCGACGGGGCTTGACAGGCGGCATGGTCAAACTGACCGACTGTGTTGCCCGACGGGCATGCGGCCCTGAATCGCCACGAAAGCCAATTGTTTCAGCACGGATTCGTGGTTAATCTACCTGTTCCGTCTGGGCAGATAAGCCGGAGACGAACATGGTGCGATTGGGAGCGGCCGCTCGGGCGGCAGGTGCACTGACCATAATTCTCGTAGGTACGGCGGGCGCGCACGCGCAGGTCACCGAGAAGCCACCGTTTTGGGCCTACACTTACAACCCGCCCGACTTCAAGCCGCCGCCGGATGACGGTCAACCTCGCCGCGTTCCCGACAGCACGGCGAGCTATACGGTCCCACAAACGCGCGATCGCTTCCTGGCGCCGGATTGGCACCCAGGTGACCATCCGACGATGCCGGCAGTCGTGACGAGCGGTCGCCAGCCTGACGTCTACGCCTGCGGCTTCTGCCATCGTGCCTCTGGCACGGGCGGTCCGGAGAACGCCGACATCGCTGGCCTGCCGGTTGCTTATTTTATTCAGCAGATGCACGACTACAGGAGCGGCAGGCGCTCCACGGCATTGCCCGACCGCGTTCCGCAAGCATGGATGATCTCGCTTGCGAAGGCGGCGAACGACGATGAGATTAAGGCGGCGGCAGAATATTTCGCGGCCATTAAGCCAAGGAAGTTGGTCGATGTGGTGGAGACTGAGACCGTGCCGAAGCCTACCGTCGCCGGCTGGTTCTTCGTCACCAAAGGCGATGAACGCGAGCCGATCGGCACGCGCATCGTCGAGACGCCGGCTGACGTCGGCCGCTTCGTCAACCGCGACGCGCGAGTTCGCTTTACCGCCTACGTGCCGACAGGCAGCGTGGCTGCCGGCCGCGGGCTGGCCGCAAGGCCCGAGATCGCTTGCGCCGCCTGCCACGGCGACAAGCTGACCGGCACGGACGTCGTGCCAGGCATCGCCGGGCGTTCGCCGACCTACATCTTCCGCCAGCTCTACGAATACCGGCACGGCTTCCGCGCTGGGCCGGAGAGCAAGCCGATGATCGACGTCGTCAAAGCGCTCAACGAGGCAGATTTTTTGACGCTCGCCGCCTATCTCGCCACGCTGGAGCGATGAAGTGGCGCCGACGCTCACCCCGCTGACTTCTCATTGATCTATCCTCGATAGGGAATGCCGTGCTCTCACGACCTTGAGGGTTCCAATGAAGCGGCGACATTTGATTGCGCTTTTCATGATCGCAACAATTATCTCGCCTTGTGCGGCATACGCGGAAAAGGGCACGCTTCCAACAATTGGCTATCTCGGCTTCGACACAGCCGACAAGAGCAAGGAATTGCTCGTCGCCTTTCGGGATGGTCTCCGCACCAACGGCTTTGTAGAAGGCCAGAACGTGGCGATCGAGTACCGCTTCGCTGATGGAAAGTATGATCGCTTTCCGGACTTGATTGCAGGTCTCATTCGGGATCGCGTTCAAGTAATCGTCGCCGCCACTGGTACAAACGGAGTTTTGGCGACAACGGCAGCGACTAAGACGATTCCGATCGTGTTTGCGATTGCCATGGACCCGGTACATCTTGGCGTTGTTTCCAGTTTGAACAGGCCGGGAGGCAATGCGACTGGCGTGAGCATGTACACTCCGCAACTCACCGCCAAGCGACTTGAGTTGTTGGCAGAGTTGACGCCGGCAGGCGGAACAATCGCCATGCTGGTAAATCCAACGAATCCAAATGCGAATGTAGTGGTTTCGGATGCCGAAGCTGCGGCCAAGTCGCTTGGCCGAGAAATTCACGTCCTGAAGGCGAGTACGGACGAGCAAATTGCTGTTGCCTTCGGCGAAGTCAGAAACCGGAAGCATGCCGCGCTTCTCGTTAGTCCAGATGCATTTTATATTGCACGTCGAGAGCAACTCGCAGCGTTGTGCGAGCAGTATCGGATCCCCGCGACTTATGAATGGTCTTTTTTCGTCAAATCCGGCGGCCTTATGAGTTATTCGCCTCGCATTACCGATGTTCAGCGTCAGCTTGCCGATTATACAGGAAAGATTCTAAACGGCGCTCGACCCGCCGACCTTCCGGTCGAACAGCCGACCAGATTCGAGCTGGCGATCAATCTCAACGCAGCAAAGAGCATCGGCCTTACTATCCCGCCTTATCTCCTCGCTCGCGCCGACGAAGTAATCGAATAGAGCAGCGTTTGCTGTGATGCATGATTCCGGAAGTGGCCCGCCGCTGACCCTAGCTTATGGTGCGGTGTCTGCTTCCTGACGATGACCCGAACAAGCCGTGCAAGCTGGTCAAGGCAGCCTTTGACCCAAAGCCGTCCTGCGCCACACGCGGTACTTGCGACGCAGCATCGCAGTCCGCGCGACCATCGAACGTGATACTTTGTCTCCCATCGTCCTCAAGCTGCGATGAGGATCCGATGAAGCGGCGGGAGTTCATAGCGGCTACTGCGGCACTGCTCGTTTCGCGAAGGCGCTCGAGGGCGCAGGGAGCTCGCCGTCAACTTGGCTTTCTTGCCATAGGTGATGGGAGCGGGCGGGCCCTAAACCAAGCCGAGCGTGTGTTCGTTGATACGCTGCGAAGTCTCGGCTGGGTGGAGGGGAAAAATCTGGTGATCGAGTATCGCTTTTCCCAACCCCCGGATCGACTGCCAGCTTCCGTCGCCGACCTGGTTGCACTCAATCCGGATGTCCTTGTTGCTCCGGGACCACAAGCAGCCATGGCCCTGAAATCGGCGACTGCCACCATTCCGATTGTATTCGTGGGGGTAGCCGATCCCGTGCAGCTTGGCCTCGTCCAAGGCCTGTCACGCCCCGGTGGCAACATAACGGGTCTTTCGACCATGGTACCAGATGATTTCCTCGCTAAACGTCTCGAAATCCTTCGGGAACTCGTACCCGGCGCCTCGAAGATCGCGCTCTTGGTCAATCCCGACAACCCAATGCAAAGGCACTACTTGGCGGAAGAGATACCCGGCCTGACTCGTAGGCTCGGTATACTCGGTATAGTTCTGCTGATAGTTGAGGCGACCACGGCCGAAGAACTCGACGCCGCCTTTGCCTCGGCCGCCGTTCAGCACGTCGATGCGATAATCGATTTTGGTGATCCTCTCACCTATGTCCAGGCTCCGCGAATCATCGCGCTGGCGGCGAAATATCATCTGCCGGCAATGTACTTGTTCCGACATTACGCCAATGGCGGATTGTCGGTATACGGAGCCGACGCGGGCGATCTGATGCGCCGTGCGGGCGGCTACGTGGACAAGATACTCAAAGGCACCAAGCCTTCCGAGTTGCCGGTAGAGAGGCCAACCAAATTCGAGTTGGTCATCAACATGAAGACCGCCAAAGCACTTGGTCTCACTGTGCCTACCTCGTTACTCATCCGCGCCGACGAGGTGATCGAATAGCGACGACAATTGCAGCGGTGCATGAGTCCGCTTCTGGCCCAAGCCGTCGTGATGCGCTGTCGGCTGCAACGTCTCCTCTCGATGCAATCCGGACGCGACGACCCGATGAGGATACGCCTTAGATCACCCCCGCCACTCGCAACGCCACTCCCGCCGCGCAGCTCCCCGCCAGCACCGTCAGCATCCCCAGCTTGAACCGGAAGATCGCCGTTGCCGCCGCGATCGACAGCAGCAGCGCGGGGATGTCGACGCTGGTCAGCACCGGCCTGTCGAAATCCAGCGGAAACGCGTGCACCGGCACCGTCTCGCGGAATAGCGTATGCAGCGCGAACCAGATCGAGAGGTTGAGGATCACGCCGACGACAGCCGCGGTGATTGCGCTCAGCGCGCCGGCGAGGCCCGTGTTGCCGCGCAGGCGCTCGATATAGGGGGCGCCGACGAAGATCCAGAGGAAGCAGGGCGTGAAGGTGACCCAGGTCGCGAGCAATCCGCCGAGGGTCGCCGCCAGCATCGGCGACAGGCCGCTGGGGTCGCGGTAGGCGGCCATGAAGCCGACGAACTGGAGCACCATGATCAGCGGGCCCGGCGTGGTCTCGGCCATGCCGAGGCCGTCGAGCATCTCGTGCGGCTTCAGCCAGTGATAATGCTCGACCGCCTGCTGGGCGACATAAGCCAGCACGGCATAGGCGCCGCCGAACGTGACCAGCGACATCTTCGAGAAGAACAGCGCGATCTGGCTGAACACGTTGGCCTGACCCAAGGCAGCGAGCAGCGCGATCACCGGCACCAGCCAGAGCGCCAGCCACAGCGCACCGACGCGGATCGCGCGCGCCGTATTGGGCCGCACGTGCTCGGGCACGGCTTCGCCGAGCATGCTGTCGATCACTGCATTGCTGTCGCCATGGCCGTGTCCGGCCGGCGCGAATTCGGGCCGGCCGCTCCGCGCGCCGGCATAGCCGATCAGGCCGGCGGCGATGATGATGATCGGGAAGGGGACGGCGAAGAAGAAGATCGCGACGAAGGCTGCGGCTGCGAGCGCGATCATGATGCGGTTCTTCAGCGCGCGCTTGCCGACGCGCACCACGGCCTCGACGACGATGGCGAGCACGGCGGCCTTCAGACCGAAGAACAGGGCCTCGACGAAGCTGACATTGCCGAAAGCCGCGTAGATGTAGCTGAGGCCCATGATGGCGATGATGCCGGGCAGGATGAACAATCCGCCCGCCATCAGTCCGCCGGCGGTGCGATGCATCAGCCAGCCGACATAGGTCGCGAGCTGCTGGGCCTCCGGTCCCGGCAGCAGCATGCAATAGTTCAGCGCATGCAGGAAGCGGCCTTCGGAGATCCATTTCTTCTCCTCGACCAGGATGCGGTGCATGACCGCGATCTGGCCCGCAGGCCCGCCGAAGCTCAAGGACGCAACGCGGAGCCAGACGCGAAAGGCTTCCCCGAAGCTGATGCCGTGACCGGCATCAGCTCCTGCTTGAACGTTACGGGTGTCCATTACGCCTTCACCTTGTTGGTCGGCCAGTTGTGCGTCTCGGTGTTGGCGTCGCGGCACCAGCGGTAGAAGGCATCGTAGAGCGTCATGCCGGCCTCGAGCTGTTCGAGGTCGTCGTCATACATCCGTGACAGCCCGAGCGAGGCTGCGAGCAGGCCGGGCGCCTCCGGCGCCAGATCCGGCCGCGCGGTGTCGGCGCCGCGCACCAGTGTTGCGAGCCTGAGCAGCGCCGGTGTCGCGATGCCGAATTCCTCGATCATCACGTCGAAGGTGCAGAGCTCGCCACGGTGGCTCCAGAACACGTTCTCGATGTCGAAGGGTGCCGCCTTGAAGCGTTCCCCGACGGCGACCACCTCCGACGGCGCCACATAGAGGAACACCGCATTGGGATCGACGAAGCGGCGGATCAGCCAAGGGCAGGCGATGCGGTCGACCTTGGGCCGCGCCCGCGTCACCCATACGGTGCGGCCCTTGGCATCGCGCGGCGGCAGCTTGCGGGCGTCGACCAGCGGCAGCTTGGCCGCCTTCCAGCCCTCGAAGCCGCCCTCCAGCGTTTCGGCCTGCACGCCGAGCTGGCGCAGCCAGGCCGCGGTGCCCTGCGCGAGCTTCTCGCCGCGGAAGCACGAGACCACGGCGCGGCGGCCGGCGAATGCGCCGCCCCAGTCCGTCACCTTGTCGTGGCTGAGCTTGATGGAGCCCGGGATCAGCCGCTGGTCGGCGGCAAAATCCTCCTCCGTCCGAACGTCGATCAGGGCAGGGCCGTTCGCCGTGCCGATCAGCCGTGCCAATTTGTCAGACGATATCGCTGTGAATGCAGACATGTTGCGTCCTCGCAAGAATTGAACGGGACGCGATGCTTGGGCCTGTCGCCTCGTGGGGAGATCGCTCAAATCCCCATGGGGCAGATTACAGCGAAACTAAGAAGCACTGTCAATCCGCAAGCACGATTGGACCTTCGAGAATTGGCGCCAGCCGGTCTATATTGCGTGACAAGCGACCTGAATCTTCTGGAGAATTCGATGCATTCGCATTCCATCGAACAATGGACCCACGACCACGCCTTCCTGGGCGAGAAGCACGACGAGAACGAGCGGCGCACCTGGCTCGTGGTCGTGCTGACGCTGGTCATGATGGTCGGCGAGATCGTGGCCGGCTCGCTGTTCGGCTCGATGGCGCTGCTGGCCGACGGCTGGCACATGGGCACGCATGCGGCGGCGCTCGGCATTGCCGCCTTCGCCTACCGCTTCGCCCGGCGGCATGTGGGGAATGCGCATTTCACCTTCGGCACCGGCAAGTTCGGCGATCTCGCCGCCTTCGCCAGCGCGATCATCCTCGGCCTGGTCGCGGTCGAGATCGCCTATGAGAGTGTGCTGCGGCTAATTACGCCGGTGCCGATCGTCTATGGCGAGGCGATGGCGGTGGCCGCACTCGGTCTCTGCGTCAACCTCGCCAGCGCGTGGCTGCTGCGCGACAATCACGATCATCACCATCATGGTCATGAGCACGGCCACAGCCATGCGCATGATGAGCACGACGATCATGACCATGATCACCACGGCCACCATCATCACGACAACAATCTGCGCGCGGCCTATGTCCATGTCATGACGGATGCCGCGACTTCGGTGCTGGCGATCGCAGCGCTCGCCGTCGCCATGTATTCGGGGTGGGTCTGGGCCGATCCCGCCGTCGGCCTGATCGGCAGCGCGGTGATCGCGAGCTGGGCGTTTGGCCTCGTCAAGTCGTCAGGTGCGGTGCTGCTCGACGTGCGCGCCGACGAGAAGCTGGAGCGGGTGATCCGGGCGCGCATGGAGGTCGGCGACGACCGCGTCACCGACCTGCATCTCTGGCAGGTCGGCCCCGGCCATTGTGCCGTGCTGCTCTCGGTGGTGTCGGACCAGCCGAAGCAGCCGGCCGCTTACAAGCGGCGGCTCGCCGGGCTGAAGGGCCTCAGCCACGTCACGGTCGAGGTCGAGACCTGCCCGCATTGACGTGACCGGAATTCTGCGGCGCGGCCGGGGTTGTTCCTCGGTCGGCCTGCATGGCTGCAAGGGAGGAACAATGATGCGCAGGACCAAGCTCGCTCTCCTTATCGCTGCACTGGGCCTGTCCGGCCCCGCGGCGCTGGCGCAATCGGAAAAGACCGGCGTCGAAAGGCTCTACGTGCTCAACTGCGGCGAGGGCACCGCCGGCGACATCTCGCGCTGGACGCCCGGCCTGAACGAGGGCAAGACGATGGAATTCGTCGACAGCTGCTATCTCGTCAAGCACAGCAGGGGCTGGTTCCTGTGGGATACCGGCATCGCCGATTCCGTCGCTTCCATGCCCAACGGTCTCGTGCCCGCCGACCCCAAGGCCGTCACCTGGCGGCGGCCGAAGACGCTGGCCGGCCAGCTCGAACAGCTCGGCCTCAAGCCGGAGGACGTCAAGGCGATGGCCGTCTCGCATACGCATCCCGATCACACCGGCAATGTCGAGCTGTTCCCGCAGGCCATGCTTTACGTGCAGAAGGCCGAATATGACTGGCCCGGCGCCAACAACGCGCCGCGCTTCAAGCCCTCGCACCCGGTCGAGCTGCTCACGGGCGACAAGGACGTCTTCGGCGACGGCAGCGTGACCATCCTGTCGACGCCCGGCCACACGCCGGGGCATCAGTCGCTGTTGGTGAAACTGCCGAAGACCGGCGCTGTGGTGCTGTCGGGCGATGCGGTGCACTTCAAAGACAATTGGGACAACCGCCGCGTGCCCGGCATGAACGTCGACAAGGACCAGAGCGCGGCCTCGATGCAGAAGATCGCCGATACCCTCGCCAAGGAGAAGGCGCAGCTCTGGATCAACCACGACAAGGCCCAGCGCGACAGCCAGAAAATGGCGCCGGAGTTTTACGACTGATCTTGCGCTGATACTGCTGCCATGACGCTGGCGGCAGCCTCGTGCTAGGGCCCACGAAAGCTCCGCGACGGGGAGATGATTGTGGGAGAGTGGGCCGGGGTCGCGATCGCGCTGCTGTCGAGCAGCATCGGCGGCACTGCAGCGGCGATCACCCGCTATCTCGTCGGTGGCGCCGATCCCATCCTGCTGGCGATCCTGCGCTGGGGGATCGGTTTCCTCTGCCTGCTGCCGTGTGCGGTTCTGCTTCGCGTGCGCTGGCCGCAGCGGTCCGACTGGCCGGCCGTCGCGTTGCTCGGCATCTGCTTCTTCGGCGTGTTCTTCATCCTCTACAACATTGCGGTGTCCTATACGACCGCGGCGCGGGCCAGCCTCGCGCTGGCGACGCTGCCGCTCCACACGATGGTCGTCGGCGCGATCCTCGGCGTGGAGCGGCTGACGGCGCGCAAGATCGTGGGCGTCGGCACTGCCGTGTTGGGCGTGGCGGCAGCGCTCGCCGCGGGCCTGGCCCAAAGTCCGCCGGGCGCCTGGCGCGGTGAGCTGATCATGGCCGGCGCGGTGTTCTGCATGGCGTTCTACAACGTGCTGTCGCGGCCACTGATGCAGCGCTCCAGCGCGCTCGGCTTTCTCACGGTCGGCATGGGTGCGGGCGCTGTGGTGCTGGTGCTGGCAGGTCTGGTGAAAGGCAGCTTTGCAGCGCTCGATCACTTCACGACGGCGCAATGGATCGCCGGTGTCTATCTGGGGATTGGCGGCGGCGCGCTCGCCTTCATCCTCTGGGTCATGGCACTGGCGCGTGCGACGCCGACCCGCGTTGCCAATACGATGACGGTTAATCCGATCGCCGCCGCCTTGCTCGCAGCGCTTTTGATCGGCGAGCCGATCACGCCAAATCTTCTGATCGGGCTGGTTGCTGTGTTCGCCGGCATCTGGATCGCGACCAGCGATGCCAAGCCGGCTTAGCTCCGCGGCGCGGTCGCCGCGGGCGGGCTCGGCTCCGGCGTCTTCTTCGGCTTCAGCGTGCCGGCATAGAATGAGACCAGCCACACCAGGATGATGGCGAGGAGGTAGACGCCCCAGGCCTGCGGCGGCGTGGTCGCCCAGCGCAGGAGGCCTTTGAAGGTGCGGGGCGGGCCGGCGTCGTCGCTCATGGGCCGCTTGTGCGCGAAAGCTCCCGCGCCGTCAATCAGGCCGCGGCTTGGTGCGGATCAGGAACAGCGCGGCCAGCGCCGACAGGCTGAGCGCGGAGGAGACGATCAGCACCTTGGCGCCCATGAGGTCGATCAGCAGGCCGAAAGCCAGCGGCGCCACCGCCTGCGCCATCCGTGCCGGCGCGCCGATGATGCCCAGACGGTAGCCGAAATCCTTCGGACCGAAGATCGACAGCGGTAGCGTACCGCGCGCGATCGTCAAGATGCCGTTGCCCGAGCCGTGGAACAGCGCGAACGCGCTCGCGGCGGCGCCGCCGAAGATCGCCACGATCACCGCGCCGATCGGGTGGGTGAGACAGGCGAGCCGCGTCGACCACAGCGGATGGAAGCGGCTGAGGAAGCCGGCCTCTAACATGCGTGCACCGACTTGCGCCGGGCCGATCAGTGCGCCGGCCGCGATGGCTTCGGCCGGCGTCGCCCCTGTCGTCTCCAGGATGCGTGGGAAATGCGCGGCCATGGCGCCGGTGACGGTCCAGACCGCCGCGAAGATGAAGGCGAGCAGGAGCATGGTGCGGTCGAGCGGCAAATGCGGCTTCTCGGCCGTGGCCGCCGCCTGCTTGGCGCCCTTGATCGCGGGCAGCATGAAGAAGTTGAGCGGCAGGCCGATCAGGATGTTGGCGGCCGCCCAGGCAAAGCAGGTCTCGCGCCAGCCGATATGGGCGAGGCCCCAGGCGGTGAGTGGCCAGCCAACCGTGGAGGCAAAGCCCGCCATCAGCGTGATGCCGGTGATGGGCCTGCGTGCCTCGGTGCCGTAGATGCGGCCCAGCGCGGCGAAGGCGGCATCGTAGAGCCCCATTGCCATGCCGATGCCGAGCACGAGCCAGGCGAACACCATCACCGGGACGGAGTGTGCGAAGCCAAGCAGCGCGAGGCCGGCGGCAATCGTCAGGTTCGACGCCGACAGCACCTGCCGGCCGCCAACGAGATCGATCTGACGCCCGATGCGCGGGCCGAGCATCGCCGAGATCACCAGCGAGGCCGAGAACGCGCCAAAGATCCAGTTGGAGGAGACGCCGAGGTCGCGCGCCATGGGATCGGCGATCAGCGCGGGCAGATAGTAGCTGGACGCCCAGGCCAGAGTCTGCGTGGTGCCGAGCGCCAGGATGATCGGAAGCTGGCGCTGGCTCATGTTCCTGTATTTGTGGTCGGCGGTGTCATCGGTTCCATTTGCAGCCGGCATGGCAGCGCGTCAACAGCGGCTGCGGCATATTCGACCTGCTGTGGGCGGGAGCCTTGGATGCGCGACTTCGCGCGTGGCCTTCCGCTCGTCACGAATGCACGCCATAATGGCGCATGCAATTGACCTCGCGCCTTGCGCTGATGAACTGGCTCACCGGCCAGGGGCTCACGGGCCTCCCCGAAAACGAACTGCTCCGCGGCTTCTGCGAGCGCTGCTGCGCCGAAGGGCTGGACCTGTCGCGCGGGCTCGTCGTGATCGACACGCTGCATCCGATCTATGAGGGCCGCGGCTTCCGCTGGAGCGACCGTGCCAGCAACGAGAGCGACGCGTTCGAATACGGCTCGACCGCCGACGGCGACGCCGCCAAGAGCTGGCGCCGCTCGGTGTTCTTCCACATGCTCGAGAATGGCGACGACGAGATGGTGATCGATCTCGCCGATGCGCCGTCGCTGGATTTCTCGCAGATCGGCGAGCTCGCCGAAAAAGGCCACAAGCACTATCTCGCCTTCGTGCATCGCTTCGGCGAGAACGGCGCGCTCGGCCTGATGGACTGTCTTTATTCCTGCTGGACCACGCGGCGCGACGGCGGCTTCAGCGAAGCCGAGCTTGCCGCGCTGCGCGACCTCGTGCCGGTGCTGGGGCTCGCGATCAAGTCGGCGCAGCAGGTCGACATCGTGCGCACGCTTGGCCGCGTCTATCTCGGCCGCGATGCCTCCGAGCAGGTGCTGCGTGGACGCATCTCGCGCGGCGTCACCGAGCGCATCAACGCCGTGCTGTGGTATTCGGACCTGCGCGGCTCGACCGGCATCAGCGAAAGCATCGGCCCCGACGAGATCATTCCGTTCCTCAACGATTATGCGCAGGCCGTGATCGACGCCATCCACGATGCCGGCGGTGACGTGCTCAAGCTGATCGGCGATGGCGTGCTCGCGATGTTCTGGGGCGAGGACATGGCGGATGCGCGGCGGGCTGCGCTGCGCGCCGAGCATCTGTTCCGCAAGAACATCGCGGCGCTGAACAAGCGGCGCGAGGCCGATGGCCGTCCCACCACGTCAGCCTATATCGGCCTGCATGTCGGCCAAGTCTTTTACGGCAATATCGGCAGCGAGGACCGGCTCGACTTCACGGTGGTCGGCCCCACCGTCAACGAGGTCAGCCGCATCGCCTCGATGAGCCGCTCGGTCGATCGCGAGCTGCTGGCCTCGGCGGAGTTCTACAAGGGCCTGGATGCCGCCGGGCGGCGCTATCTCGTCTCCACCGGCCGCTACGCGCTGCGCGGCATCGGCCGCGCGCAGGACCTCTACACGCTCGATCCCGAGGTCGACGTGAGCGAACCGGTGACGGGGAGCTACGAGCGCTATCTGGCGAGTTAGCGGCTGCCTCGGCACTCTCCGTCATTGCGAGCGCAGCGAAGCAATCCAGTATCCCTCAGCGGAAGGACTCTGGATTGCTTCGTCGCGAAGGGCTCCTCGCAATGACGACGTGGCTAGCACCTTACCGCCGCCTCGTCCCCCACCATGTCCGGTTGCCGGTCGAGTGCCACAGCCGGCGACAGCAGGATCACCAGCGCCTGCGCGCCGAACACGGCCGCCGCCAGATAAAGGCACGCTTCCGCGCTCCAGAGGCCGCCGACGACCGCGCCCAGCGCCGAGCCGAGCGGACGGGCGCCGTAGCTCATGATGTTGATGGCGGAGACGCGGCCCAGGAGGCGCGGCGGCGTCACCGACTGGCGCAGCGTCGTGGTCGAGATCACCCACAGGATCGGCCCGACGCCGAGCAGGAAGAAGCTCAGGGCCGCGAGCCAGGGTGAGGGGACCAGCACGGTCAGCGCCATCACCAATGCGGCGACGAAGCCGGTGACCGGGCCGAGGCCGACGACGGTGCCGAAGGCGACGCGCTGCATCACGCGGGTGGCGAGCAGCGCGCCGATCACCATGCCGACGCCGTACATCGTCAGCACGGTGCCGACGCCGGCGGCGGTCAGGCCGAGATGGCGCACGGCGTAGGGCACGAACACGGCGATCTGCAGGAACCAGCCGGTGTTGAAGATGAACTGGGTGATGAACACCGGCCGCAGCAGGGGATGGTTAAACACGAAGGCCGCGCCTTCGCGGATGTCCTGGAACGGATGACGCCGCGGCGCCGGCGTGCGGGCGGGTTCGAAGATGCCGGAGAGCAGCACCACGGCAATCGCCGAGAGCGCCGCGGCGAAGCCGAAGGCCGGGCTCGCGCCCCACCAGCCCACCAGCGCGCCGCCGAGCGCAGGCCCACTGGCAAAGGCGATGGTGCGCGCAAGCTCGATCCGCGCATTCGCTGCCGGCAACAGCTCTGCGCTCACCAGCGAGGGCACCAGCGCCGGCGCGGCCACGCTGTAGACGACGGTGCCGCACACCGCCGCGAAGCCGAGCAGCGCCAGCAGCGGCAGATTGAGCGCGCCGAGCGCGAGCAGCAGCACGATGGTGGCGAGCGCAACGGCCCGCAGCGCCTCGGCCCCTGCCATCAGCGAGCGGCGTGAGATGCGGTCGGCGAGCAGGCCAGCCGGAATCGCGAACAGCACGAAGGGCAGGGTCAGCGCGGTCTGCAACAGGCCGGTCTGGCCTTCGGCCACCCCGAGCGTCAGCACGGCGACGATGGGGGCTGCGGCCAATGCGATCTGCTCGGCCGACTGCGCCGCGAGGTTGGACCAGGCGAGGCGGCCAAAGGTGTCGGGGAGACGGGGCGGGTTTGACATGGCTCATTTCCTGCAAAGTCGGGTTGGCGCCAGTATCCGGCTCCGAGGCCCGCCAACCCACCCGCTTTCCGACAGGGCGGCGAATAACCGCCGGGACGGGTGGTGCCCCTTGCCGCTAGATGCAGTTGCAAATGAGTTGCAATAAGAACGAAGTTGGGTATTCTCGCCCCATGGATGCCCGATCACCCCACCTTGCTCCCGATACCGCCGGCTGGCGCGCTGATGCGCCCGTCACCAAGAGCCTCGCCGAGGTCAATGCCACGATCGCCATTCCGGCCGCGGGCCACTGGGCGCGGCGGCTGCTGGCCTTCGTCGGTCCGGGCTATCTCGTCTCGGTCGGCTACATGGACCCCGGCAATTGGGCGACCGACCTCGCCGGCGGATCGAAGTTCGGCTACACGCTGCTCTCCGTCATCCTGCTCTCGAACCTGATGGCGATCCTGCTGCAGTCGCTGGCGGCACGGCTCGGCATCGTCACCGACCGCGACCTCGCGCAGGCCTGCCGCGCCACCTATTCGCCGGCGGTGAACTTCCTGCTCTGGCTGGCCTGCGAGGCGGCGATCATCGCCTGCGATCTCGCCGAGGTCATCGGCACCGCGATCGCGCTCAAGCTCCTGTTCGGCATTCCCCTGATCGGCGGGGCGCTGCTCGCCGCGCTCGACGCTTTTCTGCTTCTTATCCTGATGAACCGCGGCTTTCGTTTCCTTGAAGCCTTCGTCATCGCGCTGCTCGCGGTGATCGCGGTGTGCTTCGCGGTCCAGATCGTGGCCGCGGCGCCGCCGGTGGCGGAGGTGCTGCACGGTTTCGTGCCGAAGGCAGAAATCTTCATCAACCCTGAAATGCTCTACATCGCGATCGGCATCATCGGCGCGACCGTGATGCCGCATAATCTCTATCTTCACTCCTCGATCGTGCAGACGCGCGCCTATGAGCGCAACGACACCGGCCGGCGCGAGGCGATCAAATGGGCGACGACGGACTCGACCATCGCCCTGATGCTGGCGCTGTTCATCAACGCCGCGATCCTCGTTGTCGCTGCTGCGACCTTCCACAAGAGCGGCCATTCGGATGTCGCCGAGATCGGCCAGGCCTTCGAGCTGTTGTCGCCGCTGCTCGGCCTCGGCATCGCCTCGACGCTGTTCGCAGTGGCGCTGCTCGCCTCGGGCCTCAACTCGACCGTGACGGCGACGCTCGCCGGCCAGATCGTGATGGAAGGCTTTCTCGATTTGCGCCTGCCGAGCTGGGCGCGCCGCCTCTTGACGCGCGGCATCGCCATCGTTCCCGTGATCGTCGTCACCGCGATCTATGGCGAGCGCGGCACAGCCGATCTGCTGGTGTTCAGCCAGGTCGTGCTGTCGATGCAGCTGCCCTTCGCGGTCATCCCCCTGGTGCGCTTCGTCTCCGACCGCCGCAAGATGGGGAAGTTCGCGATTCCCACATACGTCGCCGCGATCGCGTGGATCGTGGCGGGCGTGATCGTGATTTTGAATCTGAAGCTGCTGGCGGATACGTTCTTTGGGTGAGTGGCGAATGGCGAATGGTGGCTCTACTCGCTACGCCCAACTCGCTATTCGCCAGCTTCAATCCTGCGGCTCGGACGCCGCATCTCCCTGCGCGTCGATGCGCAGCCAGCCTGAGGGCGCGAGGCGCTGTTGCGGCAGGAAGCGGGCCTTGTAGTCCATCTTCTTCGAGCCATCGATCCAGTAGCCGAGATAGACGTAAGGCAGGCCTTGCCGGCGTGCGCGGGCGATGTGGTCGAGGATCATGAAGGTGCCCATCGAGCGGCTGACCTGGCCCGGCTCGAAGAACGAATAGACCATCGACAGGCCGTCGCTGAGCACGTCGGTCAGCGCCACGGCGATCAGCTCCTCGCCGCGGCCGGTGATGCCGCTGTCGGGGCCGCGCTTGCGGTACTCGATGATGCGGGTCTCGACATGGCTGTCCTCGACCATCATGGCGTAGTCGAGCACGGTCATGTCCGCCATGCCGCCGTGGCGGTGCCGGGCGTCGAGATAGGCGCGGAACACCGAATATTGCTCGGAGGTGGGCACTGCGCTGCGCTGCTCGCCGATGATGTCGGAATTGCGCGCCATCACCTTGCGGAAATTGCGCGAGGGCCGGAACTCGTTGGCGACGACGCGGACCGAGACGCAGGCGCGGCACTGGTCGCAGGCCGGCCGGTAGGCGATCGACTGGCTGCGGCGGAAGCCGCCATGGGTCAGGAGGTCGTTGAGGTCGCCCGCGCGCTCACCTACGAGGTGCGTGAACACCTTGCGCTCATGCCGGCCCGGCAGATACGGGCAGGGCGAGGGCGCCGTAAGGTAAAATTGTGGGGTGTCGCGCGAGTGCTGGGTCAAGGGACGTCGTGGGCCTCCGAAGTGTGGTTCAGCATCGCGCTCCAGAAGCCCACGGTCAATTGTCCTGCTCGGCAGATCAGATCAGTCAGCTTAGTAGGTTCGGGTTGACAGGTCCTTGCTCACCAGGTCCTTGCGGCTTGCGGCGCGGGCACGCGAACCGAATTGTTGATCACGACCGTTCCCAGCACGAGGTCATGCAGCAGGCGCCGGCGGCCGTTGAACAGTCCGACCAGCACCACGAAGGGCGTCAGGAACGACACCGTCACCCAGAACAGCACGGCATGGGTGGCGCCGAGCACGAAATAGCCCGGTGCGCCGTACCAGGTGCGCAGTTCCAGATCCATCAGGCGCATGCCGACCGTCGCCGACGAGGGACCGCCGATGCAGGCGCCGTAGTAGACGATGGCCCAGATGACGGAGGCCGGCCAGGCCAGCCAGAACAGCGCCCAGCCGATGCCGAGGGTGACCACGCCGAACAGCGCGATGAAGACGTAGCCGAGGATCACCGGCACCGAGATCACGACCATGTCGATCAGGAAAGCGAACGCCCGCCGCGTCGCAACGCCGCGGAACAGTTCCGGATTCAGATAGGGATCGTAAGCGTGCGGTTGCGCCCCGCCGTCATTGCGCCAGGCGCCTGAATTGCCCGAGTCATACGACATGGTCCGTCCTCCCAGAGGGGAAACAGAGGAAAACCCTCGAGGCAGGACATGGGAACAGGCCATCCCCGTGCCAAGGGCGCAGGAGATTAACAAGCCGAAATATTCCGGCGATTCGGGGGCGGGGGAGGCCGGCAGTGAAGGTCTCGTAGGGTGGGCAAAGCGACTTGTCCGCCGTAGCTCGAAGAGCGAAGGCGGAAGCGTGCCCACCATCCGGTAGCGATCGCGGCCAATCGTGGGCACGGCGCAAATGCGCCTTTGCCCACCCTACGAGACCTACCCCTGCGCGCGCAGCTTCTCCGCCGCCTTCGGTGCAAAGTAGCTCAGCACGCCATCGGCGCCGGCGCGCTTGAACGCCAGGAGGCTCTCCATCATCGCGCGCTCGCCGTCGAGCCAGCCGTTATTCGCGGCGGCCGCGATCATCGCGTATTCGCCGGAGACCTGGTAGGCGAAGGTCGGCATCGCAAAGGTGTCCTTCACGCGGCGGACGACGTCGAGATAGGGCATGCCGGGCTTCACCATCACCATGTCGGCGCCCTCGGCGATGTCGAGCTCGACCTCGCGCAGCGCTTCGTCGGTGTTGGCGCTGTCCATCTGATAGGTGCGCTTGTCGCCGGTGAGCGTCTTGGCCGAGCCGATGGCGTCGCGGAACGGGCCGTAGAAGGCGGAGGCGTATTTGGCCGCATAGGCCATGATCTGCACGTCGAGCAGACCGGAGCGGTCGAGCCCCTCGCGGATCGCGGCGACGCGACCGTCCATCATGTCTGAGGGCGCGATGATGTCGCAGCCGGCCTCGGCCTGCACCAGCGCCTGACGCACCAGCACGGCGACCGTCTCGTCGTTCAAGATCTTGCCGTCCGAGATCAGGCCGTCATGGCCGTGGCTGGTGAAGGGATCCAGCGCGACGTCGCAGAGAACGCCGATCTCCGGAAACTCCTTCTTGATCGCGCGCACCGCCTGGCAGACCAAATTGTTCGGATTGGTCGCTTCAGAGCCGTCCTCGTCGCGCAGGGACGGGTCGGTGTAAGGAAACAGCGCGATGCAGGGGATGGTGAGCTTCATCGCGCGTTCGGCCTCGCGCACGGCCTGGTCCACGCTGAGGCGCTCGACACCGGGCATCGAGGCGACCTGCTCGCGCTTGTTGTTGCCGTCGATCAGGAACAGCGGCCAGATCAGATCGTCTGTGGTGAGTACGTTCTCCCGCACCATGCGCCGGGCCCATTCGGCCTTGCGGTTGCGGCGCGGGCGGACGGTCAGATCGAGGGCAGGGGAGGCGCCAGCGCCATCCCGGCGCGAAACCTCGCGCAGTTCGATCGGACGTCCGTATTTGATCGCCATCACTCTTCCTCCGGCTGGAATTATTCTTATACCAGCTCGCATGGTTCCCGCCACCGCGGCTTGACCTGCCGCAAGGCAGAGTTGAACTGACCGGGCAGCCGATTGATTTTGCGGGCCGAAGCAGCCAGAAGGGGGCCCATGTCCGAGATCTCCACCCGCGATGCGGCCCGTGACGGCAGCCCCAGGGACGCCGTCAGAGACAATGCCCGAGACAGCGCGATGTCGGTGGCTGCGATCTCGTCCGAGCGGGCCGAGTCCGACGACAATGTCTGGACGCGCCGCCTGGTGCTGTTCCTGCGGGTGATGGCGCTGCTCTCGATCCTGAAAGGTCTCTATCACTGGGCGCAGGTGACGGGATTTGTCGGCGGCGAGGACGAGGCGTTCGAGAACCAGTCGATGGCCTGGCAGGCCGCGACCGTCTACTTTGCCGTGATCGAACTCGTCGCCGCGGTCGGCCTGTGGCTGGCAACGCCCTGGGGCGCTGTGGTGTGGCTGACGACCGTGGTGTCGATGGCGGTGATCGAGCTGATGTTCCCGGGCATCTACGGCGGCAGCCTGATCGTCGTCGGCGTCGAAGCCTTCATGCTCGCCGCCTATCTCGCGCTCGCCTGGATGGCCGCGCGCGAACGGCCGCCGTAGGCGACGCTTTCGATACGCAAATGCTCTCGTGCCCCGGACGCAGCGCAGCGCGCCGCGCTTGCGGCGTAGTGCGCTGCTGAGCCGGGGCCTATCTCTCGGCGATCTCGCTTTGAGACATCTGGGTCCCGGCTCTGCGCTTCGCTTCGCTGCGCTTGTCCGGGACACGAGAGTGTTGCTCTTGGTTGACCGTTGGTTGCTTAAAATTTGCGGTAAGTTTTCGTTGACCAGCCGGTTCCGCCACAGCCGTTACGCGCCCGTTTCGAAACGGAGCGGGCCTGTTCTGGAATGCGACAGCGGGGGCGGACGGAGGGTGAACAGGACCTTGCGAAGGTCAACAGAGCGTTGCGAAAAGTGCTTGTGGCACAGGCTTAATCCGCAATTCACTGTCTTAAATTCATGATCTCTTTATTCTCTTATTTAAGCCGATCTTCAAACGAGCCCCTTAAGTTGCACCTATCAGACGGAGCACAAGTTTCGTCGAATAAGTGTCGATAAAAACGACAACAGGGGAAGTGTCATGATGAAAGCCGTCGCAACTGCGGCAGATACCGCAGAGCGCGTCTCCGGCCAGCAGGGTTCGGTGCAGTCGCTCTATCTGGAAGCTTTGACTCTGGTGGAACGGCTGCATCGCCGGCTCCTCGACGTGATCAAGGATGAATTCGATCGCCGCGGTCGTGCGGACATCAACTCGGTGCAGGCGCTCCTGCTCTACAACATCGGCGACAAGGAGCTGACCGCGGGCGAGCTGCGCACGCGCGGTTACTATCTCGGCTCCAACGTCTCCTACAATCTGAAGAAGCTCGTCGAGCTCGGCTTCCTCGATCATCAGCGTTCGCGCGTTGATCGCCGCTCGGTGCGCATCCGCCTGACGCCGCAGGGCCAGGAAGTCCGCCGCATCGTCGATACGCTCTACCAGAAGCACGTCAAGACGGTGGAGCAGGTCGGCGGCATCTCCGGCGAGGAGTTCTCGACCCTCAACAAGTCGCTGCATCGCCTCGAGCGGTTCTGGACCGACCAGATCCTCTATCGGCTCTGAGTTTCCAAGGATCAAGGCCAAGCCGGCCCTCAACAAGACCGGCAAGCCTCCTGAACGTGCCTCAACTTCCCCAGCGCGCCGGCCCGGATCCCCTCCGGACCGGTGCGTTTTACTTTGTGCACCTGCGAAAAAAATGCTCGCGCCGAGGAACCAGTTCCGGGTTCAGCGCTTATCTCCTTCGGATCGGAGACAAGTCGATGCTGGTCGAGCGCGGGCTTCAGGCGATGAACGTGGAACTCGTGAGCGAGGCCTACGCCATCGCCGCGAACTATCTTCGCCGCTCCGGCGCGATCCCCGATACTCTCGTCACCGACGAACGCCTGCTGGGGATTGTCGTGAAGCTGCTCCAGCAAGGCGAATTCAACAAGATCAGGCTCGCTAATAAGGCGATCAATTGGTTCGAGACCCAGTCCGAAGCCCGCGCGGTTGCCTGATCGAGCTCCGAAAATTCAAGAGAACCAGAGGGTGCCATGGAAGCCGCCATCGACCGCATCATGCAGACCTATGACCTGCTCGCCAACCGCACCGCTGCGGCCAGCGAGGAGGCACGGGCCAAGGTCACGAACTATCTCAATACATTGATGGAGGCCGGCGAGAAGGACCCGCACAGGTTGACCGTTTGCGGCCTGACCTATCTGCGCCAGCTCGACGGCAGCGTGGATCCCGTGAAGGCGGGGTATACCGGGCTGTGACGCGATTTCTGCGGCAACCCACGGCTTCGGGCATGAGGGGTTAAAGGCCCGAAGCGGCCCCATTTAGGATGTGACGGGCGGGCGGTTTCCTCAAGCCTGTCCAGTTACCGAAAACCTCCCCTCCCCACCATATCTTGCACAAATCTCGCCCCCGACCCGCAAATGCTTGGCCGGGGACGGGCGATGTGGTAGATCGCGCTCGCCGCTTCCGATCGCCACACCAGACCGCCCGTAGCCCGCCAAAAGGCTGCGGCGGTGGAGATATTCGCAAGATGACCGCAGCCAAAACCGCCTCCGCGCCCGATTCGTTTTTCACCGCCTCGCTCGAGCAGGCCGACCCGGAAATCGCCGCCGCCATCAAGGGCGAACTCGGCCGTCAGCGCCATGAGGTCGAGCTGATCGCCTCGGAGAACATCGTCAGCCGGGCCGTGCTGGAAGCGCAGGGTTCGGTGATGACCAACAAATATGCGGAAGGCTATCCGGGCGCGCGCTACTACGGCGGTTGTGAGTGGGTCGACGTCGCCGAGAACCTCGCGATCGATCGCGCCAAGAAGCTGTTCGGCGCCAATTTCGCCAACGTGCAGCCGAACTCCGGCAGCCAGATGAACCAGGCGGTGTTTTTGGCGCTGCTGCAGCCCGGCGACACCTTCATGGGTCTCGATCTCGCGGCCGGCGGCCATCTCACCCACGGCTCGCCCGTCAACATGAGCGGCAAGTGGTTCAAGGCCGCGCACTACACCGTGCGCCGCGAGGACCAGATCATCGACATGGACGCGGTCGCCAAGCAGGCCGAAGAGGTCAAGCCGAAGCTGATCGTTGCCGGCGGCTCGGCCTATTCGCGTGCCTGGGACTTCAAGCGCTTCCGCGAGATCGCGGATTCGGTCGGCGCGTATCTCCTGGTCGACATGGCCCACTTCGCGGGCCTCGTTGCCGGCGGCGTGCATGCTTCGCCCGTGCCGCATGCCCACGTCACCACCACCACCACGCATAAATCGCTGCGCGGTCCGCGCGGCGGCCTGATCCTCTCCAACGACGAGGCGCTCGCCAAGAAGCTCAACTCGGCGATCTTCCCGGGCCTGCAGGGCGGCCCCCTGATGCATGTGATCGCGGCGAAGGCGGTTGCCTTCGGCGAGGCGCTGCGTCCGGACTTCAAGGTCTACGCGAAGAACGTCGTCGAGAACGCCAAGGCACTGGCCGAGGCGATGAAGAGCCACGGCTTCGACATCGTCTCCGGCGGCACCGACAACCATCTGATGCTGGTCGATCTCCGGCCGAAGGGCCTGAAGGGCAACGTCTCGGAGAAGGCGCTGGTTCGCGCCGCCATCACCTGCAACAAGAACGGCATTCCGTTCGACCCCGAAAAGCCGTTCGTCACCTCCGGCCTGCGTCTCGGCACCCCCGCGGCGACCACCCGCGGTTTCGGCGTCGCCGAATTCCAGCAGGTCGGCGGCATGATCGCCGAGGTCCTCAACGCGATCGCGCAGTCCGACGACGGCAAGGCGCCGCTGGTCGAAGCTGCGATCAAGGAACGGGTCAAGGCGCTCACCGACCGGTTCCCGATCTATCAGTAAGGCTAGGCCAAGCGGATGCGCTGCCCGAACTGCAACAGTCTCGATACGCAGGTAAAGGACTCGCGTCCGACCGAGGACTCGTCCGTGATCCGCAGGCGGCGCGTGTGCGTCGCCTGCAATTTCCGCTTCACAACCTTCGAGCGCGTGCAGCTGCGCGAGCTCACCGTGATCAAGCGCAACGGCCGCCGGGTGCCGTTCGACCGCGACAAGCTGATGCGCTCGGTGCAGATCAGCCTGCGCAAGCGGCAGGTCGAGCCGGAGCGGGTGGAGAAGATGGTTTCCACCATCGTGCGCGAGCTCGAGACCGGGGGCGAGGCCGAGATCTCCTCCGAGGTGATCGGCGAGACCGTGATGGAGCATCTGCGCACGCTCGACGACGTCGCCTATGTGCGCTTTGCCTCGGTCTATCGCAATTTCCGCGAGGCCAAGGATTTTGCGGATGTGCTCGGCGAGCTCTCCGGTGAGGAGGAAGCGCGGCTCGCCGCGATCCGCAAATGATCTTCCGCATCCTGGAAGATCAGTTCGCGCAGAAGGCCCGCGAGGCCAAGGACGCCGATTTTCGCTTCATGCAGCTTGCGCTGGCGCTGGGTAAGCGCGGGCAGGGGCGCACCTGGCCCAATCCGGCCGTTGGCGCCGTCATCGTCAAGGACGGGGTGATCGTCGGGCGTGGCTGGACGCAGCCCGGCGGGCGGCCGCATGGCGAGCCTGAAGCCTTACGGCGGGCCGGCGAAGCCGCACGGGGCGCCACGCTCTATGTCACGCTGGAGCCGTGCTCGCATTTCGGCAAGTCGCCGCCTTGCGCCGATGCGGTGGTCGCGGCCGGCATCAAGCGGGTGGTGGCGGCGATCGAGGATCCCAATCCTGAGGTCGCGGGACAGGGGCATGCGCGCCTGCGCGCCGCCGGCATCACGGTCGATTTGGGCCTGTGCGCGGCGGAAGCCGCATTTGACCATGCCGGGCATTTCCGCCGGATCCGGGACAAGCGTCCGCATGTGATCCTGAAGCTCGCGGTGTCGCCCGACGGCAAGATCGGCGCTGCCGGCGGCAAGCCGGTCGCGATCACCGGCGAAGCAGTGCGCAATCGCGTGCATCTGCTCCGCGCCCAGAGCGATGCCATCCTGGTCGGCATCGGCACGGTGCTGGCGGACGATCCGCTTCTCACCTGCCGCCTGCCGGGCATGGCGGCGCGCTCGCCGGTGCGCGTGGTGCTCGATCAAAACCTGCGCATTCCCGGCGCGAGCAAGCTCATAAGTTCCGCGCGCGAGACGCCGCTCTGGGTGGTGGGTTCTGATCTTGCGGAAGCCGCAGCAGCGACGCGTCTCGGGGCGACGGGCGCGCAAGTGATCCGCGTCCCGCCGGCAAATGCCTCCGGGCTCGATTTGCCCGCCGTGCTGCATGCGCTGGCCGGGAAGGGCATCACCCGCCTGATGGTCGAGGGCGGCAGCAGGGTTGCGTCCTCGTTCGTCGCGGCCGACCTCGTCGACGAGATCTGGCTGTTCCGCGGGGCGGAAGTGGTGGGCCCCGGCGGCGTCGATGCGCTCGATGCATTGCCCCTGTCAGAAATCACGCAGTCGCAGGCCTACAAGGTTCATGCTAGCGAGACATTCGATAAGGATACTCTCACCATCTACGAGCGCGCATAATGTTCACCGGCATTGTCACCGATATCGGCGAGATCGTCGGCTTCACGCCGACGGCGAAGGGGCAGCTGCACCGGCTGCGCATCGCCTGCCGCTATGATCAGACCACTATCGCCGACGGCGCCTCGATCGCCTGCAACGGCGTCTGCCTCACGGTTGTCGCCTCCGGAATCGAAGGTGGCAAAACCTGGTTCGACGTCGATGCTGCGGCGGAGACGCTGGCGCTGACCACGGCCAAGCGTTGGAAGGTCGGCACGCGCCTCAACCTCGAGCGCGCGCTGAAAATCGGCGACGAGCTCGGCGGGCATATCGTCGCCGGCCATGCCGACGGTATCGCCACCCTCGTCAGTCGCGAGGATCTGCCCGACATGGCGCGGTTCGAGCTCGCGACCACGCGGGAGCTGGCCCGGTTCATCGCCACCAAGGGCTCGATCACGCTCGACGGCGTGTCGTTGACGGTCAATACCGTGAAGGACGTGACCTTTTCGGTGCTGATCATCCCGCACACGCTTGATGTCACGACGATCGACGGCTGGAAGGCGGGGGACGAGGTCAATATCGAGGTCGATTTGATGGCCCGCTACGCGGCGCGGCTGACGGAAATGGCAGTTTAAAACTTGGCTTACGTGCTTGCGGCGACTACATAACGCGCCAACCACTGTAGAACGGATTGAACGATGGCAGACGCGCGGCGCGCACCCCTGAAGGACCAGACTGACATTTCCGGCGCGCGCGCGCTGATTGTCGAGGCGCGGTTTTATGACGATCTCCAGGACGCGCTTCTGGACGGCGCCATCGCCGAGCTGAAGGCGGCCGGCCTGACGCATGACGTCATCACGGTTCCCGGCGCGCTGGAGATTCCGGCGGCGGTCGCCATCGCCATGGATGCCGCGGCGGCGAACGGCAAGCCCTATGACGCCGTGATCGCGCTCGGCTGCGTGATCCGCGGCGACACGATTCATTTCGAGATCGTGTCGCAGGAATCCTCGCGTGCACTGATGGATCTTGCGGTGGCGCGAAAGCTGCCGCTCGGCAACGGCATCCTCACCGTCAACACCGAGGCGCAGGCCTGGGCGCGGGCACGCGCCAGCGAGCTCGACAAGGGCGGCGATGCCGCGCGCGCCGCGCTTGCGATGCTGCGCATCAAACGCCGCCTGACGCGGGCCTGAGCCATGGCCGACAACATCAAAAAGCCGGCAGGCGCTGCCGAGAAAAAGGCGAACCGGCGCGGTGCGGCGCGGCTCGCGGCCGTGCAGGCGCTGTACCAGATGGATATCGCGGGCGCCGGCATCAACGACATCTTTGCCGAGTTCGAGAGCCATTGGCTAGGCAACGAGGTCGAGGGCGAAACCTACCTGCCGGCCGAAGCCGCGTTCTTCCGCGACGTCGTCTCGGGCGTGGTGCGCGACCAGAAGAAGCTCGACCCCCTGATCGACGAGGCGCTGTCGAAGGGCTGGCCGTTGAAGCGGATCGAGGCGATCCTGCGCGCGGTGCTGCGAGCCGGGGCTTACGAATTGGAGCACCGCAAGGACGTACCGGGCCGCGTCGTCGTCTCCGAATATGTCGACGTCGCCAACGCCTTCGTCGACCGCGAGGAGACCGGCATGGTCAACGCCGTGCTCGACCAGATCGGCCGCCAGTTTCGCGGCGACGAGTTCGGGCGGGGGTAGGATCAGTCGATGGCCTTTGCAGTAGCCGTCATCCTGAGGTGCCGTAGCGAAGCGAAGGCCTCGAAGGACGACGGCGTGCCACGAAGCTTGCGCCTCGGCCGTGCATCCTTCGAGGCTCGCAAGGGCTCGCACCTCCAGCGACGATGGCTTCGCCATCGCGCAGGGATGACGGGTCTGCTATCGTGACGCAGAACAAATACCAAGCTTCCGCCGAAGACTCCCTCATCGCGCGCTATTTCAAGCCGCTGGCGACCGATCCCGGTGCGTTCGGTCTGGTCGATGACGCTGCGGTGCTCTCCTCATCAGGCGACGACATCGTCGTCACCACCGACGCCGTCGTCGAGGGCGTGCACTATCTTGCCGATGATCCCCCTGACACCATCGCGCGCAAGGCGCTGCGGGTGAACCTGTCCGATCTCGCCGCCAAGGGCGCCGTGCCGGCCGGCTTCGTGCTGACGCTGGCGCTGCGCAGCAAGGAGGATGCCTGGCTGCGGCCCTTCGCGGACGCGCTGGGCGAGGACGCGAAGGAATTCGCTTGCCCGCTGCTCGGCGGCGACACGGTCTCGACGCCGGGCCCGCAGATGGTCTCGATCACTGCCTTTGGCCGCGTGCCGCAAGGGCGGATGGTCGGCCGTACCGGCGCCAGGCCAGGCGATCGCATCCTGGTGACAGGCACGATCGGCGATGCTGCGCTCGGCCTGGACGTGGTCACAGGCGGCGCCGCTGCGGCAGCGCTCGCGACCAACCCCGCAGCAAGGGACGCCCTGGTCTGGCGCTATCGCGTGCCGCAGCCGCGCAATGTGCTGGCACGGGCCGTGCGTGATCATGCGACCGCAGCGATGGACGTCTCCGACGGGCTCGCCGGCGATCTGGTGAAACTCTGCGCAGCGTCCGGGGTCTCGGCCACGGTCGACGTGGCAAGCGTGCCGCTCTCAGCCGCGGCGGCGGGCCTGCTCGCCCGCAAAATCGTTTGCGTCGAGACGCTGCTTGCGGGGGGCGACGATTACGAGGTGCTGTGCACCGTCCCGCCGGCGCAAGGTGATGCACTGATTGCCGCGGGGCGGGCGGCCGGCCTTGCCGTCACGGCGATCGGCACCATCGTCGCGGGGACGGAGAGGCCGCGCTTTCTGGACGGGCAGGGCCAGGAATTGGCCCTGAAGCGGCTGTCCTACAGCCACTTCTAGGAATTGCTCCAAACCGGCATCTTAGTTCTTGGTACTTGCTCCTAAATACCTGCCGAGATCGGCGTTTTTGGCCTTATCCGGCGTTGCACCCTCAATTTGATTTTGGCAAGCTTGCGACCGACTAAGGCCGCCTCTGGGCGGCTTTGTTCGAAATCAAGGCGCCGCACCGCAAGACGGACAACAAAAGGCGCCGGGGGTACATCAAGGATCTGAGGCAAAAATCACATGACAGCATTATGGTTGATTGTGCTCTGCGGAGTGCTTTCCGTCGTCTACGCGATTTGGGCGACGTCTTCGGTGTTAAGCGCGGATGCGGGGTCGCCGCGCATGCAGGAGATCGCAGGAGCGGTCGCTGAGGGCGCACAGGCCTATCTGCGACGCCAGTACACGACGATTGGCATCGTCGGCGTGGTCATCTTCGTCTTGCTTGTCTATTTCCTCGGTATCTACGTCGCCATCGGCTTTCTGATCGGCGCCGTCCTGTCGGGGGCGGCCGGCTTCATCGGCATGAACGTCTCGGTTCGCGCCAATGTGCGCACCGCGCAAGCCGCGACGACGTCGCTCGCCGGTGGCCTCGAGCTCGCCTTCAAGGCCGGGGCGATCACCGGCATGCTGGTCGCGGGTCTCGCCTTGCTCGGCGTGACGCTCTACTTCGGCTTCCTGGTCCATTCGGTGAAGCTTGCGCCTGACAGCCGTACCGTCATCGACGCCATGGTGGCGCTCGGCTTCGGCGCCTCGCTGATCTCGATCTTCGCCCGTCTCGGCGGCGGTATCTTCACCAAGGGTGCGGACGTCGGCGGCGATCTCGTCGGCAAGGTCGAGGCCGGCATCCCCGAGGACGATCCGCGCAACCCCGCGACCATCGCCGACAACGTCGGCGACAACGTCGGTGACTGCGCCGGCATGGCCGCCGATTTGTTCGAGACCTATGCGGTGACCGCGGTCGCCACCATGGTGCTCGCGGCGATCTTCTTCGCCAAGACGCCGATTCTCGCCAACATGATGACGCTGCCGCTCGCGATCGGCGGCATCTGCATCATCACCTCGATCATCGGCACCTTCTTCGTCAAGCTCGGGCCGAGCCAGTCGATCATGGGCGCGCTCTACAAGGGCCTGATCGCAACCGGCATCCTGTCGCTAGTAGGCATTGCGGTGGTGATCTATTACCTGATCGGCTTCGGCAAGCTCGACGGCGTCGACTATACCGGCATGGCGCTGTTCGAATGCGGCGTGGTCGGCCTCGTCGTCACGGCGCTGATCATCTGGATCACCGAATACTACACCGGCACGGACTATCGTCCGGTGAAGTCGATCGCCCAGGCCTCGGTGACCGGTCACGGCACCAACGTGATCCAGGGCCTTGCCGTCTCGATGGAGGCGACCGCGCTGCCCGCGATCGTCATCATCGCCGGCATATTGGTCACCTACAGCCTCGCCGGCCTGTTCGGCATCGCGATCGCGACCGCCACCATGCTGGCGCTGGCCGGCATGGTCGTCGCGCTCGACGCGTTCGGCCCCGTCACCGACAATGCCGGCGGCATTGCCGAAATGGCGGGCCTGCCGAAGGAGGTGCGCAAGTCGACCGACGCGCTCGACGCGGTCGGCAACACCACCAAGGCGGTGACGAAAGGCTACGCGATCGGCTCCGCCGGTCTCGGTGCCCTCGTGCTGTTCGCGGCCTACAACCAGGACCTCAAGTTCTTCGTTGCGGACAGCGCGCATCATCCTTACTTCGCCGGCGTCAATCCGGACTTCTCGCTGAACAATCCCTACGTGGTTGTCGGTCTGCTGTTCGGCGGCCTCTTGCCCTACCTGTTCGGCGCGATGGGCATGACGGCGGTCGGGCGTGCGGCTGGCGCGATCGTCGAGGAGGTACGGCGCCAGTTCCGCGAGAAGCCTGGCATCATGCAGGGCACCGACAAGCCTGATTACGGCAAGGCGGTCGACCTGCTGACCCGGGCGGCGATCAAGGAGATGATCATCCCCTCGCTGCTGCCGGTGCTGTCGCCGATCGTGGTCTACTTCCTGATCTACGCCATCGCGGGCGGCGGGGTGGCCGGCAAATCGGCGGCCTTCTCAGCGGTGGGCGCGATGCTGCTCGGCGTGATCGTGACGGGCCTGTTCGTCGCGATTTCCATGACCTCGGGCGGCGGCGCCTGGGACAACGCCAAGAAGTACATCGAGGATGGTCATTTCGGCGGCAAGGGCAGTGATGCCCACAAGGCGGCCGTGACCGGCGATACCGTCGGCGATCCCTACAAGGATACGGCCGGCCCCGCGGTGAACCCGATGATCAAGATCACCAACATCGTGGCCTTGCTGCTGCTGGCGATCCTGGCGCACTGAGCGGCGAGCAGAGGCTCTGCAAGACAAACCCGCGGCGCGAGCCGCGGTTTTTTTTGTCAGGGGCAGCGCAGGCCGGCCGCACCACAAAACAAGGCCCGACGGTCGAGCCTCAGGCTTTCGGCTCCGATCCGCCCTCGGCTCTCTGGGCAAATACCTCCTTGGCTGCGAACAGGCCGTTCACGGCGGCCGGGAAGCCGGCATAGACGGCCATCTGCATGAGGATCTCGATGATCTCCTCTCGGCCGAGCCCCACATTCAGACCTGCCTCGATATGCACCTTGAGCTGAGGTGTGGCGTTCCCCATGGCTGCGAGCGCTGCGATCGTTGCGATTTCGCGCGAACGGACGTCGAGCCCGGGCCGTGAGTAGATGTCGCCAAATGGAAATTCGAATAGATAGGTGGCGAAGTCCGGGGCGATGTCACCAAGCGCCGCCACGACCTTGTGGCCGGCCTCTCCGTCGATCTCAGCCAGTGCGCGGCGACCGCGCTCCAACCGGCTTTCGCCGGCGTTCGGGAAGTGTTGCATCATAATCTTTCATCCTCTGTTCCGTTTCGGCATAACCGCCGATCTTGGTGTCGAGGACGAGAAGGCAGGCATTCAGTTCGTCGACGTGGGCACGCACGCTTTCGCGGTGCCGCTCCAGCAGCGCGCGCCGCTCGGCCTCCGTGCCGCTGCCGCGATCCCGGAGATCCGCATAAAGCAGCATGTCCCGGATCGGCATGCCGGTTGTCTTTAGGCGGCCGAGAAACTCGATCCAGGCAAGGATCGAGGCGTCGAAGTCACGTCGGCTGGATCGATCCCGGTCGGCGTAAGGCAACAGTCCGATCCGCTCATAGTAGCGGATCGTATGGGCCGTCAGTCCGGAACGCTTGGCGAGTTCGCCGATCTTCATACCTGTCTCTCATCACGACGCACGCAAACTACGAGTTTGAGCGCGCTCTAAGTCAAGAGACATTTTGGCCTGCCGATGCGAGTTTCGCGCCGTCGGCAACACAGTCACGCCGGAGAGCTGGCCGATTGGGACAATACGAACTGCGTAGGGCGGATTAGCGCAGCGTAATCCGCCACCTTACGTACCGTAGCAATCGGCGGATTACGCAGCGCTAATCCGCCCTACGGATCGTGGCCGTGCCGCTACTGCACGTCCATCTGCAGCCCTTCCTTCTGGATGATGCCGGCGAACTTCTTCGTCTCGGCATCTACGAAGGCGGCGAACTGCTCCGGCGTGCCGTAGTCGGCGCGGGCGCCCATGGCGGTGATCTGCTTCTTGACGTCGTCGCGCTCCAGCATCGCCTTGACCTGGAGATTGAGCGCGCCCAGCACCTCGGGTGAGACGCCCTTCGGCAGGAACACCGAGAACCACGACGAGACATCGAAAGCCGCGAGCTCCGGCGCGCTCTCGCGCATGGTCGGCAGGTCTTTCGCGAGATCGCTGCGCTCGGTGGTGGTGACGCACAGACCGTTGAGCGTGCCGCTCTGCACCTGCGGCAGGCTCGGATAGAGATTGTCGAACAGGATCTGGATGTCGCCGGCGAGCGCGGCCTGAAGCGCGGGACCTGCGCCGCGGAACGGGATGTGGGTCATCTTCAATCCGGTGAGCTGGAGAAACCAGGCGCCGGTGAGGTGAGGGCTCTGGCCGACGCCGGAGGAGGCATAGCTGAGCTTGTCCGGATTGGCCTTGAGATAGGCGATCAGCTCGGCGATCGACTTGATGCCGGTCTTCGGATGTGCCGAGACGATGTTCGGGATCCGGATCATGTTGGAGACGGGCTGAAGCTGCTCCGGCTTGTAGGTGAGATTCTTGAAGATGCTGTAGGCGATCGCGTTTGGACCGGGATTGCCGACCAGGATGGTGTGGCCATCAGGCTTGGCGCGGACCGCCTCGGCGGTCCCGATGGTACCGCCGCCGCCTGAGCGGTTCTCCACGACGGCCGTCCCGCCCCATGCGGTCTGCAGATGCGCGGCCAAGAGCCGGCCCATGACGTCGGTCGAGCCGCCGGCCGCGGCTGGCACAATGAGACGAACGGTCTCGGTGGGCTTCCAGTCCGCAAGGCTCGATCGCGGCAGAATCGCTGCGGCCGTAAGGCCAGCAGCACCGGTGAGCACGCGACGGCGGGACAACAAAGTGTTCTGAAGTTTCTTGGACACGAATCCACTCCCAGCTTTTTGCTTTGGCGGGAAGCGTAGGGAACCTCACTTGCGACGGCAAGTCGCACGCCACGGCAAAGGCCGCGCGAAGGGCGGCACGACGCCGCAGGCTAGAGCCATTTACCTTGCGGTGGAATTGGAACGGGCTCTAGGCTCTTGTTTGACGCGCTTCTTGACGCGAACCGGTATCCACCTTCGCTCGAAAAGGCTCTGCTCAGTTGAAGCTGAGCAGCTTGAACAGCGGCGTGAGGTAGCTCATCTCCTGGCCCGACGTCGGCGTGGTGCGGCTGATGAAGTCGAAGATCTTGCCGTCCTGCAGGCCGTAATTCGCCAGCCGGCGCACGCGCCGGTTCTTGTCGAAATAGATCGCGATGACTCGCTGGTCGACCACCTTCTGGTTCATGAAGGCGACCATGCGCTCCGAGCGCTGCGAGATGTAGTAGAACACTTCGCCATCGAGGGTGGCGACCGTCGAGGGGGTGCCCATCACGATCAGCACCTGATCCTGGCTCGCGCCGATCGGGATCTGCTCCAGCGCGCCGGGCGGCAGGATGTAACCCTTCTGGAACTGCTCACCCGTGCAGCCCGCGAGCGCCGCACCGATCAGGGTGACGGCCGCGAGCATGCGCAAGCCGCGCCAGCGTGCATGAAGGCCGCGCCGCTTGTCTGCGCGCAGGCTGATCTGGTTCGTTGTCATAGCGGAACTGATTCCGTCCCCTTGCGTCGCGCGAGGCGCTGAAGTACCGGGCGGAGGCTCTGAATGCAACACACGCGCGCCCGCTTGCGGAAACCACAATGCTTTGGCCGTTCAATCACTTCAGGAAACCCCGGCTAACCCCGTCGGGCACCATTGAAGCCATCTATGGCATGATCGTGACGCAGGCGCGAGAACCCATGTTTTACCGCGACTTGGGCGTGCCCGATACGGTTAACGGGCGTTTCGACCTGTTGCTGCTGCACCTCTGGCTGCTGCTGCGCCGCCTGCGCACCGTCCACGGCGCCACCGAGCTGTCCCAGGCGCTGTTCGACCGATTCTGCGAGGATATGGACGACAATCTGCGCGAGATGGGGATCGGCGATCAGACCGTGCCGAAGCGGATGCGTGCCTTCGGCGAGGCCTTTTACGGCCGGGTGCAGGCCTATGACCAGGCCATCGAGGCCGGGGGCGAGGTCCTGGCAGAGGCGATCTGCAAGAATATCTTGAACGGGGCCGGCCTTGACCAGGCGAAGCGGCTCGCGGCCTATGTCCGCGCCAGCGAGGCCGATCTCGGCCGGGCCGATGAGGCTGCGCTGCTGCGCGCCTCCTTCAGGTTTCCTCCAGCGATTCCCGAGGATGTCACGCCATGAGCCGACCCAATGCCGAATCCCGGCCTGATCCCTGGCGGTCCCCCGTCATCGTCGCGCAGATCCCCGACACCGGGCTGCATCGCAAGCTCGAGGCCTCGGCCGCCGAGCGGCAGGCCATCGCTGAGGTCGGCGGCTTGCGGGAGGTGCTGTCCGCCCAGGCCGACCTCGACGTCGTCCCCAAGAGCGGCGGCCGGGTCCAGGTCACGGGGCACATTCGTGCCCGGATCGGCCAGACCTGCGTGGTCACCCTCGATCCCATCGAGAGCGAGATCGAGGAGGAGGTGGACCTGGTGTTCGCTCCCGAGGCCGAGGTTCGGAAGATGGCCGACCTGATCGAGGAGGGGCGGGACGATGAGGAGCCGCCGGAGGTGATCGATCCGCCGGAGCCGATCATCAATGGCATCATCGACCTCGGCCGGATCGCCACCGATGCCCTGTTCCTGGCGGTTGACCCCTATCCGCGCAAGGAGGGAGCCGTGTTCGAGGCCGAGATCACGGCGCCCGATCCGGAGGACCATCCCTTCGCGGCGCTGAAGGCGCTCCAGGACAACAACAAGAAGGGCAGGAAGAAAGGCAAATAACGGGGCATTCCCCGTAAAGGCCGCTTGCCAGGGGGCTTGAGGGGATTGCGGGAGTGGTTTGAGAGCCTGATTTATCCCCTTGATTTTTTACATATTTCCTGAAAATTCCTTTGTTCGCCCCCGGATCGTCCCGGATGCAAAAGGCTGGGGGCAAGAGGTTGTTTCGGGATAACAAAACGCTATTGTCGCGCCCCGGTCCGGGCGCGGCGTGGCGCCTGACCGGTCGCCATGTCCATGGCGAACCCATTCTGCGGCCCCGCTCGTTCAAGACCGCACCAGACCAGGTTTTCCAGGACTTTTATGCCAAGCAAGGTTCGCATTGCGCTTGACGCCATGGGGGGCGACGCCGGTCCCGCCGTGGTCATTCCGGGCGCGGCCATCTCGCTTGGCAGGCATCGCGACACTGAATTCCTGCTGGTCGGGGACCGCGCCAAGATCGAGCCCGAGCTCGACCGGCACCCCCAGCTCAAGGCCGCCTCGAAGATCATCCATACCGACGTTGCCGTCAGTGGTTCGGACAAGCCGAGCCAGGCGCTGCGGCGCGGCCGCAAGACGTCCTCGATGTGGCTTGCCATCGACGCGGTGAAGAAGGGGGATGCGGATGTCGCGGTCTCCGCCGGCAATACCGGCGCGCTGATGGCGATGTCGCGCTTCCACCTGCGCACGCTGAAGGGGATCGACCGCCCGGCGATTGCGGGGTTATGGCCCACCAGGCGCGGCGAGTGCACTGTGCTCGACCTTGGCGCCACCATCGGCGGCGACGCGCACCATCTGGTGGCGCTCGCACTGATGGGCGCGGCGATGACGAGCGTGCTGTTCGACAAGAAGCGGCCCACGGTCGGACTCCTCAATATCGGAACCGAGGAGATCAAGGGGCACGAGGAAATCCGCGAGGCCGGGGAAATCCTGCGTGCCAGAAACCTGCCGGAGCTCGACTATATCGGCTTCGTCGAGGGCGACGGCATCGGCAAGGGGCTGGTCGACGTCATCGTCACCGAAGGTTTCAGCGGCAATATCGCGCTCAAGGCCGCCGAGGGAACCGCCCGACAGATGGCCGAATTACTCCGCAACGAGTTGAAGCGCAGCTGGCTGTCCAAGCTCGGCTATCTCTTTGCGCGCGGCGCCTTCCAGGCCCTGCGCGACAAGATGGACCCGAACAAGTCCAATGGCGGCGTGTTCCTGGGTCTGAACGGACTCGTGGTCAAGAGCCACGGCGGAACCGGCGCCGAAGGCTTTGCCTATGCGATCGATGTTGGCTATGAGATGGCTCACTACGATCTCCTGAACAAGATCAATCAGATGCTCAACCGCGAGGGTGGTGCACTCAATTCCGTGCAGGCCGCGCAGGAGGCTGTTTCGTGACTCAACTTCGTTCGGTCGTGCTCGGCTGCGGCTCCTATCTGCCGGAGCAGGTGGTGACCAACGCCCAATTGGCGGCGCGCATCGATACCTCGGACGAGTGGATCGTGCAGCGCACCGGCATTCGCGAGCGGCATATCGCGGCCGAGGGCGAGTTCACCTCGCATCTGGCCATCAAGGCGGCGCAGGCCGCGCTCAGCGATGCCGGCATGGACGCTCAGTCGATCGACCTCATCGTGCTGGCGACCTCGACGCCGGACAACACCTTTCCCGCCACCGCCGTCGCCGTGCAGAACGCGCTCGGCATCAACCACGGCGCGGCCTTCGACCTGCAGGCGGTGTGCTCGGGCTTCGTGTTCGCGCTCGCCACCGCCGACAATTTCCTGCGCACCGGCGCCTTCAAGCGCGCGCTGGTGATCGGCGCCGAGACCTTCTCGCGCATCCTCGACTGGAACGACCGCGGCACCTGCGTGCTGTTCGGCGACGGCGCCGGCGCGGTGGTGCTGGAGGCGCAGGAGCAGCCGGGCAATGCCGCGACCGACCGCGGCGTCGTCACCACCCACTTGCGCTCCGACGGCCGCCACAAGGCAAAGCTGTTCGTCGACGGCGGGCCGTCCTCGACCCAGACCGTCGGCCATCTGCGCATGGAGGGCCGCGAGGTCTTCAAGCATGCGGTCGGCATGATCACCGACGTCATCGTCGATGCCTTCCAGGCGACCGGGCTCAATGCCGAGACCATCGACTGGTTCGTCCCGCACCAGGCCAACAAGCGAATCATCGACGCTTCCGCCCACAAGCTCCATATCGCGCCGGAGAAGGTGGTGCTGACGGTGGACCGTCACGGCAACACCTCGGCCGCCTCGATCCCGCTGGCGCTCTCGGTGGCGCGCAAGGACGGCCGCATCAAGAAGGGCGATGTTGTCCTGCTGGAAGCGATGGGCGGCGGCTTCACCTGGGGCTCCGCGCTCGTGCGCTGGTAGAGCCACAGTCGATAAAATTTTGCCGATCAGCGCCGATTATCGATGCGTCTGCATTGATGAGCGCTGTTGACCGCCGTATCGTAAGCTCCTAATTTCAGACAACAATTGTTCGCCGTGATGTGGGGCAGGGCGATGACCGATCAAAGTAAAACCGTAACGCGTGTCGATCTCTGCGAAGCCGTCTACCAGAAGGTGGGCCTTTCGCGGACGGAATCGTCCGCCTTCGTGGAACTCGTGCTGAAGGAGATCACCGATTGCCTGGAGAAGGGCGAGACGGTGAAGCTGTCTTCGTTCGGGTCCTTCATGGTCCGCAAGAAGGGTCAGCGCATCGGCCGTAACCCGAAGACCGGCACCGAGGTGCCGATCTCGCCGCGCCGGGTCATGGTGTTCAAGCCGTCGGCGATCCTGAAGCAGCGGATCAACGCCCAGCACCGCACCAATGGCGATGCCAGCAAGGCTCAACCCGAGGCGTAACCGCCTCCGCGAAGGATTTGGCATTTGGACAAGGCGCCGGATGCGTTCCGAACCATCAGCGAAGTAGCGCAGGAACTCGACATTCCGCAGCATGTGCTGCGGTTCTGGGAGACCCGGTTCTCCCAGATCAAGCCGATGAAGCGCAGCGGCGGCCGCCGCTATTACCGCCCCGACGACGTCGACCTGCTCAAGGGCATCCGCCGCCTGCTCTACGGCGAGGGCTACACCATCCGCGGCGTGCAGCGGATCCTGAAAGAGCACGGCGTCAAATCGGTGCAGGGCCTCGCCGACAGCGCGGCCGCGGTCTCCTTCGGCGCCATCGAGGATGCCATCGGGGTGAGCCTGAGGGAGCCCGAGGACGATGAGGCGCCGATCAAGGGCGTCACTGACGCCGACGATGACGACTACCAGGGGGATGAGGAGGAAGGCATCGACTTCCGCTTCACCGAGGTCGACGACGAGGACATCCTCACGACCTTCCGCAAGGGCGGCACCGCCGCCGCACCGGCCGGCCCCAGCGCGCTGGACCGGGAGCGGCTCGGCCGGGCGCTTGCCGACCTCGTCGCCTGCCGGGAAATGCTGGATCAGGCGCTCAACGACGGCTGAGGGCACTTTCGCCGGTTTTGCGGCCAGTTCCCGGGCTTGGACGGAGACACCAAAATGGTGTCGCTCGCCTTGCGCATCGCGCCGATCCTAGCTAATGGAACGACGTTCGGAGCGTGGCGCAGCCCGGTTAGCGCACTAGTCTGGGAGACTAGGGGTCGGAGGTTCAAATCCTCTCGCTCCGACCATTTTCATCAATATCTTCAAACTGATTGGAGGGCGGTCAGTTTACCATAGGCTGCCCGTTTACAATTAGTTTGCAATTTTCGTTCTGCGAGCGTTCCGGTATTTTGGCGGGCACATGCGCATCCAACCGCTGCCTGCGCCGCTCCACCGCGAGCTGCCGATAGCGCTGGCGCAGATCTTCGCGCCCGTCCCCGATCCATCCGCAAAACCGAATGACGATGCGCGCGAGCGCTTGGCGCGCACGCGCGATGCGCTGAAACAAGCGAGTGGCCGGATCGAGGCCGGCCGCGCCTGGTACGGGGGTGTTCGGCAGAGTTACGGCGGCGAGGGCGCGAAGTGACCCAGGAAGAATCAACCCAGGCGGCGCTGCTGAAGATGGCGCAGACGATCGGAGGCCTGGTCGCTTCGGTCGACACGCTGACGCGGCAATGGCGCGACCAGGACGAGAAGGCCTCGATCGGCCGGCGAGATCTGCCGCGTCGTCGACGATTTCCGCACGCTCGAGGGTCTGGTCAAGGCCGCCATATCCGATATCGCCGAGATGAAGCCGATTGTCGACGCGGTCGAGATCGCAAAGCTCAAGGCCTCGGGCGCGCTGACGGCGGCGCGCTGGATCTACTGGCTTGCGTTCGGCAGCGGCAGTGGCGCTGCGGTGCTGTGGGTTGCATCGCAGTTTTTCACGGTAGCGTTGAAATGAAAACGGAGCCGCAGATCCTGCTCGACGCGGCGGCGCTCCGCGGCGAGCTTTGCGATGTGCTGATCGCAGGCATTACCGTGACGGATTGCCTACTTATTGCGTGGGCGTTTGCCGAGCTGCGCAAGCTGTAAGATCTGTTCGCCACCTTTCCGGCGCCGTCCACCCCCTTCAGGGGCGTGGAAGTCAGCTAAGGGCCAAGAGGCGAAATGCGTCACGCAAAAGTAAATGCCCTGCCGAGGAAGTGATCGGCATGTCATAGGCTGCCCTCGTTAGGCATCATTACCTTGGTCGGCTTACCCCTCGGAAGCGGATATAACGGCTCTCTAGCTCAAGGTCAGCCAAGGGCCAGAAGGCGACCTGCGGTTTCAAGACGGGCTTGAGCGTTCGCAAAAAGCGTCACCCGCAGACCTCCATCATCGCTTTGGATCTGCCATCGCCGGAAGGTAGACCCCCGCCACCGGGAACCAGCTTGCAGCCGGGTCGCACCGGCCTGCACCCAGCTCCGTTGCAGAACATCTGGCCATTGGCTTGCGGCCGTGCCGGTGTTGACTCGCCCTGCTTACGCTGTTCGTCACGCCCCTTCGATTCATCCCGCGTCGAGACGGGCTTTTTCTCCTGCACCTTCTCGCATTCATTGTCGTCATTGACGCGGTAGCCGGCGCGACAGGTGATCTTCACGCAGCCGTCGCCGTCGGCCTTGAAGCCGCGGTCGCAAACCAGCGGACAGACGCGGCCCGGCTTCGCCTTGATCGCGTCGATCGCATCGAAGCTGGCAAGCTTGGCGTCGAACTTGGTCCCGGCGTACTTGTTGAACAATGTCAGCGAGCGCTGAGAAGACGCGTTCCAATCACCGTCGGCGGCCGTTGCCAGACATCCCACTCGGCGTAGTTCTGACTGAAGCAGTTTTGCCGCCTCCCGCGGAGACGCGCTGGGTTGTGCAGCCGGAGTGACCGCGGCGACCTTCTGTTCCCCCTCCGCTTGCCCCTTCTTTTCCGCCGCCTGTTGGGCGTCGAGTTCGGCGGCCATCTTGTCCTTGGCGATCCTATCTGCCAGAGCCTTCTCGGCGACCTGCTTGTCGGCCATAGCTTTTGCCACGGCAGCTTCGGCATCCTTGCGCCGCTGTTCGGCTGCCGCTGCTTTTGCTTCCTCGATCTGCTTCGCCTTCTCGGCGGCGAGCCGCGCATCCTCGGCTGCCTTGGCAGTGGCTGCGGCCTTGTCCTGTTCCGCCTTCTTGGCTCGCTCGGCCACAAGACGGGCCTTCTCATCCTCAGCCTGTCGGGCTTTTTCTGCGGCTGCTGAGCGTGCTTCCTCTGCCGTGATCCTGCTCAACTGCCCCTTGGCGAGACTGGCGTAAAAACCATCGGGGTATTGCGCGAGGAAAGCCGTCCAGACCTCTCGCGTGGCTATCTGCAACGCCAGCTCATAGTCGCGTCGAACCGAATCCTGCGGGTTCGGCTGCGGTCCAACCGCAACCGGCTTGGCCGGGATGAGCGGGACATCATCGCCACCAAGCGAGCCGTAAACATACGGCTCCTGCTTGTAGCCAGTGCTCTTCAACACGTCGTCGCGCACGAAGCCAAACGCCTTGCGCAGGTCGAGGCCGGGTGTGGGCAGCCGCTCGACGAGGGCGGCGGCAAACGGGCTATTCTTAGAATCGCCGTCCGAGGCAGTAGAGCCTGCCTTCGCGGCGAACGCGATCATCGTGTTAGGGCTGGTCGGCTCCACCTTAGCAAGGCCGCGTCCGATGGCGCGCGCGGCGACGGTTCGCTTCATCGTCTTAGCGAAGGGGTTGTCTCGGCAGGCGTCGAGAATGATAAGGCGAAGTTGCTTGGCGGGCTCGACTGCGAATAGCGCACGGTCCAGCGCAACAGTTTCGTCAAGGACATCGCCGTCCGTTTCGAGTGTCGCATCCGTGGGGATCAAATAGTTATTGCCATCCAACTCGATGCCATGCCCGGCGTAATACACCACCGCGACCTCGGCATCGCGCGTCCTGTTGGCGAAGTCGCGCAACGATCTGCGCATTTCGGCGGCGCTCACATCTAGCTTGATTTCGACGCTGTCGAAGCCTGCCTTCTTGAACATGCCGCCGACCAGTGCCGCATCGTTCATGGGGTTGGAAAGACGAGGCACGCTCTTATAGGCAGAGTTGCCAATGACGAGAGCGACGCGACGCTCGGCATGAGCCGATCCACAGGTCAACCAAATGAAAAGAGACAATAAAGACCAGCGAAAAGCGCCCATGGTAGCCCCGGAGAATATGTGCGCAGGGTATGCGGAGGCTGCCGAAACGCAAGCGTCGATACTGTGATATTAGTCACACTGCGCCCCCAAAGCAGTGTCGATCTGCAAGATTCCAAGTCCGCTTTGAGCCCGATGTGTGCTGCCGCGGCCACTTCAATCGTAGTCAAAGCGTCTTGAGGCGTTTGCGCTGATGAAGTCCTGCAAGGCGGCTGAAACATCCGCGTCGGTGTCGACCGCGCGCTGGGCCAACGCGTCGGCGACATCGGACGTTGCATCGCGCGACCATCCGTTTACTCCGGGCAGCGCATTTGCAGTTGGCTTCCAACGTTCCGCAAGTGTTGCCTCCACGTCACAGCATGGAGCGTCAACCTGATTTAGGATCGTGCGCTGCGGAATCGCGGAGGGGGCATCCCGTGAGAAGAGTACTAATTGCTATAGCGGTTCTGGCGAGTATGACGTTGACAGCGGAGGCTGCTGACCAAAGCCCTGGACTTTTCACGAAAGCGCGCGCGGCTGGCTCCAGCCCAAGCTGGACAGGCTTTTATGTAGGCGGCAACGTCGGCGGCGCTTGGGCAGACCGCTCCGTGAATTTCACCGGGGACGCTGCTTCCGCTTTCCTCTTCAATCCTGGTGTTCCGATTCTGGCTCCATTTGCGGGACAGGTTGCTCCCAGACCTCACGACTTTTCGATGAGTGGTGTAACGGGAGGCTTGCAAGCGGGCTACAATTGGCAGCTGGGTGGTAACTGGCTCGTCGGCGTTGAAGGTGATTTGAGCGCATCCAGCTTGCGCGGAAGCGGTCGGGAAACAACGCCGCTACTGCCTCCAGCTTTCACGCAGACTTTCTCGGCTGAACAAAAGATTGACTGGTGGGGGAGTATTCGTGGGCGCGTTGGGGCGCTGGTCTCGCCTAGCGTTCTTCTGTATGGGACCGGCGGCTTCGCTTTTGGGAAGGTAACAACGTTCGCCGACTACGTCGCAAACGGACCGGGTGGCGCTTTCGATATCTCGGTCGGCGGCACTTCATTCAACTGCACGATAGGGTTGCCCTGCTTCACGGGGACCAATTCTCGCATAAAGACTGGTTGGACCGTTGGTGGAGGCGGCGAATGGCGCTTTGCGCCTCATTGGAGCTTCAAGGCCGAATATCTCTACGTTGATCTCGGCAACTCGTCAGTGTCGGCTATTGCGCTCGCAACGGGCATTGGTCCGAACCTTTCCAGGTACACGGCAGATTTCGGCCGAGCCGATTTCCACGTGGCCCGAGTTGGCGTGAACTATCATTTTTGACCTTCAGAGCGGATCGCCCCCGATCGCAGCGAACTTCAGTAGCCAGATCGGTTTACAATTCCGGTAAAAGATCCTGTCTTTGCAATGCAGAGCCCTTCCGTTCCAACAAAATGGTTGTAGAATTAACGATCTGCTGTCGCCTGGGAGACTAGGGGTCGGAGGTTCAAATCCTCTCGCTCCGACCAATTTTTTCAAGTCATCTGTCGGGTGGATTGAACGTCGGGGTCGAGCGCCTGCTCCCGCCGGTGATGCATGCACGACGATCAGACGGCAGATTCGCCATCTTAGAGAGCGCCGGCTTCCCTAGAAGCACGCGTGCTCGGAATGATCCCGACCTACCTCAAATACCCCACCACCATCCGCGTCGTCTCGTCCACCAGCGTCCGCACCATCTTCTGCGACAGCATCTCGGCCCCGTTCAGCACGGTGTTGTGCGCGACCGCTTCGATCGCGCTGACGCAGATGAAGGCGGCGAGGTCGGGGTCGATCTTGCGCATCTCCTTGCGGTGGCGTTCGAGATAGGCGCGCACGAGGGCGTGGACTTCGCGGTTTGACGCTTCGACGTCCTTGAGCTGGCCGATGCGCGGGATCTGCTCGGCGAGGATGCGGTGCAGGTCGGGGTCGATGTGGTGGGCCTCGATCGCGACCGTGACGAGCCTACGCACCGCCTTGTCGATCGGCATGTCCGCCACCTCGACGAAGGCGGCGCGGACGACCTTCATGATCTCGTCGTTGTGACGCTCGATCACGGCGGCGACGAGCGCCTCCTTGCTGGGAAAATATTGATAGAGCGAGCCGACGCTGACGCCGGCGATGTCGGCGATGCGGTTGGTGCTGGCCTTCTCGAAACCTTCACGGACCAGAATGCGAGCGGTCGCCTCGACCAGCGCGTCGACGGTGGCGCGCGACCGCGCTTGCGAGGCATTTTTCCGCGGATTTGTCGGCGGCTTGCGCGCCATGGGCTTGCGGTCCTGAATGCGAGTAGAAAAAGCGAGCGAATGCTCGCATTATATCGGCCCGTGGCGGCCTGTCGGCAAGCCCCTTGTGTCGCCATATGGATGCGGGGCCAGGCGGAGAACGGACCATGAGCGTCGCAAGACTTGTGTCGGCTATGCAGTTTTGCCCGAGCTTCTGTGTGCCGCGGAGCCGCGACCCCGCGCCAAGCCTGCAAAGCCGCGCGTTCAACCTGCTGCTGCGACAGCTTCCGTATAAGCAGCAACTCGCCTCCGTCGAGGCCGTGCAGGCGCATGTGCAGAAGCTTGCCTTGCAGCCGGCCTCGTTCGAACCGATCGGGCTCAGGCGCGGCGTCGAGGCGATCCTGACCAGGATGGGCGGCTGGCCCGTGTATTACACCGCGCCGTCGTCCGGCCACGAGGGCTGCAATTACGTCATGTTCCTGCACGGTGGCGGCTACATCAACGAGATCAGGCCGGCGCATTGGCGCTTCATTGGCGAGATGACGCGCAGGGCGCGCGTCTCGTGCGTCGTGCCGATCTATCCGCTGGCGCCGCGCGCGACCGCCAAGGACGTCGTGCCGAGGACGGCGGAGTTGCTCCGGATGCTGCTGGAAGACGCTGGCGCCGCAAAGGTCACGGTGGTAGGCAATTCCGCTGGCGCGGGGCTTGCGCTCGCTGCGTGTCAATGGCTGCGCGATCGCGGCCACCGCCAGCCGGCGCGGCTGGTGCTGATCTCGCCCGCGGCCGATGCGTCGGTCAGCCGTCCGGAGCAGATCGAGATCGCAAGCCGCGATCCGATCCAGGACATTCCGGGCATCGTCGAGGCCGGGCGGCTCTATGCCGGCGAGCTCGATGTCGGTCATCCCTTCGTCAGCCCGCTCAACGGCGCGTTCCGTTTCCTCGCGCCGATGACGATCTTCTCGGGCACGCGCGATCTGCTCTATCCCGACAGCGTCGATCTCGCGGAGCGGGCGAGGGCGGTGGGCGTGCCGGTCGAGCTGCATCTGCTGCGTGACCAGCCTCACAATTATGCGCTGATGCCGACGCCGGAGGGGCGGCGCGCGCGGGCGATCATTTTGCGGGCGGTGGCGTGATTGGAGAGGCGTGTGATCGTTGTCACGGAGCGCGCCGTCACATCGGACTGGCGCTGCGCGGCCCGTCGGAGGCGGCCTCCGGGGCGTTTCCTCGTCGTCTTGGATCCGTCGTCTTCGGATCAGTAGTTTTGCGCGCCCTTAGGCGTGGCCCTTGATCTCGTAATGGCCGGCCACGCATTTGTACCGATCCAGGCGCCAATTGGCGTGATAGATCGGATGCTCGCCCATCCATTTCGCCAGCGGTGCCTGTGCGCCGACCGCGCACTGCATCATCGAAATCTCGGGCGTCATGTTGCTGTCGGTCACGATTTCCTCGATGCAACTGCCTGAGCTGGCTGCGCTAAGCCGGCAGAGCACGGCAACGACGGTCACGAACATTCCTGTCACCTCATCGGTAGTTTCAGACCACGAAGAGGATGCAAGCGGAGTGCCAGAGCCTGTGACACGCAAACAACACGCTGGCCTAGCCGACTCAACCCAGCGTCCGGAGACCATTTGACGATTCGGATTGTAAAAAAATTGCCCATAAACCGAAGCCGGACAAATGCGGGAATCGGGCAGTTGTGCCCGATTGCGGGCCCGGCGCTCTGAGGGGCGGCCGCGCATCGAAGCGGCGGAATAGTCCATCCGCCGAAATAAGCGATGTCGAGCATGATGGCGCGCCGCTTTTACCTGCGAATGCTGCGCTGCTACATTTCGCGCGCGCCCGGCGAACGGCGCTGTGACGAAGAAACATACCGACAAGGGGAGGGACCGAAGTCCCATGAAGGATTTTGCAGGAAAGATCGCGGTCATCACCGGCGGCGGCACGGGAATGGGGCGCGAGCTCGCACGGCAGCTCGTGGCCGAGGGCTGCAATGTCGCGATGTGCGACGTCTCGGAGGCCGCGATGGCCGAGACCAAGCGGCTTTGCGAGGCCGAGAAGCTGCCGCAGGGCCTGCGCGTCACGACGCATGTCGCCGACGTCGCAATCGAGGATCATCTGAAGCGTTTTCGCGATGAGCTCGCCGAGCAGCAGAAGACCGACAAGATCCATCTGCTGTTCAACAATGCCGGCATCGGCGGCGGCGGCAGCCTGTTCACCAACACGCGCGAGCAATGGGAACGCACCTTCAATATCTGCTGGGGCGGCGTCTATCTCGGCGTGCGCACCTTCCTGCCGATGCTGGTCGCCGCGGACGAGGCCCACATCGTCAACACCGCGAGCGTCAACGGCTTCTGGGCCTCGATCGGCATGAACCAGGCCCACACCGCCTACAGCTCGGCGAAGTTCGCGGTGAAGGGATTTACCGAAGCGCTGATCAACGACCTGCGCCTGCACGCGCCGCACGTCAAATGCTCGGTGGTGATGCCCGGTCACATCGGCACCTCGATCGTCTCCAATTCGCGCAAGGTGCAGAGCGCCGACGGATCGGTGCGGCTCAACGCCGACGAGGTCGCGCTGACCCGCAAGCGCATGGTCGCGGCCGGCGTGCCAGATGCTGACAAAATGTCGGACGAGGACATCCAGGCGGTCTTCGCCGAGCGCGCCCGCAGCTTCCTCGAGGATGCGCCGACGAGCGCGGCGGAGGCTGCGAAGATCATCCTCGACGGGGTCAAGGCGGAGCGCTGGCGCATCCTGGTGGGCGAGGACGCCGAGCGACTCGACGCACGCGTTCGCACCACGCCGGAGCAGGCCTATGACCGCGCCTTCTACGAAAGTTTTACGCAGGAGGTCGGCTGGAAGCTTGGCTGAAGCCCTCTCCGGGCGGGCGCTGATATAGGTATGATGATCATCATAGCAAGACATGCCCGGACAATTTTGCGTGCCACCTCTGGCCAATGCACGCCCGCTCCATGACAAAATGGAATGTCACGCATGACGTGACGATTGTTCAAGCGATGGTGATCTCGAACGGCTCTCATTCGGCGCACGGCTGCTTGGTTGGGGAACTGAAATAGTTTAGTCAATCAGGGGTAACGCGATGACAGAGCGCAGCTCCCGATGATACCCGCATGCCTCTCCGACGACTTGATTCTTTGCCCCGAACGAGAGGACATCTCCGCTGAATTCACGCGGCTGCTCATCGCGGCGCAGGAGGGCGGGGCCACGATCGCCGAATGCCTGATGATCGCGCGGCAGCTGAAGCGGGGCGACGATCAATCCTGGCATCGCGAGTGGAAGCGGCTGGCGCAAGCCAATCGGCAGCGCGCCGAGGCCGCCTTCGCGGAAGGTCACATGGCGAGCGCCCAGCGCAACTGGCTGCGCGCCATGAACTATTATGGTGCGGCGGCGATGCCGCTCGAGCCGGACGACGAGCGCCGATGGGTTGCGGTGCTCGCGATGCAGGATTGCGCTCGCCGCTACCTTGCGGCGCGCAGCCCGGTGGGCGAGGTCGTGACGATCCCCTGGCTCGACGGGCACGCGTTGCAGGGCTACTTCATCCCAGCGCCGTCGGGAAGCGGCCAGGCGCCGACCGTGATCTGCATCGGCGAGCCCGGCCACCGCAAGGAGGAGTTTCTGTTCAAGCTCGTGCCGCATGCGCGCGAGCGTGGATTCTCGATGCTGGCGCTCGACCTGTTCGGCGACCAGCGCGACGATTACATCGACGCGCTGCTGCGGCGGAGCGATCTCGAGAGCGCGATTCCTTGCGTCATGGACTATCTGGAGACGCGCAGTGACGTCGATTTCGCGCGCGTCGGCATCATCGCCGACGGCTGGGGCTCTTCCTTCGTGGCGCGCGCGGTGTTGCAGGAGCCGCGGCTTGCCGCCGCCGTCTGCGACGGCGGCCTGTGGGACCTGCACGAGCGGGCCTTCTTTGCCAGCCGATTCGCGATGAGCGATCTTAGCATCGTGCCGGTGCCGCATGCGCCGCTGATGGCCTCCAGCGCAGACTGTCCGGTGCTGATCACGCTCGGCGAGGACGGCTGGCTCAAGGCCGACCGGGCGCGCCAGATCGTCCAGAGCTCCCGGCTCGGCAGCTCGAATGTCATGTTGAAGGTGTTCACTGCGGCCGAGACCGGCGCGGCGCAGGCCCACGCGGACAATCCGAGCCTTGCCAACGAATACATTTTCGACTGGCTCGAATCGCGGCTCGGCCCCGCCGTTCGGCGGATCTGAGCGCCGCCCCAACGCGCTAGAAGTCGAGGGAGATCCGGACGCAGGCCTTCTCGAGGCGATTCTTCAGCGTCGCGAGCTTGGTGGTGAATTCCGTCAGTTCGTTCTCGTCGAACTCCTGGAAGACGAATTCGCGGATCGTCTTGTACTGCTCGTTGAGGCTTGCGATGTGCTTCTGCGTCTTGTCGGCCAGCGACAACCGCACCACGCGGGCGTCGGTCGGTGAAGGACGACGGCGCAACAGGCCCTTCTTTTCGAGCAGCTTGGACTGGGTGGTGACGAAGGACGGATCCACGTGGAGGAGCTTGGAGACGACGTTGACCGGGATGCCGTCGTCCTTGTCGAGGTCGGAGATGGCCATCAGGATCAGCCATTGCGGGCCGCTGATGCCGAGCGTCTTCGCCCAGAACTGACGCAACTCCTCCAGATACATGTTGATCGACGATATCTCCCAGGTGAAGCGCCTGATGATATCCAGGTTGCCGATCGAGCGCAGGCGCGCTCCTTCTTTCCTCGTCGCGGACACAGCGTCACTCCCGTGAACCGATTGTTCAGGCCGGTGTTCGTGGAAGGCCATAGTCCACGCAAGCCTGCTCTGACGCAAGTGCAGAGCAGGGTAATTTCATCACTAAAACTACAAAGATGATCAGCTCAGTTATTGGCCCCTGTTCGCGGTGTTGCGCGCGGGGCACAGGCTCAGGAAAACCGAAAAGCTGATCTAATAAACTATTTTGATTACCGAACGGCGCGCGCATATTGATCCCCGACGGTGGGGGGTACTCAATCGTCCCGTTGCAGGTGGTTCGCTCACGTCCCTCGCGTCGAAAGCGGGTGTGTCCGAAAGCGCAAAGCGGCCGAGCGGATCTGAGAGACGGGGATCTTGGGGGGGCCTCACGGTCCGGTCTTCGTAAAATGAGCAACTTGGAGGTTTTAAATGAAAATGGTGAAGAGCCTTTTGCTCGGCACCGCGGCGGGTCTGATCGCCGTCGGTGGAGCCCAGGCGGCCGATCTTCCGGTCAAGGCCAAGGCAGTCGAGTACGTCAAGATCTGCTCGCTGTACGGCGCGGGCTACTACTACATCCCGGGCACCGACACCTGCATCAAGCTGGGCGGCTATGTGCGTGCCGAAGTGGCGCTCAACGCCGGCGGTAACTACAGCGCCCAGTACAACGGCGTGTTCGCGGCCAACAACCGCCTGAACAACTACTACTCGATGCGCGCTCGTGAAGACCTCAACATCGACACGCGCACCGCGACCGAGTACGGCGTGGTCCGCACCTATTTCGACGCGGTCTTCACCTGGACGACCGGCAACTACGGCGGGACGGGTTCGGCCACGGGCGCGACCCAGTACAGCGGCACGATCGGCCTCAACGCGGCCGGCACCGGCCTCACCGGTTCGGGCGGCGGCAGCATCAACGGCACCGACGGCAACATCTCGGGCGGCGCGCTCGGCGTCTACTACGCCTTCATCCAGTTCGCCGGCTTCACCATGGGTAAGGCGGTGTCGCAGTTCGACGCGCCCTGGATCAACTATCCCGGCAACAATTTCGACCAGCTCGTCGGCGGCAGCGGCAGCACCAACGGCGTGGCGCAGTTCACCTACACGGCCGATTTCGGCCAGGGCATCACGGCTGCGTTCTCGGCGCAGGACCAGACGCAGGTCTTCCAGACCAGCCTCTGGAACACGGCGGGCATGTCGACCACGGGCGTGCTGGGCGGTGCGTACGGCTCCAACGCCATCGGCGGCAGCCGCTCGCCGGACCTCGTCGCGATGGTTCGCGTCGATCAAGCCTGGGGCCTGTTCCAGGCGTCGGTCGCCGCGCACGACAACCATGTCGCCTATTACGGCGCCAACGAAGCCACCGGTCATCCGGAAGACAAGTGGGGCTGGGCCGTTCAGCTCGCGTTGGGCATCAAGAACATCCCGACCGGCGCAGGCGACGTGATCAACATCTCGGGCGTCTACACCGAAGGCGCGAGCCGCTACAACTTCCAGGAGCTGGCTGCGACCAGCTACTCGATGTTCGGCAGCTCGAACGCTGCCTATCAGAGCATCGGCTTCGCCGGCGTGTCTGACGCGGTGTTCGCTCCCGGCGGCGGCCTCGAGCTGACCAAGACCTACGGCTTCCGGGGTGCCTACACCCATAACTGGAGCCCGTACTGGAACACGGCGCTCTACGGCGCGTGGGCTGCGGTCAACTACAACGGCACCGCGAAGGGCCTGATCTGCGGCAGCGCCGCGTTCGCCACCCTGACCGGCACCTGCAACCCGGACTTCAACATCGGCCAGGTCGGTGTCATCACCCGCTGGACCCCGGTGAAGAACCTGACCTTCTCGGCTGACTTCACCTACAGCCACCTCGATCAGAAGTATTCGGGTGCGATCACGACCGGTGCGCTGACGGGCGTTGCCAAGCCGGCGGCGACCTACGAGCTGAAGGACCAGGACACCTACAGCCTGCTGCTGCGCGCCCAGCGCAACTGGTAAGCTCGAGGTCTTTCGATGCGACACAGCCCCGGCGGGACACCGCCGGGGCTTTTTTGTGGGCACTCTCGGCCACCCCAATGGCCCGTTGCAGCGGATGAAGACGAGCTATGCGATTCAATCGCCCTCAGATTAATTTACTTACATGAGTTACTAAGCTATATAGCTCTCGGCCAAATACGAAAGTTGCGGCTCTTAGCTTCACGCTAAGCCTCCAGAAACCTCCGGTGATGCCCCGCCGGAGGTTTTTCGTTTTTGGAATGCTGCCAAAACGTCAGGCAACGATTTAACCGCGCATCACGCGTGCGCGGCCGTTCGGCCGGTAGGCGAGGCGGCTGTGGCCGGCGCAATAGGGCTGACCGTCGGGCGCGGAGTTGCCGCAGAAGCAGAAATCCTCGGCGCCCGGCGTCGAGATCGGCCAGCGGCAGCGGTTCTCGGCAAGCTCCATCAGCGAGCAGCGATTGGCGTCGTCGATGGGACCAGTCACCACGGGTGCGTCGGTCTCGCCATAGATCGTGGCGAGCATCTCATATTGCAGCCGTGGCACGGCCCTCGATGCCCGCGCCAGGCCCCGCTCCTGAACCTTGCGGTCGTCATTGCTGCGGCCACGCGTCAGGTTGAGGCGAGACAGCTTGCCGATCACGGCGTTGCGGCTGACGCCGATGTCGGCGGCGATCTCGCGGCAGGAGAGGCCGGCCTCGAAGTGCCGCTTCAGAAGTTCGATGCGTTCGTCGGTCCAGGTCGGGGAGAGAACAGGCATGTGTAACGGTCCCAGGTTGCAGATGTGGCCATCCGCTTCTCGAGATCCGTCCGCTTCACGTTCGGCGCGGGCTCACGTCCTGCCATTGTCGCGGATCGACAAAAGCCCGTCTTTGATGGCGAGACGGATGCCTTCCTCGATCAGGGTACGCGCGACGCCGGGAACGCTGGTGCCGTGGGTGCCCTGTCTCACCAGCTTCTCCAGGTAGGTGATGGTCGAGAGCGCCAAGGTTACGGGAATACGGTCAGTCTCGGCTTTTTCGGTGGCCATGGCCCGAACGCTAGCCTCTTACTCAGGTACATAAAAGTAACGATTAAGACTCTATTTAGCTTCGGGGGCGGAAGTCAAATGCAGGCTGAGCTTGACGCTCAGCACGTTGGAATCGCACAGGAAATTTGACACGACTGAGCGCGCCGCGCGGAAGACCGGCGGCCGCTGTGGCGTCAAAGGTCGGGAAAGGGCCGCCTGGCTCAGCCGTGCACGAGCGCCTTTTCGATCATGCAATGGATGCCCTTGGCGCCATTGACGGTCTGGGTCACGCGCAAATCGGCCGCCAGGCTGCATAGCGTGTAGGCGTCCTCGTGCGACAGGTTTCGCTTCTCGCCGAGCAGTGCGATCATGTCGCGCAGCGCGCGCACCACGCATTGGTCGAGGTCGGGGTCCATCGCCATGGTCATGTAGTGGGTCGCCGTCTCGGCGCGGGGATAGTCGAACCTGAGGTCCTTGCGCAGCGTCAGGCGGAAGCGGCCCTGGAGCGCAGTCTCGATCGCGGTGACGCAGACTTCGCCGTCGCCTTGCACGCCATGGCCGTCGCCGCAGGAGAACATCGCGCCCGGCACGAACACCGGCAAATAGAGCGTCGCGCCGGCGCCAAGCTCCTTGTTGTCGAGATTGCCGCCCATCGCGCGCGGGATCAGCGAGGAGATGCGGCCCCAGCTCGGTGGCGGTGAAACGCCCATCACGCCGAAGAACGGTTTGAGAGGCAGGTCGAGGCCCCACGGCATGCGGCCGACCATCCGCGTCCGGTCGAGCGGGATGTTGAGGATGCGCGTCTCGTGGAAATCGTCGGGCAGGGTGCCGGACAGCGGCTTGATCATGTTCCAGCCCCAATCCTGCCGGAGCTGAACGTCGAGGATCTCGACCGCGAGCACGTCGCCGGGCTCGGCGCCTTCGACCGCGATCGGGCCGGTGAGGATGTGGCCGGGCAGCATGCGCTCGTTGTTGGCATGAACGTCGTGCATCTCAGGCGGAATATGAAACTTGTCGCGGTCGGGCAGCATGTCGGGGCCGCCGCTGATGGTGTCGACCGTCACCTCATCCCCGCTCGCGATGGTGAGGACGGGCTTGAGCGCGGCTTCGAAGAAGCCCCAATGGCAGGTTTTGGGGCTGGAATGCAGGTGGTGATGGGTCATTTGCCGCGTCCGATCACTTTCATCAGGCCGGGCTTGACCCGGCGATCGATCCTCTTTCAAGAAGATTTCCGAGGATCGCCGGGCAGGTCAAGCCCTGCGCAGTCTGGCAAGATCATTCCAGCGAGGCTCCCCTGTTTTTCGTTCTGTCCAAGACCCTCGGCACCGCGCTGCTGCCGATCAACCTTCTGGTCGAGCTCGGTATCCTGTCGCTGGTGCTGATGGCGACGCGCTTTGCCGCGCTCGGCCGCAGGCTTGCCGTGACCACGCTGGTGCTGCTGGCGCTGGCGGCGTTCTCGCCGCTCGGCAATTTCCTGATCTATCCGCTTGAATCGCGCTTTCCCGCGTGGGACGCCTCGCGCGGCGCGCCCGACGGCATCATCGTGCTCGGCGGCTCGGTCGACACCGATCTGTCGGCGGCGCATCGCACGCCGGTGGTCGCGCACGCAGCCGATCGTCTGTTTGCGCCAGCCGAGCTCGCACGCCGCTATCCGAATGCGCGCATCGTGTTTACCGGGGGGACCGCGAACCTGGTCTCGACCGACGCCAGGGAAGCCGACTACTCCGCGCCGATCCTGGAAAGTCTGGGCATTTCGAAGGAACGCCTCGTCCTGGAACGCAGCTCCCGCAACACCTGGGAGAACGCGATCTTCACCAGGCAGCTGGTGACGCCGAAGCCGGGCGAGCGCTGGCTTCTGGTGACCTCGGCCTTCCACATGCCGCGCTCGATGGGAATCTTCCGCAAGGCCGGATTTGACGTCGAGGCCTATCCCGTGGACTGGCGGATGGGCGGACGTGACGATCTTTTCTCCTTCACAAACATGGGTGCGGACGGGCTGGGCCGAACCGAAGTTGCGGTGCGCGAATGGATCGGCCTCGTGGCTTACCGTCTGATGGGCAGGACCGGCGAGTTGCTTCCGGGGCCCACCAAGGACTAGAACGAGGACCGCAAAACAAGAACACGTAGGCGCGATCGCCGGTCCGGAGGAAGCCATGCAACAGCAGAATGCAGACAGCATCGATCTTGCCGGCCTCGTCGCCGACCTCAACAGCCTGCTGCGGCTGAAGACGACAGTGATCGGCATGAAGCTGTTCGCGCAAGCGGCCGAGATGGAGGCGATCCCGAAAATCCGGCGGCCGAATGCGATCCACACCACCGACCAGATCGTCAGCATGGCCGCACGGCTGGGCTGGACCGTCGGTATCACCGCCGACGATCTCGTCGGTGCGCAATGCCGCGCGGTGATCGGCCTTGCGCCGCAGGACGAGACATGGCTCGCCGGCGAAAATTATGTCGGGGTCTGGCACGGCACGGCGGAGGACGCGCGCAAGCGCCAGGAGGCGCTGGACGTGGTTCCGTTCGGACAATATCAGGCGCTCGCCGTCAGTCCGCTCGCGAGCGGCCGGCTCGATCCGCCCGACATTTGCCTCGTCTATGCGACGCCCGGGCAGATGATCATCCTGATCAACGGGCTGCAATATTCCGGCTACAAGAAGTTCGAATGGGGCGTGGTCGGCGAGACTGCTTGCGCGGATTCGTGGGGCCGGGCGCTCAAGACCGGGGAGCCCAGCCTGTCCTTGCCATGCTATGCCGAACGGCGCTATGGCGGCGTGCCGGACGAGGAGATGCTGATGGCCTTGAAGCCGTCGTATCTCGCCAAGGCGGTTGTGGGCATGAAGGCGCTGGCCAAGAACGGCCTGCGCTATCCGATCCCGCCCTATGGCATTCAAAGCGACGTCCGTGCCGGCATGGGCGTGAGTTACGCGAAGAAGTAAAGGCCGATCATGAGCTCTGCGAAATTCGATATCGTCATCTATGGTGCGACCGGTTTCACCGGCCAGCTCGTCGCCGAGTATCTGACGAGGCACTACAAGACCGACAATTCGCTCAAATGGGCGATGGCAGGCCGTAGCCTCGGCAAGCTGAAATCGGTGCGCGATGCGATCGGCGCGCCCGGGAATACGCCGCTGATCGTTGCGGATGCGTCTGACGCGGCCTCGCTGAAGGCGATGGCAGAGCAGACGATGTCGGTGATCACGACGGTCGGTCCGTATCAGCTCTACGGCGAGGAATTGTTAGCTGCCTGCGTCGCCACCGGCACGGATTATTTCGATCTCTGCGGTGAGCCGATCTGGATGCGGCAGATGATCGACAAGTACGAGGCGGCTGCGAAAGAGAGCGGCGCGCGCATCGTGTTTTCCTGCGGTTATGATTCCGTGCCGTTCGAGCTTGGGACCTTCTTCGTGCAGGAAGAGGCCAAGCGGGTGTTCGGCGCGCCGGCGCCGCGCGTGAAAGGCCGCGTGCGCGACATGCGCGGCACGCTGTCAGGCGGCACCGCGGCAAGTGCGAAAGCGACTTTCGATGCGGTCGCCAAGGACCTCAGCCTCGTCGCCATTCTCAACGATCATTTTGCGCTGACGCCGGGCTTCACCGGACCAAAGCAGCCGAAGGGCAACAGGGCGATCCTCGAGGAGGACCTGCAATCCTGGGCTGCGCCGTTCATGATGGCGCTGATCAACACGCGCAACGTCCATCGCTCCAACATGCTGATGGGCTTTCCCTACGGCCAGGAGTTCGTCTACGACGAGATGGTTCTGACCGGTCCCGGCGAGAAAGGCGAGGCCAACGCCAAGCGCGTGATGGCCGCCAACGCCGAGAAGACCGGGCCGAATGCGCCGAAGCCGGGCGAGGGGCCGTCGAAGGAAGAGCAGGAGAATGGCCGCTTCAACCTGCTTTATGTTGCGATCGCGCCCGACGGCCGCATGGTCCGCGCCGGCGTCACCGGCGACCGCGATCCCGGCTACGGCTCGACCTCGAAGATGATCTCCGAATGCGCGATCTGCATGCTGCGCGACACCACGGACGTTCCGGCAGGCTTCTGGACGCCGGGCGCAGCGATGCAGCACAAGCTGATCAAGCGGCTGCGGGACAATGCGGGGCTGACGTTTGAAGTGGAGAGCTAGGTCGGCTCTCGTAGCAACCATTAAATGGCGGCGGTGTTTTGAGCCGACGGATCGCCTGCGCCTGCCATGATGACGCCGTGCTCGCGTCCGTCAAGGCGTGGCCTGGCGG
>NZ_JADPKR010000046.1 GCF_023074055.1 Bradyrhizobium sp. 141
ACGAGCGATGAAATTCGAAAGCCTGTCCGCATGGCGCCGATTCTCCGTTGAAGAACCACAGTCGCCGGCGAACTTCATCAGAAATGAGTCAGAGCCCAATATTGACCCCCTAAGCCGGGGGATCGGCGTCCAAAATTGGACGCCGATGAGGCGTCAAATTTGCAAGCCGATTGACACTCCAGGACCTCGCGCATCTGCTCGCCTTGTTCGTGATCCATAGGGGTAGGACGATAGACTTGCATAGCCGGGCTCGCTGTTTGACGGGAGCGCAAGTGGCGTTCTCACGCAGATAAACCAGCGCCGTCCGTGGATGAGGACACAGCGCGCGGTGGGAACGGTCAAAGTCCGCTCGGGGTCAAAAGGCGCCCTTGGCCACTCGAGTTGCGCTGTTCGGCTCATTTTCCAAAAGCTGACATCGTAGTCCTCCCAGCGAAGGCGACAAATCCTCGGACCATCATTGTTGTGCCCTGCACCAGAGGGCTGAGCTCTTGAAGTTTTTCCCAAATAAAGCTTGTAGCTGAAATCGGGAACGCTCTGGGCTGACATCCGGCTTACGGCGAGCCAAGCTAGGCGCGATCGGAGCAGCACTGGACCCGCAGCTATTGCTGTCTTCCGCTTATGAACCGTCGCAGCAGTTTCAGCGGATCGGCGCCAAGTGCCTCGGCGATGGCGATGAACTCGATGACATCGAGGCGGCGCTCGCCGCCCTCGTATTTGGCGACAAAGGATTGCGGCTTGCGCAGCTTCTTGGCCAAGCCTTGCTGGCGCATTCCCGCTTTATGTCGCGTTGCGACAAGAAGTGCGATCAAACGGGCATATTCGGCGGATTTGAGGGACTTTTCCATGGCCGCCGGGGCTTTGCGATTCGGCGGCAGTCAATCTGATCCCGAATCGGGATTATCCCAAAATAGGATCAGATTAACTCTGTTCTGCTAACGGTAGCAGATCCGGCTCGACTTCGGGGGCGGGCAGAGCGAAGTGGGCATCAGTTGCTCGCGTGAGCCGATGGTGTCCGATGAATAAAGTAACCTTGGTAGATCAGACGGGGTGGACGGGCGATGGCTCGCAAGCTGCGCCTCTCAAAGTGGGCGCAGTGCGCTACATCAAGCTTGGGCCCGGCCGGAAATGGGCCAATGCTGCGATCCGACGCGGCATCGTCCCGCTTGATTTTCGCGGCGTCGGCCACGACGCCTGTGTCACGGGAGATTGGGACGATGTCCGCCGGCAATTGATAGCGATGGGCCGGAAACAGCGAGCTCTGAAGGACGACGAGCGCGAACTGAAGGATTTTTATAGTCTCGGGCCGGACACGCTGTGGTTTACCATTGTCGACGGACATGTCTGGTGGACCTTTGCGCAAGATAGGGTTCTCGAAGGGGACCGGAGCGATGTTGATGCGCCCCCCAGGTTTCGTCCGGTCCGAACTCCTTGGCGCAACACAAGCCTGACGGGCCGTTTGCTGACGGCACGCAGCCTCAGCTCGGCTCTCAGCAGTATCGCAGGCTATCAACGAACGATTTGCGCAGCGCGAGAGGCCGACTATTTGCTGCGGCAAATTCGGGGAGAGGCTGAGCCGCTTCGTCTCAAGGCCGACCGATTGCTTGGCGAGGTTTCGGCTACCGCTGCGGACTTGGTCCGCCGGCTGGATTGGCGGGATTTTGAGACGCTCGTTGATCTGATCTTCGCTCACAGCGGCTATAAGCGCCAAAGCGCGCTCGGGGGAGCCCAGCCGGATGTCGATTTTGTCGCCCGGCAGCCGCTGACAGGAGGCAGCGCCTGGGTGCAGGTCAAGTCGCGCGCGACGCAGGCGGTGTTTGAGGACTATCTCAAGCGCTTTCTCCGGCAGGCTGGGGCGAGCGCCTTCTTCTTCGTCTATCACTCAGCCGATCGACCGATCCGGATGCAGACAAATACGCCCAACGTCTACATCTGGTCGGCGGACTTGGTCGCAAGCGCCGCGGTAGAGGCCGGCCTGTTCCGCTGGGTGACCGAGCGCATGCTTTAGCGAGGCTAAGTTCAGCAGCTCGGCCGCCGCGGGACCGGCCGAGCCCTAGCCCTGCGGTTATTCGGCTGCCTCGCTAAGGTACGCCTCTTTGCCTAGACGGCGCGCGGCAACCGCCTCGAACGGCTCTCCGGTCGCGTCCAGGACTGCATCAAGTCCGCACACGGCCTTGAGCCGCCGGAGCACAACGTCGCAATAGCGCGGGTCGATCTCGATGCCGTATCCGACGCGCCCCGCGCGCTCTGCCGCGATCAGCGTCGTGCCCGAGCCGAGGAAGGGATCGAGGACTGGCCCCTTCCTGCGCGAACAGTCGTGGATCGCGTCCTCCACCATCGCAACGGGCTTGACCGTCGGATGCAGCTTCAGGTCCTCGCGGCCCTCGCCGAAGGCGTTGACGCCGGCATAATTCCATACATTGGTGGGGTTGCGGCCGAACTTGCCGAGTTCGATATTGTTGATGTGCGGTGCCGAGCCGGACTTGAACACGCAGACGAGTTCATGCTGGGAGCGGTAGAAGGAGCCCATGCCTGCGTTGTTCTTGGTCCAGACGCAGAGGTTCTTCAGCTCGCTGTAGACGCCTTCCGCTGCTGTGAGCATCTCCTGAACGTGCCGCCAATCGATGCACTGAAAGTGAATCGCGCCGTTTATGGAGTGCGCGACGAGGTGTCGGAACACCGCGTTGAGAAAGGCGACAAACTCGCTCTTGGACATTTCGCCGGAGGCCATCGCGAATTCGGGATGGATGATCTCGCCCCTGCCGGAGACGTGGCCGGCAATCGGCACGTTATAGGGCGGATCGGAGAAGATCATCTGGGCGCGCTTGCCGCCGAGCAGGGCTTGGTAGACCTCAGGATCGGTCGAATCGCCGCAAATGAGCCGGTGCTCCCCGATGCGCCATAGATCTCCGCTTTGGCTGATTGGCGGGCCGGCCGTGGGCTCCTCGGGCTGGTCTGCAGCATCATCACTCTCGTTTGCGCTGTCCGAGACTTCGCCGATGAGGATGTCGATCTCTGGCGCCTCAAATCCGGTGATGGTGATGTCGAGGTCGATCTCGAGCTCGGATAGATATTGCAGCTCGAGCCCGAGCAGACGCTTGTCCCAGCCGGCGTTCTCCGCAAGCTTATTGTCCGCAATGACGTAAGCCCGGATCTCCGCCTCGCTCATGTCAGCGAGACGAACGGTCGGCACCTCAGCGAGCCCGAGCAGCTTCGCCGCGGCAAGGCGCCCGTGGCCCGCGATGACGCCGTCGTCCTGGTCGATCAGGACCGGATTGGTGAAGCCGAACTGCCGGATCGCGCTGGCGATCTGCTCGATCTGCTTCTTGGAATGAGTGCGGGGGTTGGTTGCTCGTTGTTTGAGGTTGGATGGGTCCCGATAGTTTATAGCGAGCTGGCGATGTCGCGGCTGGCTTGGCAGTTGGTGTTGCATGAGGAAGTCTCCTTGGTTGAACAGCAAGGAGGCTTAGACGCCGGTCGCCCTCAATTCATTCAGAACAAATGATCGCTATTTTCGTGAATGGAGTTGGTTCAGGAATGATCTCCAATGGATAGGAAGCTTCCATCTTGTCACCACCTCCGCGGCGATGCGTTCGTGTGCAGGTCTGTGGAGCCGGCCCTTCGGGATTGGCCTGTTTTCGGCCCTGCGGTCGGCCCTTGCGGCGTCGCGGGCCTCATCCAGCCTCCAGATGTAATCAGCTCGGGCCAGCCAGAGGCGGGTCTGAAGGGAGCTCTCCCTCGGCGGACGGCCGCGCTTGGCCTTCAATTCGCCCCTCAACGCCTTTGAGAGTATCGGTCCCAGCCACGGTGGAAGCGGCTGGTCGGGGTTGGCCTCGAGCAGACGTGCAAGCTGCTCTGCGGTGGGCAAGACGCCAGCTTGAACTTGCCGTCTCCAAAATTCGAAGCTGGTTTCATCAAACAGGTCGTACAGCGTCGGCTCCTGGCTACTCATCTCCATCAGCCTCTGTATTTCTGGTAGTGCGCGAGCAAGGCACGGCCGTAGACCGTCGGCTCGCCCAGGACGGCTTTGGTGAATTCCTCCGCATCGAGGTTGATGGCGCTGCCAGGCTCGACCTTATTCTTGTTAAGCTCCTCCGCTCTCGCGATCCATTCCTCCTCCGACAAAATCTCAGGCACGAGGAGGACACCTGCTTTCGCGTCCGGCTCACGCGGGGCGAGCTTTGTTCGGAGCTTGTGCAGTTCCTCACTCGCCGCAGGCAATCCCGCAGCAGCAAGTGCGACGAGTTGGCGAAGCACGATATCGAGCCGCGTCAGCCTTTGCCGCCGACCTGCCTGTTCATACGAAAGCCTTTTCGAGGCGAATTTTCTGGTAATTGCGCTGACACTGACCGCACCCTTAGGTCTGCCAGCCGGATTACCGGATCTTCCTTCCTTGAAGCGCCTCGCCGCAGGTGGAGGCTTTCGCCCCGACGCGGAGGCGCCGTTTGGTGGCTTGCTAGTAGACATTCTCGCCCCCTGCGCGGGCAGTGGCGAGTGCCTCTTCCTTCAACGTTTGGAGCCGCGCGAGGTCGCCTTCATAGTCCAGCAGATAAGGTCGCAACGTCGCTTCGTCCCATGGAGGCGCGCCCTCCCTCAGGAAAACGTATCCTGCAAGGTCAATCGGCACGTCTTTCGGGATATGGATCACGGCGGACTGCTGCAGGACCTCTGGCTCGAGCAAGCAAGCCCGCTCAAACTCCCTTATGAGCTGCTTGATCGCCTGGAGCTGTCCGCGAGCCGCTTTTACGAACAGGCTAAGAAGCATAGCCTCATGCGGATGCAGTTTGGTGGCCTGACCGCCAAGCTTGACCTCGACAAGCTGATCTAACAGCCCTGCAACATGCGGCTCCTTGGGGGAGCGGCTTGGTCGATTTCCTGTGCCGTGACGGTGTGGTTGTGGCCGCCTTCCGAACTGCGTGTGCTTTGGCGGCTTTCCGTACCCGACATCATAGTCACGCGTCTTCGCTCCAGCGCGAGCTGGCTCGTGTTCCGGGTTGTCGTCGTCAGATCTCATCGTCTCAACTCCTTGTTTGGCGTAACGCCCAGGAGTGAGACCTCTTATGCAGCAGAAGCCACGCAAAGATGCCGCACACCGAGGCGCCACTGGGGCACGTCGTGTTCATGTCGGTTCTATGAGTGTTTCTGAAGCGGCGAATAGGCGGACCTAATCGTCAGGTTTAAATAGGAAATAAAATCGATGTCGTCAAACACATTTGGACGCCTCGATGCCTGCATCGGAGACGAAGACGGAAGATGGAGCGCTCTCGTTCGCTGCTCCCGATACCCGCAGCCATTCACTTGAAATTCCCGCCAGGGCTGGCGCGGGAATTTGGCCGCTAAATGGTTGAATTCGCTGGTTTTGTTGCGGCCTAGATCGACTGACCGCCGACATCCATGCCATTTGGCCTGTTAATTCCCGATCGAATGGTCGGCGGCGTTACCGCTCGGCTTGCGTCACCTTGCCCTCGCTGGGTAGCACGCCGGGCTGACCAGCTCGAGCTTCGTCAACGCGCATATATCCAGGCGCGTCCAGATCGTAATTCCGACGAGGGCAAATAGAGCGTACCGGCGGGCATAAGTCAGCGCCGTGGTCTGGATGGTGGCGATCTCCTGCCGGCTCAAGGTCTTGCGCACGACGTCGAGGCCGCTCGCCAGCGAGGCGTAGCGAAAGGTGCGGTCGTCATCGCGCAGGAACGGGGAGCGGATCATCCCGGTCAGGGTTTTTTCCGGGTTGGTCAGTTCGGCTTGGGCGCGGGCCAAAGCCGCTGCGATCGCCCCGATCTGCTCACTGGCCTGGTGCATGGACGCGCTCCATCTCCACCGGATCAAAGCTGATGGCGCCGGCTCTGGAGCGCTTGGCGCGAATGCCGTGGCCGAACGCTTCCTTGGCATCTTCAGGCAGCAGCTTCTTGAGCTCGGTCTTGGCGAGTTCGTGCTCGCCATGGGCGTCGCGGGTGCGCAGATAGGTCGCCGCGCATGCGGCCCACAGATTGGAGGCGGTCATGTCGACGACCTTGACGGCGGCGAGCCGCGGCCGCGGGGTCTCGATCCCGAACAGCAGCGGCGGCTCGCCGCTCTGCACGCAGCGCCAGAACTTTTTCTCCGCCGTCAGCAGCAGGTGTTGGTAGAGCGGGTCGGCATGCACAGTGATCTCGACCCATTTGCCGCCGCCGGTGATGATTGAAAGCACGGCCGCGCGCGCCGCGACCACCCACATGTTGTGCTGCAGCTGCGCCATGTGCTTCTCGGCCGCCGCCTCTTCGCTAAAAGCCCAGGGCAGCATGAACTTGGCCTCGAACACTGCGCCGGTCGGCGCGACGATGCCGTCCAGCGTCGCCGCCATCCAGGCATGGACGGGGTGCTGCACCCGCTTCTGGATGTCGGTGATCGCGTGCCCGGTGACGCTCTGGTACCAGCTGCGGTTAAGGTCTTCGGTGGCGATGCCGAGCTGAACGATCAGGTTGTGCGACAAATCTTGCGGCGCGATCTCGCCGCGCTTTTCCTGCCACAGGCGCAAGAGCTCGTCCTGGTCGTCGCCCATGATGATGCGGGCGTCCGAGCCGCCGATAAAGGCGCGGCGGTCGTGGCGGTTGAACGTGAGTACGGATTGGGGCGCCGCGGCGCCGTCGGTTGCAATCGTGGTCACCGGTCTCTCCTGATTTGGCAAACGCGGCTTGCCGCCGCACCACCAAAAGCCCCGCACCGGCGAGGAGAGAGACCGGGGCCAACGGCCAAGGCCCGGTCCCATCAGTAACGCTCCGTTTGCGAGAGAATGCCAGTCCTTTCTGCAGCGAATTTGCTGCTCTTTTGGGCTAAAAATCCTTGAGATGTCAGGGCGTTGGAGCGAGCTTTCCGGTGCCGAAACCTGCCCCGGTCGAGGAGCTCGGAGATGACGTCAATTCGACAAATCGAAGCCAATCGCGCCAACGCCAAGCGCAGCACCGGACCGAGAACGATGCCCGGAAAGGTGAGGTCCAGCCGCAACGCTTTGCGCCACGGACTCGCCACGAGTTGCAAGCCGGATGTGCCGACGTTTGTAGCTGCAATTCGCGCGGGCCTCGGCTGTGAGATTGGACCCGAAACGGCCGCCGCGGTTGCGGATGCCAAGTGCGAGCTATGGCACGTGCGACTGGTCCGCCACGCGCTGTTGACCGCCCTCGGTGGGGACCCGGTTGGAGATGTCGCGCTCCGGCTCGAGGCGCTTGGGCGTTACGAGCGCAGCGCGCTGGCCGCGCAGAAGCGCGCGTTTCGATCGCTAAGGTCAGCGCGCGTGTAAGCTTGCGATTGGCTTCGTTCTGGAGAAACTCTCGATCTTGCCCGGTGACCGATCATGGGAAGCCGTAGCCATAACCCTCTCGGCCGACCGAAATGATGTTGAGCTGGATGTCATCGAACATCGGGTGGTTGCCCGCCCAGTTCAAGAATTGCGAGGTACTGTCCACCTGGTCGTCATGCTTGCCATGGGGAAACGCCAACAGCTCCAGCAGATAGTCGTCCAGCCAGGGAGCATCTATGGGCAGATGCACCTGTCCGGCCTCGATCCGGAAGGATTGTGCCGCCATGCGATCGACCTTGCTGCCTTCGGGCTTGATGCCGATTGGCCGCGGCATGCCGTTCGGCGTATTGCGTTGCAGGTCCTGCAACATCGCGATGCCGGGCCCGGCGTCCTCGACCAAAACCGCGTCCGCGTTATATTTTATAGCCAGCGCGACCACGGCGCGCCGCAGGTCGGGATATTGATGTCGGCCGCGGTAGAGATCCACGAGGTAGTAGTCATTCTTGATCATGCGCCAGGTGGTGCAGACCGAATAATCGTTGGCCTTTCCGGTCATCATGGCGGTGTCCCAGCTCTGCACGACATAGCCGGATGGACCTGCGGCCGGCAGTTGATCGTAGCTTCGAAACCAGTCGCGCTTGATCAGGTTGCCCTCGAGTGGCACCGGCCGTTGCTGGTATTGCGCCGAGAATTGCAGGCTGCCGATTTCGGCCTTGATCCGCTCCAGCACCAGCTTGCTTTCGCGCCGCGGGTGCAAGAGGTCACCAGTGCGACGAGTAAAGACGCGATTGTTGCCGATGGCGATGGTGCTATCGTCGACGGCAATGGCCGGCAGATCGAGGTGATGCCAGCCGCCGGCTTGCAGCAGATGACCTGCGAGGTCATCTTCATGCAGGCGCTGCATCACGACGACGATGCGGCCGGTGTCCTTATCATTCAATCGCGAGACCAAGGTGCCGCCGAACCAATCGGTGACGCGCCTGCGCGCGGCCTCCGACATTGCCTCCTCGGCCTTGAGCGGATCGTCGATGATGATGAGGTCCGCACCCCGGCCGGTCAGCGTGCCCCCAACTGTGGTCGCGTAACGGCTGCCGCCGGCCGTGGTCACGAGTTCGGTGCCGGTGTCCTTAGCCGGGCGCATGGCCGGAAATAGCTCCTGATACCAAGGCGACTCGATCACCATTCTGAACTGGCGGTGCAGCTCGGCGGAAAGCTCGCTCGCGTAGCTGACCACGATGATGCGGCGGCTCGGGTCGTGGCCGAGCCACCAGGCGACGAACGCGACCGAAACGGACAGCGACTTGAGCGAGCGCGGCGGCTGGTTGATGAGGAGCCGAGGGCAATCGCCGGCGTGGACGCGCATGAGCTGATGGGCGATCGCATCGATATGCCAGTTCGTCAGATAGTCGCTGCCGGGGAAAACGGTCATGAAGGCCCGTTGGATGAAATAACGCACATCCGTTCGCAGCAACGCCGCCACCACCGACATCATGTGTCGTCCTCCCCCTCGCGCTTGGGCGGAGCCGCAGCGGTCGCCTCAGCCAAGATTTGCTGCCGAAATGCCTCAAGGATGGCCTGATCGTCGACGGAGGAGCTTTTGGTGGCGTCCTCCGTGGCGTTGCCGCTCATCGCCATCGCGTAGTAGAGAAACTTGTCGAGTGCCCTGACCTCGCCTTTCAGAGCTTTCTCGCGCAAGCGAAGCAATGCCGCCTTTTGCGTGGTGACGCGTCGGGATCTGCCACCGTCGTTCAGCGCGACCGGCGCCAGTAGGGTGTTTTTCAGGTCGGTAGCAAAATTCAAGCTGCCCTTCGGACGCCCACGCGGGTTGCCGGATTGGCCCGGGTTGAACCGGCTGTGCAGCGGCGGGCTGCCGTAGCCGACGCCGTTGTTCGATTTTTTAGCCATCGGCGTGCTCCAGCTTCGTGGCGCCGGTCTGGCCAAACGGCGCGCCGGTCGCGGCGTGGACCGCCACCTTGCCGGTCAGATGCTGCCAGCGGCGGATGGTGACGTCGACGTAGGCGGGGTCGATCTCGATTAGCCGCGCCCGGCGCCGGGTCCTCTCCGCGGCGATCAAGGTCGTGCCGGCACCGCCGAACGGGTCGAGCACAATGTCGTGTTCGTTGGTGCAATCGCGGATCGCGTCTGCAACCAGCGCGACCGGCTTGACGGTCGGGTGCAACGAGAGCTTTCCTTTGGATGAGTTTGACCAGGTATTTTGGCATGGATAACTCCAGACGTTCGAGCGGTTTCGACCGTTCCGGCCCAACTGCACGTTATTGACGTGTGGCGCGCGCCCCTTCTTGAACACGAAGACGAGTTCATGCCCGGACCGATACAGCGATCCCATGCCGGCGTTTGTTTTGGCCCAAACACACAGGTTCTTCATTTCCGTGTAGATGGGGCTAGCGGCCGCCAGCAACGGTCCAATCCCGCGCCAGTCCATGCAAAGGAAATGAATGGCGCCATCCCTGGTGAAGCTGGCGAGATGGGCAAAGCTTGTCGCTAAGAACGCTTCGAATTCAGCCGTCGACATCTCGCCGGATGCCATCGCAAACTCCGCATGGGTGATTCTCCCCTTGCCGGATACGTGCCCATCGACCCTCTGGTTATACGGCGCATCCGCGAACGCCATGTCTGCCAACTCACCATCCATGAGCCGACGGTAACTTTCTTCATCCCTTGCATCGGCGCAGAGTACGTGGTGCTCGCCGAGTGTCCAGATATCGCCAGGCTTGGTGATTGGTGGCTCAGCTGCCGTTGCGGGCAAGTCGTCTTCCCAATCGTCTGAATCGGACGCAGCGGCGTCGAGTTCTCCCATCGAAAATCCGGTTAGTTGCAGGTCGATCTGTGGGTCGATGGTCAGGAGCTCACTCAATTCGAGACGCAGAGCCTCGACGTCCCAACTGGCCTCTTCAGTTACGCGGTTGAGCATAAGTCTCAGCATTCGCAGCTGAGCCTCGCTGAGATCGGTAATGGTGACGGCGAGGACATGATCCAGGCCGATCTGCGCCGCCGCTGCAACGACCGCCCATCCCGCTATCACCCGTAGCATCGCGTCAACGAGAATAGGAAGAACTTGACCGTACTGGCCCAAGCTTATCGCCAGCGTGTCGATTTGACGCTTGGGGTGGCGACGCGTTTGGTTGCCGAGCGGCGGCTTGAGGTCGCCGATCCGAACGGGAACGGCTTTCAAATCATGGCGAAGTGCATCGCCATTGGTTGGTAGGGTGTAGTTCTCCAAGAGAGCCTCCGTGTGCGATATGCCTGTCGGCATATTGGCGGGAGGCGCGCACGATGCACTTAGAAGGACGTGGACCTGATCCCCGATTTGCGATCGCGGGTGCGATTTCGCCGTTCGATGGCGGCGGCCATCAGGCTGCAGACATTTTGTGCGGTGATGGACGGAACGCAACTCTGCAAGAAATTCAGCACAAACTGTCCGGCGGCCGTCTGGGGGGTACCCTTATACTCTAAGCCCAGATAGGGACTGTGGGTGAATGTGCCGCCGTAGCGCTCGATTAGCTCGCCGAGGGAAATTACGGCGTACAGCAGCATCGGCCGCGGGAGCGGTCCGCCGCGTTTTTTGCTGGATTCGAGCGCGCTACGGGTCGCACCCTCGAGTTGCTGGGCGATCCGCACGGCATCAGCGAATTCTCGCACCTCGTAATGGCACGGGTTGGTGAGGTCCCGAAAGGTCTTATCCTGAAAGATCCTATGCTGTGCGGGCTCGTTCAGCAGGGTAAGATATTGCGCGAGGTGGTCGGCCGCATCGGCCAACATGATAAGCTCAGCGTTGCCTGCCTGCCTGGCGCTGCCGGCAAGTGCCCGCAATCGGCTTGGAAAGGAATAGGCGAGGCTCATAGGACCCGCGGGTTCGATCGGCGGATTCTCAGCGAGCCAATCGAAGTCAACTCTCTGCGCGCAGTTGAGAAACTCGCAGACGAGGAACGCGAATCGGGCCAGCCCTGCGTGAATCTGGGCTCGGCTTGGTTGCTGAGCAAGCCCCCTATCTTCCTTCAGGATGAGTTCGCGAAGCCAATCCAGCTCTTTGCGAATATCAATCTCGTGCCCGTCGCGGGAAGGGCCAGGGAAAGCCCTCATCAAATCGTTAAATTGGTCGTTGCTAAGGAGAAAACCTTGAGAGGCGCCGCCCGGCCCCGCGTCCGGATCATACATTTGTCCGTAACCGTCCAGTCGGACCAGTCCGGACCAGCCACATTGTGCATCAGCGTGCCCACGCATTAACGTCGCCCGCATCAAGGGGGTAGTTCTTAGGTTCAAACGGAACATTCGGCAGCAACCATGCTTAGGCAAGTCCGGACAAACACGGTGGTGCACGGCAGCGAACGGCCGCTCTCGGGAGGGCGCTTGGATCCTCTCTCTCCTTGTCTCTTGCAATAAACTCATAAAATTCCCTCGATGTCATTTTTTCAGAAGTAGCCCCATTTCGCGCGCCATTCGCTTGACTCAGCCGACATGGCGGCGAAGAGCCGCGGCAATTTCCGCCGCGCCGTACCGCCGGCGGATCATCGCCGAAAGCTTCTTGCGTTCGAGGTCGCTCCATTCCTTTGGCTTCGAGATTTTCATGGTGTCATCTTCCCGCCGGCTCAAGACGGGCGACATTGGGAAATTTACGGGTGCCATCCTGAGTTGTGCCCAGAGGCCGAGGAGAGTTTGGGGGCTGGGGCTCGTGTATGGCCCAACTGCAGCGGGTTCGCCTTCACACCCTTCAGGAGGGACGGCGGCGCGTTTGATCGCCACGAGCTTCGACGAACCCGCCGCTTGCGTGTCAAACACCGCAAATGCGGCTTACTCGACCTTGCTGCTTGCGGACGCGCTGCAATCGACCGGAGACCGCCAGGCGGGTGCGGCCCAATCGTTGGCCGATCTCGCTTGCGGTCACACTCCTATCGAACAGCGCAAGAAGTTGTGCTTTTTCCTCGGGCGACCACGAACGGATTGCCGCCTATTGTCGGAACTATCTATGCCAGCGAAAGCATCGCGAGAATCCGTTCTCGGGCCGGATTATAAATGAACTTCTCGGCCTCAGAGATCCTCGAACGCGACTCCAATTTGATTGCCACGCGACCAGACCAGGCGGCAACTTCGGATGATGCGATCTTTCTCGAGCATTAGCTTGAATGTGGAGTTCATGTACTGCTTCAACGGAAGCTCAATGGATGCCCCTTGTTCCGACATGTTGACCACGCGACAGCGTAAGCTGGCGCCGTCGCCTGAAATATAGGCCACCTCGTTCACATCGATGCGTTCGAGCTTTCGACGGTCTATCATTTTATGACTGTCCGCAATGAACTCAGTCGCCCGATGTGCACCTTGCCTCTAGCAGCCGGAATTGTCGCGCGATTTGCGCTGCTAGGTCTGATCGTTCCTTGGCAAGGCTTCTTCTTTGCTCAATCATGTCGTGTCCGTCCCATTCGAGCACTTCAATCAAGATGGTTTGGCTTTCAATATGAAGTTGCCTCGCTGAGATGTCTCGCGCGATAGTAGCTAAGCAATTCACCGCGAGACTGAGTCTTGACCTGCTTCATTTTTTCCGCCATTTTAAATCAGCTATTTAATTTTTGGTTTTTTTGAAGCGGCTTTTCAGAGCTATTTTGCAACATTGGGCCGCTGCCTTTTTGGATAGAACATGAGCGACGAAACGATTGTCCGTTTGCAGACCCATAGGAAGAATGTTGAGCGGTATTTGCGCCTGCTGGAAACTGCGTTGACCGACGTTGAGCAGCAGTACATTGAGAAGCGCCTAGCTGAAGAAGGATTGGCCATGGACCAACTATCGCTTCAGTTGGCCGTGGCGGTGAACGCTCTCCAAAAGACCTGCAATCACCCGCCCGGCGACAAACAGTAAAAACTGCAAGCAGCGGTCAACCCGCGGTCTGTCGCAATTGTCCACTGGCGAGATGTGGTAGGATACGCGTGGCGAGTGAACGCACCCGCCCAATCGCGCCGATAATAAGGGGGCGGGGCGCGGGACTTTCGTCAACTAATCCTTGGATGTATCTCGCAGCACAACTTGAATGGCTTTGCGGATTCGCCGACCTCCTTTGGGGTCGATCGCATCCAAGTGATAAATTCGACATAGCAGACCATTGATGCGCCTCACAATGCCCCTGTCATTGGAGTGCCGATTGCGCGCGCGCACCAGCTGACGGCGCACTTCCAACAGGTCCAGGCGATGAAGCCCTCTTGATTGCACCATGCGAATGGACCCAGCGCGTGTCATCTTGGATCGTCAGCCACGGACACTCGGTCCAACGTGATTATCAAGGGTCAAACCACCGCAGGCTTTCAGCGTTCTAGCTCAGATCAAAAATCTATTTTAATTTAATCCACGAGGTGTTATTAGCAGTTAATTATTTAATGTGCAAATATTTGGGTGGCGCTGGTTTGAATACCCCCTTGAACCAAACGTCTGAGATGGCTGGGGCGTCCTTTAGTTTCCCTAAGCCTGCCCCAGCTCACGCACTCATCATTTCGGACGCGCATCTCCTGTTCTCGGGGGACTATGCACGTTCAGGTCATGATCTCATCATTTCCGATTCTGACCATCGGATCACGATCCCCAATTACTTTCTCGGTGAGAAGCGTTTGCCGCTCAGCTCGTCGGACGGCGCGCTGCTCGATGCGAGAGTGGTCGAAGCCCTCACCGGTTATCAAACCTTTGCGCAAGCCGGAGGTAATGCCGCTGCCGGAAAGGTGATTGGCCGTGTCGCGACCGTAACGGGAAGCGCCAGCATCGTTCGCAACGGCGTTACGATCGAGGCGAATAATGGGGATGTCGTTTATCAGAACGATGTCGTGCAAACTGGAAGCGGCTCTGCCATTGGTCTCGTCCTTATCGACGGCACCACGTTCAACCTGAGCGCCAATGCTCGGTTCATGTTGAACGAATTGGGGTATGAGGGGCAGAGTAGTGCGAGTGGCACCTTAGTCAGTCTGACGAGTGGCACGAACCATTCGATGTTCACTCTCATCCAGGGTGCCGCCAGTTTCGTCGCTGGCCAGGTCGCGAAAACCGGCGACATGCAGGTCGTGACGCCTACTGCCGCGATTGGAATTCGCGGTACTGCCGTCCTTCTCAGCGTCGATGCTGTGGATGGGAAAGTCTCGGTCTCTGTCGCTGATCAGCAAGACGGCCGAGTTCATTCCGTACAAGTCTTCAAATGCGTTCCAGCGACGAACTTGCTTCAAGGCGTTTGTACTGCGGGGGATCCGATCGGGATAGTTACCAGCGACGGTCCATCGCTAACCATCACGCCAACCGCGAATTTCGAGGTGATCACCCAAGCCGTCAGCAAGACCCCAGGGCAAGTTGCGCAGGAGTTCAACGCTTTTCAACAGGTGTTAACGACCTACGATATCGGGAAACAGATCGCTCCAGACACTCCGGCACCTAGCGACGGCAAGCGAGGAGACGTCGACACAAAGTCGCTGCAGAAGTTCGCTGGGAGCCCCCCACCATCACCCACTGAAGCTCCAACCACGGTTATTGGGGACGACATAAAAGGCCAAGCTGGTGGGGGATCAATCACCCCAGTTGTTGTGACCCTCGCTTCCATCGCGGGGACTTATGTCTCCGCCTCGAAACCGCTCGTCCCCACTTTGGACCCATCGCAAGCTGTTGTTATAGCTTCATTCGGACCTGTCCTTATCAGCAGCGCGGGCGGTCCAACCAACCAAGGAAATCAAACAATCAGCGGAACAGTTGATCCGTCCTTCGTTGGAAGCGCGGTGACGCTGTACGACACATACAATGGTGTTACGACGCAGATTGGAACGGTTACCGTTGGCTCCGGCGGCGTTTGGAGCCTGGCGGTCACCCTGGCAGGTGATGGCGACCACAGCATCGTGGCTTTGGACCCTAGCGCCAACGTTACAACGAGCGTGCCCGTTGTTTTCACGCTCGACACGACGGCGCCGACCGTCGCCATCACCAGCGCGGGCGGACCGGTCAACCAGGCCAGCCAGACCATTACCGGCACGGTGGGCGTCGCCGATGCCGGCGCCACCGTCACCATCCTGGATGGCGCCACGACGATTGGCACCGCCATCGTGCAGGCCAACGGCAGCTGGAGCACCACGGTCACGCTGAACCAGGGCGGCAACTCCCTGACCGCACGGGTGAGCGACGCGGCCGGCAACACCGCGACCAGCGGCGCGGTGGTCTACACCCTCAGCACCACCGGCCCGACCGTGACCGAGGCCCTGGTCGCCGACACCGGCACTTCGGCCACCGACCATGTCACCGCCAATCCGGCGCTGAGCGGCACCGGCCTTGCCAACACCGTGGTGCACTTCACGGTCGACGGCAGCCCGATCGCGGCGACGACCACCACCGATGCGCAAGGGGCCTGGTCGTTCACGCCGAGCGGGTTGGCCGACGGACCGCACACCATCGTGGCGAGCCAAACCGATACCTTTGGCAACACCGGCTCGGCCTCGCTGAGCTTCACGCTCGACACCACGGCGCCAACCGTCGCGATCACCAGCGCGGGCGGACCGGTCAACCAGGCCAGCCAGACCATCACCGGCACGGTGGGCGTCGCCGATGCCGGCGCCACCGTCACCATCCTGGATGGCACCACGACGATCGGCACCGCGATCGTGCAGGCCAACGGGACCTGGAGCACCACGGTCACGCTCAGCAGCGGCCCGAACTCGCTGACCGCACGGGTGAGCGACGCGGCCGGCAACATCGCGACCAGCGGCGCGGTGGTCTATACGCTCAGCACCACCGGTCCGACCGTGACCGAGAGTCTCGTTTCCGACACCGGCACCTCAGTCACCGACCATGTCACCGCCAATCCGGCGCTGAGCGGCACCGGCCTCGCCAACACCGTGGTGCACTTCACCATCGACGGCAGCCCGATCGCGGCGACAGTGACCACCGATGCACAAGGCGCCTGGTCGTTTACGCCGACCGGGCTGCCTAACGGACCGCACACCATCGTGGCGAGCCAGACCGATACCTTTGGCAACACCGGCTCGGCGTCGCTGAGCTTCACCCTGGATGCCACGGCACCCGCGGTCGCGATCACCAGCACCGGCGGACCGGTCAACCAGGCCAGCCAGACCATCACCGGCACGGTGGGCGTCGCCGATGCCGGCACCACCGTCACCATCCTGGATGGCACCACGACGATCGGCACCGCGATCGTGCAGGCCAACGGGACCTGGAGCACCACGGTCACGCTGAACCAGGGTGGCAACTCCCTGACCGCGCGGGTGAGCGACGCCGCCGGCAACACCGCGACCAGCGGCGCGGTGGTCTATACGCTCAGCACCACCGGTCCGACGGTGACCGAGAGTCTCGTCTCCGACACCGGCACCTCAGTCACCGACCATGTCACCGCCAATCCGGCGCTGAGCGGCACCGGCCTCGCCAACACCGTGGTGCACTTCACCATCGACGGCAGCCCGATCGCGGCGACAGTGACCACCGATGCGCAAGGCGCCTGGTCGTTTACGCCGAGCGGGCTGGCCGACGGATCGCACACCATCGTGGCGAGCCAAACCGACACTTTTGGCAACACCGGCTCGGCCTCGCTGAGCTTCGCGCTCGACACCACGGCACCGACGGTTGCGATCACCAGCACCGGCGGACCGGTCAACCAGGCCAGCCAGACCATTACCGGCACGGTGGGCGTCGCCGATGCCGGCGCCACCGTCACCATCCTGGATGGCACCACGACGATCGGTACCGCCATCGTGCAAACCAACGGGGCCTGGAGCACCACGGTCACGCTGAACCAGGGCGGCAACTCCCTGACCGCACGGGTGAGCGACGCGGCCGGCAACACCGCGACCAGCGGCGCAGTGGTCTACACGCTCAGCACCACCGGTCCGACCGTGACCGAGAGTCTCGTCGCCGACACCGGCACCTCAGTCACCGACCATGTCACCGCCAATCCGGCGCTGAGCGGCACCGGCCTTGCCAACACCGTGGTGCACTTCACGGTCGACGGCAGCCCGATCGCGGCGACAGTGACCACCGATGCACAAGGCGCCTGGTCGTTTACGCCGACCGGGCTGGCCGACGGATCACACGCCATCGTGGCGAGCCAGATCGACACTTTTGGCAACACCGGCTCGGCCTCGCTGAGCTTCACGCTGGACACGGCGGCACCGACGGTCGCCATCACCAGCACCGGCGGACCCGTCAACCAGGCCAGCCAGACCGTCACCGGCACGGTTGACGTCGCCGATGCCGGCGCCACCGTCACCATCCTGGACGGCAGCACCGCAATCGGCACCGCCATCGTGCAGAGCAACGGGGCCTGGAGCGCCACGGTCACGCTGAACCAGGGCGGCAACTCCCTGACCGCACGGGTCAGCGATGCCGCCGGCAACATCGCAACCAGCGGCGCGGTGGTCTACACCCTCAGCACCACCGGCCCGACCGTGACCGAGGCCCTCGTCTCCGACACCGGCACGTCGGCCACCGACCATGTCACCGCCAATCCGGCCCTGAGCGGCAGCGGCCTTGCCAACACGGTGGTGCACTTCACCATCGACGGCAGCCCAATCGCGGCGACGACCACCACCGATGCGCAAGGGGGCTGGTCGTTTACGCCGAGCGGGCTGGCCGACGGACCGCACACCATTGTGGCGAGCCAGACCGACACTTTTGGCAACACCGGCTCGGCCTCGCTGAGCTTCACGCTGGACACGGCGGCACCCGCCGTTGCGATCACCAGCACCGGCGGACCGGTTAACCAGGCCAGCCAGACCATCACCGGCACGGTCGACGTCGCCGATGCCGGCGCCACGGTCACCATCCTGGATGGCACCACGACGATTGGTACCGCGATCGTGCAGGCCAACGGGACCTGGAGCACCACGGTCACGCTCAGCAACGGCCCGAACTCCCTGACCGCACGGGTGAGCGACGCGGCCGGCAACATCGCGACCAGCGGCGCGGTGGTCTATACGCTCAGCACCACCGGTCCGACCGTGACCGAGACCCTGGTCTCCGACACCGGCACCTCCGCCACCGATCACGTCACCGCCAACCCGGCGCTGAGCGGCACCGGCCTCGCCAACACCGTGGTGCACTTCACCATCGACGGCAGCCCGATCGCGGCGACAGTGACCACCGATGCGCAAGGCGCCTGGTCGTTTACGCCGACCGGGCTGGCCGACGGACCGCACACCATCGTCGCAAGCCAGACCGACACTTTTGGCAACACCGGCTCGACCTCGCTGAACTTCACCCTGGATGCCACGGCACCCGCGGTCGCGATCACCAGCACCGGCGGACCGGTCAACCAGGCCAGCCAGACCATCACCGGCACGGTGGGCGTCGCCGATGCCGGCGCCACGGTCACCATCCTGGATGGCACCACGACGATCGGTACCGCGATCGTGCAGGCCAACGGGACCTGGAGCACCACGGTCACGCTCAGCAACGGCCCGAACTCGCTGACCGCTCGGGTGAGCGATGCGGCTGGCAACATCGCGACCAGCGGCGCGGTGGTCTATACGCTCAGCACCACCGGTCCGACCGTGACCGAGGCCCTGGTCGCCGACACCGGCACTTCAGTCACCGATCACGTCACCGCCAACCCGGCGCTGAACGGCACCGGCCTCGCCAACACCGTGGTGCACTTCACCATCGACGGCAGCCCGATCGCGACGACAGTGACCACCGATGCACAAGGCGCCTGGTCGTTTACGCCGAGCGGGCTGGCCGACGGACCGCACACCATCGTCGCGAGCCAGACTGACATCTTCGGCAACACCGGCTCGGCGTCGCTGAGCTTCACCCTCGACACGACGGCACCGACCGGTGGCACCCCAGATCTGACGGCGGGTTTGGATACTGGTACCTCGAGCACGGACAACATCACCTCGGCGACCTCGCCGAGCTTCACGGTGGCGCTGAACCCGACCGATGCCATCGGCGATACCGTGCAGCTGGTGCTCGGCGGCGCGCCGCTGGCGCATCCGGTCGCGCATGTGATCACGGCCGCCGACGTGACGGCAGGCAACGTTAATCTGACGGTGACTGCCGGCGATCTCGGAGCCGATGGCACCAAACAGATCGCGGCCCAGTTCAGCGATGCCGCCGGCAACAGTTCGACGAGCGCAGCGCTGAGCTTCACGCTCGACACCACGGCACCGACGGTTGCGATCACCAGCACCGGCGGACCGGTCAACCAGGCCAGCCAGACCATCACCGGCACGGTGGGCGTCGCCGATGCCGGCGCCACCGTCACCATCCTGGACGGCACCACGACGATTGGCACCGCGATCGTGCAGGCCAACGGGACCTGGAGCACCACGGTCACGCTGAACCAGGGTGGCAACTCCCTGACCGCACGGGTGAGCGATGCGGCTGGCAACACCGCAACCAGCGGCGCGGTGGTCTATTCTGTCGGCGTGCCCGGCGCCATTCTCGGCGATGCTGGCGACAACACCCTGACAGGGACCGCCGGGAACGATGCATTCCAAGGCTTCGGCGGTAATGACACATTCAATGGTTTGTCGGGCGTTGATCGAGCGGTCTATGTCGACGCGACCGGGGGCATCACCGCCGATCTGACGGCAGGAACCGTGACGGGGCCGGGTGTCGGCACCGACACTCTAGTCGGTATCGAAGCCATCCAGGGCAGCAACTTTGCCGATCACTACTCGGCGGTCGGTTTCAGCGGCAATTCCGGGGTGCCTGGCACTCCAATTGGCTTCAACAGCTTCGAAGGCATGGGGGGAGATGACATCATCGCCGGCACGGTCAATCCTTCCGGAGAGATTCTGACCCGCATTTCCTATGTCAGTGCGACAGCGGCAGTGGTCGTTGATTTCGCCGCGGGAACAGCGAACGGCGATGCATCAGTCGGCAGCGACACCTTCACCAATGTCAATTCGGTCATTGGGTCAGCATTTGGAGACACGCTGCGGGGCAGCGACAATCCGAACGGCACTTTCGAGCAATATGACGCTCGTGCCGGCAACGATCTGATCGATGGCCGCGGCGGCTACGATTTTGCCGTCTACAACAACGACGCCACCACCACCACGGGCTTAACCGTCAATCTTGCGGCCGGTACCGTCACTGGCGACGTGACAATCGGGACCGATACGCTGCGTTCAGTGGAAGCCGTCCGCGGCACCAACTTCGCCGATACTTACGATGCCGCTGGTTTCAGCGGCACCAGCACCAATGCCGGATCGAGCGGCACCTTCAATAATTTCGAAGGCATGGGCGGCAACGATGGCATCATCGGCAACGGCAACACCCGAGTCCAGTATACGCAATCAACCGCCGGCGTGACTGTCGATTTCCTCGCGGGCACTGCAACCGGCGATGCCTCCGTGGGTACCGATACATTCACCGGCGTCAACGCCGTCATGGGCTCGATGTTTGCCGACACCTTTGCTGGAAGCGGCGCCAATGAGAACTTCATGGGCCTTGCCGGCGATGATTTCATCGACGGAAAAGGCGGCTTCGACACGGCGCAATATGCCAACCTGACCTTCACGACGGGTGGGGTCAGCGTTCACCTTGCAGCTGGAACGCTGACCGGAGATGCCTCGAGCGGCACCGACACCTTGCGTTCAATCGAAGGCATTCAGGGTACTAATTTTACCGACACTTATGACGCGACTAATTTCGGCGTCACCGGCGCTATCGATCCCGCGACCGGCCTTCCCTATGCCAATGTCGGCAACAATGGCACCTTCAATCAATTCGAGGGAATGGGCGGTAACGACATCATCACCGGCAACGGCAACACTCGTCTGATCTACACCAATGCAACCGGCCCCGTGACGATCACTTTCGCTCTCAACGGCTGGACCAGCACCACCAGCGGCGCGTCGGGTGCCGTAACCGGTGATGGGTCCGTAGGCACCGACACCTTCTCCGGTGTCGGCTCGGTGTCGGGGTCGTCATTTGCCGACACCATCACCGGCTCGAACAATCCAAACAACACCTCGGAGGAATTTGCCGGTCGCGGCGGCAATGACTTCATCGACGGTAAAACTGGTTTCGACAGAGCTTTCTACAACAACGACGGTTCCGCGTCAGGTATTCAAGTCGATATGGCTTCGGGCGTGGTGACCGGCGACGCTTCGATCGGAACAGACACTGTTCGATCAATTGAGGCGATTCGCGGGACTAACTTCGACGATATTTTCATCGCAACCAACTTTGGCACCTCCGGTGCAAATGCCGGCGATTTAGGTACCCTCAACGAGTTCGAGGGAATGGACGGCAATGACACCATTACCGGCAACGGCAATACTCGCATTGCATTCTACAATGCTCTGGATGGGGTCACTGTCGATCTAGCCGCCGGCAATTCCCATGGGACGGCCTCCGGTGACCTCGCAGGCACCGGGACGGATACCTTCACCGGCGTGAATGCCGCCCGCGGTTCAGCTTTCGCTGACCTCATTCTCGGCGATGCCAATGCCAATGCCCTCGACGGCAGGGACGGCAATGATCGGATCGACGGCCGCGGTGGCGCCGATACCTTGACCGGCGGCAACGGCGCCGACACCTTTGTCTACGCCGATGGTGACGGAGCAGACACCATCACGGACTTTAACCGGACCCAAGGCGACACGATCGATCTGACAGGGTTGTCAGGCTTCTTCACGCTCGCAGATGTTCAATCGAAGGCAACGGTGAGCGGCGGCAACACCATCATCGATGTCGGAAGCGGGAATACCCTGACGCTGATAGGTGTAACAAGCCTCCAGCAGAGCGACTTCATCTTTCCCAACGCCACCAACGGCACCTCGGGCTCGGATATGCTGCTCGGAACGAGTCAAGCGGATGCAATCTCCGGCCTCGCCGGAAATGATCGGCTTCAGGGATTCGGCGGCAACGATCTGCTCGATGGCGGGGCCGATTTTGACCGCGCTGTCTATACCGATGCCACGGGCGGGATCTCCGTGAACCTTGCGGCGGGAACGGTATCCGGACCGGGAGCGGGTACCGATACGCTCGTCGCGATCGAAGCCGTGGTTGGCAGTGATTTTGCGGACACCTTCAATGCGACCGGTTTCGCCGGGGGCACCGGTACGCCCGGTACGCCGATCGGGTTCAACGAGTTCGAGGGCCGCGGTGGCAACGACACCATTCTGAGTGACGTGAATCCTTTAGGCGCGGCTCTGACGCGGGTCTCCTATGTGAGCGCCACCGCCGGTGTGACTGTCGACATCGCAGCCGGAGCGGCGGATGGCGATGGATCCGTTGGTCACGACACGTTTGTTGGCTCGGGGATTCTTGTCGTCTGGGGCTCTTCGTTCGCCGATACTCTTTTCGGAAGCAACAATGGATCCGGCACGGTCGAGGTGTTTGCGGGCTTCGTTGGCAACGACGTGATCGATGGCCGCGGCGGCTTCGACCGCGTCGACTATAATAACGATCCGACCACCACGTCAGGAATTACTGTCAATCTCGCGGCTGGCACCCTGACCGGAGATGCCACTGTCGGCACCGATACTCTTGTGTCGATCGAAGCTGTTCGCGGCACCAATTTTGCCGATACGTACAACGCCTCCGGATTTAGCAACACCAGCACGAACTCTGGATCATTGGGCACCTTCAATGAGTTCACCGGCGAGGGCGGCAACGACGTCATTACGGGCAACGGCAACACGCGCCTCGGATTCAACAATGCGACCGCAGGCGTCGTGGTGGATATAGCAGCCGGCACGGCTACCGGGAACTCTTCGGTCGGAAGCGATGTGTTCACGGGTGTCAATGCCGTCATGGGCACGATGTTCACTGATTCTTTGTCCGGTAGCGGGATCAACGAGACATTCACCGGACTTGGCGGCAACGACACGATTGACGGTCGCGGCGGCTTTGACACCGCCAGCTACAACAACATCTACCTTTCGACTGGCAGTATCACCATTGACATGGCGAGCGGCACCGCCACTGGCGACTCCTCGATCGGAATAGACACGCTGCGTTCGATCGAGGCTATCCAGGGAACCAACCTTGCCGACACCTATGTGGCCATGGGGTATGGCCTTGCAGGCGCTCTTAACGTCGGCAACAACGGCACATTCAACCAGTTCGAGGGACTCGGTGGTGGCGACACGATCACCGGCAACGGCAACACGCGGCTGACCTACGCCAATGCGACCGGTCCCGTGGCGATTGCTTTCGGTCTCAATAGCTGGACCAGCACCACCAGCGGCGCGTCGGGTACCGCAATCGGCGATGGGTCCGTGGGCACCGATACTTTCTCGGGCGTTGGCTCAGTATCAGGGTCGTCCTTCGCCGACACCATCACCGGCTCTAACAATCCGAATGGTACAGCGGAAGATTTTTCCGGTCGCGGCGGTAATGACTTCATCGACGGCAAAGCTGGCTTCGACCGAGCTTTCTACAACAACGACGGTTCGGTTTCAGGTATTCAAGTCGATATGGCGTCAGGCGTGGTGGCCGGCGACGCTGCCATCGGAACGGATACCCTCCGATCCATTGAAGCGATCCGCGGGACCAATTTCGACGATACTTATGTCGCAACCAGCTTTGGCACTTCCGGTGCGAATGCCGGCGATTTCGGCACCCTCAACGAGTTCGAGGGAATGGACGGCAATGATGCCATCACCGGAAACGGCAATACCCGGATTGCGTTCTACAATGCGCTGGATGGGGTGACAGTCGACCTCGCCGCTGGCAACTCTCGCGGGACGGCCTCCGGTGACCTCGCAGGCATTGGGACAGACACGTTCACCGGCGTGAATGCCGTCCGTGGTTCATCTTTCGCAGACATCATTTCCGGCGATGCCGGCAGCAACACCTTGGATGGTCAAGCGGGAAATGACGGGATCCAGGGGCGGGGCGGTGCCGATACGCTGATAGGAGGAGGGGGAGCCGACCAATTCGTCTTCACTGCGATTTCTGACTCGACGATTGCGAACCACGATACGATCAGCGATTTCGTTCATGCTGCAGACGTCATAGACGCTTCGGCAATTACCGGAGTGACGAGCGTCCAGGGTTTGCTAGCTGAGAGCGCCCAAGTCGAGGCGCACAGTATCGGGTGGATCCAGAGCGGCGCGAATACGATTGTCTACGTCAACAGCTCGGCCACTGCGCAGAGCGAAGGGGCGGCGGATATGGAAATTGTCTTGACCAATGTAACTGCGAATACACTGACCAGTCAGGATTTTCTCCTCCACATCTAACGGACTCTTTCTGAAGGATGGCCGGCTTCCAGGTGCGAGTCCGCGCCGAGGGGACGTTCCGTGAATAACTCTCAACGGATCTCATAGCGGAGTTCGAGCCGGTCGCTTGTGGTCTTTGCTGCGTATTGAACACGCAAGGCAAGCCACTTTCGCGGTGCTTGCGACACCACAGGCAGGTGGCGCGATGAACACTTGCCGGTTGCCTGCTAACGCTGCCGCGGGTCCCAGTTCGCGATCGAAATTTCCCTGTTCCGAGATGGCATGCTTTGGCTACCAAAGGCTTGAATTTTCAAGGCGTTTCACCCGGCCCCTCGTCCAGGGGTGGCGCTTTAGCCGCGTTTTCCCTGCAGAATTCCCTGTAACCAGGGAATTGAAGTTAGCGGCCTTTCAAGCAAGGTCAGGGTCGGTGGCATGGGAGGAGGCAGCGCCTGTGACGTCCTCGGCTGGCCGAGGCTCGGCGTCATTGACGCCCTTGGTTAGCCCCAGAGCCGACCTGCCACTGTTTTTCCTGGCATAGCCCATTTGGGGGAGGCGCACCCGAAGGGGGATGGCATATCGCTTTCCGCTATCATCCATTGCACGCCGGCGTTCTCGCGCTCGTATGGGTCAAGGTGTCGGCAGGTCGTTAAGTAGCGAAATGACGTCAAACTGGTTGGGAGACGGACTAGTGAACTGGGACGACTTTTCGTTCTTCGAGCTCGAGATGCGCAAACGTTCGCGGAGCTGGGAGTGGAGTATTGGCTCCCGCGACCGAAAAGCCATTATGCGAGGAAGAGCGAGGAAACGCGTGGTGGCGAGGTATGAGGCGACCAGCGCGTTGTTTCTCTTGCTGATGAACGTGTCCGTGGCGGCTCGGAGCCGAAATGAAAGTGAAGCGCGAACCACTAAGGCCGCACCTTTCAGCTGAAGGGCCGAAAAGGTCGAGGTTCTTTCGCGTTCAGGCGAAATCCCTGAGCTCCTACGGGCACAATCCAAATGCTCACCCCAATTGCGAAACCAGCGTAACCAGCTCCGACTGGCGGTGCGCTCCCGTCTTTGAGAAGATCGCTTTCAGATGGTTGCGGGCGGTTTCGCGCGAGATGCGCAGGTGTTCGGCGGCGCCGGCGAGCGATGCGCCGGTTGCCAGCAGCGCAGCCAGCCGGGATTCCGCCGGTGTGAGATCGAAGGCCTGGCCAATCAGCGCCTGGTCCGGCGCTGCGCGCGGGACCAGGTTGGACAGGATCAGCATGGCCCGCGCGCCGAGAAAGACGGAACGCGCCGCGCCGTCCACTGGCAGGACCCGCAAGACGACCGGTGGCTTTGTCGTCCGGCGGACGAGGATCGGAGAGGCGGGGATGGCGGCGGCATCCGGCGTCGATCGGATCATGCTGATCAGCTGATCGAGTTTTGTCATCGCCTGCTTGTCGCGGAGAACGAGACGCCGGTCCCTGATGCGAATCTCATCGTCGAACCCACGGTCTGCGACCGCGTTCGTGCGCAGGACCATTCCTTCCCGATTGAGGACCAATGCCGGTTGTCGAACCCGATCGAGGACGTCGGTCATCGAGGTTAGCGCGGCCCGTCCAATCGCTGTCGCGAGCGTGGCGGTCTCGGTCAGGCGCGGCGCCAATTGAGCCAGCAGCTGCTTGTCGCGCGCCTCGAATGCCCCTTCGCGGCCCGTTCGTTGCAATGTCAGCGCCCACGCTGCGCTGTCCGCCCAGAAGCCGATGCCGGCAAACCACCGGTATCCAAACGGAAACAGCACCTCGTTGTACATGGGATCGGCGCGGATCTGCTCCGGGGTCATCACATCGTGGTCGGTGACGACCTCACCGGCCATCATGCGCGGAAAGCCCTTGGCGCGCGGGTCCCTCAAATGCCAGTTGTTCCTGAAGTAGAGATCGGTGGCCTCGGCGATCGATGCGGTGCGTGGAACGTCCGGAGTCCTGATGTCGCTCTGAAGGAGTAGGGCTGCTGACGCTCCGACCGCCTTGCAGATGTCATCCATGATATCGTGCCAGGCTTCTGGGTTCACGGCAGCCTCGCCAAGCCGATTGAGGACCTTCGACAGTTCCTCGCCGTCGATTTGATTGGCCTTCACGAGCGGTCCCCCTCCGCTGAGCCTGGTCATCGTTGCAAGCCAACGCGCGTTTGCGCTGGATGCCATGCAGACACCCCCTGACATTGGGGGCTTTCCGACGCGTTTCCCTGACCGTGATGCTTCGCGAGCAGGCGGTGCGACGCAAGCCCCCCTTGCCTGTTTTTCCTGAAAAATGGCGCTCGACCAAAGTCTAACGGCATAGTCCCGGCGGAGGAGGCTAGCTGGGCCCGGATGACCCATTCGGGTCATGCGTCAAAACGTGCCGGCGCTATTCCATGGACGAGGAATAATCTTCCTTCCGGGAATCGAGATGACGTTGCTCTGCGCGAGCCAGATGAGCTTCAGTGTTGGTTTTCTCCTCCCGATGTCGATCCGCGGGAGATCATGATGCGTCAGAGTGTCGCACGTGACCCAGCGCGACGAACCTCAAATCCTGAACCGGCGCTATCAGCGGTGGTAGCTCATTTGCTCGGCAGCTTGGGCGATCTCGTCGGGACGAGCCTCATGGCAAGGGCGATCGCTTCGTTCCAGCCCTTGTTGTGCTGCAGTCCGGCAGAGCACCGATCCCCCGGTTTGCTGAAATCGCGCCCGTTCGCAGATCGGGGACATGCGCTTTCGCAGCTGCACCGTCCGGTTCACACCCAGCTTAAGGTTAGCAGCTGTGCTGCCTTGACGCAGTCGCGCAACAATGGAAACAATTTGCAATTATCAGAAAAGTTTTTTCGACGGTCGGAAATTTCGACTTCGAGAATTCAGGCGACGCCTAGCAACGGGGCAAGGCGTCGCACAATAACAAGACCACGTCATTTCAAACTCGCGCCGTTGGGCTGACGGCGAACCTGAAAAATCGGGAAGTTACGGGAGGGGGCTCACCATGAGCGACCGCACGACGTCACGCGTGGCGTCCATATCGCGTTCCGCTTTCGACGATTGAAGATTTTTCCATCCGCACAACGCAAGCCGCTTCCGCGCGCTCGCGAGCAAAGCCTGTTGTCATATCGAGAAAGATGAATCGCCATGATCATTAACGGCACCAATGCAAACAATCAGATCACCGGCACCAGCTCGGCTGACATCATCAATGCAAGGGATGGCAACGATACCGTCGGCGCCGGGGGAGGCAATGACCTCATTCAGGGCGGCAACGGCAACGACAGCATAAATGCCGGTGCGGGCAACGACATCATCGACGCCGGCAACGGCAATGACACGGTGGATGGCGGCACCGGTAACGACATCATCCTCGGCGGCAACGGCAACGATACGCTGCTCGGTGGGGCGGGCAACGATCTGATCGCCGGCGACAACGGCGACGATATCATCGATGGCGGCGCCGGCACCGATATCGTCAGCGGCGGCAATGGCAACGATATCCTGATCTATCGCGTTTCGGAGAACGTGGATTCTGTCGATATCTACGACGGCGGCAAGGGCCAGGACACGCTCCGCCTCGTCGTCACGCAAGAGTTCGCGAACTCGGCTTCGTTCAGGTCCGATCTTGCGGCAATCCAGGCACTTATCGCTCGATATGGCAGCGCAAACTACGCGTTCAATAGCTTCGATCTGGCCGTCGTCTCGATCGAAAAGGTCGAGGTCGTCATCGAGGGCCCGACCAATCACGCGCCGGTTGCAGTCGCGGATATCGCCTCCCTCAAGGAGGACGTGACGACCGTTGCCAGCGGCAGTCTGCTCGCAAACGACACGGACGCCGATGCCGGCGACACCCACACCGTGTCGGCCGTGTCCGGAGGCACGGACAACGGCACCACGATCACCGTGGTCGGCACCTATGGAACGCTGGCGGTCACCAAGGCGACCGGCGCCTACACCTACACGCTCAACAATTCCAGCGCGTCCGTGCAAGCGCTCGCCGGAGGCCAGCAGGTGACGGAGCAGTTCACCTACACGAATGCCGACAACCACGCAGGAACGGGCTCGTCGACGCTCACCGTGACCATCACCGGCAGCAACGACCTGGCCACGATCACGGTGTCCGGGAGCCAGGATATCTCGGTGACCGAGGCCGGGAGCGTGGCCGGCGATCCCAGCGCGTCGGGCCAGCTTGCGGTGCACGACGTCGACAATGGCCAAAACCATTTCGCGGTCCCGGCCTCGCTGGCCGGCACCTACGGCAATTTCACGTTCAATGCGGCGACCGGGGCCTGGACCTATACGCTCGATCCCGTGAAGTCGAATCCGCTCGCCGCAGGACAGCAGGTCACGGACACCCTGACGGTTGCCTCGGCCGACGGTACCGCGACCCGCGATATCGTGGTGAACATCACGGGTACCAACGACGCAGCCGTGATCGGCAATGTGGCCCAGCACGATGTTACTGAGGACGGCGTCCTGACGGCGTCCGGCACGTTGTCGATCAACGATGTCGACCAGAACCAGAATTCGTTCCAGACCGGCGTCGTCTCGACGCCCGGCAATCTCGGGACGCTGACGATCGGCACCGATGGCGCCTACAGCTATTCGGTTGCCAACAATCTCGTTCAATATCTCGGCCAGGGCGAGACCCGCGACGAGGTCTTCACCGTCAAGGCTCAGGACGGCACAACCAAGGACGTGACGTTCACGATCCACGGCGTCAACGATTCCGCCGATATCGGCGGTCTTACTCAGCACGATGTCACGGAAGATGGTCAGCTCACCGCATCTGGCCAGCTCGCGATCAGCGATGCCGACCAGAATCAGGCGGCGTTTCAGGCGGGCCAGATCACGGCACCCGGGAACCTCGGCACGGTGACGCTGCTGGCCGATGGCCATTACAACTATTCGGTCGACAACACCGCAATTCAGTATCTCGGCGCCAACGAGGTCAAGACGGAGACCTTCACGGTCAAGTCCGTCGATGGCACGACCAAGAACATCAGCTTTGACATCCATGGCGCGCAGGACGCGCCTCATCTGAGCGTTCAGGACTCATCGGGCGCCGCCGATCAAATCATCACCCTCCATATCGCGGCGAGTAAGATCGACCAAAGCAGCGCCTTGTCGGTGAAGATCGAGGGGGTGCCGTCGAGCTTTACGGTCCAGAATGGCGCGGCGATCGGAGAGGGCACCTGGCTGGTGACGGGCGACTCAATTCAGAACGTCGTCCTGATCCCGAACCATGCCGTCGGCAGCCCTGATCCGATCACACTGAAAATCACCGCTATTTCCGACGACGGCGTTCATCAGGCGGTGAGCTCGGCCGAGCTCTCGCTGGCCGTGACGCCCGGTGCCAACGAGATCAACGCGCTTGATATCGACGGCTATATCGGCGGCGCGACCGTTTTTGCCGACGCCAATAACAACGGAATACTCGACGCAGGCGAGGCGTTCACGACGACGCGGGCTGATGGCAGTTTTACGTTGGCGGGCGGATCCGGTCCGCTCGTGAGTATCGGCGGTGTCGACATCTCGACGGGATTGCAGGTCGCCGGCGTGCTCAGGGCGCCGGAGGGATCGACCGTCATCACGCCGCTGACGACGTTGATCGTCGCGCTGGTCGACAGCACGGCAAACGGTGCGACTCCCCTCACCGTGGACCAGGCCATCAGCGCCATTGCGGCCGCTTTCAACGTCGATCTCGCCGCTGATCCCCAAAACCCCATTGACCTGCTGTCGTACGATCCGGTGCCCGCTGCCGTGACCGGCAATGCGACGGCGACGGCGGTGCTTGCCGCGGCCATCCAGGTCCAAAGCACGGTCGCGCAGGTGTCAGCGGTCGGCGTGGAGCCCGACGCGGTCATTACAGCCATTGCAGGCGCGATTACCGCGTCTCAGACCGTTCCCAACGCGCCGACCTTCAATCTGGCGTCTTCCGATACCGTTCAAAGCGTTGTCACGCTCTCCGGCGTCAGCACTGCAGCCGCCGCGACGGTTATCGAGGTCGTCGCTGCCGCGAACGACAGCATTCAGTCGGCCACGAACGTCACTGAACTGGCGCAGGCCGGCCAGGTCGCCCAGGGCGAGGCCGCCGACCAATTGGCCGCGACGGACTTCTCCGACCCGGATTCGGTGACTGAGCTCACGACGCTCTACGTCGACAACCTCGACCAGCAGGTCCAGGATGCCGTGCTGACCCCGGTCGGTAACGCCTTGTTCGGCTCGCTTGGCGATGACGTGCTTTCGGGCGGAAGCGGCAACGATCTGATCGATGGCCAGGACGGCAACGATCGTCTCAGCGGCGGTGACGGAAACGACATCCTGTTTGGCGGAGCCGGCAAGGACTACCTCACCGGCGGTTCCGGCAACGATATCCTCGACGGCGGCCCGGGCTTCGACCGCGCCGTCTATACCGACGCAACCGGCGGCGTCACGATCAACCTCGCGGCGGGAACGGCGTCCGGCGCAGGCGTGGGGACAGACACGCTCGTCAACATCGAAGCGGCCATCGGCAGCGACTTTGCCGATACGTTCAACGGAGCCGGCTTCACCGGCGATGCCCATGTCCCGGGGAGCCCCGTCGGTTACAACGAGTTCGAAGGCAAAGGCGGCGACGACACCATCATCAGCAACACCAACAGCCAGGGTGCGGAGCTGACACGCGTCTCCTATGTCAGCGCCACCGGGGCGGTGACGGTGGATCTCGCAGCCGGTTATGCGCAGGGTGATGCATCGGTGGGCCACGACACGCTCGTCGGGTCCGGCTTCAACGGCGTCTGGGGCTCTGCGTATAACGACACGATTCTGGGTAGCAACAATCCGATGTTCACCGCGGAGGTGTATGCGGGTCTTGCGGGCAACGACTATATCGACGGTCGCGGCGGCTACGACCGGGTGGACTACAACGTCGATCCGAACACCACGACGGGTATTACCGTCAATCTCGCCGCCGGATCTGTGACCGGCGATTCGACCGTTGGGACGGACACGCTGCGCGGGATCGAGGCGATCCGCGGCACCAACTTCGTCGATACTTACAATGCCGCAGGTTTCGGCTCGGGCAGCGTCAACGCCGGCTCGAACGGGACATTCAATGAGTTCACCGGCAATGGCGGCGACGACACCATTACCGGCAACGGCTTTACCCGGCTCGGTTTCAACAACGCAACCGCCGGAGTTCAGGTCGACCTCGTCACCGGCATTGCCACCGGCGATTCATCCGTCGGCACCGATCACTTTACCGGCGTCAACGCCGTCCAGGCTTCGATGTTCGACGATACGCTGCTCGGCGGCGCCACCAACGACACCTTCACCGGCCTTGCCGGCAACGATGACATCGACGGCCGCGGCGGCTTCGACGTGTCATCCTACAATAACATCTTCTTCACCACGGGAAGCATCACCGTCAATATGGCGGCTGGTATCGTCACCGGAGATGCGTCGAACGGCACGGACACACTTCGTTCGATCGAAGGCATTCAGGGCACCAATTTCGCCGATACCTACGATGCGACCGGTTACGGCGTGGCCGGGGCCAATATCGGCAACAACGGCACGTTCAACCAATTCGAGGGCCTCGGCGGTGACGACGTCATCACCGGCAACGGCAACACGCGCCTGATCTTCGCCAACGCGACCGGCGGGGTGACCGTCAATCTCGCGGGCGGCAGCGCCACCGGCGACAGTTCGACCGGCAACGACACCTTCACGGGTGTCAACAGCGCGCTCGGTAGCGGTTTTGACGACGTTTACGACGCGACGGGATTTACTGGCGTCAACGCGAACTTCAACTCGTTCCAGGGCAACGCCGGAAACGACACCATCTCCGGCAACGGCAATACGCAGATTCAGTATGGCAACGCCACCGGTGCCGTGAGCATCAACCTCACCGCCGGCACAGCCGTCGGCGACGGCTCGGTCGGCCACGACACCATCACCGGTGCCGTGTTCAACGTTCTGGGGTCGAATTTCAACGACACCATCATCGGCAGCGCCAGCAACGACAGCCTCTCCGGCAGCGTCGGTAACGACACTCTGGATGGTCGCGCCGGCAACGACTTCCTCAGCGGTGGCGCCGGAACGGACACTTTCGTCTACGCGACCGGTGGCGGATTCGACTTCATCCAGGACTTCGTCCATGGCCAGGACAAGATCGATCTGACCGGTGTGTACGGCATCTTCAGCCTTGCCGATCTGCAATCGCATGCGGCGCAAATCGGCTCCAACACGGTCATCACGTTCAGCTCGGGTGACGGCCTCACGCTTCAGAACGTCGATCTGAACAGCCTGACGGCGAGCGATTTCCTGTTCGGCACCCCGGCCGCTCCGATTGTCGGCGACGACAACGCGAACGATCTCGTCGGAACCGCCAATGCCGAATCCATCAGCGGTCTCGGCGGCAACGACCGCCTCCAGGGCCTCGGCGGCAGCGACCTCCTGGATGGCGGCCTCGGCTTCGACCGCGCCATCTATACCGACGCGACCGGCGGCATCACCGTCAACCTCGCAGCCGGCACCGCCTCGGGGCCAGGGGTCGGCACCGATACGCTCATCGGCATCGAGGGGGCGGTCGGCAGCAACTATGCCGACACGTTCAATGCGGCCGGGTTTACCGGCTCGACCGGTCTGCCCGGCGCCGCAGCCGGACAGAGCGAGTTCGAAGGGCGCGGCGGCGACGATATTGTCATCGGCGATCTCAATGCCCTGGGGCAGGCAGTCACGCGGCTGTCCTATCTGGGAGCAACCAGCGCGGTCACGGTCGATATCGGGGCAGGGACCGCAGATGGCGATGCCTCCGTCGGCCACGACACCTTCTCCAACGTCTCAACGGTATGGGGATCGGCCTATAACGACACGTTCTACGGCAGCGACAATGCGGCCTTTACCTATGAGACCTATGAAGGCCGCGGCGGCGACGACTATATCGATGGCCGCGGCGGCTACGACCAGGTCACCTACAATTCGGACACGACGACCACGTCGGGTATCTATGTTCACCTCGCTGCGGGCACGGTGAACGGCGACGCGACGGTCGGCACGGATACGATTCGCAACGTCGAGGCCGCCCGCGGCACCAATTTCGACGATACCTTCGATGCGACCGGGTTCGGTCAGGTCGGCGCGATCAATGTCGGCTCCTCCGGCACCTTCAACGACTTCGCCGGCGCCGGCGGCGACGACACCGTCATCGGCAACGGCTCCACCCGCTTGAACTACCAGATCGCCGCCTCGAGCGTCAGCGTCGACCTCGAGACCAGCGTCATCGGGGCCACGAATGCGGTCACGGTGACCGGCAGCGCCACAGGCGCGACCGAGGGCACCGACAGCTTCACCGGCGTCAATGCGGCGCAGGGTTCGACCTTCTCCGACACGCTGCTGGGCAGCAGCTTCAACAACAACTTCACCGGTCTCGGCGGCGACGATTACATCGACGGCCGCGGCGGCTTCGACGTTGCCATCTACAACAGCCTCAGCACGGTCACGAGCGGTGTGAGCGTCGACATGGCGGCGGGCACGGCGACCGGCGACGCTTCGATCGGCACCGATACGCTGCGCTCGATCGAGGGCATTCAGGGCACGGGCTACGCCGACACCTATGCGGCAATTGGTTACGGCCAGGCCGGTGCGCTCAATATCGGCAACAATGGCGGCTTCAACCAGTTTGAAGGCTTAGGCGGGGATGACCAGATCACCGGCAACGGCAACACGCGCCTGCTCTACACCAATGCCACCAGCGGCATCACCGTCAGCCTGAACGCCGGCTCGGCAACGGGCGACGTGTCTGTAGGACATGACACCTTCGCGGGCGTCAACAGTGTCTATGGCAGCAATTTTTCCGACATTTACGATGCAATAGGCTTCGTCGGTTTCAATTCCTTCCAGGGGTTGGCCGGCAACGATCTCATCTCCGGCAACGGCAGCACGCAGCTGCTGTTCGCGAATGCGTCCTCTGGCGTAGTCGTCAACCTCGCAAACGGGTCCGCAGACGGCGACGGTTCGATAGGGCACGACACCATTGTGGGAGTGACCAACGTCTCGGGCTCGAACTTCAACGACACGGTCACCGGCTCCAACGGCAACGACCAGCTGTTCGGCAACGGCGGCAACGACCTGCTCAGTGGCGGTGCCGGCAACGATGCCCTGAACGGCGGCATCGGTGCAGACACATTTGTCTACGCCATCGGCGGCGGTGCCGACATCATCGGCGACTTCGTGCAGGCGGACGCCGACAAAATCGACATCACGGGAGTCCCGGGTGTCTCGACGCTTGCCGACATCCAGACGCTTGCCACCCAGCAAGGGTCGAACACCGTCATCAACTTCGGCAATGGCGACACCCTCACTCTGCTGAACGTGACGTTGTCGAACCTCACCGCCGCTGACTTCATTCTGGGGCAAGGCGTCCACCTCACCGGCGACGCTGGCGCAAATACGCTGATCGGCACCGCCTACGCCGACAGCCTGAGCGGCCTCGCCGGCAACGACCGCCTCAAGGGCCTCGATGGCAATGATCTGCTCGATGGCGGCCTCGGCTTCGACCGCGCCGACTATGTCGCGGCCACGGGAGGCATCACCGCCAATCTCGCGGCAGGCTCCGTGACCGGTGCGGGCGTCGGCACCGATGCGCTGACGAATGTCGAGGGCATCGTGGGCAGCGACTACGCCGATACGTACAACGCGACCGGCTTTGCGGGCGATACCGGCATTGCCGGCACCAATGTGGGCTTCAATGAGTTCGAAGGCCGCGGAGGGGACGACACCATTACGGGAGCAATGAACAGCCTGGGCGCGCTGCTGACGCGCATCTCTTATGCCAACGCGGCGGGCAGCGTGACCGTGGATCTAGCCGCACATTCGGCGATGGGAGATGCTTCGGTCGGGACCGATACCTTGGTGGGCTCTGGCTTTGCCGGGATCGTCGGCTCCGGATATGCCGACCAACTGCTCGGCAGTGCCAATGGTCCCGGGACCGTGGAAGTCTTCGAAGGCCGCGCGGGCAATGACTTCATCGATGGGCGGACCGGCTTCGACCGCGCGGACTACGCGCTCGATCCCGCCGCAGCAGGCGGTATCGACGTCCAGCTGGCCTTGGGTATTGTGACGGGCGACGCCGCGACAGTCGGCACCGACACGCTTAAATCGATTGAATCCGTGCGCGGATCAAACGACGTGGACACCTTCAACGCCACCGGCTTCGGTGCGGGCAGCACAAATGCCGGGTCCAACGGGACCTTCAACGAATTCATCGGCATGGGGGGCAACGACAACATTGTTGGTAACGGCAACACGCGTGTTGCGTTCACCAACGCAACCGGTGCGGTGATCGTCGATCTTCTGGCGGGGACGGCGAGCGGTGACGCATCCACGGGCCTCGATACGTTCAACGGCGTCAACGCCGTGATGGCCTCGATGTTCAACGACACCATTCGCGGCAGCAATAGCACCGCGACTACGGAGAGCTTCACCGGCCTTGCCGGCGACGACGTCATCGACGGCCGCGGCGGCTTCGACATCATCAGCTACAACAACATTTACTTCTCCACCGGCGCTGTCACCATCGACTTCACAGCGGGCACCGCGACCGGTGACGGCTCGATCGGCAATGATACGTTCCGCGGGATCGAGGCTGCCCAGGGCACCGCTTTCAACGATGTCTTTACGGCCACGAATTTCGGCGCTGTTGGCTTCCAGAACGGCGCAACCAACAACGTCGGCAACAACGGCAATTTCAACCAGTTCGAAGGCCTGGCTGGCAACGATATGATCACCGGCAACGGCAACACCCGCATCATCTATTCCAGCGCGACCGATGCCGTGACGGTCAACCTGCAGGCGGGGACTGCGACCGGCGGCAGCTCGATCGGTACCGACACCTATGTCGGCGTCAACAGTGCGACCGGCAGCAACCTGAACGACACCTACAATGCCGCGGGCTTCACCGGCGTGACCTCGGCCGGATCGTTCGGGACCTTCAACCTGTTTGAAGGCCTCCTCGGCAACGACACCATCACCGGCAACGGCAATACGCGCGTCTCGTATTCTCAGGCGAGCGGGGGCGGCGTTTCCGTCGACCTATCGACGGGAATTGTGGGCGGTGTGGCCGGCGCCGATTTCATCACGGGCGGCGTCAACAGCGTCCAGGGGTCGAACCAAGCCGACACGCTGGTCGGCGGCTCAAATAACGAGTTCTTCTTTGGCGGTAACGGTGGCGACACGATCAACGCAGCTGGTGGAAACGATGGCATCACCGGCCAGGGCGGCGACGATATGATCGACGGTGGCGCCGGCACCGACATGGTGATCTTCTCGGGTGTGCAATCGCAGTACAACGTCACGACGTCCGGGACGATCCAGGTTCAAGATACCATAACGAACCGTGACGGCACCGACACCCTGACCAACGTCGAAGTGTTGCAGTTCAGCGATGGCATCGTGCTGCTGTCGTCGGGCACTTCGGGGAGTCCGATCGATCTCTCGACGCAGCAGCTCTCTGGTGCAGCACCCGTGATCGGAACGGCGGGAGACGATTATCTTCGCGTCGGAGCCAATATCTTCGGACACACTCTCAATCTGGGGACGGGGACGGGCGACACCGTCCTGCTCAACGGCATCTTCGGTAACGGATACACGCTCAATCTCGCCGGTGTCGAGAACCTGGCCGGCAATGGCAACGACGAGTTCGTCAACCTCGCGACGAACGCCAACGGATTGATCGTCAACCTCGGCGGCGGCAATGATCAGCTCAACCTCGCGGGCGGCGCCAACACGCTCAGCCTGATTGGCGTCGATGGAATCGGCGGATCCGATTTCGGCGCGACGCCCGGCGTCGACGACGTGCTCACGTTGACGACGACGGTCACGGGCCTGAACATCAGCCTCGGCAACGGCGACAATACGATGAATCTCGCTGCCGGCGCGAACTCGTTCGTGAACATCTACGATGTCAATCACGTGTACGGAACGGCCAGCGACGACACCCTGACCGTCACTGGCGCGATTGCAGCGGCCAACGGCGTTGCGATCGATCTCGGCAATGGCGATGATACTATCGTCCTCGACGGAAACTTCGCTTCCTTTGCCGCAACGGGTATCGAGCAGATCAACGGCAATTCGGGCGACAATTCGCTCAGCTTGACGAACAACGTCGCCGGTATTGCCATCGATCTGGGCGGCGGAAACGACTTTGTGTCCCTCGCCAATGGCGTCAATTCGCTCAGCATCAGTGGCGTCGAAAACCTCAACGGCAGTGATTTTACCGGCAATCTCCATCCGTCGGACGATACGCTCACGCTTCTGAACACCGTGTCCGGAGTGACGGTCAATCTCGGAGAAGGAACGGCCAACGTCCTAAATCTAGCCGAGGGCAGCAATTCGTTCGACAATCTGTGGAACGTGAATCTGCTCAACGGGAGTTCGGCGGACGATATTCTGACGTTGCAGGCCAGCGCGGCGAACGTGATCGATCTCGGCGACGGCAACGACACCCTGAACTTCAACGCGAACGTCTACGACATCACCGTGACCAACGTCGAAACCGTCAATGCCGCCGCGAATTTCGACCGGATCACGATCGGCAACACGTCAGGTGACACGACGATTACTGCCGGCGCGGGTGCGGATGAGATCTTCGCCAGCGCGGGGCATGACAACTTCCGCTTCGTCGGCATCGCGGATTCAGCCGCCGGTGCTGCCGATACCATTCACAATTTCGATGCGGGCAATGATAAATTTACGTTCTCGGGCATCAGCGTTGCCGGCGGTCACATTGAGTATGTGGATGGTCCGACTTTGCTCGGCAGCAACCAGGCTTCCGCCATTCTGCAGAATTTCGGTTCGGGCAACGACGCCCTCCAGGTCGATATCGATGGCGACGGAGCTAGCGATATGGAGATCAGCTTGCTGAACGCGAATGGCGCGTTGCACAATAGCAACTTCCTGGTGAGCTAGTCTGAGCTGGCTCCGGAGTCGCAATAGACCGTCTCCGGAAGGGAGCGGCGGTGTTGCTGCGCGTCGCGCCTGAGCGATCGACTTAACTATCCTTACGCACAAGGCGGAACCGAGAGCTCGCGCTCGGGATCGCGATGTGATCTTTCAGCGCGGCCGGTGCAGCGGCCCACCTAGGCGCTGGTTCCTGATCTCGCGAAGCAGCAGTATGCGCTTGGTTTGCGCGGCATTGAGCAGGCCCTCGAACAGGACCAGGACCTCACGCGCCTGCACGTAGACTTCGCTGATGGCGTGGTGGTCGAATCGATAGGCCGCAAGCCGCGCGTCGATCTCGGTGGCGGCGATGGGATCGATCCGCCAGCTCAATGCGCTTTGTCGCGTATGGTACTCGGACTTATGTCATTTTTTCAGAAGTAACCCCATTTCGCGCGCCATCCGCTTGACTGAGCCGACATGCCGGCGAAGAGTTGCGGCAATTTCCGCCGCGCCGTACCGCCGGCGGATCATCGCCGAAAGCTTCCTGCGTTCGAGGTCGCTCCATTCCTTTGGCTTCGAGATTTTCATGGTGCTATCTTCCCGCCGGTCCAAGGCGGGCGACATTGGGAAATTTACGGGGTGCCATCCTGAGTTGTGCCAAGAGGCCGAGGAGAGGGTTGGGGGATTGCTGAGACTCGTGTATGGCCCAACTGCAGCGGGTTGGCCTTCACACCCTTTCAGGAGGAACGGCGGCGCGTTTGATCGCCACGAGCTTCGACTAACCCGCCCCTTGCGCGAAGACACGTCCGCTAATGCGGCTTACTCGAGCTTGCTGCTTGCGGAAGCGCTGCAATCGACCGTAGACCGCCGGGCGAGTGCGGCCTAACTGGTGGCCGCTCTCGCTTGCGGTCTCACTCCTATCGAACAGCGCAAGAGGTCGTGCTTCTTCCTCGGGCGACCACGAGCGGATTTCCAGGCCAATTGTTGGATCAACTATCGATGCTAGCGAAAGCACCGCGAAAATCCGTTCTAGAGCCGGGTCATAAATGAACTTCTCGGCCTCAGAGATCCTCGAACGCGACTCCAATTTGATTGCCACTCGACCACACGAGGCGGCAACTTCGGATGATGCGATCACTCTCGAGCATTAGCTTGAATGTGGAGTTCATGTACTGCTTCGACGGAAGCTCAATGGATGCTCCTTGTTCCGATATGTTGACCACGCGACAGCGTAAGCTGGCGCCGTCGCCTGAAATGTAGGCCACCTCGTCCACATCGATGCGCTCGAGCTTTCGACGGTCTATCATCTGGTACTGTCCGCAATGACCTTAGTCGCCCGATGTGCACCTTGCCTCTAGCAGCCGATGTTGTCGCGCGATTTGCGATGCTAGGTCTGATCGTTCCTTGGTAAGACTTCTTCTTTGCTCAATCATGTCGTGTCCGTCCCGTTCGAGCACTTCAATCAAGATGGCTTGGCTTTCAATATGAAGTTGCTTCGCCGAGATTTCTCGCGCGATAGTAGCTAATTCATCATCGCAATGTTGAGGCATAGCAGTCTCATGGCTGGCCTGTCGGCGAGGACAGCTACATCCTAGCTCGCCTTAGCTGCCAAACCGTTACCTGACCGGTGCAGTCGCTCAGCATCACACTACCGATACTCCGGAGGTCATGATGAAGCGTTTGCACAACCGCACCCCGAGGTAAGCCGCTCGGCTCGGCGAAGCGAGCGTGTATAAGCAATTTGGCATAGAGAAGCAGGCACCGGCTTCGCCAAAACACAACATTTTACCACCGCGCCACTCCGCCGACCCGCGTCGATACACGCTCACGGCTACTCACCGCATTCTACCCGTGCCATCTGCGATTGGGCCGAGATTGGGGAACAGACCGCTCCGCCCTTGGAACGATCGTCGAGGGTCACAGGACGCATCCGCACCGGGCCGATTCGGCATATGCCGAAAGGCGCGGGTCGGCCGCAGAATGCGACTCGCAAAAGCGATCGACGATGTGGATGACCTTCTCGCTGTAGTCCCGGTGCCAGTGCCCAAGCCCGTGTAGAGCGCTTTCCTGGCACGCGATCGATTTGAGCTGAAGGATGCGCTCCATGGTATGCAGCGCGCAAGCATGGAGCGTTGGCAGGTCAGGATCGTCAGGTAGAGCCAAGCTCGGAAACGCATCCCACCACATGTAGCAAACACCGTTCAGTGCGGTGGTATCGGCTTCGCTCAGGTGGGACAGGCGAGGAGCGCAACGTGGCTCAAACAATTTTGCAAATAAAGGAGCAACAGAAGTGACGCACCGAACACGGTCTTCGACCGGTACATCTGTTGAACAAAGCCATCGGTTATCGCCGCCTGCGTTCGTATTCACGAGGTAGGTTAAGCCTTGCGCGATTTGGCTATCGGCATATCCCAGCAACGCGGGCTCCGGGTCTTCAAACAGTCGAGTGAGATAAGACACGGCTTCTTCCGGAGGCGGGTCCCACCAATCATGCTCGGCATCGAGATACCAAGGTGCTTGCTGAAAGCGAACCTCGCGGCCAAAGGAGTGCTCCAGCCAATCGTCAAAAGTGAGAGTTTGAAGGCGCATCGCAACAGCCGCGGCTCATAGAACCTCATCGATCTGCCAAACCGCTGCGGTTTGGCGTCGCGCTCGCCAATGCTAGGCCGGGTAGGGGATGAAGCCAAGTCGTGAAAATCCTCAGGCAGATGCCCCTTCGGCACGATCAACCGAGAGGGGGGCCGGTTCGTCGCTTTGATCCAATCGCGATAACGTTCGGCTTCCTTGGCCCGGTCCGGCCGCTTGTATACTAGCCCTTCAGGCTCCTTCTGCAGCCAGCTTGAAACAGATCAGGGCCAAGATCGACGCGTTCAAAGGCAATTGACGAAGACGCCTTCAGGACGGCGCACCGAGAGGCTCTCAGTTCGGCTTCCATATCGAGAGGGGACACGTGCGCAGCTCGGTGAAGCAGCAGACGGCAGTGCCCACGTTGCGCGTCAGATTGAACGACCTCAAGGGCGCGGGGCGGGTCGCTCGAGCCGCGAAAGGTTTCATTAGCTTTCATGTGGCTAGCTGGGTGCGTGCCGATTACCGCCGATTGCGGCACATTGGAATGGGAATGCCGGCCCCGGCTGTTACCCCATCCTGCGGCTGGGGCCGTTTTGAACTTTCGCAACATCGTTCAAAGTTGGTTCACAATCATGCTTAGAGGCATTGCCATCGCGCTATTTGGAATGGGCATCTTTTCGCAGCTTGATCGCGCGCTGTTCTATGGCCGCCATACTGACGCCGCGCTCAGGCTGATGCGGGATATTGGCCGAGGCTTTGGACTGTAGGCCGGCCTGCGCCTAAATCGACGAAATCTCTTCGAGACTTCATTTTCTCAGGAGTAATCCGATTTCTCGCGCCATCCGCTTGACCGAGACATGATGTCCGCCGTGCAAGTCGTCGAACGAGGTCACTCGATCACCGGCTTCCTTACGGTTGTTCGATCAAAGGAGAATCGCGCCGCCCCGCGCAAACGCCAGGGCCGACGCAACGGACTCGTCGCCTCATCGTCATAGAGATGTTTCTGTTTGCTGAGCGAAGCTTCCGCTTCCTCGTCACGCGGCAGCAAGCTATCGTGCAAGTGGTTCAGTCCCGAGACTCCAACGAGAGATAGGCCTTTGTCGCGCACAGCGACCTAGTCCAGGTCCAAATCCGGCCTTTCGGAGCGCCTATCTTCGTCGTACGATGCATCCCTGAACACGAGACGGCGCGAATTCCTCGGGGTGCAACGGTGCCCTGTTCGTCCCACTGGTTCTGACGCAATCCGCGGGGATTGAACAGCAAGTCGGCAGCTCGATCGCACGCGCCGTCTCTTAGTCCGCCAGCAGACTGCTGTGATCAATTCGATCTGAGCGCATCTGCCGTATCCATCTAGCGATCTTGGATCCAGAGAGTCAAAAGTCAGTTTCGGTAGACCAACCAATTGCCTAATCCGGGACGTGGACGATGTCCAATCCTCGATTATTAGCTCCCGAGACAAATTCTAGCCGAGGCTTAAGCTACGTCGGTAGCCTGGTCGCAATCGGGGCCATCTATCTCGTCTTGGCCAAAGGTGGGCTTGCTCTCGCGTCCATTCATCCCAGTACAACGCCAATTTGGCCACCGACAGGTGTTGCGCTGGCCGCGGTGCTGTTGCGGGGATATCGGACCTGGCCGGCAATTTTTGCGGCAGCGTTGATCGCAAATGCGACGACGGCGGGCTCGGTTGCTACCGCAATCGCGATTGCGGCCGGTAACGCTCTTGAAGCGGTTGTAGGCGCTTATCTCATTAATCGGTGGTCGGGCGGATGTAACACGTTTTCAAGCCCCAATTCTGTTGCAAAGTTTGCTGTGATTTGCGTCGTAATCGCGACGCCGATCAGCGCCAGCATTGGACTGACCAGTCTGACAATCTTCGGGTACATCGAACAGAAGAGTTTCGCGGACGCGTGGATCACCTGGTGGCTGGGAGATGTGACAGGCGCACTGGTCATTGCTCCCGTTATCGTGCTTTGGGCGTCAAGCCGCTATCAAGACTTCGAACGCCATGCGCTTCTGGAGACGGTCGGTGTCCTCACGACAGCGGCGGTTGTTGGACTCATTGCTTTCAGCCCTTTGATCGAGCAAACGCCCGGCCGAGATCCACTGGGTTTTCTAGCGATCTTGCCAATGTTGTGGGCGGCGCTGCGCCGCGGTCCACGTGATACCGCGACGGTCGCCCTGGTGCTTGCGGGCATCACGATCTGGGGCACGCTCACGGGCGGCGGCCCGTTCACAACTACGGACCTTAACGCATCGTTCCTGCTGGTGTTGATGTTCTTGATCAGCATTACCGTTCCAAGCTTGCTGCTGAGCGCCGATGTCGAGGTGCGCAAGAAAGCGGAGGAGCGTCTGCGCCGCGCGCGCGTCGAACTCGAGCGGAAGGTCGCAGAGCGGACGCAAGAACTGGAGCTCGCCAGCGCAGCAAAATCACGCTTCTTTGCCATGGCAAGCCATGATTTGCGGCAACCGTTACATGCATTAGGGCTGTTTGTTGCCCAGCTGCGCACGCCGCTCGAACCAGGGGAGAGGGCAAGGACGATCGAGCGGGTCGACGCAACGCGCAAGGAAATGGATGAAATGTTCAATTCGCTGCTGGACATTTCGAGAATCGACGCCGGGATGCTCAACCCCATTATTACCGAATTCCCGATCGGGCGCCTGTTGCAAAAAAGCGAGACGGCGTTTGATCAGGCGACGCGTGAAAAAGGCTTGCGCTTGCGCGTCAGGCCAAGTGACGCCTGGGTACGGAGCGACGCCATGCTGCTCGAACGCATACTCCGGAATCTGGTATCCAATGCTGTACGCTATACGTTGCAGGGCGGGATCCTGGTCGGATGCCGTCGGCGCGATGAAATGCTGCGCATCGAAGTATACGACACCGGTCCCGGTATTCCCGAGGATCAAAAGCAGAATATCTTTGGCGAGTTTTTTCAAGTTCCTGCTCCGGAGCAGAACCGGTCCGGCGGACTGGGGCTCGGCCTTGCCATTGTCGACAGGCTTCGCTTGCTTCTCAACCATCCAATCGAGCTCGCTTCGACTGTGGGTCGCGGTTCGCGATTCACGATCCTGGTTCCGAAGGTCGACGAATGCGTCAGGGCCGCAGCGCCCGCCGACTTACCACACCCCGGTGCTTTTGCAGTCGACGGCAAGGCAATTCTTGTTATTGCCGATACTCCAATCGTGCAGGAGGGAACGGGCGGATTGCTCAGCAAATGGGGATGTTCGGTTCTTGCCGCCGGATCCGACGAAGCCGCACTGGTCCGACTTGCTGAGCGCGAACGACGCCCCGACCTTATAATCTCGGACTATCATCTCGCACGCGGGAAGACCGGAATCAGGGCAATTGAACAAATCAATGCGGCGTTTGGCTCGTCAATTCCTGCCATTCTCATCAGTGGCGATACAGCAGCTGAACCACTGCGGGACGCTAAGGATAGAGGATACGTTTTGCTGCATAAGCCGGTCGACCCAATGCAGCTCCGCGCTGTCATGCACAAGCTGTTTAGGGATCACGATGGTGGGAGAGACGCTGGGGCAGTTTCATGATCCAGATTTCGGCGGCCACTCCCAGCCCATTTTTCCGACCTTTATGACGGCCTCGATGCGCGTCGCTACGCCCAGCGCCTTGAGAACGACCGTGATGTGATTCTTCACTGTAGGCACTGCCATATTGAGCATCCTGGCAATGACCTTGTTGCTCTTTCCCTTCATCAGGAGTGCAAGTACTTCAATCTGCCGATCGGTCAACCCGAGCCTCTTGAGCGAGTCGGGCGCCACCGGCTCGTTCGCATGCCGTGGGCACGCTGTCTTCTCCAGTATCTCCAACGGGATGTAAACTCCGCCGGAGAACACCAACTCAATAGCGTTGAGCATCACCTCGCGTTCCGTGGTTTTCGGAATGAAACCCAGCGCGCCGAGTTTGAATGCGCGCCTGACCGTGTCTTGATCATCGGAGGACGAGAGAATGACGACAGCAGTCTTCGCATAGCGATCGCGCAGTTCGCAAAGGACAGAGAATCCGTCGCGATCAGGCAAATTGATATCAAGCAAAATGAGGCTGATGTCGGGATGCTCCTCGACGATGTGCATGGCCTCTCGGCCGCTCGAAGCTTCGAATATGACGGCTTCTCGCTTTAGTTGCTTCAGGACAGCGTGCAACGCGGCCCGAATCAATGTGTGATCGTCAACAACAAGCACCTTCATAAAAAAGCTCTCCGTCTTCTGACCGCCCGGAGATCAATAGAAAATCATACACCCACCTTAGAAATCGTCCATCTTCCATCTCGGGTCCGGCCAGCGGTTCGCCGTCAGGTAAGAAGGGAGCGGACTACGTGAGGCGCGGAGCTCGCTGGCCCCTTGGTCCATGCGAGCGATGAATTGCTCTTCATGTGTCTGACCGAGGCCAATGGACGGCAGGCAGGACGGTACCTTGGTCATAGGACCTAGGCACCTCTCTATACCGACCTCCGGCCGATTTACAGGCTGCGGCGCTTGCAAGATGATGACGACAGTCAGCCTCTCCACCCAGAAGGTTGTGCGCAGCGCGGCCATACGGTCATTGTCGCAATTGCTGTCGTGGCCCGGTCGGTGTGAAGAAATTCTGAACTGCGGCGCTGTCAGAGTCCCGCAGCGTGCTTTTTGTTACATTCGGTTCCTCTCGATCTTTCCTAATCGAAGCCTGCGCGTACCTGGACGAGGCAAGCAAATGCAGGATCGGACCGCATCCCCGAAGCCATTTGTGGGCGCTCTGCCGGAGCTCAAAGTCTACAGCCGCGACCTGCGCATTGATGCCTGCCGCGGCATCGCGCTCTGGTGCATCTTTCTTGATCATGTCCCCAATAACATTGGAAGTTGGCTGACGCTACGGAACTACGGCTTCAGCGATGCCGCGGAAGTGTTTATGTTCGTCTCGGGAGTCACCTGCGCGCTGGCCTACGGCAAGGTACGGAGTTGCGAGGGGTGGACCAGCGTGATCCGCCGGACACTGCGGCGAAGTTGGGACATCTATGTCGCATTTCTGCTGCTGACGCTCGCCTGCGCCATCTTGGTTCACCTCGCAGGCGGGGACCGTCTTGCTGATGAGAGCAATACGCGCATTCTGTTGGACCAGCCGGGCTCGGCGCTCGCGCACGCAGCGATCCTGCAATACCGTCCGGTCAATACCGACGTGTTGCCGATCTTCGTGCTTCTCCACCTCTTTTTCGCGCCTTTGCTGTGGTTGCTGCTCCGAATGCCGAACGTGACGCTTGGCGCCTCGCTGGCGCTTTATGCGCTGGTGCAAATGTTCGGCTGGTCCATGCCGGCGTGGCCGAGCGGCCATTGGGCTTTCAATCCACTGGCCTGGCAGCTATTGGCGGTCCTTGGCGCGTGGATGATAATCGAGGGCGAAAGAGTGCGCCCCTGGCTAACGTCTCGCACGGTGCTCGTGCCTGCCACTCTCTATCTGGTCTTCAGCCTCGTCATCGCATTGAGCTGGAGAATCATGCCGTTGGAAGCGTTAATCCCGCAGGGGCTGACCAAGTTGGCTTACCCGCTGGACAAATCCAATCTCGATCCGTTGCGTCTATTGCATTTCTTGGCTCTTGCGGTTGTGGCGGTATGGCTCGTGCCACCCAGTCGGCAAGCATTGACGACTGCGGTGATGCGCGGCGCCATCCTCTGTGGCAAGCACTCGTTGCCAATCTTCTGCCTCGGCGTCCTGCTGACGCTCGCTAGCCTCCTGGCGCTGCTCGACATATCGGAAGGGCTTGCGATGCAGATCACGCTCAGCCTTGGTGGGATCCTCATGATGATCGTGGCGGCGACGCTGCTGAACTTGGTCAAGATCACGCCCAGGCTGCAGCCGACCGTTGCACTGCCTGCGGGCGTGCGCGTCCAGCCGGACGCCTGGGGCACCGTTGGCTGGCGTCCCTTGGAGGCGTTTCGCCGAGGACTGCGCGAGTTCGGATGGGCCGGCGGCCGGAATCCCGTCATCAATTGCTGGTTCGCGGATAGGCAATCCCACCGGGTGTACCAGGTGTTTGGCCTCGCAGGCGCATTAGTACGGCCGAAGGCGGATGTCATCGCGGCGTCGCCGAAGCCTGCAGCGATGGCGGCCAGGAATGCAACCGCGACCATACCATCGGCGGAATATGGCTTTTGACGGAAACCGGCAGACCTCGAGCCGCCCTGAGAGATCACTCCCCATCTCAGGAGCAAGAAGTCCACTTTTGCTGTTATAGGCATGTCCACCGCGGAGGCCGGCGATGGATGACGATCAATGGCAGTGCCGCCGCGGTGCCGGGCGCCGGCCATATCTTCGTCCGGGTTGGCGAAGGATCGCATTTCTTCGCAGCGTGAGGCGGAATGTCTCAGCAACGGAAAGTTCAGTCGCCATTCAGGCTGGAACGGCTATTCAGCCTCTTTCAGAGGTTTCGGGAGAAGTCCGCCGGAGAACTCATCGATCTTGATGATCTCGGCGCGAACGTCTTCGCCGTAAAGTATCTATCCCAATCGATGTTGTGCAAGCCATTGTTACATTCGACCGAAACGAGCCTGATTTGAGTGCTGAGCTGCCGACGAACCAAAGCAAGTTGCCATACCTTGTGATCTCCGCCGCGATTATCGTCGTGCTTGTGGGCTGGTATGGGTGGCTTCTGGCGTTGCAAGCAAGCCAGAGCCAAATGTGGGTCTTTTGATCCTTGATCAGCCGCGGTGCCCCAGTCATCTTGCGCCATCGCGTGCATTCCGATTGTTATTCTTCGGCGCTTGTGGGGCAGTCGTGATGCTGCTGTTAGCATTCGCGGAGGCCAGCCCATCCACGCGCGCGCTCAACGCTCCCAGCTGATCGGACAGAAGCTTGCGCTCACCTCCTTCTGACGCCAGCTTTCGGCGAAGGCCGTCTACTTGCTCGCTAACCTTCTGCTGATTGGACTGAACCTCTTGAACCGTTTGCTGAAGTGTGGTGAGCGCCTGTTTAACCTCTTGGGCATCGAAGTCCTGGTGCGTGGCAGCCATCGCTTGGAGTGCTTCGACCTTTCGCTGCGTCCAAAAGAACCCACTAATAGCGAGGACGGCGACCAGGGCCAGTACGATCCAAGGGAGCGCCTGTCGGCTAGAAGCGACAGAGTCGGACGTTGGAGGCATGACAACTCCTTGAGACTGGGGGGCCCAGGCCAACGCCACCAATCTGACTTAGTTTCAGCGGGAGTGATCCCTCAAAACGTTCGCACCGGATTTACTTGAGGCTTCGCGAGATCAGGATGAACCTCTCGATGAGTGGACACCTGTAGTAGGCTCAGAGAGCCCGGAGGCGTCGAATGCAAAGAGGTCAATGTGATTCACGGACGACTATAAGCGCTCCCAGTTGGACTGGCGCTATCGCGCGGTCGATCGATCGGATCGATCAGCGAGGACGGGTCTGCGCGACCCGGCGCTACGACGCTGGGTGGATAAACTCGACGGGAGACGGCATTGGCGGCGTGGCGCCCACGCAGGCGACGCCGATGCGGCGCACCAGCAATTCTCTGAGCGCTCCTGGCCCAGATGAGCGTTCGCGAACGGTGTCCCATCTTGCTCCCGTTCAAATTGTAACTGGAGAGCGGGACTACATAGCGTTTTACGAAACTGCAGGAGACCTGGGCGAGAAAATTGGGTGCTATGTTGCCTGTTTGGCGCGAGCACATTCCCTGATCATCAGCGGAATTTCCCTGTTCCGAATCTCATGCATCGCGCCGCAATGCCACGATTCCAGCGCTTCATGTCGCAATTTCATGCCCGGTAGCACCCCTGCGGCAGATACTTTCCCTGCAGACTTCCCTGTAACCAGGGAATTGAATGTCGGCGACTTTCCGCAAGGTCAGGGCGGCGGGTCGAGAAGTGTTCGGCCAGCGCGGTCGTGTGCAGGGAGACGAGCGTGATCAGCTCCGGCTGGGCGGGGGGGCTGGCTTGAGAATATCGACTTGAGGTGAATGCGAGCCTTTTCGGCCGAAATGCCCGGTGTTCAGAAGCGCCGTTGATCGATGCGATTGTTGCACGCGCCCGCAGCCCGTCGGGGCTATATGGCGCGGCTCAAATGAAAACTGCCGCCACCCGGTTGCCCCGCGTGGCGGCGATGGTTAGTCGGGCCGAGCTCCGCTCAGCCAATCGCTCCGCCCCTTACCGGACGTACCAATATCCCCACCAGCGCTGGGATACGGGCCGTGCCTGCGCCTTCATGGCTGCGACTTCCTCGACCGGACGAAGCTGGGGACCATAGATCGCAGGCGGGTAAACGTCGTCCCACAGCACAACACCGCCCTGGACGGCGGCCGCCCGATGTGACGGAGCAAGCGCGAGCTCGGCGGCCGGCGCGACGGAGGCCGTCACGGTGAGGCCAAGGGCGGCCAGGGCAATGGATGGAATAAGGGCGCGGAAGTTCATTGGATTGAATCCCTCTGAAATGCGATGGCAAATAATGCGACGGCTGCCGGACGGTTGCAAGGGCACGGCTCGACCGATCTGCCCGAAATTCCTCGTCGTGGGACGAGGTCTGCTCGACGCATCTGCTCGGCCAAATGCGCGGCCGGGCCGCGAACGCGTCCTTCACTCTTATATGGAGTGGTCGCTATACAGACTAGTCGGTGATCGTCGCCGATCGAGACGGGATGTGGCAAAGGCCGGCAGGCTCGGTACGAGTGCTTCATGCACACAAGGGATCGGGTGTTGAACAATCTTTCGGCGTCCATGAATTCTGAAGAACCATGATGTCGACACACTGCTCGCTCTTGATGAGAGCCGGACATCCAGGGCGACTCTATGACTTCTACGTTTTTCTCCGCTTCCATTTTCGGCGCTGGCCTCATCCTTGGATACGCGCTGAGCGCTTGGCGCGTCCAACGAAAAGGTGCGAACGCATCCTACGGCGCCTCACACCAGGCGTCCCAACCCACCTCAACGTTCGGTCACGCCCGACGAGCCTTTTAGATGTCGTCTAATTCGTTGTCGGCATCCAGCTACACACTGAAACGACGGGGCATCATGACATGAGCGAGCCTAAGAAGGACGCTCCACGACGCTACATCGTGGATGGCGCCGGACAGCGCGTGCTCGTTGGTCTGACGATCTCGGAAACCATCGAGTTCGAAGCGCTGGACAAGCCGGACACCGACTTGATCGGCGAAGCGGCGCGCGTCCGTCAGGCCCAGCACGGCGAACGTTGGGTGGAACTCTACATCAAGCACGAACGAGCCTGGAGCGACTGGATGGCGCAGACGCGTGCGCGGCTGGAGAAGCCGCCGCTACTCAATTAGAGTTTGCCCCGGAGCCGCGGTTAAACCAGTCACATCCTTGCGAGACCGTCTCGCGCGTCAGTGGCAGGCGGTTGTCGCCACTTCACACCGCGAGCATGCGGCTGCCCTGAATGCTCATCAGGGTGAGGTTGCCGGTCGCATAGGCGCCGGTGTCGATGTTGACGCGGTTCGCCAGGAATTCGGCACTGCGGACCGGCGTATGTCCATGCACGACATACTTGCCGAATTGTTCCTCGCTCCGCAGGAACTCTTCGCGAATCCAGAGCAGATCGCGCTCCGTCTGCTCGGCCAGTGGAACGCCCGGGCGAACGCCCGCGTGAACGAAGAAGAAGTCGCCGCAACTGAAGCTCAGCCGCAAATTGTCCAGGAATTCCAGATGTTCGGTGGGCATTGCCCGAATCAAATCGCGCAATATCGATGCCGGCTCGTCGCGCTTCAGGTCCGGTGGGGCGAGCCCGTAGGACATCAGCGTCTGGGTTCCGCCGACCGCGATCCAATCCTCGAACAGTGAAGGATCTTCGAACACGCTCACAAGAAATGCCTCGTGGTTTCCCTTGAGGAAAACTGCGTTTCCCCGGCGGCTGCGTTCGACCAGGACGTCGAGAGTGGCGCGCGTATCCGGGCCGCGATCGATGTAATCGCCCATGAAGACCTCGACCGCATAGCGCGGCCGGCTGCGGGCAACGTCGGCGTCGATTACCCGCAACATAGGCTGGAGCAGATGGGCGCATCCGTGAATATCGGAGATCGCATAGATGCGAACTCCCTCCGGCAGTTGCGGCTTGGGGATGGGCGGGCGTGGTCGGGCGAGAGATTTCATGGCGCTCAATCGATTGGGTCGTCGAAAAATTTTCCCCAAGTCGCCGGCACCGGAGAGCATCCAACGCGAACAACGTGAATTCGGTGAGGGAGCGTCCTTGTTCTCCAGCGCGATCACGCCAAAAGAAGGGCGGCATTTTTTGCCGACCTTGTTGTCGACGGACAGCGCGAACGATCGGTCCGCACAAATGCATCGCTGAACGCGAGAACGCGGCAAAGTTGCATGACTGGGGCGATTCTTGCGACGCACGCCCAGATAGAAATCCGTCGAAATTCTCGCAAATGATTCATTTTGCTTCATTGGCGCATTTCATCGCCCGAAAGATGAGCGACTGTCATTCGCGCGACGACAAGTCATCGCGTTGCACGTGGAACTTGATTCAAAATAGGGCAACGCGTTCGCTCATATGTCATCACTGTGACGACTTTTTCAGCGCGTCGAATTTCGCTGCGCATTTCAACATCGCGCATGATCCGTGCGCCGCAAAAGTTTTGCGTGCAGCGCCACAATCTCGCTGCGATCAACCAACACTTTCCGTGCGGGGAATTGACGAGTCTTCAGCATCACGATGAGCGTCAGACACTCTCTCGATTGACAGAGGTACGAATGGCTGTTGCAACTTATGGTTCTGAAAACGCCCACGCGTTGTCGTCGACGCGCGGCAGCTCGCTTCAGAGGCCATTTCAGATCGTCGTCATGGCTGCCGACTTTCTGCTGATCTTGTTGAGCTATGCCGCCGGTGCCTCGCTATACGGTGCGGCGGTCGCTTCGCCCGATGGCGCTTCGGTAGGGGCGGGGTTGTTTGTCGGCGTGGTGTTCGTCGCGGTCGCCTATTTCCGGGACGTCTACGCCACACACCGCCTGCTCAATATCGTCTGGCAGCTGCGAAAGGCGGTGTTTATCTGGCTGACGTCGCTGACGATCCTTGCCGTTGCGGCCTTCTTGCTGAAATCGACGGACAATCTCTCTCGGGGCACCGTCATCGTGTTCGCCGTGATCGGCGGACTCGGCTTGATCAGTCTCCGCTTCGTCTGGCAGGCGGTGTTCGGCACGAGCTTTGCGAGAAGCCGGCTGGTCGATCGCAAAGTGATCCTGCTCAGCCTCAAGCCGCTTGATTTCACCTCGAGCCGCTTCAAAGACCTGCGAAGGAATGGCTTCGATGTCACGCGCCATTTCGTGCTCGGCGCCGATCGGGATGACGGCCAATGGGAGCGGCAGATTCGCGACGTGATCCGGCAATCGCGCTCGGCTGATGTCGACGAATATCTGCTTGCGATCGACTGGAACGAATTGCCGATGCTCCGCAAGCTGGGACACCATTTGCGCGCCGTCCCACAGCCCATACGCCTGCTGCCGGACGACCCGGTCGCTGATCTGGTGGCCCGTCCCTTTCTGCCGGTCAGTGGAACCGTAGCGGTTGAAATCCAGCGGCCGCCTCTCAACATTCTCGAGCGGTTGCAAAAGCGCTGTCTTGACGTTGGCGTGGCCGTGTTCGCGCTTGTGATGCTGACGCCGCTGCTGCTGACCGTTGCCATGCTGATCAAGCTCGACTCCCCGGGAAACATTATCTTCCGGCAGTCGCGGCGCGGCTTTAACGGCAGACCGTTCGAGATCTGGAAGTTCCGAACCATGACCGTCAGCGAGAACGGCGAGACAGTTACGCAGGCAACCAAGAGGGATGCCCGGGTTACAAAGATCGGACGATTCCTTCGCATGACCAGCATCGACGAGCTGCCGCAGCTCTGGAATGTGCTGCGCGGGGATATGTCACTGGTTGGCCCGCGTCCGCACGCGCTGGCTCATGACAATTACTATGACGAGCTCATCAGCAAATACGTCTACCGGCACCACATGAAGCCGGGCCTGACGGGCTGGGCGCAGGTGAACGGGTTCAGAGGGGAAACGCCGACGATCGATCTGATGGAGAAGAGGGTCGAGTACGACGTCTGGTACGTCAGCAACTGGAGTATCTGGCTCGATCTGAAGATCATGGCCCGCACCGCATCCGCAGTGATGTTCCAGGAAGCCTACTAACCGCTCAATTTCCCGATCATCAGGAACCGTAGGGTCGAGCGATCAGGTTCCATCTCGCGACGACCTGCCGAAGAGCCGCACGATCGCATCGCGCAACGCGAGCAACGGCGGCACCAGCACGAAGAAAGCCCCCATCGCTACCGAGACGATGACATGGCGAATCGAGAAGGGTTCGTCCTGCTCAATTTCTCGTTGGCTGGGGTCGATGGGCGCAGGTGAAAGCGTCGGCGCCATCGGCTGCCGATGCGGCTTGCGGGGGGGAACCACGATCAACACGAATAGGATGTTGAGCAGAACCCAAATAGTCAAAATCGTCAGGACGATCAGCATTCCGAGCCCACCGGAAAAGAACTACAAATATGAGCCGAGGTTAGCCTCAGGGAACCCAGAAAGAAAGATGCCCAAAGTTTCGGCATTTTGAAGCATCGAGGACCGGATTGTCTCGTCTTATCGATGAATGGCTGCCAATTGGCGCAGTGTCCTAGCCACCATCGTCTTCGTCAATCCTTGCTTTTGGCTAGAGCAATAACTGCAAGTTGTGGATTCCGGACGAATACGGAGGCCTGAGCAGTCGGGTGGGCTTGGCGCAATCCCGGCCTCGTGCGCGAAGGCGCATTCGATCGCCTTCCAGCGACAGTTCCGCTAGACGCGAAAAAAGGCCCGCGGCCAAAATGGCAGCGGGCCCGAGGTCGTTACAGTTCGGCTAGGCGGCGTCTCCGCTAGGCATGCTCGACGTAGTAGCTGTTGTGGTGCTTGCCCTTGTACGCCTCGATGCGCTTGAGCATCTTCGGGTTGGCGCGGTTGAGCACGGCGCCGAGCAGTTTCTTCTGGAGGACTTCCGAGCCGGAAACCGACTCCTGAAGAGCGCTTCGTGTCGTCTGTCCCCATTCAATCACGTAGACCATGGCGTCGATCAAGAGGCTGACGGCCTTCGAGTCCGCCACCGGCATCACCGGGGCAAGGTCAATCACGATGTATTCATAGTGCTCTCTCAGCACCTTGAGCAGTTCGGCCATCGCCTTCGATCCAATGACGTCGGCCGAATTGACCATGCGGGAAGCCACGACGGACGGCAGGAAATCCAGGCCCGTTTCCTTGCTTCGCTGCACATGGTAGCCGAGGCTCGCCGGGTCGGCGAGGGCCTCCACCAGTCCGCTCTTGGCATTGGGGGCGAGCTCTCGGGTCAGCGAGCGCGTGTGCAGATCGCCGTCGATCAGGACGGTGCGATGTCCGGTAAGGGCGATCAACTGTGCGAAGTTGGCCGCCACCGTCGTTTTTCCTTCCTTGGGAAGGGAAGACACGATGCCGATCACCTTGATCTCGCGGGTCAGGCGCGCAACATCGATCGACACCTTGATGTTGCGCAACGTCTCGGCGAACCGCGAGAATGGATGATCGACGACGTAGCGGGACAGATCGGGTGAGGCTGTCTTGGCTGAGGTCGAAAGCAACGCGCCGGTCGTCGTCGGCGGACGAATGTCCGGCAGGACTCCGAGGCACTTGACGCCGAGCTCCTCCTCGACCTCGGCGGGGGTCCGCAAGACGTCGCTGAGCAGCTCACGCCCAAATGCGACGCCGAAGCCGAGGCACAGGCCGCCGACCAGGCCACCGACGAGCGCCAGGACCGTACGCGGCGAGCTCTTGCGATCCGGCTTGGTGGCCGTGCTGATGAGGCGCGACTCGCTGAGCGGAAAGCTCTGATTCTGCGTCGCGCTTTGCAGTTTCTCGAGGAAGTTGTTGTAGAGGTTGCGATAGGTGTCGGCGGCGCTTTCGAGATCGCGCAGCTTGACTGCGGCCTGGCCGGTATCGCCGGCTTGGGCGACGAGCTCCTTCACGCTTTTCTCGAGCGATGCCTCCCGGCTCTTTGCGATCTCATAGTCGCTGCGATAGGCATCTCCGATCCGATGCAGCTCGTCGGCGATGTTCTTGCGCAGTTCCTCCATCTTGTTGGCCAGATTGACCGCCGCAAGATGCTGCTTGCCATAGCGTCGCGACCAATCCGCATATTGGGCCTGAAGGTCGAGATATTGGGCGCGCAGGCGGGTGATGACCGAGTTGTTGAGAGCGTCCGTCACGGTTGACTGCGCAACATCCTGGTCGGAGATCGCGTTGATCCGGTCGAGACGAGCCTTGGCTTCGGCCGTCGCCGCTCGCGCTTGAACCAGCTGCGTGTTCAGGTCCGACAATTGCTGCTCGGACATCAGGCCGCGGCTGGTTCCGACGATGTTGTGCTCGGCTTTGAACGTTTGCACGGCGCGGTCGCTGGCCGTTGCCTGCTCGCTGAGCTCGATGCTGCGCTGCTGAAGCCATTCGGTTGCCCGCTTGGTGGACTGATATTTGGCCTCCAGGGCGCCGACGAGGTAGGCATTGGCGATGGCGTTGACGATCTTGGCGGCCTTGTCGGGGCTCCGTGCGCGATAGTTCATCGACAAGACATACGTCGTCAGAACGCGTTCCGTTCTCAAGTTCTTCTGAACTGCCTCGACCACGGCGTGCTCGAGCCGCTCCTGGGACGCCGGTTCGCCGGAGCCAAACAGCGACATGACCTTGCCGAGGACGATGGACAGCAGGCCCGGATTGGAGCCGTTGAATTCGGGATCGTCCGTCAGCTTCAGGCGACGGACGACCGAGAGAATCAGGTCGTCCGAATTGATGACCTCGACCTGGCTGTCGACGTAACCGGTATCGATGAGGGCACTGTTGGCGTTGCTGTCCTTGTCCAGCACCTGCGCCTGACGCGTATCCATCATGATGCGGGCATTCGCCGTGTACATCGGTTGCGCCATGACCAGGTAGATCATCACCAAGGCCAGAGAAGCTCCGGTGCACGCCGCGATGATCGGCCACTGCCGGCGCAGGACGTCGGTCACGCGCTCGAAGCTGAGGACGGCTCCGCCGAATTCGATGCCGAATCGGTGTCCCGACTGGAAATGTTCTCTGGGCTGGTACATTTTTGAATTCGCGTCCTTTGACGATCGCTGATCAGTTCGGAAGGGGGACGGGCTTGAAGGGGTTGGCCAGCTTGGTTTTGAATTCGCCGTCGAGCAGGGCCCCGCCTCGGGACGGTTGCGCCGGGCTCTTGTCTTGCGATTGAGCCTGGACGCCCGAGGCGTCCTCTCCTGCGGCGGAATAGCCCGCTTGCACGTTGAGATCACCAACCCGTTGCGCGAAATCCCTGATCTTGCGCGCCGCGTCCGGCTTCGTCGACGTGCACCGTCCTTCCGCAATCCTCAGTGCAGCGCCGATGGCGGAACGATCGGTCGAAGTCGAGGCCGAGATGAGCGTCTGCACGGACGGCAACACCGACGGGTTCGTGGCGATGTAGGTGGCGAGCCGAAATCTCAGCTTCTCCTTGTCATTGCGCAGGCGCTCCAGAAGCGAAGAGGGCGATTTCACGAACGTGTCGAGTTCGAGCTGCGAGGCACGATCCGAAAATTCGACGCACTGAGCGCGGCAAGCATCGATGCTCGACACGATCAAGGCAGAAGCTGCCAAGACGATCGGTAGCCATCGTAGCCTTGCATGACGAATTGTTAGTCCGCAGCCCATCCGTGTCCCTTCCTCCCTGTTGCAATAGGAGAACAGGTGAAACTTGGCAGGTAACTGTGTCAATTTTTGTGCGACGCAAAAGCCGAGTGTGTTTGGCCGGCGATAACGGGTGCATTGCCTGATTTTCGATCGGTTGCAAAACGGGGATATGCAATGCATGCGAGATCGGCACGCTCGCGCCTAGGAATGTTGCAACTTGAAAACATAAGAGGCGTTTGTGCTGAGGACGTCGCAAGCGAACGTCGCAAAACCGACACAAGTCGTCAGCTGCTCATTGGTTCCCGCCCACGAAAAATTATCAGTGCATCATGTGCGACATCAGCATGCGGAGAAATCAGAACCCTCGCGGCTACCTTAATCGCAGCAGCGCCGAATTTCGCGCAAACTTTACGCGCAAATACTCGCGATCATCACGCCAGATTTGATTTGTGCGCCGACGCGACGGCGGTCTCAGGCAAAAAGTGGCGTGAACTTGACGCTCGCATGTCCGAATGAACTGCGAGCCTTGAAATTATCGTCGATCGTCATGCGTCGAATGCGAGTCCGCGATCGCAGAGATTGAACACGCGCCAAGTCCTGATACACACTGCTGCGGTGCAATAGCTGGGAATGTTGATGTGACGGACTTGGTTCATCGTGAGAAGGCGCATGTCCTGGCGCTCGACAGCATCCGAGGTATCGCCGCGACATCGGTGGTGATTCACCATCTCCTGCTGATGCCGACGTTCCTCGCGGCGTTCCCGCACAATGCGTGGATCAACTGCTCGTTCTTCAGGAGCTCCTGGCTGCTGGTCGATCTGTTCTTTGTTCTCAGCGGGATCGTCATGTCGCTCAGCTACGTCGAGAGCGACTTCGGGCGTTTCTCGCTGCGAGAGTTCATGGTGCGGCGCCTGGCGCGGGTCTATCCGCTGCACATCGTCATGCTGATGGCAAATCTGTTGTTTCGCCTCCTGCGAATCAGTCTGGTCATGGCGGGTGTCGTTGTGGCCGCGCCGGCTGCGTTCGAAGTGAACAATGCCTATTCCTTCGTTCTCAACGTCCTGCTTCTGCATTCGATGGGGTTTATCGACTATCTCAGCTGGAACGCGCCGAGCTGGAGCATCAGTGTCGAGTTTTACACCTATCTCGTGTTCGGCCTGATCGTCCTCTTTGCCCAGCGCATGCGTTCCCTGTTGTGGTTCTACGTCCTCTGCGGCGCGCTTGCGGTCGGAAGTCTAGTCTTCATCATCTTCGTGCTCGACAAGAGGAGCCTCGGGCTTCAGACCGACTTCGGCATCGTGCGCTGCTTCGTGAGCTTCTTTCTGGGCGTGCTGACGGTCAGGATCGTTGATCGCCTGCCGGCCAAGCCGGGTCCTGCCGTGCAGGGCCTGCTGCAATTCGTCGCCATGATAGCCAGCATCGTCCTGGTGTCCCTGGCGGAGACCAGTCCTGCGTCAACCTTCCTCGCTCCCGTGACGTTCGCGATCTTCCTCGGCAGTTTACTGGCTTTTCCCGATGCGCTGCTGGTGCCGCGGATGCTGGTGGCCAAGCCGCTGGTCTGGCTCGGGCGCCGTTCCTACTCGATCTATATGGTGCACGCGCTCGTGGTGCTCCTGGCCGAGTATTTCGTGCGGGCGGTGGGGATAGGGCGGATCGCTGCGCTGGATTCGGTCTGGGCGGGTCTGCCGGCCACGCTGAATCTCGTGGTCTCATTAGCCGCCGTGCTGGCGGTGTCCCACTTCACTTATCTCTATGTCGAAATCCGCGGCGGCAGGCTGATGCGAAACGTTCTTGGAAGCCGGTCCGATTTCTCGGCGTCCCCCGCACGGCAGACGAACTGAGCCGGACATGACGATGCTCGCGCTGCAACGGCCCCGAATCACGCTGATCAGCCTCAACATCGAGGCGATCGCGCTCGGGGTCTATCTGGTCCGCGACGCCTTTGGCGGCGTGATCCGCTATTACACCAGCATCTATCACGTGGATACGCTCTGGTATCTGCCCGATGCCGTCGCGCTTCTGTGTCTGGTCCAGTTCTTCGTGCATTGCATTTTGCGCAATCGCAGCACCCTGGCCCTGCTGGTGTTGGTCCAGATCATGCTGTCACTCGTGCTCGGCTACTTCTTTATGGGGACGATGAACGCTGCGATCTCGTCGTTTAAGATGATGTTGCCGGTATTCGTCGGATTCTGCTTCTGCGATTCGAGCCTCGGCTCGTACCGGAAGCTGCTGTCGGTCATCGCGGTGACCTTCTATCTGTCCGTGATCGGCGTTTTCCTGACGAAATTCTACCTGATGCCCTGGGTCGGCTACAAATACGAATCCTTCGGCGCTGTCCGCGAGGCCGGCCGGTTGTGGTGGGCTTATGGCGGCGACGACCAGCGTCTCATGGGCTTTGCGGCCGACAACACCATGGCGGCATTCTTCATCCTCGTGTCGTTCGCGATCACGTCCATTCGCATGAGCACGACGTGGTGCCTGCTGTTCGGCTCCATCGCGATCTATGCCATCAAGCTGACCACGAGCAAGACGACCATGATCGTCCTCGTGCTCTATCTGGTTCTGCTGGTGTTCGTGCGAATGCTGCCGGAGAAATCGCGCTTCCCCGCGATCCGGACCATCGCACTGTGGTCGTTTGCCTCGATCCTGGTCCCGTTCTTCATGATCGTGGTCGCTTCCGGCACCGCCGCCGTGCCGCATTCGACCTTGTTCAGCATCGTCGATCGCATCAACAACAGCTGGCAGCTGCCGTTCGTCTACATGAACCAGCTCATGCCGATCGGTCTGGTGACCGGCTGCGGGGCGGGTTGCTTCAACTATCCGCAAAAGCTGTTCTCGCCGCTCGCCCATTTCTGGGTGCCGGTCGACAATTTCTACATCGGCACGTACCTGATGTTCGGACTTCCGTTCGCTGCATTCATGGTGATGGTGTTTCGCGCGACTTTCGGTGCGACCGACGTCTACAAGCTGACGCTGATCTTCGTCGTCAATTTGTTCACGATCACGGTGCTGAACTACGGCCCGGCGTCCGGCCTCCTGATCATCGCATTGAGCTTCAGCGAAGTGTTCTCGCGGCGTGCGGCCTCCGCACGGGCAGGCGACACGGTGCCAATTGTGATGCGGCCACCGATGCCGTCATTGGAAGGCTTCCGCCCGGATATACCGGCGGCGAGCGGAAGCAGGTGAGAACGAACAATGCATAAACGGCTCGCATTCATCGACACGTTGCGCGGCATGGCCGTGTTATCGGTCCTGGTCCAGCATGTATTCGAGGTGATCGTCGAAAAGCACCCGACGGGTGCCTATTACTGGCCCATCCATGACGTGTTCGGCTACTACATGAACTTCGGCCGGTTCGGCGTTGTGCTGTTCTTCTTCGTCAGCGGCTTCGTCATTCCGTTCAGCTTCCCGGACAGCGCCACGCCCGTGCGGGATTTTGCGGTCAGCCGCTTCTTCCGGCTCTACCCGGCTTACTGGACCTCGCTCGTGGTCGGGCTCCTGACGATGCAGCTGCTGGAGTCGAAGATCTATCCGCTAGGACAGGTCGCCGCGAACGTGACGATGTTGCAGACCTTCGTGAACGTCCCGAACCTCTGGGTCTTCTACTGGACGCTGGCGATCGAGCTGCTGTTCTATGTCGGATGCACCATTCTCTTTGCGATGGGGCTGCTGAACCGGCGCTTCACCGCGGTCACCATCGTCGTTGCGGCCGCGCTGGTCGGGACCACCGCTGCGCTCTTCGTTGAGAACAGGACCGTCTCCTCGGTGATGGAGGTCGGGCTGAACCTGTCGGCGATGTTCCTGGGTAAGATCATCCGCGACACCGTCATCGGCGGAAAACTGCGATGGACCCATGTGGCCGTCTGCACGCTTATGTATGCGATCTTCGCCGTCACCCTGTCGGACCGGCGGTTCGGAGGGGTGTATCACGAGAACTTCTTCTACAGCTATTCGATCGGATCGGCCTATGTCTGCGCGGCGCTGGTCTTCATCGGCTTTGCCGTGTTCGGCGAGAGGATGGCGTGGCGCCCGATGGCGTTCGTCGGCCTGATCAGCTATTCGGTCTACCTGATGTCGCCGTTTGTGATCGTCTTCCTCCATCGCCTCGTCTGGTTTGGCGATGGGCCGTTGGGATGGTCGATCTTCCTGGTCATGGTCCTGGCGTTGTCGATCCTCGTCAGCTGGATGACATTCGCGTTCGTCGAGAAGCCCAGCATTGCCTTTGGGCACAGGTTCCGGTCAGCGCGACGAAAGCCGGTCATCCTCGAGCCTGCGCTCGGTACCCAGGGTGCCGCAGAGTGATCAAGACACCGCAGCAGCCGGGCGCAACCTACGACGGATCGTTCGTTCCGTCGGTCCAGGGGCTTCGCGCCATCGCGGCGCTGAGCGTGCTGATGGATCATTTCTACGACATGCCGAAGGGAGGCATGTACGACATTCCTGATCCCGGATTCCTGCCGCCGCTCTGGCTCTGGCTGCAATCGGTGATCAATGTCGGTGGTCACGGTGTCGAGCTGTTCTTCATGATCAGCGGCTTCCTGATCCCGGCGAGCCTGGTGCGGCACGGGTCGTTGCCGCGGTTCTTTTTCGATCGCGTCCTGCGCATCATGCCGGTGTTCGTCGTCCTGCATCTTGCGCTGTTCGCAATCGGGCCGATTGTGGCCTACAAGTTCTTCCGCGGGGTCGATCTGACCAGCTATCTCGCAATCTTTGCGGCCAACCTGTTCTTCGTGCAGGACGCGCTTGGCCTGCCCATTGCCCAGCAGAATGCCTGGACGCTGACCTATGAGTGGGCATTTTACATTTGGTTTGCGCTGACATTCTCGATGTGGCGCGCCGGGGGCAGGCTGCTGGCGGCGCCCTTGATTCTGCTGGGTTTGGCCTGCCTGATGCATTGGCCGATCACCGCGTTCTTCTGCATCGGCATGCTTTTCAGCGCGACCGGATTTCGCATCTCCATTCCCGGACGCGCTGGGCTGCTCGCGGGTCTCGTCTGCGGGGCCGCCCTCTATGCGAGCCTCGTGCTGTTTCACCCCTTCGTGGGGCTCATTCCCGGTTTCCTGCTGTTCGGCATGGTGCTCGCTCCGGAATCAGGCCTCGGGAAGGCTCTGAGTGCGCCGGCCCTGCAATATGTCGGCAAGATCAGCTACAGCCTCTATCTCGTGCATCCCTTCGTGCTGTTCCCCTTGCAGGTGATCGGCCTGAAGCTGGTCGCTGCCGGCGTCGACCGCTGGCTGCTGTGGGCCGCCTTCATCGTGCTCGGGTTGGTGATGTCACTGGTTGCGAGCGCGATCAGCTATGAGCTGATCGAGGTCAGGCTGAGGCGCCTGCTGGACGGCGCGATCCGCGGCATGTTCTTTCGACGCCAGATCGAGCAATCGGTTTGAGAGACCGCCTGTCGCAGTCAGTTCACGGTCCGGCCGGCGAGCTTGTGATAGGACCCGAGTAGCTGCTCGGCGATGCGGTCCCAGTTCAGGAGGCCGGCCGCGGTTTGCCGCGCGCCGTCGGTCAATGTCGCAGCGAGAGGTTTCGAAGTCAGCACGCGTTCGAGAGCATCGGCCAACGCAGCAGCGTCGCCCGGAGGAACCAGGAGCCCGTTGACGCCGTCGGCTACGACATCGGGAATGCCGCCGGTGGCGCTGGCAACGACAGGACGAGAGTTGCCGTAAGCGGATGCAAGCACGCCGCTCTGCGTTGCATCCTTATAGGGCAAGGCAACCACGGTGGCGGATTGAAACAGCCGTCCGGTATCCGCAGGCGCGATATAGGCGTTGATGGTCTTGACCGTCGGCATCGCTTCCATCCGCGCGCCGAGCCGTGTCATCTCGGGGCCGCGGCCGGCGACGATCGCTTCATGCGCCACGCCGCGCTGAGCCAATATGTCGATCGCATCGATGAAGACGTCCAGGCCCTTGTAAGCCCACATCCGTCCAAAGAACAGGATTCGCGCGGATTCCGGCTCAGTGAGCGCGCCTTTAGCTGGCGGAACCATGAGCACGCCGTGCATGCTGGAGATCGTCTCGCCTTTGAAGTCGGGCGAGGCGCGGCGAAAATCGGCGATACAGCTCTCCCCATGCGTCGTGACGATCGACGCGGCTGCGCGCATGCGTCCACGCCAGGCATCTTCACGCGGCGAGGTACCGGAGCCGCCTTCCGAATGCGGAATCGCATCGTGAACCGTCAGCACCAGGGGAATGCCAAGCGGACGGAGCAGCTGGATCAGCTTGGATGTGTAGATCTCCGGAACTTCGTGACAATGAATCACGTCCGGACGAAACGATATTATATCGAAGAACGACGCAGGGATGCCGATTGCGCCGCCGCGGCGCAGGCTCAGGTCGCGGATCCGGGTTTCGAAGGGCGCCGCCACGGCGATATCGGCCAGTTCCCATTGCTGATTTGCGTCCTTGGCGTTGAGCACGAGGCGGACGTCGCAATGATGCGCCAATCCCGATGCGAGCCGGTAGGAATATTCCGCAAAATGCGGTGCGTAGATGGCCACACGCAAGCGCCTGGAGTTACGGAGAGAACGCTGAGCAGGCGAATTCATCAAGGCATCCATTTTGCATCACTTCGCAAAGGTTGATCGGAGTGTAGTCCACGATTTGAACTCACTTCCACTCTAAATGGGAAACGTGACGGCACTCATCTGATTGCCATCACTCCGTCGTAATGTAGCGAGCAATCAGTACTCCGCCGCGATCGGAGATGGTGACGTCGCGGCAGCATCGTGCCACGTCGTCTAGCCTGCGATTGTGGTTGGATCTGTCGGAATTGGGTCGAATTGTTGATGAACGTCACGCAGGGCAAACAACATCAGGTCGTGGTTGCCTTGTTCTGGTCGCTTGCACAGAATTGGGGCGGCCGGGCGCTGTCGTTCGTCCTGTTCCTGGTTCTGGCCCGGCTGCTCAATCCCGCGGATTTCGGTCTTGCAGCGCTCGTCGCTTTCATCCTGCTGCTCTTGAGCTCGATCGCCGAATTCGGCTTCGGCGACGCGTTGATCCAGCGGCGCACGCTCGAGCCTGCCGATGTGACGCTGCCCTTCTTCTGCTCCTTCGCCGCTTCGACGCTTCTGGCGGTTCTGATTGCCTTCCTTGCGACGGATATCGAGCGTTGGCTCGGCGTGAAGGGGCTCGCGCCGCTGTTGACGGCCGCGTCTCTCTCCCTTCCGATCGGCACCGCAACGCTGTTCCAGGAGGCGCTTTACAAGCGCCAGATGGATTTCCGCGTGCTCGCAGTCAGGACCATGGTGGCAACCGCGATTTCCGGTATCGTGGGAATCGCCTGCGCCTATGCCGGGTTCGGCGCTCTCAGCCTCGTGATCCAGGTGGTCGTTCAGAGTGCGATCAGCGGCTTGTGGCTCTGGAGCCAGCCGCGATGGCTGCCGATGCGCGGCTACGATTCCGGAAGCTTTCGCGAGCTCTCCGGCTACAGCGTCCATGTCGTGCTGAACAGGCTGCTGGATTTCGCCATCGTTCGCACGATCGACATGATCATCCTGTCGCTCTATGGCGTCGCCGCGCTCGGCATCTACACGGTCGGTGCGCGGGTCTACATCATCCTGATGCAGCTGCTCACCCAGGCGGTCATGGATGTCGCTTTGAGCGCACTGTCCAAGATCGCTCACGAGCGCGACCGTATTGCCGGCGCCTACTTACGCAGCGTCAGTCTCGGCGCGCTGGTGGGCTCTCCTATCTTCGTGCTGCTCGCGGCGATCGCGCCCGAGTTTTCGTTGCTGCTGTTCGGCGCGAAGTGGAGCGGAAGCGAAGCGGTGATGAGGCCGCTGATGCTCATCGGCGCGATTCAGACGGTGCAATTCGTCAACAGCGCCTATTTCGGCGCGCTGGGCAAGCCGAACTACGTATTCGCGCTGAACATCCTCAAATTCTGCGCGGTCGTGCCCGCAATGTTCCTGCTGCCCTCGCGCGATATCGGTCAGCTGGCGACGATCTTCGCATTCGCGCAGCTTGTGGTGACCCCCGTGACATTCGCGCTGGCGCTGCGGCTGCTGGGCCTGAGCTGGAGCCAGTTCCTGCGTCCGATCGCGGGCTGCCTTTGCGCCATCGTGCTGGCCTACGGCGCGGTCGTGCTGTGCCGAGAGGCGACGCAGGACATCAACCCGTATTTGCGGATGGGGCTGCTGTCGTCGTGCTTCGGCGCGACCTATCTGATGAGTATTCTGCTGTTCTGGCGGAAGCAGCTGTTCTCGCTGATCGATTTCGTCGTGAAGCGCGGTGCGACCGCTTGATGAAGACGAGGAGGACGATTTGAAGCAATTGATCCCGGTGCCTGTTCGCAGGCACCTCCGAGGCTGGCTCAACAGCGCGAAGAACACGCCCTTCGCGGTCGATCTCCTCGAGCTGCGCAGGTGGCAGATCGCGCGGAAGGACGTCGGTGTCAACGCGGCGCCGCGCAACGATCCGCGCCGTCTCGTCCTGTTGCCGTCGGATCCCTGGAGCATTCATCAGTCACGCGGCGACGAGGCGATGATCGAAGCCACCGTCGGCGAGCTGAAGCGGGTCTATCCCAGCCTCGAAACTTACATCGTCACCGCCACCAGCGCGGCGAGTGCGGACGTTCGCGCGATGGGTTTCAAGCCGCTCGAGATCTGGAGACAGCCGTTTTCCTACGAGACGGTCGCGCAGGAACTTTCGATCACCCGTCCGGATTTCGGCGTGGTGCTGGGGGCCGACGTGCTCGACGGCTACTATTCGCCGGTGGACGCGGCGCGCATGCTGCTCGTTGCCGACCTGATGGCGGGATTCGGCGCCAAGGTCAGCGTGCTCGGCTTCAGTTTCAACTCACGTCCGGCGAAGGCGCTGCGCGAAGTGTTCCGGTTGCTCGATCCGGGCGTGGTCCTGAACCTGCGCGATGCGATATCGCTTCAGCGCTTCGACGATTTCGCCCGCAAACGCGCGCGTCTCGTCGCCGACTCTGCGTTCATGCTGACGCCGCGCGCCGACACTGCCGCAGTGAAGCAGATCGCGGCCATGGTCGCGCGGCAGCGCGCGCAGGGTCGCAAGGTCTTCGTCTTCAACATCCACCCGATGCTGTTCAAGAAGCCGGAGCCGGCCAAGCTTGAGCGGATGATAGAGCTAGCGGCGGATGCCATGGCGCGCCTGTCGCGGCAGCACAATGCAAGCTGGCTGCTGCTGGCGCATGATTACCGCCCCGGAATTGCCGACGACAATTGCCTGCGGCCGCTGGCTGCTCGGCTTCAGCCCGCGCTTGGGGAGCACGTGCATCATGTCGACCAGGTTCTGTCGGCGGGCGAGATCAAGGCCGTTGTCGGACTGGTCGACGGCGTGATCACCGGCCGCATGCACCTGGCGATTGCTGCGCTCGGACAGGGCACGCCGGTGGCCGCGATCACCTATCAGGACAAGTTCCAGGGCCTGTTTGCGCATTTCGGCATCAGCGAGACGCTGTTGCTCTCGCCGGCCCAGTTCCTTGTCGGGGACAGCTTCGAGGCGTTTCTGCTGCACTTCCTCGGGGCATACGAAGCCGCCGGCGAGCAGGTCCGTCAGATGCTGCCTGACGTCATGGAATTAGCTCGCGCCAACGTCGCTCCGTTGCTGGACGATGGTGCGATGCGGATCGTGCCGGAGGCTGGCGGCAAGGTCGCCTGAGCACTCCGACGTCTTCCGACGGGCGTCAGTTGACCGCCCGCTCGGTGTTCTCGAAGCGCATGGACGTCTCGGACGTCACCGGCCGGGCCTTGCGGGAAGATACCAGGCCGGTATCGGCCAGGCGATTGACGAGGCGCCTCGTTGGATTCTCGAAATAGGCGTAGGTGCGGTCAGCGATGATCGTCAGCACCACGCAGCAGGCGAGGGCGAACAGGTCGAACTGATCCGGGCGCAATCCGAGCCAGGTCCATAGCGGCTTGAACACGGCAATCAGAACGGCATCGTGCAGCATGTAGATCGCGTACGAGGTGTTGCCGAGCCGTCCAAGCAGGCGGGCACCGGGGAACTCGGCGAAGGCGCTTTCGCCGACCGCGGTCAGAAGAATGGCGCAGGAGAACAGCAGAATGGCAAGGTCCGGCTTGGCGAAGACGTTGAGGACGAGCACGGAGATGCCGAACATGGCGATGCCGGCGAACACCACCCGCTTCTGCCGGTAGGGCTGCGACATCCGGAACAGGATCGCGAGCAGGATGCCGTTCAGGAAGCTCGGCAGCGCGCGGAGCATGCCGTAATCGTAATTGGCTCCGTACATCTGCGACCGTTCCTGCCAGATCGGCAAATGGCCATGCGCCAGGACCAGATAGAGCGCCGCGACGATTACAGCCAGGATCAGGGGATGCAGCTTGCGCGCAAACAGCATCAAGAGCGGAAAGATCAGATAGCAGAAGAATTCCGCGCTGATCGACCAGGATGGCGAGTTGAAGCTGAGGTGATCGGTGACGCCCCAGGCCTGCAGCAGCAGGAGGTTATACAGGAAGTCCAGCGGGGTCGACCGCGCCGTGCGCTCCAGGCCGACGCCGATGAGCACCACGAAGATGAGCAGGCTCAGCAAGTGCAGCGGATAGATCCGCGCGATGCGGCGGATCATGAAACGGGAATAGGCGCGCACGCCGCGCGCGTCGGACGGGTAGGAGTATGAGATCACGAAGCCGGACAGGATGAAGAACATGTCCACGAACAGGCCGTAGGAGCCGTTCCAGGCCGGCGAGATGCCCGTGTCGATCAGCTTCAGGTGGAAGATGAAGACCCCGAGCGCGGCGACGAAGCGGTAGAAGTCGAGAACGACAAAACGTCTTGCTTCACTGGCTTGCATCGGGCCTCGGAATCCTTGCGCGGTTCGTGGTTCTTCTAGAGGCGAATTGTGACGCAAGTTCGCAAGCGCGCGGGCCGATGCGGCGCAATCGCGGCAGTCCGTCAGAATTCATGGGGCCCATCCAATTGTGGATGGCAGTCAGCTCTCTGCTCATCGATGAGGCAGGCGCCCGATAAAGAATTGGGGGCCGGGACCCCTGCATGGTCCCGGCCCCCAGCGACGTGGCGCGCGTCTGGGCAGTATTTCGTCGGGCTCAGACGAACAAGAAGTCGTGGCTCGTCAGGCTGGAGACATAGACGTTCTTCAGCAGGATCGAATCATTGGCTGAGAACGTGATGAGCGCGTTCGTGCCGGACTGAGTCATTTGCAGGTGACTGTAGTCCGCGGCAAGCAGCTTCGAGATCTGGACCACGTCGTGAGTTGTGCCATCGCCGGCCTGGAAATTGAGGATCTGGTCCTGGCCGTGATCGTAAGCCACCGTTGTTGAGCTAGGTGCCGCCGAGAACACGTCGTTGCCGGCGCCGCCGTGAAGAGTTACGCCGCTGGCGACGGCCGTGACGTTGTGGGTGCCGTCGGTCTTGCTCTGATCGAAGAATTGGAGTGCGCTGGCGGAGTTGTAGTTCTCGTGCTGCGTCGTGCCGGTCTGTCCGTTGAAGTTGAACAGGAAGACGTCCTTCGAGCCGTCGGTGTTGTTGGCGATCTCCTGGGTCTTGGTGCCGGCGCTGTTGTAGATGTCGGTCAGCTTGCTGCCGTCGTCGTGGATGACCTGGGTATAGTCCAGGGTGCCGTCGGCGTGGGTCCGGGTGAGTTCGACCATCTTGCCCGAGGCATCGAGGTGCTGATGCTGGGTGGTGTAGGACTGCCCGGTGATGTTGTAATTCCAGTTGTCCGACGTGCCGTCGGCATTCTTGATATAGGCAGCGGATTTCACACCGCTGGCATAGACGGTCGTGGAGCTGTAACCATCGCTCTTGGTCGTCACTTCGCTGGTGATGACGCCGTTGGCGTCGTACCAGTCGGAGGTTTTGGTGCCGTCGGCGCTCTGCGCCAGGGTGAAGGCCAGGCTGTTGTCGGCGTGGGTGCGAACGATATCGGTGAGGAAGCCGGTCGAATCGTAGCTGTCGTGCTCGTTCGTATAGGTCTGGCCGACGATGTGGAACTGGAAGACGTCCTTCGACCCATCGGCGTGGTAGTCGGTCTCCGTCTTCCTGACGCCCGCTGTATCGTAGTTGGTGACCACGCTGCTGCCGTCGTCGTTGACGACCTGAGTGTAGTCGAGCGAGCCGTCGGCGTGCCAGCGGGTCACCTCCGTCGTCTGGCCGGTCGGATCGAGGTGCTGGTACTGCGTAGTGTAGCTCTGGCCGGTGATGTTGTAGCTATAGTTGTCGTGACTCATGTCGGCGTTGGTGATGTAAGCCGCCGTCTTCACGCCATTGGTGTAGATCGTGGTCGCGCTGTAACCGCTCGGCTTCTGGAGCACCTCGCTGGTGAGGACGCCGTTGGCATCGTACCAGTCCGTGGTCTTGGTCCCGTCGGCGCTCTGCACCAGCTTGAACGCCATGCTGCCGTCGGCGTGCTTGCGAATCAGCGTGGTGAGAAAGCCGGTCGTATCGTAGACGTCGTGCTCGGTCGTGTAGCTCTGGCCGGTGATGTTGAAGAGGAAAACGTCCTTGCTGCCGTCGGCGTGGAAGTCGGTTTCCTTTGTCCGCGTTCCGGCAGCGTCATAGTTGGTGACGACGCTGCTGCCGTCGTTGTTGATGACCTGGGTATAGTCGAGCGTGCCGTCGGCATGCTTGCGGGTTACGGCGGTGACCTTGCCGGACGGATCGACGTGCTGGATCAGCGTGGTGTAGCTCTGGCCGGTGATGCCAAAGGCGTAGTTGTCCTGGCTGCCGTCGGCATTCTTGACATAGGTATTGGTCTTGACGCCGTTGCTGTAGACCGTCGTCGAGGTATAGCCGTCCGCCTTCTGCACGACCTCGCTGGTGAGGCTGCCGGCGGCATTGTACCAATCGGTCGTCTTGGTGCCGTCAGGCGTCTGAACCAGCTTGAAGGCGAGACTGCCGTCGCTGTGCAGGCGCGTCAGGCCGGTGAGAAAGCCGGTCGCGTCGTAGACGTCGTGCTCGGTCGCGTAGCTCTGGCCGGTGATGTTGTAGGTCCAGACGTCCTTGCTGTGATCGGCATGATAGGCCGTCTCGACCAGCTTGACTCCCGTGGCACTGTACGTGGTGATCACGCTGCTGCCGTCGCTGTTGTAGACTTGCGTCGAATCCAGCGAGCCGTCGGCATGGCTGCGTGTCACCGAGGTGACCTTCCCCGAGGCATCGAGATGCTGCACCTGGGTGGTGAAGCTCTTGCCGGTGATGCCGTAGGTATAGTTGTCCTGCGAACCGTCGGCATTCTTGACGTAGGCGGCCGTCTTCACGCCGCTCGTGTAGAGAGTGGTGGAGTAATAGCCGTCGGACTTCTGGACGACCTCGCTCAGGAGGATTCCGGCCGTGTTGTAGGTGTCGGTGGTTCTGGTTGCGTCGGTGCCGACATGAACGAATTTCGTCTGCACACCATTGGTGTAGCTGATCAGGTCCTTGGAGCCATCGGTGTAGGCGACGGTGGTCGAGGTCGGCTGTCCACTCGAGTTCAGGCCGGTATCCGACTTCGACAGAAGCGTTCCGCTGGCGTTATAGGTCTTCGTGTTGCTCCAGGTCGCGGCCGCATTCGTCACCGAAAACGAGTATCCGCCCTGGATCTTGGAGAGAGCGCTGCCGTAATGGGCGATCATGTAGTCCATGGTCGCCTTCGAGGCGACCGGCAGCACGTGGGAGTCGGTCAGCGTGATGGTCTGCAGCGCGGTCGACTCGCTCAGGTCGGACAGTTGCGGCACGACCTCGGCAGCCGTGCCGCTGACAGTGGTCCTCGTGTCCGGCGGAGTCGGATCGGTCGCGGGCGCGTCGATCTCGATGATCAGCGGGTGATCGCTGACCGGGATGGTGATCGTGCTGACGTCGGTGTAGCTGGCGATCGCCGTGGTTCCCGTCAGCGTGTCATACACCTTCACCGAATGATGCACGCCACCGAGGTTCACCGTGACGGTCTCGGTCGGATTGGAAATCTCGGTGTCGTTGGCGTACTTCCAGAGCTTCGGCTCCGCCCAAACGACGAGCTCGTAAGCGCCATTGCTCTTGCCGAGTACCATGCTGTTGCCGGAGGCGGGCATGTTGCTCAGCGTGTAGTTCAACGGATCAGTCGGCTGCAGGCCGCCCTTGCCGTCGTCGGCCAGAATGGTCGTCAGGTTGTGAATGCCCGTCGCGGCGAGCTTCGGAGTCCCGTCGGAATTGAACAGTCCGAAATTGGCTTCGGGATTGGTATTACCCGCGGAGGAATCGCGATCGAACAGCTCGTAGAGATAAGTCGAGCTGACGCCGGCCTTGTAGGCATCAACCAGGGTGTTCAGGATCGATTTGGCCTGCACCGTCTCGTTGACACCGAGATATTGGGTGTTGGCCTGCGTGGTGTAGCCGGTTTCCGTGATGACGACGGGCTTTCCCGGTGCCGCGGCCATGACCGCGCTCAGCGTTGCCGCAATTGAGCTGCCGGTAGTCAGGCTGGTGCTGACATAGGCGTGGGCGTTGGCGTAGTCGACAGAACCCGACATGTCGCCGAGCTGGCTGTAGCCCTGGGGATCATTGTAGGCCAGTGACAGATTGTAGACCGGAATGCTGCCGAGCGCGGCGTTGGCGTTGACGGCCTGATAGAGCGCGCTCTGGAACTGAGCCGCGGCGGTGAGGCTCGAGCTGCCATTGTAGCTGAAGGGCTGGTGATTGGCCTCGTTGAGTCCCTCGATGGCGCTGATGCTGCCCGCATGGTTCGTCACGAACTTCTGGAGCGAGGCGATGTAGTTCTGCAGCCCGGTTGTGCCCGTCTGGGGCAGGGCGGACGACACCAGGAAGTCGAACTTGTAGCCGGCGGCGGCCAGACCGTCGACGACGGGTTGCGCAGCCGGGCTGGTCCCCATCGCGTCGCGGAGATGGGTGACGCCGAGATACTCGAGGTCATCGACCATCAGCGCGAGATTGTTGTAGCCGGTCCACCCGAAGCCGGCGTGCGTGTTGACGCCGATGGAGTTGATGAAGCCGCTGGCGGATAGGATGGTCTGGTCTGACATTGCACACTCGAGTTTCAGCGCGAACAAAATTGCTCGCAGGGATTTGCGTTCAAGCTTCTGTGTCGAGTGTGAATTTCAGATAAAAATAGAAGCTACAAATCGCGAGCGAAGTGGGGTTCCTTGTGCAGGAACAGATTCGCTCTTTGCAGCAGAATAGGAATGCGATGCCGGGGCAGGATGACGTGAGGAAGGCGCTTTCGTGATTTTCGCGATTTGCGCTGCTGAATGTATGCGCAGGCTGTGCGAAATGGATTGGTACGACGGGTGTCGGAAAGGGCGACGCGGCTCGCTTGACCGCCGTTCGGAGTATCTTCGTCATGCCTTCGTGCAGCTCATTGGTTTTGTTGCACGGGAAGTTCGCAGATGCCGCTTCGATGGGCGGTTAAGGTCCTGGGCTTGCTCGCAGGGGTTGTAGGTGCTCAGGGATGGTGCAGGCGCTTGCTGCTGGCTGACCGACAAGCTGGTTCCGTATGTCGGAACCCGATCTGCGCGCTTATCCCGGTGCGACCGCATCAGCTGCGGCGGGCCAGCATTAAAAAGTCTCCGCGCCATCCGATGACCGCCGTTGCAATCGCGGCGATCGCGATCTTGCCGGCGAGCCATGTCGCGGGCTCCGTCGGCATCGAACCGAGCGACCCGATCAGAATTGCGGCCACCAATGCCTGCATGACCAACGACCAGCGCGGGAATGCCTCGAACCGCAGGGTCGGACGGAGTGCGACCACGATCGTTGCGAAGGTGGCGAGCGAAGCGCAGCCGACTGCCTGTCGCGGCGACAGGCCGGCCCATACCGCGACCAGCGCGACGGCTGCGACGATCACTAGCTGGCCAGCCGCGACGAGCACGAGCCTGGTCGCGAGCTTTTCCAGGTGTGGAACCACCGCGATGGTGGCCTGGAGATGCGTGTGCAGGAAATAGAAGGCGGCCACCACGGGCGCCGTCGACAGGAAGCCGTCAAGGCTCTCCCGCGGCACCAGGATACGGGCTGCATCAGGAATGAAGGCGACCAGGCCGCCGAGCAGCACGAGGGTCGTGCAGATCATGAATTCGAACATCCGCCGCGCCGATTGAACCGACTTCACGGCGGTCCCGTGTTCGAAGTCCTTGACCAATTCGGGATAGCTCACGGTGTGAATTGCTGCGTTGAGGACCCAGAACGGGCGCTGCAGCAGGTCGAGCGCGATCGAAAATCCGGCACCCGCCCCCGTTGCGCCCAGCCGGCCGATGATGATGACACGGAGCAGCACCGGCACCGACAAATGGATGACGGAGGCGCCCGCCGCGAGCATGCCGTAGCGGGCGAAGGTCTTCCAGTCGGTCAGCATCGCCTGCAACGAGGCGCGCTCCAGCGGCGTGCGATACGAGACGAGGCCCGCGACGAGTCCCAGCATGTGACCCGACGCAATCCCGAGCAGCGCAGCTTCAGCCGTCCCCGAAATCGCCCCTCCCACGGCGGCCCCGGCCAGAAGCGCGGTGGCACGCAGTGCAAGAAGAGAGGACGCGACGCCCAGCCGGTCGGACAGACGGACCGACAGGAAGTAGAGATCCGTCAAGCCCTGAAGCACGGATATGCCCAGACCCAACGCGATGATCCCCGCCGGGAGCGCGCTGGCCATGGATGCGGAGCTCCCGACCACGACGAGCGCGCCCGCACTCGACAGGCCTGCCGCAAACAGCGACCACCTCAGCCGGGCCGCTTCGTTCTCCCCGGCTGCGGCCAGAAAACGCAGTCCGGCGAGTTGCAGCCACTCGAACATCAGGACGCAGAGCAATTGGCTCGAGGCCAGCGCGAGCGAAAAGCTGGTGTAGTCGGCAGCGGGCAACAGATGGCTGATCGCGAAGATCAGGACGATCGCCGCGGCGCTCTGATAGACGTAGCCCGCCATCGCGAGGAGGCGTGTCATCGCGGAATGAGGCGCTCCTTGCCGACGACCGCCGGTCCCTGTGGCGCTTCGGTCGTGGCTGCGCGCAAGTGTGACATCCGTTGCTCGCGCAATTGTTCATACAGGTTCTTGTATGAAGACAGCACGTCGGAAAATATCCACTTGTTGGTATCCGCGATGAGGCGCCGGCTGATCTCGTCGATCTTGTGCGGATCGGCCGCGACCGCGAGCATGCTCTTGGCCAGGGATTGCGGATCGGCTTCAGTCAGCCAGCCCGTGATGCCGTGCTCGATGACCTCGGGCATGCCGCCAAAGCGGGTTCCGAGCAGCGGCCTGCCGGCCGCCTTGGCATCGGCGACGACGAGCGGGCCAGGGTCGTGCCAGATCGACGGAGCGATCACCACGTCCACTTGCTTGTAGAAATCGTCCGGCACCACGAAGCCCATGAACTCGATTCGTGCATCCGGCGCGAGCGCCCTGAGGCGTCGTTGCTCCTCGTCGCTGACACGGCCGGCAATCATCATGCGGATGCGATCCGGGGGCAGCAGAGCCAGCGCCCGCATCAAATTGTCGATGCCCTTTTCCTCCGTGAGGCGGCCGATGAATCCGAACGTCACTTCGGTGGTGCAGACCGGACGAGGATAGGGCTCACGCGGCGGCTCGGTCGAGGCGTTGCGGATCACGGTGCGGATCGGTGTCTCCGAGAACATGCCCATGTCGGTGTGAATGGACAGGACGCGCTCGCTCACGCCGACCACGGCGCTGAGCCAATGCGTGGCACGCCTGCGATGAAAGGTCAGAATTCCGCAGCTCGTGCAGGTGTGCTCGCAAGATCGTCCCTTCTCGAAGCGCGAGCAGCGCGGGCAGGTCAGATAATAGTCGTGAAGCGTATGGAGCACGGGAACGCCGAGCTGGGCGGCAACGCGCCAGATCGCGGTGGTGAGGCCCGACAAATTGTTGGAGTGCAACACGTCCGGCTTGAAAGCCCGGATGCGCTCCGCGATCAGGGGGGCCCGCATCTGCCAGTCGTCGACGGCGTGCCAGATGCTGCGCAGCGCGACGTTCTTCTGCTCCGTAAAGGGCAAATAGATGTTCTGCACCGGCGCGGAATAGACGTTGATGCCGTTGCAGCTTTCGCGCGCCTGCTCGGGCGAGGATGCGGCCCGGATCACCTCCACTTCGTCACCGCGCTGCACCAGGCCTTCGGCGAAACGCCGCGCGAAGATCTCTGCGCCGCCGACGATCTTTGGGGCCTGAGGCGTCGGATAAAGCGTGGACGTCAAAAGAACTTTCATCGCGTCAACCTCATGTCTGCAAAAAAATAATCGCGTCTACCGCGCCGGCCTTATCTCCAGGGCGGGAACGGCACTGTCATTGGCTGCAATCAGGACCGGTGTGCTCGAGACGGGGATCCAGACCCCGGACGCAGGCTTTGCCGTCTGGTCGCACGGCATCGCAAAGCTGGCGCCTGGTTGATCGCCTTTGAGCCGAATTTCGTACCGTCGGTCCGGAGCCTCGGACCAGACCGCAACTCTGCCGCCGGAAGCCGTCGATGCATTGATCGATACGACCCCGCTGGCGAGCTCGCGTCGCTCGGCACTCAGGCTGGAGCGAACGAAGGCCCAGGCGCCCTGGGCGGCACAGGCAACCGGCTTTGGCGAATTGTCGAAACGATAGAGCCCGAAATTGTCCTCCAGCTCCGATGGATTCTTTCCGCTGTCCTTGAGCTCGTAGAGCCACATGCCCTTGAGCCAGCGCGTCGCGGTCGATGCCCACAGGATGAGCTGCGCCGTATTGTCGGCCTGGGCCTGCTCGCTGACGCCGCATTTGTTGGACGCCGTGGTCCAGCCTGTCTCAGTGACATAGATCGGAAAATCGGGGTTTCCGCTCGCCTGGCCGACGAGACGGTGAAACGCCGTGACACGGTCGATGATTTCGGCCGAGGTGCGTTTGCTCGGGCCCATGCAGAAATTGTAGAGATGGATCGAAGCGCCGTCCGCATATTGAAGGATGCCGGTCCGCAGCATCTTCTCCGTCCATGTCCAGCCGGGATCGTCGCCGAGAGCTCCGACCAGGAAAGGCGCATTCGGCGCGACCCGCTTGACCGCCGGCCGCGCGACTTGCGCGAGCGCCAGATAGTTTTCCGGCGAGAACGCGGCATCCTTCTTCGCCGCCAGATTCCATTCGTTCCAGAGCTCGAAAAGTGGATGCTGCGCCACGACCGATTGCGCTGCCGCAGCAGCATAGTCGGCAAACCGCTGTCGCGCTTCATCGGTCGTCGGTGGCGACGAATTCGGAACCAGATGGTGGCCGAACGCAAGGATCAGAAGGGGACGCGCGACGCCGGATCTGACCTGCGCCTCGAGCCTGCCGAGCCTGGGCGTGAACCCCATCCGGCGTCCCCCCACCTCGAAATCGGACCAGGGAAAATCGTCGCGGAAAGCGTTGAGGCCGAGTTGCTTGATCTGCGCGACGTTCTCCGAAGGCACGTATCCGCGCGCGCTCACCGGACCACCCAGCCCCTGATGCGTGCCGACCCCCAGCAGGAATCGGGCATCGAGCGGTTGAGCCTGCTGCGCGCAGACGGAAACCGGCAGGAAAATGGATGCGATGAGGCTCGCAAGGCGGAAGCTGCCGCGAACCAAGGTGCGTGGGAGCGATGGAGCCATCAGAAATTCTTGGAGAGATCCGATTGCAGTGCGGCCTTCGCCTCGACCGGTGTCCGATCGTCATGCAGGAGCTCGGCATAGACCTGTTGCAACTGTCCATGCGTCTTCTGAACGTCATAAAGCTGCTTGAACCGGTCGTAGCCGCGCTGTCCCAGCACCTTGAGATCGAAATCGAGCGCCCGCCGGAAACCGTCGACGAGCGGCTGAACGGCGACGGGCTCGCATAGCACGCCGGTGACGCCGTCAACGACGATCTCGGGCAACGCGCCACTGCGGAATGCCAGGATGGGTTTTGCGGCGCGCATCGCTTCCAGGGCAACGAGGCCAAAGGCCTCCCATCGTGACGGGATCACGACGAGATCGGCGGCCTCGAGCTGGGTCTCGATGGTCGGGCGGTCGAGCCAGCCCAGCAGGGACACGTTGGACGGGACGCTCGGGCCTTCGTACTTGTTGACGACGGAGGCGCCGATCATGCGGATATCAAGCACATCTTCGAGCGTGCGCGCCGCTTCGATCAGGAGGTCGAATCCCTTCTGGCGATCCAGGCGTCCGATGAACAGAACCTTGACCTTCTTGGAGGTCCAGTCCGCCGCGACGGGCTGCGGCGTGCGGCTCTTCGAGATGCCGTTGTGGACGAGGGTGAGGCGGTCGGCCGGAATTCCCGCGCGGACCGCTTCGTTGAACTCGTCGCTGGAGATGCAGATGATTCGGTCCGACGTCCGCGCGAGAAGGTTCTCCGCCGCCTTTGTCACCACATGACTGAGGCGCCCGGTCTCGCGTGAAAATGCCCAACCGTGCGGGCAATAAACGACGCGCGGACCGTTCGAGCGGGCCGCAAGCGCGGGACGGAGCACGAGGCCTGCAAACGAGGAATGCAGATGCACCACGTCCGGCTTGAAGGCGTCCAGTGCCTGCATGCTTGCGCGCAGCATCTGGAACAGTCCGGCAACGCTGCGGCCGGATCGTTCGAACGTCGTAATCTGGTTGTCATCGACCGCGGGAAGATCGCGGCGATGATCCGAGGGCACGACATAGTGCACGTTCTCCGTGCCGAAACTTGCCTGTTGCTGTGGATGCAACTCGTTCAGGTAGCTCGCAATCCCGCCCCGAATCGTCTCGGCGATGTGCAGCACTTTCATCGTTTGCCTTGCATAAGGCTGCGTCGGAGGCCCAGACATCCTGTATCCCTGTTCTATGTTCGCTAGTGCGAGATACAGTTCCTCGAATACGTAGCGATAATGGGGCAGCGATGTGGTGATGTTGCGCCAAGCCTTTCGCATGCTTGCAAGTCGTTACAAAAACAAAAAAGTTTCATGGAACTATGCAAAGGCAAGCGAGTTGCGAGACGCTTGTGCGGGAGCTTTTGCGCGCGATAGGCGAGTTGCGTCTGATTTCAAGCCGCGCTGGCGACGTTCGCCGGGCCTGCGAGATGATCGAGCAGAGCCTTCGCCGATTTCTTCCACGAATAGAATGCAACGCGATCCTGCTGCCTCATGCGTTCCTGATCAGAGATGGCGCCGGTTGCCAATCTTTCGAGCATGAGCTGCTTCAGCGCTTCGGCGTCGCTGGCGCGAAAATACGCAGCTGCATCACCACAGGTCTCAACGACCGCATCGGCGGTCGAGGCGATGACCGGACAGCCGAAGATCATGGCTTCCAGCGGCGGCACGCCAAACCCCTCGTAGAGCGAGGGGAACACAAATGCCGATGCATGCGCATAGAGTGCTGCAATCTCACTGTCGGTCAGGCGTCCCGCCAGCAGCAGGCCGGAAGCTCCGTCGCCAGAATTGTCCTGGAAGACCTTGCTGTTGTCGCCTCCGACGATGACCAGCGGAACGTCGGCCCGATCGAGCAACTGGACAGCGCGGATCGCGACGGAAAGATTCTTGTTCTTGGTCCTTGAGCCCACATAGAGGAAGAATTGCTGCGGCTGAACCCCAAGTCTGGCAATGATGCCGGGATCCGGCTTCGTCTTGGCGAAGTGTTCTGCGCTGTTGGAGAAGACCGGGATCGCCGTTGCTGACAGATTCAGCACCTCGGCAAGCTCTTTGCGCGAAAAAGCCGATACGGTTGCGATGCTTGCGTGTCGGGCGAGCAGCCGGCCCATCGTTCGGTGGACTGCCAGATAGCGCCAGCTGAAGAAGTCCGGCCTGCGAAACACCTGTGCGTCGTGGATCACGACAATGTGGTCGCGATGGAACACCGGGCCGGAATTGGCCAGACTGATCAGGCGGCCGCCCGCAGCGGCGCGCGCCAGATCGATTTGGTCCCAGGCATGCCCGCGCAAGCGGCCGACGGTGCGAATCTTGATTCGCTCGAGGTGAAGGTCTTCGCTTGCATCCACGGGCGTCAGCAACTGCCAGTCTGCGTTCCGCAGCGAGGCGGGCGTTTGCTCCGACGCCAGCTGCGCGTCGATCGCCTTGACGATTTCTGCGGCATAACGCTGAACGCCGGTGAGTTTTTGCGACAGAAAGCGGCCGTTGATGAAGAATTTCAATTGGCTACCAGAATTGTTCTTGGGGATCCGGGCCGCGTTTCCGAAAAAGCCGGCGGCGGACGAATTGCAAAGGAGCAACCGTTAGGTACAAAAATATGACGCAGCTCTGCAGGGCGCTGAGGCGCCGGCTGCATGGCTGGCGCCGCCTTGCTGCATGTGAGGTCGCGGTGTAGATGTCGCGCATGAGCGATGACAGCCACTCCCTCCGCGGCGGCGGGCTCACCGTAACCGTCAAGGCGCACGGCGCCGAGCTGTGCTCGCTGAAGGACGGGGGCGGCGTCGAATTCGTCTGGCAGGCGGGGCCGGAATGGCCGCGCCATGCGCCGTTGCTGTTTCCGATCGTCGGGCGCCTCGCCAAGGACGAATTGCGGCACCGGGGCAAGACGTATCGGATGACCCAGCACGGCTTTGCGCGCGACAGCCGCTTTGCGTGGACGGAGCGCGGCGAGAGCCGCTGCACGCTGGTGCTCGAAGACAGCGAGGCGACGCGCGCGCTCTATCCGTTCCCGTTCCGGCTGACCGCAATTTATACGCTCGATGATGCCGGCCTCGACCTGACGCTCGTGATCGCCAACACCGGCAAGGAGACATTGCCGGCTTCGATCGGCGGTCATCCCGCGTTCAACTGGCCGCTCCAGCCGGGACTTGCCAAGGAGAGCTACGCGCTGACCTTCGCCGGCGCGGAGTCGTCTCCCGTCCGCCGTCTCGAGGGCGGATTGCTGCGCTCGGCAACGGAGCCGAGCCCGGTCAAAGGTACGGTGCTCCCCTTGTCCGAATCCCTCTTCACCGACGACGCTGTCATTTTCGACCGGATCGAGAGCAATGCGGCCCGCTATGCTGCGTCCACCGGCCCCTGGCTCAAAATGTCCTGGCGCGGCTTTCGCGAACTCGGCGTCTGGTCGAAACCATCCGGCGCGCCGTTCCTCTGTATCGAGCCCTGGCGCGGCTATGCCAGTCCCGCCGGCTTCGACGGCGAGTTCAGCGACAAGCCGGGCCTGATGCATATCGTGCCGGGCGCGGAAGAGAGCTTGTCGTTCCGGATCGAGGTCGGATCGTCCTGAACTCCAAGGCGAGCTGATCGATGGCCCTCAAACCTCGATCCGCGTGAGATCCTCGCCGAGCACGACAGGACCGGCATAGTCCTGCCTGACATCCGCAAGCAGCGCGTTCAGCATGGCATCGTCGGTGCGCGGCCGGTGGTGGGTCAGCGCGAGCTTCTTAACGCCGGCCTTGGCCGCGATCTTGCCGACGGTATCGCCGCAGGCGATCGTGAATTTCGCAAGGCGGCGAAGGTGCTCGTTGTTGATCTCCGGCGTTGCCAGGAAGCAGCACTGAACAAGCAGGTCGGCTCCCTGTGCCAGCCGCTCGAGCCCGGGGCAGGGGACAGTGTCGCCTGAAATTGCAATGACCTTGCCCTCCGCTTCGAAGCGGTAGCCGAGACACATCCATCGCGCGAGGAAGGCCGCCGGCATGTCGAGACCATCGCCATGCGAGACCAGCTCGGCGCTGATCTTCCAGCGCCCGGTGTCGAGAACGGGCCCTGGTACGATGTCCGTTGCGACGACGGGTTTCCAGCCGCCGAAGGTCGGCTCGCCCTTGTCGCGCCAGGTGATGTCCTTGTCGTAGACCTGCGTGATCAGCGTGTGGACGAGCCGCTCGGTATCCGGAGGGCCGTAGATGCGCAGCGCGTCTTTGCGCCCGGCCATCCATGAATTCAGCATCACGTCGTAGAGGTCGCCGATGTGGTCGAAATGATGGTGCGTGAGAAAAACCGTGTTGATGGCGCCGAGCGGAACGCCGGCCTTGCTGAGCTGCACCATGACGCCGCGGCCGGCGTCGAACAGGATATTCTCGTCGCCGAGCCTGATCAGTGTGGTCGTCGCCATGCGGTGAGGGTCCGGGCGCGGGCCGCCGGTGCCTAGCAGTATGACCTCCATCGTGCCCACTCCAGCGTGAAGAGTCTTCACAGTAGATACGAAGGCGGCAATGAAGCAAGCCGCCTCGGGCCGGCAGGGACAGAGCAGGGCGTTCAGCGCATGCCGGCCGCGGTGGCGGCAATGGTCGGTCGGAGTCTTGATCGGCCCGGTCCCGCGGTTGTCAGGCGATGCGCCAGGTCCTGCGCGCGCCGTTCGACCAGATGCCATGTCGCGCGTGCGACGAGGTAGCTCAGCGCGGCGGTGACGACATAGGCCGTGAGCAGCGAGACCAGTCCATCCGCGACCGGCCAGAGCTGACGCAAGCCATAGATCACCGCGAAGTGCGACAGATACATCGAATAGGAATTGCGGCCGAGCGTCTCGAGCGGCTGGAAGCGGATGGCAAGCTTGATGCAGCCGGCCACCAGCGCGCCGAGCACGAGGTTGATCATCAGATAGTTGAATTCGTGCGAGCCGGTTGCGCGGTCGGCGGCAAAGGACAGCGCGATGAAAACGGCAAAGATCGCGGCGTCGGACCTCGTGAAGCCGTCGCGCAGCGCGAAGAACAGCGCGCATCCGATCAGGAAGACCGGCAGCTGGTTCAGGAAGCTGATGTGGAGCGTGGTCCAGACGAATGCCTCGTGGCCGGGGCCGTAATAGGCCGAGAACAGCGCGAAGGCCCACGGCTTGAACAGGCAGACATTGACGAGATGCAGCACGATCGCCAGCGCAACATAGAGATGGCGGCGCGACCCGAACGCAGTGATCAGAAGCGGGAAGACGAGATAGAAGGTCATCTCCGCCGCGATCGACCAGTCGCCCGGCACTACGCTGTTGACGCTGTCCGGCCAGAAGCCGTGCAGGAAGGTCGCGGTCAGGATCACCTGAACGGGCCCGATGCCGTAGGGCGCGTTGGCGCTCGGTCCGGTGCCGTTGATGGCGAGGTAGACCGGGATCGCCAGCCAGAACAGCGGCGCGATGCGCAAGAAGCGCCGGATGTAGAATTTGCCGGTCGGATTCGTCTCGCCGCTGCGCTGCGTCCACATCAGGCACATCGTCATGGCGCTGACGAAGTAGAACACGTTGACGCCGGTCCAGCCGCACATGAAGGCGAAATCGACGGCGTGGATGTTCGACGGAAACGCCTGCGAAACGTGGATTGCCATCACACCGGCAATGGCAAGGCCGCGCAGGACATCGAGCGTGTGCGAACGGGCGAACGGCGCCGTGCCTTGCTCGGTTCGACCGGCAGCCAACCGGGCCTGCCCCTGCATCACGCCTGCTCCGTGGTTCTGATTGTGCAGGCGGGACAATAGAGGCGCAGCCCGGCCTTCCGAAGCCGAAGGCCTTTTTTACGTTAACCGGCGGTTGAGTCCGAGGCCGAATGTCAGGGATTGGCCTCCGCGGGCCGGCGCAGGCCCCCACAAGGGCCATCCTGCGCTATGATGCGCGGATTGAGAATTGTGGGCCAATTCATACTTAATGGTTGAAGATCATGAGCAATATTGTTTGCGCGTCGCAACCCGCCTAATATTCCGGCGGCTAATTTCGGGGGCTCGAACAAGTCGTGAATGTACGTTCACATGACGGCGCATTGCGCGGCGAGATGGATCGCCAGGTCGGGTCGCAGGCACACAGGATACCCAAGACATTGGTTGATTCCGCACGTCAGGAAGTGCGTCCCGCCGGCCGCGAGCGGCTGATCGTCGTCGAGGACGATCCGGTGACGCGGACCATGCTGGTCGGCTATTTCAGCGAGAACAATTTCGACGTGGTCGGCGCCGGCTCCTGCGCGGAATGCCGCCAGGCGCTGCGCGCGCGCACCGATCTCGTCTTCCTCGATCTGCAGCTGCCCGACGGTGACGGCTTCGAGCTCGCCAAGGAGATCCAGGCGACCAGCAATGCGGGCATCATCTTCGTGACGCGCCGCGACACCGACGTCGATCGCATCCTCGGTCTCGAGATTGCCGGCGATCACTACGTCACCAAGCCGATCAATCTGCGCGACCTGCTCGCGCGCGCACGCAGCGTGCTGCGGCGGCGCTCGCTCGACCGCAAAGCAGCCCGCAACCACAATTCGATCGCCTTCGGCGACTGGATCATCGACCTGACCCGGCGCGAATTGCTCGGCAGCGACGGCAAGCCGGTGGCGCTGACCCGCGCCGAATTCGATCTGCTCGCGGCGCTCGTCGGCGCCGACGGACGGCCGCTCAGCCGCGACTATCTGATCGAGGTCGTCAGCAACCGCCAGGCCGAGGTCGACATCCGCACGGTCGACGCGCTGGTGGCGCGGCTGCGCCGCAAGCTCGTCGGCAGCGGCACCCCCGTGATCGCGACCGTCACCGGCGTCGGCTACAAGCTGGCGCTTAGTGAGCGGCTGTAGAGCATGATCCGGACCCGAAGGGCCGCGTGAGCGCAAAGTGTGCAGCGGTTTTCCGAGAAGATCATGCTCAAACAATAGCGGCCGAAGCCCGCCGCATCGTCGTCAACGCGATGCGACGCGCTTCCATCGTGCTTCGATGCGAGCCTTGATCTGGCTGATCCGGGCCTCGTGGGCGGCCCAATAGGCGCGGCTCGCGGCCGCGCTGCCTTGACGATAGCGGGCATAGACCGTTTTGGGCTGCACCGACATCTTCGGACGGGGCGCCGGCTTTGCCGGAGTCGCCGCAGGAGCTGCGGGAGTCGGCCGGGGCGCCGGATCCGGAACGGCCGCGACCTCGGCGTCCAGAGCCCTGGAATTCATGGCGACAAGACGGTTACGGGCCCGGTTGCAATAGACGTGCGACCGCGGCGTCATCTCTTCCTCGCCATGGCCTGCCCGGTATTTCATGAGGGCGCGGCAGATGTCCCCGCCCGCCAGGCGCCAGGCCCGGCTGAGGTAAAGCACCCCGTAATGGATGTTGATGTCGGGTTCGGCGAGCTCCGCCTCGGTGCCCCGGAAGCCCAGCATCGCCGCCGTCTCGGGCCGCAGCTGCATCAGGCCGATCTCTCCGACGCTGCCGACGACGGCCGAATTGTAGCCGCTTTCGACGAACACGACCGCTTCGGCGATATCGGCCGGTAAATCGGTCTTCTCGGTTTCTCGCTCGATGATCTTCCGGATCATTGCCCGGGATGACGGAGTCTCGCCGGCGCCGAGCTCCGCCCTGCCGTTGGAGATCGCCGACGTCGCGCGCGGCTCGTCCATATCGCCGTCTCCGGCTTGTGCGCAGAGCGGGGCCGACAACAGCAGGACGAGCACCACGTGTCTCCACGTCGCGTTGAGATTGAAGCGTGCCCGATCCCGCAGCATGGGTCTGTCATAGAGCTCCGGAGTTAATAAACCGGCCTCCGGCGCGCGGCGACTAGCGCGCCCGGGCGCTTTGATCGGTGGACGTCGTTTGCGAGGGGCCGGCCAGGTGGTCGTCAATCGCATAGAGCGTGCAGGTGGGCGACCATTTCATGCAGGCCGCCAGCGAGTCGCGCTGGGCGTCGTCGGCCGTGATGCGTCCCGCGCGCCAGCCGTAGCCGCCGTTCGGCGACACCGCGAAAGCCTTGTGCGGCAGCATGCTGGCGAGATAGCGGGCAAACTCGGTCCGCGCGGCCTGGTTGAGCTGGCGCGGCGGCGGCAAAGAATCGGGCGCGCTCAGGATGTCGCGACTGAGGAGGGCGCGCTCGCGCAGGAAGGCGTCGACATAGGGCGTCCATTGCGGACGGCCCCCCACCGAATAGAGGTAGTGGCCGTCGTCGCCGTAAGCCGGCGCCGCGATGAATGTCGCGTTGCCGCCACCGGAGCGAAATCCGTCATGGAGGCGGCGCGCGAGGTCGGGGCCGAAATACGAATCGTTGGTCGCATAGACCCAGAGCATCGGTACGCGCGAGGTCTTGCCGAAGGTGGTGAAGGCCTGCACCAGCCCATCCGGATTGCAGACGTCGTCGTCGTCGTGCGAGCCGCGGCCACCGGCGAAGTTGATCGCGGCGACAAGGCCGGGGGGCGCCTGCGCGGTGAGCGCGACCGTTGCGAGCCCGCCGGCGGAATGGCCGGCTGCGATCATGCCGGTTGTCGCGACGTCAGCCCGGCGCGCCATCGCATCGATCGCGGCGCGTAAGTCCGCCACCGCGACCGCGGCCGCGGGCAGGTAAGCGGCCTTGGCGCAACCACCGACGCTGTCGACGCGACCGCCGGGCGAGGTACCGTAGCCGCGCCGCATCACGATCAGGGCCGCAAAGCCGCGCCGGGCGTATTCGAGCGCGATGCCGTAATATTTGTGCGCGGACATCGTTGCGCGATCGTCGAAGCTGCGCGGCGAGCCGTGGCTGAGCAGCGCGAGCGGATAGCGCTTCGCTGCCGCCGGGCGGACCAGAAAGGCCTCCAGCCCCTGCGGCCCGGCCTCAGCCATGGGGATGCGCAAATCCTCGGTATAGAATTCCGCGGCGCGCGCCGGCGCGCCGGCCACGACGAGGCCGGCGATCAGCAGCAGCAGCTTGCGCGAAAGAGCCATGGAACGATTCGGAAGGCCTCGATGGCGTGGAGCATAGCATGATCCCGTGGCCCGGATGAGCGAAGCGACATCGGGGGCGGAATGGTCCCGCATATCGCTTCGCTCATGCGGGCTACAGCATGGTCATTCCGGCTTGGCACCCGAGGAACGCCTGCTCCCTCGCGCGAGTTGTGCCCTTGGCGGGATGTCGGCCGATGCTATGGTATCCCCGTGATCTCTTGCGACAGACGAGGTACTTCAGTGGCTGATGTTCATCCCGCGGCGGGCAAGCAGGCCTCGCCGGACGCGCTCACCAACATTCCGCGGCTGGTGACAGCCTATTTCGCCGGCAAGCCCGACGTCGCGGATCCCGCGCAGCGCGTGGCGTTCGGCACCTCCGGCCATCGCGGCACATCGTTTAAGAACACCTTCAACGAGGGCCACATCCTCGCGACCACGCAGGCCATCTGTGACTACAGGCGAGAAAAGGACCTGACCGGTCCGCTCTTCATCGGCATCGACACCCATGCGCTGGCCGAGCCCGCGCTGGTCAGTGCCGTCGAAGTGTTCGCCGCCAACGGCGTCGACGTCATGATCGACAAGGACGGCGGCTACACGCCGACGCCGGTGATCTCGCACGCGATCCTGACCTACAACAAGGGACGCACCAGCGGCCTTGCCGACGGCATCGTCATCACGCCCTCGCACAATCCCCCCGAAGACGGCGGTTACAAATACAATCCGCCGCATGGCGGTCCGGCCGACACCGACGTCACGGGCGTGGTCGAAAAGCGCGCCAATGCCTACCTCGCCGAGGGGCTGAAGGGCGTGAAGCGCATCGACTACGACAAGGCGAAGAAAGCCGCGAACGTCCACGCCTACGACTTCGTGACGCCCTATGTCGCCGATCTCGGCGATGTCGTCGACCTCGACCTGGTCAAATCCTCCGGCATCAATATCGGCATCGATCCGCTCGGCGGCGCCGCCGTGCATTATTGGCATCCGATCATCGAGCGCTACGGCCTGAAGGCCACGGTGGTGAACGAGGCGATCGACCCGACCTTCCGCTTCATGACGGTGGACTGGGACGGCAAGATCCGCATGGACTGCTCTTCTCCTTACGCGATGGCGAGCCTGATCGGAATGCGCGACCGCTTCGACGTCGCCTTTGCCAACGACACCGACGCCGACCGCCACGGCATCGTGACGCGCACGGGCGGCCTGATGAATCCGAACCATTATCTTGCGACCGCGATCTCCTATCTGTTCGCGCATCGTCCGAACTGGAGCAAGGATGCCGCGATCGGCAAGACCGTGGTGTCGAGCTCGATCATCGACCGCGTCGCAAAGAAGCTCGGTCGCAAGCTGGTCGAAACGCCGGTCGGTTTCAAATGGTTCGTCGATGGCCTCCTCAAGGGCGGCTTCGGCTTCGGCGGCGAGGAGAGCGCAGGGGCCTCGTTCCTGCGCCGCGACGGCACCGTGTGGACCACCGACAAGGACGGAATCATCCTCGGCCTGCTCGCCGCGGAGATCATGGCCAAGACCGGCCGCGATCCCAGCCAGTTGTTCAACGATCTCACCGCAGAGTTCGGCGTGCCGCATTATGCGCGGATCGATGTTGCCGCGACAGGACCGCAGAAGAACATCCTCAAATCCGTCACGCCCGAACAGCTCGGCCTGAGGGATCTCGCCGGCGACCCCGTCCGCGCCACCCTGAGCAAGGCGCCCGGCAACGGCCAGCCGTTTGGCGGCATCAAGGTCGAGACCGATTTCGGCTGGTTCGCCGCCAGGCCCTCCGGCACCGAGGACGTCTACAAGATCTACGCCGAGAGTTTTCGCAGCACCGAGCACCTGAAGCGGATTCAGGAAGAGGCCCGGGCGGGGCTGGCGAAGGTGTTCGGGGCGTAGCGGCTCTACGCGCGGAAAATTCGCATCGGAGCATTCACGACAGGTCGTGGTGCCCGGGCTTGTCCCGGGCATTCACGTTCTTCGTGCCGCGGCAACTCGTGGATGGCCGGGACGAGCCCGGCCATGACGCTGTCGGATTGATCGTCGCTCCCGCCGACATCTTTAGCGGGCTGCGTTTGTATACAGACATGAGATGAACGGTAATAAAATACAGCATATTTAGGGCTTGAACGATTCCAGACCTCCGTTATTGTATACATAACGTATTCATAAGCCGAGGGAGATTGCCAGTGACAAAACCCTTCCCGATGAACGCCTGGTACGCCGCTGCCTGGGACGCCGAGGTGAAGCCGGCGCTGCTGCCGCGGACGATCTGCGGCAAGCACATTGTGATGTACCGCAAGGCCGACGGCTCGGTCGCCGCGCTGGAGGATGCCTGCTGGCATCGGCTGGTGCCGCTGTCCAAGGGGCGGCTCGAAGGCGACACCGTCGTCTGCGGCTATCACGGCCTGAAATACAACGCGCAGGGCCGCTGCACCTTCATGCCCTCGCAGGAGACCATCAACCCGTCGGCTTGCGTGCGCGCCTATCCCGTGGTCGAGCGCCACCGCTACATCTGGCTCTGGATGGGCGATCCCGCGCTGGCAGATCCCGCGCTGGTCCCCGACATGCACTGGAATCACGATCCGGCCTGGGCCGGCGACGGCAAGACCATTCACGTCAAATGCGACTATCGCCTCGTGCTCGACAATCTCATGGACCTCACCCACGAGACTTTCGTGCACGGCTCCTCGATCGGCAACGAGGCGGTCGCCGAGGCCCCGTTCGACGTCACCCATGGCGAGAAAACGGTCACGGTGACGCGCTGGATGCGCGGCATCGAGCCGCCGCCGTTCTGGGCCAAGCAGCTCGGCAAGCCGGGTCTCGTCGACCGCTGGCAGATCATCCGTTTCGAAGCGCCGTGCACCATTGCGATCGACGTCGGCGTCGCGCCGACCGGCACCGGCGCGCCCGAAGGCGACCGCTCGCAGGGCGTCAACGGCTTCGTGCTCAACACCATCACGCCGGAGACCGAGAAGACCTGTCACTATTTCTGGGCCTTCGTGCGCAACTATCAGCTCGACGAGCAGCGCATCACCAGCGAGATCCGCGAGGGCGTCTCCGGCATCTTCCACGAGGACGAGCTGATCCTCGAGGCGCAGCAGCGTGCCATGGACGAGAACCCCGACCGCATCTTCTACAACCTCAATATCGACGCCGGCGCGATGTGGACGCGCAAGCTGATCGACAAAATGGTGGCGAAGGAAAACGGGCCGCAGCATCTCCAGGCCGCGGAGTAGAACATGGCCGAGCGTGAGGTCGACCGCTCCGTCTCGCAGACCGTGAAGGCGCAGCTCGCGCTGCGCGACCAGATCCTGTCGGGCGCCTTGCGCCCGGGCGAGCGCATCTCCGAGCTCCAGGCGGTGGAGACGACCGGCGCCTCGCGCACCCCGGTCCGCATGGCGCTGGTGCGGCTGGAGGAAGAGGGCCTGCTGGAGGCGATCCCCTCCGGAGGCTTCATGGTGAAGGCGTTTTCGGAGCGCGACATCTCCGATTCCATCGAGCTGCGCGGCACGCTGGAAGGCCTCGCCGCGCGCTTCGCCGCCGAGCGCGGCGTCTCGGCGCGCGAGCTGGAGCCGCTGAAGGAGTGCCTCGCCGCGATCGACGAGCTGTTGCGCCAGGTGCCGATCTCGATTGAGGCCTTCTCGTCCTATGTCGCGCTGAATGCGCGCTTCCACGCCCTGCTCACCGAATTGTCGCGCAGCCCGCCGCTGATCCGCCAGATCGACCGCGCCTCCGCGCTGCCATTTGCATCCCCGAGCGGCTTCGTGATGGCGCAATCCGCGCTCCCCGAGGCGCAGCAGATCCTGATCATCGGCCAGGAGCACCATCGCGTCGTGATCGACGCCATCGAGAACCGCGAGGGTGCGCGCGCCGAAGCGATCATGCGCGAGCACGCGCGGCTCGCGGTGCGAAACCTTCGCCTCGCGCTGCGCAACCGCACCCATCTCGACCTCTTGCCGGCGCTCGCGCTGATCAAAACCGCAACCGATTGAGGGCAGCAGCCATGCGCTTCATCGAAACCTGGATTCCCGCGACGCTGGTCTCGGCCCGCGATCTCGCACCCGGCATCCGCGAATTCCTGATCCGTCCCGATCAGTTCGACGGCGCGGCCTATCCGGTCGGCAGCCACATCAATATCAGCGTCACCATCGACGGCCTGCCGGAGACGCGGTCTTATTCGCTGGTCGGTGAAGCCACCTCGCAAGGCTTCAAGATCGCGGTGCGCCGCACGGATGATTCCCGCGGCGGCTCGCGCTACATGTGGTCCTTGCAGCCGGGCGCGCGGCTCGACATCACGCAGCCCGCCTCGCTGCTTGCAGTCGACTGGGCGCGCGAACGCTACTGCCTGATTGCCGGCGGCATCGGCATCACCCCGATCCTCGGCGCCGCGCAGGCACTGGCGCGGCGCGGGGCCGACGTCATGCTGCATTATGCGGTGCGCTCGCGCGGCGAGGCCGCTTATCTCGACGATCTCGCCGCGATGCTTGGGGATCGCCTGGTCGTTCACGCCAGCGACGAAGGCCAGCGGCTCGATCTCGACGCGGTGTTCGCCTCGCTCCCCAAGGGCGCGCTGGCGCTGTTCTGCGGCCCGATGCGCATGCTCGACGCCGCGCGTCACGCCTGGATCGGCGCCGGCCATCCGCTCCCCGATCTCCGCTACGAAACCTTCGGCTCCAGCGGCACGCTGCCGACCGAGACCTTTCGCGTGCGCCTGAAGGGATCCGATGTCGAGCTCGAAATCCCCCGAGAACGCTCGATGCTGGATGTGCTCAATGCCAGCGGCCATGACGTGATGTACGACTGCAAGCGCGGCGAATGCGGCCTCTGTGCCATTGACGTGGTCGCGGTCGACGGCGAGATCGACCATCGCGACGTCTTCTTCAGCGATCATCAGAAGCAAAGCAACCAGAAGATCTGCGCCTGCGTCTCCCGCGCGCGGGGCACGATTACCGTGGATACGCTGTTGCGCGCGGATGCGATTTGAGGGTCGTCATGCCCGGGCTTGTCCCGGGCATCCACGTTCTCCGATCCGTTTGGTTAGGCGTGGATGGCCGGGTCAAGCCCGGCCATGACGCTGTGGAAGTGTCAGCATCTCACACTGGCGAACTTCAAGCCGCGTAAATCGCCCGATACTTCTTCGTCTCCAGCAGCGCCAGCACGCCGTCCGCCAGCACCGGCCGGCTGATCAGATAGCCCTGCACCTCGTCGCAACTGATCTGCCTGAGATATTCGAGCTGGTCGGCGGTCTCTACTCCCTCGGCGACCACACCGATGCGCAGGTCGCGCGCAAGGCCGATCACCGATTTCACGATGGCCGCGCAGTCAGGCTGCACCAGCATGTCACGGATGAAGGACTGGTCGATCTTGATGCGGTTGAACGGCAGCTTGCGCAGATAGGTGAGGGAGGAGAAGCCCGTCCCGAAATCGTCCAGCGCCACGGTGACACCGAGCTGCAGCAGCGCGTTTAAAACCGACTCGGCCGAGCCGTATTTCGACAGCAGCATCGATTCCGTGATCTCGATCTCGAGCCGGTGCGGGGCGATCTTGGCGTCGCTGAGCGCCTGCACGATGGTCTGGAGAATGCCGGCGTTGTGAAACTGCGCCGCGGAGAAGTTCACGGCGACCCTGATCTCGTCAGGCCATTTGGCAACGGTGGCGCAGGCGCGGCGGATGACCCATTCGCCGATCTCGTGGATCAGCCCGGTCTCCTCCGCAATCGGGATGAATTCGCTCGGCGGCACCAGTCCACGCTCCGGATGTTGCCAGCGGAGCAACGCCTCGAAGCCGGTGATCCGGCTTTCGTCGAGATCGAGGAGCGGCTGGAACACGAGGAATAGCTCGTTTCGCGCGATCGCGCCGGCGAGGTCTGATTGCAGCGCCTTGCGATCGCGCGAGACCCTGTCGTCGGCTTCCTCGAAGAAGCGGATCGTGCCCGGCCCCGCCTTCTTGGCGCGGTAGAGCGCGGCGTCGGCATTCTTCATGACGTCGAGCGGCGTAGTGCCGTCGCGCGGTGCCAGCACGATGCCGACGCTGGTCGCGCCCACGATCTGGCGGCCCTCGATCTGGAACGGCTCCTCGAAGGCTGCGACGAAGCGCTCGGCGATCTCGAGTGCTTCCTCGGGGCGCGCCAGATTGGCCATCACCAGCGCGAACTCGTCGCCGCCGATGCGTGCGACATGTTCGGCCGCGCGCGTGCAGCGCTGCAGGCGGCTCGCGATCTGGACCAGGAATTCGTCGCCGGCAGGATGGCCGAACTTGTCGTTGACCTCCTTGAAGCGATCGAGATCGAGCAGCAGCACCGCGAACTCCTCGCCGGACAAAGCGAGCCGCCTCAAGGCGGCATCGAGCGTTTCGTTGAAGGCGACGCGGTTGGGCAGATGGGTCAGAGGATCCAGCCGCACCGTCCGCTCCGCCTCGATCTGCCGCATCACGCGGCGCGCGAAGGCGAACGAATTGATGAAGACGCCACGCAGCAGCACGCTGCCATAGACCACGACGAGGAAAGCGATCAGGAGAAAGGCCAGATCGCCGTTCCTGCCAAGGCAGATGGCGATGCCGAGGAAGATGGGCGCCGTGAAGGCGATGGCCGCGATCGGGATGGTGGCGAAGGCGAGCGCGCCGCCGGCCAGCATGCCCGAGCACAGGCAGGTGATGACGAGCTGGCCGCCGGTCGAGGCATCGGCGAAAAAGGCGACCGGGACGATGCCCCAGGCCGCTCCGAGGGCGAAGGCATTTCGTACCAGCCGATGCATGGCGCGGCGCGAGACGAATTGCGGTTTTGTGATGCGACGCGCGGCGCGGGATTGGGCGCCGAATCCGATTGCGGCGGCGGCCACAGCGACCGCCCAGATCAGGGCAGGCATCCTGTCCGGCGACTGCCAGAGCGCGATGGCGAGCACGATGGCGTTGCAGGCATTGGCGAGCATGATGCCGATTGAATAGCCGAGCACAAGCGACATCTGTTCGGCGCGGATATGGCCGGCCACGGCTTCGTCGGTTGCGGGACCGCCAAAGGCCGACAGATCGCCGGCGAAGAGCCGCGCGACATAACTGGTCGTTTGAGTCCGCATCCCAGAGCCTAGCATCGGCCGCTTGTCCGGCTCGATCCGGGAGAATTCGCTGCAAACCTTTGAGGAACTATGAATTATCCCCGTTTGCGGCGGTCGGCGTGACCACTTCTGCGTGTTCGATCGGCAGTATCGATAACAAATCGATACAAATGCGTGATGGCAGCGGAAATGTTCGCCACCATCTTTGCTGTCGTGCCCCGGCTTGACCGGGGCATCCAGTACGGGCGGCCGCTCGGTTCGATCACAACCGTCTCGGAGTACTGGATCGCCCGTTCAAGGCCGGGCTGACGCGGGTTCAGGAAGCCCCTGTTCGGCCAGAAAGTGCGTGAGCCTGTCGATCTGCTGGGAGTTGACGAAGGCGGCAATGTAACCGTCAGGACGCACCAGCACCCAATCCCCCGGCGACACGGTGTACGCCGCGCGAAAGTGCTCGCTTTCATCGACGAGCTCGGCATTCGGGCCGATGCAATGGATGTGCAGTCCAGTGCGCGCCGATACGGCCCCGCGGTTCACCTGATAGCCAAGCAGCGTCCAATGAGTCCCCCGAAGCAACCCGAACAAGCGTATCGGCTGTCCGGCGGCCCCGCGTAGCGGCGCATCCGGTGCACGAGCTCCCGCGAACGGGCCTGCGATGTGCCCTGACAGTTCTAGTGCCAAGGGCGATCCTCGATAGCCGATGTCGAGTTGCTGCACCTCGCGGCCGCGCCTCATGTCGCCGCGCTTGGCCGCCTCCAGCAAGTCGGTGGAAAGGCCGAGCATAGTTGCAGCGACGGGGCGCCGTTCTCTCTCGTAACTGTCGAGCAGAGTTGCGGACGCGCCGCCGATAGCGGCGGCCAGTTTCCAGCCGAGATTATAGGCGTCCTGCACGCTGGTGTTGAGACCTTGTCCCCCCGTCGGGGGATGAATGTGAGCCGCATCGCCAATCAGAAATGCGCGGCCGTCCCTGTAGCGATCGGCGAGGCGCGCGTTCATCTGATAGGCCGACGCCCAATGCACGGACTGAATGCGGATATCGTTGCGCGCCGTGCGCTCGGCGACCATCATCGAAAGTCCTTCGGCCGATAGATCGACCTCGCCTTCGAGCGGAACGGGCGCCTGCAATTGAAACAGCTCCGTTCCGGCCAGCGGACACAGCGAGATCTGCCGATCCATCGCGCCATCGTTGAAACGGTGCCACGCCGTGCGGTCCAGCCCCGACAGGATAACATCGGCTACGACGGCTCGTACGCCGAGCGTCTTGCCTTGAAAACCAATACCGAGTTCGTGACGCACGAAGCTGCGGCCGCCATCGGCGCCGATGAGGTAATGCACCCGTAGCGTCTCTTCGCCGGCTCCGCCTGAAAGACGCGCAGTCACGCCGTCCTCATCCTGCTCCAGGCCGACCAATTCGCAACCAAATTCCACTCGTCCGCCGAGTCCGAGCAGGCGTTCGCGCATCACAGCTTCGGTCAGAAATTGCGGGATGATCAGCGCCATGTTGTAGGGCTCGGCGGGGGGAGGGGCCGTGTGCTCTGCCATCTCTGATGCGATGAAGCTGCCGTCATCGCGGTATTTGCGCTGCGGCGGGTAGAGACCGCCGGCGGCAACGATGCGGTCGACGATGCCGAGATCCTCGAAAATCTCGAGGGTTCGAGGCTGGATTCCCTTGCCGCGAGACCCTTGGAACGGGCCGTCTTGCTTCTCGATCAGCCGAAAGGACACGCCTCGCCGCGCAAGGTCGATGGCGAGCGTAAGGCCGGCCGCGCCTGCTCCGCAGATCAGGACATCCGGAGCGAATTGCTTTGTCATGGCACCCTCAATATGTGTAATATGCACACATTAGGCAGAGGGTGATCGGGATGTCAAGAAGAGTGCAAAATACACATATTAAAAAGCAGGTGCGCTCGCTTCACGAAGCGTTGATCGACATCGTCAGCGTCATGAACCGCCGGCAGGGCGACGACATGATGATCCGCGAGGCGGGCATCTCGCTCGATCGTGCGCTGTTTCCGCTGCTCGTCGGCATCGAGCGGCGCGGCCCGATCGGGGTCGTCGATCTCGCCGACCGGATGGGACGGGACTACACCACGGTCAGCAGGCAGGTCGCGAAACTGGAAAGTCTGGGTTTGGCCAAACGCCACGCCAGCGAAACGGATCGTCGCGTCAGCGAAGCCACCGTTACCCCCACCGGCAAAGCCATGACAGACGCGGTCGACAGGGCCCGCGAACGGATTGTCGCGGCGATGTTTGCGACTTGGGACGATCAGGACGTCGAGGATCTCGTGCGTTTGATGCGCAAGCTCGCAGACGCGATGATCGCACCGGATCTCCCAAGCTGAAAGTCGCTCACGTAGAGCGCATTTAGTCACCGCCCAAGCTGCTTCGGATCGTAATAGAACCGTTCCTCAATCAGCTTGTCGCCTTGCCAGGTCTGCCACGCGATCTCGTCCAGCGTTCGTGTGACGCCCTCTGCATTCGTGAAGCTGAACTTCCAGCGGGCCGCGACATGGTCGCCTTCGATCAAGCTCGGCCCGATGCGCACGGCCTTGACCTCCTTTGAAGCCGCCAGCACGCCGCGCTCCTTGGCGACGAGTTTGTCCCGCCCGACCGTCGGGGCGGCGTTGTTCTCGTAGGTGGCGGCATCGGGCGTATAGAATTGCTCGATCGCGCCAATGAAATCCCCTTCCTCCAGCCGCTTGGCAAAGGCTTCGACGATGTCCCGGCTCGGCATGGCGCACCTCACGATTAAAACCGACTGATAGTCGGTAAGTACCGACCGGTGGTCGAAAAGTCAACTGGCTGCATGGTTCGAATTCGACTAGACGAGAGAACCATGGCGAAACAGGCGGAGCGGCGGGCGGCGACATTGGAAGCGATCCTGACGGCGGCACGTCGCCTGTTCGGGACGCAAGGCTTTGCCGCCACCACCATGGACGAGATCGCGGACGGAGCCCGCATCGCCAAGGGCGCGGTCTATCATCACTTCAAGAACAAGGAGGCGGTGTTCGAAGCCGTGTTCGACCAGGTCTCGCGCGACCTCGTGGTGGAGATCGACGGTGCCGCGCGCGCCGAGACGGACGTGCTCGCCGCGATGGTCGCTGGCACCCAGCATTATTTTGCCGCGACGGCGAAGGGCCCGACCGGCCAGATCATCCTGCGCGACGGTCCGGCCGTGCTCGGCTGGGAGCGCTGGCGCGAGATCGACGCCAAACATTTCGGCGGCAAGCTGCCGCGTGCGATCGCGGCCGCGATGGAGGCCGGCATCATCGCGCGCCAGCCGGTCGAGCCACTGGCGCGGCTGCTGCTCGGCGCGGTGACGGAAGCTGCGGTGGCCTGCGCCGGACGCGCGGATATCGCAAGGGCTGGTGCGGAATATGCCCGTGCGTTCAAGTCGCTGGTCGAGGCGCTGCGCGTGCGGGAATGATTGTGCTAAGTGACGAAACGGAAACGTCCATGGTAACAAGAAGACTAGCAACAGATGACCGCAAACTCTCTCGCACCATCCGATCCCGAATTCGACTACATCATCGTCGGCGCCGGCTCCGCCGGCTGCGTCCTCGCCAATCGGCTCTCGGCGAACGGCAAGCACAGCGTTCTGCTGCTCGAGGCCGGCCCGAAGGATTCCAACATCTGGATCCACGTGCCGCTCGGCTATGGCAAGCTGTTCAAGGAGAAGTCCGTCAACTGGATGTATCAGACCGAGCCGGAGCCCGAGCTGAAGGGACGTCAGGTGTTCCAGCCGCGCGGCAAGACGCTGGGCGGCTCGAGCTCGATCAACGGTCTGCTTTATGTCCGGGGCCAGCACGAGGACTACGACCGCTGGCGCCAGCTCGGCAACACCGGCTGGGGCTATGACAACGTGCTGCCCTATTTCAAGAAGGCCGAGAACCAGTCGCGGGGGGCCGATCAGTATCATGGCAGCGGCGGTCCGCTGCCGGTGTCCAACATGGTCGTGACCGATCCGCTGTCGAAAGCTTTCATCGACGCCGCGGTCGAGACCGGTCTGCCCTACAACCCTGATTTCAACGGTGCCACGCAAGAAGGCGTCGGCCTGTTCCAGACCACGACGCGCAACGGCCGCCGCGCCTCGACCTCGGTGGCTTATCTTGGTCCGGCCAAGACCCGCGGCAATCTCAAGATCGAAACTGGCGCGCTCGGCCAGCGCGTGCTGTTCGAGGGCCGCCGCGCCGTCGGCGTCGAATATCGGCAAGGCGCGCAAACCCGCCGCGCCCGCGCCCGCAACGAGATCGTGCTGTCGAGCGGAGCCTACAATTCGCCGCAGCTGCTGCAGCTCTCCGGCGTCGGTCCCGCCGATCTCCTGCGCAAGCATGGCATCGATGTCGTGCTGGACGCGCGGGGCGTCGGTCACGACCTCCAGGACCACATGCAGGTCCGCATCGTGATGCGCTGCTCGCAGAAGATCACGCTGAACGACACCGTCAATCATCCGCTCCGCCGCACCATGGCCGGCGCGCGCTATGCGCTATTCCGGAAGGGCTGGCTGACCATCGCAGCCGGCACCGCGGGCGCGTTCTTCAAGACCAGCCCGCGGCTGGCCTCGCCCGATATCCAGGTGCATTTCTTGCCGTTCTCGACCGACAAGATGGGCGAGAAGCTGCACGATTTCTCCGGCTTCACTGCCTCGGTCTGCCAGCTCCGCCCCGAAAGCCGCGGAACCTTGCGCATCAAGAGCGCCGACCCGACCGTGCCGCCGGAAATTCGCATCAACTACATGTCGACCGAGACCGACCGCACCACCAACGTCGAAGGCCTGAAAATCCTGCGCAAGATCCTGAATGCGCCGGCGATGCAGCCATTTGTGGTCAGCGAATACGATCCCGGGGCGAAGGTATCTACGGATGCCGAGCTGCTGGATTATTGCCGCGAGCGCGGCAGCACCATCTACCATCCGACCTCGACCTGTCGTATGGGCAATGATGCGCTCGCGGTGGTCGATCAGCGGTTGAAGGTGAGGGGGCTCGAAGGCATTCGGGTCGTCGACGGCTCGATCATGCCGGACCTCGTCTCGGGAAACACCAACGCGCCGATCATCATGATCGCCGAAAAGGCCTCCGACATGATATTGGAGGATGCGCGGTAATCTCGCGCGGTGAAAGGACGACAGCTTGGCTATTCGACTTCGGATCGGCACCCGCAAGAGCGCGATGGCGCTGGCACAGACGGAAGAGATCGCGCGCCGCCTGACCGCCGCCGTGCCCGGTCTTGACGTCGAGATCGTCAAGTTCGACACCACGGGCGATCTCGACCAGACCAGCAAGCTGCTGCCGCATGGCGGCAAGGGCGGCGCCTTTGTGGCGCAGATCCGCGCCGCGGTGTTGTCGGGCGAATTGCAGGCGGCGATGCACTCGCTGAAGGACATGCCGGGCAACGAGGACACGCCGGGCCTCGTCATCGGCGCCACGCTGTCGCGCGATCCGGCCAGTGACGCGCTGGTGCTGCGGGACGGCGTAACACTGGAGGCGCTGCGCCAGTCCGGCGGCAAGGGGTTCAAGATCGGCACCAATGCCGTCCGCCGCGCCGCTTATGCGCGTCGGTTGTTTCCGGATGTGGAAGTGATCCACTTCCGCGGTGCCGCCGACACGCGCGTGCGAAAACTCGACAATGGCGAGAAGCAGCGCCTGCCGGATGGCGGCGCCGTGGGCCCGGCCGACGCGCTGATCATGGCGCGTTCGGGCCTCGACCGCGTCGGCCTCGCCGGCCGCATCGCCTACGAATTCACCGCGGCGGAGATGCTGCCTGCGGCGGGGCAGGGCATCGTCGCCGTCGAATGCGCGGCGCAGGATTGGCAAACGCGAAAAATCCTTTCATCGATCGACGATCCCGCCGCGCATGCCAGCGCGGATGCCGAGCGCGAGGTCTTGTGGGTGCTGAACGGCCACTGCAATTCGCCGGTGGCGGGGTTCTCGACCATCGCGGGCGATCAGATGTCGCTCACCGCATCCGTGCTCGATCTCTCCGGCAACACCATCATCGAAGCCTCGCGCGCAGGTCCCGCCAATCGCCCGCGCGAACTCGGCCGTGCGGTGGGCCTGGATCTGCTGGGTAAGGGTGCCGCCGAGATCATCGAGCGCAGCCGGCCGCGCTGAGCTCTTACCAAAATGTCATTGGGGCGATGATGGCACCATGCCCCTGTTTTGCCCGACGTGTCAAACGCGCGCGGAGCCGCGCCATGCCAGCCCAAATCTTTCAATGACTTGTCTACTGTGCATGGGGTTGTTTTCGCGTTTTTGTTTCCGGCCCCTCAGGGGCGGCACGAACTAGCCCCGCACGCGCTTCAGCATCTGCTCGACATGGGCGATCGGCGTTTCCGGCTGGATGCCGTGGCCGAGATTGAAGATCAGGCGCCCTTGCGCAAAATTGGCCAGCACGTTGTCCACCGCGCGGTCGAGCGCGGCGCCGCCCGTGATCAGCACCAGCGGATCGAGATTGCCCTGCACGGCGACCTTGCTCTGGACGCGCTCGCGGATGAAGGCCGGCTCCGCGGTCCAGTCGATGCTGACGGCATTGACGCCGGTTGCCTCGACGTAAGCAGGCAGCTGTGCGCCGGCACCGCGCGGGAATCCGATGATCTTCGCATCCGGCACCTTGGCCCGCACGCCCTCCACGATGCGCCGCGTCGGTTCGACCGACCAGCGCGCGAATTCGGCCGGCGGCAGCACACCGGCCCAGGTGTCGAAGATCTGCAGGGCATTGGCGCCGGCGGCGAGCTGCGCCAGCAGATATTCGATCGAGCTCTCGACCAGCACGTCGATGATTTTCGCGAATGCCTCCGGATGCCGGTAGGCCATCATCCGTGCCGGCGCCTGGTCGGGCGTGCCCTGGCCAGCAACCATGTAGGTCGCGACCGTCCACGGCGCGCCGCAGAAGCCGATCAGGGCGACCTCAGGATCCAGCGCGCCGCGCACGAGCTTGAGCGCCTCGAACACCGGCGCGAGTTTGCCGAGATCGGCGTGCGGCGCCAGCGTCGCGACCTTTGCGGGATCATCCAGCGGATCCAGCCGCGGGCCCTCGCCGACCTCGAACCGGACCGAGCGTCCGAGCGCATAGGGGATCACCAGAATATCCGAGAAGATGATCGCGGCATCGAAGCCGAACCTGCGGATCGGTTGCAGCGTCACCTCGGCCGCAAGCTCCGGGTTGAAGCAGAGATCGAGGAAGCCGCCGGCCTTGGCGCGCACCTCGCGATATTCCGGCAGATAGCGGCCGGCCTGCCGCATCATCCACATGGGCGGGATGCTCTGGCGCTGGCCGGAGAGCACGTCGATGAAGGACTTTTTTGCAGATTGGGGCACGAATGGTCCTGAACAGGGTTATGGCTCCTGATACACCGGCTCGGCCCGCAGCGGAACAGGGGAACCAGCGCAACAGGGCCGCGTTGACCAGCCGATGGAGGACATCATGGCTGAGACATTCAATCCCGCGCCGCATGACAAGCACGCCGACGATCTGCGTGAAGCGCTCGCTGCCGACGGCCACGCCAAGCTCGACGCCGGGCTGAAGGATACCTTCCCAGCGTCCGATCCCGTGAGCGCCACCCAGCCGACGCCCTCGAAGGCCGATGCGGATGCGGACAATCCCTCGCTCTGGGACAAGGTTAAGGCCATCTTCAGCTAGCGGAGTGCGACGCCGGATTCCGATCGGCTTGCTAATGTCCTGTTAGCGATGCGCTGATCGCAGCGTCCGTACGACTACGGAAAACCGGCCTATCGCGGCCTATTCCGGCGGTACTTTCAGAGTTCTATAACAGAAGCGGCAGAGGTTCCGAAACATCGGAGAAACTCTGCCGCATGAGCGCTGCTACCCAACGAGCTGGATGGAGCCGCCTGCCGCTACGCGCGGCAGCGTTCGTCGTGCTGACCTGCGTGACCATCCTCGGCGTCAGCGGCTGGCGCGAATGGGCCGCGCGCGACGCGGTGCTCAGGGGCGCCGAGACCGAGATGGCGAACGTCGCCCGCTCGCTCACCCAGCATACCGAGGACAGCCTCGATCTCCTGGATTCCGGTGTCGTCGGCGTCGTCAGCCGGCTGGAGATGGACGGCGCCGGACCTGCCACGATCGCGAAGCTGCGCACCCTGCTGGATGCGCGCAAGAAAGCGATCGAGCGCATTCACAGCCTCGCCATCATTGACGACCAGGGCAACTGGCTGACCTCGCCCGGCACGATCGGTTCGACCCTCACTGACGATGCCTTCTTCCGCCATCACCAGCTCTCACCCAAGCGCGAGGCCCATGTCGGCCGCCCCGTGAAGAGTTTGCTCGACGGCGAATGGGTCGTCACCCTGTCGCGCCGCTTCAACAAGCCCGACGGCAGCTTCGGCGGCGTCGTGCTCGCCACCATCAGCTCGAAATATCTTGCGCATTTCTACGAGCAGTTCGAGATCGGCCGCAACAGCTCGGTGTCGCTCACGCATGGCGACGGCCTGATGATCGCGCGCAATCCCAGCAACGAGACATTCGTCGGACGCAGCGTTTCCGACAAGCCCTTGTTCCGCGACGCCAGCCTGCAGCGGCCGAGCGGCGCCTATCATTTCAAGTCGCCGCTGGACGGTGCCGAGCGCGTCAGCTTCTTCAAGCGCAGCAGCCGCTACCCACTCCTCCTGCTCGCCACCGTCGACAAGGCCGAACTGCTGGCGCCCTGGCGCGCCGCGGCAATCTCCCGCATGCTCTATGTCATCGCGCTGGTGATGCTGATTGCAATCATCGGTGCCGTGCTGGTGCGGCAGTTGCAGCGGGGCCAGCGCATGGCCGCGGCCTTGACCGAAAAGGAGGCGCATTTCCGCCTGCTCGCGGAAGGCTCCAGCGACATGGTGACCCGCATCGGGCTCGACGAGCGGCTGCGCTATGTCTCGCCCTCGTCCGCGCGCGTCGTCGGCTGGCGCGCCAATCAGTTGATCGGCACGCCGGCACTGGCGGGCATCAATCCGGAGGATCTGCCGGAGGTCCAGGCGATCGTCGACGCCATGAAGCGTGGCGAGAGGGAGGAGGCGCGCCTCACCTACCGTAACGCGCACCGGCAGAACGGCGAAGTCTGGCTTGAGTCGACTATGCGGGTGACGCGCAAGGACAATGGTCGCGTCGACGGCGTGGTCGCGATCTCCCGTGACATCACCGAGCACAAGAAGCTCGAGACCAGGCTCGAGACGCTTGCGATCGAGGACAGCCTCACCGGCCTTGCCAATCGCCGTCGCTTCGACGAGCGGCTGAAGGAGGAATGGGCGCGCGCCTATCGCGACCGCTCCAGCCTCGCTTTGCTGATGATCGATGTGGATCACTTCAAGGCCTATAACGACGAATACGGCCATCCCGCGGGCGATGCCTGCCTGCGCCTGGTCGCAAAGATCATCGCGGCCGAGACGCAGCGCGCCGGTGATCTGGCGGCGCGCTATGGCGGCGAGGAATTCGCCATGCTGCTGCCGAATACCGATGCCGCCGGCTGCGCCCGGATCGGCGAACGGATCCGCACTGCCATTCACGAGGCCGGCCTCGTTCATAGCAGCAATCTGGCGTCTGGATGCGTCACCGCCTCGATCGGCGGCGCGACCTGCCGGCCGGCGCTGGAGCGCACGGCCGGCGTGACCTCCCTGGTTGAAGCTGCCGACCGGGCGCTCTACGCCGCCAAGGACGCAGGCCGCGACCGCCTGATGATGTCCGTCGAGGTCATGGACTTCCTGCTGCCCAGGGCATCCGGCCAGTAAGACGGCTCAATAATGCGGCGGAGGCTCGTTGGCGGGTCCGGGCGCATTGGCCTCCGCTTCCTGCAGCCGCTCGCCGAGCTCTGCGATCTTCCGCGTCAGCAGATTGATCTGCTTCCACTGCGCAGTGATGGTCTGGTTCAGCGTCTCGATCGTGTCGTCCTGATAGGCGAGCCGCGTCTCCAGCGTGTCGATGCGCTCGCCCAGACTCTTGATCTCATTCGTCACGGCCTTGCCCCATATCTTGTTCCAGCAAGCTCCGCTCGCGCAAACCGTGGCCGAGCGCGACGCGCTCGTCGAACACGAAGCATTCGCCGCGCCAGCGGCTCTGCGCCTCCGGCACCTCTTCCAGATATTTGAGGATGCCGCCCTTGAGGTGATAGACCTCGGCAAAGCCGCGCGCGAGCAGATGCGCGCTCGCCTTCTCGCAGCGGATGCCGCCGGTGCAGAACATCGCGATCCTGCGATGCTTTGCGGGATCAAGCGCAGCTGCGGCAAAATCCTTGAATTGGCCAAAGCTCCTGATGCCGGGATCGACGGCGCCCTCGAACGTGCCCATCGCCACCTCGAAGGCGTTGCGGGTGTCGAGCAGCAGCGTGTCGGGCGCAGCGATCAGCGCGTTCCATTCGGCGGCATCGACGTAAGTGCCGGCCTGGCGGGTTGGATCGGCAGCCTCGTCGCCGAGCGTGACGATTTCCTTCTTCAGGCGCACCTTGAGCCGCCCGAACGGCATCGCTTCGGCGGTCGAGAATTTCAATTCGAGCTTGTCGAGCCTGCCGCCGAACATGTCGCCGTGCGCCAGCTCATAAGCGAGAGCGTCCATCGCCGCCGGCGCGCCGGCAAGCGTGCCGTTGATGCCCTCCTGCGCCAGCAGCACGCTGCCTTTCAGCGCCAGACCTGCGCAGAACGCGCGCAGCGGCTGGCGCAGCTCGCGGTAATCCGGGAGGGCGGCGAATTGATAGAAGGCGGCGACCTTGATGGCCGAATTCGGATCAGACATGGCGGCTCGTTTAGCAGGCGGCCGCCGCTCAGAAAACCCGCATGGCCGCTGGCCGCCAAAGGTCTATACCCCCAGCGGATGGCAGCCATTTCCCTGGTATGCCAGCATTGCCCAGGCCCGCCGGAATGTGTCATGTAGACCCGGTTTTTTCGAGACCGGCGCGGCGCGCGCATCCACGGCCAAGAGAGCAAGAATTCGATGAGAAACTTCCATTTCCCCGGCAGGTCCACGGTCCACGCCACCAACGCGATGGTGGCGACCTCGCACCCGCAGGCTTCGCTCGCGGCGATCGAGGTGCTGCGCGAGGGCGGCACGGCGGTGGATGCCGCGGTCGCCGGCTCGGCCCTGCTCGGCGTGATCGAGCCGCAATCGACCGGCATCGGCGGTGACTGCTTTGCGCTGATCCAGCGGCGGGGTGAGGGCAAGATCATTGCCTATAACGGCTCCGGCCGCGCGCCGAAGGCGGCAAACGCCGACTGGTATCTCGAACGCAAGATCAACTCCGTGCCCTTGACCTCGGCCCATGCGGTGTCGATTCCCGGCGTGGTCGATGCCTTCGCGACCGTCTTGCGCGATCACGGCAAGTTCGGCTTCGACCGGCTGCTCCAGCCCGCGATCAAGGCGGCGGAGGAAGGCTATGTCGTCGCGCCCCGCATCGCATTCGACTGGAAGAATCAGTTCGAGAAGCTGAAAGGTGGCACCAACACCGTGCGTTATTTGTTGCCGGGCGGCAAACCGCCGGTGGCCGGCGACGTCATCCGCCAGGCCGAACTCGGCAAGACGCTGCGCGCGATCGCCAAGGACGGCCGCGATGCCTTCTACAAGGGCGAGGTCGCGGAAGACATGGTCGAGACTTTGCGCGGGATCGGCGGCCTGCACACGCTCGACGATTTCGCCGCGCACACCACCGAGACGACGTCGCCGATCGGCACCATGTACAAGGGCTACGACGTCTGGCAGTGCCCGCCGAACGGACCCGGCCTCACCATGCTGCTGATGCTCAACATCCTGTCGCGGTTCGACCTGACAAAATACGCGCCGCTCAGCATCGAGCGCTTCCATCTCGAGGCGGAAGCCGCGCGCATCGCCTATATGCATCGCGAGCTGCATGTCGCCGACCCCGAGCACATGCAGATCGAGGTCGCGAAGATCCTCGCCAAGGAGTTCTGCGACGAGCACATCGCCAAGATCCGCATGGACGGCATGCTCGACCTGCCGAACGTTGCGCCGCCGATGAATCCCTCGACCATCTACATCACCGTCGTCGACAAGGACCGCAACGTCTGCTCGTTCATCAACTCGATCGCGCATTCGTTCGGCTCGGCGATCGTCTCGAACAAGACCGGCGTCTTGTTCCAGAACCGCGCCGGCGGCTTCCGCATTCAGCCCGGCCACCCCAACTGCATCGCCGGTGGCAAGCGCCCGCTGCACACGATCATGCCGAGCCTGCTCACCAAGGGCGGCCGCTCCGTGATGCCGTTCGCGGTGATGGGCGGACAGTACCAGCCGGTCGGCCAGACCCGCGTTGTGACCAACATCCTCGACTATGGCTGCGACGTGCAGGAGGCGATCGACATGCCGCGCGGCCTGCACTACGAGGGCCAGTATCAGCTCGAGGACAGCGTGCCGGCTGCGATCGTCGAAGGCCTGAAGCAGCTCGGCCACAAGACCACCAGCGTGGTCGGTCCGCTCGGCGGCGCTCAGGCAATCTGGATCGACTGGGAAAAGGGCACGCTGACTGGCGGTTCCGATCCGCGCAAGGACGGCTGCGCGCTGGGGTACTGACCGCGCGCGCGAGTTCCCCGCACAAGATCAGGAAAAGTTGACGAAGGGCGATGCGGCAATTGCTGCATCGCCCTTTCTCGTTCGGAACGGAGCTCATCGCTTCAGGTTAAGGGGCGATGGGCGGTGCAGGCGTGCGCTGCTTTGCAGATAAGCGGCGGAGGCGTCGATGCCCGACAAATCAAGTTCCAAGCAATCAGCATTCGATCGGCGCGCCTTCATGGCCGGCGCCGCTGGCAGTGCGCTCGTCCCGATCACGGCGCGCGCCGCCGCCGAGGAGGCCAGGGCCCCGGTCGCACAGGATCCGTCGCTTCCCGTCGACGTCACGCTGCGGGTCAATGGCAAGGACAAGCGCCTGAGCATTGACGCCCGCACCACGGTGCTGGACGCGCTCCGCGACCATCTCAAGCTCACCGGCAGCAAGAAGGGCTGCGACCATGGCCAGTGCGGCGCCTGCACCGTGCTGATCGACGACCGGCGGGTGGTGTCGTGTCTCACGCTCGCACTCGCCGCGGAAGGGCAGGAGATCACGACCATCGAGGGCCTCGCCACCGATGATCGCCTGCATCCGATGCAGCAGGCCTTTGTCGACAACGATGCATTCCAGTGTGGCTACTGCACGCCCGGCCAGATCATGTCGGCCGTCGCCTGCGTCAAGGAGGGACATGCGGGGAGCGAGGCCGACATCCGCGAATACATGAGCGGCAACATCTGCCGTTGCGCTGCCTATCCCAACATCGTTGCGGCCGTGAAGCAGGCCGCGCCCGAGATCATGAAAGGCTAGACGAATGCGACCTTTCTCGTATCAAAGGGCAACAGACCCTGCCGTGGCCGTGCAGGCGCTCAGCGCCGCCGCGGCCGCGAACGATGCGCTGACCAAGGCTGCAGCGCAGCCGCTTGCGGGCGGTACCACGTTGATCGACTTGATGAAGCTCGACGTGATGCGGCCGACCGCGATCGTCGACATCAATCCGCTTGCGGATGGCTGGTCGGCAATCGACCCGGGCAACGACGGCTTGCGGCTCGGTGCTCTCGCGAAGATGTCGGATGTCGCCGCGCATGAGGAGATCCAGCGCCACTACCCGGTGATCGCAAATTCGCTGAAGCTCGCCGCGAGCGCCCAGCTGCGCAATATGGCGACGCTCGGCGGCAATGTGATGCAGCGGACCCGTTGCAGCTATTTCCGCGATGTCTCCTACGAGAATTGCAACAAGCGCAATCCCGGCTCCGGCTGTGCCGCCATGGACGGCGTCAACCGCATGCATGCCGTGCTCGGCGCGTCCGATCAATGCATTGCGACCTATCCCGGCGATTTTGCCCAGGCCCTGGTCGCGCTGGACGCAATGGTCGAGATCACCGGCAGATCCGGTACGCGCAACATGCCGTTCTCAGAGTTACACAAGGCGCCCGGCAATACGCCCGACATCGAGACAACGCTTCGGCCGGGCGAGCTGATCTCGGCCTTCTCCATCTCCGGCCGCTGGCCGCGTTCGGTGTACCTGAAGGCGCGCGACCGGCAATCCTATGAGTTCGCGCTGTCGTCGGCTGCGGTCGCGCTCGACGTACGGGAGGGCACGGTCAGGGACGCGCGGATCGCCCTTGGTGGCGTCGCCACCGTGCCCTGGCGCGCGCGCGAGGCGGAGGCGGTGTTGAAGGGGCAGAAGTTCGATGACGGCCTGGCGCAGCGCGTCGCGGATGCCGCCTTCGCAGACGCCAGGGGCCGTCGGCACAACAGCTTCAAGATCGCGCTCGGCAAGCGCGTAGTGGCGCGCGCGCTTCAGCAGGCCGTAACGATGGAGATCTGATCATGACCGCTGCAGCTCCCGAGCCGAAGGTGAATATGGGCCAGCCGGTGCCGCGCTATGATGCGGCCGCAAAAGTCACGGGGCGGGCGACCTATGCGTCCGACATGCCGCTGGACAATCCGGCTTTTGCATTCCTGGTCACCAGTGCGATCGCCAAGGGTCGCATCGACGGTTTCGATCTCGATGACGCCAAGCGTGTCCGCGGCGTGATCGACATCGTCACCCACGAGAACGCCCCGAAGCTGAAGGAGTCGAAGCTGTTCAGCAATGGCGGCTATGCGGGCACGACGATCCAGCCGCTGAAGTCGGCCGATATCGCCCATGACGGCCAGATCATCGCTGTCGTCGTCGCGGAAAGTTATGAGGCTGCGCGCGAGGCAGCCAACCGGGTCAAAGTCAGCTACACCGCCACGGCGCCGAGTGCGACTTTCGACTCGCCCGGCACCACCACGGCGGCTGCGAAGGGGCAGAGTGCCCAGTTCAAGGAAGACCCCGAGGTCGGCGATTTCGCCAAGGCGTTCGACACGGCCGAGGTCAAGCTGACCGCCTCCTACGAGACGCCGACACAGCATCACAATCCGATGGAGCTGTTCTCGACGAGCTGCGTGTGGATGGGCGACAACCTCGTCATCTATGAGGGTAGCCAGTTCGTCTACGGCCTGAAGAACGGCGTTGCCGAGCAGCTCGGCATCGACGCCGACAAGGTGCGCGTGGTCAATCCCTATGTCGGCGGCGGCTTCGGCTCGCGCGGCTCGATGACGCCGCGGACCGCCATCATCGCCGGCATTGCCAAACGCCTGAACCGACCGATCAAGCTGGTCCCGACCCGCGACCAGGGGTTTACCATCACGACGCATCGCGCCGAGACCAGGCACGAGATCAAGCTTGGCGCCAGTCGGGACGGCAAACTGCTCGCTTTGAGGCATGAGGGGGCTGAAGTCTCCTCGCGTCCCGACGCCTATTGCGTCGGCGGCACCAAGACGACGGCGCGGCTCTATGCCTGTCCGAACGTCGCCAGCCTGGTGTCGATCGTGCGTGCCGATCGCAACACCCCCGGCTTCATGCGCTCGCCACCGGAAGTGCCGTATCTGTTCGCGCTGGAGAGCGCGATGGACGAGCTCGCGGTGAAACTGAATATGGATCCGGTCGAGCTTCGCCGCATCAACGACACCACAAACGAGCCGATCGGCGGCAAGCCCTATTCGTCGCGCTCGCTGATGGCCTGTTTCGACGAGGCCGCCAAGGCATTCGGCTGGGCGCAGCGCTCACCACAGCCGAAATCGATGTCGGACGGCGAGTGGTTGATCGGCTATGGCTGTGCCGCCACCTGCTATCCGACGCAGATGGCGCCGTCTGCTGCGCGCGTGCGCCTGCAGCGTGACGGCCGTACCCGGGTCGAGATCGCTGGCCACGAGATCGGCACCGGTGCCTACACGGTGATCGCCCAGACCGCGACCGAGCGGCTCGGCGTGCCCCTCGAGAAAGTCGCCGTCTTCATGGGTGACAGCGATCTGCCCCCGGCGCCGGTTGCCGGCGGATCGAACTCGACCGCGAGCACCTGCTCGGCGGTGATGATGGTGTGTGATCAGATTCGCCAGCGCCTGTTCAAGGCCGTGATGCCTGACAGTCTCACAGACAAGGCCAAAGAGACCGTTGGCATCAGCCAGGCGCCGGCGACCCAAGCCGCCAAGAGCGATCGTCCGCTCGATATCGAAAAGGCGTTCAATGCCCTCGGCGTCGGCGTGGTCGAGGAATATGGCGAGTGGAAGCCGGAAGGTGCGCCGCTCGATTCGTTCAAGGCCATGCACAGCGGGCAGGTGCGGATCGTGGGCGGTCACGCGATGAAAGACCAGATCGCCTATGCCTTCGGCGCGGAGTTCGTTGAGGTCCGCATCAATCGCTTCACGCACGAGATCCGCTGCCCCCGTCTGGTCGGGGCCTTCGCCGGCGGCCGCATCATGAACCCGCGCACGGCGCGCAGCCAGCTGATGGGCGGCCTGATCTGGGGCATGTCGTCGGCGCTGTTGGAGGCCACGGAAATCGACGAGCGCAATGCGCGCTACGTCAACGACAATCTTGCCGACTACCTCGTGCCGGTGAATGCGGACGTCCCGGGCGTCGAGGTGATCATGCTCTCGGAGCAGGACGATCATATCAACCCGGCGGGCGTCAAAGGGCTCGGCGAGCTCGCCAATGTCGGCACCAATGCTGCGATCTGCAACGCGATCCACCACGCCACCGGCCAGCGCATCCGCAAGCTCCCGGTCCGGCTGGAAAATATCGAGGTCTGAGGGGTGGAAACCCTATCCGCGTTGCGCTAGACACCTTCCGCCTCAAACGGAAGGTGCCTTATGCAGCGTTTCCAGCGCGCGCTCCTCACCCTGATGTCGGCACTCGCGATCACGGTGATCGCGAGCGTGTCGCATTTCGTTTCCACCACGGCCTCGGCCCAGACCGCAGGAAAGACCATGACCACAGCTTCAGGCTTGCAGATCATCGACTCCACCGTCGGCACCGGTGCTTCGCCCCAGGCTGGCCAGATCTGCGTGATGCACTATACCGGCTGGCTTTATGAGAACGGCCAGAAGGGCAAGAAATTCGATAGCTCCGTCGATCGCAAGGAGCCGTTCGAATTCCCCATCGGCAAGGGCCGCGTCATCGCCGGCTGGGACGAGGGCGTTGCCTCCATGAAGGTTGGCGGCAAGCGCACGCTGATCATCCCGCCGCAGCTCGGCTACGGCGCCCGCGGTGCCGGCGGCGTGATCCCGCCGAACGCAACGCTGATGTTCGACGTGGAATTGCTCGCGGTGAAGTGAACTGACTTCTCCACGTCGTCATGCCCGGGCTTGTCCCGGGCATCCACGATCTTCGTGCTGCGAGGCCAAGTCGTGGATGGCCGGGACAAGCCCGGCCATGACGGAGAGAGCAGTCCAAACAAAAAGACCGGCCTTTCGGCCGGTCTTTTCGTTCTCAAGCTTGCTCGCGCGTCACTCCGTCGCGCGCTTTGCCGCTGCCGCGGCGCGATCCATCGCTTCCTTCGCGGCGTCCTTCGCATCGCCCATGGCCTGCTGGCCCTTGCCCTTCACTTCCTGGACCGCGCCTTCGCCCTTCATCCGGTCGGAACCGGTGGCTTCACCGATGCCTTGCTTGGCCTTGCCGATGGCTTCGTTGGCGTTGCCCTTGATCTTGTCGGTCGTGCTACCCATGAAACTCTCCTTCCATCCTGTTCGCAAAGACAACCTCCCGCAGCTACGAGGGTTCCGATTTTGGTATGGCTCGCGGGTGCAGCTTCGGGTTAGTTTGCCGCGCACGGAACCAACAGAAAGCAAGTCCCATGACCGGCCATGATCATTCGCACTCCCACCATGACCACGATCACGACGATCGCTGGAAACATGACGGCGTGCGCGTCATTCCCAGTAACCAGCTCGACACCAACGTGCCCTCGACGGCAGGCATGGACCGCGCGGCCGCGATCAATTTCGCGCGCGTCGGCGCGCAGAAACTGTGGGCCGGCACCGTCAGCATCAAGCCGGACGCCAAGACCGGCGCGCATCATCACGGTCATCTCGAAAGCGTCATCTATGTCGTGAAGGGCAAGGCGCGGATGCGCTGGGGCGAGAGCCTGCAATTCACCGCGGAGGCAGGCCCCGGCGATTTCATTTTCGTCCCACCTTACGTGCCGCACCAGGAGATCAACGCCAGTCCCGACGAGGTGCTGGAATGCGTGCTGGTGCGCAGCGATGGCGAGGCGGTGGCGATCAACCTCGACATCGAGCCGATCGAGAAGCCCGAAACGGTGTTGTGGATCGACCCGGTGCACCGGGATCCGAACGAGAAGAAGTAAGGCTGCCTCAAGGGGCGGGGTTCGGTGCGACAGAACCTCGCAGCCGGGGTCCGAAAAAATAGTCGGAAAGCCGTGTCGGATGGCGGCTTGGCCGTCCGTCCTTGGGCAGAACCCGCCCAAGGAGCTTCCGATGCCCAAGATGATCTTCGTCAACCTGCCGGTGACCGACCTCAAGCGCGCGACCGCCTTTTACGAGGCGATCGGCGCGATCAAGAACCCTCAATTCTGCGACGACACGGCGAGCTGCATGGTCTTTTCCGAGACCATCTTCGCCATGCTGCTGACCCACGACAAATTCCGTCAGTTCACGCCGAAGCCGATCGCGGATGCCAAGACCTCGAATCAAGTCCTGTTCTGCCTGTCCGCGGACAGCCGCAGCGAGGTCGACGATATCGTCGGTAAGGCCGAGGCTGCGGGCGGCGTGGCTGATCCCAGCCCGAAGGACGAATACAGCTTCATGTACGGCCGCAGCTTCGAGGATCTCGATGGCCACATGTGGGGTGTGAACTGGATGGATCTCGCGGCTGCCCCTCCGCAGCCCGAGATGGCGACTGCCTGATCCAAACCCGGAAGATCTGAAGAGGAGCCTCCACGATGTCCAAGCTCGTGCCCTGCATGTGGTTCAACGGCGATGCCGAGGACGCTGCAAAATTCTACGTTTCTCTCGTGCCAAATTCGGCGATCACGCATGTTCAGCGTAATGTTTCGGACGGTCCCTCCGGCAAGGAAGGCTCCGTGCTCGTCGTCGAGTTCACTGTGGCCGGCCAGCCGCTGGTCGCGCTCAACGGCGGGATGAAGATGGAATATACCCATGCCATCTCGCTGATGATTCATTGCGACGACCAGGCGCAGGTCGATCACGTCTGGAATGCGTTCCTGGCCCATGGCGGCAAGGAAGAGCAATGCGGCTGGCTCAGGGATCGCTGGGGCGTGGCGTGGCAGGTGGTGCCGAAAGTGATGTTCGAATTTCTGTCGAGCCCGGACAAGGCTGCCGCCGCGCGCGCGATGCAGGCCATGATGAAGATGGTGAAGCTGGACGTTGACGTGCTGCGCCGGGCCTTCGAGGGCAAGTCGGCGGCGTAGTGCAGACGCGCTCGCGACACGATCAGTATCGTAGGGTGGGCAAAGGCGCTCTTGCGCCGTGCCCACCATCCGTCTCCGGTTGAGAGGTGGTGGGCACGCTTCGCCTTGCCCACCTACGAGATTATTACCTTGGCGACGCGCCTCAGTAATTGATCCTCAGCCCCACGCCGCCGTGGATGGTGTTGCCGACCGGCTGCGGGCCCAGCGTGCCGTTGGCGAAGAGATCCACGACCCAACCCTTTTGCACGCGGAAGCCGAGGCGGCCGCCATATTCGAACCAGCCCTGGTTGCCCATGGTCGGCACCACCACGCCGTTGCCGGTCACGGTCGCGACGATGCCGCTGTGGCTCGCAAACGACTGCACCCAGCCGCCGTTGATGTTGGCCTCGATGTTGCTGCCGTAGAGATGCGTCCACTGGCCGCCGATCTTGACCAGGCTGGTGCGGTCGGTGCCGGTCGCGATGGTGGCGTCGAACGGATTGAAGGCCACCGTGCTGTCGGTATAGCCCGACACGCGCTGCCAGAGCTGCCAGACCTCGATCGAAGCTGCGACCTCGTCGCGCGGCGACACGCGGCTCATCCAGCCGGCGCGGCCGTAGACCGCATAGTTCGAGGCGTTGGTGGAGCTGGTCACGCTCACCGGACCGAGACTGGTGTTGTAGCTGCGGGTGTAGCGCGCCTTCTCCCACGGCGTCAGGATCGTTCCGACGTCGAAGAACGGGCGCGAGGAGCCCCAATCGGTGAAGTCGTAGCGCAGCGCGAACGCACCGATCGGCGCGCTCGTGATCTTGTAACCGCCTTCGTTGTAGTGCGTGTAGGCGATGCCGGCGAGCAGCGACAGATTGTTGGTCAGCTCCTTGCGGCCGTGGATGCCGGCCGAGAACGAGCCGGCCGAGCCGAACGCGCTGATGCAATCGCTGCAATTGACCTGCTCGTTGACGCCGAGCAGCACCGTGCCGAGTACCCGGTTGGTGATCATCTGGTTGAAGCGCTGGCCCGCGAGGCCGCCGATCGAATTGCCGCTGGAATCGGCGCCGGTGGGTCCCGACGGCGGAGGATACGGGCTCGGCGAAGGCGACGGATAGGGGCTCGGCGATGGGGAGGGCGTAGGAGTGGGTGACGGATACGGTGACGGAGAATAGGTCGGGGACGGATTGGGATTCGGTTCACCGCACCCGGACTCGCACTCCGCCGCCTGCGCAGCCGCCGGGCGGGCATTCAATGCGACAAGCGCAAACGCCGCGGTTGCGGTCAGCACAGCGGCAAGGATGAGGCGCCTGACGTTGAACTTCGCCATCGTCAGCGCCCGCAGAGCATGCCGTCGTCCTGGACGGCGGGCGTGATGGTCGGCGAGGCGCCGGCGTACTGGTTCACCGCGCACAACCCGGCGCTCGCTGCGCAGTTGGCGGCGAAGGTCCAGGGCGGCGTATTGGACTTGGTGATGCTCACCTTGCCGCCGGTCGAGGTGATGATCGCGGTGTCGCCAGGCTGAGTGAGTTGCACGCATTGGGAGCTCGTCGTGCAGACGCTGGCCGCGCCGTCCTGAAGCACGACGACGGAGCGCCCGCGCTGCGAGAGGATGTCGAGCGTGGTGCCGCGCACGCCGATGGTCGCAAGCGGCGTCGTGATCTTGTAGGCGGTCTTGGCGGAATGTCCGGTGACGAAACGGAATGCGCCGGTGGTCATGCGGATGGCGATGTCGCGATAGCTGTGCTCGTCGTTGAAGACGGTGCGGTCGAGCTTGAGCGTGGCGCTCGGCCCGAGCGACAGATTGGTGCTGTCGGCCATCACGAAGCGCGCTGCGCTGTCGGCGCCGGTGCGCACGGTCTCGTCGCGCAGCATGCTGTCGCCGACGCTGATCGGTATCGTGGTCGCGGCCACGCGAACCACGTCGTTCTGGATCACGACGGCTTCGCCGACGCGCGTCTGCGCCAGCGCGCAAGGCGCCGCACATAATGCGGCCGACAACAAGGTGGGGAAAAGCCAGAAACGCAAATTCATTTTCGCAACCGATCGATATGTCCCTGATCGTACCGGATCGCGCATGCTTGCGATGTGGCGAATTTATCACAAGCAGCGCGGGACGTGCGCTATGCTTAGTGACAGTTGCGGCAGAATGCGTTCAATGAAAATCGCGATCTCTTTTTTTGTCCGCGGTGACGCAAATTTGCCACGCAAAACATCCCCACAGCAGCCCCTTGAACCGTCCGCAGTTCCCAAGATGTCGCGGAGCACAGTCATTGCTGTCGCAATCTTCCTGGTCGCTCATCTCGCGCTGCTGATCGGCCTGACGACGCCGGAGAAATTCGTCTTCGACGAGGTGCACTACGTGCCGGCGGCGCGGCAGATGCTGGCACCGGCGATGTCGCAGCCGATGCTCAATCCGATGCACCCGCCGCTGGGAAAAGAGCTGATCGCGGCCTCGATCGCGGCGTTTGGCGACAACGCGCTCGGCTGGCGCTATCCCGCGACATTGTTCGGCGCATTGGCGATCGTCGCGATCTATCTGTGCGGCCTCGCGCTGTTCTCCGCGCAAGGGCCTGCGATTGCCGCCGCGCTGATCGCCGGGTTGAACCAGATGCTGTACGTGCAGGCGCGCATCGCCATGCTCGATATCTTTGCGCTCGGCCTCAGTCTGCTCGCGATCGCAGCCTTCATGCATGGTTTTCGACGAGAGCGGCCGCAGGCGCTGTTCGCGCTTGCCGGCGGCCTGTTCGGTCTGGCCGCAGCCTGCAAATGGAGCGGCCTGTTTCCGCTCGGCGTCTGCATCGTCATCGTTGCGGTGATCCGTCTGATGCAGGGCTGGCGAACACTGTTCGCCGACGCGAAGCCGGACGACTGGTATCGGCCGGATCTCTGGTCCGGCTTGAAGCTGCATCATGTCGCGCTGTGCTTCGCCGTCTTGCCAGGCGTGGCTTACCTTGCCGCCTTCGTTCCGCTCTACGGCCTGTCGCTGCCGGACCTGATCGAGGCGCAGCGCCGGATCTTCGCCGACAACACGACGACCGCGATTGCCGGCCACACCTATATGAGTTCGTGGCCGTCCTGGCCGCTGCTCGCCCGTCCCGTCTGGTTCCTGTTCGACAAGAGCGCGGAGGACAACGTCGCCGCGATTGTCTTTCTCGGCAATCCGCTGGTGCTGTGGCCGGCGCTGGTTGCGCTCACTGTGGTGCTGCGCGACTTCATCGTGGCGCGGCGCTGGGATGCCTTCCTGATCGCGGCGTTCTATTTCGGGCCCTGGCTCGCCTGGGCGCTGCTGCCGCGCACACTCGGCTTCATCTACTATTACCTGCCGGCCGCGACCGCGGCGTCGCTCGCGCTGGTCTATGTGCTGCGCCGGCAGGGGCTGCCGCGCTGGCTGCTGTGGGCCTATGTCGGCGTCGCCGCAGCCGGCTTTACGGTCATGCTGCCGGTTTCCGCAGCCTTCGTCGGCACCTCCATGCGGACCTTCGGCCGGCTGATGCTGTTCCAGAGCTGGATATGACAACGCCGCCTGCCGGGGCGGCAGGCGGCGAGTTTTGCGTTGGCGATCAATTCCGGATCATTTCGACGCGGTTTTGGTGTCCATGTTCACGACCTGGACGCGGCGGTTGATCGGGTCAGCGCCGTTGGCGGTGTCCTTCAGCTTGGTCTCGCCGTAACCGACGGTGACGACATCGGTGCCGTTCAGACCGTAGTTCTGCACCAAATACTTCTTGATGGTGTCGGCGCGCCGCTCGGAGAGCCCCTGATTGTACTCTTCGCCACCGGTCGCGTCGGTATGGCCGGCGACCACGAAGGTCGAGCCCTTGAGCGCCGGATCCGACAGGGCCTTGCCGAGCGCCTGCACCGAGGCCATCGAGGTCTTGGCGATGTCGGCCGAGTTGTAGTCGAACTGGATCTCCAGGTCGATCTTCGGCTTGGTCGCGGCGAGCTCGGCGATCTGCTCGCGCTCGCCGGTTGAGAGCGACCGGGTCGAGCGGTTGCGTACGGTGTTCAGGAAGGTCGCTTCCTTGGCCTGCACGGCCGTGTCGGCCTGCGGACCGACGGACAGGCCGCGGGTCGCCGGCTTCGGCTTCAGTGCATCCAGGATCTTGTCGGTGGAGACGTTGTTGTCGCCGGCCATGGCCAAGCCCGCCGTCATCGACAGGGCGGCGGTGAGAGTCATCGCCTTCAGTCCAAAGAACTTATCAAAACGGGTCATTGTCATATCCTCGGTGTTACGCCTGATAGCGATTTGATGCTGCGAGCCTAGGGCAGGTTCAAAGAGCTTGATGTGATCTTGGTCACATCCAAGGCCGCCGAGCCGAGGTCACCCTGATCTGCCGCGATCACTGCTTCGAACCCGGCCCGTGGGTTTTTCGGAAACCCGCGTGCACCGATCGTCGCAAAGGCGTCGCCGAGCGGCCCGCGCGCGAACAAGAATTCGTCCAGATGCCCGCCTAGCACGTTTCAATCATTCAACAATTCGTCCGTGACCGGGAGCTGAGTTCCATCCAGTGCCGAGGCCGACCGACTACCAACGTGACAACCAGTTCTATCGAAGCGGCCCGCCGGATCGGCCAGTGCACCTGAACTCGATGCCCATCTATATCGGCGCAGCCATGATTGCGGTGGCGATCCTGCTGTCGACGCTGATTACGGGGATGACCTCCCGCTATGTTGGCCTCGAGGGGCCGACCGAGGAAAACATCTGGCTGGTCGATCGTCTCACCGGCAACGTCTATCGCTGCCAGTCGGAGGGGCGCGGCAAGGCGTCGTGCGAGCCGGATGTCGCGACGGGCAGCGTCGGGGAGCGCCCAAAAGCCGCACGCTAATAGTGGGCTGGCACTGCAGCGCAGCAACGAAAATGTCTTCTCCCTGAAAACTTGTCACTGAAGAATGGCTCTCGTGTTGGCCGGCATGGCGCCGGTTTTGTTCTACGGAGGAGACATTCGATGAAGATGTTGCTTTCGGCCGTTCTGCTCGCCGCATTCGCGGCCTCGCCGGCTTCTGCGGCAAAGATGCAACCCTGTACCGGCGAGGCGATCGGCAAATCGATGACCGCGATGGGAACCGTGGATTCGCCCGCCAAACAGGCGATGGCGAAGGAAATGGCTGCAGCCAACACCGAGATGAGCAAAGGCAACATGCGTGGCGCCTGCAAGCACTACATCAAGGCGCAGAAGATGAGCGCGAAATAGTTGAGCGTCGATTGACCGACCGCGCTGTCAGCAGATGGCAGCGCGGTTTTCTTGCATCTTTTGTTTGCCCCAGCGAATCCCGCTACATTGCTTCCCGCAATGTCCCGCGCTCCAAAACCGCTCTCCCTCACCATGACACAGGCCCGGCAGATCTGGCTGCACGCCCAGCGGCTGGATGAGCGCGCCCCGTTCGGCGACGGAGCGCAGGCCGTCGCCGACGCGGTAGCTCATCTCGGCTATGTGCAGATCGACACCATCAACGTCATCGAGCGCTGCCATCACCATATCCTGTTCAGCCGTATCCCGTCGTACCGCCGCGCCGATCTGCGTCACGCCCAGAGCGTCGACAAACGCGTGTTCGAATACTGGACGCACGCGCTCTCTTACGTTCCGGCTGACGACTTCCGCTTCTTCTTGCCGGCGATGCGCGAGCATCGCCGCGAGGGGCACAAATGGTTCGCCTCGGTGAAGCCGGCCGACACGCGCAAGGTGATGCGGTTGGTGCGTGCCGGTCCGCTGACGATCCGCGACATCGAGGACGACGTGCTCACCGAGAAGGAGCACCTGTGGCAGAGCCGCAAGCCTTCGAAGCGGGCGTTGCAGCTTGCCTTCTATACCGGCGCCGTGACCATCAGCGAGCGGCAGGGTATGCTCAAGACTTACGAGCTGATGACACGTCATTTCGGCTGGGACAAGCTGCCGAGGCCCGCCTCGTCAAGGGAGATCACGGCCTATCTGCTCGACCGCGCATTGCGCTCGCAAGGGGTGGTGAGCCTCGATTCGATCTGTCATCTCGATGCGCCGCGCAAGAAGGCGGTCGCGAGCCTGATCGCCGCGCGCGTCCGCCGCGGCGAGCTCGTGCCGATCGCGCTCGAGGGCGCCGGCAAGCAGGAGCATTGGGCCTTCCCCGCCGCGCTCGAGCCGCATGAGGTGTCGCCCGACCTCGTCCACATCCTCTCGCCGTTCGATCCCCTGATCATCCAGCGCAAGCGCACCAATCTCATCTTCGGTTACAACCACCTGTTCGAGGCCTATGTGCCGAAGGCCAAACGCAAGCTCGGCTATTTTGCGCTGCCGGTGCTGGTCGGCGACGAGATCGTCGCTGCGCTCGACCTGAAGACGGATCGGCAGGCCAACAAGCTCTTGATGCAGAAATGGACCTGGGTCGGGCAGGGGAAGAAGACGGCAGGGCGCAAGGAGATCAAGCGCGTGATCGAGGACGAGCTTGATCGCTTCGAGCGGTTTCAGCTGGCGGAGTGAGTTGCAAAACACCGGTCTCGTAGGGTGGGCAAAGGCGCGAAGCGGTGTGCCCACCAGTTCTCGTCACGAGATGTCGTTGGTGGGCACGCTTCGCTTTGCCCAACCTACGAAACCGCGCGTCTCGGCGAGCCGATCGATCCAAACGCCGAACACAATCCCGAGCGCGTAAGCCACCAAATTCCACAGCGAGAAGATGCGCCCGAGCAGCAGCGCGCCGGCCGTCGTCAGCCGGAATGCATCGAGCCATGGCGTGTGAATCAGCCGGGAGAATTCCACGACGATCGCGATGATCGCCGCGATGGCTGCGAGTTGGCTGCGTGACAGCCGCGGCAGCAAAACCCCGGCCAGCAGAAACACCATCGTGGCCCACAATAGCGAGCCGCCATACTTCACGACGAATGCAGGCAGGCCGAGTGGAAAGCCGTACCAGCGCAGGGACAGCCCGCAGACGATCACCGCGAGGGCGAGGGTGGCGCGGATCAGCGATGTCCGTAACGGCGCAACAGGTTTATCCGGCTGCGCTGCGCGCATTGCTCGCTCCATTGACTCTTTGCCCGCGATGCTCAAAACCGCCAACCAGCCCACAAAAAGCAACAACCCGGGGGAAGCCATGAGCCAGTCCACCACCTATGCCGGTTCCGCCGGCGGTGCCAAGAATGCCAAGAGCGAAATCGAGACGTCGACGATTCGCGCAATCTCCTGGCGCCTGATTCCGTTCCTGGTGCTGGCCTACTTCTTCTCCTATCTCGACCGCGTCAATCTCGGCTTCGCCGCGCTGACCATGAATGCGGAGCTGAAGTTCACGCCCCTGATCTTCTCCTGGGGCGCCGGCATCTTCTTCATCGGCTATTTCATCTTCGAGGTGCCGAGCAATCTGGCGCTGGAGAAGTTCGGCGCCAGCCGCTGGATCGCCCGCATCATGGTGACCTGGGGCATCATCTCCGCGCTGATGGCGCTCGTCAGCGGCGTGACGAGCTTCTACGTCCTGCGCTTCCTGCTCGGTGTCGCCGAGGCCGGCTTCTTCCCTGGCATCATCCTCTATCTCACCTACTGGTATCCGGCCGAATACCGCGCCCGCTTCCTTGCGGCCTTCGCGATCGCCGTGCCGGTCTCGACCGTGATCGGTGCGCCGGTCTCGGGCCTGCTGCTCGGGCTCGACGGCATGATGGGCCTGAGGGGCTGGCAGTGGCTGTTCATCATCGAGGGCATCCCGTCCGTGCTGCTCGGCGTCGTCACCTGGTTCTATCTCACCGACAAGCCGGAGAAGGCGGATTGGCTGTCGGGCGAGCAGAAGGCGTGGCTCAAGGCGAAGCTCGATTCGGAGATCGCCGCCAAGCAGGCGGTGAAGCATTTCTCGCTCGGCGAAGCGCTGTCCTCGCCCAAGGTGATCGCGCTCAGCCTGATCTATTTTGGCTTCGTCGGGGCGCTCTACGGCATGCAGTTCTGGCTGCCGCAGATCGTCAAGGCGTTCGGGCTGACCAATGCGCAGACCGGCTTCGTCACCGCGATCCCGTATCTGTTCGGCACCATCGCGATGATTCTGTGGGCGCGACATTCGGATGCGACGCGCGAGCGCGTGATGCATGTCGGTGCGCCGCTGCTGCTCACCGCCGTCGCGCTCGCCCTCTCCAGCTATCTCACCGATCCCACCATGACGATGGTGGTGCTGACAGTTGCCGCGATCGGCGTGTTCTGCTGCTTCGGTGTGTTCTGGACCCTGCCGACCGCCTGGCTCTCCGGCACCGCGGCCGCCGGTGGCATTGCCCTGATCAACTCGATCGGCAACCTCGCCGGCTTCGGCGGGCCGTACCTGATCGGCTGGGTCAAGGAAGCCACGGGGCAGACCTCAACCGGTCTGCTGGTGCTCGCCGTGCTGCCCCTGCTTGCCGGCATCCTGGTGTTCGTGGGCGGCCATGACACCAAGCACGAGTTTGCCGAGCAGGGGCGGTGAGGCGAGTTTCGTAGAGGTGGGCAAAGGCGCGCCCTTCGCGCGCCGTGCCCACGAAGTTTCCGGGCGTCGATAGACGCGGTGGGCACGCGCCGCTTTGCCCACCCTTGTATTAGGGCGATCGATTATATTGAGCCGTTCCGTGAGGAATGGCCCAGCCCGGGTGGCCGCCCGAGCTGGGTCGCCGTTCGA